>NZ_OY781114.1:0-1200000 GCF_963676485.1 uncultured Cohaesibacter sp.
TCATTCCCCGGTTCATTGGTTTGAGTTTCACGACCCTTGCCGAAATTTTCTTGGAAACGTCAACAAGACGGCTAGAACAGCCTCTCTTCGGGTCAATGTCTGGAAAAGGCAAAAGGTTCCAGAAACATGTTGGCCAGATGAAGTGAGGCACCAGACATTCTCCCTAGGTCTGCCTTAGCCTGATCAAAGCATTTCAGATTTCGTTGTCTTTGCGACCTGCGTCTTTACCATTTGAGGCAAATGAGAAAGGGTGCGACCGCCTATAGGTTACCGGCCCCCGAAATACGGGGACCGGTGTGTCATTTGGAGATGGCTCTTTGGAATTACTTCAGAGCATCCCAGGATTTCTGAATTTCAGTAGCAACTTCTTCAGCGTCTTTACCGCCAACATAGTCAACCATGCCAGTCCAGAAGGAACCAGCGCCGATTTTGCCTGGCATCAGGTCAGATGCGTCAAAGCGGAAGGTTGTCGCATTGAGAAGGATCTCACCTTGTTTGTGCAAGGAATCGTTGGCATAGGCATCCAGGTTGACGCCTTTAAATGCAGTCAGCAGACCAGACTGAGCCATCCAGATTTCATGCGCGATCGGCGTTTTCAAGAAATCGATAAAGGCTTCAGCTGCCTTGGAATCCTTGGTGATGGCGAACATCGTGCCAGCACCGAGTACCGGAGTACCCAGATCCTTGTCGGCATAGGCAGGGAAGTAGAAGAAGTCAGCATCTACACCCAACTTTGTGCCTTCAGGGAAGAAGGACGGAATGAAGGACGCCTGCTTGTGCATGTAGCATTTCGGCGGAGAAGAAAACAGACCTTTCGGGCTATCGCGGAAGTCGGTCGTGGCAACGGCCCCTGCTCCACCATCAACGAAATCATCGTTGCGTGCAAACCATCCAAATTCTTTGATGGCGTTGACAACCGCAGGATCATTAAACGGAATTTCGTTGGAAACCCATTTATCATAGGTTTCAGGGCTTGCGGTACGAAGCATCAGATCTTCAACCCAGTCGGTAGCCGGCCAACCGGTTGCAGCGCCAGATCCAAGACCGATACACCAAGGGGTGCCGCCGTCTTTCACGATCTGCTCTGTCAGTGCTTTCAGGTCTTCCATGGATTTTGGCACTTCGTAGCCAGCATCATCGAAGTTTTCAGGAACATACCAAACCAGTGATTTCACATCAGCCTTGTAAGGGAAAGCGAAGAATTTGGAATCGCCGTTCTTGTCTTTGTAGCTCCCAAGATCAACCCAGGATTCACCAGCTGCATAATTTTTGGCAAGCCAGTCGCGGGTTTCATCGCTAAGCGGGGTCAGATAGCCCTTGCTTGCAAGATCGGCGGCAAGACCTGGCTGCGGGAACACTGCCACGTTCGGAGCGGAGCCTGCGCCCGTATCGATGACAATCTGCTGCTCGAAGGAATCGGACCCGGCATACTGCACCTTAGCACCGGTTGCTGCTTCAAAATATGCAACGACACTCAAAAAGAGGTCTTTGTCGACGCCGAGCCAAGGACCGGAAATGGTCATGGTTTCGCCACTCAGGTCTACATTCTTTTTAAATTGCTCATAAGAAGCCCAGTTGAATTTCGCATCTTCCCCTGGCTTGAATTTTAGCTCTGCGGCCTGAAGGCTCCCAACAGAGAGAGCGGCAAGGGCTGCACCGAGCATAAGTTTTTTCAACATTTGCGAACCTCCCAAGAATGCCGACTTCATAAGCGACACCCTGTCGTTATTAAACAAAAGTCGCGCCTTATCCAAAGCGCTTTGAATGAAGTGAGCATGCTTTGGTTGCATACAAGAGTCAAGGATGAATTTAATTCAAACCGGTAAAATCCGGCGGTTTTTCTACATTCACAAGCACACTCTCTGAGTCTGCGATTTTAAAAAATGATGCAATGTTTGACAACAGGATTGCGGTTTCAACCGGTTTGTGCCTAAGATGCTATCAAATTTTCAAAGGGCTTTGGCTTGTGGAGGACTAGCCTCAGCCTATCGTAGCACAGGCTGGGCAAGTGCATAAAGTTGAATAAGCTCATACTATCGACTGTAGGTAGCCTGAGCTCGAGGTGACGACTGTGAATCTTAAGGAACTTTCCAACAAATTAAACCTGTCCCAGACGACGGTCAGTCGGGCTCTGAACGGATATCCCGAGGTTGGAGAGAAAACGCGCGCGCGCGTTATCGAAGCAGCTCGAAAATACAACTATCATCCATCCTATTCGGCCAAGCGGCTTGCCATGGGGAAATCCCACGCGGTCGCGCATGTCGTGCCTCAAAGCCCGAAGCATTCCATGATCAACCCGCATTTCTCGGACTTCATTGCAGGAGCCGGCTCGACCTATGCAAAATTCGGTTTTGAAATGATCATCTCCGTTGTGCCTTATGATGAGCAGGAAAAATGCTATCGCGAGTTGGCACGCTCCAAGCGCGTGGACGGCGTTATCGTGCATGGCCCCTTCAAGGAGGATCCGCGCATCGGACTGTTGCAAAGTCTGGAACTGCCCTTTGTGGTCCATGGCCGCACGGAAGAAAGCAACATCAACTATTCCTGGCTCGACGTGAACAACCGCAGCAGCTTCAAGCGCGCGACCAACTTTCTCCTCGATCTCGGGCATGAGCGGATCGCCCTGCTCAATGGTATTGAAGAAATGGATTTTGCCTATCGCAGGCGACTGGGCTATGAAGCCGCCCTCACCCAGCGTGGTATAGAAGTGGACCCTGCTCTCATTTTCTCTTCCGACATGATCGAGCCCTATGGATATGATGTCACCAAGTCTCTGCTGCAAAGTGAAAATGCTCCGACCGGCCTTGTCACCTCTTCTGTTTTGACGGCACTGGGCGTCGTGCGAGCCGCTCAGGAATGTGGCCTGCAGATTGGCAAAGACCTCTCCGTTATCACTTTTGATGACGAATTGTCCTTCCTGCAATATACCGGAGTGCCCTTGTTCACCTCCGTGCGCTCTTCCATTATGGATGCCGGGCGACGATTGGCTGAAATCCTGCTCGATCAGATCGATGCTCCGGAGAAACCTCCCGTGCAGGAACTCTGGGAGACCGATCTTGTCGTGGGCCAATCAACCGGACCACGCCGCACCTGACACCTCACCTTGCCAAAGGCGCTTAAACAGATGCGCGCCCTTCATTCCAAGAGCTTCCCCCCAAAAATACTCCAGCAACCCTGTGAGATCTCCTCATGACAGCATTAGCAAGACAGCCACATTTTACTGTCAAGCGGTCAGATTTTCCGCAAGACTTCACCTTCGGCACGTCCACCTCTGCCTATCAGATTGAAGGCAGCGCCTTTGGCGGCTGCGGCCCTTGCCATTGGGATAGTTTTGCCGCCACGCCGGGCAATGTTGTCCGCTGTGAAAATGGTGCGACGGCGTGCGATCACTATCACCGCTGGCAAGACGATCTGGACCTGATGCAAGAGCTTGGTGTGTCGGCCTACCGCTTCTCCACCTCATGGGTGCGCATTCTTCCTGAAGGACGCGGGCCAGTGAATGAGGAAGGGCTGGATTTTTACGACAAGCTTGTCGACGGTATGCTGGAGCGCGGCCTAAAGCCCAATCTGACGCTCTACCATTGGGAGCTTCCCAGTGCCCTTTCCGATATTGGGGGCTGGCGCAACAGGGACGTCACAGACCTGTTTGCCGACTATGCCGAAATCGTCGTCAAGCGGCTGGGCGACCGCCTTTCCAGCGTGGTCACATTCAACGAGCCTTGGTGCGTTACCTGGTATAGCCACTTTCATGGTGCTCACGCCCCCGGATTACGGGATATACGAGCCGTCAGCCGGGCGGCTCATCTCGTTCCTCTCGCTCATGGCAAAGCTCTGGCCGCCCTGCGGGCATTGGGGCAAAAGGACCTGGGCATTGTTCTCAATTTCGAACATGTCAGCCCGTTTGACGAAAGCACAGCTTCCCAAACCGCTGCTAAGCTGACAGAAGGCATCTATAATCGCTGGTTCCTTGGCGGTTTGTTCAAGGGTGCCTATCCGGATGATGTGCTGACCTATCTTGAGCCCCATCTGCCAGAAGGTTGGCAACAGGATATGGACTTGATCAGAGCACCGCTCGACTGGCTCGGAATCAACTATTACACGCGCAACCTTGTCTCCGCAGGGAAAACCGAGAGCGGCGTCGGCCTGCCCGAACTGGTTGGCAACAAGGGCCCTCTTGCGCGCACAGAGATGGATTGGGAGGTTTATCCGGAAGGCCTTGGCTATCTTCTCAACTGGATCAAAGACAATTACACAGATCAACTTCCCCTTGCCATTACAGAGAATGGCATGGCCAACAAAGACAAGCTGATCAATGGGGCGGTTGACGATCAGGAGCGTATCGCCTTTCTGGATGCCCATTTCAAACAGGCTCTTGGAGCGATCCAAAATGGTGTGCCGCTCAAGGCCTACTTCGTCTGGTCTTTGATGGACAACTTCGAGTGGGCGTTGGGATATGACAAGCGCTTTGGTCTGGTTCATGTCGATTTCGACAGCTACGAGCGCACACCGAAAGCCTCATATCATGCGCTAAAGGCAATGCTGCAATCGGCTTGACCTGTAATTCAGTCCACCAAGCCCACCCAGCCATACAGGCAATAAAAAAGAGGCAGCCCAAAAAGGCTGCCTCAACCTTTGCGCCAAAGCGCAATGCAATCACTCATTGGGGGATGAGCAATTGCGAGAATGGTCGTCGTTGCGGGGGACAACGACGACCAAATGCAGATCAAAAGACCCGCAGGTGGCCCGAAGGCCTACGTACAGAGAATGCTGCTTTTACAGCTGCGACACTTCATGTGGGGGACTGGTCGCTCTCATTCTCTGTCCGCTCGATTTGCCTCATTCCAGGGTACTATTGCCGCATCAAAAAAACGCAACCCCTAGAAGGGCAAACTCAAAGTTTCCTTCAGTGTTTCCAATGAAATCAGCGTCTCGGTTTTCTTCACGCCCGGCAACCGTTTCAATTGGGTCGCCATAAAAGCATTCAGTGCCTGATTTGTGCGTTCGCGCACTTTAAGCAGATATGAATGCGTTCCTGTAACGTGATGAACCTCGAGCACATTTTCGATCGCGGTCACTTCAGAAACAAACTCTTCTTCACTACATCCGTAGTCCAAATCCACATATATGAAAGCCGTCACATCGAAGCCAACAGTGGATGGTTCAACAATGGCCTCAATCGATTTGACTGCGCCGGAATCGATCAGCTTTCGGACCCTATCATTGGTTGCCGAGACCGATAATCCGATCACCTTTGCGAGATCAGCGCTTGCCCTGCGGCCATCCTTCTGAAGTAGCGCCAACAGTCTTCTATCGGTTTCGTCCATCATAGGGATGCTCACAATATGAATTTAAAACTATCGGTATAGAATTTAGCTATTCTTATCAATAGAGGCGGGAGGCTGTTTAAGACTTTTGGATATGTTCATTTTTAGACAAATCATAGGAAGGCCAACAATATACGCAAAAGTAACAATGAAATTTCGCGGAAGACTCTGAATTAACGCTAAAAAGACTCAAAACTTGGCCCAACGGGTAAAATATTCCTTTTCAATTCTGGAATACATATCTGTGGATATTGGAAAACGTTTACATCAGCAGGAAGATCCCGATTTAGTTTTATTCACTCTTGTATATTTCAGTGAATTTTACGGATCAAAACCCACTATAGGCTAATTTATCCTGATTTTCCCGTGCATTAACTCGCCCTGCCCAGACACCAGCGTGTCAATGTAAGATCCGGGCACCGAAAGAGATTTGCAGAAAAACGAACAAATAAATCAATTTATCATCGCATTTGTTCATATTCTGCAATCACGCATTTTACCCAGACCTATAGTCGAGCGGTGAATCAGTCGGAAGCTGGGTTGATGCATAAATCAATGGATTCCGCGATGTCCTGAACCATCGCATCCGCACCATGTTCACCGACGATCATGAGCCCGACCGGAGCAGCATTTGCGTCCCCAACAGGGATGGTTGCAGCAGGCCGACCAAGAACATTTACCAGAGCGGTATTGCGCAGCGCCTTGGCGTTGGCTTCGGCATAAAGTGCATCAGACTCCAGAAGAGGAGCAATTTCTGGCGGAACCATCGCAACCGTTGGCATGAGAATGGCATCATAATTGCGCGTAGCCAAATGCGTTTTCGCAATCATTTCCTTCTGCAATGCCAACATCTCGATATAGTCTGCGGCGGAAATACCCGCCGCCGCTTCGATGCGCGTGAGCACACGAGGATCCATTTGCTGACCTTTGGTAGCAATAAGACTGCGGTGAATGTGATAGGCTTCCGGTCCGCCGATGCTCCCCAAACGTCCGATTTCCTGAAAATTCCGGATTGCATCCACTTTGATCCGCTCAAGCCGCGCGCCGCCTTTGGATAGCGCCTCAAGCGCCCGCACAAAGGCACCGGCGACGTCCATATCCAATCCATCCAGAGCGATGGTTTCAAGAATACCAAATCTCACGCCCACCATTGAGCGCAAGTTCGGTTCCGGAATGGCATCCCCTGCCATGACATGATCGATGATGCGACAGCAACTCATGGAGCGCGCAAGCGGGCCCACAGTATCGAGCGAGGAAGACAAAGGAAAGACGCCTCCCATCGGATGCCTGCCGGTGGTTGGCTTAAAACCATAGAGGCGGTTGAAAGCTGCCGGAATGCGTACGGAGCCGCCTGTATCACTTCCGATGGCTGCAATCGCCATATTGCTAGCCACAGACAGAGCTGCGCCTGAAGACGACCCTCCGGGCACACGCCCCACGTCCTTGTCCCACACATTCAGCGGGGTTCCAAAATGCGGATTGATACCAAGGCCTGAATAGGCAAACTCCGTCATGTTGGTATGACCAAGAAAAATAGCCCCGGCTGCTCGCAAGCGCTGGATGACAACAGCGTCCCGCTTGGCTCGCTCTGCACTTTCGGCAAGAACCGCAGAGCCTGCAGTCGTTGGCTCTCCTTCTATGTCGAACAGATCCTTGATCGAGATCGGTATACCGGCCAGAGGCCCCTGAGGCACCCCCATCTTGCGCATGGCATCGCTGGCGGCTGCCTGAGTGATGGCGGAATTCTTGAAGGTGCGAACAAAGATTGTTTCGCCCTCCCCGCCATTCTTCTCAATTTCGGCAAAGGCCTCGCTGACCAGTTCTACCGAGGAGGTTTTTCCGCTCATCAGAGCTTGTCGCGTCGCTGCGATTGTTCTGGCTACAGCCATGATCACACTCCGATTGGCGCAAAGATTGTGGACCCCTTGTCTTGCTGCCATCAACATGAGCGGCAGAAAAACAGTATAACAATAATGCCATCATATTAGCCACATATGGCTATCTTGTCTCCCGTTTGAGCCACAGCCAAGATCGCGGCACTCATGGCTTGGGGACAATATATCAAAGGGGTGAGAATCCCTCCCACCCCTTTGCTGATCATTCAAGACCTATTTCTTTTTTGCCTTCACGCTTGCGATGACATTTTCAATAATCGTCATTCCAGCTTTTCCGCCCAGCGTCATGATGGACTCAGGATGGAACTGCACGGCGCTGATCGGTTCGGAAGCATGCTCGATGGCCATGATCACGCCATCCTCTGTATCTGCCGTGATCTCGAAATCCTTTGGCAAGGTAACCGGATCAGCAAAGAGCGAGTGATAGCGCCCGACGACCACCTGATTTGGCAGCCCCTTGAAGAGACGCCCCTTCTGCAAACGAATGCGGGAGGGCTTGCCATGCATCGGCACACCAAGTTGCCTCAACGAGCCCCCGAAGGCTTCAGCAAGAGCCTGAAGCCCGAGACAGACGCCAAAAATGGCAATGCCGCGCTCACGCGCCTTGGCAATGGTTGCTTTGGTGTTGAAATGCTCGGGCGAGCCGGGCCCCGGAGACATGACCATCAGATCGGGATTGACCCTGTCGAAGATCTCGTCAGCAACGGGCGTACGCACAGTGAGCACTTCCGCGCCGGTCTGGCGGAAATAGTTCGCAAGGGTATGAACAAAGCTATCCTGATGATCGACCAGAAGAATTTTGAGCCCTTCACCAGGCCGTTTGGCCTCAACGCTTTCTGTAAGGATTTCAGGATTCGCAGCTTCCCGCACGGCAGCGCGCAGAGCGGATGCTTTCAGCTCGGTTTCGGCTTCTTCTGCTTCTGGGTCGGAATCAAAGAGCAATGTTGCCCCTGCCCGCACCTCGGCAATCCCATTCTTGATGCGTATGGTGCGCAAGGTCAGGCCAGTGTTCATATTGCCGTCAAAACCGATGGAGCCGATCGCGCCACCATACCATGCGCGCGGAGACTTTTCGTGCTTCTCGATGAAATCCATCGCCCATAGCTTGGGTGCGCCGGTCACGGTTACCGCCCATGCATGGGAGAGGAAAGCATCCATTGCATCGAGCCCTTCTCTCAGGCGCCCTTCAATATGGTCCACCGTATGGATCAGCCGGGAGTAAAGTTCGATCTGACGACGCCCCTTGACGCGAACAGAACCGGGGATACAAACACGGCTTTTGTCATTTCGATCCACATCGGAACACATGGTCAGCTCGCTTTCATCCTTCTTGGAATTGAGCAGCTTGAGTATCTGGGCACTATCTTCAATCGGGTCAGCCCCGCGCTTGATGGTACCAGAAATCGGACAGGTCTCGACCAGATCGCCATTGCTGACCTTAACGAACATTTCCGGGCTGGCGCCGATCAGATATTCCTGCTGGCCAAGGTTGATGAAAAAGCCATAAGGCGACGGATTGACTTGCTGAAGACGCTTCGAGATGGCAGATGGCTGGCTCTTCACAGCCTCATAGAAGGTCTGCCCCGGCACACATTCGAACAGGTCGCCGCGTTTGAAATAGTCGACAGCCTGCCGGACAATGCTTGCATATTCACCCTTCTTATGATCGCCTGCTGGCGGCTTCACATCCGACCGCTTGAAGGGCTCGATATTGGGCACACGCTCCATGCCTTCTGTGGTGTTGCCTTCATAGGCGAAGTCATAGCGATAGCGGGTCGTTTCCTGCGCATAAAGGTCGTTCACGATGATCTCATCAGGCAGATAGAGCACCATGTCGCGTTGATCGTCAGGGCGCTCAAGCTTCAGATCGATAGCATCGAACTGAAAGGCAAGATCATACCCAAAGGCACCATAGAGTCCCAATGTGCTATCCTGTCCGGATTTAAACAGGCCAACAATCTCACGCACGACAGAAAAAACGCTCGGCACCCGACTGCGCTCTTCTTCGGTAAAGGCCCCTTCAGGCTCCTTCACTTCAAGATGGATGCTTGTCTCTTCCGCCTCATAGCTTTTGAGAATGAACAGATCTTTGAGTTGCTTGTGAATGGCCGGAATGAGCACCACGCCACGATCATTCAGCGCCTCAATGGCCATGGTCCGGCCGCGCGCGGTAAACACGAGCGGAGGATTGACGAAGCCCAGCTCCCAACGGCTGTAACGCCCGGGATATTCGTAGTTTGACGAAAGCACTGCACCGTGCTGGCTGTCCAGCTGTTCGAGACAGTTACTCATCGCTGTTGCAAAATCATCTTCGCCGGATTGGCGGATAATCTCGATGCCACCTTCGGTTATATAATCTTCATCGGGTATGAAATCGATTTCGGCATTGCCAGGAAATAAATTCTCTTTGCTCATCTTGTTCCTCACTGTCAGGGCTCTTGCTTGAGGGCAAAGCCGCGACCTGTTGGTTGCTTAATCCGCCTTCTTCCGGGGGATCCTGTGCAAAGCTAATCAGATACACAAAAGCCGCCGGAAGACCGACGGCTTGTTCCCAATTTTGATGCATATAGTTCAAGGGTCAGCCGCCGTTATCGCGTCTGCCACCACCAACCAGAATTATTTGCAGCAAATATCAACATGATTCCGGTTTAGCTCATTTCTCATGCGACGACAAGAGGGGAATGGACGCGCCCCTACTATGCCCAAAGAAAAGACCAAATTCAGGCCCACAAAACAAAACAGGGCCCCAGAAGGGCCCTGCTGTTATTCTTATCATTGCCAACCGTAATCAGGCGCTGGCAACATTCTTAAGGAAGCTATCAACTTCGTTGCGAAGCTGGTCTGTGCGTTGAGCGACATCGGAGGAACTCTTCTCAACTTCATCAACAGACTGTGTGGTCTGGGTAATGGAAACCGACAAATCAGACATGTTTCCAGCGACCTGCTGGGTTCCGCTTGCAGCCTGGGCCACATTGCGGCTGATCTCATAGGTTGCCGTGCCCTGCTCATCGACTGCCAAAGAAATGGTCGAGGTATATTCGTTGACCTTTTCCATGGTGTCGGCGATGCCTTGAATGGCCGAGACAGCCTGATCCGTTGCGGACTGAATGCCCTGGATCTGAGAGGAGATTTCCTCGGTAGCCTTTGAGGTCTGGTTTGCAAGCTCCTTGACCTCGGCAGCGACAACGGCAAAGCCCTTGCCATGTTCCCCTGCCCGAGCAGCCTCGATGGTAGCGTTCAGCGCGAGAAGGTTGGTCTGTTCTGCAATGGCCTGAATAAGAGAGACAACGTCTCCGATTTTCTGGGCCGAATGGGAAAGACCGGACACCGTCTCAGTGGTTTCACGCGTTGCGGCAGTTGCCTGATGGACCACTTTAGAGGTTTCATCCACCTGACGTTTGATTTCCTCGATCGAGGCGGAAAGTTCCTCAGCCGCAGAGGCGACGGTCTGAACGTTCCCGGAAGCAACTTCGGATGCGGAGGCAGAACTATTTGCCTTGTCAGCGGTCTGATCTGCCACGTCGGACAGGATCTTAGCAGCACGCTGCATATTTTCCATGTTGCCCGAAACCGTATTGAGCAGATCCGAAGAGGAACTTCTGAAGCCATCGATCATCGATTCAATCGCTTTCTGGCGATTTTCACGTGCGATCTGCTCCTGATATGTTTGTTCCTGAAGCTGCCGTCTTTCAAGAGCATTGCTGCGCAACACTTCGACAGAGCGGGTCAGCTCACCAATTTCATCCTTACGCTCTGCGCTAGGCAGTTCCACATCAAGATTTTGATTGGCAATTTCCATCACGCCCTGATTGAGCTGCTGAAGCGGAGCCAAAGAGCGGCGGATGAACCAGACAACAAGTCCAGCCATCAGCAAGAGGCTGACAACACCAAGGATGAGCAAACTGTTGGTAAGATTGTTTGCCGGTTCCATCAGCTCGTCATAGGACTGGTGGGTATACACGGCCCAATGTTTGCCGAACACTTCAACCGGAACAGAAATTCCAAGGGTCTTTTTGCCATCTACATCCACATCGCCAGTTGCGACGTCACCCGCCAGAGACTTCGATACCAGCGCACTCTGGGTGCCGGAAAGCTGACCCGTCGTATGTTGGGCAAAGTCCACCTGCTCCATGTCGGTAGAAACGAGTTCAACCCCACCGGTTTTACCCAGGCCACTCCTGTCACTCAGGATGCTTGAAAAGCGACTGGTGTCGATTTCCAGAGCAACGGCACCAAGGGTAAGGCCCCATTTGGATGCAGGACCGACCAGATAGCCAGAGATATCACCGTTATTCAGGATGAAGCCGGTAAAGTTGAAGCCCTTGATAACCTTCTTGGGATCTTCCAAGGCCGATTTCAGAATCGGGTTGACAGCATCAGCAAGCTTTGGCTGGAAAGCGCCTTTTGTCTTGATGTTTTTACCGAACTCATCCGTCTTCTGGTAGGAATAGTAGAGGTCCCCGAATTTATCGAAGATCATCAGATCCTTGAAGATATCGCCTTCAAGCAACTGCCCCACATTTTCCTGATACTTGGCATGAGCGGTGAGATAGCGATTGAAGTTTTCTTCGTTGGGAATGTATTTATACCGCTCCCCGGCAGGATTTGGATTGTCCTGGATAAAGATCTTGCGCATTTCGGCAGATGCTTTATCGCCAAGCGTTTTCCAACCACTCTGCATTTCAGTCGCGGCATTTTGTGTCGTGGTATGCGTCAACAGGGAAGCCATCTTCTCCTGTATCTGCTGAAAATAGACTTCCACCGTGCTGGTCTTACCACGCGCGGCGTTCAGAAGTGCATTTTCCGTGAGTTTCTTGGAGGTTTCCCCTCCCATCCAAGATGCGACAAAGACGAACAAGGCAACGAGAATCGTTACCGAAACAACCATGATTGCGGGAATTTTGGTTGCGAGACGCTTGGGCAGTATCTGCATGTTATCCCTTAAACCTCCAAAATATCTGAGCCGATTTTTGGACATCAAACTTATTTATTAGTAAACTCCGGGAAATTTAGACAATCTTTGCGGGAAAACATTTATATACACTCCAAAATAAAACAAAATTCTATTAGGCATTGAAAATTCGACGATTTTGCTCACTCCCGACCTATCGGTCGGAGAATCAACCAATCTTGGCCAGCCCAAAAAGAAAGACGAACCCCCTTCTGGTCCGCCTTCCCTGCTCCAAACTTAATCCAATCAATGGCTTACTTCTATAGCCCCAGCTGCCTAAGCCTCAGCAACACTCTTCAGAAATCGATCCACTTCGCTCCGAAGATTATTTGTCTGCTCGGCGACAGACTGGGCACTGACTTCCACCTGGCCGACGGATTGTGTGGTCTCGGAAATGGAAGAGGACAGGTCAGACATGTTGGCTGCAACCTGCTGCGTTCCGCCTGCAGCTTGCGCCACATTTTTGCTGATCTCATAGGTCGCACTGCCCTGCTCGTCTACGGCATGAGATATGCTGGCAGTATAGTGATTTACCTGCTGCATCGTCTCCGCGATGCTCTGAATGGCTTGCACCGCATCTTGAGTAGAGGCCTGGATATCCTGTATCTGGTTACCAATCTCCTCGGTTGCCTTGGAAGTCTGGTTTGCAAGCTCCTTGACCTCGGCTGCCACCACAGCAAAACCGCGTCCATGCTCGCCGGCACGCGCAGCCTCAATCGTAGCATTGAGGGCCAAAAGGTTTGTCTGTTCAGCAATCGCCTGAATGAGAGACACAACGTCGCCGATCTTTTGAGCTGCCAGAGACAGGCCGGAGACGGTTTCCGTGGTATGTCGAGTTGCATCAGTTGCCCTGGAGACGACACCGGAGGTTTCGGTCACCTGACGTTTGATCTCCTCAATGGAAGCGGAAAGCTCTTCTGCAGCAGATGCGACCGTCTGCACATTCCCCGAGGCCACTTCGGAGGCCGACGCAGAGCTGTTTGCCTTTACCGCTGTTTGATCGGCACTTTCAGCAAGCATTTGGGCCGTTTGGTGCATGGTATCCATATTGGCAGATACTTCATTCAACATCTGGGAAGACGAGGCTCGGAAGGCATCGACCAGATCTTCGATGACCTGTTGACGTTTGGCGCGCGCGCCCTGCTCCTGTTCGCTCAGTTGTTGCAGTTGGCGCCGCTCGCGTGCGCCATTGCGTAAAATCTCTACAGACTGGGTAAGCTCGCTGATCTCATCGCCATGATTGGCATTAGGAAGATCGATATCATAATTGCCCTTGGCTATTTCCATAACGCCGCCATTGAGCTTCTGAAGCGGAGCCATGGACGAACGGACAACGAGCATCCCGGCACCTCCCATGAGCAGCAGAAGCACCAAACCGGCAGCCAGCATCGTATTGGCCTGTTCACGCGATGGAGCCAGAAGCTCTTCATAATCCTGCATGGCGATGACCACCCATTTGGTGCCAAGCACTGTCATCGGCACCGCGATGGCGCGGTCTTCTTCGCCGTTCAACGAGACATCTCCGGCAGCAACCGCCCCATTGAGTGCCTTGGAAGCAACCCCGGACAGCGTCTCGGGCAAATCAGAAACTGTGTTTTGCCCGAGGCTGATAGACTTCAGATCAGAGGACACAAGCTGGATCAACCCCGTTTTGCCCAATCCGGATGGATCGGACATGATGCGCGCCAATGTGCTCGTATTCACCTCAAAGGCTACGGCACCGAGAATCTTACCCCATTTGAGAACCGGAGCGACCATATATCCGGTGACGCGTCCGTTATACTCGATAAAGCCGGTGAAGCTACCACCTGAATATCTCGCTTTCGGGTCGTCATTGGCGAGTTTGATGATCGGTGCGATCTGCTGCTTCAAAACAACCGGCAGCACACCTGCTTCTCTCACGTTTCGTCCGAACGCATTGCCTTTTCGGTAGCTATAATAGACATTCCCTTCTTTGTTGATAAGGATCATGTCGCGAAACAGATCACCGGCAAGGAGCGCGCCCACCCGCTCCTGATGTTTGCCATGAATCTTGTTGTAGTAGATAGATCCATCTTGCCCGGCAGTAAGCTTGTATCGGTCTTCAGCGCTGTTGGGATTGTCTTCGATAAAGATCTGGCGCAGGGTTTTAGAAGCATTCTCCTTAAGAACACTCCAACCGCCGTTCAGTTCAGTGGCGGCCTCGGCAGTCGTCGTATGTGACGCCATGTCTTTGAGTTTGTTTCCCAGCTGCGTCATATAGACAGTAACAGTACTGGCCCGCCCCTTGGCAGCATTCATAAGTGCAGTTTCCGTCAGCTTTACAGATGTGGACTCCCCTTTCCACATTGCAAGCATAACCAAAACAAATACGGTCATTGTTATTGAAAGAAATAAGATTATAGGTATTTTTAACGAAAGTCGTTTTGGAAGTATTTTCATAACGATCCCCACTCTTAGGTGTTTTTATCATAATTTGACTTCCTCACGTTTCCGAAACGTAAATTTAAACTACCAATTTCCTGAATACCTCTTATTATTACTGACCTAACTTTAGGCAATTGCCCATTTTTTATCAGAACTACCTAAAATACCATACAACAAAAAACGGGGCGTACGCTGTACACCCCGTTTTTGAAAAGAAACTTATATATTCGTATATCTACTGCGCCTTAACTAGATAAGACGCATTGCTTCCAGACCTTTACATCATGCGGTTTGCAATCGCGACTGCTTGCGTACGACGATAGCAGTTGAGCTTTTTCAGGATTAAAGAAATATGGTGTTTGACCGTTGCTTCCGTTAGCCCCAGCTCATAGGCAATCTGCTTATTCAGCAAACCATCGCGAAGATAGCGCAGAATGGTCATCTGCTTGGGTGTCAGGTTAGCGAGCTTGGAATAGAGACCGGAGCGTTCGAGCACTTCTTCGCTTTCCGCTACGATATATTCATCCGAAATACCAGACTTGATGCGCTTGGAAATCGAACGAAGCTCAGAAACAGAAGCCGTCTTGTAAATGACCCAATCAGCGCCATTGCCAAGCGCATAATGGGCCAGTCCATCATCGGTATGATCGCAAATCAGAACAAGGCGCGCATGCTTGTAAGCTTTGCGGACATCATTCAAAGCGGCAGATCCTCGGCTGCTTGTGGCGTCCAGATTAAGCACCAGCAAGGTGTCTTCTCTATCCGGAGCGGCGCTGAGAAGCTGTTCAAGCCCCGCGCAATCCAGCACCGGAGTATATTCGCGTTTGATGCCAAGCATGTTTAGCAGGCATTCTGTGAAGATAGGATGCGGTTCGGCTAAGACGACGGTACGGTATGTGACAGAGCCCTGTTCGGCTGAATGTCCCAATCCGCGGCGCACCTCGCCTCCAATATCGTCGAGCAGCAGCATAATCTCTCCCCCTTGTGTCGGTCCTTGAGAATTGAATCGCGTTGCCGACACTGGCCCTAACGCCATTGAATACAGAGGAAATCTACCCTGGAGCTTGGTCAAAATGGCTTGGCCTCCCTGCCGAAACACATCCTGCTCCATAAATGAGTAATATTGCCAAATTTTGACAACTTTACTTCGAAAAAGACGCCTTAGTCACCGGAATTCTTTTTCGCCACCCTTTTACTCCATACCAAAAGGGATTGATTTTATTGAGATTTTCCTCCGACTCCTAGCCGAAAGGCCAGTGACTGGAAGGCATTTGAATGGAGATACGCAAGATTGTCAATGAAGGGATTGATTTTATTGAGTAAATTTGCGAATGTTTTTGCAAATATTTTTTTGCAAATTGCAAATCTTGCAAACTCGGGGAGAGCGTCATGGCAGAGAAGCTATTCGTTGGTCCAAAAGTGCGAACCTTACGCGAAAGCCATGACCTGACGCAGGCGACTTTTGCCGAACGCATCGGCATTTCAACTTCTTACCTGAACCAGATCGAGAATAACCAAAGGCCCCTCACGGCCCCTGTGCTGCTCTCGCTAAGCCACAATTTCAACCTTTCCCTCAACGACTTCGCATCAGCGGACACAAACCGTGTGCTGGCCGATCTCAAGGAGGCCCTTGCAGAGCCTTTATTCCGCGACACCAATCCTGGTCTGCAGGAATTGAAGATGGCGACGTCAAACTCTCCCTGGCTCACACAGGCCTTTCTAACTCTGCATCAGGCACACAGGCGCGCCAATGAACGCCTTATGGTAATGGATGATGCTTTGTCTGCCCAGTCATACGAAGGGGCTGATCGGGCGATTTTGCCCTATGAGGAAGTAAGGGACTATTTCCACTATCACGACAATTATATTGATGAACTCGATTTGGCAGCAGAAGACCTTGCGCGACGGCATGGCATGCTGGAAGGCAACCGACTGAGCCAGTTTCAGGCCTATCTGGAAGACCGGCACGCCGTGCGCGTGCGCCTGACGGAAAATCCTGCAAATGACCAGACTCTGCGCCGCTTTGACGAAGAAAATCGCATCCTCAATCTCAACGGGTCTCTCGACTCCGCGTCTCTTTCCTTCTTGCTCGCCCACCAGATCGCGATCATGGAATATAGTGATCTGATCGATGTCCGCATCAACAAGGCCAACCTGCGCTCCAAAGCAGCCGAGGCGATTGCACGGCTCGGGCTGGGCAACTATTTTGCGGGCGCATTATGCCTGCCCTATCAGAGGTTTCTCGAGGTCGCACGCGAGACAAGGCATGACATCGACCGCATGCGCCATCATTTCGGCGCTTCTCAAGAGCAGATCTGCCATCGCCTTTCTTCCATGCAAAGGCCCGGAGCACGCGGCGTTCCCTTCTATTTTCTGCGTGTTGACAGGGCTGGCAATGTCACCAAGCGCCACTCAGCAACCCGCTTTCAATTTGCCCGCTTTGGCGGTGCCTGTCCGCTCTGGAACGTACATGAAGCCTTCGAGGCACCTAGTCGTTTTTTGGTGCAAGTTGCCGAAATGCCTGATGGAATCCGCTATCTCTGCGTGGCAACGA
This sequence comes from uncultured Cohaesibacter sp., assembly GCF_963676485.1. NCBI lineage: Bacteria > Pseudomonadati > Pseudomonadota > Alphaproteobacteria > Hyphomicrobiales > Cohaesibacteraceae > Cohaesibacter > uncultured Cohaesibacter sp. Next base: position 17,131 of record NZ_OY781114.1, read on the forward strand.
GCATCACCAAGCTCGGCTCGGGCTATCATGCGCCCGTGCGCCGATATGCCATTGGACTTGGCTGCGAACTCTCCTATGCGGATGAGGTCATCTATTCCGACGGGCTCAACCTCAAGAGTGACGCGGGCGTTACGGAAATCGGCGTTTCCTGCCGCATTTGCGAAAGGCAGAAATGCCATCAGCGAGCAGCGCCGCCAGTTGACCGCCGGCTTATCGTCAACCCGCATTTTCGTCAATTTGTGCCATTTGAGCTGGCCAACAATAGCCACGATGAATGAGCGGCTTTCCGGCTGGGTCATCGAGAGTTGCGCATTTTTCCGAAACTATCTAGACGATTTCGTTAATGATTGCGCCACATTATGCACTCGCATCATGGCTGCCTTGCACGAAAGTTTAATCCACAGCAATCTTGTAAAGTTTGCAAATGTGCCCTTCCCAAAATGACGAGCCACCCTATCTACACCTTAAGGATACACTGACTGTTTCGCACATGAGGCAGGTAAAACTGCACCATGTATCTAACTTGCTTTTGCAACAGGGTCGCAGATAGGCTGAATGGCACTAGCGATTTTCTTCTCGATTAAGAAGTTTTGATATGTCCCAAGATAATAGCGTCGTAAGACTTGAAGACTACACCCCTACGCCCTACTCGATTGATCACGTTTCCCTGACTGTTCGGCTAGACCCGCTTGAAACCGTTGTGACGTCGACCTTGTCGATTGCCCCCAGAGACGGGGGCTCCAAGGATGCGGCGCTCAAACTGGATGGAGACGATCTCGTTTTTGTTTCGGCGCGTTTGAATGGCAACGTCCTTGACGCCGGCACCTACAGTGCCGCACCAGATCAGTTCATTCTGAACACCCCGCCGCATGAAGCCTTTACGCTGGAGCTGGTAACCCGGCTTGCCCCGCAAAAGAACACGCAGCTCATGGGCCTCTACCGGTCCAATGGCGCCTATTGCACCCAATGCGAAGCAGAAGGCTTCCGCCGCATCACCTATTTCTACGACAGACCGGACGTGCTCAGCGTCTATGATGTGCGCATTGAAGCCCCTACCGAGGTAAAATACCTGCTGGCCAACGGTAACATCGTTGATAGCGGCTCCATGGCACCTCCTGAAGGGCACACAAAGGATCAAGCCTGGCATTATGCCTGTTGGCAAGACCCCTTCCCCAAGCCCTCATATCTGTTTGCTCTTGTGGCTGGCGATTTGGCTCGCGTGGAAGATCATTTTGTCACGCGCTCAGGCCGAGACATAACACTTCATATTTATGTGGAGCACGGCAAGGAAGATCGCGTCGATCACGCCATGGATTCGCTCAAGCGGTCCATGAAGTGGGACGAGGATGTGTTCGATCGCGAATATGATCTCGACATATTCATGATCGTGGCTGTGTCCGACTTTAATATGGGCGCCATGGAGAATAAGGGGCTCAATGTTTTCAACGACAAATATGTTTTGGCAAAGCCCGAGACGGCAACTGACACCGATTATGCTCTGATCGAAGGTGTAATCGCACATGAATATTTTCATAACTGGACGGGCAACAGGATCACCTGTCGCGACTGGTTCCAGCTTTGCCTGAAGGAAGGCCTCACGGTTTTCCGTGATCAGGAATTCTCTTCCGACATGCGCTCCCGTCCGGTCAAGCGCATTTCAGATGTGCAGCAACTGCGCGCACGCCAGTTCCCCGAAGATAGCGGTCCTCTTGCCCATCAGGTGCGGCCGGAAGTCTATTCAGAGATCAACAATTTCTATACCTCGACTGTTTATGAAAAAGGCGCCGAGGTCTGCCGGATGCTCGAAACCATGCTGGGCAAAGAGGGCTTCAAGGCGGGTATCGATCTCTATTTCGACCGCTTCGATGGACAGGCTGTCACGATCGAGGATTTCATTGCCTCCTTCGAAGATGCCTGCTCGGTCGACCTCTCCCAGTTTGCGCTATGGTATAGTCAGGCGGGGACACCCAATCTGGTTGCTACTTATTCCTATGATGCAGCGCGTCAACAATTGTCCCTTTCTATCGAACAGTCCTGTCCACCAACCCCTGGACAACCAACCAAGAAGGTCATGCATATTCCGGTTCGCTTCGGGCTGGTTGGGCGCGATGGCAGTCCGGTTGGATTTGCCTCGGTCATTGATGCAATTTCGGGCGAGGAAATCGGCAAATCTGATTGCTCCGTTCTGGAGATCCGAGACCGTCAGCATAAATTCACCCTCACCGGTGTCAGCAAGGATGCAATCCCATCTCTGTTGCGAGGCTTCTCCGCTCCGGTGCATCTGCGTTCCAACTTGACCCATGAAGACTATCTTTGCCTGATGGGACATGACACAGATCCGTTCAATCGCTGGGAAGCCGCACAGTTCATTCTGATGGACCATCTGGTACAACAGACCCGTGCTTTGCAGTCTGGTGCGGCTACAAAGACAGATAAGCTGGACGACAGCATTCTGGACGCCCTCAAAGCCTGTCTTTTGAATGATAGCTTGGAATGCGCCTTCCGTGCGCAATTGCTTCAGCTTCCAATTGAATCCGATGTTGCTCGCGAAATCGGCACCAATGTAGATCCCGATGCCATTCATCAAGCTCGCGAAGGCTTGCGCCATGCGCTTTCAACCGCCTTGGGCGATAGCATCATTGAGCTCTACAAGGAACTGGAAAGCAATGGCTCCAGCTTCCAATCAGATGCACAGTCAGCGGGACGCCGGGCGCTTCGCAATGGGCTGCTTGATTTGGCTCTTGCCCGCAAGGAGCAAGCTATATCCGATCTGGCAGTGGCACATTATCATAGTGCGACCAATATGACGGACCGTTTCGCGGCGCTTGCCAGCCTGACGCGCAATGAAATACCAGCAGCCAATGCGCTGCTTGAGGATTTCCACGCTGAATTCACACATGATGCACTGGTTATCGACAAGTGGTTGTCTCTGCAAGCCTCAGCTCCGCAAGAAACAACATTGCAACGGGTCAAAGATCTGCTCTCCCATCCATCCTTCTCGATGAACAACCCGAACCGTGTGCGCTCGCTCATCGGAGCCTTTGCCATGAACAATCAGGTGCAGTTCAATCGCAAGGACGGACAAGGGTTTAAGCTGGTCGCAGATATCATCATAGAACTGGACAAATCCAACCCTCAAACAGCAGCTCGACTGGCGAACAATTTCCGCTCCTGGAAAGCACTGGAAGCCGAACGGCAGACGCAAGCGAAGAAAGAGCTTCTTAGAATCGCGCAAACCAAGAACCTGTCGAAAGATGTTGCTGATATCGCCAATCGGTGCTTGCAATGATGAAAACACCCTGAGTCTTTAACAGAATCATACATTTGCCAAACTGCAATTAGGCTTGTTAACCTCTTGTTAACCAAAAAATTCACTTGGGACTCTAGACAAACACTCCGAGGTCGATTCAAATGAGGTCGACTTCGGAGATGCGGCAAACCTCCGAGAAATTGACAAGAACAACTTCAAGGAGGTCGGGTATGACGCAGGCCGGTATAGCCAGCGCGCCCAAAGAGGCAAGATTCAGACTATTCGGGGCATCCCCGAATAGTCACGAGCCTCATGTCTCCGGACCTGCACGCCTTTTGGCTGATCCCTCCTACTTTCAACGGGTCAGGGAAGAGCCTTGGCTGCGCCGCATCATTCCCGCCGTTATTCTCGTGTTTATCACGATGGTCGGTATCATGCGCGCCGATGATCTACTGGGTGACCGTGAAGAGATCGAGTCCACCTCCAGCCAGCAGTTGCAGCTCATAGCGGCGTTGGTTACCGAGCGCGTTGCCCGGCAATTGGATGCGTTTGCGCAGAGCGTCAATGCAAGCAAAACAGAGGCCCGATCCGGCGACACCCCTTCCGTTGCCGCGACTGGTTCCAAGACGGAAAAACCGACCGAAGCAGAAGTTGAATATGCTGGTGAAGGCTTGAGCTCAACGGCAACCGCCGCAAGTCGTCCAAGCAAGGAATTGCGGCAGAGCTGGCTCGAGAAAGCCATGCCAGCGAGCGATATTTCAGAAAAGTATCAAGTCTATCAGACTGATGCGACAGGCATGATCGTTGCTGCCATCCCCACTCTCACCAATGACATGCGCAAAACGCAAATCGATCTGCTGGGGCGTGCTCAGGCTTTTTCAACCATTGGCGCAAGCGCTGGTGTGTTTGATGTAACCACCAGTGACAACAAGGATGCATTGGCAACGGTTCGACATCTGGGGGGCGGACGCGGCGCTATCACCGTGTTGGTACCCACCGATGAACTGTTCATGGCATGGCGCGCAGACGTTACCCGCAATGCAATCACCTTTGTCATAATGAGCGCGATCATTCTACTGATCGTCTACGCCTTTTTCAGTCAGGGCGCCCGCGCCAGAGAAGCCGATAGCATCTTTGAAGCCACCGTGCAGAGAATGGATGCCGCCTTGCGCCACTCCCGCTCCGGCTTGTGGGACTGGGACCTGGGCAATGGCCATATCTATTGGTCCCCTTCCATGTTTGATCTGCTTGGACTGGAGCAATCGGACGAATTGCTAAATTTTGCCACCATCAATGAGCGCATGCATCCCGAGGATGGCAATCTACATCAGCATGTTCAGGATCTCCTGTCTTCAGAACAATCAATGATGGATCGACGGTTCCGGATGCGACATGAAGATGGTCGCTGGATCTGGATCCAGATCCGAGCAGAGCTGACAGTATCACCCAAAGACCGTCTGCATTTGATGGGTGTTGTCATGGATGTTTCCCAGCAAATTGAGCAGGCTGAACATGACAAACTGGCGGACATCCGTCTCAGAGATGCCGTAGACACCATTTCTGAAGCCTTCGTTCTGTGGGATAAAGACAGCAAGCTGGTGCTCTGCAACCGTCCGTATCGCACGCTGCACAATCTGCCGGAAGATGAAGAAATTATAGGCCTAAGCTACAATGAAATCATGGCTTCCGGCCAGCCGCATGTCATAGATATTGAAGATGACAACGACATTGATCAAAGCCAGATTTTGCTTGACCGCGTGAGCACCTCGCCCAAAGCTGCGCGCAGCTACAAGGTTCAGCTCGCCGATGGCCGCTGGCTGCAAATCAGCGAACGCCGCACGCGCGATGGTGGTTTTGTTTCAGTGGGTACGGATATTTCCAATCTCAAGCTGCAGGAACAGCGCTTGCTGGAAAGCGAACAGCAGCTCATTTCTTCTGTAGCCGATCTCAGAAAATCACGACAGACACTGGAAATGCAGGCTCAGCAGCTGGTGGTTCTTACCGAACAATATGCCAAGGAAAAAGAGAATGCGGAAATCGCCAACCGTGCGAAATCTCAGTTTCTGGCGAATATCTCACACGAATTGCGCACGCCTCTCAATGCCATTATCGGCTTTTCCGAGGTCATGAAACAGGAGATCTTTGGCGAGCATTCAACGCAGAAATACAAGGACTATTCAAAGGACATTCATTCAAGCGGATCTTATCTACTAGGCCTCATCGACGACATCCTGAATATGTCCCGTCTGGAAGATGGCGAAGTCGACCTCAAGCCATCGGAGCTTGATCTTGTCTCCCTCGTCAGGGAGACTTATGAAAGCAACATTGATGAATTGGCGCAAGAGCGCCAGCTTTCCTTGAAGGATGAACTGCCAGACACGCTTACGGCCTATGCAGACCCCAATCTGATTGAGCAGGTTCTGCTCAACCTGCTCGACAATGCTGTGAAATTCTCTCAGGAAGGTGGCCAGATCGCTCTCAGAGGAGAAATCAAGGACGGCTACAGCTATCTGACCATTTCGGATACAGGCGTTGGTATCCCGCAGGATGCTCTCGATCGGATGGGGAACCCGTTTGAGCAGGTGCAAAACCAATTCACCAAGAGCCATAAAGGCTCGGGTCTGGGCTTATCCATCTCGCGAACAATCATCTGCCTTTCCGGTGGCACGATGAAGATCCGCTCAAGGATCGGTCAAGGCACGCGCATTACCATTTGCTTGCCCAGTAAGATACGTGGCGCAATACCGGATATGGCAACACTCAGCCAAACCAAGCATCCGCACCAATTGAGTGCCACGCCCCACTAGACCGCCCTATCGGGAAGATGTGGGCGCCGCGCGGCAAGCAGACCAGTCACCTTTTGGAAATGCATCTGATCATGTACGAGACGCGCCCGCCATTCACGGCCGCGTCAAAAAGCTTTGGTACCCCCCCCCCCCCTAGTCTTTGCCTTCCTCCACCGGTCCGACCAGACGAACAAAGCAGGCTCTGGCATCTGACTGATATTCCCTGAGCTTTTCTTCAAGACTTCTCATGTCGATCTCTTGCGAGGCACGAACAACAACATCCTTGAGCGCCGTGGCTGCCTTGTTGGGGTCAAAGCTCTCGGACAGGCACACACGCAGGATTTGCGTGACATCGTGATAGAGGCGAATGGCAGGCAACAAGATATCGGCGTCAGCATTATCCACCAGCCCTCTGTCAACGCAAAGGCGCAAGCTTTGGTCCGTGCTGGCATGCAATATCTCGGGGTGTTTATACGCATGCATGAGCTGAAGCCCTTGCGCAATGAATTCTACATCCACCAGCCCACCTGGCACCTGTTTGATATTCCAGATGTCGGTGGTGTGCTTCTCCCGCTCGATGCGGGCACGCATCTGGGCAATGTCTCGTTTGATGCGTTGCTCATCTCGTTGACGAGACAGGATCGAGACGATCTCCTGACGCACCTTTTTGCAAAAGGCATCGTCGCCCGCAATAATCCGGGCACGCGTGAGCGCCATATGCTCCCATGTCCAGGCATCAGAAGTGTGATAGCTCGTGAAGGACTTAAAGGATGTCGCCAATGGACCGGAATTGCCGGAGGGTCTCAGGCGGAAATCCACATCATAGAGATCCCCCTCTGCTGTCGGTGCAGAGAGAGCCGTGATAAGACGCTGAGTGAGCCGCGCATAATATTGACTTGCGGCCAGAGGCTTCTTTCCGTCAGAAAATTTGATGTTCTCATCAAAATCATAGATCAGCATGAGGTCGAGGTCAGATGAAGCGGTCATCTCACGCCCGCCCAACTTGCCCATGGCGATCACAGCAACCTGCCCGCCAGGCATCTTGCCGTGGCGCTCTTCAAGTTCCTTTTGGGAATTAACCAACATGTGCCGGATGATCACACCGGCCAACATCGCGTAAGCGGCTCCGGCCTGTGAGGCCGAAATGATGCCCATAAGAATGCGTACTCCGATGAGGAACAATTGCTCCTGTCCGAAGATCCGGGCTGAATCAAGAGCATCCTCAAAGCAAGTGGCCTCCGAGAGCACCTTTTGCAGCTGCGCATCCAGATAGTCGCGCTCCAGAATATCGCCCAGAAAAGCCGGATCAAGCAACGCATCGATCACCCGTGGCCGTCGCGCCATGGTCCGAGCAAGACGTGGCGCAGCCCCAAGGATGATGATCAGGGTTTCGAAAAGTTGCGGGTTGTTGCGCAGAAGAGAAAAGACCTGCACCCCTGATGGCAGCCCCTTGAGAAAGGCATGGAAAGACAGGAAGGAAGTATCTGGATTGTTCGTTTTGCCCAGAGCGGCCAATAGATCAGGGGTGAACTCTGTCAGACGTTCCCGAGCCTTGGCGGAGCGCATGGCCGGGTAGCGCCCGAAATGCCAACTGCGAATGGTATTGATCACCTCTTTGGGATTCTGGAACCCCATTTCAGTCAAGGTCTCTATCGTGCTGGGATCATATTCCTCACCCGTGAAGACAAGATTGCCACCACCCTCAGCCCCCAAAGCCTGCTCTTCCTTAAAGAGATTGGAATAATGGCCTTGGACGCATTCCAGTGTGTCGCGCAAATCTCGCTTGAAGGCATCGACAGATGCATAGCCCATCATGCGGCCGATTTCCGCAACGCCTTCGTCGCTTTGAGGCATCATGTGGGTCTGCTCATCGCGTTGCATCTGAATGCGATGCTCGACCTTGCGCAGGAACTCGTAGCATTGGCTCAACTCATCACGAGCGCGCTCTGATATCCAGGTCAGGCCGACGAGTTCGGATAGCATGGGAATGGTTTCCCTGCCACGCAAATCGGGATTGCGGCCCCCTGCAATGAGTTGCTGGGTTTGAACGAAAAACTCGATCTCACGGATTCCGCCCCGCCCCAGCTTCACATTATGCCCGTTAACGGCAACCGAGCCGTGCCCCTTGTGCGCATGGATTTGACGTTTGATCGAATGCACATCGGCGAGCGCTGCATAATCAAAATACTTGCGCCAGATAAAGGGGTTGATTTCCTGCAGGAAGGCATCCCCAGCGGCGATGTCGCCAGCGCATGGGCGAGCCTTGATCAGGGCCGCACGTTCCCAGTTTTGCCCCATACTCTCATAATATTGCAACGCTGCCAGAATAGCCACGGCTGGCGGGGTTGACCCCGGATCGGGACGCAGACGCAAATCCGTACGGAAGACATAGCCATCCGCGGTTCGCTCCTGCATGATCTTGACGAGTTGCCGGGTAAAGCGAACATAGGTCCGGTTCATCTCATAGGGATCGTCACAACAGCCACTTTGGGAATCATAAAGAATTATCAAATCGATATCGGAAGAATAATTAAGCTCGCCAGCACCATGTTTGCCCATGGCAAGCGCGACAAAGCCGCATTCCAGCTCGGGATCATCCGGATGTGGCAGCGTGACCTTGCCACGGCGATGGTAATCCTTGAGGACAAAGCGTAAAGCACCGCGAAGAGTGGCATCGGCAATCTTCGTTAAGGCATTGGTGACCTGCTTCACGGTCCAAAGCCCAGCGAGATCAGCCAGCGCAATCGTCAGGGCTGCGTCTTGCTTGATCAAGCGCAGATGACTCATGACGGATGCTTCACTATCGTGGACTTCATCAATGGCGCTTGTCGCCAAAGCCTTGATGCGTTCATCCGCTGCCTGACCAAGGATTTCAGAAACCCGCACGGGCTTCTGCACCATCAAGTCGCGCAAGAAAGAGGAAGTGCTGCAAATACCGGCCAACAAGCCCTTGAGGTGTTCGTGCTTCAAGGCAGCATCGAGCGTAGCAAGCGCAGGCCCGGCTTTGGGGTCGCCTTCTTTCAGCTTCTGACAACTCTCCATCAGTAAGGACAGTTGTTCATCCAGATCTCCGTTTTGCGGAAGAGCTTGTCCGTCCAGCCAAAATGCATCAACGCCGTTCCCGATTTTAGCGGCACTCATAGTCTCTCCCCTTCTCTCAGCTATCAGGCTGATTTATTCGCGTGCTTGTTGGTCAATCGCTCTCTTGCACCATCTTGTCCGCTGAGCGTGAATTATCCGGCGGGAAGTGGATGGAAAAAACGAGACCCGGTTCGTTGTCACCAAGCTCTATATTTGCCTCATGCAAACTTGCAACAGCATTAACAAGGCTGAGACCCAGGCCAGATCCTGGTTGACTACGACTTTTATCGAGGCGAACGAAACGCTGCAAGACGCGCGCCCGATCCTCTTTTGCAATCCCCTGCCCATTGTCCGCAACTCTCAAAGTAATCGGGCGCGGATCGAAAGCTGCACTGCTTTCGGGCTTTTCTCCATTGCGTTTAACCGAGATATGAATGCGTGCAACGTCCGGCAGGTCACCACTTCCTTCTTTTGCCATCTTTTCGCGCTGTTCGGCCACATGGCGCACGGCATATTTCAGAGCATTGTCGATGAGATTGGCCACAGCCTGGCTGATCAGCTCCCGATTACCGCGAATGACACAATCGGACTCGGCCTCCCATGTCAAAATCGCGCCTTCATCTTCGGCGACCGGTTCATAGAGTTCAGCCATGTCGGAAGCAATCGCTCCGATATCCAGCTCGCATTTTTCAATCTGGGTTGATTTGGCCTCCACACGGGCAATTCGCAGCAATGCATCAAAGGTGCGGATAAGAGTATCGGATTCCTCAAGCGTCTGTTCCAGAGCATCACGATAGCTTTGACTGTCGCCATTCCCCGTGGCCAGCGTCACTTCCACCCGATTGCGTAGGCGCGTCAGCGGGGTTTTCAAGTCATGAGCGATATTATCGGAAACTTCCTTGAGCCCCTTCATCAGTATTTCGATACGCGAAAGCATGGTGTTGAGATTTTCCGAAAGCCGGTCGAACTCGTCACCGGCCAGCGTCACCGGCAAGCGCTCATCCAACTGCCCGCGCATGATGTTTCCGGATGCCTCAGCAATGGCGTCGATGCGTTTGAGCACCTTGCGCGAGACGAACATCCACGACAATAGCGCCAGAACGATCATCAGAATGGCCGAAACAATGAAAGCCTGTTCCACCACTTTTCTGAAAACCTCGCGCTCGCCCACATCGCGCCCAACGAGCAACCGGTATCCACCGAACATTTCATAGACGCTGACGGCGGCGTTATACTCCTTGCGCTCGGGTTCTCCAAGGCGTTGATATGGCACAGATTGTTCGAGAGCCCCGCGCTCTTCAAGCACCCATTTTGGCAATGCCGCGACATTGCCCGCCACATAGTGCCCCCGGCTATCGGTCACCAAATAAAGGCTTGCCCCGGGGCGCTTGGAGCGCTCTTCGATGACTTTGACCAACCCGGGCATACCTCCGGACCGATATTGTTCAATCAACCCCCGAACCTCTGCCTCGATGGTCGAGTTGAGCTGGCGGGTCATCAGTAGCTGGGTATTGAGGGAGATATAGACGATAAGGAAAATCGCAAAAATGGAGAAAATGATCAAATAGATCGCACTCAGCTTGAAAGCTGTCGTGCGCATTGTCTTGTTGATCGATCCAAGCGACATTCACGCTCCTGCAAAATGGTCCTTATCAGGCCAGGCTGCTGGAAAAGAGCCGGGCCGCGGGAAAGACTAGAATGAACGTCAATCGGGCTCCCGCAGGCTGTAGCCAGAACCGCGTACGGTCTGCAACAGTGCAGGCTCAAATCCTTTGTCGATCTTGGAGCGCAACCGCGAGATATGCACATCGATCACGTTTGTCTGGGGATCGAAATGATAGTCCCAGACATTTTCAAGCAGCATCGTGCGGGTAACAACCTGACCGGCATTCTTCATAAGATACTCAAGCAGGCGAAATTCACGCGGCTGCAGCAGAATGGTCTCCCCCGCCCGTTTGACTGTGTGAGACAGACGATCCAGCTCCAGATCAGCAACGCGATAAGTTGTTTCGACTTCGCCGGGGTTGCGTCTGCGGGCCATGACTTCGATCCGCGCCAGCAACTCGGTAAAAGCATAAGGTTTGGTGAGATAGTCATCTCCACCCGCTCGTAGACCCGTTACACGGTCATCCACTTCACCGAGAGCGGACAGGATCAAAACAGGGGTTACATCCCCCTCTTCGCGTCTCTGTTCAATGATGGATAGTCCATCGCGTTTTGGCAGCATACGATCAATAATCATGACGTCGTAGCCGCTTTTTTCGGCCATGTCATAGCCCAGATCGCCATCGGCGGCATGTTCACAATGGTGCCCAGCCTCCTTGAGGCCCTTGGCAAGATAGGCGGCTGCCTCAATATCGTCTTCAATGATCAGGATGCGCATAATCTGCCTCGTTGCTTCTGGCCTGTCCACCTTACTCGCGGCCTCATATCTGAGTGCCCCACGCAAGTTCCCTTGACTGGTCTAGAGGATTATAACGAGCTTTGCCATTCAGCAAAGGTCGTTTAGAAGGAAAAGTCTGCCAAATCACAGGCTTGCTAAACGGTGGGGAAAGAAGGGAGCATTAATGCCCCCTTCTCTAAAGTTCGGATCTTGCGGTTAAGCCTATTTTTTGAGTGGCAGTCCAACAAAACGGATGCCAGCGTCGGTCTTGATGCGCATCAGGATGGTTTTACGACCATTGTCCTTGGCTGCCTCGACGCTTTTCTTGACATCAGCGATGCTTTCAACCTGTTTGCCACCCACTGACTGAATAACGTCACCACGGGACAGCCCTTTTTCAGCAGCCGGTCCGTCAGGATCAACGCTGGTAATGACAAGACCTTCATCGCTTGACTGCAGATTCATGCCGAACTGGTCAAGCTCTGCCGGTGCGCCTGGCTGCTGAGAAGCCCCACTGGCGTTGGAAGCAACCTCTTCAGGATAGATGCCAAGGTGAACCGTCAGTTTGATTTCCTTGTCTTCACGCCAGATAGTCAGCACTACATCGGAATCCGGATCTGCACGACCGATATGCCGGGCCAGCTCGCGGGTATTCTTGACCTCGTCGCCATCAACGGCAAGGATCACATCTCCAACCTTAACACCTGCCTTGAAGGCCGGAGCGGTTTCATCTGTGCTGGTAACCATCGCACCGGACGCATCAGCAAGGCCAAGGCTATCGGCGATATCTTGGGTGACATTCTGAATATGAACACCGAGCCAACCGCGTTTGACTTTGCCACCATGCTGCAAGTCGTTGATCACATCTTTGGCGACGCCCGCAGGAATAGCGAAAGCAATACCAACGTTGCCACCTGATGGGGAATAGATTGCGGTGTTGATGCCAATCACCTCACCATTGAGGTTAAAGGTTGGGCCACCGGAGTTCCCCTTGTTCACCGCAGCGTCAATCTGGATGAAGCTTTCATAATTCTTGGCGCTGATATCACGACCGTCAGCCGAGATAATACCGGCAGTTACCGTACCACCAAGGCCGAACGGGTTGCCTACAGCCAATACCCATGAGCCTACAGCAGGCAGACTGTCTGCAAATTTCACATATTTGAACTTGCGATCCGGATTCTTGACCTTCAGAAGAGCAAGATCAGATTTTTCATCGGATCCAACCAGGTCGGCATCCAGCTTGGTCCCGTCATCCATGACGAGGACAAATTCCACACCCTTGTCGACCACATGGTGGTTGGTTACGACATAGCCGTCTTCAGAAATGAAGAAACCGGATCCCTGCGCCTGTGCATAGTGAGGAACGGCACGTTTCTTGTTCTGATCGCCCTTCTCATCTTCATCGCCAAAGCGACGGAAGAAACGGTTGAAGGGGTGATCCTTTGGCAGGTCTTTGAATTCAGGAAATCCTGGAATGGAAAAATTCTGAATGTTCTGCGGTTCGATTTCGGTTTTCACCTGCACAGACACAACAGCAGGTTTGACTGCCTTCACCACATTGGTGAAATCAACTGGCTGCGCTGGCGCTGTCACCTGAACCGGTTCAGCGTTCGCAGCTGGCTGTCCGGTTATCAAGGTTGGAACAGTGGCTCCAGCAACGACGCCCAGACACAGGGCGGACGCCAACAAGGTGGTCTTTACTGACACATGTTTGAACTTGGATTTGGTCATCAAGGGTCTCCGCTCATTTTCTGCTCTGGCGCCCATCAAGGCAGGGGTCAGAGTATCCTAGTGAATTGTTCAATTCTTTTCATAAAGGCAAAGCGCTGGTCGTTCTCAAAAAGAGCCGCGCTCATTGCGCCTGTTTGCGATGCCTAATTTTATATGAGGGAAAATTGGCCAGATACGAGCCATTTGAATTAAAGATGCGTAATGTTAAAGAAGTCAATATTTATTATACAAATCATATAGTTAAAGGAATTTTTGCAACCGGTTATCAAAAATCCGTTACCAGCATTGTGATGGGCAGACACATTTGGGCACTCTTTTGCCACAATTCTCAAGCGCCCAAACGTGTGCAATGCTACTGAAACCGCCTTTGAGCTTCCAGAGCCAGACCGATTCCCACAGAGCCAAAGGCATCCCCTTCAATGATCCGGGCATTAGGAACCATGGCTGTAAGGCTCTGTCGGATAAAGGGAACCTTGGTAGATCCTCCGGTCAGAAACACAGCAGAAATCTGATCGCCGGAAAGAGACGCCATAGTAAGGGCATCAGAAATTGTCTGCTTAATGCGTTCCGTGCCATCTTCGAGGCTATCGATCAGATCAGCGCGCGAAATGGACGCAACAAGGTCCCGCTCGACAAAAGTCAGCGGCAGCTCTGTTTTATCTTGATCGGACAGAGTCACTTTGCTGCTTTCAACAGAAAGGGCCAGTTTGTGACCTTCACGCAGTTCGAGCAGTTGCAGCAGTCGATCAAGCAAATGAGGTTCTTTGGCTTCTTTGCGCAAATAGCGCAATTCGCTATGCGTCTTGTGATCGTAGAGAAAGTTGATCTTCTGCCATGTTGCCAAGTCATGATAGTAGCCGACCGGCATAAGGCGACCTTCCTTCAGCATCGGGCTTTGATACCCAAGCAAAGGCATGACGCGGGCAAGCGACAACCAGCGATCAAAATCCGTTCCGCCAATATGGATACCTGTATTGGCCAAAATCTGATTGCGGGAATCTGCTGAGTGTTTTTCCTGGATGCTCGGCAAGACCTTCAGGATGGTAAAGTCGGATGTACCACCGCCAATATCAATGATGAGCGCAATCTCTTCGCGCTCGGCAACCTGCTGGAAATCCCGCGCAGCAGCCACAGGTTCATATTCGAACTCGATATCCGTAAAGCCGATATCCTGCGCAATGGATCGCATGGTCTGCTCGGCTTCCTTGTCAGCATCAGGATTGTAATCAACGAAAAAGACCGGACGCCCCATAACGACATGCGTAAGTTCGTTGTCAATCAAAGCTTCTGCCTTGGCCTTCATATGGCTGAGAAAGAGCCCCAAGACAGCAGTGAAGGGTTTGCGCTCGCTGCCCACCATTGTGAAGTCCTGCATGGTGGGTGTCCCCAAAATTGACTTGAGCGCACGCATCATGCGCCCTTCCCCACCTTCCAGATAAGTCTGGATAGCATCCCGTCCGAAATGAACGTCATGCTCCTCAAAGTCAAAAAAGAGAGCAGAAGGAATGGTTACATCGTTACCTTCAACAGGAACAAGCACCGCCTTGTCTTGCTGGAAAAGCCCTAATGTCGAGTTCGATGTTCCAAAATCCAGCCCACAGAAAATCGGTTTCGCCATTGTCCCATCCTTCCTCGCACCATTGCTCAAACAAACAGGCACCCGAAGTCGAACGTCGGGCGCCTGAGCAGGCGGGAGTATCACGAAGCGAATGGATTTAAAAGGGGATTTTGCAGCTATTGACCAGTTCCCAGCAGGAAAGGCAGAAAGACCATTGTGACTGCAAGAAAATGCAATCCACAGCCTGCATCACGTTCCTCTAGTAAGCTGCATCAGTCCTTACTGTCGTCGGAAAGGATCGCGTTCAACCGTTCCTGTTCCGCCTCGCTCAAATGGCTCTGCCCTTCCACCTCTGCTTTTTGCGCAATTATTCGATTGCGACGATAGAAGAGAAAAATTGCCATTACGCCCATGATCAGCACAAAGGGAGCAAAGGCCCAGAGCAGCAAGTTCTTTGACGAAAAAGACGGCTTCAGCAAAACAAATTCGCCATAGCGATCCACGAGGAAGCTTTTGACCTGCTTGTCACTATCGCCCTTTGAAAGGCGCTCCCGTACGAGAATACGCAGATCTCTTGCCAAAGGTGCGTTGGAATCATCGATCGACTGGTTTTGGCAGACCAGACAGCGCAACCCTTCCGAAATTTCTCGCGCACGGGCTTCAAGCTGGGGATCTTTCAGCATCTCATCCGGATTGACAGCATAAGCCGGAGCCATAACCAACTGAAACGAAAGAGCCAGCAGAAAGGCAGCAATCAGCCGGGACACAACGCGGGGCTGGAGAGAAAATTTCATCATTCCGAATCCTGTTTTCTATAGGACATGCCCATGTTTATGCTGTGCCTGCCGCCTGCTTTGCACGCCCTTTGCGAGCTGGCGCTCCAATACGCAGGCGTCTGTCAGAGATGGAGAAACATCCCCCAATGAACATAACAACACATCCAAGCCAGATAAACGTGACCCACGGCTTATAATAGATTCGCACTCCAATGCCGTTCTCTCCCTGAGAATCCCCCAAAGAGAGGTAGAGCTGGGTTACGCCGCCAATGGTATGGATCGCAGTTTCCGTCGTAGGCATGTTACGCGATGTATAAATACGCTTGGCTGGATGCAGTTCAGCAACCGGCTGGCCACCCTTGGTCACCTGGAACGCACCAATCAAATCAACATAGTTGAATTCAGAATGCTCTCTGAACCCATCAAGCTTGAAGGTATAGCCGGAAATGGAGGTCTGATCGCCAGGCTTCATCACCAGAATATCTTCTGTCTGATAAGAGCTTGCTACAATCAGCCCAAGCAAGGTCATGCCAAGGCCAAAGTGGCCCAAAGCAGCTCCGAACACCGTTCTGGGCAAACCGACCAGACGAGAGAAAGACTTGCGCAGCGAGAGTTTAAAAAGGCCAATGCGCAGCTGTATTTCAGCCAAGGCCCCAACCATGACCCAAACCGCAAGGCCTATGCCCAGAGGAGCAAGTGCACTGCCTCCATTGATAAGGGCATAGCAGAGGACAGTGACGAATATAGCGGCGCCCAAGGCAATGAAAAGCCTCTGCATCGCCGCAAAAAGATCCCCTCTCTTCCAAGCCAACAGAGGGCCAACAGGTACAGCAATCAACAACGGAACCATCATCGGACCGAATGTGGCATTAAAGAAGGGTGCTCCGACCGAGATCTTGGCACCTGTCGTGGCCTCAAGGGCCAGAGGATAAAGGGTCCCGACGAGAACGGCTGCCGTCGCTGCTGACAGGAACAGGTTGTTGAGTACCAGCGAGCCCTCTCTGGAGATAGGCGAAAAGACGCCGCCCTGTTTCAGCATGGGAGCTCGCCAAGCAAACAGAGACAACCCACCTCCGATGAAAGTGACCAGCAAAATCAGGATAAAGACACCGCGCGACGGATCGGTTGCGAACGCATGCACCGAGGTTAGAACACCAGAACGCACCAGAAATGTTCCCAGAAGCGAAAGGGAGAAGGTCAGGATGGAAAGCAGAATGGTCCAGACTTTCAATGCCCCTCGCTTTTCCATCACGATGGCAGAGTGAAGAAGCGCCGTGCCGCTTAGCCATGGCATGAATGAGGCATTTTCAACGGGGTCCCAGAACCAGTAGCCACCCCAGCCAAGCTCATAATATGCCCAATAAGACCCCATGGCGATACCCAGCGTAAGGAGGCCCCATGCAACAATGACCCATGGACGCACCCAACGCGCCCAAGCGGCATCAATCCTGCCTTCCAGCAGAGCCGCAATGGAAAAGGCAAAAGCAATCGAAAAACCAACATAGCCCAGATAGAGCAGCGGCGGATGGATCGCCAGCCCAACATCCTGCAGGATCGGATTGAGGTCGCGCCCTTCGATTGGTGCATTTGCAATGCGATGGAACGGGTTTGAGGTCAGCAATACAAAGAGAAGGAAAGCAGCCGTAATCCAGCCCTGCACAGCCAACGTATTGGCCTTAAGCTTTGGCGGAAGGTTACGCCCGAAAGCACCAACCAAAGCGCTGAAGATCACAAGAATGAACACCCAAAGCAGCATCGACCCTTCATGGTTCCCCCAAACCGAAGTAAATTTGAAAAGCAACGGCATTGTGGAGTGGCTATTTTCCCAGACATTCTCTACCGAGAAATCCGAAGTTACATAGGCACTGGTCAAGGCAGCAAATGCCAGCCCGACAAACAGGAATTGCATAATTGCTATCGGACTGGCAACTGCCATCAGGCGGCTATCATTGGTCTGAGCGCCCCAGATTGGAACAACCGACTGAATCAGCGCCAGGGCGAGAGCAAGCACAAGCATGAAATGGCCCAGCTCGATGATCATGAACATTTCCCCTTTTGTCGGCACTCTTGTGCGCCATCCAATGCTATTGCCTTATTGGCATTGAGCCAACAAATACAATCTTGTCAGCTTGGACTTTCGTGTAAACCTTAGTTTGTCTGAACCTTGCCATAGCTGTCTTGCCAATGGCCCTGCTCTTTCAGGGCATCAGCCACTTCTCGCGGCATATAGTTCTCGTCATGCTTGGCCAGCACCGTATCGGCGGCAAAAGATCCGTCGGAACTCAGCATCCCTTCCGTCACAACCCCCTGCCCCTCACGAAACAGATCGGGCAAAATACCTGCGTAAGCCACTTTTATTTCGGCTCCGCCATCGGTGACAACAAAAGATACATGGGCCTTATCTGTTCGCTCAACAGATTCCTCTTTAACCAAACCACCAAGTCGAATGCGCTGGCCTGGCGTGACACCTTTCTCAGCAATCTCCGATGGGCTCATGAAAAAGGTAATCTGATTTTGCAAAGCGAACAAAATCAAACCGACAGCGGCAAAGAGAACAGCTCCCGCAGCCCCGATCAACATCATCCTTTTTTGCTTTCTCGACATAAACAGATCCTCTTTGTCACTCTGTATTTATGGCCTGCCAATAGGGGCTAGCCGTTGATTGAGTATTCATCATCAAACAAGCTATTGATCGATAGATACGCCCAAGGAACGTGCTGCAGCTTTGACCTTCTCGAGGCCATCGACATCAGACTGAAGCGCATCAAGCGCACGTGTCACGGTTTTCGCGGCCATGTCAGGGCGATTAAGCACAAGCTCGGACCTTATAAGGCGGACCCACTCATCTGCAGTGCCTCCCTCGGAATTGAGACGGTCAGCAAGATTGGCAACCATTCCCTTGATCATCTGCTGTCTGTCTTCTACGGTCATCTCGGCGGCGTTATCGACATCTTCTTTGGATGGACCAGCCAATGGAGCCTGAGCTGCTTCACCGTTATCTGTAGAGCCAGCAGCAACACGCTTTTGTAGTGCAGCTATCTGCTCATTTGCAAAAGGTATCCATGGGGCATCCTCAGCAGAATCTGCAATAAGCGCCCGCCACTTTTCAATTGCATCTTTCACTTCCCCTGATTGACCCTCAGCGATCGCAAGGAAAAAGCGGGGTTTGGGTGCAGTTGCATCCAGAAGGTTGGCCCGTTGAAACAGTTCGCGCGCTTCATCATTAACGACACCAGCATTTTGAATGACCAGTACCTCGCCAAGATCCGATAATATGTCGACGCTTTCTCCCTCAAGGCGAAGGATATTTCTGTAAGCCTGAATGGCTTCATCGGTGCGCCGCATACGGGCATAGACCGGCGCCATTCTCTTCCAGCCTTCCAGATCGTCTGGATTTGCGGCAAGTTTTCTTTCAGCCGAAGCGACAAGCTCTGTCAGGCTCTGAGCCTCAGGAGGCTTTGAAAGACGGGAGAGCAAAGGCTGGCTCGGCAGCTCTGGTGAGCCAAGCGTAAAATAGAGCCCTAGAGAAAGCAAAGGAATGAGAAGAGCAACGGCAACCACAACAAAGCGAAGATTTGACTTGCCACCTTCTGCTTGCGAGGCACTGGCTGTGGAAGCCGGATCTTTGAGGTTAGTGTCATACTCTTTTTCGAGGGCGTCCTGCGCACCAATCAATCGGCGTGCCACTTCAGCACGGGCTGATTCTGCCTCGGCCTCGTCAATCAAACCGCGCTCGACGTCACCTTCAATTTCTTGCAACTGAGATTTATAGATCTTCAGGTCATAAGCGTCCGCGCTATCCAGTTCGCGCTCTTTGCGCATAAGGGGATAGATCACGATCGCAATGGTTACGAGCGTTAATACAACAGCGATTGTCCAAAACATACAGGTCCAACTCTCACACTAGTCCACGCATGAGCATTTCCTATTTCGCTGAGAAGTCAAATTAACACATGTTCATCTAACAACAGGATCAGTCAGGAAAAGAACCTACATGAACACGATTACAGAGTATCCGGCAATCATAGAGGGAAAACCAGCAGAGAGAGAGCTTTGTGAGAAGATACCCCTAAGGAAAGCACAACTATGCTTCAGCTACCTGCATCTCCTTGACAGAGGCGGCAGCTTTCAATTGACGCCCCAGGGAATCCGCGAAGTCAGGATCAAACAGGTTTTTGGCAATATCCTGCGCGGCTGACCCCAACTCCTGAACCGCTTCTGCGTCGGGTCCGATAGCCTGTCTTGTCCGTTCGACAAGAGACTTTGTCAGAATTTCAAAGCTCTGATCGAGCTCTTTGCGCGCTTCTGCAATCGGACCATTCATGGCCAGATTGTCCTTAGCCAGCTCTGCCTGATGAAAAATCTGAGAAGCCCGCACGGCATCGGCAATCAAATTGCTATCAACAGATTCGTTCTCACCACTTTTGGGAGCACGCAAAGCCTTGCGAACAAGACCGGGAGCCGATTCGACTTCGCTCTTCAAAATGCGGGACATTCTCTTCTTCATTTCGGTGAGCGCACCGCCCCAAGCGCATTGCGTGGATACCTCCAGCTCGACGTCAACTGCTTTGGCCAATGTGCTCCATGTCCGAAGATGCTCCAAAGCTTCGTGCAGACCGGAAAACTCCTTCAACCGTTCATCAACGACAGCGACATGAGCATCCATTTCTACCAGCATATGTTGAACAGCCGGAGCATAGACTGTCGCAGCGACCTGTATGGCGTCGTCTGAGCCAGACAATTTCGTTGCCAATTGAATTCGTAGCCGCGGAGATAGAAGTTTCTTGGAAACAGCGGAAAAGAGCCATGATGTGCGCAATGGGGCCTGCTGAACATATTGAGAGATCAGCTTATAGGCTTCAGCCCCTTCAGGACTTGACCAGCTCGCGACTTCTTTTGGCATGCGGCTCAAAATTGGTTTTAAGGGCATGATGCGTTCGGCGCTAATCAGCACATCGAGCAAATCCTTGTAAACAATCTCGCCACCCAGATGGTTGGAAAGCTTTTGCTCCCCTCCGAGTTCACGCGAGACAACTTTCAGCCGCGCCTTGACGGCAGCGATTAATGCGGCGCAAATCTCGGCAGAATGCTTTGAGATCTCGTGCTTTTCCAGCTCAGCGCAATCCATTGCAAGCTTCTGGATATGCTCCGGCGTTGCAATGTCACGCTTGACCCAGTTCCAGATAACATCAAAAGAGGTGGGACTAATTCTGGCTTCAACTTTGGAAAGAAGGTCGATTTCGGCAGCAAAAAAACGCGCTTCGCGAAAGAAGTCCTTTTTGGCAAACTCCTCAAGTGGGACAATTTTCTCTTCAACCTTGAGAAGATCACGCAAGGCAGCAACAATCAATTCTGCGGCGGCATCATTATTACCCTCACGCTGTGCTTTTTCCAAATTGCGCAGCAGCATTTTCTGGGCACTTTCAGACAACGTCGAAAGATAAAGCTTCAATTTCTCTTTAAGCTTTTCCATGCCGTCCATGCGGACACTCCGACTAAATATGGGTTCCCTTTAGAATTTCAATTTAAAGCTATTAAACTGTTAACATTCCCTATCAATTCGGGAATTTTCTACAAATACTCAGATGCAAAAAAGGGAGGCTTGTTAATTAAAGCCTCCCTTTTCCAATAATAAATGCTGCCCCCAATTATCATGGGTTAGCAAACCAATCTTAGTTGACCGGGCGCCATGTGCCATCGCTCTGGCGACAAGCGCGGCCACGTGCAGTCTGCGGCTGACCATCGATATAGATTGTGTGCGTATAATCGCGACAATTCAGATCATTGACCGTGTAAGACTGGGTCGGAACGATCTGTCCATGGTGACCGGTGTCCGGGTTTGTCCAAGACACAGGAGCACCAGAGCGTCCATATTCAAGAGCACGATACTGTGCTTCAGCAGCCATCCTGCGGTCATTCTGATCCATCATTCGACCAATGGAAGACCCAGCCAGAGCGCCGAGAGCTGAGCCGGCCGCGATGGCGACCAAACGCCCTTCTCCGCTGCCAACCTGAGACCCAAGCACGCCACCAGCAACAGCGCCGGTCAGGCCACCAAATGTTTCTTTCGGTCCACCCTGACACCCGGCCAGCATTGCACCCATAACAGCAACAATCGCGATTGATTTAAATTTCATTTTTAAGCCCCTATTCATAGCTACGATCAAAAGACCGATTGCGTGATAATTGCGATTTGCTCGACGGCGTCGAAATTGCGAGCCGAGTTCGAAGCCTACACGATTTTTAAATCACTGTACAAAGGTCCGGTCAGACAGCGTCCAAAAGCGTGTTTGCATACACAACGCACCAGTTCGCTTTAAGTTTCGAAAATGTCGAAATTTTGGCGAAAAATCTCTGTGCGGCCTACTCAATCCAAGTAAAAAAGGCGAAAATGCAACAAATGGTGGTTGTTATTCTTCTCTCAACGCGGGAAGTAACAACTCAGCCTTAAGGCCACCAAGAGGCGAACGCGCCAAAGAGAAAGTTCCCTGATATAGACTTGCCATTTCAGTGACGATGGAGAGCCCCAATCCCGATCCAGGTTTGCTTTCATCAAGGCGCTTTCCTCGCTTCAGGGCTTCCTCAATCTTACCTTCACTTATTCCGGGGCCATCATCTTCAACTAGTATCTTAAGCCACCTTCTGGCATTGCTAGTCTTTTTCGGGCTCTGCTTGACAGAGCCCCCCCTCAGTTCCTCAGTTAAAGAGACGACAACCCTGCCAGTTGCCCATTTGCAGGCATTGTCGATGAGATTGCCAACCATTTCTTCCAAATCCTGTGCTTCGCCACGAAAACAGATGTCATCACCTGCAACGCACTCATAATCGACCATTTTTTCCGGGTGAATCTTGCTCATTACACCCGTTAGCTTTTTCAAGACAGGATCAACGGTCGTAACGGTGCCAATGGTGTTGTGGCGCGCAGCAAACCTGGCACGATCCAGATAAAGCTGTATCTGATCGCGCATCACATCAACCTGTTGAACCAGCATATCTGCGTTTTTCAGATCAGAAGACCGGACTTCATTGGTGATGACAGACAATGGGGTTTTGAGCGCATGGGCAAGATTTCCTAGCTGAGTACGGGCTCGTTCAAGGGTGTCTTTGTTGGAAGAAATCAGAATATTGGCTTCTTCGACAAGCCCGGACACCTCTACCGGATAGTCTCCGACTATGGCTTCGCTTTTACCCACAGCAACATCGCGGACTCGGCGCTGCAATATACCCAACGGTCGTAAAGCAGTTCGCACCAGGAATAGAGAAACAACTAGCAAGACCGTTCCGAAGAGGACCATGAGGAGCCAGGCTCTGTTTTGAAAAGCGCTGATTTGGGAATCGAGTTCAGATGCATTCCCTGTTACGCGGAAATAGTAGCTCTGGTTTGGCCCGAAGGAAATCTCACGTTCAAGAATACGAATGCGCTTTCCGTCCGGCCCCTTACCCAGCAAATAGCGGCCAATTCCACCCGTATATTGCTTTTCACTTTGTGAATCGATGGTGAAATTTTCCCCTCCCAAAGAGAGGGATGCAAAGACGAGTTCGTCCTTGTTGGCGCGGCTGACCGTCCAGTACCAGCCGGAGAGAGGCAGTTCAAACCGGGGTTGTCCAAGGCTGCCTGGCCTTGATAATTTCTCGGAACTGAAAAGCTGGGTCGCCAGTTCTCCGACGAGCATCTTGAGAACCATATCCAGCTGGCCATCAAAAGAATCTTCAGCCGAAGTACGAAACAAGGACGTCAAAATGAACCCTGCGCCCAAGGCTGCAAGCAGCGCCCAAATCGATATATTGATGACAAGATATCGAGTGATCGACTTCATTCTTTAGCCGTTTCAGGCGCAATCATGTTGTAGCCCAATCCTCTGACGGTCTGAATCACGTCCACTCCCAGTTTCTTGCGCAAGCGACCGATGAACACCTCGATTGTATTGGAATCGCGATCAAAATCCTGATCATAAAGATGCTCCACAAGCTCTGTGCGCGATATGATCTTACCCTGATGATGCATGAGATAGGAAAGTAGCCGAAATTCATGAGATGTAAGCTTCAGCGTAAGCCCATCAACCGTCACGCGACCGGATCGAGCATCCAAGCGGACGGGCCCACATGTAATTTCGTTGGATGCAAGGCCTACCGAGCGCCTTACCAAGGCTCGAACCCGAGCGACAACTTCTTCCATGTGGAACGGCTTGGCCACATAGTCGTCAGCACCGGCATCTATGCCTTGCACTTTATCACTCCAGCGATCTCTTGCTGTCAGAATAAGGACCGGCATGTTCCGTCCATCGCGCCGCCAAGCCTCCAAAACGCTAATGCCATCCATCTTGGGAAGACCGATATCGAGAACAACGGCATCATATGGTTCGGTATCACCGAGGAAATGCCCCTCTTCTCCATCAAATGCGCAGTCAACGACATAGCCGTTTTCTTCCATTTCATCCTTGAGCTGACGATTCAACTCGGCTTCGTCTTCAACAATCAAAATGCGCATAGGCTTCCCCGACAGTTCCATTTCATTTGCATAGGCAAACGCATCGCAGATGATGGTAGTCCTCATCCTCAGCGATGTTAAGGGCTTGTTACTGATTTACAGAGAGGACTTTGCCGGATTTTGCGTCCAGAACAAGGCGGGTTACATTGCCCTGCCGAGACAAAATGACCAATTCATATGTAAGGCGTCCGCCATCCGTGCATAGGTTGGCCTTGATGACATCACCGCTTACGACAGCATTGGCTGCTTGCGTTATGGCCACCAAACTCTTTGCTCGCCCCTGAGAGACGGCTAAACGGATCTCTTCTGCGCCAAGACATTGTGCTGCGTAAGCATGGTTGCCTGACACTGAGACGGAAATGGCAAAAATAGCCAGCGAGCAGAGCGCATATATGTTGATCAGTTTTCGCATGCTCGCAATCTACAAGAATTTATCTGAACGGAAACTGAACAACCCCGCACTTTTCTATTGCACTGGGCCAGATATTGCAGCGAGGCCATCTTCTATTGGGCACAATAGGTGACTATCTTTTGATTGTGGCGTTTCACTTCTGTGATTGTCTGGTCCGTATCCTTTGACGACCAAGTTATCGTATCGAACAAAAGGCAGGCCGTCATTTTTCCGCTTTCATTCTTTGGCATGGCGGCATAACTCCCCTTGAAAAGCTCACTCTCTCCTGAAGCCATCTGACTGGCGCAGCTCATCAGGGGGAGGACCATCAGGGATATGAGCAGTAGCCCTCTGGGAACCAACCTGCTTTTCATGTGCATCACCTCTTCCCCATTTAGCGACCATCGCATCATATAAACCCTTATTTATGGCCCTTGCAGTATCTGTCCGCCTGCGGCTCTCTTTCTGTGAGGCAGGCGATGGGGCAGAGCCATGCTTTGTCAATTTCGAGGTAAGGGAAGCCAGCAAGGGCGCCAGCTTCACCAGAATTGCGATCAATTTTAAGATCAGGCTCATCGTTTTACTCAGATGATTTTTCTGGTCGTATACCAGGTGCGCCAGATAATCGTGATGGCAGCAGACAGGCTGGAAATCGTTACAGCCAAGCGCTGTTGAATATCTGGATCAAGATCGACACCGAACATTGTCAGCCCCATGGCCATGACAGCAACGAGCTGCGTCCAGTTGATTTTGGATTCCCAAGCGGCTTTTGGCGTTTGATCAGGAAGGTTCATAATAGACTCCTTATGTGTTGCATAGGATTGGGTTCAATAGTGGAAATGGGATGGGTGCATCTTGATGACGAACGGCGGCATCCACGCATCGGCCAGTTGGCTTCAGGAAAAAATACGAAGATCTTTAATCGAAACCCTACGGGAAATGGCGTCCCCTGCCCCGACGCGTCGGCTTATCTGAGCTATGTCGATTATGATCTCCGCCAACTTGTCGACGCCGTCGGCCATTTGAGCGCTGGCAGAATAGATCCACCGGGCTTCACTGACCTCTTCAGTTCTCAAGATTTCTGCAGTTTCCGGATGACGGACCGTGAGCGTGTAGCACTCTTCGGTTTCGCTGAGTGGAATGGAGCTATCAGCCCAACTATCGGCTTCCAGACGATCGCGCCGTACCCAATTCAGCTGTATGCTTCCATCGTCTTGAGGTCTCTGAAGCCTCAGATGCACGGGAGATAGAGGTCTCAATCCACGTCCTGATATAGCGATTGTCACGTCAATGCTGTTAACGTCATCAAGCGTTGCTCCGCTCGCAACTAACCGGAAAGGCAACTCCTTATCAAGCGCACCGCTATCCACCTTTAGCGGCGTGATTGCTTCGTCCAAGAGCACAAATCGTGCTCCAATTTGAGCACCAACGAGAGCGGTGCCCTCTGTGCCTTGCTGTCCCCTCAGAAGCCGGCTCAGTTTCCATGTATTTCCTCCGACAAGCTCGGCCTTTGCGAACTGAATGATTTCCCATTCACCGTTCTTGGCCTGGACAGCAGCAGCATTCGCTCCAGACAAAAGACCAAGGTCATTCACAGAAGACAAGTCGCCTCTATTCAGTTTAACCAGCAGTGAGCTGGCCATATCCCAACTGTAGCATTCACGGCCGGCAAGATCTGTTTGCAACGTGCCAATGATAGCCGGAATTTCAAGGCTTTGCCGATAAGCAAAACCGATATCGGCCCTGCCCTCATAAAGCCCCATACTACCCGGCCATGGTACGCAATAGCTCGCTACATAAGGCGCATGAGGGTAATCCGACTTGCCTGGAAGCATAGGCAAATCCATAATGACACAGACAGCGCGTGCAATGACTGGTTTTGAAGAGGAGGCAACACGATGATCTTTGGCCTGTGGTGCGGAATTGCGAGGCGCAGCCAAACTTGCGGATACTTCCCGTATGGTTCCATCTTCTATCTCGTTGACGAGATAGCTTCTTGGCTCATCCATATCGACAAATGTAATCAAATCGCCAGCTTCCAGTGCAGCCATAGACAAAGGCAATTTGAATTGCATAGTGTGACGGGCATAGTTTTTTTGACGCAGCCAGTTTTTCGCGACATCAACCATGACGGGATCCGTTGAGACCAACGCCAAAGCTTTGGAACTTTCCTTGCGGGTTCTGGCAGAGGGTTGTTCATAGCGAGCAACTGAGGTTCGAAAGTCATAAAACATCTCAGCAAATGAGAAGGTAACGCTGGATGCTTCATCTTCCCAAGGGGAGATCTGCTTCTTGAGCATTGGCTCATCTAGCTCATCAACCAGCTGTGTGATGTTAATTTCGCTACTCGGACGACGCTCTTTCAATTCAAATCGCAAGCCACCTCCACTGGCCACAAGAGAAACGCCAAATGCATCACACAGGCTTTCCAGTGCCGATCGGACAGACATACGTCGATCGATCACAAAACCATCGACAACCGCTGGAACCGAAGCGAATTCAGGATCAGACAACCCGAAATCCTTCAATACGGTACGAACGATGTCTTGCACAGGAGCGTCCCCAAGTCGCCCATTAAGCCAATGCCCGGTGTGCCAAGCCGCTCCATCCGACCAAACATCACTGTTGAGCGGGAAGGCAGGAAATGGGCGCGCATCCCAAGCCCAAAGATAGATCTGATCAAAGGCAACCATCCTGTCTCCATAGACAGGAGAAATCGGGTTCATTTGCTCTGTTTGGGATTGCCAATAGTCAAGGCTAGCTGTCAACATTGCGCGTTGGGCCGCATCGCTCCTTGCTCCTGATGAATAGTATGGCAAGGCCGATTCAGATGATTTTGCGTCCGGGAAAACATTGGGCTGATTGGGGCCCATATGCACGGCTGCACACCCGATCTCTGTAAACCAGATGGGCTTAGAGCAAGGCTCCCAGTCTGTTGATGCACCGCTCTCAACACCAAGATCGCGATTGTAATGAGCGTTTGACCACCAGTTGACCAGATCCTTATATCGGAAAACCCAAGGTTTGCCTGCGGTTCCATCGGTAATTGGAGTTCTTATCTGCTGATCGCGATGATCCTGGCTTGCGTAATACCAATCATATCCTTCGCCTCCAGCGACATTGGCCTGAAGGTAGGATCTTTCAAGCCCCGTATCCGTCAGAGACGCATCCAGATGGTCTTCACCGGACCGCCAATCTGACATGGGCATATAATTGTCAATGCCAATCGCGTCGATATTGTCATCAGACCAGAGTGGATCGAGATGGAAGCAAACGGTTCCAGCTTCACCTTGTGGGTGATGGCCAAAATACTCGCTCCAGTCAGCTCCGTAAGTAATCTTTGTATCACGACCAACACAGGCACGCACATTTGCCGCCAGTGTTTTGAGGCAGGACACAAAGGGATAGTCTCCGGCATCATCACGGATTTGGGTCAAACCGCATAGCTCAGAGCCAATAAGTATCGCTTCCACGCCGCCTGCATCTTTGGCCAGCTGGGCATAGTGCATGACAAAACGGGAATAGCTCCAATCTTGCGAAGAGAAAAAGGCGGTGACCTGTTCGCTCGCAAGGGCGGTTTGATCGACGGTACCATCCCGTTGTGGCGCAGGATAACAGGTAATGCGCCCACGCCATGGGAAAGCGGCCTGCTCTTCAGCACCATAAGGGTCTGGCAAGCCATTACCCGGCGCAATATCCATCATTATGAATGGATATAGCGTGACATTGAGACCACGCTCTTTGATTGCCTGTATCGCTCGAACAACAGAAGCGTCAGAGGGCGTTCCACCAAAGGCCGCCTTCCCTTGCACAAAAGACACACTTTGCGCACTCTCTCGAGAGACGCCTGCCACCGACCATTGATCACCGGTCGTAATCTTGTTGCTATTGTCTACCATCGGTTTGATCGCGCATGACCCAGCGCGCAAATCAGTACCAAACCATGCGACGACGAGCGCGATATTCGACAGATTAGGGCAAAGAGCGATCAGGTGGTCAAGAGATACTTCGAAATCGGTTCCTTGCTCATAGGAGTGCCGATTTTCTGAACTCCATTCCCCCTCTTTGTCATTGCGCAGAACTTCAACGCTGTCATAACCAAACTCAGTGGAACCGGGTATCATTACGACAGATCGGATCTGGCTTTCCAAAGCCCCTATAGGTCTGACAACTTCGAAGGACAACTGAGGTAGCCTATTGCCAAAATCTTCCAGTGGCAGCTTTTCAAACACCACATATGCCAGACCCCGATAGGCCGGAGCATTCTCTGCTCCTTGCTTTGCTTCAATCAGGCTGTCAGGAAGCTGATCATCTGTGCCGCGGTAAATTCTGTAGTTGATATCCTTGAGATCCAGAACTGATCCGTTTGCCCAAACGCGCCCAATATAGGCGATCTCGCCTTCGCATAGCCCTACCGCAAAATTGGCAAAATAGCTGTAGGTTGTTTCCGTAGTTGAAGCTCCGCGGCCCCCCTTGGAGGCCCCTGTTTTATGCTTGCGTGAGGAGACCTCTTCAATAAAGTTGGTCGCCCATATGACCTGCCCGGTCAAACGAGCCCGGCCATAGACACGCGGAATGGATGCACCTTCGGTGGAGGACTGGACGGTCAGGTCAGATAGGCTTGGCCCCTCAACAGACCGGGATGAGCCGAACAAAGTCTGGTCTATCTGATAGCCACCAACCGCCCCCAAGGCTCCGCCGATTGCAGCCCCTAACGGTCCGAACAGAGCGCCACCGACAACGCCGCCCACGGTTTTCAAAACGAGAGTAGTCATTTCTTTTCATTTCCGGTTCTTGAGGCTTCGGCAAGCGGCGGAAACGCAAAGACATGAGAGAGATGCCTAATCCACCACGGAGAAAGAGAAACAAGACGAACCCCTGCGCCATCCTGAGCGTGAAGAAAGTGGCTTTCATCGATCAGAATGCCCGCATGCTTGGCCGGAAAGCCTCTTTTGTAACGAAAGAGCAATATGTTGGCCCGTGAGCGTTTATTCAGATCCACGGGCACCAGATATCGCCTCGCCGCATTAACAAGCGTTTCTTCGCTATTCGCCGCTGCCCAGCTTGGACTATAGGCAGGAGGTTGTTCCGGCTCTGGCCAAAAGGCTGCATAAACACCACGGATCAAGCCCAGACAATCACATCCGGCATTCTTGCAACATGCCTGATGCTTGTAGGGCGTTCCGATCCAACTCAGCGCTTCTGCAATGATCATGGATGCGTTGACATCGACGTGTGTTTCGTCCGCCATAATCTAGTCCTCGATCAGGGGAGCCCCATCGCTCTGTTTTGAAAGTGAAGGATAAGTGAGAATGAAATCGTTGCCGGGCATATGGGGAAAGCCCCGAAAATTGAGCTGATTGCCGAACTGTTTCCGGCAAGTTGAAAAACTCTTGTCGCAACCAACCGAGACCTTTATGCCATCTCCTGGCACGATCTGTTCATGCAATGGGAGCCACAACTCGATCTCATCGCTTTCGCTCAATTGCTGATGGGAAATGATATCAAAGACCATGCCATTGGCGGCTCCTGAGGTCATTTCGAGGCGCCCCATAGACAGTCGCTCGGCATCAGGGCGCTTTTCCAACTTTACAGCCAACCAGTTTTGAGATTTGATCTCGCTTACAACTCCCGTGAAGGAGAGCCCAAGCGCATCTAGATCAAGACCACATCTTTTGTCGCCGATATTGGCATCACAGCGATATTGGAAGACGCGTCCCTTCTCCTGCTCCATATCGATAGAGAGAGAACGGATTTCAGCCTGAAAGTTGTTCCGGTCGCGCTTGATTTCCCCCAAATATCCTTTCCGCAGCAAAAGAGCCTGCTCAGGAGCATTCCAATTGACGCACCATGTCTCAATAGTAGCTGCATCAAAGCGACCGCTCATGAGATCTGCCTCGGTGATACGGTCAGAAGACAAGACACCCGTGATGTCCTGATCGTCACTTGCAAAGCCATCGCTTTGCCGGATTTCCGAACCAGTGAATCCCGTGTCCGGTTCACATGAGACACCATTCAATTTTATGATCCGGTCATGATCGGTAAAGCCAAGACGGAAGCCGTCATCCCGCTTCAAGATCCAGCAGGTCGCCAATGTTGTCGTGCCACTCTGGAGATGAGCAGTCATTTCATCTGAAAGCGATTTCATACCCTTACCTCCACCAGAGGAATGGAGGGAAGGTCTCCTGCTTCAAAGGCACTGAGCGAGAATTCTAGCTTGTCTGTGTCAAAGCGCACCGGAACATCAAACTTGAAGCCAGCCGTGATCTGCATTCCGACCTCAGGAGCTTGGTCAAATGTAATGAAGCCTGTCGTTTCATCTACGGAATAGTCGCTCGTTTCTGTCCCACCCAAAGCAACCCTGACGGAGCCTTCAACGGGCTTGACTATATTGCGCTCATAGGGCGCATAATCTGTGCCATATGTTTTTATGAGCCTGAATTGGGTTGTTTCCCCGTCGCCGATACCGATCCTTTGATCGGTTGATGTGGGAGCACTGTCCGCACGACAAGACGCATGGTCAAAGGGATCCCGAAAACGAAATCCATAGAGCCGCCCGCGACGCTCTTCGAAGAATCTCAAAACAGACTGCAAATCTATAATCGAACGCAGACCAACGCCTGCGTCATAGCTGCGTCTGGAGTCAGCCCAACGCGCGTTCCGTTCTTCAAACCCTGAAGCCAAGGTCGCGATATCGGTCCGCCGCTTTGGCCCACCAGAGGCGCCGAATCCCACATCAAGGGGAAAGCGTATCTCGTGAAATCCGTTCATTGGTTCATCCTGAATTTACAAAGGAAAAGGGACCATTCCCATCACAGGAAAGGTCCCTTTCGTATTTTGAGTAACTATTTGTGTCCGGCCTTATGATCTGTCTGGCAGCGGTTTCGATGATCTCACACACCTCACAGCCCGCGCCGACCACGCCCGACCGCCCGTGCCAACTTGGTTACGATCTGATTTTCCGACTTTGAAAAAGACTGGATGTCCGGTGTACTGACATTCATGACAATGTTGATTGCTTGCCCGCCCACCCCAGGCATGGCAACGCCCAATCGTCCATCAGTTCCCCGCTGAAGCGGCAAAATAGCCTCGGCACCAGCTTCACCCATCAGTCCGGTTTCTGCCCCTGTAGGAAAAATAGTTGGTGAAGAGACTATGCCCCCCTTGGCAAAGGGAGTCAGACCGCCGAACAGCGATGCCCCGCTAAATCCGCTTGAAGAGGTGAGCGAAGAGAACAGCCCCGACGCGAGGTTGGAAACTGATCCTGAAACAATTTGCTTGAGCGGCTCGATTCCAGCAGACAGAGCGCTTTTGCTCATATCAAGCGCGAGCTTGCTAAAAAGAAGCTCGAGTTTCTTGCCACCTAAAATCGCATCTTCGAATGTGTCGGCGACTTTGTCTCCGAGTTTTTCAGCCTGTTTTGTGGCAGCCGAAAGATCTTTCGTGAAAGCCTTCATATCGGCCTCCACCTTCACGACAGCAGTTTCAACGACTTCATCAGCCATGGCTGCTCCCCTTCTCTATTGATGACACGGGAATAAAAAATGATCCACACAACGCAACACCCCGCCGATGTTTCTTCTCCTCACCGATCAATCCGGAAAGGCCGCACTCAGCATTTGAAAATCTTCGCGAGACATAGACGCGCTATGCCTAGCAGGAACTGTAAGTGCCATAAGAACTTCCTTGGGCGTTGCAGCCCATATAGCAGGCGGGGTCCAGCCAAGTTGCCTGCTCGCCATGGCAAATATGGAAGCCCAGGGGAAGCCCGCTCCTGAAGAGGCCGATCCGGCTAAACCAGATCGGCCTGCGTGGGGTTTAAGCCTTTGTTCTTTCCTCCCCCATTTGAAAGCAGCTCCTTGCAGGCTTGTCGTGGGTGCGGATTGCCCTCTTCAAGCTCGGGGCCGAAAGTCTCTCTCAGCAGGGCAACAAGCGCACATGTCAGCGCAGTCGCCCCACCTTCGCAACGCATCAAGGCCGCTTCAGAATCCGAGATATCCGCCCCTCCAGCACGCAAGGCAGCCCCCAAGATTTTTATCAAATCTGCGCTTTTGACTTTGCCTCCAGAGAAGCGATCCGCAAGCGCGCTGATATCATCCAGCCCCATACTGTCTTCCAACTCCGCCAGAGCTCCCAGAGTGAGGCATAACCTGTAAGATTGATCATCAAGGGTGAGCGATATCTCGCCGCGTCGTCTGTTCGCCATTTTTCAAACATTCCTTCTTCAAGAGGCAGAGAAGGCCAACGCGCCGGCAGATTCCAACGCCAACTCGAAAGACAGTTCGTTGTTGTGTTGGCCGGAATATTCCAAAGCCGTGATCTGGAAAGGTCCTTCAAGGGTCCCGAAGTCCGGTATGATTACCTGCCAGGAAGCGATGGTGCCGTCAAAGAACAAAGCTCGGATGCGCTCATCGCTTTCACTATCCTTAAACAGGCCGCTGCCCGATAAGCTCGCGCGGCGGGACCCGGCACCTTCAAGCAATTCGCGCCAGCGTCCAGCAGATTCTGTGTGACTGATGTCGACGCTTTCAGCGTTGAACGAAACAGAACGAGCCCGCAGCCCTGCAACCGTGATGAAAGCATCGTCTGGGGCATTGCTCACTTTGAGCAGAAGGTCTTTGCCTTTCTGTGCTGTCATAGAGATTTCTCCTGATAGTAGAACTGAAAGAAAGCAGACTTATTGCAAGCCTGATCAAGTGGATTTGTGCTCAGTCACGGCTCTTATCTGCATGACACCCTGAAGCAAATGGTTTTTGCGATCGGGCCGAAGCTCAACGCGTTCAATGAGAAAATTGACTAGCGCGTGATCGGTCATCTCAGGCTCGAAAGCGCCCAACAGAGTGCGAAGTCGGGCGAGGATCTCTTGCTGTCGCGTGCGATCATTGGCAGCGGTCCATATGGTAATGAGGATACGGTGCTCCTCCCCAGCTTCTGTGCCTGTGCTCCAGTCGCGAGAATAGCTCGTGATCAGGGTCAGGTAGGGAAAATGGGCATTCCGTTTGGGCTCATCATAGAGCCGCATGCCGCCAAGCAGCCCTATCAGGGCACTGTCGCTTTTGAGGAATGATAGGATAGCCTGTTCAAGCGTGCCGGATGACAAACTGGTCATAGGTTTCTCCTTTGTTGAGCCAGCCCCTCAAGGAGTTTAACGACCAAACCGGAAGGGGCACTTTCCTGATCACCATAGTGAGCGTGTAACAACCGATCTCCAGAAAGGCGGATACTACCAGTACCGTCAGAAAAGTCGGCTTCAACTGATATATCCGCGGCTTTCTCGGTCAAATCATTGGCAATGATTTCCACATAAGAACCGATGCGAGCTGACAGAATACGCTGAGCTATTGCATTGAGGTGGCCGCTCATAACTGTGCCCCCAATCTGGTCCGCGCCTCAATAACAAGCCAGCGTTCAGTGGTGTCCGGATCTTGTAGATTTAGGCAGTCATAAAGCGCACCCTTGTATCGCAGCGCAGTGAACTGCTCCAGGCCCTCACGGTGCCGGATAACAAAACGAAGCGAGAGACTGTTACTGCCCTGTTCGGCCTCTTTGCGCTCTTTGCTGTCGACCGAGAGAAGCCCCGCCCAGACCTCTGCCACCTGTTCAAACGATTGCGCTCCATTCCAGGGAGCGGCGTCATCATAAACCGGCTGATACAGGACAATCTGATGACGCAATCCGGCGGGGTCAAACTGAAAGGGAACAAGAGCTGATGGAGCCAAGACACCCTCCTGATTTTGAGATGGAAACAAGGATCATTTCATTCGAAACAATCTAGAGATGAAAGCTCCGGTAAGGGGCTAACAAGGGCGCCAATGCCTTGGCCAGAGCTGGCAGTTGAGCCGGATCGGCAATAAGGCGGCGCTCATACCATTCAGCAACGATCATCTTGATGGCCAGCCGCAAAGGCTCCGGCACATCTTCCGCCGTTGGTCCAAAACCTGTTTCAACATCGATCTGAAGACGTTGTTGCCCGCTGAGCAGAAAGACATCAAGATTGACAAGCGTTGCAGGATTGTCGGCTTGAAAGATGGAGAGCCCCGAGACATCCAGCTCAGTCATGCTTCCATCAACCTCAATGATGGCGATCGCCAGAAGCTCTGAGACTGGCTGCACCGGCAAGCAAAAACGCTTCCCCAACGCGCCTTCCAGCAGAATACGCCAAGCTTGAGAGATAAGATGGCGACCGATCATGTGCTCTAGATGAACCCGAGCCGCACTTAAAAAGGCACGGAGCAGATCGTCTTCAACATCTTGGTCGATCTTCAGATAGGCCTTGATTTCGGCAAGGCTGACCGGCTCCACTGCCGGAGCGGTCAAAAGGGTGGTTGACATTTTATCACCATTGCAAATGAAACGATCACTCAGCCGTTCGACACGACTGTTTTAAAATGAAAAAGGCCTTTGTCGGGAGGGAGAAACCGACAAAGGCACCAGTTGGGGTGGAGCAGGCTCCACCCTTAGGATCATTCGTTTCAATCAGGCCGAAAACTGCATCAGCTTGATCGCGTCATAGTCCTGCACACCGCCACCGACACGCTTGGTGACATAGAACAAGACATACGGCTTGGAGGAATATGGATCGCGCAAAATGCTCAAGCCAAGGCGATCAACGATGAGATAGCCGCGCTTGAAGTCGCCAAAGGCCAGAGCGCAGGCATCCGTTGCGATGTCCGGCATGTCTTCAGCTTCGGTGATGGCGTAGTTCAGCAGAGAGGCTTTGGCGCCAACGGCTGCAGGCGGCTGCCAAAGATAGTTGCCATCATTGTCCTTCAGTTTGCGAACCGTGGCCTGCGTCGTGCGGTTCATCACAAACTGGGCATTCTGGCGATAGCCTGCTTTAAGGCTGTAGATGAGATCAATGAGCGGATCACCGGGATTGTCTGTACCAAAGCCACCGGCTGTCCCTGTCGCAATAGCACCCAGCGCGCCCCAGGCCCAACTGTCTTCATCAACCACGGTTTCGGCCATGAAACCTTTTGGTTTGTTGATGCCGTCACCATTGACGAAGGCTGCACCTTCCTGTTCCGCAAAGGCGGTTTCCACTTCCGCTGCGATCCATTCGTCAACATTGATGGCTGCATCTTCCAGCAGGCTCGGGGTTGCCGCCGGCATGGCGTAGAGTTCCATCGCTGTATAGGACAGCTCGGCGAGAGATGATGCGTTGGTCTGTGGACGTGCAGCTGTTTCGCCGACCCAGCCGACTTCCGGCCCCGATTTGGCGAACGGCTTTTTCAGAGTTGCACCAGAGATTTCACGCACATCGGCGAGACCGCGGATCGGTGAAATGGCCGCGAGGCGCCGTCCGACTTCCGCTTCAACTTGTTCCGGCACCAGATACCCACCGTCAGGATCAGAACTGATGGACATAGCCTTGGCTTCCAGATCACGCAAATCCTGTTCAACGCCTGAGCGAATGTAGCGATTAAAGGCCGTCTTGTGTTCCATGGCGCGTGAAGTCATGAACGCAGTATTTCGCCCTGATAACATACCATCACCAAGGGAAGGACGGCGCGCCTTGAGGATGAGATTGTCGAGCGCCGACTGCTGATCATCCAAAGCTTTGGAGATACGGTCTACCTTATGCTCAGTCAGCACATCGGAAGAGCGTTTCTCGATTTCTTCGAGGCGATCATCATTGGCGCGTTTGAAGGCTTCGAACGAGACCAGAAAGTCATCAAAGGCCGTTCCAAGTTCGCCATTGGCCATAGACTTCGTCTCAGGAGACGGGATATTCATTTCTTTCATGAGAAAACTCTTTTCGTTTGAAATGAGTAAGATTGTGCGAAACAAACAAGATCTAGACGTTTGCCGCCCTGAGCATGGCTCGGGTCAGTTTGCGCAAGGCTGCTAGCTCGCATGAAGGCTCAAGAAAGGCAGCGTCCTGCTTGCCACTGAGACCAGTAAGGCCATGGGCCATAAGAGCCCGGGCCTGGGAACGGCTCAGCCCAGCGTCCTGCATAAGCTTGCGTTCCAACTCTCTTTTGCTGAAGGGGGAGACATCGGGCTTGAACACAGCCCCTACTCCCAGTTCCGATTTGACAGTCGAGATGCGTGCATCTGGCTGCATTGGGAATGTCACGATAGAAATCTCCCAAAGATCCAGCTCCAGCAAATGCCGAATGCCACTCTTGGGATCCTTGCGCCCGCGCACTGTGCGAAAGCCAATCGAAAGGCCATCCAGAATGCCGGCCTTCATCATCGAGAGGATTTCACGCGCCTTGGTAACTTCGGTCGCTAATTTGCCACGTACGAAAAGCCCCTTGCAGTCTTCCCGGATTGTCAGCCACTGGCCGACAGGCTGGGCCGGATCGTGCTGATAAAGCAGCTTGATCCCTTCCAGCCCGCGTTCCCCAAGGCTCTTGGCAAAGGCACCCTGCCGGATGACATCATGGCCCAGATCTTCCCTGTCGAACAAGCAGGCATAGCCTTCAAACAGCCCGTCATCATTGACAACATCCAGAGCGGAAGGCAGTGCCTTTTTTTCTGTGTCGAGGTTCGCGCAATGTTTGGCTACGTTATAGATATCCAGATTTTTCATAAGCTTGTATCTATTGTTTACATTGATGTTGAAATGAGGCGGATGCGGGCTACTGGCTCGTGGCCCAGATGCGCCTCTAAGGAGCGAGAGAAGCGGGCAAAGACTTCCTTGTGATCCGGCGGTTCCATAACGCCCCAGAGTGCCTTGAATGCTAGTTTCCTATTCCAAGAGACTTGTGAGCCGAGCGATTTCCTCGACAAAATCTTGAAAGCGCTTATTGGATGCGGCCTGTTCACGCAGGCTCCAGACGAGCAGGCCACTTGCTGCGCTTGCCCAAAGAAAGAGCGCGACATGAGCCAGATCTCCTTTTGTTGCAAAAATCTGCAAAGCGTCTGCCACATCACTTCCCTCCTTCACCTGCGATACCATCAGGACCAACACTTTCGTCAATCGGGCTATAGCCAACTGCGGTGCGCTTTTCGTTTTCCGTTAGGAAAGAGGCATTGCCGACCCGGTTCCAGAGAGCTTCCCGCTCGCTTGCCAAGGCGGAAATGAGATCAAGATCGATTTTCAAATCAAATGGTTCGCCATAAGCGGGCGAAAGCCAACGGGCGATATTTTGCAGGCAGCGACTGGCCAGTGGTAATACCGTCTGGCGCCAGAAAGCCCTATTTGCTTCGGCATAATTGGAATAGGTGTTATCGCCCGGAATACCGAGCAACATGGGCGGTACGCCGAAGGCCAGAGCGATCTCACGGGCGGCGCTATTCTTGGCGTCGATGAAATCCATATCGCGCGGCGACAGGCTCATGCTCTTCCAGTCAAGACCACCTTCAAGAAGCAGAGGGCGACCCGCATTCATTGCGCCCTGATAGCCGTCTTCCAGTTCTTTTTTGAGGCGCTCGAACTGCTCGTCAGTCAGGTTCCCGGCTTCGGATGCGGCATAAACCAGTGCGCCGGATGGACGTGCGGAATTGTCCAGCAATGCCTTGTTCCAGCTAGCGGCTGCGTTATGCACATCAAGGCTCGTCTGCGCCGCTTGCAGTGGACTCAGACCGTAATGATCATCATGCGGATGAAAAAGGGTGATATGCAGGATGGGCGGCACAAGCGTGCCCTCTTCATTCTGATGGAACCGAACAGCCTTGTTGCCAATGGTGTAATCATAGGCATCAGGCCAGCCGTTCGGCCCGGGCACCACTTTCATCCGGTCGGGACGCAAACAATGCAGCTCCCTCAGGCTGCTCGCGCCGAAAACGGCCTCGACATAGGCATTGCCGGAAACGAGCAAATGACCATACAGGCTTTCAAGCCATGTCGCGCCATCCTGTCGCTCATTCGGATGATGCAAAAGATCAAGCACCGGATGCTCGGTGAGCCGTTCCCCTTTGGTAAGGCAGTAGACTGTAGCAGAGGCCGCCGCTTCAGAGATCATCCGGATAGACCGATAGACAATCGGGTTGCGTGCATAGCCTTGCAGAGCCAGTGCCCCGTAATCTCGGGGTGTCCAGCGCGGGCGTCCTGTCTGATGCACAGATATGAGGGCGCCAGTCCGAGAGCTTTTGCCTTCCAGGTCGCCCGTATCAGAGCCGCCAGGATTGGGTGCGTTTGACTGGGAGGAGTGAATTTGAGGCGAGCGCGAACGCGCCGGCCCTTTCAAGGTCCAGCGAAGCATATGCTTCTTCCTTTCTTGCAGTGTCAGATTGCCCGCACTTTCGGTTGAGATCGATCACTCAGGCAGAGATGCGTCACAGCCCAAACCATGGCATCAAGCCTGTCGGGGCTCTTTCCAGACGTCAGACCATCAAGCCCGAAGTCACACATTTCGTCTTCCAGTTCGGCCATATTGCCCACATGACGCACCCTGCCCTGCTCATAAAGAGCGCTAACAGGTTCTGCGCGGAGATACTTTCCACGGGTCGCGCGCACCGGACGCACAGGTACGGTTGCATCGATATTGCCAAGAATAGTGGTCACCATCTCGCCCCCCTGATTGACTTCGGCCACGACACAATCAGCTTCGAAGCGATTGTAGAGCGCGATGGCCTTGTTGGCCCATGCTGTCGGGCTCGCGTTGGCGAGCGTGCTATCCCTTAAAATATAACACAGCCCCTCTGCATCGAGCCCGGCGACAACAAGCCCGCAGGCATCGGCGCTTTTACCTGATGTCGCAGGCGGGTCGATGGCGACCACAATCCGGCTGAGGATCGCGGGAGGATCATCGATCCTCAGCCGGTCGAGCTGATCGCGCTTCCAAAGCGCATCGGCCCTGTCTTCAATCAATTCCCCGTCCAGTTCCTGTCGTCCAAGGCGCGAGCCTTCATAACGGCGCACGATGGTATCCAGAAACCCCGGTGCCAGGTTTGCCAGATTGGCCCGCGTGGGTGCGTGGCTGATGGCGACAGATGGGTCTGCCATCAGTCTCTTGAGCAAGGGCGTTGGCTTGGGCGTTGTCGTTAAAATCTGACGCGGCTTCTGGCCTAGGCGCAGGCCAAACTGAAGCATATCCCAAGTGGCTTCTGCATGACGCCATTTGGCCAGTTCATCGCCCCATGCCGCATCAAACTGCGGCCCCCTGAGGCTTTCCGGATCTTCGGCTGAAAAAATCTGCGCAACCGCGCCATTCGGCCATTCCAGCCTGCGCCGTGAAGGTCGCCAGTTGGGCCGGTCCCGAGTGTCATGAATGGCCAGCAAGCCGGAAACGCCTTCCACCATGACATCACGGGCATCCTGCAAGGTTTCCCCTATCAGAGCGATGCGTCCATAGGGCTGGGTGGCGAAGGGCATCCGACCCTGCACCAGTGCCTTGACCCATTCTGCCCCGGTGCGTGTTTTTCCAGCACCGCGCCCACCAAGGACCAGCCAGGAGATCCAGTCCCCCTCGGGAGGCAACTGGTCCGGCCGAGCCCAGAGTTCCCAATCATAAACAAGCCGCCGTAGCTCATTGGGTGTCAGGCTCGCCAGAAAGCTCGTTTGTAGATCCTTGCTTGAGTCCATCAAGGCGGCGCGCAAGCTCTTCGCGGAGGAGGTCAAGGGTACCTGCATCCTCGTCTCGGTCTTCCCCATCACTGCCCTCTTTCTTTGCGTCATCCTGATCAACCCCTTGCGGATTCAGCTCCATAATCTTGTCAAGCGTGCGAGCTATCGTGCCGAGCATGCGGGCTTCCTTTTCATCAAATGCGGCACTGCCATTTTGCAACTGCTGTTCGAGATGGCGAATTTGCTGGTCCGTTGCATGATAAAGCCGCCGGACCATGGCAAGATGATCAATCGATGTCTCCGACGCGTCTGAAGGCAGCCGGGATAAAGACCGAGCGGTTACAGCATTAACAGGGGCAACTTTTTGTGAGCCCCCCTCTTTCGATGCTCTTCTCGACTGCTCCCAGATTTTTCGCCTCTTTCTCAGAGTGGCAACGCTGATGCCATGGACGGCAGCAATTGCCGAGAAAGAGGATCGATCCCTTTTCTCGCAATCAATGCGAATGGCCTTCCAGTCCGGCTGCTTTGACTGTTTCTTTGACATGCCTGTTCCTGATTGGTCAGTTAAAAATGGCCCGCGAGAATACCGTTGGACCATTCAAGCGCCGCACTTATTCTCGGGGCGCTTGAATGGTCCAAACCGGCCTTACTGGACATTTGCAAAAGCATAAAAAAAAGCCGCTGCGGCGAACCGAGCGGCTGATGACTTTTATGGACTGGCAAGCCCACGAATAAACATAACACTGTCGGAGGGAGCAAAAGTTGCTCACACCTTTCCGACTGTAGCTAATATGTACCTCAGGACCGTTCGCAGGTCAAGAGACTTTCTTGTTAAAGTTGTATTTTTCTATTTATAATTGTATTATGTTAGAGTTTTCAGCACCTTGCTGCAGGGAAATCTTACTTGTGGTCGCGGTTCAACACGACAGGCTCATCATCGGGGTCCTCGCCGGGCCAGCTGGCCAGATGATCTTCATAATCTTCCACTTCCATCCCCTCTTCCGAGACAACACGACCACGAACAGAAATGCCTGCCTTGTGAATCGTATCGGGATCACCCGATACCAGCGGATGCCACCAGTAAAGATCATATCCCTCTTCAAGCAGCCGATAGGCGCAGGTTGGCGGCAGCCATGAGATGGAAGCCACCTTTTCGGCGTCCAGCGGAACGCAATCGGGAATTGTCGCCAATCGATTGTGATAGTCCTTGCATCGGCAGCTATCGGAATCCAGCAAACTGCAGGAAACATTGGTCCAGATGATTTCGCCCGTATCCCAGTCTTCCAGCTTGTTCAAGCAACAACGGGCACAGCCATCGCAAAGCGACTCCCACTCCGCTTTGCTCATTTCATCGAGCCTCTTTACCTGCCAGAAGGGCTTTTCATATTCAGCGGTCGGATCGACTGTGGCGATAAGGTCCGGTTTCTTGTCGGTCATTCTTTTGGCCCTTGTTGGCATTTGGCAGCACCGCAGGGCACTACAGCTGGTCTCGTTCGGGTTTGAGCAATTCAGGTGAATAGTTTATAACTTCATCTTGCCCGCGTTCATTTGATCTGTCGACCATTGGAGATTGGTTCGTCAAGTCTTGTCTGACATCGGGAACGATTATTCTGGCAAGTGCCCTAATTCTGAGACCCAATAAACTAAAATTTATGCCAGGCTCGGGACTTGCTTCTTGAAGAGCATTGGCTAACAAAGTATTGCTAGTCCCATCCAATTCAGAGACAAAGTGTCAGCGCCGTGAAAGATCCGTTTCAAAATAGCACAAAGGTCAAATGGAAATACCGTTTCCTAGCCTTGGATGCCGCTGTCGATACCGGACTTTATCGGCTCCGGGAGACACTGCTGCGCTGGCTGGAGAATATCAATTCCGTCATGCGCCATTTGCGCGTAACGGGATGGCGCTTCTGGCTGGTCCAGATGCTCTCGGGTGGCTTGACCATGGGCGTTTTCGGCGCGCTCTTTGCGCTTTCATGGGCGCTCAACGACATGGACCGGACGATCGGCGGCCTGCCTGAACAGGAAGATTATGCAGTCACCTTTCTTGATCGCTTTGGTAATGAAATCGGCAAACGCGGCATTCTTCAAGATGACTCCTTTGAGCTTCAGGATTTGCCGGACAATTTCATCAAGGCGGTTCTGGCAACCGAAGACAGACGCTTTTTCGAGCATTTCGGCATCGACTTTCTGGGGCTGGCGCGTGCTGTTGTCGAGAATGCCCGCGCTGGCGGCGTCGTTCAGGGGGGCTCAACACTCACCCAGCAGCTTGCCAAAAACCTGTTCCTGACAAACGAACGCACGCTGACACGTAAGATTGACGAAGCCTTTCTCTCGCTTTGGCTCGAAGCACGGCTCACAAAACGCCAGATTCTCAAGCTCTATCTTGACCGCGCTTATATGGGTGGCGGCACATATGGCATTGCAGCAGCATCGGAATATTATTTCGGCAAATCGGCGAAGGATCTCACTCTGGCAGAATCTGCCATGCTGGCCGGTCTTTTCAAGGCGCCTACAAAATATGCGCCCCATGTCAATTTGCCCCGCGCTCGTGCCCGCGCCAAGGAAGTGCTGATCAACATGGTTCAGGCCGGCTTCCTCACGGAAGGGCAGATTGTGGGCGCCCTGCGAAATCCTGCCACGCCGGTCGATCAGGCGGAGAAAGACACGCCAAATTATTTTCTTGACTGGGCCTTTGAGGAAGTCAAACGTATCGTCGGCGACAAACATCGCGTCCTTACCGTGAAGACCTCCATCGACATGACGGTGCAACGGCAATCTGAGCAGGCCATCGACAGCATTCTGCGCGAGAATGGCAAACGCTATGACGTCAGTGAGGCGGCAGCTGTACTCATGGAGCCAGACGGCGCCGTAGTCGCGATCATCGGCGGCAAAGACTATGGCAAGAGCCAGTTCAACCGCGCGACGGATGCCTTGCGCCAGCCTGGTTCTTCTTTCAAACCCTTTGTCTATACAACGGCTCTGATGAATGGCTACACGCCAAAGTCCGTCATTCAGGATGCTCCGATTACCATTGGCAACTGGTCGCCCAAAAACTATGGTCGTTCCTATTCCGGACCGGTTACGCTGCTCAATGCTTTGAGGCGTTCCATCAATACGGTGCCGGTACGACTGGCACAGGCCATCGGGCGCGACAAGATCGTCGCAATCGCCCACAAAATGGGCATTCATTCAGAACTCAAGATCACCCGCTCTCTGCCTCTTGGGGCAGCGGAAGTCTCGGTGATGGATATGGCAACCGGTTATGCCGTCTTTGCGTCGGGGGGCAAGAAGGCTGTGGCGCACGGGGTGTTGCAGATTCTGGATTCCAAGGGGCGCGTCATTTACGATTATAATCGCACCCACAAGCCGGAACAGATCATCCCGCCGGAAACCATCGCAGGCATGAACGAAATGTTGGTTTCCGTTATCGACGCCGGCACAGGACGCCGCGCCCAGTTGGAAGGCGTCAAGGCGGCAGGGAAAACCGGCACAACCTCTTCCTACAAGGATGCATGGTTCTGCGGCTTCACGGGTAATTATTCTGCAGCCGTTTGGTTCGGCAATGATGACAACCACGATACCAGACGTCTCACTGGCGGCAATCTGCCTGCCATTGCCTGGCAGAAAATCATGACAGCGGCTCATCAGCAGGTCGAGCTGAAACCCATGCCCTATATCGAAGATCCGATCCTCTTCCAGAAATCGCACCAGAATATTCAGGTGGCAGCCTCCGGGCGCATCAAGGACATGAAAGACCAGCGCTCCAACCAGCGCCTGTCTCCCAATGTGGTCAGACAGCTGGACCAGCTATCGAAGCTATTCCAAAGTGAAGAGGACGCGTCTGGCTCTCAAACGCAGCCCCCCGAGCTTCTCCCCCTGCCCGCAGCGTCTCCGAAGACCTCGGGGTCGAAACCGGGTTTGACCCAATTGAAGCCACCACCTGCAGGCGGTTTAAGCGAATTGAAAACCGCCTGGCATAGAAACCAATCTTTGATCATAAGCCGATGATTGGGAAAGATGTAAAATTCCCGGGTCGGTCTTTCTCAAATTGAGACTCTGCAATTGACCTTTGCCCAAATCCCTGTACGGATACGTAACGAGCTTGAGGTAAGCGAGAGTCGAGCGTCAATTTCAAGAAAGCCAGAAAGAAAGCAGTAGAGCGTGCGCCTAATCGGAGATATCATTCTTTTTGCTGTTGTCGCCATCGGCCTCGGCATTGGAAGCGCATATTTTGCCGTTAATCACGCGGATCGCTTTGGTCTTTTTCAAATTGGCCCCTGGCACGCCTGGCCAGATGCAGCTGGCCCTGACGTCAATCCCTATTCCCGTGCCGATCAGGCAAGACGCGGCTCACTCAAGCTGGCTTCAGGAGAAGGCATCGCCTTTGTTGCCACAACGGATGATACGGGCAACCCGCTTGATGGCGCATGCCAATATCGGGTGGAGGGCAGCGAGCTACCTTCGCGCATATGGACCTTGACGCTGATATCACAAGCTGGCGAGTTGATCGACAATCCGTCAAACCGTTACAGCCTGCATAGTCAGGATGTTGCTCGTGTGAACGGCCGCATATTCGATATTGTAACCGGCCCGGACATCATGGGAGGCAATTGGCTCCAGAGTGCAGCCAATATGCGCTTTAAACTCGTGCTGCGCCTCTATGAAACACCTCACACAAGCGGCGGCGGATATTCGGAGATCAACCTGCCGTCGATAGTAAGGACGGGGTGCCAATGATCCGCGAAGTCCTTGTCTTTTTTGCCGCTCTTATTGTTGCCG
Organism: uncultured Cohaesibacter sp.; assembly: GCF_963676485.1. Taxonomy (NCBI): domain Bacteria; kingdom Pseudomonadati; phylum Pseudomonadota; class Alphaproteobacteria; order Hyphomicrobiales; family Cohaesibacteraceae; genus Cohaesibacter; species uncultured Cohaesibacter sp. The sequence continues at coordinate 61,814 of NZ_OY781114.1, forward strand.
CGATCATTCATATCGCAACCATTTTTGCCCTGCCCTATTTTGCGGAGAATGATCTGTGGCACAAAATTCAGGCGCTGGGGCCAGCGCATAAGATGTATGTGCTCTCCGATCCAAAGGAAGCAATCAAGCTCTCTGATGATCTGGATCCGACCTTCGCATACGGGCTTTGCCGCTCCGATGTTTCCGACGCTCCAGTGCTGTTGAAGGGCAGTTTGCCGAGCAGCTTCTGGAGCCTTGATTATGTCGACCGGAATGGTCGCAGCCAGTTCAGCCTCACCAATCAGATTTCGGGTTCGCACCTCAATGTCGTGCTTGCTACACGCGGACAGCAGCGACTGTTATCCGAACGTCCTGATCTGACCGACGAAACGGCCATTGTTATTTCCACCAGTGGCGAAAAGGGCATTCTGGTCGTTCGTGCCTTGGTCGTTTCCGAGCGTGACCGGAGCAACATTGCCACTGCGTTGCGCAAGCTGTCGTGCAGCCCTCTCTGGAACCAAACTTCCTTTGAATAAAGCTTTGGCGCCCATGCGCCCAATTGGCCCCAATGAGGCCACAGCATTCTGGCTTCGCACGTTTATCTCTGAGCTCTATTTGATCAGGGTACGATCGACTTTGTCCCATTGGCGGCGCGTATAGCGCGAAGGCAAAGGCGCATTGGCCAGCCCCTTGCTGTCTGAATTCGCAATTGTGCCATTCTGTTCTTCAAAGTCGGCCAAAAGAAAGCGCAGAGCCTGATTGGCTTCCTGAACGCGTGGGGATGGTGTTTCTATTTCAAGCTTCTTGATCGCATAGGCATAAGCCGTCATGCGATATTTCAACGACCGCCAAACCCAGGCAATATAGCGTTTGTTTTCGTCAACCCGCGCATAGGCGTTTTTGAGCTCCCGCGGGTCCATATCCACCTTGCGCCCAAGCGCGGCCATGCGTTCGTTGTCCATGGCGACCACCCGTTCTGCAACCGGAACAAAGCTAGCCAAAGCCTCACGATCCTGCTGAATGTCCTGAATGATGCGATCATAACGCACATGATGGGAGGCATATTTCTCAGAATGCAACACCCAATAATAGCGCTTAGGATCAAAGCTCATATCAATCAGTGGCGTCAGTCGCGCGGTCTGCGTTTCGGTGAGCAAATGCAGACCGACATTCTGGATTGAAGAATGGAATTTCAGTAGATCCGACGAAATCCAGTCCTCTGCATGCGGCGGCCTGATCAGGTTCCAAGCCAGAGCACGCATGGTTTTCTCTTCATCGGTGAAATTGAAATCCGAAACCAATTCTCCCGTCAGCTTTGCCTTCAGTCTACCGGTATTATGCATGAAGCCTTCGGCAAAGCTGTTTGTCTCAACCCTTCCAAGATCCCCCACCCGAGAACTGCAGGCGGCAAGCCCCAAAAAAAGCGCGCAGCAGACCAGGGGGCTAGCACCCTTGCTCATGCGGATCATGAAAGATAAGTCTGTGAAATAGTTTCGCTTTTCCAATGGCCCTGCAGTCCTGAAGCAGCAAGCGAGAGTTGATCGCGCATCGCCATACTATTACAATTCTAAATTAACTCTCGAATCGATTTCGTCCATTGTTCAGCATAAGAAAGCAGATGCCAAGGGGCTGATTTGGAAAGAAAGCAGCCGCTGCTTTTGTCCCGGTCTTTGACATGCATTCTGGCTATGAAAAGTCAGGGCAGAATGGCTATGGTTAACAGGATATTAAAGAATAAACACGAAGATGAAGGCAGACAGTTGGGATATGGATTCAAACACGAGGACGACTGGATGAGAACGCCTGTTTTCTCTTCTCTAGCCGCGATTTATGCAAAGGGTTTCTGACGTGAAATCACCTATTGCCCCGTCGCGCCTAGCTGAGGAAACAGAGAACTATCTGGTAGCAGGTCAGTTTGACCGTCTTGCTCAGACGCAATTCACACATATTTTTCGTCGCCATTTCGGCGCGACACCCATTTCAGATCGCATCGCAATCGCGCAAAAGCTGTGTGGTATGCGTGCGGTTCCCCACGATGTGGTGCTCTTGCTATGTTGCGATGTGGATGCGGTAGCCGGGCCGGTGCTGACCCATTCGCCCTTGCTCAGTGCAGCAGAACTGACGATCCAGCTCCTGCAGGGGAATTGTGCAACGCGGGAAGCCATTGCACAACGCACAGATCTGACGACGCTCCTGATCTCTCAGCTGCTTCTTTTTGAAGAACCCTCTGTTGCCCGTCGTTTGGCGGAAAACACAAGGGTTCGCCCTGTTATTTCAGCCCCGATGCAAGCCAAAATCGAGCGCATTGGAGCCATAGAATTTGTACAATTGGAGCCCAAGGCAATGTCTCAGGAAACAGAAAAACTGGATGCGCTGGTTTCTTCCATGGAACAGGATTGGTGTGCGCATTATAAACCAGACGCTCTTGGAGAGGATTTGTCATCCATTGCCCCAAAAGAGTCTGCCCCAGCAGCCTTAGAAGCCGAACCATCTGAGACTCTCCCGCCTCTTTCCACAAAGCCTGTCGACACCGATCTAGAGACCGTAGCACCCATGCATGACGATGCCCTCCTGTTGGATGCCGAAGACATGAAGCTTCTTGATCAGCTCTCCGAGAGCGATTGGGAAGCGCTGGATGATGATGCAATCGAAGCATTGGCAAAGCAGCTAGCTGAAGCTGATCAGTCCCTGCTTGAAGATGCGTTCCCAGAAGAAGAAAGCGATGAGACCGTCTACGGTGCCGCCGCTGCCGTTGTTGGGCAGGACACTCCAATTGTGTTGGCGGATGCAGATCCACTGCCAACTTTACCGGCCTCGGATATGATCACCTCTTCCGACGAGGAGACCGCTTTATCTGAAGAGCAGACGGACGACATTGAAATGATCGTGTCAGCTCCCTCTGCAACGAAGGCAGAATTTGAAGAAGAAACAGGCCCCGCCTCTTTCACGATCGGAGCTTTTGACAGCGAGAACGCTGATTTCCCATTGTTGAGAACGCCTTTGGCCGACAATGAGCGCGAGGCCGTCATTTCCTTTGGCCCAGCAGGTGTGGTCGAAGAGGAAGAGGCTCACTTGCCATCCTCCTATGTAGCTCCTGATGATGATGTCGATTTTGAAGCCTGCGAGAAGACGTCCTTTGTTATCTCCGCTGAAGAGCCGCCGCTGCCCGAACTTCTCCCCCCCATGCAGGACGAAGCGCTCCAAGCTGAAGAATCCACACCATCGGCTGCAAATGCGGCGACGGCTCCCTTCGGTACATCGCCGCTGGATGATTTGCAGTCAGCCCTCAAGCGCCCTCTTGATCAGCAAGAGGCGAAGCTATTGGCACAAGCAAGCCGGAAACTTGCCAACGGAGCTATTGGAGAGCCTCTTTCAAAAGATCTCGTTCCATCCAGATCTTCCGAGCGCAAACCTCAAATCACTCTGACCATTCGCAAGTCTTCAAAAAGCGATGCTTCGCCTCAAGAGAATAGCGAAAAAGAGAGAGTTGAGACCAAGACCGAAGTGCAGTCCCAATCTCAAACATCAGAATTGGCTGCCTCCGCCACCCCGGACGCCTCACCGGATAGCGATCTGACCATCCCGCGCGCCACCCATCTGACTTCGGCGACCGAAGATGATTGGAAGCGCGCTTTGGCACGCCTTACCGGTGACCTTCCTGCCTCTGAAGAGGATGAAGATGCGCCGCGGATCTTTTCCGTTCCAAAATCCCAGGGCGAAGCCTGCCAGACGCAGGCGAAAAGCTCCAATCCGTTGTCACACATGAGCACAATGGGGCTTGAAAAGGTCGTGGAAGCGATTGAGAGCGAGCTGTCGCTTGAAAGCATCGCGGGAACCGATGAAGGTGCAATTTCAGCCCATGGCGATGAGCCAGCAACCTCGGCTGAAGCCACTGTTGGTGAAGAGCATTTCCCATCAGATGACACATCGATCGCATCCAAGAATATCGATCAGCCAGTGATCGCTGAGCCTCTGCCTATACCCCATGGCTCACCCTTGTCTGCGAAGGAAGAAGAAACCAAACACGAAGCACCACTTGCCCATGAACATGCGCCCCTCGGCTTCATGCCGGACATGATCGGCTTTGCAGATCTGGAGCTGATCGAAGCTGAGCCAGATCTTCCGTCGGTCTCCGATTTGTTGATCAAGAAATCTGCCCGGGCCGTGCCACATGTAGAACTGATTGAGCCGATAGAGATCGATATTCTGGAAAATGGCCGGATCACGGCGCTTGAAGATCTTGAAACGACGCCGATGCAAGTGATTTCAGAACAGTTGGAAGCCCAACGCGCAGCCTTGAATTCTCTGCACCAGAAGATGAAGGATTATGAGGACGCATCGCGCAGGAGCGAGATCGCGCATTTTCATTCCAATGCCACGCAAGAAGATAGCGGAGCGTCCACACCGGAAAATGAGTTAGACGCTGAAAATGATGGTGACGACATCTCGTCCCTCCCCGAGCTTTCCGCACACAAGCTGGTTGATGTAGAAGCCTACCAGGCACTCAAGGAAACCGAGAATTCCCTAAGCGAAGAAACCATGCAGGGTTCCTCATCGAGTGAAGATGATGAGACAGACCCGGTGGATTTGGCGTCCATGGCACTGAACGCCACGGTCCGCGATGGCATGGCGAACAGCTTTTATGCCTATGATGCCGAGACAAGGCTTACCATCCTGCAGTCCATTATTGCCAAAACCATAGCTGATGCGGCACTGCAAGCTGAAGATGATCAGTCTCGCTCCATGCTTGACGACTTTACCGTTCAGGAACTGGTTGCAGCGCGCTTTAGCAATGACCGCATTCGCACGGCAGACCTAATGCATGACATTTCTGGACATCGTCGTCTTGATATGACCCAGCTTTTGCAGGACAGAGGCGGCGAAGCGCTGGTTGTCTATCTCTATTCGATTGGCATGGATGAAAGCAGCACCCTTTCCATCCTTTTGCACGGGCCGGATGCAATCGCCCATGATTTTGAAAAGATAACCCAGCTCATGACGCTGTATCACCAGCTGTATCCTGCTGCAGCCAGAAAGATCACCACTCAATTGTTTGGTCAGCCACGCACGGTCGCCTCCACGCAGTATGCTCCTATCCACGACGAGGGCGCCGGGAAAAGCGCTCCACGGATGAGGCAAACAGGCGTGAAGGACACTTCGGACGCGTCAAATATGGCTGTACGCGAAGCTTCAGCCATGCCGGGATTTGGCCGCAGATTGAAAAGACCATAAATGGGGCTGATATCAGCCCCTCAGCACGCCCCAACAAACAAACCCTTGCAGCTTTCTCAAGCTACAAGGGTTTTGCTTACTCAACACCGCTTGTAAATGCTTAGTCCTCGACAAGCATCAAATCGTGGCTAGCCTCTGCGCATTCTGTTTCGACCACCCAGAAATCACTGTCAAACTTGGCCTCTTTTTCCAGCCGATCCATGATGTCGAATGTCGACACTGCTTCCATACAGAGGCGAAAGAGACGATCCCCTTGTCTTGAATTTTCTTCGCTATAGGAAAGCTGGCTAGCGGGCTCATAGAGATCATGCGTGCCATCCAACCTGTCGACGCGCATAAATATAGCACCAGCCTCTTTGGCACCGCGACGAACAAGGACAGATGGTTTGCCCGCTGAATTTCGGCGGCGCAGGTAGGCGGAGACCCACAGGTCAGAAGTTAGGCGCATTGATTGTCTTACTTAAGAGAGGTTGGAGTTAGCCCAGATCGAGATAACCCATAATCATCATTTCCTGCAGCAGGCGATCATTCACCTGACCGGTAACGGGGTGCCCGCGGCTCCGCTGGAAATGTTCGATTGCAGAACTCGTCTGGCTGCCCATGACGCCGTCAACCGTCAGATTCTCAAAGCCGATATTCTTCAGGGCTTGTTGAACCTTGGCCAGAACGGGGTCCCCCGTTGCGCTCACAGACGCCGTTGCCACCGGAATGCTTTCAGGCGGGACAGGACCGTTGGATGCCAGCTTACGCGGCACCGGCTTCGGCGTGACCTTCAGTCGGGCAGTCGAGCGAACTGCGGTTGGCTTGGACGTGGAACCTGCCGGTTTAATACGCGGCAATATATCGAGCTTTTGCGACACCTGCGTTGATTGTGGCTGCGGTTCGGGTTTGGCGATCAGCACTGTGCCCGGCATTTGGGGCTGCTTGGTTGTACCAAATTTAACACTCTGGACCCGGGCGACACTGCCGGTTAGCAGTTCTTTGCGTCGGGTCAGAATATCATAGAGTTGCTGAGATACCTTACCGGTGACGTTGAGGCCAATGGAATCCTGATAGGCTGCAATCGCTTCTTCTGTCTGGCGGCCTTCCATGCCATCAAGTGGGCCAGCATAGTAGCCGGCAATCATGAGGGCGTTCTGTATGGTCAGGGTCATCGCCTGTCGATTGACTTGCTCCAGAGCATTTTCGCCTGTCTTTGCACTGGCGCGACTTTTCAGATGCTCGTTACGCACATCCTTCATGATCACAACACCGGCGGAATTGGGCTGTCGTAACAGGGCATTGCCAATGATGGCGGCGCTAGTGAGCGCCATGACCACAATGACAGCCAAGGAGAGCGGGCTAACCCGGCGCTCTTCTTCCCAGCTTTCATAATCGTCATATGTCTCTGACATTGCGTTTTGCCTCTTGCTCAGTTGCTCGTTACCGGATTTGGGTTTCGTTTAGCGAAATACCACTCAGGAAAAATTGTTATCAGGCTACCTTGTGAGCCCTGTTTGCTTGGGGTGCAGCATCTTCCTTTGTTAAGCGCGGTTCAATCGGAACAATCAGATCTTCTGACGGATCGTCGCCCTCAGGCGCGTTTTTCGTCATATCTAGCGGCAAAGTTACGGTTACGGTCGTTCCCTTGCCCAACTCGCTATCGATGGTCATGTGGCCATTCTGCAAGGTGCTCAGTCCCTGCACGATAGAAAGCCCGATGCCAGCGCCCTCGAAGCGGCGCTGCAAACTGTTTTCGGCTTGAACGAATGGCTTTCCTAGTTTGGGAATGTCCTGCTTGTCAATGCCAATACCACTATCAGCAACAACCAAGTCTATCATATGATCCAGTTTGCGTCCGTGACGGTTTCGTGCGTGACGGACCGAGACCATGACCTTGTCGCCGCGATCGCTGAATTTCAGCGCATTTGTAATCAGGTTGAGCAAGATCTGACGGCAGGCACGTGGATCAAGACAGACCTCGTGGATATCTTCTTCATTCTTGCCATAAAGCGCGATGCCCCGGTTTTCCGCATCGCCCTGCATCATCTTGCAGCAGCTCTCGGTCAAATCGACAATATCGAACTCTTGGGATACCACCTCGAAATTGCCAGACTCAATGCGCGACATATCAAGCAGCGCATTCACCAGCTGCAGCAGGTGATTGCCCCCTTTATGAATCAGTTCGGCATATTCAATGCTCTTGGCCTCATTGTCATGCACCAGATCCGGATGGCAAAGTATTTCGGAGAAGCCAATGATGGTGTTCAACGGCGTCCTGAGCTCATGGGTCACATTGGCCAGAAAACGTGTCTTGCTTGCGTTGGCCAATTCCGCTTCGCTGCGCGCTTCTTCCAGCGCCTGCTGCTGTTTCTTGCGCTTGCTGATATCACGGGATGCGGCAATTGCGCCAATAATGAAGCCGCTATCGTCACGCTCTGGTGCACATTTCATTTCACACCAGCGCAGCTGTTCCCGCCCCTTGGCCTCATCCAAACTGTCGTCAGATCCTTCTGGCTGCGCCACGATGCGCACTTCCACGGTTATCGGCGTTTTGTCGTCATCACTCTTGTTCATGCAATCAGACAAGGCCTGCAGGAAGGCCGGACGATCCGGAATATGCACCCTCTGGAAAAGACCGTTGCCCATCAGCTGTTCCGGTTTGACATTGATAAGAATCTCGGCCGTTGGCGAAACAAAGGTCACATCGCCGCTGCGATCATGGCGGGTGATCATATCGGAAACCGTATCGGCTATGGAGCGATAACGCATTTCTTCTGCCTTCAGCGTACAAAGGCGCCCGCGGTGCATAAACTCGATCCTGATGGCGAGCATGCCAGCATAGAGAACAGCGACCACAACAGACAATGCCCCAACCAGAGACAGACCGCCATTGGTCAGCGGCTCAGGGGCTAGAAAGTTGGTCAATTCACCAACGCCAATCAGACCAAGGGCCAGCATACAGATCGCCAATGCCTTCTTGATGATTGTCTTGTTGCCGGAAAGCGCGACTTCCAGAGGAATGACACCAAGCCAAATCAAATGGGGAGAATGCAGTCCCCCTGTCATGCTGGCAATCCAGACAATGAAAGCCGCTGTCATGGAAGCGGTCAGCAAAAAGGCATTGCCCAGCTTGCCTGTTTTCGACAAATACAGCACGGAAACAAGCGGAGCGAGCATCCACAGCGGCAGCAGGGTCAAGCTGGAAAAGGCAGACTCCATGGCTCCGCTTGCCGTCAGGATAACAATTGGCAAGGTGGCTAGAGCCAACAGGCCAACGGCCAAATGCACCCCGATGAACAAAGCATGGCGCGCCCTGTCCTGTTCGCAAAGTTTGCTGGGTTCATACAGAAGACCGTCTATCACAGACCGAAGGGGCGACTTGTCCCAAATGGCGTCGAGCACGATTTAACCTCACCTGGCTTATGGCCCCATTTTTTGAGGTCCATAAAGATTACGCAATACAAACACAGGTCGTCGACCTTCAGGCCGGCAGGTAGCGTTGATACCCAGAGTGCCATGCAGACTTTTAAGGAACGCTAAAAAACAATCGCTCTCCCCACGACTAATTATGATGAACAATTGGTTTTTGCCGATTACGGCATAGAAAACGTTGCTATGGTTAACAATTCACTAGAAAACACGTCCAACAACTGGGAAAGCTTTTAGATTTCAGTCCCATAGTTCCTTCCACAGTTGTTCATAGCGGTTTGAGAGCAATTCTTTCCCTCCCCTTGCAGACGATAGATGGCCCGCACGGTTAAGGTTAAAACCGCAGGTTTCTGCAGTCGGCCCGCTTTGGTAAACAGACTCTTTTTTTAAAGATCAAATTTGAATCTATTTTGACTCATTGTTTCAAACTGCTTTTGACACCCTTGGGCTATCGTAAGCACATCATCAAACACATCAGCTTCTTGCATAACATAGAGAAGCAAATCTGATGATGGTGTGATTATTGGACGGATGTCGCCTCGCAGGGGTGCGAGGCATATGTGGGAACTGAAAGGCACGGGAATGTCATTTCTTATCAGAGCTGCTTTCTGGCTATCGCTGGTCATTCTTATTTTACCTGCGGATCGGGAAAACACATCTGACAGTGCGAAGCTATCAACTTCCGAAGCCTTGATAGCCGCACAGGCTACTTTGAAGGATTTTACGTCCTTCTGCTCGCGGCAACCTGAGGTTTGCGCAGCAGGGGAAGTCGCGATTGAGAGTTTCTCGGCCAAAGCCCGCTACGGGGCCAAACAGGTTTATATGTATCTTGACGGAGATAGTGAGCAGCCAACAGGCTCTGCCGAACCGATGGCTGAAGACAAGTTGGCTATGAATGAAGCCACACTGAATGAACAGGAACAGGATCGCCAAGCTCTGGCGGCAATGGTTCGTAACGCCGACTGATATAGTCGGCCTATTGAATAAGGAACAGTGACAACCAAAGCGAATTTCGGCCTTGCCCTTTCTCATAGGTAAGTCCGAACTCCAGGTCAGAAACTTGATATAATCTCTATTGTTATTCACTGACAACGGCCTCATCATCCGTGATTGTATCAAGCATCTGACCGTACTCGTCCCACTGGGCCAGTGGCCGCGCCGAAATGAACCTGCCCTTCATTTCGGCGCTTTCTTTTTATCTACCCCTCTTTTTATATACTCCCCCCTCATATCGCGCGCGCCCATAGAAGGCTTGCCCCTTCCCATCGGCTTCATTAGTGTAGGCACCAATGAAATGAATTCAGAAAGAAGCCGAGACTGATATGCCTTTGACGATTGACGAGATTATTGAGAATTTTTCATTCATTGACGACTGGGAAGAGCGCTATCGCTATGTCATCGAGCTTGGGCGCGAGCTGGAAGACCTGCCGCAAGAAGCCATGACTTCAGCAAACAAGGTGGAAGGCTGCGTGTCACAGGTTTGGCTGACCACAAAAGTGAGTGGCGAAGACGCCAACCCAACGCTTACCTTTCAAGGAGACAGTGACGCGCATATCGTGAAAGGCCTGGTTGCCATAGCGTTGGCGACCTTCTCAGGCAAGACAGCCAAAGACATTCTCAACACCGACGCTGATGCTATCTTTGATCAGATCGGCTTGCGGGACCATTTGACACCACAACGTTCAAACGGCCTTTCCGCCATGATCGGTCGCATCAAGGCGGATGCACAAAAGGCTTTGGGCTAACGTCAACTCAAGAGCCACTCCGGCGGAGCCATTCTTGAGAGAAAGGGCATCATTGCCCTTTTCTATCAGCATTCATCTGAAGAGGACAGATTTGGGCGATAATCTCTGGTCCCCCAATGACGTATGGCATTTCTGGTTGGACCTTTGGCCTCATCGAAGAGCCCATAATGCCGAGCCAATCTGGCAAGCGCCAAAGACAAAACCAGCTTTGCCGAGCGCGCAGGCCAATTCCGTGTGCGCTCCATTTCTTCAAGCCCCTTCTGAAAGCAACAGAAATCGATCAACGGGTCGGCAAACTCTTCGCCTACATATTTGAGCGCTGCCCGGAACCGGTCCTGCGCATCGAGCGCCGCATCCCCTAGATTTCGCGATGCCTTGGCGCGACGGGCATTTTTGGAAATAGCCCCTTCCTCCTCTCCCAAGCCTTGCCAGTTGATGCCGAGCGTCTTTACTAATTGCCCCCTGATGAAATCACTGCATAGCCTTTCTCCAGCTTCAACCTGACTGGTGCTGAGATAAGTGCTTCCATCCCCTTTCTTACGATTGGCAAGATGTTGCAAGGGACTTTCCGCCCTTATCGCGTTGACATCAGAGCGAGAGGACTGGGCTTTCACTCTTACCCTCTCTTCCGTCGTTCTGTTGCTCTCTTGTCTGGAAAGCCCGATCTCGTCACGGTGTAGCTTCTGGCGTCGCAAAGCGCTCTTGCCCTTGTTTGTCAAAGCAAACCCTGTTTCTTTCTTTTGGAGCCAACCACGCGAAAGCAGGATTTGCAGCTGGGATTTTGGCCATCGGCTTCCGAGCGGCTTATGACCTCGGGCGATTTGCTGAAGGAGCGAGAGGCAGGCCCCTTCAAAACCATCTTCAAGCTTTGAGCCATTCTTGCGTTCTTGCGAGGTCTTGCTCATTTTGCACTCGCTCTTGTCAGAGGAGTAACAAGCATCATGGTTTCCAGAGCGCTTTCCAAGCTGTTGATCAGCAACTCGGTTTCTTCTTCTTCCCTTCGATCTTCAACCACACGACAGGCATAGGCGACCGTTGTGCGGTCCCGCTGATAGTAGCTGGCAATGTCCTTGAGTGGATAGCTCAAGCAGACATGGCTGAGATACATGGCCACTTGCCGAGCAAAGGCCACGCTCTTTCTGCATCGGGTCCCGGCATGCAAGGCGGTTCGAGGCAACCGATAGGTTCTCGAGACCAGTTCATCCACCAGCGCAAGAGCGTGGATACCATTGTGCTGATCCCCATACCCTACACGCACACCCTGCCATGGCGATACGCTGGCAGCCGGATTTTCTATATTGAATGCAGTTTCCATTGTTCACTCCATGATCCTTGCTCGTGTTCATTAAAACTTGTTGTATTAACCCAATATACAACCTATGCTTGAATCAGGAATAAATTCCTCGCATAAAAAATGGAAGATTTTTAAAGGCAGCTGCAGTAATTCCAGAAAATCTCTCATTTTTTCGCGCAACATTGCTTTAGACTTTATTCACCATCCCAATATGGAAACTCTCCTTATACCCATAACTCCCAGTATCTGAGACTGTTGGACAATGAAGGCATGGTTCAAAACAGTCTTCAGCCCAAACGGGCATCTGGTAATCGGTCTTTAGCGAATGGCAAAACCGAGTTGCCAACATCATCTCATGGCATCACGCAAAAGGCAGCCCTTGCCAGATCAGCGGGCGCTTTTGCAGACAAGTGGATGAGCCACGGCCCAACCTTTCTCAGAGACATGCTGCGTTGTGGTGAAAGAGACTATGTGCGCGACAGAGATCTGCCAGGGCTGCTTCATATGTTCCCCAGCGAGCTTCGCAATCTGGAAATGGCGGATGGTGGTGCAATCCTGAAAAAGCTCTGTCTGGCTCTCAGGGCAGAACGGCGTCGGGGACGTGCTGCACATTACAGATATTCGTTGATGCGCCATATCGCGCTTATGCAGGCGGTTGCGGCCGAAAAGCGCGCGTGTGTGACGAACCAACCGATAGCCAGAGACAAACCGAACAAGCAGGCCTGAAACCGAGACGCCTTGTTGCAGAAAGGCGCGTCAAAACAGAAAAGGCAGCGAAATCGCTGCCTTAATCCTTACATGCACGCAGACACTGCCGCGCTATAGTGCAGTGAAGCTTTGAAGTGATTTACTTCTTGCGGCGCTGCTGACCCAACCCCATCTTTTTGGCAAGACTAGAGCGAGCTTCGGCATAGCTTGGTGCAACCATTGGGTAGTCTGCGGGAAGACCCCATTTCTCACGATATTCTTCGGGAGACAGGTTGTAATGGGTACGAAGGTGACGCTTGAGCGACTTGAACTTCTTCCCATCTTCAAGACAGATGATGTAATCTGGCGTGATTGATTTCTTGACCGAGACTGCTGGTTTCGGTGCTTCGACAACTTCTTCGGAAACGGGAGTCTTTGTGTCTTCCAAAGCTTTGTAGATGTCGCCAATAAGGCCCGAGAGATCATTAACCGGTACAGCATTGTTGCTAACATATGCGGAAACGATATCAGCGGTAAGCTCAATCAGTATGTTGTTTTCTGTGTTTTCTGACATAATCCGGACATTCTTTCCAATTGACGCTCAAGATGATTGCTGTTCACTTGAACATTCTGGCACTCAACTGTTGGATAGTAGAGTCACCAGTTTCAAAAACCATTGGCGACATTCGTAATGTATCTATGTTTTTACTTCAAGAAATAATGCATTTTTCTTCGTATGCTTGTGGGAAACAATTATATGGCGCGGAAAATTCGTAGTAAAGCAAGATTATATGTGAGGTCAGAAACAAATATAAGAAAAGGGAGTTTCGGCTCGAAACTCCCTAGTCATCAATCATTCAACGGTCAGATATAGAGAAATCACTTATTTTTCGAATTCTTCTCCATACTATCGGCATATTCGTCAATTACTGTCCCTTTCCAGGGTTTTGTTCCGGTAGAGTATGCAGCTTTTGCAACCAAATGTGCTGTAACTGGGGTCGTCAATAGAAAAAAGATGATACCAGCCAACGCGCGAGTGAATACGTCAAATTCTCCCGAATGCAGGGCCAGAGCCAACAGCGCGATGCCAGAGCCCAAGGTGCCGGCTTTGGAGGCTGAATGCATCCTGGTATACACATCGGGGAAGCGCAGCATGCCGATGGATGCGGTCAATACGAACACCGCGCCCAGCAAGAGCAAAAGGCCGACGAAGACGTCGGATATCATCCCAAGGGTCAAGCCTATCATTCCAATCCCTCCAGAGCTCGTTTGGCGTCTGCTTCCGCTTTGGCAGCCTCTTCTTCATCGAAATATTCCGAACTGTCACCATGATGCAGCACGAAACGGGCAAAGGCCAAGGTTGACAGAAAGCCGACCAGCCCCAGCGCAATTGCGATGTCTATGTAAAGATAGAAGTCGGTCTTCACACCGATTACGGCGATAAAGCCGATACCAACGGCGACCAGCATATCGAGGCCAATGATGCGGTCTCCCAATGTTGGCCCCTTGATGATGCGATAGGCCGTAAACAGGAATGACAGCGACAAGATCATAAGCGTGATCAGTATGGCGACATCCAAAAATGACGGAATATTCATAAGCGGTTCCATCAGCGAAAGGCCTCCATGATCTTGCGTTCAAAGCCGGTTTCGATTTCCTCGCGCATATCTTCCAGGTCATCAATCGTGATGGCGTGAATATAGAGATATTTCTTGTCGTCGGATACGTCGACGGACAAGGTGCCCGGTGTCAATGTAATCAGGTTCGCCAGAATGGTGATTTCAAGATCACGATCGGTTTTCAGCTCATAGGCGAAAAAGCCAGGCTTGAGCTTGATGTTGGGGCAGACCGCGAGAATGGCCACCTTGGCAGCTGATTTGATCAACTCAACGATGAAGAGTAAAAGCAGCGACACAATCCTGCGCACGCGCTGAAAATAGCGCAGCGTACCCGCCTTTTCCCTGATGATGAACAGCACGATCGTGCCCAACACAAAGCCGAAAAGCAGGTTTGGTACAGTGAAGGTTCCGCCAACAGCCGCCCAGATGATAGCCAACAGGACGTTGACCAGAAACAGATATTTCATCAGTGCGCTCCTTCCGAGTTCTGCGTAGTGCCATGCTCTTTCGCGTCATTGAAGCTATGCCCTTCGGCCGCCAGCGCTTCAGAGCGTTCTTTCTTTTGCTCTTTTACAGGTCCGAAGACAGCATCAAAATACTGATCAGGCTTGAGAAGCGTTGCGGCGCCATATTGCGAAACCGAAAAGACCGGTGACGGATAGACGCCGATATAGACAATCATCGCGACCAGCGCCACGACAGGCACAAACACGCGCCTTCTGACAATCTCGGACAAGGTGTAGAGCGGCGCCGCGTCCCGTCCGTCTTGCGTACCGATCGGGCCGCCACGCCAGAAGGCATGCGCCCAGACGCGCCCCATTGCAATGGTGGTTATGAAACCGGAAAGAAGGATAGAAAATGCAAGCCAGCCATAGCCTTCCTTGAGGCTGGATTCCACAAGCACCATTTTGGGCCAGAAGCCAGAGAATGGAGGCAGACCGGAAGCAGCAAAGACCAGTGCCAGAAACAGAATGGAAAGCCAACTGGAGGCTTTATATCCGCCGCCAAGATCCGAAAGATTATACTTGCCCCCGTTCTTGCGCATCAGAATACCGAATGCCAGATAAAGGGCAGTCATGACGAGAATGGAATTGACCGCATAAAGAATAGCGCCAGTGATCGCATCCTGCGTGCCAACGGCAACGCCAACCATGGAGGAGCCAATTCCGCCAACGACCAGAAAGCCGAAAGTCCGACGCACATCATTCTGCGCCAAGGCTCCAATGGCACCAACGATCATGGTCAAAGCAGCAATCCATGCGATGAGATCGCTCAGCAAGTCCCTGCCCTCTGGCATCACCAGTACCAACGTGCGGATCAACACATAGACACCCACTTTTGTCAGCAAACCGGCAAAGATTGCAGAAACCACAATCTTTGGCGTGTGATAGGAAGCTGGCAACCAGAAGTTGACAGGAAAGGCAGCCGCCTTCATGGAGAAGGCCAACAGATAGAGCGTGGCGATTGTGCCCATTGGGGCGGCCCCTTCAGGCATTTCTCTCAAGCGCATGGCGATGTCAGCCATGTTCAGAGATCCGACGGCCCCGTAGAGATAGCCTGTGGTGACCAGAAACAGGGTCGTCGCCATCAGATTGAGCACGGCATATTTCATAGCGCCGTCCAACTGAATGCGCTCACCATCCACGATCAGGAGACCGAAGGACGAAATCAGCATCACTTCAAACCAGACATAGAGGTTGAAGATATCGCCGGTGAGAAAGGATCCAGTGATCCCGGTCATCATCCAGAGCAACGCTGGATAGAAGCCAAAGCGCGTCGAAGTAACCGAAATATCTGCCAGTGAATAGACACAGACAGCAAGAGCCACAATAGCAGCAATCAGCGCCATCAATCCGCCCAACGCGTCGACCACCAGCGTGATGCCGAATGGCGGCAGCCAACGCCCCATGGTCATGGTGATGGGCCCTTCAGCCATGACCCGAGACAGCAGCAAGGCGTCTACAATGACAAGTGCTGCCAGATAAAGGCAAGACAGGTAACCATGCCATTTTGCCTGATAGCGGAGCATGACGAGCGATGCGCCGCCTATGATGGTAATCAGCGATGGAGCCACAATCAGCCAGTCCGCCAGTGAGGTCGGCGCCATCAGCATTCCGGCGGCATAGTCCACCGCGTGATCAGCATTTCCAGCCATAGCCGTCTCTCCTTAATAGCTAACAGGAGGCAGATCTTCGTCTGCCGGTTCCGCGACACGCATTTGCGTTATGTCGTCGGTTCCCAACTCCTGATAAGCCCGATAGGCGAGCACGAGGAGAAAGGCCAGAAATGAGAATGAAATCACAATCGCCGTCAGGATCAGAGCCTGAGGCAATGGATTGGCCGTTGGTATAGCAGGCACCGAAGCCCCTTCGGGAATGATCGGCGGCACCTCTCGCATCAAGCGGCCACTGGTGAAAATCAGCAGGTTCACAGCGTTGCTGAGCGCTGCGATCCCCAACATGATGCGAATGGTATAGCGCGACATCATCAGATAGATGCTCACCGCGAAGAAGATACCAACGAGAATAGAAAGAACGCCTTCCATGGTCGCTTTATTCCTCTTCCAGTTTCAGTGCAATGGATGTCAGGCTGCCCATAACCACCAGATAAACGCCAATATCGAAGAACATCGGCGTTGAGATGGCCACTTCAACACCCATGATGGTGGGGAATGTCCATTGGCTGGTCATAAATGGCTGCGCTTCAAACATGGAGAGCAAACCCGACCCCGCCGAGAGCACCAACCCAAAAGCGGCTACGGAAATGGGGTGGAAATAGAGTGCCCTACGGACATATTCCACACCGGCAGCGATACCATACATCATGAAGGCCGACGCGGCGATCAGACCGCCGATGAAACCACCGCCCGGATCATTGTGTCCGCGCAAGGTCACGAAGATGGAGAACAGGATCATCAGAGCCGCCAGAAATGGGGCTGTTGTCCGGAAAATCAGAGTTTGCATCACTCTGCTCCTTTCTGACCAGAGGTCGCTTCATCAAAGCCGGAAGATTTATTCTTGAAAAATTTGCTTTTGAGGCTGGATCTTCCGGTACCCAATGTGAGGGTATGCACACAAAGGGCCGTAATCGTAACCACCGCAATTTCGCCCAGCGTATCAAAGCCACGGAAGTCTACGATGATGACGTTGACGATGTTGCGGCCATGGGCGATGACGCGGCTATAGTCGGTGAAGAAATCACTCAGGTGACGATCAAAGGCCCCTTGCGTGACCGACATGAGCAGCAGACAGAAACCAAGCCCCACGAGGATCGACAGACTAGCATCCACCATCATTTGTGATCGCGGCCGCTTGTCATGTTCCTTGAGCGAGAGGCGGTTCATGATCAGAGCAATGATGACAACAGCCAGTGTTTCAACCATGAACTGGGTAAAGCTCAAATCAGGCGCGCCGAACAACAGGAAGATCAGCGCCACGGCGAACCCTTGAATGCCCAGTGAGACAATCGCGGTCAGGCGCGTTTTGGCGACGATCAGCGCATATAGACCAACCACAGCAAGGCCGAGAGTAGACCATTCATAGATATAAAGATCCGGGAATTCAGGCCAGTTCGGCAGCTCGTCAAAGACGATCATCGGCACGAATAACGCAAGTGCAATGGTGGCGAAAGTGGCCGCCAGATAGACTTCCATATTGCCGCTTTGCAACAGACGCATTGTGCGAGCCGAGAAGCGGACGAGGCTGGCGATGAAGATATCAAAGAAACTGTCAGGCCCCTCCCCCAGCGTGCGAATGAGAACGCCACGCGTTGACCTGATGTCTTCATATTTGAAATAGAAGCCCACCCCAAGAGCGATGGTCATCAGCGACAGCAAGAAAGCGAAATTGAAATGAACCGCACCAATGCCGATTTGCAGATGGCCATGATGCCCATGCACCGCATTGGCCATGGGGCGCAACAGCTCCGCACCGACAAAATCACCAAACAGCATCGCCAAGAGACCAAGGCTGGCAAGCGTGACAGGCCCTGCGACCAGAAGCACCGGCCCTTCATGGGCATGTTTTGGCGTATGCACTTCCTCTCCGAGAAATGGCTTGAGAGCGACCACAAAAGCGGCACCGAACATCATCGCATTGCCCAACACGGCGGTTAGCGTCAACAACAAGCCAGGCAGGTTCGTCCCCAGAAGGCCTAGATACATTTCTTCCTTGGCGATGAAGCCGATAAAGGGCCAAATCCCGCCCATCGACAAGGCACAAGCCACCGCCGCATAGAAAGAAACCGGCATGGCATTGCGGAGGCCGCCAAGGTGCGTCACTTCTCGGGTTCCGGCTTCATGGTCGATGGTCCCGACAATCATGAAGAAGCCACCCTTGAAGAGCGCATGAGCAAACAGATAGACGACCGCACCAGTGATGGCGGTTTCATTGGAGGTGCCAACCAGCATCACCAGAAGGCCAAGGGACGCGATGGTCGTATAGGCCAACGTCAATTTCAGGTCTGTCTGGCGCAGGCTCATCCAAGTGCCCATGATCAAGGTGATGGCACCGAACACCGGCAGGATGGTCATCCAGAGTGTCGTGTCCCCCATAACAGGATGCACACGCATCAACAGATAGACGCCCGCTTTGACCATGGTGGCAGAGTGCAAATAAGCCGACACAGGGGTCGGCGCTTCCATAGCATTGCGAAGCCAGTAGTGAAACGGGAATTGCGCGGATTTTGTGAAAGCGCCGCCCAAAAGCAAAAGCAGCATGGCAACATAATGGCCATTGTCGCGCAGCACATCGCCTTTGGTGAGCAGCTCACTCATCTCCATTGTTCCGCCTGCGTGATACATCAACAGCAAGCCAGCCAAGAGAGCCAAACCACCACCACCGGTCACGATCAAGGCCTGCAAGGCTGCACGACGGGATCGCTCCTCCTTGTGATTGAAGCCGATCAGCAGAAATGAGGTAATAGAGGTCAGTTCCCAATAGATAAACAGGGTCATGAGATTGTCGGCCAGCACAACGCCGATCATCGAGCCCATGAACAGGAACATGAAGCTGAGAAAACGGCCCTGATCAGCATGGCCCTTCAGATATCCGCCCGAATAAAGGATAATCAGGGTGCCGATACCCGAGATCAGCAGCGCAAAGACAAGGCTGAGACCATCAACAAAGAGAGAATATTGGATGCCATATTGCGGCAACCATTCCAGCGGCGTGATGTGAACACCATGGCCGGAGGTCGCAACAGTTCCAATGAAACGGCACAAATAGACGAAAATGCCCGCAGGCACCAAAGCAAGCAGCCAGGCAACATTATGCCCCATCAGCCTCTTGAGATATGGAGCAACCACTGCCGCAGCAAAGGGAGTAGCCAACGCCAGATTGAGACCGCCACCGAATTCCAACGCCATGCGCTTTCCTCATTAAACTATCCAAATGGCCAACCGCCCGAAGAGAGCACTTGACCTCTATTCAAGACTTGGGATTACAGGTTCTGTTTAAAAAAACACCCCATAAACCAGAATTTTCCTGTGGAAAGTTGCGCATCCAAGCCTTCAAATGTTTCTTTCTTGCGCCCCACTGCGAATCGCGGAACTTCCTGCCCAAACAGTATAGTGGTTTGACAAAGATTTTCCACCGCTCTCCATCCCACCATACGAAACAACTGAACCGCTATACGATCATATGCTTTTCCAACACAGACTCGACGAACTCACGTCATGACATCATATGAGAGATGGTGTTTCACACGGGGCGAAAAACCACAAACGCCTTAGCCTTTAGACTAGGCTGCGGGATACCTATATGATTCAACATATCAGAACCATACAGTGAAAACCCGGATAAACAAGAAATTCGCAAAAGCTTAATCGGCCGTTTTTGCAAGATTTGGGTATCTTGGTTGGGAGCCATGCTATGACAAAAGAATTAAAGAAAGAAGAAAAGTGGAAACAATTACTAACGGATGAACAATATCACGTCATGCGACAGCATGGCACGGAGCGACCGGGGTCATCTCCGCTCAATTTCGAGAATAGATCAGGCGAATATTACTGCGTTGCTTGTGGAACGCGTCTTTTTACATCAGATTCCAAATTTGATGCCGGATGCGGGTGGCCCAGCTTTTATGAAGCAGCCGATGCAGAGTCTGTGACAGAGCATTCTGATCACAGTCTTTTTATGGAAAGAACGGAAATTCGCTGTGCAAATTGTGGGTCCCATCTGGGGCATGTCTTTGATGACGGCCCGATGCCGACTGGTTTGCGCTATTGCATGAATGGTGTGGCTCTGCGTTTCGAACCGGAAGACGCATAGGCTTCAGGCTCACCACAACCCTATTGGCACCTTGCTTTTTGTGATCATGCCCTTATGGTCGCCCTGTCTCGAACCAAGTGGAGGCTTCCATGAGCGAACCTGCATCCTGCGCGAAATCGTCCCCCTACCTGCTGATCTATTTCATGCTGGCCATTTCTCTGGGGGGCTTCGTCTATGCAGCCTTGGGCTGGATGGGTCTACAGGAGGCGCAGATACCGAAAGACTGGCAAGAAACGCCGGGTCAGATTTTGGAAAGCCACGTAGAAGCGCTCACGCAAACCAAGGCAAATGGCACACCGATAGAGATGTTCCAGCCCCATGTCCGTTATCGCTATGAAGTGGATGGAAGGTTCCTGATAGGAGACCAGCTCAGCGTTCATCATCCGGCTCGCACCTTGCGCGGAGTGGCCGAAACAGAGATCGAGGATTTGCCGCAGGGGACCAATGTCACGGTTCATTATAATCCGGCAGCACCTGATCAGGCGGTTCTGAGAAAGGCCGACACTATCGGCCCGATGCAAGCCCTGTCGGCGGGTCTGGTCATTGCCCTCACCACGCTTTCGATCGCCATCGTCTCCATGCGCCGCAAAAAGCATAAGACATCCTGACGCTCTATCGCTTGCTTTAAGGGTTGCAGCCTTGCCTGAAGCAGCCTTGCTTGAAGAAAAAGGAAGGCTCGGAACGGGCTATATATGATTGCCGTACCGAGCCCTCTAAGAATTAACATGCTGCGAGAAATGGCAGGCGCCCTAGGACTTGATGTAAGTCTCCTTGTCCATATCAATCACTTCAACGCTCACGGCGACATCGCTCTCGACCAGTCCTGACACCATGTCGAAAAGGCTTTTGGTGAGCATTTTCTTTTGCTCCTCGGTGCGACCGCCAAACATTCTGGCGTCCACATGAACAAACAGCTGGTCCGTGCCGCCCGTGACAAAATGCTCTACAGGCAGCGCCCGTGATTTGATCGCATCTGGCGTGAAAAGGCCTGACTTTTCAGCCGCCTCCCAAACTGCGCGTGCGAGTTTTTTGATATCGGTTTTGCCTTCGAGGGGTTTGGCGTAAGAAATAACCATATGCGGCATAAAAAGGCTCCTTGGTTTTCTCTGGCAAGAGCTCGATGATACGGTTTGCCAGAACGTGCTGCCATATTGCTAGCATCTGCGCGAGATTTTGCAATATAAGATATTGCAATAAGAAACAGCCCGAATGCGCGCACACGCGTCTTGTCTGATCGGGTGCGGACATCGAAATTCGGCCATCTCGCAGGGCTTAGATCCTTGCACCGCAATTATCTCTCTTGCACATTCAACATGAAGATCATAGGTGTAGTCTGGATTTATTGCCGTTTAACAAGGTCGTATGATGTCATCACAGAACAGGTCTTCTTTCACCAAAGCCGCCTTCCCCTCTCTCGCACCCAGCGCAGAAAAACGCGAGCACCGTGTGACCAATCACGGGATCGAACTCAGCGACGATTATGCCTGGCTACGCGCAGACAACTGGCAGGAGGTCATGCAAAAAGGGCGAGAGGTTCTTGCCGATGACATTGAAGCCTATCTTGAGGCAGAGAATGGCTACACGGTCAAAGAGATGGCCGATACAGAAGATCTGCAATCCAAGCTGTTTGAAGAAATGAAGGGGCGCATCAAGGAAGATGACAGCTCCGTGCCTGCGCCTGATGGCCCTTATGCCTATGGCACGCGCTATGTTCTGGGAGGACAATATCCGCTCTATGTCCGCACCCCGCGCGATGGTGGCGACGAGGCTATTTTGTTGGATGGCAACAAAGAAGCCGAAGGCGAAGATTTCTTCCGGCTTGCTTCGCTCTCGCATAGTCCTGACCACAGCAAGCTGGCTTGGGCTGTTGATACGAAGGGCTCTGAATATTTCACAATTCGCATTCGCGACCTCAGCACGGGCGAAGAAACAGACGACCTGATTGAGCGCACAACCGGCGGCGTGGTCTGGAGCGAAGACAGCACTCATATCTATTATACTTGGCAGGATGACAACCATCGCCCGAGCCGCGTGTTCCGTCATAAACTGGGCACGCCGCAGTCTGCCGATGAACTGCTTTATGAAGAAGCTGATGCCGGCTTCTTTGTTGGTTTGGGCAAAAGCCAGTCCGGCAATTACATCTTCATTGATTGCCATGATCACCAGACCAGCGAATGCTATCTGCTGAGCGCCAAGGACAATGCAAGCAAACCGCGCCTGATTGCCGAGCGCGAAACAGGCATTGAATATAGCGTTGATGAAGGTCAGGGCATTCTCTATATCCTGACCAACGCCGATGAGGCAGAAGACTTCAAGCTCGTTACCGCTGCGCCGACCATGTCCGGTCGCATCCACTGGAAAGACCTTGTGCCTCATCAGTCCGGGCGGCTTATTCTGAGCCACAGCATCTTCAAGGAGTTTCTGGTTTGGATGGAGCGGGAAAATGGTCTACCGCGCATTCAGATCCGCAGCCTGCGCAACGGAGCTCAACATGCCATTGCCTTTGAAGAAGAAGCCTATGCACTCGGCTTCCACGGCTCCATGGAGTTTGATACGGATACCGTTCGTTTCTCCTATTCGTCCATGACGACGCCAAGCCGAATTTATGATTACAACATGTCCAGCCGGTCCCGTAGCTTGCGCAAGGAACAGGAAGTGCCGTCCGGACATAATCCGGAAGACTATGTCACCCGCCGCTTGATGGCGCCTGCCCATGATGGCGAGCTGGTGCCCGTCACCCTGCTCTATCGCAAGGACACTGCGCTTGATGGATCGGCCCCCTGCCTGCTTTATGGCTATGGCTCTTACGGCATTTCGATCCCGGCAAGCTTCTCGACCACAGCCTTGTCTCTGGTGGATCGAGGCTTTGTCTATGCGGTCGCCCATATCCGTGGCGGCAAGGAAAAAGGCTTTGCCTGGTACACCAACGGTAAACGGAACAGCAAGACCAACACTTTCAAGGATTTCATCTCTGCTGGTGAATTTCTGGTCGCAGAAGGCTATACCTCTGCAGGCAAGATCGTTGCCGAAGGCGGCTCTGCCGGTGGCATGCTGATGGGAGCGGTGACCAACATGGCCCCCTCCCTCTTCTCGGGCATTCTGGCTATCGTGCCCTTTGTCGATGTACTCAACACGATGCTCGATGACACGCTGCCGCTCACGCCTCCGGAATGGCCCGAGTGGGGCAACCCGATTGCCTCTGAGGAAGAGTATAAATATATCGCAGCCTATAGCCCTTATGACAATGTGACCGAGCAGGCCTATCCGGCCATCCTCGCTGTGGGAGGTTTGACTGACCCGCGGGTCACCTATTGGGAACCGGCCAAGTGGGTTGCCAAATTGCGGGAGAAACGCACTGACGACAATCTGCTGCTTCTCAAGATCAATATGGGAAGCGGCCATGCCGGAGCATCCGGACGCTTCGACAGGCTCAAGGAAACCGCTTTGGAATATGCCTTTGCCCTCAAGGTGAGCGGCAAACTCTAGGCAACCTTTCTTATAGTCTTTCAAAGAAATGCAAAAGACCGCCGACAGATCTCTGTCAGGCGGTCTTTTCTTAGCCATCCATGGCCGGGTCGTGGCCTATTTTCTCTTTGTCATGGCAACAAGGCGCTTGGCGAAATCTTTTACCGGTCCGCCCTGCATATAGGTTTTGAGTGCCAGCCTACCCAAAAGTGTCATTGGCCTTGCCATAAGGCGTAATCTGGTGGGTTTGGCACCAAAACTGGCCTTATATTCTTCATCCCCAATCGTGAAATCCATCCGCGTATCGCCCTGTTCAACGCGATGGCCGATAATATAGTCAAACAGCTGCAAGCCGGGAGACATCTTGTAATATGCCCCCCCCTGCATGCCACCGAGAATGAAGTGAAAGCAGCGATCATGAATAAAGCCCAACTCGATACCGATGATGTCATCCCCAACATAAAGCGCAGCAAGTTCTGAAAGTCCGGTCTCTTTCCCCTCAAGCGCCACGGCACTGTAGAAATCAAAATAGCTCTCTTCCAGAAACAGGTCATCAGCATAGCGCTCGCGACGTTGGTCCTGCAAAACCTTCATGATCGCCTTGATATCCGCTTCTTCCTTGCAGATCTTTAGCGAAACATCTCCGAGATTCACAAGCTTCTTGTGTTTGCGGCGGAGCTCGGACCTCAATTTGGAGGAGAGGACTTCTTTGCGCCAGTCTTCATAGGGCGCCCAGACGGGCATGCCATGGCCAGACGAGGTCATATCCCCCACAGTTATCCGTCCCAACAAATGGGCCAGCATCTTGCTATCCCCCTGCATCTTTCTGAAAAGGACCAGATGACAGGGCTTCATAAGAGACACAAGGATCTTGCTAATCTGGCCATCGCTCAGCAGCTCTTCTTCGCACGCAGGATCGTAGACAAGGGCGTTATAGTCGGCAGCGCCCAGGTCTGCGGGCTCAACACATGCCAATCCCAGATAGGAAGTGTGCAACAGCGGTAAAAGCAGGCACAGCTGGCCTGTCTCTTTTTTCCGCACCGTTATGATGAGCGGCCGAGCCCCTAAGCTGGGGACCAGATGCGCATAAAGAAGTGCCAACCATTGCGGATTCTGAAAGACGGTAGCATTGCTCGCCTCAAAAAGAGCGCGATAGTCTTCTCCTTCAAAATCAAACTCGCCATGGGCTTCGATTTCGTAGTTTTCGCTGAAAGGCACGTCCGGTCTCCTTCAGAAAATCACAATATAAAACATTGCAACATTCAGATAGTCGTAAAACTTGTCATGTCGAACAGGTCATTTTGCTTGAATCGATCACCAAGTATATGTCTGGGAAGATATAAAGCTTCCGAATTCAAACAAATTCTAAACAAATATACGCGGTACTATTTTATCCATATCAAGACCTATCCCCTGAGTTATATGGCTTTAACGTTCATATATATTTAAAACTGAAAAACGAACGCAGAAATCTATTTCTTGCGACAATTCAAGCGCACGAACACCCTTGAATTGTCGCAAGATCGCCAAGAAATCCGCCAAGAGTGGCTCTATCCACTCTCATCATCACATTGTTGTGATTAGTCCACGCGCTTATACTCGATCATCCGCGCGCGACTCAGAACCAATTCAAAACGGTCCGGTCCAAGACTATTCAAACACACGCGCTTGGTCCAAAGACTATCAACCAAGGTGAATAGATAGCGCCCACCGCCCAGCGCCGTGAGCGGGGCAGTCTGGCGAATGGGGCCCGCCCCCATGGTGAGCGCTCCATTGGCAATCTCCAGAAATGCGCCTTCATCACTGCGCCAAAGGCCATTCAACGGTTCTGAAACAGAGTCCGCAGTGACGGGCGTCAAACGTCGTGGCACATAGCCAACCGTTCCAATGAGTGCTTCTCCATCCCATTCAAACTCCAACTGGGATGTGGCTGAACGGGTAGAAACCTTGCCTTCCCCCTCTTCATAAAGCGCGCAGGCATCATCGATCCAAGTTGCGTTGCCGTCGGCCACTTCAAGCCAGAATGGGCCTTTCTCAGCCACATACAAGCCATCGGGGATACGCGTTGATGCGGGCACAGGCATGGGCAGACCGAGCAATGCAGCCATAACACGCGAGGCCGTGCCTCGAGCATCCGCATCATCCCTGTTGGAGAGAAAGACAACGCCTGTTCCGGTTGGGCGGTCCATCATGATATAGGCCTTGTAGCCGGGATGACTTCCGCCATGCCCGATCAACACGCGATCTCCCAGAACCGTATCGGTGATGCCGAGCCCATAGCCGGTGACGGTGCCGTTCGCGAGCTTGCGTGGGGCGGAGAGCTGATCAAGGATTCCGGCCCATTTGCCTTTCCCTGCCATCAATGCACGCAGCCATTGGCTCATGCTGCGCGCCGATGTGGCCGCGCTGCCAGAAGCCGAAATCTGGAGGCCGGCAGCAGATTGCAGCCATTTGTCTCCATCGAACCAATAGCCCGGACACAGATCCTTGACCGGCTCTGCCCAGACATGGGGGGCATCAAAAGCGGTACCCAGTTCTGCATTGAGCGTATCTTTGAGAAACTCCCGCAGCAATATACCTTTGCGCTTGAGGATCATTTCAACCAGCCGATAGCCGGTGTTGGAATAAGACACTTCGGTACCAGCATCAAAATTGAGACGGGTCTGGCGCGCCATGAAGGCGTGGTTTGCCTCTTCGCTTGTCTCGGTATAAACCGACAGCCCAAGCAGCGAGAGGCATTCGCGCATATCCGGCAGACCACCGCTCATGTCCAACGCCTGACCGACCGTAACAGCCGCCAGAGGCTCACAAAGCTCAGGCAAATGCGTTCCGAGAGGGTCATCAAGGGACACCAGATCAGGATGCTGCAGAACGAGCGTACAGAAGAGATGCTTGGTAATTGAGGCAAACCGCCCCACGGATTGATCGGAAAAAGCTTTGCCCGTTGAAAGATTTTCAAGGCCTGCCGCCACGGAAAGCTTGTCGCCCTCGGCATCGAAAGCAAGGATGACCCCACCGGGCGCGTCTGCATGCCAGGCGGAACTGATTTCTTTGGCGACTTGTTCGGCTTGTTGCCAATTCGGAGCAATGGTCATAGCGTTTTTCTTCTTTATTCAATGAATAGCGGGTTTGAACTTGGTAGGGAAAGGAGCGCAGAGGAGCGTCCTATGGACATGACGGCAGGTCTGGCGGGCTTTTAAGCCTTTCAGCTCCTCTCTTTTGGCCAATCACAGAGCAGAAATCAAGCGATCAGGGGTTTTCCCAACCATTCTGTTGCGTCGCTTGGTTCCACATTGCCACCTTGTTGCAGTGGCGCGGGAATTCTGTCATAGACTCAAAGGGTGGTGCGGATTGTCGGATGCATTTCTTTGCCCGGCAATCCTTACAAGCAGTCAACCACCGGAGACATGGAAATGCAGACGATGGATAGTCACGTCAATCCCGAGCAGCCGCGAAAATCATTGCTGTTTTTTGCGCCCGAGCGGAAGGATGCGGCTATATTGGAAGCCTATGATATCTATCTGCATCATCTGTCTCATTCCAAGCGGTTTGATATAACCATCATGGCCCCCAATGGCTCGCCCTTTGCCGAGGATGCGCGGTCCATGGGCTACAAGATGTATCCCATTTCGGAATTTTCCCGCAAGCTGCTCCTGCGTACACCGCAGCTATGGCCTATCCTGACAGCAACGCGGCGCTTCCGCTTTGATTATGCCGTCAGCCATGAAGCTTTTGCTTGCCGAGGGCTTGGGCAAATTTCCCGCAAGGTCATCGGCGTCTGCCACGATGACATCCTTGAGGGGTTCAGACATGCCAACCGGCTGGTAACTTTGACGTCGAGCGTCGGCGAGGAAGCTGAGCATTTGTTCGAAGATACGGTTCCTGTCGACGTCATGCCCTACCCTTATGAGACACAGTTTTCAGATATCAAGCCTCTGCCTCAAGCCGAGGAAAGGCCCTTGACCATCGGTGCGAGTGGCCCCTTTGAGGAAGGAGACGGATTGGGCACCTTCCTGCATGCGGCCCAGCTTCTGCATCAGAGCTGCCCGGATGTCAAATTCATCATTGCCGGTCAAGGCCCGCTTGAGCATGAGCTCAAGGAACTGGCCGATCATATTGCCCCTTTTGTTGAATTCATGGGGCCCATGGATGCTGCAGAAATGGCAGAATCCTTTGATCTCTACTGCCTTGCCGCTGCCAATGCCCCCTATTCCTTTTCCCTCTGCCAGATGATGGATGCGGGCATCGCTTGCGTTTCCACGTGCGCCAGTGGGCCGATGGATATTCTCAAAGGCGGTATGGTCGCGCCATTGGTTCCGATCGGAGATGCTTTCTTGCTCGCAGTCAAGCTTCAAGAGCTTTTGGAAGACCGCCCCCAGATTGATAGGATCAAGCAGGCCTGCTTTGAACGCATCCGCGAAGAAGACTTCTCTCCAAGAATCTTCGAAGAAAAGCTGATTTCCCTGTTCGGCATGGAACAAAAGGCTTCCTCGCGCATTGATTGAGAAGATGGTAGGTTAACGAACCTATCAGACCAGGAATTTTTGGTCTTCCGCGACCCGAAAGTTTGTGAATTCGACAGTGTTTCAAGAAAATGATGAAAGCTCCCCCTTGTGGTCGTAAGCAATAATCATTATTTTTGATACAGATCAATTTTCACCGACTTTTCCGCCGGTAGCCCTTTCAATAAAATGGAGATATTTCAATGGCTTTTGAACTTCCCGAACTTCCATATGCCTATGACGCTCTTGGCGATTTCATGTCCGCAGAGACCCTCGAATTCCACCATGACAAGCACCATATGGCATACGTCACCAACGGCAACAACCTTCTCAAGGATTCCGGTCTGGAAGGCAAAAGCCTCGAAGACGTGATCAAGGAAAGCTTTGGCAAAAATGCAGGCCTCTTCAACAACGCGGCCCAGCATTACAACCATGTTCATTTCTGGAAATGGATGAAGCCTGTTGCCAAGGAAGGCGGCATTCCGGGGGCTCTGGCTGCTAAAATCGAAGAAGATCTTGGCGGCATGGACAAGTTCCGCGCTGACTTCATTAATGCTGGTGTTACCCAGTTCGGTTCTGGCTGGGCATGGCTGGCTCTGGTTGATGGCAAGCTCACAGTGACCAAAACCCCGAACGGCGAAAACCCATTGGTTCACGGCGGTGCACCGCTGCTTGGCTGCGACGTTTGGGAACATTCCTACTATATCGACTATCGCAACGCGCGCCCGAAATATCTTGAGGCATGGTTCGACAATCTGGTCAACTGGGAATATGTGGCTGAACTTCTTGAAGCAGCTTCCTGATCCAGCTGATGCCGAGTGCGGTTTGATGACTTGCCGCACTCAAGCAGAGTTAAAAAGAAACCCCATCTCGTCGAGGTGGGGTTTTCTTTTATATATCGAATAGATTGCTAGAGGCTATGAGGCTCGGCAAACCCGGCGAAAGGGCATTAAAGCCCTCTGCGGCAAGGCCTGATCGACCCGAAAATAGGATATTCGGTGCGCTTCCAATAAAGCCAGTTCTGGCAATCTTTCTTGGTGCGGAAGCATCCGATGTCATCAAATTCAACTCTGCGCGGACCAACCGAAAAAAACAGATCATCATCCTCCACTTCCTTGGCCCCCACATGGCGCCCCCACCATACGCGCGACGCGCCGATTTTTTTGGCGAGCATCAGGCATTTGGAGGGTTTCGGATTGGGACGGATGTTATGGGCATTGCCGGTTGTCACCTGCTTTTGTGGCCGAGACGAAGCAGCCTGAACGAGGGGTCCCAACGTTTGAGAGGAATGGTTCGGCGAAGGGCCAGACGCCAAAGACGATTGGTCTGTTGTTCCTCCTTGCCCGGATGGGAATGCGTTGGCTG
This sequence comes from uncultured Cohaesibacter sp., assembly GCF_963676485.1. Taxonomy (NCBI): domain Bacteria; kingdom Pseudomonadati; phylum Pseudomonadota; class Alphaproteobacteria; order Hyphomicrobiales; family Cohaesibacteraceae; genus Cohaesibacter; species uncultured Cohaesibacter sp. The sequence continues at coordinate 91,382 of NZ_OY781114.1, forward strand.
CATCGATGACGGGCAGTACAAACGCAATCGACAGGCTTGCAACAATCAGAAACGATAAGGGTCGTTTGCTTTTCATCATTTTGCTCCTGACGGTGATCTTCTATCCAGATCATGAGATGAGCTGATCTCTGTCTCTTCCGATCTGGGTGCACGTCTTTCACACGCCAATCTCTTCCTTACTCACAAGTCCCTGTCGGGGCCGACATATGGGGGAATAATATCTGAGATAGACGTGTTTAATGGATTTTTCTTGGCTCTGAGCTCACTAGGTAAGCTATTAAAATGTCAAAAGCAGGGCAGATCGCGACACGCACCCGATATTGGAAATATGTGTAACAGATCAGAATACAAAAAGGGGGAAGGCATGCACCCTCCCCCCATAATTTGCAGAATCAACAGGCCTAGCCCGTAACCCTTACTTTTTGAATGCGAATTCCCAATAAAGTTCACGGGCTTTCTTGGCAATTGGACCGTGATCATACTGGCGATCATCAAATGCCAGAATCGGGACAACCTTGGAGTAGTTGCCGGTCGAGAACATTTCATCGGCCTGGCGGCAATCATCAAGGGTCAAGGAGCATTCAACGACGGTTTCGCCGGCGTCACGCAGCAACTGAATGGTGCGCTGACGGGTGATGCCATTCAGGAAGCTACCATTTGGAACCGAAGTCTTGACGATACCATCCTTGACGATGAAGAAGTTGGCCGTAGCCAGTTCGGCCACGTTTCCAAGCATGTCGCAGACGATGGCGTTGTCAAAGCCTTTGTCCATGGCTTCCTTCAGGCAACGGGCATTGTTGATGTAAAGACCGGAAGCCTTCGCGTTGGTTGGCATGGTTTCCAGTGTCGGACGACGGAATTGGGTAGTGGTAACACGCGTCCCGCTATTTGGATCCGGCATCGGCGCATCAAACAGCGTCAGGCAGAATTCAATGTCATCCGGGTCCACATTGATCACGGATGCCAGGCTGCCAAGACCCCAATAGGTCGGGCGAATGTAAACAGCTCTGCCGTCAAATTTCTTGCAGCCTTCAGCTGCCAGTTCCATGATTTCACCGGCCTTCATGGTCGGTTTCATCAGGAGGGTTTCGCAAGAGCGATTGATGCGCTCGCAGTGGCGATCAAGATCGGGCATCACGCCTTCGAAATAGCGGGCACCATCAAATACGGTCGAGCCCTGCCAGAATGCATGTGCGCGTGGCCCCATCATAGCCGGGTTGCCTTCGAGCCATTCGCCTTTATACCAAGTCCATGTTTGTGAAAATTCTGCCATTGAAATATTCCTTGCTTTTATTTCCTCTCGCTCGCTCCCCCTATTCATAGCGGAGCCCCGACAATCTTGTAGAAAAGTCTCTTGAGACAAACTGTCTCATTTTGAAGGGGCTGATTGAACCGGGTTCAAGGGGTAGGAGCAGGATGACTGCCAAGCTAGATGGAAACCATAAAGCAGCCTCAGGTCAAGCCATTCCTTGAGCGGAGCGCAAATAGATGAGGTTCATTCTTATAGGCTCGAAATCTGCAAAAAGCGATACATATTGTTCGTCAAATCAATAAAAATCTTCCCAATAAGTCTGGAACATATCCTTGGCTCACACGTTGCATTCCTATAACGCCTGTGCAAATTATAGTACCTCACTTCAGTTTCGAATGGCGCAATTTCCCCGGACGACTTCCGTGACCTATCCAAAAGACATTTCAAGGAGAAAAAAGCATGGCTGGCTCAGACACATGCTCGATTTATGTATTTGATGCTTATGGAACCCTTTTCGATGTGCATGCTGCAGTGCGTCGATATTCCGACAAACTCGGCCCCAACGCAGCGCATCTTTCCGAAATCTGGCGATCAAAGCAACTTGAATATAGCTGGGTGCGCGCGCTCACCGGCAGATATGTCGATTTTTGGACCCTGACAGAACGCGCCCTTGATTTTGCCTACGAGCGCATTCCCGATGCCGACCGCTCCATACGACAGGCTTTGCTTGATACCTATCATGAAGCCGATGCGTTTGAAGATGTCCGCCCGGTTCTTGAGGAGTTGAAGAGCCGTAACGCGCAGTTGGCTATTCTTTCGAACGGCACCCACAAAATGCTGGATGCTGCTGTCGAGAAGAACGGTCTTGGCGAATTGTTTGACCACATTCTGAGCGCCGACGATGTGAAGACCTACAAGACCCAGTCCTCGGTCTATGATCTGGCCATGACAGCGTTCCGCTGCTTCCCAGAGGCCATTTCCTTCCAGTCGTCCAACCGCTGGGATGTTGCGGGCGCAACAGCCTATGGCTTCCGCACGGTCTGGATCAACCGCACAGCGGATCTGGATGAGTATCGTGACCTTTCCCCCGTTGCCCAGTTCAAAGACCTAACGGGACTTCTGACGCTGTAGATTATTCAATTCACACCTAAAACAGCAGTTCAAGATTTCTCCGGTAAAAATGGTATGCAGCGCCCTGATTGCTACTAACCATTTTGCCGGAGATTTTTTTTGAGACCTTCACTCAAGAAGCAATGTGTTTTTCTTGGTCCATCCGTCTGAAATACATACGTCTTTTCTGGCCGACAGCAGCAACGAGGCAACCCCTAAACCAGTTTCGAATGTCAGCAAGGCGTCAGTGTTTTACAATGCCTTGCCAAAAACCCAAAAGGTCTCCCCGCCTCTCTCAAAGGCTTCTATCTCGGAATAGCCTCGCGCCTCAAACCAGCCGCGCTCGTCTACATGCACAAAGATTTGATCGTGACCAAGATCCAACGCCAAGGCTTCGACCTGATCGCTCAGATCAGATTTCAAAGTCTCCTGATCCGTGACAGCCTGACTGATCTTCATACCAGCCAACCAAGGCCCCAGTTCGTCAAAGGCTTCCAATTCGGCTTCAAGCAAAACCGCAAGTCCTGCGATCTTCCCCTTATCATCGCCTTCATCAAAGAGCGCCACGATGCCATCTTCCTGCTCACCATCCAGAGCGAGGCGGCGGAAGGCTGCTATGCGCATCTCCAGCCCCTCGCCGCTATCATCGCCAGACAGCCTCGCATGGAAGCTGGCGCATTGTTCGACGATGGCGGGACAATCAGACAATCTTACAAATTCAACCATAAATGCCTCTTTCAGACCAAAGCCAAAGCTCTGCAGTGTATCCAGATAATATGAGCTTCCAAGTGGCGGACGGAAGACGCTAGAGCATACCGTCCTTGGGAATCCATTTCCCAACCTTGGGAGCAACATAGTTTTCCAGACGCTCGAACAGTCGCGCTATGTCCGTTTCGACGATCAACATGTCTCTATGTTCCTGCCTGACGAAAGCGTCTTCTGCGGTGCGATCCAGAAACCGGATGAGATCATCGTAATAACCGGCGACATTGAAAAGCGCGGAGGGCTTTTCGTGCCAGCCGAGCGAGGCCCATGTCCACATCTCGAACAGTTCATCCATGGTGCCAATGCCGCCTGGGATCGAGATGAAGCCGTCTGAAAGCTCTTCCATCAGCTTCTTGCGCTCATGCATGCTTTCCACAAGATGCAGTTCGGTCAGGCCCTTATGATCGATTTCCTTGGCTTTGAGAGCATGAGGCAGGATGCCAATCACCTTGCCTCCTTGGGCCAAAGCCGCATCGGCACAAGCCCCCATCAATCCTGCGGAAGACCCGCCATACACAAGACCATAGCCACGCTTTGCAATCTCTTGCGACAAAGTGATGGCGGCTTCTTCGAATTCTTTTCTGCGCCCCCAGCTGGAGCCGCAGAAAATACAAATATTCTTCATCTGATTGTCTCACCTTTCAAAGCGTCTGTTGCAGCAGCAACGGTGCAAGACGCTTTCCCCACCCGATAGTGCTATCCGTTACCGGGTTGTTTCAGGCGAGAGTATCGTCGATTCGTTACTCAATGACGACAGCAGTTCCCGATGCGGCCACCATCAGCATAGAGCCCTTGTCACCGACGGTCTCATAATCGACATCCACGCCAATGATCGCATTGGCACCCAAGCGATGGGCATGCTGGGTCATTTCATCCAGGGCGATTTCGCGGGCGCGCTGAAGTTCGGATTCATATGCACCCGAGCGGCCGCCAACAATATCCCTGATGCCCGCAAAGAAATCCTTGAACACGTTGGCGCCCAGAATGGCTTCACCATTGACGATGCCCTTATAGTCACGAATGACGCGGCCCTGAACGCTGGAAGTGGTGGTAATAAGCATGAACTATGAGTCTCCCTTTGACTTTCCTTAAAAAGGTAGGAAGCGCCGGGGGAGAGTCAAGAAAGCTTTGATCTTTTCCTGCTATGACGTTCCGTCGCAGTGCGAACCGCTCAGTGGGCCTTAAGCGGCAGCCCCAAAAAAAGAGGCCACCCAAGGGCGGCCTCTCTTTATTTTCAAATGCTTGAAGCAGAACGCGATGCGCTTATTCTGCAGCGTCCTTGGTGTAGCCAAGGCGTTTGTTGAGCTGCCCGATCAGATCGATAGCAGCTTCAGCAATCACCGTTCCCGGAGGATAGATGGCCGAAGCACCCGCAGCGTAAAGCGCATCATAATCCTGCGGCGGAATAACACCACCAGCAACGATCATGACGTCCGGACGTCCTTCAGCAGCCAAAGCATCACGCAGTGCCGGTACGAGAGTCAGGTGCCCTGCAGCCAGCGAAGAGGCAGCAACCACATGAACGTCGTTTTCGACAGCCTGACGGCCAGCTTCTTCAGGGGTCTGGAAGAGAGGTCCGATATCAACGTCGAAGCCAAGATCAGCAAAGCCCGAAGCAATAACCTTCTGGCCGCGATCATGACCATCCTGACCCATTTTGGCGATGAGGATACGAGGACGACGACCGTCATTTGCCTCGAATTCGTCAACCAGTTTGGAGACTTTCTGTACGACGTCGGACATGGCACCAACCTCTTTACGATAGACACCGGAAATGGATTTGATTTCGGCGCGATGGCGACCGTAAACTTTTTCCAGTGCGTAGCTGATTTCACCAACAGTGGCTTTTACGCGCGCTGCCTTAACAGAGAGATCAAGCAGGTTGCCATTGCCCTGCTCGGCTGCGGCGGTCAGGTCTGCAAGAGCCTTGTCCACTTCGCCCTGATCACGTTCTGCTCTCAGGCGAGCCAGTTTATCGAGCTGCTGCTGACGAACAGATGTGTTGTCGACCTGCAGCACTTCGATATCTTCTTTGAAGTCTGGCTTGTATTTGTTCACGCCAACAACGGTCTGGGAACCGCCATCGATGCGAGCCTGTGTTTTAGCAGCCGCTTCTTCGATGCGCAGTTTAGGAATACCGGCTTCGATGGCTTTTGCCATGCCGCCAAGGCTCTCGACTTCCTTGATGTGAGCAAGTGCTTTTTCAGCCAGCTCAGCGGTGAGTTTCTCAACATAGTGAGAACCGCCCCAAGGGTCGATGACTTTGGTGGTCATGCTTTCCTGCTGCAGGAACAGCTGGGTGTTACGAGCAATACGTGCGGAGAAGTCAGTCGGCAGAGCCAGCGCTTCATCAAGTGCGTTGGTATGCAGAGACTGGGTATGCCCTTGCGTTGCTCCCATGGCTTCAATCGCAGTACGTCCGATGTTGTTGTAAACATCCTGAGCAGTGAGCGACCAGCCAGAGGTCTGGGAGTGAGTACGCAGGGAATAGGACTTCGGATTCTTCGGATTGAACTTCTCTTTGACGAGCTTGGCCCAAACCAGACGAGCGGCACGCATCTTGGCCACTTCCATGAAGAAGTTCATGCCAATTGACCAGAAGAAGGACAGGCGCGGTGCGAAAGCATCCACATCCAGGCCGGTTTCCACGCCAGCACCGATATATTCCAGACCGTCAGCGATCGTATAGGCCAGCTCAAGGTCAGCCGTCGCACCAGCTTCCTGCATGTGATAGCCGGAGATCGAGATGGAGTTGAACTTCGGCATATTCTGGGACGTATAAGCAAAGATGTCCGAGATGATGCGCATGGAAGGAAGAGGTGGGTAGATGTAGGTGTTACGGACCATGAACTCTTTCAGAATGTCGTTCTGAATGGTCCCGGCCAGTTTGTCCTGCGATACGCCCTGCTCTTCTGCAGCGATGATATACAGCGCCATAACAGGAAGAACAGCACCGTTCATGGTCATGGACACGGACATCTTGTCGAGCGGAATTCCGTCGAACAGGGTGCGCATGTCATAGATGCTGTCGATGGCCACACCGGCCATACCAACGTCGCCAACAACGCGCGGATGGTCTGAGTCGTAACCACGGTGCGTTGCAAGGTCAAACGCGATAGACAGACCTTTCTGACCAGCAGCAAGGTTGCGGCGGTAGAAAGCGTTTGAGTCTTCAGCGGTGGAGAAACCGGCATACTGACGGATCGTCCATGGGCGCTGTGCATACATGGTCGGATAGGGACCACGCACGAACGGGGCCAGACCCGGCCAGCTGTTGAGGAAATCATATTTGGAGATTTCGCTCTCGGCATAGGCGTCTTTCACGTCGATACCTTCCGGCGTATGCCAGAGGGCATCACCAGCGGTCACAGAAGGGCTGGCCGCCTTGAATGCTATGTCGGCAAAGTTAGGGATCTTGCTCATAATTCCAGCTCCTTATGCTTCTGCCTTGGCGACCGGGGCAATGCCCAGAGCGTCATGAATTTTATTGAGTTCGGCAAGCACATCGCAGCTTTCGAAAGCGAAAGAATCAACACCGGCAGCAGAAAGCGCTTCCATGAGTTCCTTCGGACGACCTGCGATATAAACCATTTTCGCGCCAGCTTCTTTCAAAGCCTTGGCAAATGCGGCACCATTTTCTTCGTAAAGCGCATCAGGGCCAACAATGGCCGCGATAGCAGCACCGGAAGCCTTGAAATCGGCAGCAGCGTCTGCGGGATCGGTATAGCCCTTGTCAGACAAGGCTTTGATACCACCTGCTTCGAAGAAGTTTTTCGTCCAAGTTGCACGTGCGGTGAAGTCGGCAATGCGGCCCATGTTGGCAAAGAAGACTGGAGGATTGCCAGCAGCTTTGGCAGCTTCACGCAGGGCTTCATATGGCTCGGAAAGGCGAACAGCCTTCAAAGGCGTGCAAGCTTCACCGGCAGCCGGAAGGGCCAGAGCAACAGGAGCAACGTCCACCACTTCAACATCTTTTTCTTCGATGTTCGGGAAGGCCGAAGCGCCGGTCAGAGCAGCACGACGTGTTGCAATCAGCTTGCTACGTGCGTCGTTGGATTTGGCAATCGCGTCAAGGAAAAGGCCTTTTTTAAGCGCTTCAACTGCACCACCCGCTTTTTCAACTTCCTGGAACAGAGCCCAGGCAATCGAACCGGTTTCGTCAGTCATGCTTTCAACATAGCCAGAACCTGCAGCAGGGTCGGTTACGCGATAAAGGTTTGATTCTTCGATCAGCATGGTTTGCAGATTGCGTGAAATGCGACGGTCATGCCAAGTCGGCAAGCCAAGAGCCATCGTATGCGGAACGATGCAAACGCTGTCCGCCCCACCAACACCAGCAGCAAAGCAAGCGGTGGTTTCACGCAGAATGTTCACATATGGATCAAGGCGCGTCATCATTGCCCAGGAGGTCTCTGCATGAATGGAGAGAGGCAAGAAATCAACACCAGCGGCTTCAACAATAAGAGCCCACAAATGGCGCATCGCACGCATTTTTGCCAGAGAAGCAAACTGGTTTGCTTCAACGGAAAGCACCACATCAATCATGCCAAGCGCTTCAGAAGCTTCAAAACCGGCTTCTTCAAGAACGCGCCAATAGGCAACGATGGTTGCAGCAACGGCACCCAATTCCTGTGCATCGCTGGCACCGGCATCATGGTAAGGCCGTGCATCAGCGGTAATGAATGGTCCCTTGAAGCCTTTTGCTTTGAGATCCTTGATCGTGCTGACCAGAGTTGCAGCCCAATCGGACGGCAGAGCACCGGTGCTTGCAAAACAACCAATCGGATCCAGCCCGAAGGAAACCTTCAAAGAGGCAGCATCTGCGCCCTTGTCTGCAACAACATCCGCGAAAGCCTTGGCAGCAGCATCACCAGCAGCCCCGGTTTCCAGACGGAATGCAATCAGATCCATGACGACTTCGTTCAAAGCCTTTGCAAGAACATCCTTTTCTGCAGCCAGGCCATAGCCTCTTGCAGCGGCGCTACCAGCAAACGGAATGCTGATCATATTTACGCCGTTTAGAAGGTCATTCAAAATCAGTTCATTTGCCTTGGCTGCATCAGGATGATCCATCCGCTGGCAAACTGCCCAAGGTGCATCTTTTGGACGCATCGCCAAAGGCGCTTTCCCTACGGCTCGTTCGAAAATCGGACTGATTTCCGTGCCGTCCACTGTTTTCGTTGTGAGGCGAGAAATCGGCTGGCCCTTGAGTGCCTTTTCGACCATCGCGGCCCAGTCCTCACGGGAATAGCCTGGAAATGTCTCGGCTATCCTCAACGCTTCGCTCATCATATTCACTCCCAATTATAGAGAAAAGATTCCGAAGGAGCTGACCGCCCCCGCGCACATTCCTCAAATCGTCTTTTTTCGTGCATCAGCCTTTGTCGATGACCCGATACACTGCATTTATGTCTGCATCAGATCGCAAGGATATACACTTTGCATCACCGATCTTTGTCCTATCTCATTATCCTAAGCCAATAATTAAGCTGGTTTTCTGACACCAGTCTTTCAACTGGATAAAAAAAATTGCAAAAATCCGATGGAGCTTCGGCCTTGCATTAGCTCAGTTTGAAAGCACATGAATAGTTCGGATTTGTAACTAGTCCTGAAGATTGACAAAGAAAGTGCTGCTAAGTCACTCCATTGCTTAGACTAAAGCCTATACCTCCCTATTCGCAAGCTCTCCGAATGGTGCTGTTGATCAAAAAATCCCACCCCCGTTGGATAAAGCCTTACGGTTTATTTCCGTATATTTCTCAGCACTCTCTTCCACCCAAACATTCGTTTTTGCATAGCTGTTCCAGCAGAGAATCATAAGTTCTAGAGCTTGTCAAAATTACGAACGAATCTTTGTCGCTCTGTATCTTAAAAAAGCAAATTGGGGAAATTTTGAACCCTACTGGCGAAAAATTACATTGATATTCTTGTCTTTTCGCTTTTTCGCTTGCCCAGTTTTGTACAATAGTCCAAAATCTGGTGTGGGTCTAAGTGGGAAAGCGATAGTATGTCAGGAGAGAGGTAATCCAACCTGATGCACTGTTGCTTTATTTTTTGTCTGCCAGACATTCATGCCTGGCTTTATATCAACATCAAAACAGCAGTTTATATCCATGACTGATACCCGTTGGGCTCCCGCTGATAAGGCCATTTCTGTATCTCAGCCAACCAGAAATCCGGACGCCTTTTTCGAAAGTGTCGTATCCCGTTTCAGATCTTTCGGCGCAGAACATATCCTTATCACTGGTCTTCCCCTTCCCGGCCGAGACCTTGGCAAGCTGGTGCTCTATCAACACTGGGGTGATAGCATCCTTTCCAGCGCGCATCTTGCGCAGGTCCGCGGCAGCGACGATCTTTTGCGGCGCATCGCCGTGCTCTCCAAACCAACATGCTGGAATCTCGATGAGAAGGAAAATAGCTGGATCAAGGATTCCTCGCTGATTGGTCTATTGCAGCGTAGCGGAGCCAGTCCACGCACCTATCGCACCTTGATCGGCATTCACGTGCACCATTTCAATGTCATGCAAGTCGCAATTTGTGTGGCCGGACCAGAGTTGAACGTTTCCGAACGCGAGCTGATGGCGCTAACGACGACCATTCAGCACGAATTGGCCGAGATGCATTCCGTGCATCCGATTCTTTCCAGTCGTCCGGGCGAGCTTTCAACGCGCGAAAAGCTTGTGTTGAGCATGACCGCAGAAGGCAAAACCGCCGGGGACATTGCTGGCGAACTGCATATCTCGCAGAGAACCGTGCATGCCCATCTGCAAAATGCTTCGGAAAAAATGCAAGCGGCCAACAAGACGCAAACGGTCGTAGAAGCGATGCGTTATGGGCAGATCCAGCTTCGTTGAGCTCAAACGAGCATGGATCAGCAGTTTACCGACAGCCTCGACACAAGCCCAGGCTCTAGGAAAAATGGAAAAGCCAGCGGCATTCTTCGCTGGCTCTTCAACCCCGATCAGACGTTAAGTCAGTAGGTCATCATGGGAGGTAATTCCTTTGCCTCCGCGACCCATGTCTCAACATTTCCCAGCGCAGGAACCTGACGCACAAGTTTCTTCTTGGCGTTGGCTTCCTTCATCGCAGCTGCCAGATTGGCGGCATTGCGATTCCGCAATTCCTTGACCGTGTCTACTCCGGCAGCTTCCAACAATTCAGAATATTCTTCGCCCACGCCCTTGATGCGCATTAGATCGGCCATGTTCGCCCATTTTAGGATGCGGGCATGGTCTATACCGGTTTCTTCTTCCAGAGCTTTGCGCCCTGCGGCATCCTTGGCCTTTTCGAGATAAGCCTTAGTAGTGGTGATACCAACGGCTTTTAGTTTCTCGGCATAGGCCGGCCCAATTCCCTCGATTTTTGCAATTGAATAAGATGTCATAATTTGCCTCCCACAAATAAACGGTGACCGAACCATTTGCCCATGGTCCACTCGGCACCATCCTCCTGATTATTGGCAGCGAGCATAGGGCATGATCACCGCCAACACAGTGTAGTATAAAGGCGTATTCTGCAAGTATTGGATGTGGCGACTACAGGATCTGTCTCAATGCAGGCACAGAATTGACCACGTCATCCACCAGACTATCGTCTGCATTTTCCTTGGCGACAGTTATCAGTTCCGAAGCAATGGTCTGGATCTCTCCCATGCTCAAGCCTTCGCTGGTCAATTGGTTCAACGCAGCCATGGCTCCTCCCATGCCACCCATACCACCCATTGCGCCCATCAGACCACCGAGCAGACCTCCTCCGCTTTCCTGAGTATCAGCAGCGCTCTCCATAAGCGGCTGTGCGCCCAAAGCTTCCACAAGCCTGTTCATTTTGTCTTCTGGGGCTTCCTTGGAGAGGAAATTGAGAATGATTTTGACGGCTGTCATGGCGAGGTCTTCAGATATTCCTGCGGCTGACGCGATCCGGGCAATGACCTGATCCATAATGGTCTCCTAAGTTTGATTCATACAAAATGGGCGTTTGTGCTGTTACATAACTTACAATGGACGGAGAAAGAAACAGCCGATTGATCGCCTGTTGGATCAATCACCGGGAATGCGCCGGCCAAATGCCGTAAACAAGGGCTCTATCGTCTCATGGCTGACGGGGCAACAATCATTCATGTTGCGCACATCAAACAACCAACGTAAAAGATTCGGTATATTGGAATCCCGAAATTGCAACAGTATGGCCGATTTTAGACTGTGCGCTTTACTGGCATATTTCTGGTCTTCAAAGCTTTTGTCATTCATTTTATTGGGCGCGCCGGTTTTCTAGGACTATTGGCAAGCCGAAGACATAGAACAGGATCGGCCATGACCATGTTGCACGATGGGGACGTATATCTCGGCACATCTTTTCTATCCGCCGAGGATGGTATGCAAACGAGCCAGGGAGAATATCTTTCGCTCAACCTTGCCAACCGGCATGGCCTGATAACCGGAGCGACAGGCACGGGCAAGACCGTGTCATTACAAATTCTGGCCGAGGGTTTTTCGAACGCCGGCGTCCCTGTTTTCTGTGCTGATGTCAAAGGCGACCTATCGGGATTGGCAGCCCAAGGTGAGGCAAAGGATTTTCTCTCCAAACGAGCCGAAACAATCGGCTTGACCGAGGAATATGCCTTTTCCTCATTTCCAACCATCTTTTGGGATCTCTTCGGCGAGCAAGGTCATCCCGTGCGCACGACAATCACAGACATGGGGCCGCTGCTGCTCGCCCGTCTACTCGGGCTGAATGACACGCAGGAAGGCATTCTCAATATCGCATTCAAGTTGGCCGATGATGAAGGCATGCTGCTGCTGGATCTTAAGGACCTGCGTGCGCTGCTGGTCAATATGGAAGAGCGGCGCAAAGAGCTTTCCGCCCTCTATGGCAACATATCAACGGCCTCCATTGGGGCCATCCAGCGCGATCTGCTGGTGTTGGAACAACAAGGTGCAGAGCATTTCTTTGGCGAAACCGCGCTCGATATCCTCGATTTGATGCGCACCACGCGCGACGGGCGTGGCATCATCTCCATTCTGGCAGCAGACAAACTGATGCAATCCCCTCGCCTCTATGCAACCTTTCTGCTCTGGCTGCTATCTGAATTGTTCGAGGAACTGCCAGAGCTGGGAGACAGGGACAGGCCGCGACTGGTTTTCTTCTTTGATGAAGCCCATCTCCTTTTCGAAGATGCTCCCAAGGTGCTCATAAACAAGGTGGAGCAAGTGGTGAAACTCATTCGCTCCAAGGGCGTTGGCGTTTATTTCGTCACACAGAATCCGCTTGACGTGCCCGATGATGTATTGTCCCAACTTGGTAACCGCATTCAGCATGCACTAAGGGCCTACACGCCCCGCGACCAGAAGGCCGTGCAAGTGGCCGCCGATACTTTCCGCCCCAATCCCGCGCTTGATACCCGGCAGGTCATCACCGAGCTGGGCGTCGGAGAGGCTCTGGTTTCCACCTTGATGAAAAAGGGCGTGCCATCCATGGTTCAGCGAACCCTGATCCGTCCGCCAAGCTCACGCATCGGCCCGCTTTCAGCAGGCGAACGACAGGCGATCATCGCCAACAGTCCCATTTTGGGTGTTTATGATCGGGTGGTTGACCGGGAAAGCGCCTATGAGGTGCTGCAGAAAAGAGCCAAGGACAAGATCAAGCGCGAAGAAGAGCAACGGCAGGAAGAAGAGCGTCAACAGAAGAAAACGGGAAGCACGAAGAAAAACCGCACCGGCTTCACCCTGCCCGACTTTGACAGGAATGATCGCCCAACAAGTGAGCCCCGCAGATCCTCAAGCAGGCGAAGCTCCGGACGGCAGACCGTTGCCGAAGCGGCAGTGAAGTCTGTCGTTCGTTCGGTAGCCTCTTCTCTAGGACGAGCCATCGTAAGGGGCATTTTAGGCAGCCTTAAAAGCGGTCGTTGAATGGCTGTTCTATTGGCGCAAGTTCTCGTTAACTGACACTTATATAAAAACTTGAATTTTTACCGAATACAAGGAATTGTTAGCGAAAATGGGCCATTACCAAATGGAGTGGCCTATTTTTGCGTCTTTGTACAAAACAGGGATCAAGAATAATAACTGGCTCGGACAACTGGGAGTCTGAAGCCCGAACAACAACAAGAATAAAGTGAGGCAAATGTGTCGCGTCGCTTGATACCAGTCAAAAGCCTGTCAGTTATGATCCTTGCCCCAAGGCGCCATGATCGACAATTATGGGCCGATTTGCTCAAAAATTGTGGCATAGAGCACCCGCTCTGCATGTCGGATATTGAGCATGCGACCTCTATTGTTTCTGCTGGACAGGCAGATATCGTATTTGTTGATGAGAGCTATGGCCCTCAGCATATCGCCAAGATGCTCGTTCCAGCAAGACAGGTTGAATTTGCCGGCGGGCGCGGTGTATGTCTGATTCTTTGCGCCAAGAAAGCGACCGCGCAGGATGTTATCAATGCACGCAAGCTCGGCATCGCATCTCTGGTGATTCTGCCGACATCGATCGACACGGTTCGCAAACATCTTGAGTTGGCCGCCCGCTACATTCCTCAAACCGACGAAGAACTCGGCTGGGCAACGCCCAAGGAAAAAAAACCGTCCCCAACGATCAAAAGTGATGCCCGCCCGCCCGAAGATGAAGCAACAGCTGAAGCCCTTAGCGAGCGCTTTTCCAAGCAGAAAGGCGCCCACCGCAATGGCGCATCAGGTGGCCATGACGCAATGGCCAACCAGCCCGTAGCAACCCCTCAAACTGTTGACCAGACGAGTGCCGCACAAGCCTTGACGAAGGAAAACAGTACCAACAATGCCCAAGGCTCATCTGCTTTGGTTACCGTGAGAGAAAATGGCTCCACAATTGACCACCCTTCAGGCTTTTCAGAAAATATATCAGACAGCGAGCCGTCGGCCATGAACGAGGAGAGCTCGACCGCTCGCCCCAAACAATCGGCCCCCTCTTTGTTAAACGATCTTGATGTCGATATCCCTGCGCTTACGGCTCCAGGGCGTTCCGGCCGCTCGGCCGATGAAGATGTGGTCTTTCTCTAGGCCAAAGCCCCTCGACTATCTCCTTTGAGACCCAGACTGGAACATGTGTGAAAGTTGCTGGCGCAAGGCTGGCGTCTGAATAAGGAAGCTGATAGCGTCTTGCCTATCAGCATCGCGTGCAAGCGCGTGTTTATTCCGTTCCGATAAGGTAATTTCATGACAAATCTAGATTCCGTTCTGGCGCAGGTCGACGCCAATTTCGATGATTCCCTCAACCGTCTGGTCACTCTGGTTGGCTTCAAATCCATTTCTACCGATCCGGACTATAAAGAAGAATGCCAGAAGGCAGCCAATTGGATTGCAAATGAGCTGAACAGCATCGGAATCGACACGCGCGTTCACGAAACACCCGGACACCCGATGGTCGTTGGCCATGACAGCGACACCGCAGACAAGCCAGGCCCGCATGTTCTGTTCTATGCCCACTATGATGTTCAGCCGGTTGATCCGCTGGAATTGTGGGACGATGATCCCTTCAATGCCAAGGTCTTTGAAAAAGACGGGGTCAAGATGATCTTCGGCCGAGGCTCTTCAGACGATAAAGGTCAGATGCTGACCTTCGTAGAAGCATGTCGCGCTTACAAAGAAGTGCATGGCGCTCTGCCAATCGCTGTTTCCATTCTGTTTGAAGGGGAAGAAGAAAGCGGCTCGCCAAGCCTGTTGCCTTTCCTCAATGAACACAAGGACGAGCTTTCCAAGGATCTGGCGCTGGTTTGCGATACCACTATGTTCGATGCGGAAACTCCGGCGATCACAACGATGTTGCGCGGCCTGATGGGCGAGGAAATCACCATCACGGCGGCGAACCGCGATCTGCATTCCGGCTCCTATGGTGGTCCGGCGGCAAACCCGATCAGGATTCTCTCCCATATTCTTGCAGACCTGCATGACGACAATGGCAGAATTCAGATTCCGGGCTTTTATGATGGCGTGGAAGAGCTTGCTCCCGATGTAAAGGCACAGTGGGATGCTCTGCCATTTGATGACGCAGAATTCCTCAAGGATGTCGGGCTTTCGATCCCGGCCGGGGAAACCGGCTACAGCATTTACGAGCAGCTCAATGCGCGCCCGACCTGCGAATTCAACGGCATTACCGGCGGCTATACCGGTTCGGGTTTCAAGACCGTTATCGCCTCTCAGGCATCAGCCAAAATCTCCTGTCGCCTTGTGGGTAAACAGGGTCCGAACAAGATCCGTGAAAATCTGCGCGCTTTCGTACAGGAACGCCTGCCTGCGGATTGCTCTGTAGAGTTTACCGAACATGGCTCTGCCCCCGGCCACAGCCTTTCGGCGGATTTCCCTCCGCTTCAAAAAGGCGCAGCAGCGCTCAAGGATGAATGGGGCAAGGACACCATCATGATGGGGATGGGTGGATCCATTCCGATTGTTGGCGAGTTCAAAGATATTCTGGGTATGGATTCCATGCTCATCGGCTACGCTCTGGAATCCGACAATATCCATTCGCCAAATGAAAAATACAATCTGGAGAGCTACCACAAAGGCATTCGCTCGTGGGTACGCGTTCTGGCCGCTCTGGCAGAATAGATCCAGAAGCAAGCTATCGAAGCTTTTGAGGCTGGGTTTTGAGGAACCCAGCCTCGTCATATTCTTTTTCTTTTCCAATTCTGGCATTTGCCAAACTAATGCCCAGATCCGGGTTTAGTTATTTTCCACTCACCTTCAAGAAGTCGTCACAGCCTTGCTCGCTGTTCCATTTCGTCGCAGCCTTTTGGCAGGATAAGTTATGTGCATTCTGAGCTTGAATAATTTGGTCACGCATATACACTTTTGCCAGACTTTCCAACATGCCAGTCTCCGGCCCGACTTGGGAGGATGAAAGCTTATTAGGATGCACCGACTGGCCTTGGCTTTCGAATCTGCTATGCGTTCATCGGCTGGTATCTCGACCATTCGACGGGCTGCATTTGCGCCTACTACTCTGTTTTAATCGGTATCATTGATGCACACTCTATTGCTCAAATCAGTTTTGCGTTCCATTCCCGGTTTTGCCCTTTTGCTCGCTCTTTCCGGTTGTAGCGTCCCGATGGGACCCATGACGGATTCGGCGGGCGCTCCCCCGCCAAGGGCCGTTCTGACAGTCACCGACGCAGGCATTAGTGGCCTGACGCCGGAAACAGGCTACGGCCCCAAATCTATTGGCGCGGCCCTGCCCGGCTTCAACATCGAAACGATCCAGACTGCAGGTGAAAATGACACCCAATGGACCTATGCCGCATTTCGCGATGGCATGCAGATGGTTCAGATCTTCAAGGGCAAAGGTGGCAAGATCGGCGTTGTTCATGGCGTAGGTGATGCGGTTGCTGGCCCCAATGGAGAGCGCTTGGGCATGACCTTTGCACAGGCACATCTGCCGCGCAGAGCCTGCCGGGTCGGCAAAAATCTGTGGCGCGGCATGGCCATATGCAAGGCAGCCAACACAGAGAAGGTTTCGCTTGTCTTTGCCATTTCGGAATATAGGGGGCCGTTTGACAGACTGCCACCCTCATCTGAATTGCAGAGCGCAACGCTGCAGCGCATTCTCTGGACGCCCTAGCCCTTTTAGTTCATTGACTTGATGCCCATTTCTACGTGATGGTCTGTCGACCATTGCTGAATGGGCAGCTTAAGGCGTCAGCCTTTAAAATGACCGGGACACTTATTAACTGGTCCTTCCGCAAAGAGACTTTTTGCGAAAAGAGTGATTAATATGACAGCGCAGACTGGCAAATATAACCTGAGGGTTTCAGATAGAGTTGGCAAAGCGCCATCGACAGTCGCAGGACTGCTTGGCCTTGTTGCTCTTTGTCTTGCCGGTTCTTCCTCTCTTGCGCAGCCATTGCTTGAAAAGAGCAACCCAAACAGCACTGTAGCAGAGGCCTATAAGCGGATTGACGTGCGCGGAGCAAGCCAGACTATTGTCAAAGGGAATAGCTCACCTTGGTTGCTGCAGTCAGATATTCGAACTGCGCCTTTCGTCATGAAGGCAGGTCAACCGGCTGCCCCCTTCTCGCTATTGGCCGAAGGGGCGTCATCAGCAACGGGCAAAAGCAAGCCAACCCCCGCAGCCCCCACTGGTCAGTCGACCATGCCGCCCTCCATGACCAGTCCGCTCCTGCCCAATGTGCCCTCTTCACTCAATCAGGATGAGCTGGATATTCCGGCCCAGACAGGCGAGCCGAAGATCGGCGCCCCCATTGTCGAGGTTCAGCCTACAGTCGGTGATGGCATGCCATCTGAAAATACCGACGCAAAGGACCAGACAGAGGGCCAAAACGCGGCGCCTTTGTCCCCGGCCGATAAAAATGCTTCGGATCTGGAAGAAGCTGCCAGCGCTGGCCCGGCCCTGCGCAAGAGCTTCTCGGCTCTATTCACGCAGCAACGGCCATTCCTGCTCTATTCGCAAGACGCCTCGATTACCTATCTCATGCCCAATGCGCTGGTAGACCATACCAAGCTAAGCCGTTACTTGCGCAATATTCTTGAAGAGCGGGCTCTCGATCAATGGCAGGCGCAACGACAAAAACAGATCGCTGAAGGTGGCCAGACAAACGAACAAGCCAACGCTTCGCAAGATAGTACTGTGCCGCTTGAAGAGCGCCCTGCTCTGGTCGTCACCGGACGCGTTGAAGACCGGTTTTATTCTGCTGACTTCAGCTCTCTATATCTCGAAGAGGTCAAGAGCCTTGATGGTCAGAAGCAGATCGGCCAGATCCTCAGCTTCAATTATGACAATGTAAATAGCAGGCCATTCGGTTTGCAGGATTTGTTCCGGGCCAAGGATGCCAAGGAATTGGGCAGCACGATTGAATTGATCGACGCTTATATCCAGACCGATATCGTGCGGCAAAAGTCAATCCGGCTGGGCACCCTCGTGCGGCCCGATCAGGATTCATGGCTCAAGGATCTCCAACCCAGCCTGTCGCTTCTTCAGAATTTCACTCTGGTTCCTTCGCGCGAAACAAGCAAGATCTCTGGCCTTGCCTTCCATTTCAATCCCGGGGTTCTGGGGGCGGAAGCCGATGGTCAGTATGATGTCTATGTTCCGGCCTCGATCTTTAGTGCAGCCCTTTCAGAGCGCTTTGCACCCCATTTTGGTGGTGAGGCCCTGAGGGTCAGCCGCCACAATGCGAAAGGCTTCTCCGCTGCCAGCGTCAACATCGAAGGGCTCAGATCCGGCGCAGAGCTGGGGGGCGACATGTTGATTGAGGGAGAGGTTCCGGGCAACTGGTGCGATGGCTTCCACCTGACGCTGACAAGCAAGGGCAACCAACAGATCGTAACCGAAGGCGTCGTCAAATTGCTGCCTGATCTGCCGAGCTATGGTCTGGCCAGCAACATGATGCGCTTCCGGGCGGAACTCTCGGTCTCCGGCGACGGGGAAAAACCCGGCACGCTCTTGTTTGAGCCTTATGCTGTTACCGTTCAGAATGATCATGTTGTCTTGCGAGGGGATAGCGCCTGCGATCCGACCAAACCAATCGCCATGCCGGATCCAAACCGCGATCAAATCGCAATCGATGTGAACTATTAAGTCCTTGAGCCGAAGCACAAGGCTTGTCCAATCGAACATTCCTTTCAAAGACGGACGACGCCCCCCGAAATCAACAGCCCATTTTGACAAGCAGACAAGACGCCTTTGATGCGCTAGGCATTGTTCCGGCCTTGCCGTCATGCGACTCACATGGCAAAAAGGGCCCTGAAATTCTGAACGTACGAACCATTGACACCGAGACAAGAGAGCGCCCAACCTGCGGGCGAAGGAAAGACGTTATGGTACCTACTCATTTGAATGCTGATCTTCTGGCCAAACAAATCCTGGAGGGCAATAGAGCATCCCTTGCCAGAGCCATAACGCTCGTAGAAAGCCGCAAGCCCGAGCATCGGGCCATTGCGCGCGACCTTCTGACCCAACTGCTCCCCTATTCTGGCAAAGCCCATCGCGTTGGCATCACCGGCGTTCCGGGCGTTGGTAAGTCCACCACTATTGACCAGTTGGGTAGGAACCTGACCGAAGCAGGCAAGAAGGTTGCCGTTCTCGCTGTTGACCCTTCCTCCACCCGTACTGGCGGCTCCATTCTGGGCGACAAGACCCGCATGGAACAGCTCTGCAATGATCCAAACGCCTTTATCCGGCCTTCTCCATCAGCGGGCACTTTGGGCGGTGTGGCTGCGCGTACGCGCGAGACCATGTTCCTTTGCGAAGCCGCTGGTTATGATGTCATTCTGGTGGAAACGGTTGGTATCGGCCAATCCGAGACAACTGTTGCCGACATGGTTGACTTCTTCCTTGTGCTCATGCTGCCCGGTGCTGGCGATGAGCTGCAGGGAATCAAGAAAGGCGTCTTGGAAATTGCCGATATGATCGCCGTGAACAAGGCCGATGGCGATGGTTGGGCCCGTGCCCGCAAGGCTGCAGCACAATATCGCGCTGCGTTGCATATCATGACACCTGTCAGCCAGAACTGGACCCCACCTGTGATGACCGTCTCGGGGCTGGCCAATGAAAGCCTCGACAAGATGTGGAAAAAAGTTGTCGAGCATCAGGAAAAGCTCTCCGCGAGTGGCGAGTTGCAGGAAAAGCGCAGCGGTCAGCAAGTTCGCTGGATGTGGTCCATGCTGGAAGACCGGATGAAATCTCTGTTGCGCGAGAAGGAAGAGGTCACCAAACTGCTTGAACAGGTGGAAAAAAGCGTGGAAAGCGGATCGCTGCCTGCCTCTGTCGCCGTTGAAGATGTGATGAGCCAACTTTTGGCAAGCCTCAAAAAGGATTGATCAGCCATCTATAACGCTCTCAATTCACATCGCTCTCTATCTCTACCAAGTAGAAAAAGCCGCGCCTTAATGGCAGCGGCTTTTTCTTTGAGTTCAATAAAATCAAAACTTTGTCGACAGTTAAGCCCCATCACGCAAGCTACGCGCAATATACATATGCAAAATGCCAAGAGACAGAATATGCAGGTTTGCCCTTCGTGTTTCTGACAATAGTATTTGTTTTAACGACTTTTCTATAAGGTAAAAGAAGTTGAACTTGAAATGGGGACTAGGTTCGATGCGGAGAGGCAAGGGAGCCATTGTCGTTGCTGATTCAAACGCCAATGCATGCCAAAGCATAGGACAACAATTTTCCTTGCAAGATCATGATGTTGTCGTAATCGAAGCGACTTCCCCTGAGGCATTGCGCACAATTCTGGCCGAGCAACCTGTCGACATGTTGCTCATAAATGAGCGCTTTTCCTACAATTCCGGCCTTGATACGCTTGAACAATTGGGACCGCTCACACAGGGCATCATCATTGTATTGATGGCAGATTATTTCAGCCGGGAAACCCTTGTGCAGGCAGAAAAAGCCAATCTTTATGACTGCATCCAGACGCCGTTGAACGAGGAGGATGTAGCACGCCTCATAAAGCGACGGGACGCCCGGCAAACAAGGCTATCGGCGCTTGTCGTCGACTCTCAGCCAGCTGCCAGACATATCATCTTCAACCTTCTATCCGATAGCCCGTTCGATCTGATGATTTCCGAAGCAGCGAGTGGCCCGCTGGCCGTTGCGCTCTGCAAATCCATCCAGTACCACATCATGTTGGTCGATCCGGCCTCCCGAGAGTGGAGCGGTGCAGGTATGGTCAAACATATCATGGATCGTCAGGCTTCATGCCGCATTGTTCTCATGAGCACTCAGGACCAAGAGACCTTACAGGACCTTTATAGCGAGGTCGATATATCCGGCTTTTTGAAGAAGCCTTTTTACGCAGAGGACGTGGAACGGCTGGTGCATCAGCTCTTGAAAATTCCCTTGAGTAATCTCCTCAAAGGGAATTTCTACAAGAGTCAGACCCCGCTGCCAGATACCTCCCCGTCTCAAATATCGCGCAAGCAGTCGCCTGATGACAACCGCGAAATCGTTTGGCTTTAACTGTATATGCTTTCGATGATCGGGAGTTGGCCACCTAGACCTTGAGCTTCTGCATCAAATGCGAGAGGGCTCCATCTACCAGTTTTACCGTGCCAACATGAATGCCGTTCCAGTTGATGAGCTTGTGCTCGCGCCAAGCGTCCATCGCTACCGCCTCTCCTTCGCTCATGGGAAGAAAGGCATCAATCGTGGCCGCCATCATGATCTCGGCAGCGCGGGTTGCACCATCCCAACATTTAACTGCCACTCCCAGCCCCTGTTCGGGAAAACTGGCGCAGAAGACACCTTCAGCACCGGTTTTCACAAAGGCGCGTTCGCCGAAGATGTCCATGACGGACGTACAAAAACGGTCGTGACCTGCGACCATATAAGGAGCCTTGGCCACTGCCTGTCTTAGCCTTTGCGCAGCTTTCGCCCGTTCGGGTGCGAAGCCTGTGCCTGTGCCAAATCGCGCAAAGGCATGGGCGAGATTCTTAAGCGGAATGGCATAGGTCGGGATGGAACAGCCATCGATGCCGCAAAGGTCCATCCCCGCCTCCCCTTCAAGGCTGAAACCGGTCGTTTGTTCGAGCACAGCCCGCACTTCTCTTTGAACCGGATGGTCAATTTTCACATAGCCGTGATGATCAAACCCAGCTTCCTGCGCAAAACAAAGAAAGCCGGCATGCTTACCGGAACAATTGTTGTTGGCTGCCGTCGGGGCTGCGCCGCGTAGATGCAAAATAGCCTGATCCTTTTCATAGCGCGGGCTATGCGCTCCACATTCAAGGGCAGCTTCGGCCAGACCGCACGCTTGAAGCATAGCTTTGACCGTGTCTACGTGGACTTCCTCCCCGTTATGGGAGGCACAAGCAATGGAAAGCGCCTCGGACGGCAAATGGAAATGATCAGCCGCGCCGGATTCAATGAGCGGAAGGGCTTGCAATCCCTTGATGGCAGAGCGCGGAAAGACGGGGCTGTCGATATCGCCAATCGAGGACACAATCTCACCAGACGCATCGACAACCGCAATGGCTCCCATATGCCAGCTTTCTACACGTACACCTCGCGTGACCTCAACCAGAACAGACATTGCACCCTCTTTTCTTGTTTTTCTGTCATTTTGGCAAAGCGCAAAACCCTTTGCCATTTTGCGCAAGAGCCTAGCCGCAGTCACCCAGAAGCACAAGAGCATAGTCTTTCCAGCGTGCCAGCAGAATATCTTGAGAAACGAAGCGCATTTGTCTAGGCTTCGGCAACTTTTCAAATGATGCAACGAAACGATAGACCATGGCATTTGCACGCGATTTTGATATCCAGATTGGGAAACGGCCAACTGGCCCGACAAACAGTATGGCCGACATTGACGGCCTTTCTTTCGGCCATGTCACCTTGTCAGATGGCGCGATCCAAACCGGGGTTACCGTTGTGCATCCCGCACCGGATTCGGTTTTTGAAAACAAGTGCGTTGCTGCCTGTCATGTAATCAATGGCTTTGGCAAAAGCATCGGATTGATGCAGCTGGAAGAGTTGGGACAGCTGGAAAGCCCCATCGTCTTGACCAACACCCTATCGGTCGGCACGGCCTCAACCGCTCTTGTCAAACATATGCTCGCCGGACACCTTCCATCGGAGAGACGACTGGCACAGTCAATCCTGTTGTCATGGAATGTAACGACGGGGCGTATCTTAATGACATTCGCGGGCTGCATGTTTCTCAAGATCATGTTCAGCAGGCCCTCGACCAACATGCCCCACAGCTTATGCAAGGTGCAGTTGGCGCAGGGACTGGCATGAGCTGCTATGGCCTTAAGGGTGGTATTGGTTCCGCTTCGCGACTCGTTGACGTTGGCCCTCGCAGCTTTACGCTGGCAGCGACAACCTTGTGCAATATGGGCCGCCTGCCCGATCTCATGGTCAATGGGCGGCCTGTAGGGGCTGAAATCATGACCTTGCAGGAAGAAGAAGCGCAGGCAGCAGAGCTGGGCTCGATCATTATTATGCTGGCAACAGATGCCCCGTTGACAGCACGCCAGCTCAAGCGCATCTGCAAACGCGCCACGGCCGGGCTTGCCCGCACAGGCACCCAGTTTGGTTCGGGCAGCGGCGATGTCGTGCTTGGATTTTCTACCGCAGGCCGCCTGCCCCATGATACTCCGGCTTTGCCGGTTCTCACTATGGAAATGATACATGAAGACCATCTCGACGATCTGTTCAGCGCAACGATAGAAGCCGTGGAGGAAGCCATTCTCAACGCCTTGTTCGCCTCGAAGACGACCAAGGGCAAGCATGACCGCGTGCGCAAAAGCCTTGCGGACTGGTGGATGAAACTGAAATAGAAGGTCGCTTGCGCCCTAATGGCTACCAAGCAAAGCGCGCGTGACCAGAGCAACCATCAGCGCCGGAATGGCCTTTAGCAGAGCGCCCGCAGGGTCCATCCAAAGGGTTGGCACCAAAATGCTGGCCGATAGAAGATAGATGATGGTCATGATGACCATGGCCAGACAGACCTGATAGGCCAACCTTCGGATCAGGATAGCTATACCCAGCGCGATATCAATGAAGGCGGCACTGGCGAGCAGGAACTGCATCTGAAGGACCGTGGCGCCGGAGCCGGTCAGATTTTTGGCTGCCAATTGCATATCAAACAAGGTCAAGACACCGGTCAATATCCAGAACAGGGACAGAGTGGCGACCAGCACCGGCAACAGAAGGGCCAGCTTTGAGAACCAACGTTCCTGAGTCGTGCTCGGCATCATGGCCAGAGTTTCTTCATAAGAGCGGCAATAGCGCCCAGAAATGGAATGCCAAAGGGTCGGATCGCCATTGACATGCCCTTCGAGCACCTGAAGCGCGGTGGTCCGCATGGGCGACCGCCACCCCAATCGGCCAAGACCATTGGCAATGTTGGTAATCAGATCCGAGGTCCAACCGGAAAAGCGAAAGCTTTTGATGGCGGGCGAAAAGCCGAGCCAGTTGCGCATGCTTGCTACAAGCTCTTCGAACGAGTGGCTTTCAGCTTCAACCAGATCGATATCAGCCTGCGCCGGAATGCGGCCTTCAACGGCCATAAGGGCCGCTTCGGTCAGTTCATCGATATGAATGGTCTGAATGCGGCGATCCGCCATCATGAGCGGCTGGATATAGGGGAAGCCAGCCAGCAAACGCAGCAGGGCCGTTCCGCTATAGGCCGATGGAGCCAGAACAAGCCCCGGCCTCAGCACAACCCATTCAATGGAGGAATCCATCACGATATCGTCGCCAATTGCCCTGGTGCGCATGAAAGCGGTAGGAGCATTGGGTTCGGCACCAGTCGATGAAATCTGGACAAAGCGCAAAATGCTGCGTTCCTCGCAAGCATCAAGGCAGGCCTTCACGGAAAGATGGTGGACCGCTTCCAGATCCGCCATCAAGCCATCCTGTAGCGCACTGGCAGCATTGACCACAGCATCGACATCGTCAAGCAGATGCACCCATTCGCTGGAATCGAGCATGCGGCGCATGTCACCGGTATGCCACTCCACTTGCGGCAGCAGCCGGGCCGCTTCTCTGGGTGTTCGAGACAGGCTCACGACCTCATGCTCAGCACGCAGCAGGGCTCGGCATATTTCCGATCCGATCAGGCCATAACCACCAAGAACCAGAATACGCATGATTGTTCCTGTCCACTCCTTAACGCAGCAAAAAAATATTGAGCCACACCATTAGGTGGCGACCCTGATTGTGGCTATCGACTATAAGCTATTTCGATCCTAAGTCAGCGCGCGTCAAAATTCGTGCAGACTTTAGTCGCCCCTCGGCAAGAGGTCATCTTCGCAATTAGCATTACATATTTGTACCGAAATGTATCAAATGCATAGCTCAGGGTAAATATGGTATACTAGCATATTCACGCGAGCCCTTAAAATCAGCCACAACCTTAAGCTAGGCTTTAGATACCTCTGGCCAACAGCCGCGCAAAGCAAGTTTACGAATGATCTCAATTGTCTGGGGATATGTTTCATCACGAAAGCCAAACGGGCTTCTGTGGCAAATTTCGGTAAATGGATTGAGGTCAGACCGCCTTCTCACCGCTCGCCGAAGCTATGCAAGCGCGATCCTTACATGGGTCGGCATAACTCACACATGAGATATGCACGAAGCTCTGATGATCAGGCTAAGCAATCAGGCGCAATCGGGCCGGTGAACCTGGCTCAAATTCCCAATTTGCTCACTCATACCCAGAAGAGGCTTGAGGCAATCAGGATGCGCGACCATATCTGCCAGTGTCTGAGAATCCAGCACCTTCAGAAAAGCTTCGAGAGCATTTTGCAGCAACAACCGGAATTTGCACTGGGAAATCAGCGGGCACGTATTGGTCTCCTCTGAGAAACACTCGACAATCAGCATATTCTCTTCGGTTTGCCGGATGATCTCTCCGACATTGATGTCCTCGGGCTCTTTGGCCAGACGAATACCACCGTTGCGCCCGCGGATAGCGTGAATGGCACCAATATGGACCAGTCGCTGCGCGATTTTATTCAGATGGTGTCCGGAAATGTCATAGGCCCCTGCAATCTCAGCCAAGCGCACGGTCTGCTCAGGCTTAAGAGCGCAATACATAAGCAGGCGCATTGCATAGTTGGAATGCTGAGTAAGACGCATGAAACCTCCACACCTTGACTATGAAAACAGAGCCGCTGTTGTGATTTCGAATCACAAATATCGGCACCCAGGTACTCTATACCTTAGTATAGCACCTTGGGCTGCATAGCCAACAATGACAGATTCATATTCAAACGAATATAAAAAATGCACTGCTGCCTATATCGATTAGAGACCGGGGTGATCGATACAGGCAGCAGTGCCATCAACTCTCCTCGTCGGAAAGCGATGAATGCCAAATTGGGGCCTTAAATATTCTTACTTTCGAATAAATCTAAGTTTTAGGTTTCCCCCAAATCAAATGTTGGTTATGTTGTAACACTTATGATAAGAAGTATCAAGTTTACTTCTTTAAATTTGTGCGGATAAATGGAGAGACAGAATGTCGCAGACAAGCAACCAGCAGGAGACGACCTCCTCCTCAGCCGCAGCGGCTCAAAGCGGTGTATCAGGCAAACCGCCTAAGGGAACAGAGTCCCGGCTGGAGCATTTTCCCAATGCCTTTTTTGCCATGGTCATGGGGCTGGCTGGCTTTACGCTCGCCACAGAGAGGCTGGAAAAAAGCCTCGGCATGGAGCATAACAACAGCCTGTTTTTATTAACTTTTACAGGGGTCATATTCGCAGTCCTGCTCGGCATCTACCTTCTGAAGGCGATCCGATATCCTGCAGCTATCGCGTGGGAATGGCATCATCCAGTGAGGATGTGTTTCTTTCCTGCCGCCTCTATAGGCCTCATCCTGATGGGCACGGCCCTCGGCCCTTTTTCCCACACATTCTCACTAGGATTTTGGGCTATCGGGAGTGCATTGCATCTATTTGGAACGCTGGCCGTTCTTTCCACCTGGATTGGCCACAGGAACTTTGAATTGATGCATCTCAATCCTGCTTGGTTCATTCCTGTGGTGGGCAATATCCTCGTTCCGATCGCTGGCAGCAGACTCGGTTACACCGAAATTTCCTGGTTCTTCTTTGCTATCGGTATCCTCTTCTGGGTTGTTCTTTTGACGCTGGTTTTCAACCGGCTGGTTTTCCACAATCCTATGGCCGAGCGCCTGTTGCCCACGTTGATGATCCTGATTGCACCGCCTGCAGTGGGCTTCATCTCCTTCGTCACCATGACTGGCGGGATCGATCCCTTTTCGCGGATTCTTTATTATACCGGTGTCTTCTTCTTCCTGATCATCCTTCTTCAGGTGCCCAAGCTCTGCCGCATACCCTTTGCCATGTCATGGTGGGCATATAGCTTTCCGCTGGCAGCGCTCACCATTTCCACCCTGCTCTATGCAGAGAAGATTCAATCGGGATTCCATGAGAAGATCGGATATGGGCTTTTTGTGCTTCTGGTCCTTGTGATCATCGGCCTGCTGATCAGAACAATGAAGGCCGTTCTCGGCGGTCAGATTTGTCAACCGGAGTGAGCTAGCCGGGGTCTCCTGCTCCCCATATTCCGATAACCAAAGCACCAAAGGCGCGAACTCGTAAACCCGATTCGCGCCCTCTTTTTATGATCAGTCCTAACCAAAAAATCTCCATTCGAGATGTTACCCGAAATGGACAGGGAGGAGCAGAATCCCGACATTTTGGCCTATTGCCGATGCCCTCCGCCAGCAAGCATTGACTCAAGACAAAATGGCAAGCAAATCGGCGTTTTTCCTCATATTTCTTGTCCAAATATTTACAAATATTCGCCAATAGTTCACCCTTGGTCCGAATTCCCGCTACCCTTTGTCGGTGTTACACTTTAGGATGAAAAGAGCCATTGAAGTTGCGGTTCTCAATCGGGGGAATACCTTCAAGACAATGTATGACAACCTGTCTCAGGCAAAGAAGATGTCAACCATCTCCGGAGTGGTAAAAGATCCGGCCCGCTTATCTATCATCGTGAGCACTGTTTTACGTTGCCCGTCGGCCTGTCTGGCTACAGCTGCGCACACGACGGGAAGAGTTGCGCGGCTGGCGAGCTCCGGAACGGTCTCTTCACAGCCTCGGCTGCATCATATGTTGGCTAATATCAAGAGTTGCTTTTCTGAGATACGCCCACAGACCTACCGCAGGGTAAGATGGGCAGACCCGAAACATTAAAAATTGATCCTTACAGGAGAAAACAAGAATGGGTAAGTATGGAGCACTGGAAGATCGCGTTCGTTGTCCGTTTCTGATGAACAAGGTCATGCCAGTTGAAGATACCATCGACATGTTCAAGGATGGTATGAACCTGGGCTGGTCGGGCTTCACGCCCGCTGGTTACCCCAAGGCAGTGCCGATCGCACTGGCCGAGCATGTTGAGAAAAACAACCTTCAGGGCAAGCTGAAATTCAACCTGTTCATCGGGGCGTCCGTTGGCGCTGAAACCGAAGGACGTTGGGCCGACAACGACATGATTGACCGTCGCTGGCCTTACCAGACCGGCAAGAATATCGCCAAGGCCATCAACGAAGGCCGTATCCGCATGGGCGACAAGCATCTGTCGCTGTTCGCCCAGGATCTGGCCTATGGCTTCTACACCAAGGATTCCAAGTCCGGTAAGCTTGATCTGGCGATCATTGAGGTTTCTGCCGTTACCGAAGACGGCTGCCTTGTTCCTTCTGCCTCTGTTGGCGTGATCCCGGAAATCATCCAGACCTGCGACAACATCATTCTTGAAGTCAACACCGCGATGCCTTCCTATGAAGGTATGCATGACATCATGGTTCTGCATGCTCCTCCGCATCGTGAAATCATCGGCATCACCAAGGCAAACAGCCGCATCGGCATGCCTTGCATTCCGTGTGACCCGAGCAAGATCGTTGCCATCGTTGAATCCGAATATACCGACAAGGGCCGCGCTCTGGCCGATCCGGATGAAGGCTCGGTGGCAATCGCCAACTACCTGCTTGATTTCTTCAAGAACGAAGTGAAGCATCATCGTCTGCCTGAAAATCTTCTGCCGCTGCAGTCCGGTGTTGGCTCCATCGCCAATGCGGTTGTCGGTGGACTGGCCAAAGGTCCTTTCTTTAATCTCAGCGTTTACACAGAGGTGCTACAGGATGGCATGCTGGATCTGTTCGATTCAGGGCGCCTTGACTATGCCTCCTCCTGTTCGTTGTCGCTTTCTCCGGACCATGGCATGCCACGCTTCGTTGAGCGTCGCGAATTCTATCAAGACAAGATTATCCTGCGTCCACTGTCCATCTCGAACAACCCAGAAGTGGCGCGTCGCCTTGGCGTTATCGCAATGAACACGCCGATCGAAATCGACATGTATGGCCATGCCAACTCGACCCTGATCAGCGGTACACGCATCGTGAATGGTATCGGTGGTTCGGGTGACTTCCTGCGCTCCGGCTTCCTGAAGATCATGCATACGCCATCGGTTCGCCCATCCAAGACGGACCCGACCGGTATCTCCTGCGTTGTTCCGCACGCCCAGCATATCGACCACACCGAACATGACCTTGACGTGGTGGTAACTGAGCAGGGTCTTGCTGACTTGCGTGGTCTGGCTCCTCGTGACCGTGCGCATTGCATCATCAACAACTGCGTCCATCCGGATTACAAGGACATCATGAACGAGTATTTCGACATGGCAGAGAAAGACTGTCTCCGTCGCGGTGTCGGACACGAGCCTCAGCTGTGGGATCGTGTCTTCAAGATGCAGCTCAATCTTGCCCAGAATGGCACGATGAAAATCAAGAACTGGGACATGAAGGTCGATCTGTGCGAATAGATCGTCTCTAGGTTCGGCGTGATGTGGTCAGCTACGCATCACGCCACCCTTCAGAACTTGACCCGGTTCAATCAGGAGCGGTGGTTTTTGCCATCGCTCTTTTTTGTGCCGCGAGCATTCTACAAGCGGGCATTCAACCGTGAAGGCTCCACTTTAAGAGACCATTTTCGCGAGTCTTTTCTGACCCTTACGCATAAGTTCTGAGAGTTGGATTCGGTGACTTCACAAAGTGATTCAAGCGGCTTGAGAGATTGATTCAAACACTTGAGAAAGTGATTCAAGGCCTTCACTCCCTGATTCAAAGAATGCCCGGAGTGCGCTCTCCCATGCCTCACCCTATGGGCATAACGCCGCCGGAATTTTTCAAATTTTATCGAGGCCTTTAAACGAAGAGAAAGCAAGATGTGCGACACTTCTTATATAGCTCGGTTATCCCGCGGGACCACGATCAAGCGCGGGCAAAAAGAAGTAGGCACAAGACAATGAGATTCACCGCTTCCACTAAAGCGCTTTTTGGACTGCTCTTCACCGTCGCCTTTTTCTGGGAGACACTTTCCCTGCTCGGGAGCCTTGGGGAATTCAGCAGCCTGCATTTTGAGGCCAACAGCGAACGCTTCCTGCTGATCGTGCCTGCCTTGACCATCCTTTGGCTTCTGCGCCATATGTTGCCCCAACAGACCAATAGAGATGACACGCCTTGGCAAGGTGACTAAGGCTCTGACCAAACCTCCCCTCACTATACGCTCTGCTATTTCGGTTCGCCCGCTTCTTTCGTCAGCTTGAACATCTCGTCACAAGTTCAAACAAGAGCGCCCGCGAAGCTCCAAATGAGAGCGACAGCCCCTTCCTATTCCGCCTCTCTATTGGAGCGGATGAAGCCTTGATCCGGATGCTCCGAACAGGCGAGCAAACCCTTGATCAACTGAGTCGTTTTCGAACGCATAAAATCCCTGTCAATTTTTACGAGTCCCGTTTGATTTTGGTAAGCCTGACGACAAAAAGGTGGATGCTCATCTCTTTTTTCATTGCCTTCCTGTCGTCCAAATTTCAAACTTGCAGTGGCGTATGGTTAAGCCTTCCTTTACCCAATAGAACTGCGGATTGGAAAAGGCTTTCACATCAAGCCCCCGACGCTCTTGCCACGCTCCACCCCCGCACGACATAAAACGAATCGTACAAAACCTTCGGTTCAAGGTTAATTTTTCGTTTATAATTGCATTGAAATCCCCCATAATTTCATACGCCTTTTTTAAAAGCCCTCAGTAGGCTCTTTAGGCGTCATTCACTTAAGGGGGTAACCTTGTTTCGGCATTCACAACTGACAAGCTTTGTAAAAAAAGGTCTGTTGGCAGGCGTTGTGTCCGTGGGCTTGATCGCCACGGTCGCGTCTCATGATGCCGTGGCTTCTTCAGGCACGATGCGCATGACTGAACGCACCAGCCCTCCTGCGGGTCATGTTTATTATTGTGCAAACAATCCCGCAGCTTGCAATCGGTATGGACAAGGCACCGTTGCTCTTTCTCAGCAGAGCTGGGACCAGCTGCTTGAAGTGAATGCTTCGATCAATAAGACCATTCGGGCCAAAGCCGATGGTCAGATTGATGAATGGTCGGCCTATGTAAAAGAAGGCGACTGCGAAGATTATGCCCTGACAAAGCAGCAGGAACTGCTCGCAAAGGGCTGGCCTTCCGATGCTCTGTTGCTGACAACAGCTTTTCTCAAAGATGGCACCTATCACGCCGTGTTGGTGGTGAGGACCGACCGTGGCGAATTTGTTCTGGACAATCTGAACCCGGCAATCCTGCCATGGCAAGAGGTGCCCTATCGCTGGAACAAACGGCAAGCTGTGGGCAACCCTACAATGTGGCAGCGCGTGGCCGGAGCGCCCGAGCCAAGAACACAGCGCCCTGTAGCCGGTTTCCGGCTCCGAGGAACACAGTAGGCCAGATATTCAAGAATTTTGCGCAGCCTCAGCTGCGGCCTCTCACTCCCGGAGGTAAAAGACGCCACAAGTCCCTCATGGCGTCTGGAGCATGGTCCCCAGTCATTCACAGCGGAGGAGAAGACATACGCACCATGTTCAGGGAGACCAATCGAACTTGAGCCCGGACGGCCCACTCACACTGCTGTCCCAACTGGCCTCGAAACAGGGTTTCGAGGCCTTTTTCTGTATGCCCGGCAAATCCCTCTGGCCATAGAGCTTCGGCAGATGTAGGTCTGATGGACCAAAAGAAGAGGAAACGGGCGCATGCAAGAGAAGAACAAGAAAGTGGCCATTATTGGCGCAGGAGCAGCAGGTCTGATGGCGGCTGACAGACTCTCGGCGCTGCGCCCCGAGCTGTCCATTCATCTGTTCGATGCAATGCCGAGCCCTGCCCGCAAAATCCTGATGGCAGGCAAGAGCGGTCTGAACATCTCTCACCGGTCAGGTCTTGCCAATCCGGAGGCCTTTGCCAAGCATTATAGCAAAGCGGCCGACTGGATGCGCCCCATGCTTGAAGCCTTTGGCACCAAAGCCATCCTCGACTGGATGGATGCGTTGGGACAGGAGCACTTTGTCGGCTCGACCGGACGGATCTTTCCCAAAGCCATGAAGGCCTCGCCCCTGTTGCGGGCTCTGATGAAAAGGCTCGAAGAGCGCGGCGTGACGCTGGCCTCCCGGCATCGGTGGATCGGCTGGAACCAGTCCGGTGCCCTGCTATTCCAGACCAATCATGGTGAGCAGTCATTTGACGCGGACGCCTGCCTTCTGGCGCTTGGTGGGCCAAGCTGGCCGCGCCTTGGAACGGACGGCGCCTTTTTGGCCCCTCTCGCCGCCCACGGCATTGAAAGCGCACCCTTTCGCCCCTCCAATTGCGGTTTTGACGTCGACCTTGTTGAAAGCTTCGGCAAAGAATGGGCTGGCACACCCGTCAAATCGGTGCGCCTTTCCTTTGCAGGGCGATCCGTGAGTGGGGATTTTGTCATCTCGAACCGTGCAACCACCGCCATGGTGAACACTGGAGCACCAGAAAGCGGGACGTGCAGCATTGAAGGCGGACCGGTCTACGCTTTGTCCGCGGCCATGCGTGATGCTCTGGAAACAGACGGCAGTGCCATCCTGAGCGTTGACTTGCGCCCCAACCTGACGCAAAGCCAGGTGAAAGAGCGTCTGGCCCGACCGCGCGGCAAGCAGTCACTCTCAAACCATCTGCGTCGCACCCTCAAGCTTCAGGGCATACAAGCCGCTTTGCTCAAAGCCCTCACAGATAAGAGCGTGATGAATGATCCAGATCGCCTCTCAAGCGCCATAAAGGGCCTGCCCCTCAAGATCACAGCCACCCGCCCCATAGCTGAAGCCATCAGCACCGCAGGGGGCATAGGGCTTGATGAAGTGGATGAGTCTCTTATGGTGAAGCGATCACCCGGGTTGTTTATCGCAGGGGAAATGCTCGATTGGGAAGCTCCAACCGGAGGCTATCTGCTCACCGGCTGTCTTTCTCAGGGTTATCGCGCGGCCGAAGGCATCGCGCACTATCTGGATTCTGATCTCTGAGATCAGCCCAATAGAGACCAAAAGCCTGCTTTGCTAGCCAAACCGACCAGAACACAAAGCATAATGACCGTAGGGCTCAACCAGCGCTTCCACTGCTGTTCTCTTTGCTTGGTAAGCATGTGGGCCTCTTGGAGGGTGGCAGATGTTGTGGGAAGAGACATATCAATCGAAAGATTTTGCCCCTATCGCTCCTTTTAGAAGCTTTGAAGCAGATTGCTGGCAAACATGGAAAGCATGACAATGCCGGAAAGCGCATAGACCACAATCTTGAGCCAGCCTCGATAGCCACTCATGCGATCTTTCAAATAGACATGATCGCCGATCGCATTCTGTGATGTCGCTTTATCCGTCATAGCTATCCCTTTCGAGAGATCATCCCGGAGCACTCCGGGATGTCTAATCTTGTAAAAGGGTCTGAGTTTTTGACGTCTACCCCCGTCAAATAAGCCAGACCAGCACCATTGTTGCTACGATCATCAGGCCGACGAGCAAGCTCATGACCGGCTCGAAAGACGGTTTATCGAGATTTCTCATAATGCGAACCTTTTCTCCATACATCAAAGTTGCTCCGATGAAATAGGGATGGAAAAGTCAGCATTCAAGGGGTACCTTTTTCAGCTCAGGCTCTTTTTGGCAAAGGTAACATAGAGCTCACGCAGGCGCGTGGTGTGCGGGCCGGGTTTTCCATCGCCGATTTTCGTGCCATCAAAAGAGACGACAGGAGAGACAAACATGGTGGCAGATGTGACGAATGCTTCTGCTGCGTCCTTGACCTCATCTGGCGAGAAACTGCGCTCTTCAACGACCAATCCGGCTTCTTTTGCCAGAGCCAGCACGGCCTTGCGCGTAATGCCATGTAGAATTTTGTTGGACAGGGCGCGGGTAACCAGCTTGCCATCTTTGGTGATGATATGAGCGTTGTTGGAAGTACCTTCCGTGATCATGCCATCTTCCACGAGCCATGCATCATTGGCGCCTTCAGTCACCGCCTTGCGCTTGGCCAGAGAGGCTGGCAAAAGCGCCACGGTCTTGATATCGCGTCGCTGCCAGCGGATATCCGGCAGGGAAATCACATCCAGCCCCTTCTCGGCAACCTTGTCCATCTTGGCCCCACGCGTCTGGGTAAACATGATGAGCGATGGCTTCAGGCCTTCTGACCAGAGAAAATTGCGATCTTCAGCACCGCGAGTAACCTGCAGATAGATGCTGCCTGCCGTAATGCCGTTGCGCTCGATCAGCGTATGCTGGATTTTCTCGATCTCTTCCATCGAACAAGGCGCAGGAATAGCAAGCTCATCAAGCGAGCGCTGCAAGCGCGCAAGATGGCCGGCATTATCAACCAACTTGCCATCAAGGATGGTCGAAACCTCATAGACCCCGTCAGCAAACAGAAAACCTCGATCGAAAATCGAGATCTTGGCATCTTCCTCTGGCAGATATTCTCCATTGACATAGACGGTGCGAGACATGAGGGGCCCTTTCTTTTCTTCTAATCTTTTCAATGATGGAAACTGGTAAAACCCTTTGGTGCGCTGATGGGCCGAGGCCCTCACTTTGGAAACGCGCACTTTATGATCGGAACTCAAGGGGAGTTTGCCTAACATTAAGACGGTCAGCGCACCATTACAATTGCGCGCGCCCGCTCACCAACAAGCAAAGCCAGTTATACACGGCAAAGCCGTTAGGACAATTTCACATATGGGAATCACCGTAGGCCTATGCGAGAAGCCCACTACCAATCGCAGATCCGCTTGACAGATCCCCCGATTGGACACCATCTATAGCAAACACGCAGAATGGACTCTTCTGACACGCCATGATTGATCCAGCATCTTCAAAAAAATCAGCAAGCCAATTGTCTTCCAAGCAGTTGGCTATCGGATCTGTTTTGGTTGCCATCGTGGTATTGGCGCTGAAATATTCGGCCTATGCCATGACCAACTCAGTGGGTCTTTATTCTGACGCTCTGGAAACCCTGATCAATCTGGCAGCGGCTGTGGCTGTTCTGGTGGCTCTCTGGCTCGGCGAAAAGCCCGCGGACCATAATCACCAATTCGGCCACCATAAGGCGGAATATCTCTCGGCGGTTGCAGAAGGCGTGATGGTTGTTCTGGCCGCTGTTGCCATTTTTATGGAAGCGCTTGAGGTTTTCACCCATCCACGAGATTTGTCAGTGCCCATTATCGGGTTGGTTCTCAACGGCCTTGGCGGCGCCCTCAATGCAATCTGGGCATTCACTTTGGTGCGAACCGGCAGAAAACTGCGCTCCCCTGCCCTTGTAGCCGACGGCAAACATCTATTTACAGATGTCGTCACCTCCATTGGCGTTATTGCTGGCGTTACTCTGGCCACACTCACAGGGCTTGTTTGGCTTGATCCTCTTCTTGCCATGTTTGTAGGGGTATCCATTCTCTGGACGGGCTGGGGGCTGATCAAGGGGTCATTAAGCGGGCTAATGGATGAAGCCATCGATCCGGATGAACTGTTGCAGCTGCGCACAACCATTATGGCCAATGCGGAAGGTGCGATAGAGGCACATGATATTCGCACACGCCATGCGGGCCGGGTCATTTTCGTTGAGTTTCACCTAGTGGTTCCGAGCCGGATGAGCGTTTATGACGCACACGCCATTTGCGACCGGATCGAGAATGCCCTGCAGCAAGAAATGCCCCATGCCGTGGTAACAATCCATATCGAGCCAGAATATATGGCGAACAAATCGGTGTTCGACGACAATCTGACGCTGGATTGAGGCACGCGGGTGCGGCATCCTTATATCAACCAAGCAATCGGCACAAACAGATCGAACGCGCGGAATCATCTCGCACTTCATTCGTTGCGACCATCTATAACTATTCGGGAAATAAGAATAAATGGTCGGAGCGAGAGGATTCGAACCTCCGACCCTCTGGTCCCAAACCAGATGCGCTACCAGGCTGCGCTACGCTCCGTACCTCTGGTGGAGGCGCTTATAGCCTCCCCACTTCTTTATGGCAAGAGCATAAAAGACAAATTCCGAACTCTTTGAAAGATTTCCACGCCGGATATCATCTTGCATGCATTTTGCCGCTCTCAACGGCTATTTTCTCCGGAGATAAATAACAAGTGTCAGATCCTTTTATAAAAGATGGGTCAGACTTGTGAAAAATTCGGTTTAAAGCATTGCACGACACAACGGCCTTCTGTATAGAAAGCCTACTCTAAGCCGGAGCACTTATTCGGCTTGCTGGGGTGTGGCCAAGTGGTAAGGCATCGGTTTTTGGTATCGTGTATCGTAGGTTCGAATCCTACCACCCCAGCCAATTCTCTTCCAAAAGCGGTAGCTCTGTTTTCTTCTCGTGCAAAGCCTTGATGCAGCCGCTCATTGTTTTCTCGGTTGCATCACCATCTGACACGCACCAGCTCCTCCCTTCAAATGCGACTCAATTGAATCACGGCAAGCCCCCACCAATCGGCTTCCCTTGCGCTCCCTTTTGGGGCCTTCCTGATGGTCGTGACGACAGGGAGATTGAGTAATATCGATCTTAGCTAGAAAGCCTTGCTTTCTTCTTTGGCATCAATGCTGAAAGCTAGGAATTCAAGAACAATAGCCAACAGCCCGAGCCATGCTTCGTGTAGTCACGCTCCTGTCATGGATATCTAGCGCCCTGTTTCAGGCTCAAGCAAAACGGGCGTATTTCATAAAATCCAAACACAATAAAAATCAACTTCATATATCAAATATTCGTTATTGTTTTACTCAATACAAAACAATACTTCTGGTTGATAAACATAAATTCCACAGGACACATCGTTTTCAACCCTAAATTGACAATAATTAAATTGTACATACCTGAAATTAAATCTTTTGTTAACCATGATAATCAACTTTTAACTTCAGGAGACGTCGGTATTTCTGGATAGCGGCAAGAAATTACATCCCAAACAGGATATAGCGATCATGAGTGAGTATCAGCAACGAAACTCGCAAATCTCAGATAGTAAGAGTAATTCAAGTGATGCGAAGGACGTTTTATCTCGGTTCAAAATCGGGCAACGGATCTATGGTGGCTTTCTGGTCCAGATCGCCCTGATCGTTACCCTTTCAATCATGTGCATTCTGGCCTTTCGCAATCAAATTGTGCAGTTTGATGCTTATGGGGAAATGGCCAAAGATGCCAAACTGATTGACAGTTTGAGTGCCGAGGTTGTGAAAACCCAGTTGGCACAGAGGAACTATTTTCAAACATCTGCAGACAAAGAAAAAGCGGCTTTTCTTGCACAATATAAAAGCGTCAACGCGCTGATGGATCAGGCTCAGGCGACCATTCAAAATCCGGAGAGAGTCCGCCATCTGAACCAGATAGCCCAGGCGCTCACGACCTATAAATCCGGGTTTGACGAGGTTTCCAGCCTCATAGATCGCCGCAACACGCTGGTCTACAAAGAGTTGGGCGTCAAAGGGCTCGCGATGCAGGAGAAGTTGACCCGCATTCGCTCGGGTGCCTTCGCGGCTGGCGACTATGAATCGGCAAGTTTTGCTGGGGTTGCGCAGGAACATCTGCTGCTGGCTCGCCTTTACGTGATGAAATTCCTTGATGACAACAGCGATGAGGCCGCCAAACGCACCACAAGCGAATTGCAGGCACTTAGCAAAGCTCTGAATGAATTGCACGCATCATTGCTCAATCCGCAAAGACGAATCCTTCAGGAAGAAACTGCAGCGCTGGCACAGGAGTATCAGACAGCCACCAAAGAACTGACCAATGTAATCATTGAGCGCAACAATATTCTGGATGGCAAGCTGAACAAGAGCACGGACACCATTTTCTCCGCATCAAACGCAACCTCAGCTTCAGCTGATCGGGATGAAACAGCTATGCGTCAGCAGGTTTATGCCAGCCTCTCCAGCGCAGAAAGCCACCTGATCACAATTGCCGTGATTGCGCTGGTGATTGCCCTGGCTGGCGCTTTCATCATCGCACGCGGTATCACCTCCCCGGTCAACGCTCTGACGCGCTCCATGAAGCATCTTGCTGATGGCGATGTGGCAACCAGCATCCCCGGACAGAGCAGAAAAGACGAACTGGGCGAAATGGCCCATACGGTCGAGATATTCAAGCAGAACACCATCAGGGCCAGAACACTGGAAGCCGAGCAACAGGAGAACAAGCGCAAAGCCGAAGAGGAAAAGCGAAAGATCATGTTGCAGATGGCAGACGAGTTCGAACGTCAGGTTGGCTCGATCGTGCAAGCGGTTTCGTCCAACTCTGTTGAACTCAATGCCAGCGCTAGATCCATGACCAGCGTGAGTGAACTGACCCTGCAACAGGCCACACAGGCAGCATCCGCTTCTCAGCAAACCACAGCCAGCGTGCAGACGATTGCTACAGCAACAGAAGAGATGACCAGCACCATTGCTGAAATTGCCCATCAGGTGGCAACCGCATCTCAATCTGCCAGCGAAGCTGTCAACAAGGTCAGCTCGACCAACGAGCAGATGGCGGTGCTTTCCGACACGGCTGCCAACATCGGTAAAGTGGTTGAAATGATCTCCACGATTGCCGAACAGACCAACCTGCTCGCGCTCAATGCCACCATAGAATCGGCTCGGGCTGGCGAGGCTGGCAAAGGCTTTGCCGTGGTTGCCGGTGAGGTGAAAGCCTTGGCAGGGCAAACAGCAAAGGCCACGGACGAGATTGCCAAGCAAATCTTCGAGGTTCAGTCGGCCACCAAACTGTCATCTGACTCCATGGAAGAGGTCAGTCACGTCATTCAGCATCTCAACGAGATCTCGACGGCCATTGCCGCTGCCATGGAAGAACAGAATGTCGCGATCAACGAGGTTTCCAGCAACATTCACCAAGCAGCGGAGGGCACGGAGCTGGTCAACGAGAATATCGACTCCGTGAACAAAGCATCACAGGAAGCCGGAAGTGCCTCCAGCCAAGTTCTCGCCTCCTCCGGAGAGCTAGCGGAACAGTCCGAAATGCTCAAGGCTGAGGTCGACAAGTTCATCAATCAGGTGCGGGTAGCCTGATTGCTCTCTCCCTCCTCCACCAAGCCAAAACCGGACGTCATGATGATGCCCGGTTTTTTCTCGCCTATGCCTCACAGCTTAGCAACGGGAACAAACATGCGTCTTCAAAACCGCACCCCAAATTGCATTGAAATAGGGCACGCAATCTACGATAGGCACCTCAAATCATTATCAAAACTGGAAAATGTACTGAGAATAGCATCCCCCATATTGCCAAATTGTATTGATATTGCTAATCACTATTCTCATGACAAATTGGTGGCCAGATCCTGCAAAGCTAAAGAGACCCGTCTACAAGACCTTGCAGGGATTGATAATCGACGCGATAGACGCTGGAGATTTGCAACCGGGAGATCGGATGCCGACCCATCGCGACTTCGCCTATAAGCTCAAAATTTCGGTACAGACCGTTTCGCGCACATATGATGCCCTGTGCAAGTTGGGCTATCTGGCCGGAGAAGTCGGGCGCGGCACCTATGTGCGTTATCGGGAAACCACAGACACTCCGATGCCTTTTCTACCCAACAGGCAGGAAGGGCTGATCGACCTTTCGATGCTCAAGCCAGTCACCTCTTTGCTGCATTATGACACCATGCAGAAGGGGCTTGAGGATCTGTCCCGCGATTTCACAAAGGATCTGGTGCAATCCTTTCGCCCTGAAGAAGCCTTTCGCGAGCATATCAAGATAGCCTGCCGCTGGCTGAAATCACATCATATTCACGCAGATCCAAGCCACACCACCTATACAAACGGGGCCATTCCCGCGTTGGTCGCGGCCATCATGAGCGCAGCCCCTCCGGGCTCCACGATCTGTGCCGAGGAGGTCAGCTTTCACAGCATCCGTCCTTTGTGCGAATATCTTGGCGTGCGCCTTGAAACCGTTGGCATGGACAAGGAAGGCTTGATTCCGGAGCAATTCGAAGCACTTTGCCAGAACCATTCCATCAGGGCTCTGGTCATTTCTCCGACGGTATCAAACCCCAGAGCCTATGTTATGGGCATTGCAAGACGGCAGGAAATTATTGATATTGCGAAGAGAAATGACGTTTTCATCATCGAGAATGATGTCCTGGGCACTCTAGTAAAGAACGCACCACCGCCTTTGCAACAGCTCGATCCAGAGCGGGTTTTCTATATCACATCCTTTTCCAAAACCATTATGCCGGGCTTGCGCGTTGGGCTACTGATCACCCCGCCCTCCATGTATATTGTTACCAAAAACCGCCACCTCGTCACCAACTGGATGGCCAATCCACTGACGGTCGACCTGCTGACACACTGGTTCGACAATGGCACAGCGGATCATCTCATATCGTGGCAGGCCCGCGCGCTACAAAAGCGTCAAAAGCTTGCTGCCAGATTGCTCAAGGGGCATGACTATCTGAGTCACAAATGCGCGCCCCACATATGGATTCCGCTTCCCGAGATCTGGCAAGAAAGCGAATTTGTGGAAAGAGCCCGAAAAAATAACGTGGCCATTGCAGGCAGTTTGCCCTTCATTATGGCGGAGCATTCCAACGAGGGCGACCCCATCAAATTGAACTCTGTCAGAGTGGCTCTGGGCCCCAGCAACGAAGAGCAATTGACTCACGCTCTCAATGTTATAGCCGCTCTATTGGGGGCCGGATCAGAGAAACCACTGCCTATGTTTTAGGCCAACTGCCGTTGAAGTTTTATTCATTTGCATAGCGTTGAAACAGAGTCAGCCTATAGGCTCAAGTTAAATTGTCATGATTTAATGTTTCAATTGACCTGAAATTGTCCCTGTTTGATTGTATGGCAACAAAAATAATAACGCATTCATATCCGACAACGAGGGAAGCGATGAAAACTCCATTTCTTAAAAAATTATGTACGGCAACATCTGTTGCCTCCCTGCTCGCCGGTTTTGCGCTCGTGCCTTCCATGGCTCAGGCAGATACCTGGAAATATGCAATCGAAGAAGCCATCAACGAAGTACAGGGCGTATACGCAACCAAATTCAAAGAAGAGATTGAAGCCAACTCGGACCATGAGGTTCAGATTTTCCCTTATGGCACGCTTGGCGAATCTGCCGACACCATGGAACAGACCCAGGCAGGCATCCTGCAGTTCGTTGACCAGTCTCCTGGCTTCACCGGCGCCTTGATCCCTGAAGCGCAGGTCTTCTTCGTGCCTTACCTGTTGCCGACCGACACTGAAAAGCTCAATGAATTCTTCCGCACGTCCAAGGCGATCAATGAAGACTTCAAGGGCCTTTATGCCGAGCAGGGCCTTGAGTTGCTCAAGATGTTCCCTGAAGGCGAAGTGGCCATGACCACCAAGAAGCCGGTGCACAGCCCGAAAGATCTCAACGAAGTCAAATTCCGTGTCATGACCAACCCGCTGCTCGTGGAAGCCTATCAGGCCTTCGGCGCCACCCCTACCCCGCTGCCTTGGGGTGAGGTATATGGCGGTCTGCAAACCAACATCATTCAGGGGCAGGAAAACCCGACTTCCTTCATCGAGTCCACCAAGCTGTATGAAGTCACCGACGTCATCACCTATGCAGGCCACAGCAACTTCACAACCGCAGTCATGGCCAACAAGGCCTTCTATGACGGGCTGAGCGATGCTGACAAAGAGCTGGTCCAGAATGCGGCAACAGCGGCATTCGACTATATCCTCGATTATCAGAAGGGTCTTGAAAAAGAAGCCCTTGATAAGATCGAGAAAGCCAAGCCGTCCATTGAGGTCAATGTATTGACCGAGGAAGAACGCGCGCCATTCAAGGAAGCCGCTGCCAAGGTGGAAGACAAGTTCATCGAAATGACCGGCGACAGCGGCAAGGCCATTCTGGATCAGATGAAAGCGGATCTGAAAGCCGTCTCTGCGAACTGATCAAAAGCCAACGGGCTGCGGGAAACGCCATTGGCGTCCTTTCCGCTCCCGGAACAGGATTTCCAGTCTAGGCGCCCGC
The DNA here is from genome assembly GCF_963676485.1 of uncultured Cohaesibacter sp. Taxonomy (NCBI): domain Bacteria; kingdom Pseudomonadati; phylum Pseudomonadota; class Alphaproteobacteria; order Hyphomicrobiales; family Cohaesibacteraceae; genus Cohaesibacter; species uncultured Cohaesibacter sp. The sequence goes on from NZ_OY781114.1 coordinate 133,272, forward strand.
CTCTTTCTGCCCGATAACAAAGGGTTGTGAATGCAGGCGCCCTGACCATGCTGGAAGCGGACTTTTTGTGTCCGCTTCTTTTCCTTGGTTTTTGCTTCAGTCGGGAGCTTGCCATGTCCATGGACACTCATTCGGACACGACCCTACCGGGCGTGCTGGGGCTGATTGACATTTCGATTGCCAAAATTGAGTCAATGATGCTGGCCCTTGGCGTAATTCTGATGGCGACAAACACTGTTGCCAATGTAATCGGTCGGTTTATTTTTCAGAACAGTCTCTTCTTTTCCGAGGAGCTGAACCGTTTTCTGATCGTTCTGATCACTTTCTCTGGCATTTCCTATGCTGCCAGACAGGGGCGACACATTCGCATGTCGGCGATCTTCGACAAGCTGAATTCACCTGCGCGCAAGAGTCTCATGATCATCATCGCCATCTGCACGGCGCTGATCATGCTCGCTCTTGCCTACTTTTCTTTCTCCTACATTCTTACGGTCGCCAAATCCGGCCGTGTTCTGCCCGCTTTGCAGATCCCCGTTTACTGGATCTATCTGTGGGTTCCGGTCGGCCTGTTCCTGACCGGGCTGCAATATATTCTGACGGCCATTCGCAACATCACGTCCAAGGATATCTATCTTTCCAGCCAGGTGCTTGAGGGATATTCCGAAGACGAATACGAGGTTTAGGAGCATATCATGGCTATTACGATGTTCCTCGTCATGGTGGCGCTGTTGCTGATCGGGTTCCCCATGATGGTACCGCTGATGGCGGGCGCTTCCATCGGCTTCTATTCCATGTTTGGCGGCTTCGACAAAATGGATTTCATGGTTCAGCAATTCATGGCCGGCATTCGCCCCGCCTCGCTGATTGCGGTCCCCATGTTCATTCTGGCGGCTGATATCATGACCCGTGGCCAGTCTGCCGGTCGCCTGATCGACATGGTGATGAAATTTGTGGGCCACATCAAGGGCGGTCTGGCCGTGACCACAGCCGCAGCCTGCACGTTGTTCGGCGCCGTTTCAGGCTCGACGCAGGCAACTGTGGTTGCCGTTGGCTCGCCCTTGCGGCCACGCATGCTCAAGGCCGGTTACAAGGATTCCTTTGTGCTGGCCCTGATCGTCAACTCAAGCGACATTGCCTTTCTCATTCCGCCTTCCATCGGCATGATCATCTATGGCGTTGTGTCCAACACTTCCATTGCCGAGCTGTTCATTGCGGGCATTGGGCCCGGTCTTCTGATCCTGACGCTCTTTTCGATCTACAGCATCATTTACGCCTATGTAAATGATGTTCCGACCGAGCCAAAAGCAAGCTGGAAAGAGCGCATGGAATCCGTTTTTGGCGCAATCTGGCCCCTTGGTTTTCCCGTTATCATCGTCGGGGGCATCTATGGCGGCATCTTCTCGCCCACTGAAGCGGCTGCTGTTTGCGTCTTCTATGCGGTGGTGCTGGAAATGCTCGTCTTCCGGTCTCTGGGCTTTTCCGATCTCTACGAAATTTCCAAGTCAACGGGCCTGATCACGGCGGTTGTCTTCATTCTGGTTGCTGCGGGTGCCGCCTTCTCCTGGGTGATTTCTTTTGCCCAGATTCCACAGCATATTCTGGCGGCCATAGGCATTTCGGAAATGGGACCAATCGGGGTTCTGGTCATTATTTCCCTATCCTTCTTCATCGGCTGCATGTTTGTGGACCCAATCGTGGTCATTCTGATCCTGGTGCCGATCTTTGCGCCGGTCATAAAGTCCGTCGGGCTGGACCCGGTTCTGGTGGGGACCATCATCACGCTGCAGGTGGCTATAGGCTCAGCGACGCCACCCTTCGGGTGTGATATTTTCACGGCGATGGCGATTTTCCGGCGACCCTATTTCGATGTTGTCAAAGGAACCCCGCCATTCATTTTCATGCTGGTTCTGGTGTCTGCTCTGCTGATCATGTTCCCACAGATTGCCTTGTTCCTGCGTGATATCGCGTTTCGCTAAATGGGAGGAGATGGCGAATGTTTGAAAGGATAATCGTGCCGATCGACGGCTCACCCTGTTCTTTGAATGCACTGGAAAAAGCAGTCGAGCTTCAAAAATTATGCGGGCTCGACTGTGTGCTCAAGATCATTTGTATCTACCGCCATCAGGGCGCGCGGGAGGCCTCGGTTTCCATGGTGCGCCCCTCCACCCCCGATGTCATAGACAAGTCCCTTTCCCAGCATGCCCGCGAGGTTGTGCAGGATGCAAAGAACAGGGCCTTCGAGATGGGCGGGCGCAACGTGACGGCCCATGTCATGCAAGGACCAACGGCACGCACCATCATGCGCTTTGCCTCCGAGCATCAGGGCGACCTGATTGTTATGGGGGGGCGCGGCTATGGCGATTTGGAGGCCCTGCTTCTGGGCAGTGTCTCCCATAAGGTGACGAGCCTTGCCCATTGTCCGGTGATGATTGTGCGCTAGACGCTCTCTCTTTGCTTTGGTGATTTGCAACAAGAACAGAAAAGAAGAAACTGGCCATGGTGACCCAACTCAACTTGACCTTATCCCTGCGCAACAAGACCATCCCATGCCGGGTGGGCTTGCTGCTTCTGGAAACAGACCATACGACCGAGCTGGAATTTGCGCGGCATATGCCGCATGATCTGATCGGGGTCTATGCCAATCGCGTCAGCTATGCCAATCCCACGACGCCGGAAAATTTGCGCAAGATGATGCCGCTTCTGTGCGAGCGCGCCGCGCAGATCCTGCCTGAAGCCGATCTGGATGTGGTCTATTATGGCTGTACGTCAGCATCATTTGTCATTGGTGATGCTGTGGTGGCACGCGAGATCAACAAGGCGAAACCCTCCGCAAGCGTGGTGACGCCGACATCGGCAGCCCTTGCTGCCTGTCATCAGCTGCGGGTTGGGTCTCTGGCTGTTTTGACACCCTATCTGCCAAAAACGAGCGCCCCGCTGGAACCCTATTTCACGGAGCGTGGCATCTCGGTTGCCAAGCATTCATGCCTCGGCATCGAGGATGACCGCATCATGGCGGCGATTGATGCGCGCAGCCTCATTCAGGCGGCCATAAAGGCCGATCACCCTGATGCGGAGGCCTTGTTCATTTCATGCACGGCGCTGCGTGCATTGGAACTGGTGCCCGAACTTGAAAATCGCCTTGGCAAACCGGTCATTACCAGCAATCAGGCGGCCATCTGGTATATTTTGCGTCTGCTTGGCCTGCCCCAACCCGTTCGCAACAGTTGCCAGCTGTTTCACACTCTGCCTGAAGCCGCCTGACAGGAGCGCATTCACGCCACTATTTTTAAGGCCAGCCATGACCCGCCCGCACCACGCCCCTTCGCGCACCGCGCTTCAGCCCCATCATCCATCGCTGTCAGACATTCTGCATGCACAAGGACGGATAGCGCCGCATGTGCTGCAAACGCCCATGCGCCATTCGCGGGCGCTCTCCGAAAAAACCGGCGGCGACATTTATCTCAAGATGGAACATCGCCAGCATACGGGCAGCTTCAAACTGCGTGGCGCCACCAACGCGGTGCTTGCGCTTACCCAAGAGCAAAAGGCCAAGGGGATCGCTGCCGTTTCAACCGGCAATCACGGGCGCGGCCTTGCCTTTGCGGCCCAAAATGCCGGTGTGCGCTGCGTTGTTGCCATGTCCGAATTGGTGCCGCAGAACAAGCGCGATGGTATCGCAGCGCTGGGGGCTGAAGTGGTCATTCACGGGCGCTCACAGGATGAAGCGCAACAGGCAGTTGACCGCATGGTGGCAGAAGAAGGCATGACGACCATTCCGCCCTTTGATCATGCTGATGTCATCGCAGGGCAAGGCACTCTCGGGCTGGAGATCCTTCAGGATCTGGCAGACATCGACACTGTTCTGGTGCAGCTGTCCGGCGGCGGCCTGATTTCCGGTGTCGCCGCAGCTATCAAGGCGGCTTCTCCGCGCACACGCATTATCGGCATTTCCATGCAGCGGGGTGCTGCAATGCATGCCAGTCTTGAGGCAGGCAAACCGGTACGCGTGGAAGAATTGCCAACACTGGCAGATTCCCTTGGCGGAGGCATCGGCCTTTCGAACCGCTACACTTATGCGATGACGCAAGCGCTCGTGGACGACGTGATCCTGCTGAGCGAAGAAGAAATCGCAGAGGGCATTCGCCATGCCTATTGGCAGGAGGAAGAAATTCTGGAGGGGGCTGGCGTCGTCGGACTCTCGGCCTTGCTCGGTCGCAAGGTCGAGAGTCCGGGACGCTGCGTGGTCATCCTTTCGGGCCGCAACATCGATATGACCATGCATCACAAGCTGATTTCCGGCGAAATGGTTACGCTCTAGGGAGGCCCGATGTCCATTCTCATTCTATCCGAGCAGGATTTGCGCCAAGCGATTACGCTTGATGCCCAGAGCATCGCCTGCATCGAACAGGCCATCGAAAGCCTTGCTACAAAGGCCGTCGTCATGCCACCGATCCTGTCGATGGAAATCCCCGACTTCAACGGCGAGGTCGACGTCAAGACGGCCTATGTGCCCGGCTTGGACAGCTTTGCCATCAAGATCAGTCCGGGCTTTTTCGACAATCCCAAGCTCGGCCTGCCAAGCCTTAACGGCCTGATGGTGCTATTGTCCGCCAAAACCGGTATCGTGGAGGCCGTGTTGCTGGATAATGGCTATCTGACCGACCTGCGCACTGCAGCTGCAGGGGCCGTGGCAGCCAAGGCACTTTCGCGAAAAGACTCCAAGGTGGCAACCATCTACGGCACCGGCCTTCAGGCGCGTTTGCAGCTGGAAGCGCTGTGTCATGTCCGCTCCATCACATCCGCCCGCATCTGGGGGCGCACGCCGGACAAGGCGGAGACCATGGCCGCCGAGCTAAGCCACAAACTCAGGATCGATATACAGGCCTTTGAAAGCGGGAAAGAAGCTGCCAGGGGCGCTGATATCCTGGTGACCACAACACCGACACAATCGCCTATTCTGATGGCTGAGTGGCTGGCGCCGGGCCAACATGTCACCGCCATGGGGTCTGATGCCGACTACAAGAATGAAATCGATCCAGCCATCATCGGTAAAGCCAATCTCTATGTCGCCGACCGGCTAGCACAGACAAGAAAGCTGGGCGAATTGCGAACTGCGATTGCCACAGGGATTGTTTCCGATGCCGCAGCCTTCCCCGAACTGGGTGACATCATAGCTGGTGCCTGCCCGGGTCGAAAGACGGAGGCGGATATTACCGTATGTGACCTGACCGGCATGGGCGTGCAGGACACCGCAATTGCGACGCTCGCCCGCCAACGCGCCATAGCTCAAAAAGCGGGCGCTCAATTTTAATATCTAACAGGAATTCGTGATTACGAAGCATTCAAGACAAAAAAGGAACCGAGCATGACAATGGAACATGTGAAGCCGAGACTATTCTTCACTCAGGAAGAATATGATCGGCGATTGGCCAAGACGCGCAAGGCCATGCAGATGAAAGGCGTGGACATCCTCATCTGCACCGAGCCGGCCAATATGGCATGGTTGACCGGATATGACGGCTGGTCATTCTATGTGCATCAGTGCGTCATTGTGACAATGGAAGGCCAGCCGATCTGGTATGGCCGCACGCAGGATGCCAACGGCGCAAAAGTGACCTGTTATCTGGACCATGAGAATATCCTGAGCTATCCAGATCACTATGTGCAATCCACCGAACGTCACCCGATGGATCTGCTTGCGGCCATTCTGGTCGACAAGGGCTTTTCATCAGCCAGCATCGGGGTAGAGATGGACAATTACTACTTCACCGCTGCGGCCTATTGTTCCCTGCTCAAGCATATGCCCAATGCCGATTTTGTGGACTGCAACCTGCTCGTTCACTGGCAGCGCGCGGTCAAGTCCGAACCCGAGCTGGATATGATGCGGACGGCGGGCCGGATCGTGGAAGCCATGCATCAGCGCATTCGCGAACATGCCCGCCCGGGCCTGCCGAAAAACGAGCTGGTTGCGGAGATTTATGATGCGTCTTTGCGCGGCGTTGAAGGCATTGGCGGCGATTATGCTGCCATTGTTCCCCTCCTGCCATCAGGAACGGACGCATCAGCCCCTCACCTCACATGGGATGACCGCCCCTTCAAGCTTGGCGAGGGCACCTTCTTTGAAGTGGCAGGCAGCTACCATCGCTATCACTGCCCTCTGTCCCGTACAATCTTCATGGGCAAGCCGACCCAACAGTTCCTTGATGCAGAAAAAGCCGTTCTAGAAGGCATGGATGCGGGGCTGGAAATGGCCAAGGCAGGCAATCTCTGCCAAGACATCGCCAACGCCTTCTTTGCGGTTTTGAGAAAATACGGCATCGTCAAGGACAACCGCACCGGCTATCCGATCGGTCTGGCCTATCCACCGGATTGGGGCGAGCACACCATGAGCCTCAGGGCTGGTGACCGAACTGTTCTGCAAGAAGGCATGACCTTCCACTTCATGACCGGTCTTTGGCAAAATGGCTGGGGACTGGAGATAACCGAAAGCATCGCCATCGGCGCCAACGGGCCGGAATGTCTGGCCAACGTACCGCGCGAACTGGTCGTCGTCGACTAGGGAAAGACGAGCGTGTCGGGCCACCATAATACCGGTGCTGATGATCGCATCAGCGGGGTGGCCCGACCTCCATTCAGCCTGGAGGTGGGCATGCAACAGCTGCTTGAAAAGACCCAAGACATACTGGCGCAACTGGTGGCCTTCGAAAGCCTCTCAGGGCAATCCAATCTTGATATGATTGGCTATATCTCAAGCTATCTGGCCAGCCATGGCGTGGAAGCCAAGCTGTCTTATGACGATACGGGCAATAGAGCCAACCTGTTCGCGTCCATAGGGCCGGATGTGGAGGGCGGCATTGTGCTCAACGGGCATACGGATGTTGTTCCGGCGCGAGGCCAGCCATGGACCCACGACCCGTTTGATCTGCTGGAAAAAGACGGCAAGCTCTATGGGCGTGGTGCGGTGGATATGAAGGGGTTTTTGGCCTGCGCATTGGCGATGGTGCCCCATTTCAAGGCTGCAGAACTCAAGCGACCAATCCTTTTTTCCTGCTGCTATGACGAGGAAATCGGCGGTTTCGGGGCCCCCATTCTGGCCCGGGACATCATTGAACGAGGCCCCAAACCCTCCGTTGCAATCGTTGGTGAGCCGACCTTGATGAATCTGGTCAATGGCCACAAGGCGGGCTATGAGATGCACACGGACCTTATCGGTCTTTCCGCCCATGCCTCCGACCCGCGCAAAGGCGTGAGCGCCATCGAATTTGCTGCCCGCTATATCAGCAAAATCATCGAAATTGCCGACCGTTGCTCGATCAACCCGGATCTGCAAACACCGTTCGAACCGCCCTATACCACCTTCAATATTGGCAGGATCCATGGCGGTGTTGCCCGCAACATCACGGCCAACAGCTGCTCCATCGATTGGGAGCTACGCCCCATTCCTTCCGATGACGGACGTACTCTTCTGGCCGAGTTGCAATATTTTTGTGATGATGAATTGCTGCCGCTGATGAAGCAGACATTCCCCGATGCCGAGATCCGAACCATCATCGAAGCGGATGTACCGCCTCTCTGGGCAGATGAATCCTCTGCTGCGGTGCAGTTCGTGCGCAGAATAACCGGTATCAACCACACCGAAGTGGTGTCATTCGGCACGGATGCGGGGCATTTCGAGCGTGTTGGAATCTCCACTGTGGTGTTCGGGCCCGGCTCCATCGATCAGGCACACAAGCCCGATGAATATATTGAAGTCTCTGAAATATCACGCTGTCTTTCCTTTTTGAAAGATGTCTCTGCGCATTTGGAAAGCCTCGACAGCGACTGACGCGCTGGGTCACCAAAAGGACAGAAGACGATTCCTCTGCCCGGCAGGGTAAAGGCAGATTTTTGCTCTGAAAATGCAACCATCTTTAGAGGCACCTTCGCCTCTGCATGCCCCACTATCGGAGAAAATGAGGGGAGATGCGAAGATGCCTGACTCACAGACCAAAAACAGATCTCACGCCCTTGGGAAACTGAATGATCTGCGCCTGTTCAAGGAATTTTCCTATATCAATGGCGAATGGGTGTCCCAAAGGGAGACGCCAGCCATTGCCGTGCATGATCCGGCAGATGGAACCTTGGTGGGAACCGTGCCTTCTCTCGGGGCGGACCAGAGCCGGAAAGCGGTTGATGCTGCGCAAGCCGCCTTTGGCCCTTGGGCTGCAAAGCTGCCGCAAGAAAGAGCGGCCATCTTGCGCAAATGGTTTGATCTCATTCTTGCAAACAAGGAAGACCTTGCGCTGTTGATGACGCTGGAACAGGGCAAGCCTATATCGGAAGCCCGGGGCGAAATCGACTATGCGGCAAGCTTTGTCGAATTCTATGCCGAGGAAGCCAAGCGCCCCAATATCGAAGGCATCACCTCCCATCTGCCAGATGGCGAAGTGGAGGTCTGGCGCGAGGCGATAGGCGTCGTCGCTCTCATCACGCCATGGAATTTCCCCTGCGCCATGATCACGCGTAAGGCAGCCGCAGCGCTGGCCGTGGGCTGCACTTGCGTGGTGCATCCTTCTCGCGAAACGCCCTATTCCGCTACGGCACTGGCCGAATTGGGCGAACAGGCAGGCCTGCCAGCGGGCGTATTCAATGTCGTGACGGGCTATGCGGCCCAGATCGTGGAACCGTGGACCGGCGATCCACGCGTGCGGGCCCTCTCCTTTACCGGCTCAACGGAAGTCGGCCGCCTGCTCTATCGACAGTCAGCAGAAACGGTCAAACATTTGGTGATGGAGCTTGGTGGCCACGCGCCCTTCATCACTTTTGCCGATGCGGATCTTGACCGGGCAGTCGACTGCGCCATCTCGGCCAAATTCGCAACCTCCGGACAAGACTGTCTGGGTGCCAATCGCTTTTATATCGAGCGATCCGTCTATAAGGCATTCGCCGAGAAATTCACCACCGCCACCAAGGCATTGACGGTTGGCAAAGGGCTGGATGATCCCGACATCGGCCCGCTTATGAATAGCAATGCAGTGAACAAGCAGAAAGAGCATGTGGAGGATGCCCTCAGCAAGGGGGCCAGGCTCCTGTGTGGCGGCAAAGAGCATTCGCTGGGCCCCCTCTTCTATGAGCCGACAGTGCTGGGCGACGTGCCGCGGAATGCGCTGATAGCACAGGAAGAAACCTTCGGACCGGTTGCTGCGCTCATTCCATTCGATAGCGATGAAGATGTCATCGCTATGGCCAATGACACCGAATATGGCCTTGTTGCCTATTTGCATACGGGAGACGCCAAGCGGATCTATTCGGCCTCTCGCGCCCTGCAATATGGCATGGTTGCCGTCAACCGCACCAAGGTGACCGGAGCGCCCATTCCCTTTGGCGGCATGAAACAATCCGGCCTCGGGCGCGAAGGTGCACGGCAGGGCCTCGAAGAATTCACCGAAATCAAATATGTATGCCGCGACTTCTCTTGATAGCCGCGACGACCGAACGAGGCGCCCTGCGCGCCAAACATTAGGAGAAAGATATGTTGGAGAATGATCAATTAGCGCAATGGGATCGGGAAAACTTCTTCCATCCGTCCACCCCGCTGGGCCAGTTCGCACGCGGCGAATTGAACAACCGCATCGTGACCGGCGGCAAAGGCGTTTATATTGAAGATCGCGAAGGCAACAAGCTGCTTGACGCCTTTGCGGGCCTTTATTGCGTTAATATCGGCTATGGCCGTCAGGAAATCGCCGAAGCCATTGCGGCCCAGGCAAAGGAGCTGGCTTATTACCACGCCTATGTAGGCCATGGCACCGAAGCCAACATCACGCTGGCCAAGATGATCCTCGATCGCGCCCCGGACCACATGTCCAAAGTCTATTTCGGCCTGTCCGGATCGGATGCCAACGAGACCAACATCAAGCTTGTCTGGTACTACAACAACGTGCTGGGGCGCCCTGAAAAGAAGAAGATCATTTCCCGCTGGCGCGGTTATCATGGCTCTGGCCTGATGACGGGCTCGCTCACTGGCCTTGAAACCTTCCATAACCAGTTTGATCTGCCACTGCCTTATGTGGTGCATACGGATGCGCCATACTATTTCCGCCGCGAAGATCTGGGGCAATCCGAAGCCGAATTCGTCAAGCAGTGCGCGGACAATCTCGACGCCCTCATCCAGAAGGAAGGACCGGACACCATCGCCGCCTTCATCGGTGAGCCTGTTCTGGGCACTGGCGGCATCGTGCCGCCACCGGCTGGCTACTGGGAAGCCATTCAGGCCGTGCTGAGCAAATACGACATCCTGCTGATTGTTGACGAAGTGATCACCGGTTTTGGTCGCCTCGGCTCCATGTTTGGGTCTGATCACTATGGCCTCAAACCAGATATCATGACCATCGCCAAGGGCCTCACCTCTGCCTATGCGCCGCTTTCCGGATCCATCGTGGCAGACCGCGTGTGGAAGGTATTGGAAGACGGCACCGACAAATATGGCGCCATCGGTCATGGCTGGACCTATTCGGCCCACCCGATCGGAGCGGCTGCCGGCGTTGCCAACCTCAAGCTTATTGATGAATTAAAGCTCATTGACAATGCAAAGGACACTGGCGCCTATTTTGTTCAAGGTCTGAAAGACGCTGTTGGCGACTTGTCGATTGTTGGGGACGTGCGCGGCGAAGGCATTATGGCCGCTGTCGAATTCGTCAAGGACAAGGACAGCCGCACCTTCTTCGATCCCGCCGACAAGATCGGCTATGCGGTTGTTGGTGCGCTGCTCGAACGCCACAAGGTGATCGGTCGCGCGATGCCACAGGGCGACATTCTGGGCTTTGCGCCACCGCTCTGCATGACCAAAGAGGAAGCCGACACCGTGATTGCCGCCACCAAGGATGCAATCGAAACGGTTATTGCGAAACTCTGATTTCACCAACGCAAAAGCAAGGCGGGCTCCATGCCCGCCTTGTTTCGTTTCCCGCCTGATTTCTATTCTTTTCCATAGGCTGAGCGACCTGATAAAACTGTGCTTGGCCTTCCCCGCCTCAATTGTGCTACCAATTGAATGAGCCAATGGTTTGCGCTGCGAACACCCTTTTGCCCAAGACCCGATAGTGCACGGAGACACAACAGCTATGCCTGCCGCAGGACTGAAACTGGATGACAGAGATTGGGCGATCCTGAAGATTTTGCAAACCGAAGGACGCATCACCAAGGCGGCTCTGGCGCAGCGGGTCAATCTTTCCCCCACCCCCTGCTGGGAGCGGCTGAAACGGCTTGAAGAGGCCGGTATTATCGAGGCCTATGAAACCCGCCTCTCGCTAAAGGCTTTCGGCTCCCTTGCTGTGGTCTTTGTCGAAGTGGAGCTTGATAGTCACCGTTCAGAAGATTTTGAACGGTTCGAGACCGCAGTTCAGGACTATCCCGAAATTCTCGAATGCTGGGCTGTGGGTGGCGGACTTGATTACATTCTCAAGATCGTTGCCAAGGATGTGGACCATTATCAACGGCTCATCGATCATATGCTCGAAGCGGATATCGGCCTCCGGCGCTATTTCACCTATGTGGTCACCAAACCGGTCGTCAACCGATCGGCTCTACCGCTGGAAAAGCTCCAGCTCGATTGACGCACCTGTCTCTTATGGTCTTCGTTATCGGGCTCTGGGCTTTCCGCCTTTTTCATGGGCTGAAGCATCCATGAATAGTGATTAGACATGTGAGGAACTGCAAAGAATATTCGCCCGCCAAAAGCTCTTCAAAGCAGGCAATTGCGGGACTATTCCGCTTCTCTCGCTCAGTTCAATATATGTATAATCTCCTATTATCAAAACGTGTTTCCTCGTCAAAGACACGCCCATTCAGGCCGCAATTCTATTGTCAGCTTCTTATAATCCATGATCCTTGAAAATTATACTTATCCAAACCCCGATTCGACTCAGAGGTTACTATTGGTTATTGTCCGACTCACGGAAACGTGAGGATAGAGAAAATGTTCAATACGATCATGGTTCCGGTGGATTTGCGTCACACGTCCAAATTGGAGAAGACGCTGACCATCGCGGCTGATATGGCAAGGACCAACGAAGCAGCTGTCATCTTTGTTGGTGTCACCGGCCCCGAACCAGGGGACTTGGGCCATACGCCGGCGGAATTTGGCGACAGATTGCAAGCCTTTGCATCCGCTCAGATGCAGGCCCGCGGGATCAATGCAACAGCCCATGTCATTGTTGCCAACGATCCGGCAGTGGACCTGAACAAAAAGCTGATGGAAGCCGTAGAGGCTACAGGTTCTGACCTTGTCATCATGGCTTCCCATATTCCGAACATATCGGATTATATCTGGTCGTCTCATGGCGGACATTTGGCAAGCCACTCGCGAGCATCGGTTTTCCTTGTTCGTGGTTAGCCTCGGGGTGCCTGCTGCTGGCACCCGTTTTTAAAAATCTATCTCATCATCCATAAATAATAACAATATGGAGACTGCATCGTAATGACGAATGCCGAAGAAGCTGGCATCCCCGCGCCGGAAGGCGATACGGAAATTATTGAAACCGATTATGAGATCGGTCAGGACAATGTCGAGGGTCAGGTTGGACCATTCGGATTTGACGTGCACAACCCGGTCTTTCTCGTCTCGGGACTTTGCATCGTTGCCTTTGTCTTTTATGCGCTGGCCCTGCCAGAACAGGCAGCCTCGGTTTTTGGCTGGCTGCGCCCGTGGCTGACGTCCACCTTTGACTGGTTCTTCGTTGGCGCTGCCAATATCTTTGTTCTTTTCTGCCTCTTTCTCATCGTCAGCCCCTGGGGCAAGGTGCGACTGGGTGGGCAGGATGCTGAACCCGATTTTACCTATAGAGGTTGGTTCGCCATGCTCTTTGCCGCAGGCATGGGCATCGGTTTGATGTTTTTTGGCGTTTTGGAGCCTGTCTATCATATGGCGGTTTCCCAGCCATTGGGCACGCCATCCCCGCTGGATGGCTCGGGCAACATCATTGCCGAGAATGTTGAGCGGGCCAAGGAAATGGGGCTTGCTGCCACGATCTACCATTGGGGTCTGCACCCTTGGGCTATTTACGCCATTGTGGCACTGTCACTCGCGCTGTTTTCCTTCAACAAGGGCCTGCCGCTGACCATCCGCTCCGCGTTCCATCCGATTTTTGGCGACCGCATTTGGGGCTGGACCGGCCATATCATTGATATTCTGGCCGTGTTTGCCACCCTCTTCGGCCTTGCCACTTCTCTGGGCTTTGGTGCGCAGCAGGCCAACGCTGGCTTGAACCATGTCTTTGGCATTCCAATCGGCACGCCGGTACAGATTATCCTTATCACGGTCATCACAGCCGTTGCGCTCTTTTCGGTGTTGCGTGGCCTTGATGGAGGCGTCAAACTGCTCTCGGAAATCAACATGGGCATCGCGGCTCTGCTGCTGCTGTTTGTGCTGTTTGTCGGTCCGACATTGTTGATCCTTACGGACTTCGGCGAAGGCCTTCTCGCTTATGCCGAAGATATCATCCCGCTGTCCAATCCGTTTGGGCGGACTGATCTGGATTATCTGCATGGCTGGACCACTTTCTATTGGGCATGGTGGATCAGCTGGTCACCTTTCGTCGGCATGTTCATTGCACGCGTTTCGCGCGGCAGGACCGTACGGGAGTTTATCACCTGTGTGCTGCTCATCCCGTCACTGGTCTGCGTTCTCTGGATGGCCGTTTTTGGTGGCGTCGCGATCGACCAGGTCTTGTCAGACCCACTGACCTCTGCGGTTAAGGCCAATGTGATCGACAATTACAATCCCCCGCTATCCCTGTTCGCAATGCTTGAAGGCCTGCCCTTCTCAAGCATCACCTCTGTGATTGCGATTGTGCTGGTCATTGTCTTCTTCGTGACTTCGTCGGACTCCGGCTCGCTGGTTATCGATACCATCACGGCAGGCGGCAAGATCGATGCGCCGGTTCCCCAGCGGGTCTTCTGGGCCACGTTTGAGGGCGCGGTTGCGATCGTGTTGCTTGTTGGCGGCGGCTTGACTGCCCTGCAGGCCATGGTGATCTCAACGGGTCTACCCTTCACAGTCGTGCTGCTGGTCATGTGTTATGCTGTCTATAAGGGCCTCAGCACAGAACCACGCTAGGCTGCTCACAAGCCACACAAACAAACAAAGGCCTGGCATCTTGCGATGCCGGGCCTTTGTTATATCAGCTAGGATGCTCTTCCCGTTCGCCCAATCAGGGCTTGAGAATGGTTGCACCGGTGGTCTTGCGGCCCTCCAGAGCCTTATGGGCTTTGCCAGCGTCTTTCAACGGCACAGAGGCAACCACATCAGCCATGACCGCGCCGCTGACGAGCTTGTCGAACAGATCGGCAGCGCGCGCTTCCAGATCGGCCCGCTTGGCCACATAGTCAAACAGAACAGGGCGACAGGCCGCAAGCGATCCCTTTGCCAGATCGGAAAGCTTGAAATCTTCGATCATGCCGGAAGACTGGCCGAAATTTGCAAACATGCCGAAAGGCTTGAGGCAGCTGAGCGATCCGCGCCATGTGTCCTTGCCGACGCTGTCATAAACCACTTCGCACCCTTCACCGCCCGTCAACTCCATGACCTTCTCGGCGAAATTCTCTTCGCGGTAATTGATGACGTCGCTATAGCCATGCTCCAGGGCCAGCGCGACCTTTTCCGCCGAGCCTGCCGTGCCGATAGCGCGAGCACCAAGGGCTTTGAGCCACTGGCCCAGAATGAGGCCAACCCCGCCTGCAGCAGCATGCACCAATACCGTATCCCCAGCCTTGACGGCATAGGACGACGTGACAAGATATTGCGCCGTCAGCCCCTTAAGCATGACGGACGCGGCAAGGTCATCCGAGACGCCATCAGGCAGAACCACCAGTCGATCAGCTGCCAGCACGCGGCGCTCGCGATAGGCGCCGAATTTGAGGACATAAGCGACTCTATCGCCAACCTTAAGCCCTTCCACGCCCTCGCCGATTGCCTCGACAACACCCGCGGCCTCGGCGCCGGGGATCATCGTGTCTTCTGCCCAAGGATAAAGCCCCGTTCGGTTATAGACATCGATAAAGTTGACGCCAATTGCCGTGTGGCGCACCAGGGCTTCTCCCGGACCGGGCGCACCTGTTTCCAGTGCGCACCACTCCATGACTTCCGGACCACCAGGTCTGGAAGCGACAAGTGCCATATCCATTTTCTTCTCCGATTTTTGCGCCGCCTTCGCCTTGCATAGGTGGCGGCGACGCCAAAGTCATGTGTTTATATCAGGCTCTCAGGCCAGAAATTCAGGGTCAACCGGCACCTGCATCGCAGACACCAGATGGTTGGTCTGCGCGGCCAGCCCAACGATGGACAGAAGCTCGGCATAGGTATCCTCGGTCATGCCCTTGGCGCGGGCTTGTGCGGTGTGCGAATGCAGGCAATAGGAGCAGGAATTGGCTGCCGAAACGGCGATGTAAATCATCTCGCGCGTCATCGGGTCGATGTTGCCAGGCGTCATCATGACAGCCTTCAACCCTTCCCATGTGCGCTTGAGCAAGGCCGGATCAGCGGCCCCCAACGCACGCCAGAAATTATTGATGAAGTCGGTTTTGCGCAGATCGCGGATTTCGTCAAAGACTTCCTTTACGGCCGGGATCTTTTCGGCTTCTTCATCGGTGAGCAGTTTGACAGTTGCCATCTTGGTATCCTCCTAGGCGTGTGCCCATTCCATATATAGTGAACGGGCCTTCTTGGTGATTGGCCCATATGCGAGTTCCCGGTCTTCAATACGAGATACCGGGATGACCTTGGAGATATTCCCGGTAGAAAAAATTTCGTCCGCTTCCATGAAATCCTGAACGGTCAGGGTCATTTCATGCACGCTGTATCCAGCATCGCGCAGCAGCCCGAGGACACGCTTGCGCGTGATGCCAGCAAGGAAAGTGCCATTGGGGATGGAGGTAAAGACCTCCCCGCCGCGCACCATAAAGACATTGGCCGTGGCCAGTTCTGCGACGTTGCCTGCGCAATCTGTCACTAGCGCGTTGTCAAAGCCCTTCTTCTGGGCCTCACGCACCATGCGGGCATTGTTGGCATAAAGACAGGCTGCCTTGGCGTTGGTTGGAGCCACTGCGAAGGTCGGACGGCGGAACTGGGTGGTGGTGATGGAAAAGCCGGTTGGTTCCACCATCGGGATTTCTTCAAGACAGAGCGCAAAATCCGTCGAAGATGCAAGCGGAGGCAGCGTGCCAACGTCGCTTTCCTCGGCCCAATACATTGGCCGGATGTAAACATCTGTGTTGGGCGCGAATTTTTTGATGCCGTCTTTGGCAAGCGCTTCAATTTCTTCGCCGGTAAAGGTTGGATCCAGCATCAAGGCCTCTGCAGAGCGATTGATCCGTTGGCAATGCAAGTCCAGATCAGGCGAAACACCCTCAAACAGGCGCGCGCCATCAAACACCAGAGACCCGAGCCATGTTGCATGAGAGGCAGCGCCCAGAATGCGCACATCGCCCTCATGCCAATCGCCCTTGTAATAGGTCCACATTGCGCGCTCGCAAGCCATTGTCTTTCTCCTTCGATGGGTTGGCAGGTCCGTTAATGGACCGCCGCATACATGATCTTTTCCTCGGTCGCCTCGGCGGGTGAAAATTCTTCCACGATGCGCCCCTGACGACAAACGAGAATGCGGTCTGACAGATTCATGATCTCCGGCAGGTAGGAGGAAATCACCACCACCGCCAACCCCTGATCGGCCAAACCATTGATGATTTGGTGGATCTCGGCAATGGCTCCGACATCCACGCCGCGGGTCGGTTCGTCAAAAATCACCAGCTTGGGTTCCTGAACCAATCCCTTGCCGATCACCACCTTTTGCTGGTTGCCACCGGATAGCTCGACCACACGGGCATTGTCGTTGATGGCGCGAATATTGAGCTTCTTGGACCAATCGGCAGCCACATCCCGCATTTCATTCTTGCTGACATACCAGGCCTTGTCATGACCTGCGGCGATGAGACCTGCATAGATATTCTCGGCAATCGACATGGTCTCGAAAAAGCCTTCGCTCTTGCGGTCTTCGGTGACATAGACAATGCCGTCACTGACCGCTTCCCGCGGTACATAATAGCGGGTTGGTTTCTCGTTGAGCACCACGGTTCCGCCACGCAGGAAGTCCCGCTTATAGATGCCGGAAATGATCTTGAAGGTCTCGGTGCGCCCCGAACCAATCAAGCCGAAAACACCGGTGATTTGGCCTGCAAAGACCGAGAAGGAGTTGTTGCGCACCATGGCCCCCATGGAAATATCCTGCACGGAAAGCACCTTCTTCCCAGCCTTGCGCACACCGCTTTCATCGCGATTGCGATAGAGCTCGTCCGAGAGGGTCCGCCCCACCATGGCTGCGATCACCGTGTCTCGGGTGAAATTCTCTGTCTTGTCGCTGGCCACCAGTTCTCCATCGCGCAGGATGGTGATGCGATCGGAAATCTGCAATGCTTCCTCAAGAGCGTGACTGATGAAGATAATCGACACGCCACTCTTTTTAAGGCGCTCGACCAGCGCAAAGAAATGCCGTTTTTCTTCCGGCGTCAAGGTCGCGGTGGGTTCATCAAAGATGATGACTTCGGCCTTGTGATGCACCGCACGGGCAATCTCGACCATCTGCCGCTTGGCCGCGCCAAGGGTGGCAACCAGCGCTGTCGGGTCTACCGAGAAGTTGAGCGATTGCAGGAATTGCTGGGCCGAGATGAAGGTGCCACGCAGGCGATTGAGAAAACTCTCCGAGCCCAGATAGAGATTCTGCGCTACCGTCATGGACGGAACAAGGCTGGTTTCCTGAAACACCATGGCGATGCCGGCTCCGAGCGCCTCATTGGGGTTGGGAAAGACCGTCTCCTTGCCATGGTGAAACATCTTGCCTTCGGTCGGCTCAACCACGCCCGCCATCATTTTGGTGAGGGTGGATTTGCCTGCACCATTTTCGCCAAGCAGGGCGTGAACCTCGCCCTTGTGCAGTTCGAAATCCACCTTCTTGATGGCAGGAACCCCGCGGTAGGTCTTGGTGATTTTTTCCATGCGAATGATGGGGTCCATATCCTTAGCCCTCCGCTTTCGTATCTTCAACGCTCAGCAGCAGATCGCCGCCCTTGGAGGCAACAATGATCTCGCCATTAAACTCAATGGCGCTGCAGACGCCATGGCGATTGCCATTGGCGCGGCTGTGCATGCTGGCGATCGGGTTCATGGCCTTGCCCAACCGCACCACCATGCCGTAGGACCGGGCCGGAGCCCAGGCCTTATAGACCCCCATGGTACGGATGCCACCACACTGAAGCGGCTCAAGGAAGCTGCGGTTGGAATAGAGCGCCGGAGCGATCCAATAATCACGCGGCACGCTTTCCATCATGTCGTAGCGATAATGCTTTTCCTGCAGAACCAGCTCGACCAGACGATTGCGTGGGGCGAAAATAGAGAGAATGGCGCCCCCATCCGATGTTGGCATGATGCGGGAAGGATAGCCGGGTATCTGGTCAATCAGCGAGGACACATTCTTGTCCGCATCGATCTGCATCACGCGGTGTTTCCAGCTTTCCGAGAAGACCACGCGGCCACCGCTCAACGGGCATAGACCATATGGGTAGGCGAGGCCACCGGCGACCTTTTCAAAAGCCTCGCTGGGAGTATGACGCACCCAGATCGAACCACACGCCTTTTTGCTCATCAGGTCAGCAGCCCAATCCGAGCAGGCATGTTCCGAAGAGCCATTGGCCAACCAGAGGGAACCATCATAGGAATAGGCAAGTGCAGTGATTGCCTTGATCTCTTCGAGCAGATGCACCGGCTCCCCTTCCACGACGAGCTGGCCTGTTTCCAGAGCAACCGCCAGTTTATCGTCAGGAGAGACCGCAAGAGCGGTAATCGGTGCTTCAAACGAGCGTAGCAATTTGGGTTCGCTGCCCTTGTTGATGGCATAGATGGCGTTCCCCGAGGAGGCAATCACCTCCCCTTTGAACACCGCCAGATTATCCGGCTCGGAAAGATGGGCATGTATCTGCGCTTCATCTAACACGGTGTTGGGGCGGAAAGCGCCATCCATAGGCGGAATGGTCACGGCCTTGCCGCGGAAGATATCGAGGATGGGATCGAGGATCATGCTTTTTCTCCCCAATAAGACGTCATGCCGGTCCAGTTCGGGTCGGCGCCTTCAATGTCAAACAGACCGATCCGGTTGTTCAGAATGCCACCGATGAAGAGTTTGCCCTTATGCTCGCGCATGGAGGTCACCATCGGGTGGTTCTGGCCGGTGAGATCGCCCATGGTCTGGATGATCGTGGCGCTGTCATCGAACTTGACGATACCGCCGGTGTTGATGTTCGGGAACAACCAGTCATCCTGCGGCAAGCGACGGGTCATGCGCTTGCGCATGTCCGGATGGCGTAAAGAGAGGTCGAAGCTTGGAGTACGCATCCCCAGCCATGCCATCCAGTAGGTGCCATCGGAAGCGCGGTTGATATTGTCGGTATAGCCAGGCATATCCTTAATAACGCATTCCACCGTTCCTGCCTTAGGGCCAGCGATCCAATAGCGATGGATACGGCTTCTCCAGCTTTCCGAAAAATAGAGAGACTGTCCGTCATGCGCCATGCAGACGCCGTTGGTGTAGCGATAGCCATCAAGCAGCGTCTTGGTGGAGCTATCCTTGGGATCATAGACCAGCAGGCGCCCTGTGCCGCGGTTCTCGATGGAATCGAGCATCCATTCATGGGCATCATAGCGCTTGGTGGAGTCGGTGAAATAGATCTTGCCATCGGGCGCGATGTCGAGGTCGTTCGGGTCGCGCATGCGGGCATCATCGACGATGGATGTCAGCGAGCGGCGGGTCTCGGCGGAAAGGCGTGTCACCTCGCGATCCGGCGAAATCTTGTAAAGCCCCATGGCACCAACGCAGGTGATGAGATTTTCATCCTTGTCGAAGGCCAGCCCTAGCGGAAACCCACCGACATGGGCGAAGACTTCAGAGCGTTTATAGTCCGGCGCAAAATAGCGGATGATCTCGCCATGACGCGTACCGCAATAAAGATGATCATTGCGGTCAAGGATAACATCTTCTGGCCCTTCCAGCTCACCAAGGCCGATATGCCGGGCTGAAGAAAGCTTGTTGTTGAGGGAATAGGCCGAGCCGGAGCCGGGTTCTGCCGATTCAGATTTACCCATTTTGAGATAGACCGGCGCCACATAAACCTCGTTGAGCACCTTGTGGCGGTTTTTAAGCCAACGGATGTCAATGGTCACAGCCAATGCCAACATGATGCCGAGCACCATCTGGTTGGTGCCTGTACCAAATCCAAGGCGAATAAGACCGTTGGTCATCACCAGCACGATGATCGCGCCCATGATGCCCTTGACCACCGAGCCACGGCCTCCGCCAAGGGAATTGCCACCAACAACGGCCGCTGTCAGCGCCAGAATTTCAAGGCCATGACCGGTGCCCGGTCCGGCGCTCGACAGGCGCGTTGCCATGAGGAAGCCGGAAACACCCGCGCAGAAGCCGGAAAAGACATAAGTCATGAAAACTGTGCGCCGCACCCGTATACCGGCATTATGCGCCGAGCGACGAGAGCCCCCGACTGCCTGCACATGCCAGCCGGGCCTTGATCGGGTCAGCGCAATATGGGTGATCAGCGCAAAGACAATCGCTGTCAGCACGGGCACCGAAAAACCAAAGAGAGTGCCATCGCCAATGAAGTCCCACAAATCGGAAGACATGAAGGACATCTGCGTTTCCGCCCCATATTGCACCACGAGAATATCAAACAGGGCGCGCCCGATAATGAAGGTCACCAGCGTGGTGAGAAAGGCACGCAAGCGCAAAAAGCCGATGAGATAGCCATTGATGGCGCCACAGACAACGCCCGTCGCGATGGCTGCCAAAAGGCAGACCCAGACTGGTGCTTCGAAAATGAAGAAGGTGCCAACAGATGCGAATGTCGCCAGCGCAAAGATGGAGCCGACCGACAGGTCGATGCCGCCGCCCAGCATGACAACCGTCAGCCCGGTAACGACAAGAGAGAATTCCCCCAACTGACGGGTGGATTCCTGCAAGGAATAGGGCTTGAAGAAACCCGGGATAGCAGATCCGAAGGCGGCCACAGTGATCACCAGGGCAATAAAGGGAATGGCGTTATCCGTCCATCGCTTGGTCAGGATCTCCCCGATAAGATGATCGGGAATGGTATTGTAGCGCCAGGCTTGCAGTCTTTCACGAAAGGCCATCTATCAATTTTCCGACGACTTGAGCCATCCGTCACGTAAGGGAGGATTCCGAAAGGGACGGATTGGGAATAGAGAAAACGAAGGTTCCTCTCCATGTCTGCCGGTCAACGACAGACATGGAGACGGAGAGGAACGGGCAGATTTGGGCCCTGCCCGTTCCTGATTAACCGCTGGCAGAGCCTTTCGCGCCCCGCCAGAGCAGAAACGGCACTTATTCGCCAGCCGCTTCAGCCTGAAGCGCGGCAAGATCCCAGCAGCTGTCTGGTTTGAGGTTGTCTTTGGTGGTTGCCTTCAGCAACGTATAGATATACGGCGCCGAGGTACCGGCAGGCTGGCCGCTCTGGAGCAGATATTTGATGATCGCAACCATATTGTGTGTTTCCTGAGCAAGGTCCGTCATGACCACTGCTCCATAGGTGCCATCTTCAATCAGATCACAGTCAGCGGTTTTCTCGCCCCCACCCGTGGTTACAAGGAAGACATCTTCCTGCTTGCCAGCATCGCGAATGGCTGCAGCCGCTCCGGAAGCGTCCCCGTCCCAGAAATCGATGATGCCGCAGACATCCGGGTTCTGCTGCAACATGGTGGTGGTCACGTTCCGCGAGGTGGTGGCATCCCAGTTAGAATCCGGCTTGGCAACCACTTCGAATTCAGGATATTTGGCGAGCACTTCCATAATGCCTGCATACTGGAACAAGCTGGTCGCATTGACCTGATCGCCCTGCACCAGCCCGATCTTCTTGGAGGAATCCGGGCCACATCCCTTGACGACCGCCTCAGCTTCCAGACGACCAAGTTGGGTCCAGTCGCTTCCCACATAGGCATCAGCCTTAAAGTTGGCCGGATTGTCCACGAGGATCACATAGATGCCAGCTTTCTGGGCGCGCTTCATCAGCTTGGAATAGGAGTTCATGTCCGGAGACATGACGATCAGAACGTCAGGTTTGTTTTCCGAGGCGATGGCTTCGGTTATGGCCTGCGCACCGGCCTCCACGCTCCAGTTGGGATCGCGGGTTTCAAAGATACCGCCAAAGGCGTCCACTTCACGCTTGAGGATAGCGGCCCAGCCCTGCGCTAGGTCGAAGCCCATGGCCATCGGAACCAGCATGATGCGCTTGCCTTCCATGGCCTTGGCGTAGATCTGAGGAGCGGGATCGCCAGCGGCGGATACCGGCGCAACGAGTGCGGCAGAACTGATGGTGAGCGCCGCGGTAGCGGCCATAAGGGTCTTGATGATGGTCATGTCTGTCCCTCTTCTGGAAAGGTTTTTGATTGCTCGTGTTTTTTGATTTTATTGGAATGGCTATTGTTGCTTCTTGGTCTTTTTGCATTTGGTGCGTACTGCGATCTTGATCGGTCTATGCTGTGCTTGCTTGCTAGATATCCCCCTGCTGCGCGGTTTGCTCATCACGCGGATTGATGACACCGTCCACGATGATGGCACCAAGCAGGATGCCGGCCTTGATGAGATTCTGATAGAGCAGCGGAATGTCGATGATCGTCATGGCATTGAGCATGATGCCGATGAGGGCTGCGCCAAACAGCACGTTACGCACGCCTCCCTTGCCGCCAGACAGCCCGATACCGCCAATGACCGTGATCAGCACGATGTCATAGAGCAGGTTGGAGTTGACGATGCGGGTATTGATGGAATGCAGACTGGCGGCTGTGAGGATACCGGCAACGAAGGCAATCAGCGCAGACAGCACATATCGCAGCACCATCATCGGGCGCACTGGCATGCCGGAGTTGCGCGCCGTTTCGGGGTTGTCGCCAGCATAATAGACATAGCGCCCCCACTTGCTGTAACGCAGGAACAGAAAGGTGGCAAAAGCCAAACCGGCAAAGAGGAACACCTCAACCGGAATACTGGCAAAGCGCATCCCGCCGAGAATTTCGACCCAATGACCAGATGGCACAGGGACCGCATCGGTATTGATCAATTGGGAGCGGACAAAGCCAAAGACGAATGACGAGCTGGCCAATGTCACAAAAATGGCGGGCACATCGGCATAGGCCACCAGAATGCCGTTGATCAGGCCGATGGCGAGCACACCAGCCAACGCCAGAGCAAGGGCGGTGCCCTCGCCCATGCCTGAATTGAGCATTTGCAGATAGCAGGCAACGGACATGGCCATGATGGCAACCATGGACAAGTCAATGCCGCGACCGATGATAATCATCGCCATACCAAGAGCAAGGATCCCAAGCACGGAAACGGAGCGCACGATGGCAACCAGATTGTTCGCCGTAAAGAATCCGGGCAGAAGCAAAGACGCCAACGCGAACATTGCCACTGTAATCGCCAGCACAATGCTTTCCTGATTGAGATTTTTTAAGAAGCTCATTTTGCGCAACCCTACTCCATGCATGGGTGCTGCATAATATTAATGCAGCAACCTATCTTGCCTAAACAATGAGCAGCGTAGCGTCAGGTAGATCAGGGCGTCCAATGAATATTTTTACGTATAAACTATGCGCATCCTGCATGGATCGCTCTTTTGCGCACAAATCAAACGATTATATGACCTGAAGATGCCCATATTGTGCGGAATGGGGCGAAAATTCTTCCTGATATTGCTCAGAACAAATGTGTTCCCCGAGGGAATCAATAAAGCGCTGACCGTAGGCGGGCAATGGTTGGCGCACGTTCCACATAGCGCAAATACCGAAGGTGATGAGCTCTCCCTTGAGCGCAATGGGGCGACTGCGCAACGTCGGCTCCTGAGGCTGGGCGGAAGATGGCACCACGGCGACACCATTTCCACCAATGGACATGGCCAACAGCGTATGGGGCGAATTGCTCTCCAGAACCACCCGCGGTATGGTCCCGCTCACGCGGCAGGCTGCATCAAACACCTCTCGGGAAACATGCTTCTTGTTGAGCGTCAGAATGGGCAGGCTCAGCAACTCTTCAATCTCGATGGGCTCTTCGTCATTGCCCAGAAACTCTGCCCCACCAACGGCCAGAAATCCAAGCTGACCCAGAGGGCGGCTTTCCAACACCTCGATCGGAGCGGAAGGTTCGGCGCTGATGGTCAGATGGAAAACCCCATCCACCAGCTTGCTGGCCAGTTCCGGACCGCCACCATCTTCCAGACGGATTTCAATATCGGGGTTGTCCTGGGTCCATTTCTTGAGAAAGCTCGGCATATAGCGCTCGATCAGTTGAGAACAGGCACCGATTTTCAGGAGGCCAGATTCGCCCTCGGTAAGATCGTCCGCAAAGGTGCGCAATTCCCTATCGGCCACCAGAACATTGTTGATCTTGGCCAGGAGCGCTTCACCCTGTGGGGTGAAACGGATATTGCGACCGGATTTTTCGAAAAGCTTGACGCCCAAATAGTCCTCGAGCGCCTTGACCTGTCGGGACAGAGCAGATTGCGTAATATTCAAACGTTCCGCTGCTTTCGTAAAATTCATCAATTCGGCAACGGCAACAAAGCTGGTATAATTGCGAATATCCATCAAAAAAACCTGTCTGAAGAAGAACAATCCGGAAATGAATGTCAAAAGCTAAGGCCAAATTTGAAATTTTGTCAAATTTCTACAGATCATCTCCTCAGAATATGTCGCTATGGAGCGATATGGGGCTTTTACTTCTTGTTTTCGGGCTGATTGCTACTTTTGGTGTCCGGCCTAATTTTGGGACAAGACTTTCTGATTTAATTTCAATGTGCTATTGAATCTGATCTAGATGAGGACAATCTGAGTATCAGGGTAAATAATTACATTTTATTTGGAAAATTTGGTTAAGCTAGTATTAGCTGACCGAGGCTGATCGGTTTTCATTGCCTCAAAATGCCATTGAGTTCGGAGTATGTAATTTTGTTGTCTCGGCTGACATATCATGCAGAGCGAAAATCAAGCGCTCAAACAAGGCTTGTCCGCAAAGGAGATTCGTCTCTGCTTGCGCTATGCCTTGCGAGCACGCTTTTATCCGCAGGCTGGACCAGTCCGGCTGCTGCATTTGAGTTGTTTGGCTATGATATCAGCACCAGCGGCATCAAAGCAGTCTCCGAGACCCAGCCGACTGAAGACATTCCCGATCCGGTTTCCTATACCGTGACGCTGACAAGCGACGATGAAGAGCTGACGGATGAGCTGAAAGATGTGTCCCTTCTGATCGAGAAAGAAGAAGAGCCCGCATCCGGCACAACCGGCCTGTTGATGCGTGCGCGCAGCGATCAGAAGCGCCTCATAGCCGCCCTTTATGAAAAAGGCCTTTATGGCGGAACCGTGGATATCACCGTCAACGGCGAACGCTATGATCGCGTGCCGCTGGACGAGGAATTGTCAACAGCCGGACCGGTTACGGTCGCCATATCGGTGTCGAAGGGTCCTGTATTTACCTTCTCCAAGCCGGACGCCCGATTGAGCGATGGAGAACCGATTGATCTTGGCGAATATGGGGTCATTACCGGCTCTCCTGCCTATTCCCAGTTGGTGCTTGATGCCGAAGAAGGCCTTGTTGCCGATTACAAGAAACGCGGCTTTGCCCTTGCGAAAATCGAAGAGCGCTCCCTTGCGGCCGATCACAAGACCGGCAAACTCGATGTAACCTTGCGTGTTGATCACGGCCCACGTGCCCGCCTTGGGCAAGTGACGGTAACAGGCAATGAGGATGTCAAAAGCGAGCTTATCATCCAGCAGGCCAACATTCCTGTCGGAGATACCTACAGCCCAGAAGCCATTACGAAGGCCAGCCGGAACCTCAGGGCGCTTGGCGTGTTTGACAGCGTGATCGTCAAACCGGCTGATGCGTTGCTGGAAGATGGCAGCCTGCCGATTGAAATTTCCGTCAAGGAACGCAAGTTCCGAACCATCGGCGCCGGTGTCACCATCGGCAATCTGGACGGCGTGGGACTGGAAGGCTATTGGGTGCATCGCAACCTGTTTGGCGGGGCGGAAAGCCTGCGCGTGCAGGGCTCGATTGCCAAAATTGGGCAGGACGATGTCAAGGATCTGGACTATAACGCCGATATCATCTTCAAGAAGCCCGGAGTGATTGGCCCTGCCAGCACGTTTGATGCCAAGCTTTCGTTGAATTTCACCAATCCCGAAGCCTATCAGAAACGCGCAATCGGCGGCGAAGTGGGGCTGAGCTACCAATGGACCGACGAACTGTCGACACGCGCAGGCCTCAAGGCCGAATATGCGCGCATTACGGACAGCTCGGGCACGGATACCAATCTGCTCTTCTCCACACCGCTTGAACTGGCCTATGATAAGCGCGACAGCAAGCTGGACCCGACCGAGGGATTCTATGCGCTGATCGACGCGGAACCAACCATCAGCAGTGATGGCTCTATTGGCTTCTTCAAGACGAGCGCTACTCTTTCCGCCTATCAGTCACTGGACAGGGCCAAGCGCTTTGTGCTGGCAGGCAAGATTTCCGCTGGCACCATCGTGGGAGCCTCCAAGAGCGATGTGCCAACCGACCGGCGCTTCTTTACCGGTGGTGGCGGCTCCATTCGCGGCTATTCCTACCAGATGGCAGGGCCTCGCGATGCCAGCAACGATCCGACCGGTGGGCGCTCCTATATTGCGGGGTCGCTTGAAGCCCGCATGAAGGTAACCGACAGCATTGGCCTTGCTGCCTTTGTGGATGTCGGCAACACGTTCAACAGCTCCATGCCCAAGTTTGGGGACGAATGGTACACCGGCGTTGGTGCAGGCTTGCGCTATCTCACGCCGATCGGCCCCTTGCGTCTTGATGTGGCAGTTCCTCTCAAGAAAATTCAGGATGAGCCCAAATTTGGTGTTTATCTGGGCCTAGGACAGGCATTCTAGTTGTGATCATCTGTTGAACTGATTCTCCAGACTCTCCAGACATGAGGCCACTATGACGTCTGCTCGCACCCTGGTATTCCGGGGTCTCTATATCCTGCTCTTTCTGATCCTGGCTCTGCTGCTGGTTGGCTATATCATGCTTGCCACAAGCTTTGGGCTATCGATGACAACGTCTCTGGTCAATTCCCTTGCCAGCAGTGATGAACAGAAAGTGGAGATTTCCGGCGTCGATAGTCTGCTGGGGACCATAGAGATCGAGCAAGTCGCCTTGTCGGACAAAAACGGACCATGGCTCAAGGCCAAGGGACTGTCTGGCCGCTATTCGCTCACAGATCTGTTTGCTCTCACCCTGTCTGTCGATGCGCTCTCGCTGGATGAGCTGGCGGTCGAGCGTCCCCCCGTTGCAAGCAGCCAACCGGCCCCGACAAGCAGCAGCGATGGCCCGCGGCTCCCCACCGTGCCTGCCATTGCTGCACGGATCGACAGTCTTTCCATCGGGAAGATCTCCCTTGGCAAGGCAT
Source organism: uncultured Cohaesibacter sp. (assembly GCF_963676485.1). Taxonomy (NCBI): domain Bacteria; kingdom Pseudomonadati; phylum Pseudomonadota; class Alphaproteobacteria; order Hyphomicrobiales; family Cohaesibacteraceae; genus Cohaesibacter; species uncultured Cohaesibacter sp. The sequence continues at coordinate 160,806 of NZ_OY781114.1, forward strand.
TGCTGGGCAGAGAAGCCGAACTGACCCTTGCTGGCAACATGGCACTTATCGGGGAGCCCTTCCAGAGCAGCGGTGCGCTTGATCTGCATTATCTGGATGCCCCGGAGGATGGGCTCAGTTCGCGCTGGGCCATCAATCCTGCCAAGAATCAACGCCAATTGGACCTGACATTTACTGAGCCGCGCGGTGGTCTGGCCGCACGCCTGATGGATATCGCCAACCTGCCTGCCGTTGATGTAACCCTCAAGGGGAACGGACCGGCCGATGACTGGCGCTCGGACCTTGCCGTCAAACTTGATGGCAAGACCACCGTCAGCGGGCAAGTGATCGTGGGCATTGATGAAGGCGGATCGCGCGTCAATGCGAAGCTTCTGGGCAAGCTCTCACCATTCCTGCCCCAGTCGGTTCTCCCCCTTGTGGCAGGCACCAGCACTATCGATCTTGCCCTTGCGCAATCGCAAGAGGATGTGATCGAGCTGAAACAATTCTCCTTCACCTCTGGGTTGGCGAAGCTGCATGCCAATGGCTTTCTGGACAATCGGGACAGCAGCCTCGATATGAATTTGGCATTTGATCTGGGCTCGGAAGGCACCCAGATCGAGATGCAACAGCAAGACGCGCCCTCCCTGATGATCGGCCATGTGGGGCTGAAAGGCCATATGAGCGGCACGCTGCAAAAGGCAGCGCTTACGCTGGATGGGTCCATCGCCAGCCTTGCGCAGGATGCCATTGCTCTGAAGGGCGCGTCCCTGTCGGTCACCGCACCAGAGCTTGATATTGAAAATCGCCAAGGCGCGATCAACGCCACAATGGCGCTAGACCATCTGGCGACAGGGTCCGAGCCGCTGGACGCGATCCTTTCTGGCACCAAGACCCTGCAGATAGAGAGCGTGCTGGATGGTGAGACCGTAAGGTTCAACAAGGCCGAACTGGCCGCAGGGCTCGCCTCTCTTAAGGCGGAAGGCAGCTACGCCCCGGATGCTCTGGCGCTTGAAGGCTCCCTTGCCCTTTCTGATGTCAAACCGCTCAATAAGGGCCTTTCTGGCGCTTTGGGTGGCGACTTCTCGGTTGAGGGAACCACCAGCAATCCGCGCCTTACTCTCGCCCTGCGCGGGCAATCTCTGGCGGTCTATGACAAGGCAATCGAAAATCTCAAGCTGGACCTCACCTCCAATGCCAGGCCCGATGCCACATTGACGCTTTCGGCTCAGTATGACGGAGCGCCCATTGAAAGCGCTCTTGAGCTCGTGACCAATGATGATGGCAGCCGGTCCATCAACCAGCTTTCGGTCAATGCACCGGGCGCTGAGGTGACAGGCTCTCTTGCGCTTTCTCCAGCCGGGCTCGCAACGGGCGATCTTGATGCCACCATCAAGGATTTCGCCGCATTTGGGCCGCTGTTGCTGCAGCCGGACTTGAAGGGATCGCTCAAAGCCGACATTGCCCTTATGGATCGCGCTGGCAAGCAGTCCGTTACCATGGATGCCTCTGCGCCGAAATTGGCGATGAAGGATATAGCGCTCTCCGATCTGACACTGCGCTCCAGTATCAATGATGCGACCGGCATCATGAGCATGAATTCTGATCTGTCCATTGATCGTCTTACCGCCTCGGGTGAGACAATCCGGTCGCTCAAGGCCAAGATGCGCGGTGGCAATGGCACCCTTCCCTTCTCCATGACGGCTCAAGTTTCCCGGGCTCCTTTTGCGCTAGAGGGCAAGCTTCTGCAGCAGCAAGGGCAAACATCCCTCGCACTTGATCGCTTTTCGGGCCGTTGGAAACGCGTCGCTCTGGCGCTGGTCGAACCGGTACGCGTCGACTTGAACAATGGCGCTTCTCTTGCGAATGCGCTCAAGCTCTCGGTTGATAGTGGCCTCGTAACGGTTTCCGGCTCGGCTGGCGACACACTTGCCCTTGATGTCACACTCGATGCGTTGCCGCTGGCCATTGCAGAAAAGATCGCACCAACAGGCGAGACACCTACGGGGAAACTGGACCTTGCCGCCAAGATTTCTGGGTCCTCTGCTGCGCCACAAGCCAGCTGGAAGGGCACGGTAAGCGGGCTTTCCGTCCGCTCGACCCGTCAGGCTGGCGTGCCACAGCTGGCGATCAACAGCTCGGGTCGCTTCGCCAACAACACAGTTTCCATGCAAAACCATCTCACAGGGGGCGGAGCAGACCTCAATGTCAATGGCAACCTTGCGCTTACCCGCCAGAGCATGGACATATCCGCCGACGGTTCGGTGCCCTTTTCCCTTGCCGCGCGCAGCTTGGCTGATGCTGGCTTGCAGCTTGAAGGGGGCGCCTCTGTCACGGCCAAGGTCACTGGCAATTTCAGCGCACCCAACATCAATGGCACCATCGTGACAAAGGGCGCGCGCTTCTCAGAATTCTCCTCAGGTATCGTGCTGCGCGATCTGGGCGGCACGGTTCGCCTTTCCGGTCAGCAGGCTTCCATCGAGTCTGTCACCGGTCGATTGGGCCAAAAGGGTACGCTGAGCGTCGAGGGTACAATCGGGCTTGATGCCAATGCCGGACTACCGGCCGATATCACCGTTACCATCCGCGATGGCAGCTACAAATATGAAGACATCCTGACGAGCCTGTTTAACGCCAACATGAATTTGAAAGGCGAGCTGACTGGATCGTCGGTCATATCCGGCAAGGTCAATCTGAAGACGACAGAGATTCTCATTCCCGAGACCCTGCCCTCTACCCTTTCTCCAGTGGATGTATCGCACAAGAATGCGAAAGGGCGCGTCGCTGAACAGGCGGAGAAATTCGCTCCCAAAGAATCCAACAGCACAGGCGCCGGTCCGGCCATGCGGCTTGATCTCGACATTGAAGCGCCACGCAGCATCTATGTGCGTGGTCGAGGGATGGATGCTGAACTGGGAGGCTCCATCCGCATTACGGGTACTACGGCTGATCCGCGTCCGTTGGGCACGATCGCCATGCAGCGTGGGCGGCTTGAAATTCTGACCAAACGACTGGACTTTGATAGTGGCACCGTAACCTTTGCCGGTACGCTGGACCCGGCTCTGGATTTCTCGGCTAACTCCACCAACGGCGGCACCACCTATACCATATCGGTTGATGGCTATGCGTCTGCCCCGGAGATCCGTCTTTCTTCGTCTCCTACTCTGCCGGAAGATGAGATTCTGGCGCACCTGTTCTTCGACAAGGAACTGTCCGAACTTTCTGCCATTCAGCTGGCGCAATTGGCCAATGCGGTGGCAACCCTTAGCGGGGTCAATTCAGGCCCCGGGGTTCTGGATCGCCTGCGCAACATGGCCGGCATCGACAATATCGATATCAAGTCTGATGCGAAAACCAACGAAACGACAGTCGGGGTCGGGCGCTATATCAATGATCGCACCTATATCAATGTCGAGAAGAGCACCGGCAGCGACTCCGGCAAGGTAAGCATCGATCTTGATATCACCGACCAGATCAAGGCCCATGGGGAAGCCAGCTCCGATGGAGAAACAAAGGCCGGCATATTCTTCGAGCGGGATTACTAGGCACAAAGCAAGTACCTTATGGGCAGATGTCTTTTAGGCACCAGTTCTCAGGATTGCATTCTGAGGACTGGTGCCTGTTGATGCCTATGCTGGCTGGTGCCTTGCCTGTTTGGACGGAGCATCCGAACCATTATCTGGTTCGTCGCCATTGCTTGTGTCCGCCTTGACAGCGCGCAGGCTGGAAACCTGCATATCCGTCTTGTCCTCAGCCTGTGCACTCAGGATGGAGCAACGGATATCGAGCGGCACTTCATGCATGATTTCCGCAACCTTCATGGGGCGGCTGATCAGATAGCCCTGCATCTGATCACATTCATTCTCCCGCAGGAAGGCGGCTTCCTCGACCGTTTCCACCCCTTCAGCCACGATATCCATGCTGAGCCCTTTGCCCAGACCAATGATCACCTTCAGAATGGCAACCGCGCTTTTCTCCTGCCCGAGAGCGACAACGAAGTTACGGTCAATCTTGATGGTATCGAACGGATATTTGGACAGATAGGAAAGGGATGAATAGCCGGTGCCGAAATCATCCAGAGCCAGCGATAGTCCCGCCCGCTTGAGTTGCTTCATCACCGCCAATCCGCGTTCATCATCCTCAATCAGCATGCCTTCAGTCAGCTCCAGCTCGATCTGTGAGGGATTGGTGCCCGTTTCTTCCAGCGTCTGTTTGATCGTCTTGACGAAGTCACGCTGCTGGAAACCGAGAGGACTGACATTGATGCTAAGATGTTTCCCCTTCAGGCCATTGGCGGCATCCCGGCAGGCGCGTTTAAAGACCCAATTGTCGATATCCACGATCAGGCCGCTCGCTTCGGCCACAGGAATAAACTCCGCCGGACTAACAAGCCCTTTCTGGGGGTGGTTCCAGCGCAAGAGGGCCTCGTAGGAGCAAATTTCCAAGGATTTGGCATTGATGCGCGGCTGATAATAGAGCTCCAACTCATCATTCTCTAGCGCCTTTTCAAGGCTGGCCTGCAATGCACGGCGCTTTTCCATCAACTGGTTCAGACCCGTACGATAGATATTGGAAATATTCCGCCCTGTTTTCTTTGAATGATAGAGCGCTATGTCGGCTCGCGAGAAAATGGTCTCCGCATCCTTGGCATGCTCGGGGCTGAGCGCGATGCCCACGCTGGCCCCCACCACCACGGACTTCTTGTCATCGATCTTGATGGGGCGGGAAAGCTCGTTGACAATCCGCAGTCCTGTATCGGCAGCTTGATTGGTGAAAAGGTTATTGCGCTGAATGACTGCGAATTCATCCCCGCCCAGGCGCGCGACGCTGTCGTTGACACCGACAAGGGCCTTCAAGCGTGCTGCTGTTTCCTTGATGACAATGTCTCCGGCAAGATGGCCATACACATCATTGACATTCTTGAAGCGATCCAGATCAATCAGAATGAGAGCAATCGCTCGTTGCGGCGTCGCCGTCTTGACAGCATTTTCCAGCTGTGCGTTGAAAAGCGAACGGTTGGCAACGCCGGTCAGGGCATCATGCTGGGCCATGATGCGGATATGCTCCTCGGCTGCCTTGCGCTCTCTTAGATCAACAAAGCAGGAAATGCGTACTTCCCGCCCCTTGTAGTTGATCATGCGTCCGCGAATGGCAACGGGAATGCGTTCACCGGTCTTGGCCAACAGAACCGTCTCGTAGGGTTCGCAGCAATTCTCGGCGATGGACCGTTCGATCCGGCCGCGATGGCGTTCATCGGCAAATTGCATGATCGGTTTCCCGATCACTTCATCCAGACTGTAATCCAGCAACTCTGCGATTTGCAGATTGCCGTCGATCACCATACCGTTCTCGTGGATGGCGATCCCTTCAAAGGTGGCATTGGAAAGCGCTTTGATGCGCTCGGCCTCTTCGGATTCTGTCTTGAGGATTTCCATCTCGTTCAGCTTTTTATGCTCGGCTTCGAGATTGCCCATGAGCTTGTTGAACAGGCCGGTCAGATTTTCCGCTTCGTCTCCTGCGACAGTGGGCAATCTCTGCGAAAAGCTGTGTTGACCGGACAGCAATTTCTCCATGGCCTCTTCCACATGCCCCACACCGATGCGTGTGGCATGTTCGGCGATATTTAGCCCCATCAATTCTTCCTTGCGGCTTGCCCGCAAGCGCAGGAAGCGCTTCAAAAACCAGAAGCATATGAGGCCAAGACCGAAACTGACCACAAAATTGAGCGCTGCCCCGAGCGTCTGGATCATGAATTGATATTGGCGACCATTTTCGAAATGCTCCGCTGGCGCCAGCAAAGACAATCCGATGGTTCCGACGATACCGGCAAAGCCATGGGCACCGATGGCTCCCACCGCATCATCAATTTTCCATCTATGTTCCAGCACGCGGTTTGCGATCACAGCCACGAGGCCACCGGTTGCTCCAATAACAATCGCGCCAAGAGGTGTCAGCACAGCGCAGCCGGCAGTCACGGCTACCAGCCCTCCGATGAGCCCGGCGAGCGACTTCTCTGGCAGATAGTAGCCGTCTTGATGGTAGCCGAACAGGAAACCGGTCACCGTACCGAACCCGCCAGCCAACACCGTGTTCAGTATGATGAAGGCGACACTCTCATCCGCCTTCAGCGTTGACCCGCCATTGAAGCCCAGCCAGCCAATAAACAGCAAGAGCCCGCCGGTGGTGGCAAGAACTGGGCTATGTCCGGCCAGTCGTACCGGATTGCCTGCGCGATCAAATCGGCCCCGCCGCGCTCCAAGCAGGATACAGCCTGCCAGCGCCACCCAGCCACCTGTGCCATGCACCACGGAAGATCCGGCAAAATCGATAAAGCCCAGATTGGCAAGAAATGCCCCACGATTTGGCATCAAGGCGTTGCCCCATGCCCAATGGGCAAAAACAGGAAAAATAACGGCAGAGAGAAAGACTGATGCGACGACATAGGATGAGAGGCGAATGCGCTCGGCAATGGCACCCGATACAATCGTTGCTGCGGTTCCGCAGAACATCACCTGAAAAACAAAGAATCCCGCCTCTCTGGCGGTCAAATTCTGAAGGCCCAGATAGCGCCAATCCAGCCCCAAGACGCCGTAGGATTTACCAAAGGCAAACATAAAGCCAACAAGAGTGAAGGCAGCCACCGCAAAGACGAAATCCAGCAGGTTCTTCTGAGCCACATTGATGGAGTTTTTAGAGCGGACCATCCCCGCTTCCAGCAGAAGAAAACCCGCCTGCATCAGCATGACAAGCGCCGAAGCAGCCATGAGCCAGGTGAGGTCAACATCCGCTCTCAGACTGGACAAGTCAGATGCATAGGCTTTGCCGGGCAAACCAATCAAAAAAAACACCAGGAGATACAATACTGATGATATATGCATGTTACCAAAACATAATTGGAGCAAAAATACAGAGGCTTAGCCTAAGTGATCGGTGTTAAATTTCGCTTTATTTTGGAATTATTGGTCGAGCTTAAGGAAAAGCCGCGGTTTCCTTAAGATTTCCCTTGCGCGAAATATCCGGGCTCCGGTTTTGATTAGCTCCTATCCTGCGGACAGGCCAACCTGCTGCTGTCAATATTTCAGGCTTCCAAAACGGTCCTTAAGACTAGCTATATTGACCCTGAGCGGCGAGAAACCTACTCTCAAATATCACTGGACAGACACGAGGGGATTCACACTGTCCTGTGTGGGGAGGTTAAACTAGTTGATTTCATGCGAGTTTTATTTGTTGAAGACAATATGGCGCTGGCCGAGACCGTCGTCGAACGCTTCCGCAAGGAAGGGCATGTCATTGATCATGAAAGTGACGGGGAGGAAGCGGACTTTATCCTCCGCCAGAAGCAGTTTGATCTCATTTTGCTCGATATAAATCTACCCGGGCTGAATGGCTTCGAGCTGCTCAGATCCATTCGGGCACGCAATCTCGACACACCGGTATTGGTTCTTTCTGCCCGCTCGGAGATCGATGATCGTGTCGTCGGGCTGGATGCGGGCGCCGATGACTATATGACCAAACCGTTTGACTTTCGCGAACTGATCGCGCGCTGCCGAGCGCTGGCGCGGCGCAAATCCGGGCTGGCGCGCAATCTGTTCACGGCAGGCAATTTCACCTTCGACTGGGGCACCAAGCTGGCCAATGTCGCAGGCAAGGATATCGAGCTTCGCAACAAGGAAGTGCAACTGCTCGAGCTGTTTCTTACCAGTCTTGATCGGGTTTTGACCAAGGAAGAGATCGCCGACAAGATTTACAATTTCGATGAAACGCCCAGCTTCAACGCGATCGAACAGACAATCACCCGCTTGCGCAAGAAACTGGATGGCTCCCCTTTTCTCATCAAGACCATCCGGGGGCTTGGCTATATCGGGCATATGGATGAGACTTAGGCACCCTTTCGCGCAAGACCGTGGATATTGATGAAACACGCTTCCAAACGCCTCACACAGAAATCCATGCGCCACCGGCTCATTCTGAGCATGGGTGCCGGATTTTTGGCCATTCTGACGGTGATCTGCATCGGCTTGTGGGGTTATGCGCAACAGGCTGCCAATGAATCCTTTGACAGGCTTTTGCATGGGGCTGCCCTTGCCATTCTTGAACGTGCCAATCTGGCATCAGGCGAAGTGCGGGTTGATATCCCTTATTCTGCATTCGAGATCCTGGGCCTCGCAAAGGAAGACCGCGTTTTCTATCGCATTTTTACACGGGATAACGAGACCATCACGGCGTCTCACGATCTACGCCCGAAAGCCAATTACAAGCCCAGTGAAAGGCCTGTCTATTGGGATGATGCCTTCAGCGGCGAGTCCGTTCGCTTCATGCAACAGGCGCGTTTTCTCACCGGCGACGATCGTTCCGTTTGGGTCATCGTGCAATTCGGGCAAACATGCATAGCGCGCCATGACATGATTGCAGACTTGTTCTGGCGGGGCTTTGCGGTGGCGCTGTTCATTACCGTGGTGGGATTGATGTTTGTCTGGATCGCGATAAACCGCGCCCTAAATCCGCTTATTGACGTGGAACAGAACTTGCGACAGCGCGACATTTCCGATTTCACGCCCCTGCCGGTTTCACCTCCTCGCGAAGTGGCGAGCCTTGTGCTCTCGATCAACGGCTTTATTTCGCGGCTGAAAAACAATCTTGATCACTCTCAAATCTTCATAGCCGACGTGACGCACCAGATCAGAACGGCTCTTTCCGCATTGCAAGGTCAGTTGGAGCTGGCCAGCAAGGAACAAGCCCCTCAGTCTCTCAAGAACCGCATTGAAAAGGCGGAACGGCAGAACCGGCAAACCATCCACCTGACTAACCAGCTATTGGCCCACGCCATGGTCATTCACAGGGCCGATCAGAAGATTGTTTCGGACATTCACCTTGCCGACTTGCTCAAGACTGTGTTGCAGACCCTGCTGCGAGAGCATGTGAAGTCCGATATCGATTTCTCGGTCAATATTGCACCGGAAATCGAGGACGGCGGCAAGGATGCAGATGTCATTGCCGGTGACAGCATTTCGATCCGCGAAGCCATCAGCAATGTCATCGACAATGCCATCAAGCATGGCCCCGCCAACAACCGGATCGATATCTCGCTTTCTGAAAAGACCCTGAACCTGCGTGGCAGGCAGAGAAAACAACTTATTCTGCAAGTAGATGATGCCGGTCCGGGCATTCCGGAAGAAAGGCGGGCAAAGGTGCTAGAGCGTTTCTATACAACGGGAACCGGCATAGACAGCTCCGGATTGGGGCTCAGCATCGTCGACGAGGTGATGCGCAGCCACAAGGCCCAGCTCAGGCTTGGTAATTCTGCGTTGGGAGGCTTGAGCGTGAGAATGATTTTTACCCGTAAGATGACGGGGATACCAACATGAGCGCCAAGATCCTTTCCAGCTTGCTTTCAGCCAATCGAAGGTTTTTTGCGGTTGCCTTGTTACTCGCAACATTGCTCGCGCCCATAGAGCCTGCCCTATCGCAAGAGAAGACAGAGCTGGATATCTGGAGCACAACGGACACAGCTGCCTTTGAAAGCCTCATCACGGCCTTTGAAGTTGCAAACCCTGACATTGAAATTGCCTATCACGAAATCACCACCAATGCCCTTTTCGAGCATGTGCTTCATGCAAGGGAGCGCAAGGATAGCGCCATTGATCTGGTCATCAGCTCGGCTATGGATTTACAGGTCAAGTTGGTCAATGAAGGGCTGGCCTTTCCCTTCAGTGCCGACAGGGCGGGCACAACACCAAGCTGGGCGGAATGGCGCAACGAGCTTTACGGCTTTACCTATGAGCCGATTGTGCTGGTTTACAACAAGAAGGCTTTTCAGGGCTATCCGCTGCCCAAGACCCACTCGGATCTGGCCGATCTACTCATCAACAACTTGCCGACCTTCGAGGGCAAGGTGGGCACATATGATGCGGGTTCATCCGGCGCGGGCTATCTGTTTTTCACGCAGGACGCCATTCAGAGCGACAAAATCTTTCGGGTGATCGAAGCGCTGAGCCGCGCCAAAATGCGCACCTATGACTATACGTCGGCCATTCTGGATGCCGTGGCGTCAGGCGATCTGATCCTTGGTTACAATGTGATCGGCACCTACGCTCTGGAACGGGCTTCCAAAGACCCCAATGTCGGTATTTTCCAATTCAAGGACTATACCATCGTGATGTCACGCACCGCCTTCATCTACAAGCATTCCAGAAAGAAGAGACAAGCAGAGCGCTTTATGGAATATCTGTTGTCGGAAACAGGACAGGAAAAGATGGCCAGAGACTCCGCACTGATCCCCATTTCGCCGGACATGCGGCGGCTCAAGCTGCCAGCGGATTCCACAAATGCCTACTTGCCAATCAAGATGGGCATAGGATTGCTGACCTATCAGGATCCGCTAAAGCGCCGGTATTTTCTGGATGTCTGGAACAGTATTTTCAAGAAGCCGGAAGAGCAGTGATCGGGTGGCGATCAGGCGTTGCCCTGCTCGGCGACAATGCGGTCCGCAAGATCGCGCAGAATGGTCAGCCCATAAGGCCAGCGGCCAAAGCCGGCCTCGGAATTGATATGTCCGGCTTCGCCGACATCGATAAAGTCCGACGCCCAGCCGTTGGCCAATCCCTTGGCGCGGGGAAAGGAAATAAGCTTGTCATTATGGCTCGCGACCACCACTGTGGGAATGCCGAGATTCTCATGCGGAATGCGTTCCTCCACCGCAAAGCGCATAGGCTCGGCGGGTGCAACAAACATGCCGCCAGCCACATTCAGCTCACCTCTCGAGATAACGCAGGCAGAGGCCAGTGCCCCCAGAGAATGGCCGATAAGAATGGCCGGACGGTTGCGCTTGGTCAGAAGTCTTCCAATCGCATCAATCCAGAGCACGATGTCACGCTGGCCCCAACGGCGTTGCTCAATGCGACAGAAGAGATTGAACTCCTGCTCCCAATAGCTCTGCCAATGTTCAGGCCCACTGTTTTTGAAGCCGGGGACAAGCACAAAATCAAATTGTTCTGCATGTGTTTCGAGTGCCTCCAGAACCTCAGGATCTGTCAATTTTCTAGTCAAAAGGCGACTCCATGAAAAACTGTTTAAAATAATGCATTGGTAATCTAGTACCAACGCGCCTAATCTTCAACTCCCGCTTGAGAGAGGGGCTTTCTGTTTGACAGACAAGCGCAACGGGCTTCTTGGACCTAAGAAAAGTCTCTCCTAAAGCGTTGTTTCTTCTATTTTTCTTTTAATAACTCACGGCAATGCAGGAAAATGCTTCCCATCTATCGCATGCTCTTGTCCAAAATGCATGACAACTTTTGGCAAAGCTGAAATTAGTTTTTCACAAAGCGTCGAATTCGCTCCTCCATGGCCCTCATAATATCCTTTATTTCGTGCCTGCGCGAGCGGGCGCACGCATGGGCCGGTTGATCGCAGATGAGGCAACGCCGCGGCGCAAGGCCGATGTCTCGACGGGAGATCGCTTGCCCGTCCGCGCCATGAACATCCAGATCCCAGAGGCGCCCTAGCGAATGACTTTCTTCCAGCTCAACCATCGCTTTTTTAAGCAAGTCAGCCTCACAGGCTACGGCAAACAGCGCTTCTGGACCTGAGATGGCATTGTGAGACCAAAGCAGGTGACTTTCCCAGCCCAATGCGGAGAGCCTTTCGCGCACAGCCCGATCCGCCTCCTTGGCGATCAGTTCGCTCATCGGGCACAGTTTCACCGGCCCGGGCATGACAACCGAAAAGGTAATCATGGGCATACGATAGTGGGCCAAGCCATCTTCGCGCCACTGCACCCGTTGTTCGCGCGCCAGCAGCATGTCTTTTAGCTCGACTTCCGGTCCTTCTGTCCAACGGGCGTCCATCATGATGCCATCGCGCCTCCTACCGGCTCCATCGCATTGATCTGTGCCAGAAACTGGGTAACCCCGAGCAAATCAGCGCTGCCGCCGGGGCTCAGATTGCGCTGGATGAATGCGTCATCCATAGCCATCAGTCGCGCATGGCAATCCGGAGCGAAGACACCGCCAAGACGCTTGAGCTGCTGAGCTTTCTCGCGCACATAAAACAACCCCTCCATGCCGCCACGGGCAACGAGATTGGTATCCCGATTGCGGATAAGCAATTCAAGCAGAGCGGCGAGCAAGGCGGCGTCCGTATCGTGCCCGGCCTCACGTGATGCAAGATAGGCTGGCAGGGCATAAAGGCGCACCAGTTCAAAGCCACTTTCCGCTTCGCCTCGGGCGCCTGTCAGGCCATAACGATGATAGATATATTCCCCTGCGGTATTGGCAGTCTTGACCCTGTTGGCGAGCTCACATTTGACCAAGCCTCTGGCCATTTGAGCCGCTTCTCCGCAAAGCCCGGAGACGGATAGCCCTTCCCCGCGCCCAAGACACCGCCCAGCGGCACCAAGCAGCAAGCCAAAGGCAAATATGCCGCCCTTATGAGTATTGATGCCGCCGGTTGCCTCATTCATGACCTCTTCGCAGATGAGGCCGTGACTGCGCAAGGGCTGCAGCGCGACGGGAGCGGGCTCACCTGCGGTCTCCATTCCGGCCTTGACGAAAGCTGGCATGAGAGGGCGCAACGCATCGGCGCTGGCAAGAAAGGTCGCCAGCGTCATATCCTTGTGAGAGCCGTTGTTGCGGGCATCCACCAGCCCCGGCTTCGGCGTCAAGGTTGCTTCGGTAACGAGCGCTTCATGGACAAGGTCAGCAAGACGCTGCGCCAACACCGCCTGTCTATCGCCGAAAGGTACAGACAGCTCCGGCATGGACGGGCAAACGGGGACAACAGGGGAAGTTGGCATCCCCTGCCCCGGCTCCAGCTGTCCAAAGGCGGGCGCGGAGATGACCTCTGCGGAGGCATCGTTGATGCCTTCCTGCAGATCACTTGCGCCTGTTTCCTCATCCATGAAGGACCCCGTTGTCATTTCGCAACCTGACGCACGGTGTCGATCACGGTCCCGTCGCGATAGCGCACGATGCCGACCACCTTGTCGAGAAACTCGATCGGTTTGGGTTCCCCAGTGATAGAGATCGCACGCTGATACAGCTCTTCCATGGTGCGAACCGGCAGATTGGCTGCGCGCAGCCGCTCCTCCACGTCTGGCCGGTTCGGGTTGACGGCAATGCCATGGTCTGTCACCAAAACGCCCACCGTCTCGCCCGGGGTTACCCGTGTGGTGACATTCTTGACCACAGTCGGGATGCGGGACCGGATGAGAGGTGCGGCCACGATGGACAATTTGGCCCCTGCGGCGGTGTCGCAATGGCCACCGGATGCACCACGCATGACACCATCCGAGCCGGTCAACACATTGACGTTGAAATCAAGATCGATTTCCAGCGCTGACAGGATCACCATGTCCAACCGATCCACCACAGCCCCCTTTGACATGGGGCTGGCATAATAGTGGGCCGAAATTTCCACATGGTTAGGCGAGGATTCCAGCGAACGGGCTGCCACCGCATCAAAGCTCTGGGTGTCGAGCAATGTGCCGATCAGGCCCTTATTGTGCAGATCGACCATCCCACCGGTCTGGCCGCCAAGCGCCCACTGGGCCTTGATGTCCAGATGCCGCATGCGATCTTCCAGAAAGCGCACCGTTGCCGTAGATGATCCGCCGGTGCCGGTCTGCATGGAAAAGCCATCCTCGAAATAGCCACCATACTCCATGACTTCCGCCGACAGGCGCGCAATCAGCAATTCCCGCGGGTTGGTCGTGGCACGAGCTGCTCCGACCGAAATCTTGGCCGGATCACCAACTTCATCCACCTGCACGATCCAGTCGACCTGATCCTGACGGATGCTGGCCGGTGCATTCGGGTAGGCGACAATTTCCTCCGTCAGCATAACGACATTCTTGGCGAAATGGGCATCCACCATCGCATAGCCCAGCGAACCGCAGCGCGAGCGACCGGAAAAGCCGTTGGCGTTGCCATAGGCATCGCAAGCCGAGACGCCGATGAAGGCGACGTCGATGGAGATTTCTCCCGACTCGATGAGAGCGCAGCGACCACCATGGGAATGCACGGTGATCGGCTCCTCCATCAAACCATGAGAAATGGCATCGGCCAGCTTGCCGCGCATGCCGGAAGTGTAGATCTTCCGGATCACGCCATTCTTGATATGATCAATGAGCGGCGCATTGGCGGAGACCAGCGAGGACGATGCCAATGTCAAATCCTTGAAGCCCATATCGGCGAGAATCTGCACCACCATATTGATGACCTTATCGCCCTCGCGATAGGCATGATGGAAGGAAATGGTCATTCCGTCCTTGAGGCCAACGCGGCGCACAGCTTCCTGCACCGTATCGACCAGCTTGCGATCAAGCTTCGCGACAGGATCGGCCAGATAAGGAATTTTCGCTGCAAAGCCCTGAAACAGTTCTGGTTCTGCCACCGTCTCGCTCCTCCCCGGAGCCGATTGATTGTTCTTGTCCATTGTCGCCCTCCCTATCGTCTCACGCCGGAGGCTTGAGCACGGCTCAGAACCCGCTTGGCGCTATCCACGATGGGCGCATCAATCATCTTGCCGTTGAGTGCAATGACACCCAGCCCTTCAGCTTCTGCCTTCTCGGCTGCAGCGACAACACGGTTGGCATAGTCGACATCTTCCTGTGTCGGTGCGTAGGCATTGTGAAGCAGTTCGATCTGGCGCGGGTTGATCAGCGATTTGCCGTTGAAGCCCAGACGTTTGATGACGTCGACTTCCTTAAGGAAGCCTTCCTCATTGTTGATGTCGGAATAGACCACATCGAAGGCATCGATCTTGGCCGCACGCGCAGCATGCAAGACAGCGCACCGGGCATAGAACAGCTCCGAGCCATCGCCCCGCTCGGTCTGCATGTCGACGACATAGTCAAAACCCGCCACGGCAATGCCCATAAGGCGTTTGGAAGCAGTAGCAATGGCGACCGAGTTGATGACGCCGGAGGCCGATTCAATGGCGGCCATGAGCAATGTAGACCCGACCTCACGCCCGCATTTGCGCTCGAGCTCTTCAACGCAGGCTTCCAGTTCCTTCACATCATCGGCGGTCTCGGTCTTCGGCAAACGAATGACGTCGACGCCGCCACGCACGGCGGCCTCAAGATCATCCTTACCATAAGGAGTAGACAGCGGATTGATCCGAACAACCCGTTCAATGCCATCGTAAAGCGAAGATTTAAGGGTGTGATAGACCAGAAGACGGGCAGCATCCTTTTCGCGCAGGGATACGGCATCCTCCAAGTCAAACATAACCGAGTCCGGCTTGAACACGAAGGCGGTCGAGATCATCGCGGCGTTAGAGCCGGGAATGAACAGCATGGAACGACGCAAAGTCATCTCAGGGCCTCCCATTCTACCGATTTGTCTCCTGCTGCTCGTAGAAGAGCAGCTTCCAGACGAGCCTGAATAACGCAATCCAGCGCGCCCTTGTCTTCTATGATGACGGTTGCCCCTTCGGACACGCCGAGTTTTGCAAAGGTCTCTTGTGCAACCTTTCGGATCTGGTCCCCGAACTGATGCTGAACTTCGCTGTTCAGGATCAACTCGAGCGGTCCTTCTGACGGTGAGACCCTGACAAAGAGATCGCTCGACTCGAGTGTCCCCGCCAACGCCTCCTGTATGATCTGCATGTTTCGCTCCTTTAGATTTTCAAAATCGATGGCACGCATGGCGGCTACAGGCCGTCAGCTGTCAAACTGATGTGGCATATTTATCCATAATGAGATCAAAGGTCGGTTTCGGTACGAACTCCCTGATCTTTTCATGGTTTCCTCCCGCCAGCAGGCGGCGCACTTCCGAAGCGGAGACGGCAATGCCGCTGCGCTTGGTGCGCTCCAACTCAACCACCTCGATGGGATGGGCCAGAAAGCTTGGCTCCTGAAGCCAGTATTTCATGTCATTGTTGTATTTGCGCGTTGTATCGCAGAAGGGTTCGGTACCCACAAAGCGGTGGGTCACCCCCAGCGCCGGAGCGATATATTTGCGGAAAAGCAACAAATCGACCGCGGTCCGGCATTGGCCGACCATGCCCTTGTCCTTGAAGAAATAGGCCGGGAAGGTCGCCCGCGAGATCATATATTGCGAGCCGCCATGCAGGGTCAGATTGGGAATGTCCTTTGTCATCTCCTTGGCCAGCATGAAACGATCATGGTAGGAGAATAGAGAGGCATCTTCCTTGACGATGAATAGGTGAAGCCAATCGCATGATTTTGCCGCTTCGGAGATCAGATAAAGATGACCGAGCGTGAATGGATTGGCGTTGGCGACCACGCAGCCAATCTTGTCCGCCTCCACCTTATAGCGGGCCAGAGAGGCACAATAATTCTTGATACCGACCGGCGTATTCTCAAGCAGAGCCGTCTGACCGGGCACCTCAACCAGAGGATAGAAGCCGCAGCCCAAAAAGAAGTCCGCATTATGCGGCTCGGTATATACGAAAAGAATCTGATATCCTTGGCTATGGGCGAGATAGGTCACCTCGCTAACAAGCCGAAGGCTGATTGAGCTGCCTCTCAGCGTCTGGCAAATGGCAACATCCTTGATGATGCCTTTTTGAAAGCCAGCGCAAGCCACCAGCCGCCCTTCCTGCCGCGCAGTTACGAAAAACTCGATATGCTTCTCGTAATCAAGGCCGCAACTGGCCAGCAGATCGACGATTTCCCTTCGGGCCACAGGGTCAGAGGCCGGTTCAACCGTCAAGAACTCCAATCCGTCGCTCACGAGCACATTCCTTTAGCCGTTTGAGCAATCAGAATTTACATTGTCACACCGTCAACAAGCCCCGCGGGGACACATGGCCCCTGACAAAGAACGGCTTGGAGAAAGATCGTTGCAAGATTGCAGACACTGACAATGGATATTCTCATTCCTTGTTGATTGCGGTTTTATCCACCCTCATCGATTGCTGGTTTTTCACATATGGCCGCTTTTGCTGTCACAGTGGCAATCTTATTAATCGCCCTTTTTATCCGAAATTTCTGTCAAGTTCCTGACCGAGGTCATAATCACCCCAATTTAGCTCAGAAAACTGTGATTTTATCGAAGAAACCGGATCATTTGCTTTCAAGGGCTTGGAAGAGAGCGTCGACCAAAGCCGACACTCCCCTTGTTTTTGATGTCTATCCCGATCCGCTGTCACTGAAGGAGTGATCTATCATGACCGGACCGGACGAGGAGCCTTAGTTGGAAACTTCCTCTTCTGCTTCAGGAGAAACCGGTTTTGGTTTCTTGGGCATGAAGCGGCTGACGAAAATTGGCAGCACAAAGCCAATGATCGAAATCGACCAGAGGGTGATTGCAAGCGGGCTTGCGAACAGGACCGTCCAGTCGCCATCGGAGATGGTAATGGCCCGGCGCAGATTGCTTTCCATGTTGTTGCCCAGCAGCACTCCGAGAATGACCGGAACGAGCGGCACATCAAGCTTGCGGAAGATCCAGCCGACGACACCGAACGCCACCATGATCAGAAGATCAAAGCTTGAGCCAGCAATACCGTAGATCCCGACGAAGCTGACCATCGCCACGATCGGCATCAGGATACGCGGCGGCACGAGCAGCACGCGGATGAAAATACCCACAAACGGGATGTTGAGCAGCAACAGGATAAAGTTACTGATGAACAGAGCTGCGATCAGACCCCAGACCACATCCGGATTGTTGGCAAAGAGCAACGGACCGGGCGTGATGTTGAGCGCCAAAAGAACAGCCAGCAGAACAGCGGTTGTGCCAGACCCGGGAACTCCGAGTGCCAGCATCGGCACCAGAGCACCACCGGCGGCAGCATTGTTGCCTGCTTCAGGGGCAGCCACACCGCGCGGATCACCCTTGCCGAAGGTGCCATCCTTATCGAGCAGACGTTTTTCCATGGAATAGGAAATGAAGGACCCCAGCGACGCACCGGCACCAGGCAGAACACCGGCAATGAAGCCGACAACACTGGTCCGGAGAATTGAAGGGAAACTGCCCCAAAAGGTTTTCATGGTTGGCGTCAAGCGCCCAAGCTCAACCTTCTTGCCTTCCGCATCTGCATCCCCATGACGATTTTCGATAAAGATGAAGACTTCGGAGATCGCAAACAGGCCGACGATGGCGACAAGGAAGTCGATACCGTCATAGAAATGCACAATGCCGAAGGTGAAACGCGGCACACCGGTCTGTGTGTCCACCCCGACCATGGCAAGGCCAAGCCCGATCATGGCTGCGAAAGCGGATTTCGCCTGATTGGTGGAAGAAACCCCACCCAGCGTGGCAAAAGCCAAGGCAAAAAGAGCGAAATATTCAGCAGGCCCGAAGGCAAGCGCAATCTTGACCAACTGTGGCGCCAGCAGAACAAGCCCCCAGGTTGCCAGAAAAGAGCCGATGAAGGACGCAAACCCTGAAAGCGCCAGCGCCTCCCCGCCTCGGCCGTTGCGCGCCATGGGATACCCATCTAGGCAGGTCATCAAGGCTGGCGCATCACCGGGGATGTTCAGCAGGATCGAGGAGATACGACCGCCATACATGGCGCCATAATAAACAGACGTCAACAGAATGAGAGACGGCGTAGCGCCAAGGCCCAGCGAGAAGGCCAAAGGAATGAGGATCGCGACCCCGTTTGAAGGGCCAAGACCGGGCAGTGCGCCCATGATGGTTCCCAGAAAACACCCCAGCAGAGCAAGGATGAGATTCTGAAAGGTCATCGCAATCACAAAACCGTCTGAAAGAGACGAAAAAGTTTCCATAATCCGATCTCCTTAGAAACCAAGCGGGCCTTTGGCCAGCGACAGACCAAAGAGAAGGTGAAAAATGACATAGATGCCGACGGAGATGGATATGCCAACCACAAAAGACTGGATGACAGACGTCCCCAGACGCCAGGTGAGATAGGTGGACGCTACAGCCGTTGCGATCACAAAACCAACGATTGGTAGAAACTCGGCGTAGAGCACCATCACGACGATGGCTGCGACAAGCTCAATAAACCGGGGAAGGGTCGGCCATTTGGGCGCAACGTCCGGCTTAAGAATGATTGTCAGGGACGAGATTGCAAGAATGGCGGCGATAATCAGCGGGAAGGCCTTGGGGCCGACAGCATCGGAGAGGAAGCTCTCCTCGATTATCATGGATGAATAGGCAAAGAGCGCAGCCAGCAGGAGCCCAACAGCTCCGAAGATACGATCACTCATGATCATTCCCTCGTTAGACGGGAATTGCGGCGGCGGGTCTCAGCCGCCGCAACCGTGTCAGCTTATTATTATTTGATGATGCCGATATCGCGGGAGATCTGCTGGATCTTGGCAACAGATTCACCAACGAACTGCTCGAATTCCGGGCCCTGCAGATCAAGCGGTGCCAGACCGTTATTCTTCATGACAGTTTTCCATGTTGGTGTGTCATAAAGTTCGTCGATCTTGGCTACCCAGAAATCATAAGCTTCATCGCTCATATTCTTGGGAGCGTAGAAACCGCGCCAGTTAGCACCAATGGCGTCAACGCCTTGCTCTTTGGCCGTTGGGAATTCAGCATAGTCACCATCAAGGCGTTCCGGAGACAGAACGGCGATCACACGGATATCACCTGAATCCACGAAGCCTTTTGCTTCGGAAATATCACCCGAGAATGCCTGCACGGAGCCGGCCAGCAACTGGGTTACAGCTTCACCACCACCATTGAAGGCGATGTATTTGACTTTGCGAACATCGCTGATACCTGCGGCGTTGGCTGCGATCAGAACCTTGAGATGGTCCCAGCCACCAACAGCGGACCCACCAGCTACGGCAATGGAGCTCGGATTGTCTTTTAGCTGTGTCATCATCTGCGGAAGATCTTTGATCGGGCTATCTGCAGCCACTGCGATCACGCCATAATCAGCACCGATGGCGCCAACCCAGCGTACCTGATCCATGGTATTGCCCGGATAGGCACCCTGTGCCAGACGGGTTGCTGTCGCCGAAGAGGCTGCCACGATGAGATTGTTATCGTCGCCACGTTTGTTGACCACAGCAGCATAGGCAACGCCGCCGCCGCCACCAGCTAGGTTTACCACCTGCATGGTGGAATCGATCAAGCCAAGATCCTGAAGGGATTTACCAACCTGACGGCAGGTGAAGTCCCAGCCACCACCGGGGTTAGCAGGCGCGATACATTCCGGGTTTTCAGGTTCGAACGCTTGCGCTGCGGCAGGTACGAGAGACATTGCTGCGACAGCGAGTGCTGCGCGGACCACTTTGGAAATCATGATTTCTCCTCCACAATTAAGCCAGCCTTATTTCCGTTTGGCTGGCCATCGAGGGGATAGTAGTCCGCTTGTCTGACAGGAAGCTGTCACAGTGAAGTGAATGTCCCAGTTTCATTATTATCCCAATTGATAATATAAAAATCTCGTATCAACGCCAAAACACGTCTTAAGAACTTGCATTCACTTTCTCTTTTTCTTTGATTTTAAAATAGGTTAGGCCCTTCTTCCAACACGGATCAGTTGAAAATTGATAAGGGAAGAAAAAGTAAAGGGCCTTCTCTCTTCTTACAGTTTTTCTCTTCTTGTCAGAAATATAGAGAAAGCAATTATTCCTACCCTACGCCATTTTACTGAGGATCGAATCGCAGTTGCCTTTTGGGAACGTCAGATTCAAAAAGAGCGGCTCTTTGGGCCGCTCTTTCTCATCGTCAATATTCAGGATGCACTTTGGCAAGCGCTCTTAGAATCCCCTCTAGGGAGCCCTAAAGGTTGGCAAGCAGATCGTTGACGCGTGCCTGTGCTGATTCCAGGGCTTCGTCAACGGTTTTGTCGCCATTTACGGCAGCTGCAAGTTCATTGCCAATGATGTCCTGAATGGCAAACTGACGCTGCACTTCCTGAGGCAGGGACTGGCCGATTTCAGCGATCTTGGCAATGTTGTCACGATGTGGCAGGGACTTGAACTCTTCCATTTCAAACACGGACTTGACCGCGGGAAGGTGACCGGTGCGTGCCCACTGGAAATCATTTTCCTTGAAGAACTTGAACAGCTTGCCGATGGCTTCCATTTTTTCATCGTCGCGATCGCCGCGCGGCACGACCCAACCATGACCATCCACATAGGTGCTATCCTTGGCGGGGTAGAATTGCGGCACAGGATAAACCGTGTAGCCACCCGAAAGCGCGTTGCCTTCTTCCTTGGATTGTGCGTCATAGTCCCCAATCAGCCAGGTGCCGTTGACTGCAATACCGCCTTTACCGCTGGAAAAGCCGGAAACCGCTGCCGAATAGTCCATATCGAGGGTGGTGAGACCTTCGTCATGGATTTTCTTCATGAATTCAGCCGCAGCCTTGGCTTTCGGTGTCATCAGCTTGATCTGTGTTGGATCAGAAAAGAAATCCGATTCCTGCTGCTGTAGAAGCGTGTAGAAGATACGCGTATAGGCAGAGGTTTCGTTGGCATAGATCTGAACCAGATAAGGCTTGCCGGTGGCTTCCTTGAATTTCTTGCCAATTTCAAAGAATTCATCGACGGAATGGGGCAGAACAGGCGTGCCATCTTCTTTGACCAGACCGGCTTCTTTCATCAAATTCAGGTTGACGTGGAACAGCATGGTCCAGTTATCGAACGGCAGACCGTAGATCTTGCCATCCTTGGTCACGCCACCAATCCCCGCATCGGTAAAGTCGGATGGTTTAAGCCCCTGAGCTTCCAGAACATCATCAAGCGGAATCAACAGACCGCGAGACGAATAATCGGAAATTGCCGAATAGTGCATGGAAACAACATCAGGCGCAGCGTTGGAGGCCAACTGTGCGTTCAACTGGTCATAACCGGGCCATTCCACAGTGGTGACATTGACATCGATACCCGGATTGTCCGCTTCAAATTTGTTGACCAGCGCGGTGATGATGCCACATTCGCCAACAGCCTTGGACACGTCGGTAACATCGCCATATTCTGCGTCACATGCGCCAAAGAAGCGCTGAAGCTCGATGGTCGTATCGGCCCATACGGGCGATGACATGCTCATCAGAGCAGCCGACGCAGTAGCCATAAGTATGCGTTTCATTTCTCTCTCCCTAGTTTGGGGGCTCCCCCGTTTGAATCCAGCCTGACGGGCTTCTCCCTGAGACCCGGTACGGCGGAATTGGTCGGCCGCCTATTTAACGGCCCCACCTGATACAGCAGTCACAATGTGACGCTGGAAAAAGATGTAGACGACCACCACAGGCAGCGACGCAAAGACTGCTTGCGCCGCAAGAAAACCAAGCCCCTCGCTTTGGGCGAAATTGGTCTGCGTCGACGCAATACCGATGGTTAGCGTATACATTTCCTTTTTGGTTGCCGAAATCAGAGGCCACCAGTAATCGTTCCACGCAAGCAGGAAGGTGAAGATGCCCAGCGTTGCCTGCGCAGGAATGGTCAGCGGCAGCAACACACGCCAGAAAATCCGGAAGCGCGGTGTGTTGTCGAGCAGCGCCGCTTCGTCAATCTCCTTGGGGATTGCCCGGAAAAACTGGGTCATCAAGAACACCCCGAAGGCCGACGACATGCCCGGAAGCATCAAGCCAAGATAGCTGTTGTGCATGTTGAGCCAGCTGAACATCTGATGCCGGGCGATGATCACGGCCTGCTCGGGCACAGCAAGGCCGAACAGCACGATGACAAACAGGGTTCTGCGAAATGGAAACTCAAGCCGCGCAAAGGCATAGCCAGCCAGAGAAGACAGCGTCAGCACGCCCACCGTCTGTCCGATGGCAACAATCGTGGAATTGAGAAGCCAACGGAACACGAGGCTTGAATGGAACAGGTTGCCATAATTCTCAAGCGTATAGGGGAAGGAGAAAACCGCGTCGGTGCCGCGCATCAGAAGCGTGTTGTCCTTGAGCGACAATCCCAGAATCCAGAGCACCGGTGCGATCATTACCACTGCGAATATACAGGCCAACCAAAACAGATTGCGGTTGGCGGTCAGCCCTTCGGGCGAATAGCTATCATGTTTCTTGCGCGCCATGGATCAAGCCTCCTCCTTGTTTGAGGTCACCCAATATTGGACCATTGCAGCAACAAGGATGATCAGGAACAGCACCTCTGATGCAGCAGCCCCCTTGCCCACATCCCATCGGACAAAGCCGGTTTCGTAGATATACATCACGATTGGACGCGACGTGCCTGCGGGACCGCCGTTGGTCATCAACTGGGCCTGACCGAAGAGCTGGAACTGCATGACAATCTGGATGATGGCCACCAGAATGATGGTCGACTTGATCGAGGGAAGCGTGATGCGGCTGAAGATCCGCCAGCGGCTGGCATTGTCGAGCGCCGCGGCCTCATAAAGATCATTCGGAATCTGCTGCAAGGCCGCAAGGAAAAGCATCATTGGCAGACCAAGGCACCACCAGACGGTTGCCACCCCAACGGAGAATAGCGACCAGCCCTTGGCGGACAGAAAGCCGATCTGCTGCCAACCCATGGCATCGAACAGGATGGCCAGAAGGCCGTCACCGGGGATGAAGACAAAGCGCCAAATCAGCGTCACGATGGTGACCGACAGAATGGAAGACGAGAAGAAAAGGCCACGCATGAAAGAGGACGCGCGGGTTGTCTTATTCAGCGCCAAAGCCAGAAACAGCCCCAACGCAACAAGGGTTGGCACAGAGAACAGAACAAAGACAACCGTGTTCCAGACCGCTTGTGCGAAAACCGGATCATTGAAAACCCGGAAATAGTTTTTGAAACCGATGAAACGGGCCCCACCAAACAGGTCTACCTTGTTGAGCGACAGCCAGACGCCCCAACATAAAGGAAACACCAGCAATGTCACAAAAACCGTCAGATAGGGCAACACGAACAGACCATTCGACCAGCGGGAGCGACGATAGGACTCAGCCATCTCACGCCTCCTCTGTCATATGGTAAGCACGCCCCGAACCATCGAAGACATGTAGGGCGGACCGGTCGAAGTCGAACTTGACCGTCTCCCCTGCCCTTACAGTTGAGCGTCCGCTATCCTCGACAATCATATCCAGACCGGTATCCAGTTTTCCATAGAGCAGCGTGCGCTCTCCAAGCCGCTCGACAACGGTGACCGTCAGATTCTGCCCATCCTCTCCCGGCTTGACGACATATGTATCTTCCGAGCGAACGCCCATCGTGGCGCCATCAAGCGTAAAGTCCGCAGGCAGAACCACATCGGTTGCGATCGATCCGGCACCTTCCACCTTAAGCGTTGCGCCTTTGTGATCGCTGGCTTGGGTGCTGATGATGCTCTTGATCGGCATCATCGACATGGCCGGCGAGCCGACAAATTCGGCAACAAAACGGGTGGCGGGACGCTGATAGATTTCCATCGGCGTGCCGATCTGCTCAATCTTCTTGTTATGCATGACGACGATCCGGTGGGCCAGCGTCATGGCTTCCACCTGATCGTGGGTCACGAAGATCATGGTCGAGCCCAGCCGTTGGTGCAGCTGGGCCAGCTCCAGACGGGTGCGGCTCCTGAGCGCGGCATCAAGATTGGATAGGGGTTCATCAAACAGGAACGCCTTGGGCTCCTTAACGATAGCCCGCCCGATAGCCACCCTCTGGCGCTGTCCACCCGAGAGTTTGGCTGGTTTGCGATCCAGAAGATGGGCCATTTCCAAGGTCTCGGCGGCCGCCTTGACGCGCATGTCTATCTCGGCTTTATCGACCTTAAGATTTTCCAGGCCAAAAGCCATATTCTGCGCCACAGTCATATGCGGATAAAGCGCATAGGTTTGAAACACCATGGCCACGCCGCGCTTTCCCGGAGGCAATGTGTCGATGCGCTCGCCACCGATATTGATCGTGCCATTATCGACAGTTTCCAGCCCCGCAATCATGCGCAGCAACGTTGACTTGCCACAGCCCGAGGGGCCCAGAAAAACAACAAACTCACCTGCATTTATGCTCAGGGAAATATCATCGAGCACTGTCAGGGCTCCGTAAGCCTTGGTTACGCTATTGATGTCGATAGTCGCAGACATTGGTCTCTCTTTTTCTCGAACGCTTCGATGGATCATGGGGTGGCTTGAAAGCAGTCTTTACCGAATGCCTCCTCTATGTCAGCCGGATCATGCGATAGCTGAGCGGAGCCAATTTGACCGACAATTTGCCATCAACGATGCTTGTTCCTTCGCCATCGACCGGGGCGACGGGTTCTGCGTCCGGTCCATTGGTTTTATCTAGAGCGTAACCGCCGATCACCTTGTCCATAGCAACCGTTGAATGGGCAAAGCCCTCAAGGGACAGATCCACATCCAGTGCTTCGCTTTCGTGACGGTTCACAAGGAAGAAACTGAGGCCACCATCGGCTTCAGTCACAACACCTGCCACATCAAGATAAGGCACATTCTTGGCGAAATCCGTTTCATAGCCTTCCACATCAACGGCCAGATCCAGTGCGGTACCGCGACCATATTTAGAGGCGAAGAGATAAGGATAGAAGGTGGTCTGGCGCCAGGCCGGGCCGTCTTCAACGGTCATGATGGGAGCGATGACATTGACCAGCTGGGCAAGGCAACCGATCTTGACCACATCCGAGTGGCGAATGAATGTGTTGAGAATGCAACCAACTACGAGTATGTCGGCAAAATCATAGATATCTTCGAGCAGCGCTGGCGCATGCGGCCAGCCATGCTTGCCTTCAAGAACCGGTTTGTCCTGTTCGGCGGAATGATACCAGACATTCCATTCATCAAAGGAGATATAGACATCCTTTTTGGAGCGTTTCTTAGCCTTGACGGTTTTGATGACGCTCGAAATCGTTTCGATATAAGTTTCCAGCTCCATGGAGCGGGCGAGGAAATTCTTTGTTTTCTGCTCGTGATTTTCAAAATACATATGCAGCGAGATATAATCGACGCTGTCATAGGTATAGTCGAGCACGGTATATTCCCATTCGGGATAGGTGGGCATGTTGGGCGTGGACGAACCGCAAACAACCAGTTCGATATCCTTGTCGAAGGCGCGCATGGCCTTGGCGGTTTCAAACGCCGTACGGCCATATTCAGCAGCGGTTTTCTGGCCAATCTGCCATGGTCCATCCATTTCGTTGCCAAGGCACCAGAGCTTGACACCCCAAGGCTCTTCTCGGCCATTCTGGCGCCGCAGGTCTGACCAGTAGGAACCGCCGGGATGGTTCACATATTCCAGAAAGGCACGGGCTTCATCCAGCCCGCGCGAGCCCAGATTGACAGCCAGCATCATCTCGGTTTCAGCCTTTGCGGCCCAATCAGCAAATTCATGAATGCCGACCTGATTGCTCTCGGCGGTATGCCAGGCCAGATCAAGTCTTACGGGGCGCTCTTCCTTGGGGCCAATGCCATCTTCCCAGTTATAGGCAGAAACGAAGTTCCCACCCGGATAGCGCACAACGGGTACGTCCAGTTCTTTCACGAGGTCCAGCACATCCTGCCGGAAGCCCTGTTCATCAGCGGTGGCGTGGCCGGGCTCATAAATGCCGCTATAAACAGCGCGACCCAGATGCTCGACAAACGAGCCATACAAGCGAGGATCAATTTTGGCGACGGTAAACTCTTTGTGCGCAGTGACTGATGCACGCATGCTGGCTCCTCCGTTTATATCATATTTTTTGATATTATTCAGCTTTTATGATACTAACAGAGGGGGATCTATACCGTCAACAGGTTGTTACGGGTAGAATTAAAACCCAAATTCCGGATATTTTCAGAAATTTAAGGCGAATAAAACGCAATTTCCGCCTATCATCTTGATTTATAGCGATCTTTATCTGATTTCCGGATTAACTTCTCTTTAACAGAAGCGCTTTACGTCCTTAGTCTAAGCACGATATCCTGATCATAATTTCCGAACCCACGACCGAAAATGTTGAGGCCGCCCGGATTCTTCGCTTCGTCCGGCACGGCAATGCGCACCCGGATCGAGCGGTGATCATCAAGCTCCAAATCAGATAAAGTGATATCTGACACATGCATGCCGTCAACGTAGGTTCCGTCTGCGGTGACGCGGAAGCTTTTCAAATGGCCATATTGGGAACCAGCCAGCTTCCACCAGTCCGGCGTATATTTGCCCCGTCGATCGCCATAGTCCCCTGGCGCCGTCCAGACCGCAATCAGCTTGTCATTGATGGATATATTGATATCGGACGGCCAGTCATCCGACGTCCCCGGCACCTCGGAAGACAGCTCAAGAACCAACTCGAGCTCCTTGATCTCCTTACCGGCAATGCGCGCATTATTGGGGAACTGATAACGGACATAACCCTTTGTAAACCAAAGCAAACCAGCTTTCATACGCTCAGGTAAATGAAAGGTATCGGGGCTATCAAGGAAGCCGATAATACCTTCGTTGGAGCAAAGACCACAAGGGGCAGTCGTGTCGCAGCCGGAATATAATCCAACCGGCATGGCAACCTCGATCAGGTTCTGATCGGTCTGCTTCGGCTCCTTA
This sequence comes from uncultured Cohaesibacter sp., assembly GCF_963676485.1. Lineage (NCBI taxonomy): Bacteria > Pseudomonadati > Pseudomonadota > Alphaproteobacteria > Hyphomicrobiales > Cohaesibacteraceae > Cohaesibacter > uncultured Cohaesibacter sp. The sequence continues at coordinate 188,155 of NZ_OY781114.1, forward strand.
AAGGAAAGCACCACCTCATCATAGGCGGTTCGACAAATCTTCTGGCTTCCCTTCTTGGCCTTCTGGCTTTCGGTCTCTATGAGACCCGCCTTTTCAAGGGAATTCACATGCGTTGAAGTGGAGGATTGGGGGAGCCCAAGAACATCAGCGATATCATTGACATTCATCGGCCCCTGTTTGTTGAGCAACGTCAAAATCGACAGACGCGCCGGAGCAGCGAGACTTTTGAGAATATCTATTCCGTTTTCCGGCGTAATCAGCATATATCGTTTACTCATCTTAACTTCCTCATTTTTCCGATATATATCTTATTTTTTGATTTTTACCAAGAAAATTCACACCCATTCCCGCTTGCCGCCAGCCAAAGGGTCAACCACCATCATTTCGAAAGGCAAAAGACAATCCCGTCGTTGCCTTATTGAAAGCTATTGCCCAGATCAGATCGCAGGCTCTTGAAATCCTCAAGAGAGCACATGGTCTTGTTTTCATCAATCGATGCCAAATCCAGAATGACTGCGTTGGCGATGGTCATCGGCACCACAAGCGACTGAGGCTGTCCGGCCTCGCCGCGCGAAGCGGCAATATGCACATGCGGCGCGGGGTCTATGCGGGCACCTGAAAGATCAGTCAGGGCAAGAACGCGCGCACCGCAGCGCTCGGCTATCTGGCGGACATCTAAAAGCACGCTTGAGGGTTTACGAAAGCAATTGAGCCAGACAACATCCTTGTCCGTCAGAGCAGCCAGCTTTTCCGGCAGCAGATGCAATTGGCTTGAGAGATCTTCAGCCGCATAGCCAGAGCGCATCAGGCGACGGGCTACAAGATGAGAGAGGGCTTCGGCGTGGCCGGTGCTGAAAATATAGATGCGTCGCGCCTTGCTCAAGCTCCGTGAGAAGGCGCGGATTTCTGCATTTGTAACGCTGCTTCGCACCTGCTCCAGCGCGGCGATTTCTCCATCCAGAATGGAGGCCAGCAGGCCACTTTCTTCGGCTTTGACGAGGCGGGCGGCCATACGCGCCGAGGCATGCTGGAAATCATCACCATGCTCAATCAGGTTGGTTTGCAGGAAAGCTCGAAACTCTGGATAGCCCTTGAAGCCCAGCCGGCGGGCAAGCCGCACCGCCGAGGTAGGGTGAACCCCGGCACGGGATGACACTTCCTTGCCATTCTCCATGGCTGCACGAACCGGATCGCACATCAGAACGTCAAGGATGCGGGTATCGGCTTCGGTCAGCTTGGCTGAATTCCGTTTTATAAGATCCCCCAGAAAGATCGGCATCGCCGTGTTATTGCTCATCGAAACTCCAAACCATCCCAATAGGTTTTTCCGCCATCCCATTGATGGGGATGCGGACAGCCCCTTGCGGCACTCTTTCCCCAGCAGAGCCCCCTCGTCCTTCTTGCCCCATCCCCCCAGACAGATGCAAGCCCGCTAAACAGAACTGACCCGCCCACCATCAACCGTGGAGAAATAATGGGCGCGTTCCAGATCGACATTGATCAACACGTCAGCCCCGTCCCTGACGCGTTCGGTGCGTTCCTCAATCACTGTGAGGCGACCGGCGTCGGTGTCGCAATGCAAAATGACGTCCGATCCGGTCATTTCCGACAGTGCTATCCTGCCCGGCAGGCAACAGCCCCCGGCCCCTTCTGTTTTGATGGATAGAGCCTCGGGCCTCAACCCGATTTCGATATTGGCATCCCCTTTCCAGAAGGGCACTTTTTCAGCGGGCAGGAAATTCATTGGCGGCATCCCCAGAAAGCTGGCCACGAACTGGTTGGCAGGCCGGTCATAAATGGCTTCGGGAGTGTCGAACTGCTGCAAATGACCATCTTTCATCACTGCGATCCGATCTGCCAATGATAGCGCTTCGGTCTGATCGTGGGTCACATAGACAATAGTTGCTCCAAGCTGACGGTGCAGCGCCTTGATTTCGGTGCGCATGGCCACTCGCAGGGCATTATCAAGATTGGAGAGCGGCTCATCCATCAGGAATGTCGAGCTATTCCGCGCCATGGCGCGCCCCATAGCAACACGCTGGCGCTGCCCGCCAGACAGGGCGCCGGGCTTACGATCAAGATAAGGCTCCAGTTGCAGGGCGCGGGCCACGTCAAGAGCGCGCGCGTTGCGCTCCTTTTTGGGCACCTTGCGCAGCTCCAATCCGAAGGCGATATTCTCGCGTACGGTCAGATGCGGATAGAGCGCATAATTCTGAAAAATCATGGCGATGTCGCGATGCTGGGGCAATTGCTCATTGGCCCGCTCACCGGCAATCAGGATTTCGCCTTCCTGGCATTGCTCCAACCCGGCAATGAGCCGCAGCAGCGTTGACTTGCCACAACCGGATGGCCCGACAATGACGATGAACTCGCCATCCTTGATGTCCATGGAGACATCATGCAACACGGGCGTTACGTCATCATAAGACTTGTTTATGGACCTAAGAGAGATAGAGCTCATTGACCTGTTCCTTCCCGCTTCTGGTTGCGAATGGCCACTGCGAGGCTGGGACGGTCTGTGGTGAAGATCTTCACCCCCATATCCAGCGCCTTGCTGATCTGAGCGGTTGAGTGCGCGGCCCAGCAGCCGAATTCCAAGCCTGCGTCCAGCGTGGCGGCCATCAATTCCGGGCTCGCCTTGTCAATATTGACCCCGATTTCCGGAATGCAGCGCGAGCGGGCCATTTCGAGCACGCCCCTTGTTCCCAACTGGGTAAGAACCGCAGGGCTCACCAGCCAAAGGCGTGGCCTGTCTGTGTGTTCGGCGATCTCGTCCAGATAATCCAGCAGGAAGGATGAGAAATTAGCCGTGCGCAGCGTGTCTTCCTTCGCCAGACAATCAAGCACGCGGGGCACAAAGCCCTGATAAGGATTGCCATCGGCGCCGGGTTTGAATTCGCAGCGAAAGACAACCGAGCTGTCATCAAAGAGCTCGCAAAGCTCCTGCAACAGGATCGGTCGGCTGTTGTGGCTGAAATTGATGACCGCCGAGAGAACCGCTTGCGTGGTCAAGTCGGCAATAGCCCCAGCCATATCCGTTGTACGCTCCAGTGTGGCATCATGATGCACGATAATGTCGCCATCCTTTGTGGGATGGACGTCAAACTCCACCTCTTCCAATGCCATGGCTGCGGTGGCTGTGAAGCCCGCCAAAGTGCTGTCGCCATATTCAAGCGTGCCACCGCGATGGGATGCAATACGCGTCATGTCTTTCTTTCCTTCAAATTTCATGTCTTGAGCCCGGTTTATCGTCGCCATCATTTGACGGCCCCCATGGTGATCCCGCGGACCAGATGACGCTCAACAAGGGCGAAGCCTAATAAAACCGGCAGAATGGAAATGGTGGATGCGGCCATCACGAGCGGCCAGTCGACGACCCCTTCGCCGGGATTGATGCGATAGAGCCGCGCCAGCCCCACCTGCAGCGTGTAGAGGTCATCCTTGCCGATGGCGACCAGCGGCCAGATATAGCTGTTCCATTCGCCAATGAAGATATAAAGCGCCATGGACAGGATGGCAGGTCTGGACAAGGGCACTATGACACGCCAGAGCACCTGAAGGGATGTTGCACCATCCATATAGGCGGCTTCATCCAGTGAGCGGGGAATACCGCGAATATATTGCCGCAAAAAGAAGGTCGCAAAAGCGCTCGCCATAGCTGGCAGGATGAGGCCTGCATAGCTATCAAGCAGCCCCACTTTGGCCAATGTCAGGTAGTTTGGAATAAGGCTGATATGGCTGGGAATCATCAAGGTGGCCACCACCGCCCCAAACAGCAGATCGCCACCGCGGAACCGGAAGCGAGCAAAGGCATAGGCAGCCAGTGTGGCTATGGAAATGCCGCCCACGGTCACGATGCCCGACACGATGATGCTATTGAGCAGATAGCGGGCAAAATGATACTGCCCCACCGCGCGCCCGTAATTGTCGACGGTGAAATCCAGCCCGCCCGTATAGTAGGCATCGACCGTCTGGAAGGACAGCCATATGGCATAGAGCACGGGTGAGAGAAACAGCAGCCCGAAGAGGAGCGCAAACACGGATTGAACAGGATTTTCAAGCTTCATAATGCACCTTCCGGCCAATCACACGGGATTTGATAAGAGACAGCGCGATGAGCAGAATAAACAGCAGCACGGCCAGCGCAGAGCCCGTACCGATGTCAAACAGGGTGAAACCGACGCGATAAAGCATATTGACCAACATATCCGTGGCACCCGCCGGGCCGCCATGGGTCATCACATTGACGATGGTAAAGACCTGAAAGGCCTCAATGACGGAAATCACCAAGAGGAAATAGGTGGTCGGCATGACCAGCGGCATGGTTACGCGGCGGAACACATGAAAACGACGTCCGCCATCCACGGCGGCGGCATCATAAAGTTCCTGAGGAATGGCCTGTAACCCTGCAATATAAATGACGATGTCATAGCCGATCTGTTTCCAGCTATTGACCAGGATCAGCACCAGCAACGCCAGTTGCGGATCTTGCATCCATGGTATCTTGCCTACACCGATATGCTTGAGGAGCGCGTTGGCGACCCCATAGTCGGTGGAGAAAATCCACGAAAAGACGACAGCGATGGATACCGTCGACGTGACGGAGGGCAAAAAGAAAGCACCGCGCAGTAAGCGGGGGGCGAATTTCTCCGATGTCAGGAAACTCGCAACCATCAATGCCAGCGCCAGACGCAGCGGCACGGAAATGACCGCAAAGATCGCCGTTATCTTCACCGAGTTCCAGAATTCGGTGGAGGTCAGCAACAATTGGTAATTTTCAAACCCGACAAAGGGCTTGGTTGCAGACATGAAGTCCCATTCACGGACGCTGAGATTGATGCTTGTGGCAATCGGGATATAGGTAAAGACCGCAATGAAAGCCAAAAGCGGCAAGATATAAAAATAGGGCAAGAATTTGCGGGCCATGGAGGCTACCTGTTGCAGATCGGTCTTCCAGCGGGGGCCGCATGCAGCCTCCGCCGGTAAAGACGCATGGGATGGTGAGAAACCTTATTTGGCCAGACGGGCAGCTTCTTCGCGGGTCTTGAGCGCAAACTCGGAGAGCACGTCCTTGGCGCCGCGCTGGCCAAGGGCCATGGCTTCCCAGAGACCATATTCACTGGCGCGCATCCAGGTAACGACTGGAGGGCGCGGGCGGCCACGCGCGAAGTCGAGCTGTTTGATGGCCACATCAATGCCCGGTTTTTTGGCCAGAGCTTCTTTGGCCAAAGCCTGCTCTGCGGTGTATTTGTTGATCGGCATATAGCCGGTGCCGGAGAACCAGATAGCGTTGGACTCTGGAGACGCAGCAAAGCTGATGAATTTATAGGCTGCGTCTTTCACATCCTGTTCGGCGGTGGAAAGAATGCCGATCCCAGCACCTCCGATTGGCACTGAACAGACCTTGTTACACGGCATCGGACGCACGACCAAATCGTCACCAAGAGCCTTCTTGGCCCGCACATAGTTGCCGGTCGAATTCATCATGATGCCGACTTTGCCGGAAAGGAAAGCGTCGCGGCCGCCCTTTTTCTCATCGGTCACACCATCAGGTGACGCCACATGATACTCATGCACCAAAGAGGCCATCCACTGATAGGCTTCGATGGTATTGTCAGAATCAAGCAGAATCTCACCGGTTTTGGAATCGATCAGGTCGCTGTCATTATCCATAACCAGACCCCAGCGGGCGAATTGGCCCGGAGCAACGATACCAGTGATGCCATCATCGCCAAGCTTGTCGGTGATCTGTTTGGATACCTTGAGCAGATCATCAAAGGTCTTAAGGGCGGGTTCTTCTGTGATGCCCGCGCGTTCGAAGATACCCTTGTTATAATAGAGCACAGGCGTGGAGGAGTTGAACGGCACGATATAATTCTTGCCTTCAAAGACGCCGACCTCACGGGCAAAGCCGAACAGATCGTCTTTAAGCGGGTTTTTGTTGACATAGTCGGTCAGGTCCGTCAGCACGCCTCGATCGGCAAACAGACCGTAACGGGTGACTTCCATGATGACAGCATCGGGCTCGCGATGGGCCGGAATGGCAGCCTGCAACTTGGCCACAATGTCGTTATAGTTGCCGATGAATTCGGGCTTGATTTCGATATCGGGATTGGCGGCCTCAAATTTATCAATAATCTTTTCGAGGGCTTGGCCGTTGGGTTTTTCAGGATTAAAAGCGTGCCAGAAAGTGACGGTGGTGGCCGCCATGGAAATATGGGCAGATCCGACCAGAGCAATCAGACTTGCGCTGGCCAGTTGAATGAAATTGCGGGTCAAAGGACTCTCCTTGCAACTAAAATTGCAGAAAATTACAAGGAGCAATTACAAGAGCAATATAACAGCTTTTGTACGCCAGAATGAAAATTTGATGACAAGCGGCTTCGCGAAAGCCCGCACATTTCGGATATTCTTGCTATAATTCAGAGACTTGAATGAGGGAGGAGCAATTTCTTCCGCAGACAGTCGCGCACCCCGAAGCGACATGGGCTCCTCAAGCTTTCTGGTCTGACAGCTTTGGGACAGGGGCAAGGTTTAGTCTTTATCATAGGAGAGATCAGGCGTCCCGTGACTGCTTGCGCAGCCCACTCGGCCACGAAGGCAAGCATGAACACTCTAGCGCCTTTTCCAAAGCCTTATATAGATATAGCCGATTGCCGCGGCAATCACGAGCCCGAGCCCCAGAGAATCCCACACACCCTGCAAGGCCGACGCGGCTTCTGCTGCCGATTGCGTCACTTGCGTTTCCATAGCGGTCTCCTTTCATCGTAAACCGCTTAAGGCCCGGCGCCTCACCTGCTCAAAGGACTTGATGATTCAAGGGCCCAAGACCGGCTTTCCGCTATGGTTTAATCTACAACCAGAACGGGCCTCTGTCATCTCGTAATGAAACAGATAGTTTCGTGGCAACAAGTGCCCTGCCCCAACCACAATGTCAGTATTCGCACACGCCTATTGAAGCAAAAAGCGTATGAATCATTCGGTGTAGTGATAAATATCGCCAGTGGTGAGAAATTTGCGCCGATCCGCTGATACGCGATAGTAGGACGGGCTCACGCCCATATATTGCTTGAACATGCGCGAGAAGAAATAAACGTCGTTATAGCCCACGGCCAGAGCTGTTGCATTGACGCTTTTACCCGTCAAAAGGATGTTCATTGCCTTCTCCATCCTTTTGAATTCCATAAATTTTCTGGGCGTGTAGCCAATCTTGGCTTTAAAGGCCCTGCGGAAATAGTCGTCATTATAAGGCACCGAGGCGATGAGGCGCTCGGCTTCATCCTTGTCCAGAGGGTCGCGCGAAATCTGAGCGGCAATCAGCATGACATGAAGCGACAAAGCATCCTGCCCACCAAGGTTCTGCAAAGAATGCTCACTCCAGCGCACAAAAGCACAATCAAGGTAGGCCAGCAGGATCACCATGAAGAGATGCACTTGTTGCAGGGTTGTAGAAGAAGACGGCGCGATGGAGCGGTAATAGCGCACCAGTGATTCCAGCTGCTCCCAGTTGGGCAATTGCACCACCGGCTTGAGCTCCATCTGCTGGATCAGGTCTACATTGTCAAACAGCGTAAGCGTGAAATGCTGAGCAACTCCAGTATATTGATCCCCATGATCAAGGCGGCCTTCAAAATGCGCCCCAGCCGGAATCAGCATCGCTTCGCCGCGCTGCTGGCGCACTTCAACACCATCCAGAAAATACTGTGCGCCCCCTGTCAGACAAACGACAAGGTCATGGACGTCATTTGACTTATGTACACTCCAGGTTGAAGAGTGGCGCATTTTGATCGTCGATCTGGAAAGATTCAGGTTCAACGAGGTGGCAGGAATTCCCTCCAAAATCGAATGTTCGGTTTTATCCATGATTTTGTTCATAATCCTTCATTCCATTCGCATCAACGCCGTGTTGACATGCGCGAAACAAGAATATTGGAGGAAATCAGAAGACGTCCCTTGCTTCTATTGGTATTATCAAGAGGGAGACCTCGGAACTTCACCCTCATCATGTGCACTAAAATGAACATCTCGCATATCCATGTCAATATGTAGACGCTGTTTCATGCTTTGACCTTTAGGAGTGCAAGTCGATTTCCCACCGTTTCCCTGGCTCTTTTGCCTCGGGTCCGGATTTTGTGACTGTCTATGGCAAGGGTTGGAGGCCTTGCCATAGACAGCTCATTTCACGGTGATGCGCTGCGTTTGCTGGCATCATCCTTGTGTTAAACGCCTAATGGGAGGATAGAGCCTTGGGCGGCGACAATCGCTATCTCGGTCTTGCCTACCTGTCACCCTACATCGTGGGGTTGCTGGTCTTTACGGCTTTTCCCTTTGCTTATTCATTCTATCTGAGCTTTACGGACTATTCCCTGATGAGCTCACCGGAATGGGTTGGTCTGGACAACTATATCAAGCTGTTCACCAGGGACCGCACCTTTGACAAGTCACTCAAGGTGACCTTGATCTATGTATTCTCAACGGTCCCGCTCAAGCTGGTCTTTGCACTGTTTATCGCAGTGATCCTGAACTACAAGCTGAAGGCCATCAACTTTTTCCGCACGGCCTATTATGTTCCTTCAATACTTGGCGGATCAATTGCCATCGCCGTGCTGTGGCGCTATGTTTTTGCTTACACAGGGCTGGTCAACATGGTTCTGGGATCGGTTGGCATTGAGCCTGTCAACTGGTTTGGCGACCCAACCAACGCGCTGTTCACCATCACGTTGCTGCGGTGCTGGCAGTTCGGCTCGGCCATGGTGATCTTCCTTGCCGCTCTGCAGGGCGTCGACAAGTCTCTCTATGAGGCGGCCGCCGTGGATGATGCCAACCAATGGCAGGTCTTTCGCCATATCACGCTGCCGCTGATCACACCGGTGATCTTCTTTAATCTGATCATGCAGAGCGTGCAGGCTTTTCAGGAATTCAATGGCCCATACATCATCACCAATGGAGGCCCACTGAAATCAACCTATCTTTTGCCGCTCTATATCTATGACAAGGCCTTCAGAAATTTTGAAATGGGCTATGCCTCGGCGATTGCCTGGATCCTGTTCACCATGATCATGGTTCTAACCATTGTCGCTTTCTGGTCTTCCAAAAAGTGGGTCTATTACGCTGGCGACAAAAGGAGCTGATCCCATGACACTTGAAGTGACAAATTCCTCGGTTACCGAGGATATGGAACGCGTCAATCGACAGATTGCGCGCCGCCAGAAGATCAATTCCATTGTTCGCTATGTTTTGCTGGTGGTCGTTGGTTTCATCATGCTTTATCCGCTGATCTGGCTGGTGGGGGCCTCCTTCAAAACCAATTCGGAGATCTTCACCAATCCGGGCTTCTGGCCCAAGGAACCGACCATCAGCGGCTATGTGAAAGGCTGGCAGACATCCACGCCCTACACCTTCGGGCATTTCTTCTGGAACACCTTCCTCATCATTCTGCCTAAAACGATCGGAACATGCATCAGCGCGTCGCTGGTGGCTTACGGCTTTGCCCGCTTCGAATTTCCGATGAAGCGCCTTTTCTTTTCGCTGCTCATCGCGACGCTGCTGCTGCCAAATGTGGTCACCCGCATTCCGCAATATCTTTTGTTCCGTGATATGGGCTGGCTTGATACGTTCCTGCCGCTTTGGGTGCCATCGGCGCTCGCAGGGGATGCGTTCTTCACCTTCATGTTGGTGCAGTTCCTGCGCGGAATTCCGCGGGACATGGAAGAAGCCGCTCGCGTTGATGGTGCAAACAGCCTGCAGACCCTTTGGTATATCGTGACGCCTCTTCTGGCGCCTGCACTGATCTCGGTCGCCCTGTTCCAGTTCATGTGGACCATGAACGACTTCCTTGGTCCCCTCATCTATCTGTCCTCGGTAGATAAATTCCCTATCTCCCTGGCGTTAAAACTATCCATTGACACGACGGAAGCCTTTGATTGGAACCAGATCCTGGCAATGTCCGTGCTCGCAATCACGCCTGCTCTGATCGTCTTCTTCATGGCGCAGAAATATTTCATTGAAGGCATCTCAACAGGCGGAGTTAAAGGGTAAATCATGGCACACCTTCAGCTGAAGAAACTCGTAAAACGCTATCCAAACGGCTTCGAGGCTGTCCATGGCATCGATCTGGATGTTCAGGACGGTGAGTTCATGGTGCTCGTAGGCCCGTCGGGCTGTGCAAAATCCACCACTCTGCGTATGGTTGCCGGCCTGGAAACCATCACAGGCGGAGAAGTCCGCATCGGTGAGCGGGTGGTCAATACCCTGTCTCCGGGCCGTCGCGGCATCGCCATGGTTTTCCAGAATTATGCGCTCTATCCGCATATGAAAGTGAAGAACAACCTTTCGTTCGGACTGCGTCTGGCCGGACGCCCGAAGGATGAAATCGCAGCCGCGACTGATGAGGTTGCCGAAATTCTGGAGATCGGGTCGCTGCTGGAACGGTTACCCAAAGAGCTCTCAGGCGGTCAGGCCCAGCGTGTCGCCCTTGGTCGCGCCTTGATCAAGAAGCCGGAAGTCTTCCTGTTTGATGAACCGCTCTCCAACCTTGACGCCAAGCTGCGCGCCTCCATGCGTGTCCGCATCACGGATCTGCATCGACGCCTCAAGGAAGAAGGGCGTCCGGCGACGGTCATCTATGTGACCCACGACCAGACCGAAGCCATGACCATGGGTGATCGCATCTGTGTCATGAAAGAAGGCCACATCATGCAGGTGGCCGATCCGGTAACCCTTTATGACAGGCCGGACAATGCCTTTGTGGCAGGCTTTATCGGTACGCCGGAGATGAATCTGATCCCGGCTGACCTTTCTATCGCCGGGTCTCTTACCCTCAAGATCGGCAGCCAGACCATCAGCTTGCAGGAAGCCCTCGCCTCTCGCATTCAAACATCCGCCGACAATAGCGAAGTGACGCTGGGCATCCGCCCGCAGCATTTCCATCTGGTTGACAACAACACGCCGGATACGCTCACGGGTGAAGTCTCTGCACTCGAATTCATGGGCCATGAAGTCTATCTGCATGTGAATGTGGAAGGCCACTCGCTCATCGTGGTTGTTCCGGGCGAGGAATATGATCCTTCCAAGGTGCGCGGCTCCAAGGTGACCCTCAAGGTCAACGAGGCCCGTGCTCATATCTTTGATCAGGCAAGCAGCAAGAATATCTCGCTTCCCTAAGGTCTCCGGCTCCTGTTGGCGGCGGTCCGACCGCCAGCAGATGTACCCAGTCTGCGCTCAGTTCCTCCTCCTCCTTCTCTTCTGCTGAGCGCAGGCACCCCTCAAGTCAAACTCACTGACAGGAGTAAAACTCTTGCAATCGAATGCAGCTTTCCCAAGGAAGGCATCAAGGAACTGGGTGCGCCCCGGAGCAAAGATGAGTGAAAGATCATGATGACGATCACCGCGTCGGCAATCACCGCGCGAACGGTTGCCCTATGTCTGAACCCGGATGGAAAGGCACGGTTTTTCCTGCCGCGAAAGAGCCACTGGACGCTTTACAAGACTGGAGAGATCGTGCGATCGGGTGAAACGGATCGTGTGATCACCTTCATCGATTGCCTTGACCCGGCGACGCAGTATCTCTTCGAACTGGATAATGGTGAACACGTCACCTTCACCACGGCAGAATGCGCAGGCCGGGTTGATATCAGGGATTTCGGCGCCCGCACGGATGCGGCCAACAATGGCCCCGCGATTGCTGCTGCCCTTGCCTCGGTTCCCGTGGGCGGCACGCTCGCCATTCCTGAAGGCCGCTGGCACACAGCGCCCCTGTTCCTTAAAAGCGATATGACCCTGCATCTGGAGCCGGGCGCAACGCTCGTTTTCGTCACTGACAGAGCACAGATTCCCATTCTGCCGGCCCGTACGGCCAAGGGTGACATGCTTGGATCATGGGAAGGATTGCCCGACGCCTGCTATGCTTCCATCATCACGGCTATCGGATGTTCCAATCTGGAAATCACCGGCTCGGGCACTCTGGATGGTGCCGGTGCCGAGGGCGACTGGTGGCGCTGGCCCAAAGAAAGACGCAATGGCGCGCGCCGCGCACGCACCCTTTTCCTCAACCAGTGCCAAGCGGTCACCGTCTCGGGTATCACCATTCAGAATTCCCCATCATGGACGGTGCACCCGCTCTATTGCCGCGATATCGAATTTGTCGCTCTTGCGATCAAGAATCCCGCAGCCTCACCCAACACGGACGGGCTTGACCCGGAATGCTGCAGCGATGTGCTCATCGAGGGTATCCATTTCACTGTGGGAGACGACTGTATCGCCATCAAGGCCTGCAAGCGGGCTGATGATGGCTCTGACGATCACATCCGCCCATGCGAGCATATCACCGTGCGCCATTGCTATATGGAACGCGGCCATGGCGCGGTGGTCATCGGCTCGGAGATGAGCGGCTCGGTGCGCAATGTGATGGTTGAGCATTGTGAATTTCTGGGCACGGATCGCGGCCTGCGTCTCAAGACGCGGCGCGGGCGCGGCGGCGAGATTGCCCATGTCCGTTGTCACAATATCTCGATGCGGGAAGTCCACTCGGCTATCGTCGCCAACTGCTTCTATTTCTGTGATCATGACGGCCGCTCAGAATGGGTTCAATCCCGCGCGCCGCACCCGGTTGATGCTTCAACCCCTTCCATCCACGACATAGAGATCAGCGATCTCATAATCCGTGACGTTCGCGTTGCGATTGGTGCCTTTTATGGCTTGCCTGAAATGCCCATTCGCTCCGTTTCCATCAACAATATCCATGCAAGCTTCGATAACAGCACCAAGAGGGATGTGCCCGTGATGGCTCTTCATGTCCCGAGCTGTCATCACGTTGGCTTCTCAACGGAATTTGCCGAATTGATTTTCCGGAACGAGCATGAGTATTTCCCTCTTCCCACTGAAAATGAGTAGGCAGACACATGTTGACTTCTTATTTCCGCCATTACGCAGAGACCTACCGCGCCTATAAGAGTGGTCCGATATGCTATGAGGATGGCTGCCTATATCGCGGACTGATTACCTTGTATGAAGCAACGGGTGAGCAGAACTGGCTCGACATCCTGATCTCCCATGCCCGGACACAGGTTACACCAGAGGGAAGCATGGTCGGCTATGAGCTGGAAGAGTATAATATCGACAATATTCTCTCCGGCCGGGCCTTCCTCTATCTCAACAAGAAGACGCAAGACGAGCGGTATATGAAGGCCTGCCAGACCTTGGCAAATCAGCTGGAGACCCATCCGAAAACGGACGGAGGCAACTATTGGCACAAGAAGCGCTACCCCTATCAGGTTTGGCTTGATGGCCTTTATATGGGCCTGCCCTTCCAGATCGAATATGGCCAGCTGACCGGCAATGACACGCTGATTGACAACGCCCTCAGCCAGCTTTCCCAAGCACTGGAAATCATGGGTATCGGGCAGAATGGTCTTTATGCCCATGGCTATGACGAAGCCCGCAAGCAAGCCTGGGCCGACAGGGAAACCGGCCTCTCACCGGCCCACTGGGGCCGCGCCATAGGTTGGCTGACCGTTGCCCTTGTCGATATCTGCGAACTGGTTGGCAAAGAGAAAATGGGCCCGTCCTTCGGGCGTACCGTTGACCTGCTCGAAGAGATCGTCAAGCGACAGCGGGAGGAAGGAGCTTGGTTGCAAGTGATTGATCAACCGAACCTTCAAGGCAACTATCTGGAAAGCTCCGCCACGGCGATGTTCAGCTATGCGCTATTGAAAGGCGCTCGCCTCGGGCTTGGTGCCAAATTTGTTGCGCCGGGCCTTAAGAGCCATGCCTATCTGGAGCAGTTGATTGCCAGCAATGATCGGAAGGTTTTGCCAGACATCGTTTGTGTCGCCGGGCTTGGAGGCTTTGATGGCAACTATCGCGATGGCACAGCGGAATATTATGTCTCCGAGATCACCTGCGCCGATGACGTCAAGGGCGTTGGCCCTTTCATGATGGCATCCGCAGAAAAGCTCTTGCTGGACCAACAATCATGACTGCAATTGAAGTTCCTTTCGCAGCTTAAAATCAACGTTACTGACACATCATAACATTGCCTGAGGCGGCCGGCTTTCCGGTCGCCTTTTTGACTTCTGTTTCCGCCTTGCTCGCCCCTCCCAACATCCTGCCAGCTGATGAGCATTCCAGAATTGAAGTAGTAATGCACCCAAATACAACTCAACACATTATACAAACCACTGTCTTTTATGAAAATTACTTCACGCAACACTACGTATATTCATATAGTTTGACTCCCAATCCAAATAATTCAGAAAATTTTCATCATTTTATGCCATTCATATCCAATATCCAAATCTTGTTGAAGTATGTGATAGTACAACCCGATCGTCATTACTGAATAGAGCAGTTCACTTGAGATAGACACGAGAAGCGCAATGTTACGACATACAGAAGAGGCCGACTCTCGTCAGGTTCTGCACAAGCTCACACGCGTCCTTATCGCTGATGACAGCTCTCTCGCAAGAGACGTCATGAAAAACGGCATCAGAAGCCAGTATGATATTCGATATCTGGAAATCACGATTGCAAAAGATGGCAAGGAAGCCTTCAAGACGTTGATGAGCAAGGAGATTGATCTCGCCTTCATGGATATCAACATGCCGGGCATGGGAGCCAAAGAGCTGATTTCAGCTTTGCAGGGGACCCCGTCAAAGAACTGCATGGTTGTGGCTGTTTCGTCAAATCTGGATGACAAATCGGAAAAGGTGTTGACCAAATATCAGGCCTATCACTTCATGCAAAAGCCTTTCAGGGCTCAAGAAATCGCAGATGTCTATCTCACCTATCTGGCTATCACGCGCACCTACTCCGTGCTGATCGTGGATGATTCCGCAACCATGCGCAAACTGGCCCGCAAGGTGTTCGAAAAAAGCCGCTTTTCATTCGATATTCGTGATGCAGGCAGCGCAGAAGAAGCCATTCACAAGATGAGACAAGAACCGCCGCAGATCGTGATTACCGATTTCAACATGCCCAATATCGATGGGCTGGAACTCGCCGGAGCCATTCGAAGCGCCTCGGAAAAAATCGCGATCTATATGATGTCGACCAACAACACTAGTTATCTTGAGCGGTCTGCGGCCTTTGTCGGGGTGACCGGCTTTCTTGGCAAGCCCTTTTTCCCGGCAGACGTGGAAAGCATCATGCATAATCTGTTGGGGCTGGACACGCCCAAATTTGGCAAGACAAGGAACATGTTCAGTTTTCTTGATCGCAACTTGCCAACACTGACCAAGACCTGACGCTGGTGCCTCACTATAACCAACGTCGATTTGTCTTGGTATCTGGCTCTCCCTTTCCAGTCTGACAAAAAAAGCCCCGTCATGACCTACGGGGCTTTAGTTTGCTTACAGTTTTTCCTTATGGCCCAACGCCTGCTCTTTTTGCTCTGACCATCTACCGACCATGACCTGTCGGTGAGCTACTAAGAGCAGGCTAATTGGAACCTGGCGGACCGGACGTCCCTCTCGCCCATGCGGGTGGAAGTGACAAGAAACGGAAGGGGCATACGGCCTACGCCTTTTTCTTATTCTTATTTCTATGCGTGCTTTTTCTTCTCCGTCTCGAGGGATACAACGCTCGCACTTTGCTTTTTTGCGCTGTCTTGCTGTGCGTTCATTTCTTGTCGTTTGGTTGCTTTGCGCCCATTGGCTTGCGCGCCGATCCCGGAGGCGAACGGAATGGCATTCATCATCGCAAGCGGAATACGTGCGTTGGCAGCGGCGAAAGCAGCCTGACGGAAAATGCGGTCAATTTGTTCCTGGGAGAAGCTAGCAAATTTTACCTGCGCTTCTTTCACATGGGCAATCTGAAGATCAAACTCAGCGGCATTGGTAACAGACATGTGTTACTCCGTATCCCAGACGTAAGCCTCCGTGCCGAGACAAAATGTACCCGGTTAAACCTTGAGCTACGTGTTGATTGTCGCGTGCCCTGACGGGTGCCACGCGCCCCGCTCCAGCGAAAAGGCTCCCTGCATGCCATACAGACCTGCCCTCTTCTGCCAGTTTTCTTCATTACTCTTTGCGTGTAACGATACTGGCCACCTTAGCGATAAGCACAGTTTATAGCATTGAGGCCAAGGACGAATTACGGAGCTTTACGTAACCATCCATTTCAGGCAGAAAACCGCGTTTTTCTCACCAAACCGGCCCGCTACAACCGGCAGTAATCCTTAAGAAAAACAAATTTTCCCTAATTCAAAAATTATGTGACTAATTTTTCCAAACGGTGAATTTCCTGAATTTTCCTACTTTTTCCTGCTCTAAACTTATATTTATGCATGTCTGGTACGCCTAAATTGCATACATCCTAGACATATTCGCTACCAACTTGCTTATAATCCTTCCAGAAAGTCCACCTCCGTATCAATAGGCGGCAAACCGGACCAACGCTGCCGCAAAACCTTCAGGCGTTTGGGGCGACCAGGCAGCAAGGTGAAACAATTATCCGAATAGAGGCGGTCCCCACCATGGTGGTAAGAAACGAAGAAAGCGGGCTTGTCCGTTTGCAGCTCGATCTCGCTATCTCCGTTCGGCGTCGTCAGTTCTCTGGTGGTAATGGATGGTTGCTCGATGTGATATTCTTTGGGGCGCTTGGGCCAATAGTCATTCTCGCCCTGAATGATGCCGTCTTCACTCCTCCAGATAATATGCAGGATGGCATCCGCGCCAATCTCTTCATGCGACAGGCACGAGGCCTCAATGCTGCGATCAGTTGGCACATCGATGACACAGGCCCCCAAGTCACGCACAGTGCCCTTCATGGACACGGCTTCCATGCGGACAGAAAGCCTGACCGGCGCTGGCGTGTCATTCACCGCCAATAATAGGACTTGTCCGCTCTTTGCGTCCGGCTGCGCGGTAACAAGGACCGGTTGATAGAAACGCTTTGCCATATAGTGCAGCAGCTTCCAGCCACCGCCATATTCCAGGCTTGACCAACTGGCTACCGGCCATGTGTCATTTAGTTGCCAATAGAGCGTACCCATGGTGCGGGGTTTGTTGCTGCGCCAGAATTCGATGGCTGTTTTCATGGCCAGCCCCTGCCCGATCTGGCTGAGATAGGCCATATCCCGAAAGCTGCCGGGGAACCGGAAATAGCGAGCAATCGTCTCAACGATACGGCTATTGCCTCCCTCGTTGCGCTGATGCACATCCATGACAGCGGACGACACATTGCGATCTTGCGGCTCGGTGAAGCTTTCAATCACGCGCATGGAGGGGAAGGACTGGAAGCCAAATTCGGAGCAGAAGCGCGGCTGCACGGTGCGGTAATGCTCGAAATCCTTAGCCGAATGCCACACATCCCAGAAATGCATGTCGCCAGCGGTGTCATCATGCCAGCCATCGCCGAAATTGAGTGGTCCGATGGAAGGCGAAGACGGCCAGAAGGGGATGCCCGGCTCTTCCTGATAAAGGCATTCTTCAAGCGCGAAATTCAGCCGCTCATACATAGCCAGATAGCGGTCACGATCCTTTTTGCTCTCCTCAAACCAACTGATGGCGCCGACCAGCTCATTATCGCCACACCAAAGGGTCATGCAAGGATGACCGGAAAGCCGCCGCACTTGCTGACGGGCCTCCTCACGCACAAGATCAAGCCAATTATGATCGGCAGCCGGATAGAGATTGCAGGCAAACATGAAATCATGCCAAACCATGATGCCCAGCTCTGAGCAAAGCTCATAGAACCAGTCCTGCTCATATTGCCCCCCGCCCCAAACGCGGATCATATTCATGTTGGCTTCAACAGCCGAGGTGAGCAGATCGCGGACTTTCTGAGGCGTTGCGCGTGCAGGCAAGGCGTCACCGGGAATCCAGTTTGCACCGCGAGCGAAAATCTCACGGCCATTGATGCGGAAGGCAAAGCGCGATCCAATAGCGTCTTTATCCGTCACAAGCTCGACAGTGCGCAAACCGATACGGCGGCTGATGCTCTGGCCATCAAGCATGACAGAGAGATCATAAAGGGGCTGGGCGCCCTGCCCGACAGGCCACCAAAGCTGCGGATCGGTCACATCAAATGTGAGCGTTGCCTGCCCCTTGCCGGGCCAAATAGTGATGAGATCACTGATGACGCGCCCGTCAAAATTGGCGGCAAGGGTCAATTCGGCGGGCTCGAATGCCTCGTAAAAGACCGTCACCTCTTGTCGCACCTTTCCATCCTCATGGTGCTGGCGCACGAGCGCATCATCAAGGCGCAGCTTGTCTAGGCGCTTCAGTGTCACGCCGCCATAAATGCCAAGGGGCGACAGGGCAATATTCCAGTCCCATCCGGCATGGCATTGCGTTTTGCGCAAGAAATTGTAATGCGGCAGGCGACAATTCCAGAAGATATAGGGAACGGGGAAAGGGAAAGCCTCCTTGGCAGTCAACGCAGCCTTGCTGCTCGAAAGAAACCGTATGACAAGGTGGTTTTCGCCCTTTTTGAGCGCAGCCCCCAACATGAAGTCATATCGCAGAAATTGGCTTTCGCAACGCCCGATTTCCACATTGTTGAGCGTGATGATTGCATGGCAGTCCACATTGACAAAGCTGAGGGCATGACGATCTGCCGGGTCTCCCTCGAACAGAAAGAAAGTCTCGGCCAGCCATTCGCTTTCGTGAATCCAGTCAAGGCTCACTTCGTTGTCGCGCCAATAGGGATCGGGAATCCGGTCTTCAGCCAAAAGCGCCGCGTGCAAATCACCGGGGATGGGAAAGGGCACCGGCCTTTCGTCTTCCCCCTCCTTGCCAAAACATCTGATCGTCCATCCCTCATGAAGAGGTTGCTCGGTGGTAAGCGAAGAAAAATGCTGTGGCATCGGGGACTGTCCTTCCGGCTCTGATTTTCACCATTGGCGCTAGCTCAAATCAGCATAAGACGGAACGGCACGCTTGGCCACAATGCTCGATGTAGCAGCGACAAAAATAGAATGGAAACAGAAGGCTTTGACAGCAAGGCCGATCGATAAGGCCTGCGATTGCAAGCGATACAACGAACTGGGGAAAGCGCCAGAGGCGCCTTACAAATGAAGCAGGATCGCTTCTGTCATGGCAATGTTGGCGAGACCGAGCGGTGTCGCGTTTGACCAGATTTGAGAGCCAGAGTCTTTGCCCTGAGCGGGCTTTCTGTCTGGTTACCTGGAGCGAGGGCACCGCTGGGGTCAGCCAAAGGGCTGAGGCCGGGCCTCGATGTCTACTGTCCGATCCATATGACCGGGCAGGAAAACTTTGTAGGCCTGTTTACCAGGCGCATGACTTAGTGGTCAAAATTGTCTTTGATGCCAAGGATGAACAGGTCCTGTTCGTTTGGCTGACGGCCACTCTGGATGTCACTGGAAACACGGGACGCAGCGGGAACAGCCATCAATACGCTACCAACTACTCCTGCAACACTTTTGATGCTATCAAACATTTTGTAATCCTCTTTGGTGTTTTCTTAGCGTTTCAACTGAGGACACAATAGCGCCAAACCCGATAAGCAAAAAGCGCTTATCTGCAGATTCTGCTATGCATTAAACGCACACCAAAGAATTTACCCATACTTTTCAGCATCTTACCCTTTTCAAAAGCAAAGAACTCACCCGATTCGCGCCTATTCCGGCGCAAATCGGGGCTGTTTTGAAACAGAAAGCGGCGGCAACGGCTTGTCCCATGGCTCCACGAAGACAACAGCGGTATGGCCAATATTGCCCTGCGCCAATCGGGACGTGCCCTTATCAATCGTGAGGGCATTGGGGTTGCCATGAATATCCATGCGCACGCCTTCCACCTCTGCGGCATCAAACCACGCTCCGGTTTGCAAGGCTATGCAATCCCGCCTCAGATCTGCATCAAAATGCACACCGGCAAGGGTTGCCCCGCGCTCGTTGTAAAGCCTGACGATGGCGCCCTGCTTGATGCCACGTTCTCTGGCGGTATCGGGATGCAATCGGCAGACCTCCCGTCCTTCGATCTTGCTTTCCAGCGATTCCGAACCCTGATCATTCTGACTGTGCAAACGCGTGTCTGATTGGGCTGAAATCATATGCAGGCCGCCTTGCGGTGCGTTGAGCGTGCTTTCAACAGGCTGCATCCAGGCGGGATGACCGGGACAATCGTCCAGCCCGAAAGCGGCGATTGTTTCATTGAAGAGCGTAATCTTGCCACTCTCCGAGCCAAGCGGATGAGCCACGGGGTCAGCAATATAATCGGCAAGCGCGATACGGGTCTCCTCGTCCCCTTCCAGGCGGACTTGTCCTTGCTGTTTGAACTGGTCGAAATCATGCAAGGCTATGCCCCGCTCTTTCGCACGCGCTCGAGCGTCATCCCAGAGCCAGCGCAGCCAGTCTTCCTGCGAGCGTCCTTCCGTAAAGGCCTCTTCGAGCCCCATTTTTGCAGCGATGAGGCGCAGGATTTCATGATCATCCTTTGCCTCTCCAACCGGTTCGTGCACGGGCGACATATAGATCAGAGTCGGCTCGGTCTTGCTCAGCATGATATCTGAACGCTCCAGCGGCGTGGTGGCTGGCAGCACGATATCGGCGCGGCGAGCGGTGGCCGTCCAGCTCTGTTCAAACACCACAACGGTTTCCGGCTTTTGCCAGCCCTTCTCAAGACGCAGCAGGTCCTGATGATGGTGATAGGGGTTGCCACCAGACCAGAGAACCATGCGGATATCGGGATAGGTGCGCTCTGTGCCGTTATAGTGGTAGCGTTCGCCCGGATGCAGCAGCATGTCGGTGAGGCGGGCAACGGGAATGAAATCATCAACCGGATTTTCGCCCTGCGGAAACGAAGGCCATGCCATATTCTTGGTGGAGCGACCAATGGACGCCGTGCAGCCATAGCCGAAGCCAAAGCCGGTGCCCTTCTGTCCGATTTGTCCCAGCATGCAAGCGAGCGCCAGTCCGGCCCAGATCGGCTGCTCGCCATGGTCCGTACGTTGGACGCCCCATGCCACATTGATCATGGTCCGACTGTTGGCCATGTCGCGCGCCAATTGGCGGATGGCTTCGGGGGCCACATCACAGATGGGCGCTGCCCATTCGGCGCTTCTGGCTTCTTCTCCCGTTTCCCCGAGGAGATAGGCGCGCAGCTTTGGCCAGCCGGATGTGTAGGTTTCCAGAAAAGCCTCATCATGCAGCCCTTCCACCAGCAGAGTGTGGCAAAGCGCCAGCATGAGGGCTGCATCCGTACCCGGGCGAATGGAAAACCATTCGGCGTTGGCCATGTCGCTCTTCTGTGGTGAGACATTGACCATGCGACCCTTCATCTGGCTGAGCCAACGGTCGGTCTGGTGTCGCGCTGTGCCTGAGGATGCCACCTGTGCAGGACGCCCTGAAATACCGCCAAAGGCCACGAGCATGGTGCAATGCTCGTTGATATGGGCCCAGCTGGTTAGCTGATCCTGAAACTGCCCCTGCGACATCCCCAGAATATGGGGGATGATCACTTCGCCAGCGGCATGGGAATAGGTTTGCCGCGCCCGCACGAAACCACCGGCCAGATTGAGAAACCGCTTGAGCTGGCTTTGCGCATGGTGGAAGCGCCCTGCGCTCGCCCAACCATATGATCCGCCATAAATGGCTCCATTGCCATAGTCCCTGCTTATGCGGGTCAGCTCTTCGGCAACGCGCGAGGCTGCCTCGTCCCACCCCACTTCAACGAAAACATCATCGCAGCGGTTTGCCCCGCCATCGCCTTCCAGCCAACCCTTGCGGATCGCAGGCCGCAGGATGCGACTATTGAGATTGCGTGAAGCGCTGAGCCACCCCTTGCCAATGCGTGAGGGCTCTGGATCATCCGCGACCGGTTTGAGAGCGTTGTCGTGAATTTCATAAGCGCCCCAGTGCGCAGCAGTATATTTCATGGCGATAATCTCTAGCGAGCAAAATTGGTTATTCGGCGAAACTGTGTAGCTTCAATCGCTAGCATTATGCGGGGCCGCTAGGCAAGAGATTGTAAAAGCCATCCAAAGCACCTTATATAAGAAAGATAACGGAAAACCCTTAGCCAACGCCACAGGAAGAAACCGGATAATTTTATGGCCCAGCCAACCACAAGCCCTTCCCCAACATTTGCCTTTGACAATAGTTTCGCGCGCTCGCTTGAAGGCTTCTTTGTGCCATGGCAAGGCGAAAAAGCTCCCAAGCCCCGGATTGCTCTACTCAACGATGCCCTTGCTGCACAGCTCGGCTTGTCGCTGGATGCCTCGGATGAAACACTGGCTGCGATCCTTGCTGGCGGAGAAACCGCCGACGGGTCCGAACCGATTGCACAGGCCTATGCGGGTCATCAATTCGGAGGCTTCTCACCACAATTGGGAGACGGGCGCGCGTTGCTTCTTGGCGAACTGCTCGATACCGAAGGACAGCGCTTTGATATCCAGCTCAAGGGATCGGGCCGCACCCCCTTCTCCCGCGGCGGCGATGGGAAGGCGGCGCTCGGACCGGTGCTGCGTGAATATATCATGGGTGAAGCCATGCATGCGCTCGGCATCCCGACCACACGGGCCCTTGCTGCAGTGACAACAGGGGAACAGATCCGACGGCAGGGTCTCAAGCCCGGAGCGGTGCTGGCGCGCGTGGCGTCGAGCCATATTCGTGTCGGGACTTTCCAGTTTTTCGCCGCACGTGGCGCGTGGGATAGTGTGAGCAAATTGGCCGATTACACCATCATGCGCCACTATCCAGAGCTGATGGACAAGGAGAATCGCTATCTGGCCCTGTTTGAAGCCGTGGCCCGGCGTCAGGCAGAATTGATAGCCCAATGGATGCAGGTTGGCTTCATTCACGGGGTGATGAATACCGACAATGTCGCCCTTTCCGGTGAAACCATCGATTATGGCCCCTGCGCCTTCATGGATCACTATGATTCCGCCACGGTCTTCAGCTCGATTGACCGCAACGGGCGCTATTCCTATGGCAGCCAGCCCCAGATCGGCCAATGGAATCTGGCCCGCTTTGCCGAAACGCTCGTGCCTTTGGTCGCGCCGGACGATGAAAATCGAGCCACCGAACTGCTCACCGATGCACTCGCCGAATATATGGGCAGCTATAAACAGGCATGGCTCAAAGGTATGGGCCGCAAGATCGGGCTTGCCTCGGCTCAGGCCAAGGATATCGCCCTCATCCAGATCCTTCTTGGCACCCTTCAGGGAGAGCATGTTGATTTCACGCTCTTTTTCCGCCGGCTTGGCGACAGCCTTGTGAGCACGGAAGGGAGCACCGCTCTTCTGGGATTGTTTGATGATCCGGAGGCCATAACCGGATGGTTGGACGACTGGCAGGAGAGGCTGAAGCAAGAAGAAAGATCACCAGAAGCCATTGCCGAGGCGATGGCCAAGGTGAATCCGATCTATATTCCGCGAAACCATCTGGTCGAGGCGGCCTTGCAAAAGGCAGAGGACTTTGCCGATCTCAGCGACGTGAAGCAGTTGCTCAATGTTCTTGCGCATCCATATGAAGAGCGCAATGGGCTGGAAGAGTATGCCCGCCCTGCCCCAAGCGATTTCGGGCCATTCGTTACCTATTGCGGAACCTGAGGGCAACCAGTCTTTAGGAAAGCGGACCTTCGAAGATGCGGCGGCGAGCGTTGCGGATATGCTCCTGCATGCGCATGCGGGCAGCATCCATGTCACGGGCGCGAATGGCATTGAAGATGCGGTGATGCTCTTCCTGCACGATGACACGGCGGGCCTGCTTGCTGCGGGATGAAAGATTGCGGGAAATATCCATAGCCTGCAAAGACACCTCGGTCAGCGCCTGAAAGGAGCTGACGAAAAAGTGATTGTCCGCCGCCTCACAGATGGCCAGATGAAAGCGATAATCTTCCCCTGTCCCCATGTCGCCGGTCTCGATGGCGTCATCCATACGCTTGAGCTCGATGGACATCTTGTCCAGATGCTCAACGCCTGCCCGTTCAGCAGCGAAATAGGCCGCTTCGCCTTCCAGCATGATACGATATTCATAAGAGCGCTGAATGTCGGCAATGGATTCTATGGGAGCAAATTGCAAAAAGCTGTCGTCTGGCCGCTTGAGCACGAAGCTGCCCGAGCCACGCCGGGAAGCCACAAGGCCGCTTTCGCGCAAACGCGCAATCGCCGCCCGCACAGTGGGGCGAGAGGCCCCGAGATCTTCAGCCAACTCGGCTTCCGTGGGCAGCTTGCTGTTTTCGGGATAAACGCCCGTCACAATGCGGCTCAGAAGCGCCTCATATACGGCGTCGGCAAGGCTGGGGGCTTTCTGATTGGTAGGAATTGATTGCGTCACGGGTCTTTTTACCAATTGGTCAAGCGCGTTGGCTGTCCAGCTGCGCGGCTTGACTTGCATTCGGGTCTCATTGAATCGGATGACTATTCGATTTGTGGCAAACGGTATCATTGATTGTCTAGCCGATCAATCTTGGCAAGTCATGCTTAAGTATGCTCGGAATGCATACGAAAGACGCAATCAATGTCGCAACACTCATGGTTCGCATGAAATCTTTGCGCTTCTCAAACGGGCTATGGACTATTACCTAATAGAACAAGCAAGGGCACCCCAACGAGACAAAGCAAAGAAAGCTTTCAGCGGGTGCTCAACAATTAACAGATTTCCGGGAGCGCTTTGCTGCCCGTGATGGAGAAAAGATATGTCGATCAGACCAATTCTTTCCACCACCCAAGCTCAGGAAACCATGGAAGGAGCCGGGGTGCGCCTGCACCGTGCGTTCGGATTTCATGATCCGAAACAGTGCGATCCGTTCCTGCTGTTCGATGATTTTCGCGGCGATGACCCGGAAGACTTCATTCGTGGCTTCCCATGGCACCCACATCGCGGCATCGAAACCATCACCTATGTGCTCAATGGTTCGGTGGAACATGGCGACAGCCTGGGCAACCATGGCAGCCTTGGCGCAGGCGACATCCAATGGATGACCGCAGGCTCCGGCATTATGCATCAGGAAATGCCCAAGGGAAACGAGAAGGGCCAGATGCATGGCTTCCAGCTCTGGGCGAACCTGCCAGCAAGCCTGAAAATGACCGCGCCGCGCTATCAGGATGTCGAAGCCAAGGAAATTCCGCAGATCGTTGATGATGACGGCACCAGCGTGAAAGTCGTTGTCGGCGAATTCTGGGGCAAGCGTGGCCCTGTCGATGGCATTGCTGCCGATCCGCTTTATCTGGACATCTTCGTTCCGGCGGGCGTGCGCAAACGCTTCAAGATCGACACCTACCGCAACGCTTTTGCCTATGTCTTCGAAGGCGCAGGCAAATTTGACAATTCCTCCAAGCCACGCGGCATCCTGCTCGAAAAGGAAGTCATGGGCGAAGAAGTCAATATTCGTGACATGTCCGGCAACCGGACGCTGATCAATTTCGGCACCGGCGACGAAGTGGAAGTTCTGGCAGGTCCGCAAGGGGTTCGCTTCCTGCTGGTCTCAGGCGCTCCGCTTCAGGAACCCGTCGCATGGCACGGCCCGATCGTGATGAACACCAAACAGGAAATTCATCAGGCCATTCATGAATTACGCAATGGAACCTTTATCAAGCCGGCTCATTAAATCAATAAGCCGCGCACCCTTTTTATGACAAACACAGGCAGAGACAAAACCAATGGCAAAAGTTCTCGTTCTTTATTATTCCGCATATGGACACATCGAAACCATGGCCAACGCAGTTGCTGAAGGCGCAAAAGCCGAAGGCGCCGAGGTGACCATCAAGCGCGTTCCGGAACTGGTTCCGGAAGACGTGGCAAAAGCTTCCTACTTCAAGATGGATCAGGAGGCTCCGATTGCCGATCCCAATGAGCTTGACCAGTATGATGCCATCATTGTTGGTGCAGGCACCCGCTTTGGCACAGTCGCCTCCCAGATGCGCAACTTCTGGGACCAGACCGGTGGCCTTTGGGCTGCGGGCAAGCTGACTGGCAAGGTGGGTTCGGTCTTTACCTCTTCTGCGACCCAGCATGGCGGTCAGGAAACCACCATCATGGGCTTCATCCCGACGCTCCTGCATCATGGCATGGTGGTTGCTGGTCTGCCTTATGCATTCGAGGGCCAGATGGGCATTGAAGAAATGAAGGGTGGTTCCCCTTACGGTGCAACCACCATCACAGACGGTGACGGATCCCGTCAGCCTTCCCAGATCGAACTGGAAGGCGCTCGTTTCCAAGGCTCTCACGTGGCCAAGCTTGCAAGCAAGCTCGCTGACTAACCTCTGTTCGTTGCGAAAAGAACGCATATAAACCGTCAAAACCGCAACCAAGAAAACAATAAAGATCAATTCTGGTCTGGAGAAGAAACCAGCCTTCAGACCAGAAAAACTATAAACGCACGCACCGACAAGAAGGAAGGAAACAGCATGGGACTGCTCGTTGATGGAAAATGGCATGATCAGTGGTATGACACCAAATCAACAGGCGGGCGCTTTGTGCGCAAGGATTCCGCTTTTCGCAACTGGATCACAGCAGACGGCTCTGCTGGTCCCACGGGCGAAGCCGGTTTCAAGGCAGAGGCCGGGCGCTATCATCTCTATGTTTCCTACGCATGCCCATGGGCACACCGGACGCTGATTTTCCGTGCGCTCAAGGGGTTGGAAGACATGATTTCGGTTTCCGTGGTCAACAGCTTCATGGGCGAGAATGGCTGGACTTTCGAGGAGGCCGATGGCGTTATTCCCGATCCTCTCTTCGGGGCTCGTTATTTGCATGAAATCTACACCAAGGCCGACCCGACCTATTCCGGACGCGTGACCGTGCCTGTCCTGTGGGACAAAAAAACCAGCACGATCGTTTCCAACGAATCCTCGGAAATCATCCGCATGTTGAATTCCGCATTTGATGGCATTGGAGCAAAAAAAGGCGACTATTGGCCCGAAGCGCACCGCGCAGAGATCGACGAGCTCAACGAGCGGATTTACAACACTGTCAACAATGGTGTCTACAAGGCAGGCTTTGCAACAACCCAGGCCGCTTATGAAGAAGCCGTCGTGCCGCTTTTTGAAACGCTGGACTGGCTGGAAGAACGGCTTTCGAAATCACGCTTCCTGCTGGACTATGGCCAGACGGAAGCCGACTGGCGCCTGTTCACGACACTCATTCGCTTTGACGCGGTTTATTATAGCCACTTCAAATGCAATCTGCATTCGATCGAATCCTATCCGAACCTGTCCAACTATCTGCGCGACCTTTACCAGCAGTCAGGCGTTGCCAAGACCGTGCGAATGGATCATATCAAGAACCATTATTATGCCAGCCATGACATGATCAACCCGACGCGCATCGTGCCCATGGGGCCTGAGATCGACTATAGCCGACCTCATGACAGAGCAGACCTGAAGGCTGCTTGAGTTTTCAGACAGTCTGTAAAAGCAATCATGGAATAAACGTTTCAGAGCAAGGGTGATCCGTCATCCTTGCTCTTTTTTTTTTCCAGTTGGAGAGCCCGTTCAGATCGGCGCACAAGACTGTCTTTCGACGAGCTCGCAAGAGATCAAATTGACAAAGTTTGACTGCGAGCCGCCCTTCACAATTTCAGAAACGGCCCGCTGGCCCATTTCAAAATAGGGCATCCGCACGGTCGTCAATTTCGGCCGCAGATTTTCCGAAATGGTTTTGAAGTCATCAAACCCAATGACAGACAACTCGGAAGGCACCTTGATTCCCAGATCAGCAGCAGCATTCACCACCATGAGCGCAATGCGATCATTGCCACAAATGATTGCCGAAGGCCGATTGGGCGCAGTCAGCACCTCTTTGGCCTTTTCGTAGGCGATGTAGGTTTCGCCAAAGTCGAAGTAGCCCGATACGCCCAGATGACACATGTCTGAATTGAGAGTGAGGCCTTGCTTGGCCATCGCCTTGGAGATCCCCTTCAGTCGCAATGACGTAGACGGATCCTCATGAGGCAGAGAGATAACCGCAATATTGCGATGCCCCAGTTCCAAAAGATGAGATGCTTGCAGATAGCCGCCCTTTTCATCGTCAGGCAATATGATTTTGCCGTCGCTGTTGACGGGCGTGCAGTTCATGTAAACAACACTCTCGTCACCAAAGCAGTCGTTGCGATTAACATATTGACGATGTTGAGAGGCGTAGATAAGGCCAGACGCCTTGAATGAACGGAACATCCGGCAGATGCCTGCGAGATTCTGCGTCTCGGTTTCAAAAGACCCTACAAGCAAAATCCGGCCGCAGGAGAACGCTTCTGCTTGTGCGCCCCTCAACAGTTCCACCGAATAAGGCGATGTAGCAACATTGTCTGCGATGAAACCAATAAAGGAGAACGGCTCCATATTTTTGGTTCGTGTTGCATATTTTTCAAGATAACCGGTTCTTTCAGCCACCTCGTAAATGCGCTTGGCTGTCTCTTCACTGGAACATCTCTTACCGCGCAACGTAAGAGAAACAGTCTTGTTAGAGACACCAACTTCTCTAGCAATATCTGCTAAAGTTGCCATTGCTCACCCCACGGAAATATTAAAACACTCTCATGTACAGCCCCCAAATGCAGACAAGAGAGTGCGGTCTTAATTCCAGCATATCTGAGAAATCACACGCGCATTTTCAAACAAAAGACGGGAGGATATAAGCAGATACGCTGACCCCAGAAAAGAATCAACGCGCAATGGTTGAATCTGCCATTTATTGTCAAAAACGCCCTTTGTTTGCAAATAGAAATTTGCATTAGCACTTGTTTTAAATCAGATATATTGTCGCAAACACAGTTGTACAAAATTTATTTTTTCAATCTATTGGTTTGATTGTCCCGATTTGCCAGAACAACTAATTCGTCTATTTGAATATTTCATAGAAGATAAAATTTTTAATCAATTTGAAGTTTTTACAAATTGGTATTTCGCGGCTTGTTTGCATGAAAACAAGCTTGTTATGGTCAAACCAGTCGTTTATGCATGTCTATGCTGCGGAAATTTCATCCAGGCCTTCGCGCCCCTTAAAGTCCCAATGCATTTGATCTATTTTCTTGCTTGAAAAGTACCCAGCTCCAGCAAAGGCTCCTTTTATGTCGGTGATCAGTTCTCCAAGAAATCTGGGTATCTTCTTTGCTATTCTGGCTACCATCATTTTCTCGATGCACGATGCCATTTCCAAATTGCTCGTGGTCGATCATTCCGTCTGGTTCATCATGATGGTGCGCTACTGGTTTCATCTGATCGTGGCTATCATCTGGGCCTTGGTAAGCAAGCAGGGCCTTGCTGCAGCCATCAGGACCCCGCACCCCTTTTTGCAGATCTTGCGCGGCATACTGCTCGTCACAGAAATCGCCCTTATTATCTATTCCTACAGTATGCTTGGCCTTGCGGAAGTGACCACGATCATCATGGTGCATCCGCTTATCGTGACCGGTCTTGCAGCGGTCTTTCTAGGAGAACAAGTCGGCTGGCACCGCATCGGGGCCTTGCTTGTTGGGCTATTGGGGCTAGCGGTCATCATGCAGCCAAGCGGAAATATCTGGGGCTATGGCGGGTTCGTGGCCCTAGCGGCCACTTCTTCCTTTGCGCTTTATCAACTATTCACGCGCCTTGCGAGCCGCTATGACAGCACCTTGACCTCCTTTTTCTATGCCGGCCTGATTGGCGTCATCCTGACGACTTGGCCCGGTCTGAAGATGGCTCCCGCCCTGTCTGACATGAATTTCCCCTTGCTGGCTGGAGCCTGCATATTCAGCACAGCAGCCCATTTCAGCGTTATGAAAGCCTTGTCACTCACAGAGGCCAGCGCTATTCAGCCCTTTACCTATATGCAGATTGTCTGGTCCATTCCCATCGGCTTTCTCGTGTTTGGCGCCCTGCCCATCTGGTCGACCATTCTGGGCGCGGTCATGATCGTCGGGGCCGGGCTTTACGCCATTCATCGCGGCAATCGCTGATAAGGCACACACAGCACGCTTTCTTAAAGAGCCCCAAAGCGATCCATTTTCAGGACTAAGGTCTATAGGCTTCTGCATAAGACGGACAGGGTGCGCGCAGTCACTCCCTTGTTTCCGAATTATGACTATATTCCATATTGTTAGATGCCCTCTCCTTTTCTAGAATTGAAGAGAAGGGTTCAATGGTGGACTGGTATTGCAAGAGGACCATGCCGTTGCGTTATTCCAGAATTGGATATCGCATCACGACCCGTTCGCATCGGCGAAAAGGCCCGATACAGATATATTTGCCGCGCAGAAGCGTTTGAGGGGCCTTGAAGTCGCGGTGAATGCTTCTTGCAGTATTCCGGCATAATGAGTGCGTCCCCCGCATGTTCCCTTTCCAGATTGCCATGTTCGGCAGACATTTGCCGTCGACCAGATTGTGTCACAGGCATTTATCTCTCCGAACGCGGCAGAGCGAGAAGGAGGAAGCATCATGACCATCAAGAGTATTCTCTATGCCTATAGCGGAGAACAGGATGAAGGGAGCGGTCTCGACTTTGCGATCAAGCTCGCTCATCATTATGACGCATGGCTCACAGGCATTGTGAGACACGGGTATTCCAAGATGGAGCGGCGCATCGCCACGATTGTGTCCGATGAGGTGCATCTGGCCGTTCAGAATGCCGAGAAAAGGCGGATCACCGAAATCACAGAGCGGTTCCATGATGCTGTCAAATCAGCCAATATGGAAGGGCGTACCAACTTCATTGACGTTGAACCGCATATGATGACGTCCATTTCCGAAATCGCCCGATGCTATGACACGGTGATTACTGGCAATCACCCCGAAGACGAGCAATATGAATTCTTGGCCGCCTATCCTGACAGAATTGCGCTACAAAGCGGCAGGCCCGTCATCGTGGTTCCAGATGGTTTCAAGGCCAAGGGGCCTGCGAGAAAGGTTCTGATCGCATGGGATGGCAAACGCACCATTGCACGCGCGGTTGGCGACGCCATGCCCGTTTTGGAACAGGGCACTCAGGTCACCATATTGACCGTTGGTGCGTCCCACACAGTGGATCAGCATCCGGATCATGGCATTATGGGGTTGTTGGAACGCCATAATGTGGAAGCCACGCATATTCATGACCGGGGCTCCGGTCGCTCGGTTGCAGAAGCCATTGTACAAACCGCCGATGAGTTGGGCTCAGACCTGATCATCATGGGGGCCTATGAACACTCCAAATTCTCGCAAGACATCTTTGGTGGCGTGACCACCGAAATGCTGCGGAGCGTGAAAGTGCCGGTCTTCATGGCCCATTGATAGGAGGAGACGGGACGTTTGATCATGGCGAGCGCGTCAATTTGGGGTCAATATGAAACTTGCACCTATTGACCCCACAAAGCTTTCAGCTGGCCGCCTGAAGGATGGTTTCTAGCGTTTCCCTTGGCAGGGGAAGCGGATTGCCCTTCATGGATGAAGAAACAGCGGAAGCTTCGGCGACAGAAGGGATCAGGGCCGCCTCCAGCCCCAGATTTCCCAAACCGGGCAAAGCGTTGACGTGAGACCAACTCGCCAATTGATCAAACGCCTGATCGGCGGAGCATCCCAAGGCTCCGCCGATACAGCTTTTGACAAAACCAATGCGCTCATTCAAAGAGGCCCGCATTTGCTCGTTGAGATCTTCGCTGGACTGCACGGCCTCCTCATTCGCTCGTAATACATATGGAAGAAGTGCGCCGCACAGGGCGCCATGCGCTCCCCCTGTAACGCCCCCCAGCACGCCAGCCAGACCATGCACGGCTCCAAGTCCGGCATTGGCTAGAGCAAGCCCGCCACACAGGCTAGTCCAGGCCAGCCCATCCCGCGCAGCCTTGTCTTCGGCCTCCATCAATCTTGCTAGTGCATTCATCCCTTTGGGAATAGCATCGCAGCAAATGAGGTCTGTCAGCATATTCGCTTTGCAGGAAAGATAGGGTTCGATGACTTGGGTCACGGCATCAAGACCGCTGGCCAGCGTGATGGCGCGGGGAAGATTGTCCGTCAACGCCGGATCAACAATGGCCATGTTTGGCAGCACGCGCGGATCTCGCAAGGACACCTTGCGCGCAGCGTCCGGGACCGTCAGTACGGCATTCTTTGTGACCTCAGCGCCGGTGCCCGCAGTGGTGGGCAGAGCGACAAAGGGGAGCGGCTCATGGTCCAGCGGCAATCCTTTGCCGACCACTTCGAGATGATCCATAATTGGCCGCGACGCTGGCACCAGGGCAGCAAGCGCCTTGCCCGCATCAATCACGGCTCCGCCTCCAATCGACACAACAGCGCGCACCCGCGTTGCCCGCGCATGGGCGACGCCTTCCTCTATAAGAGTAATGTCCGGTTCTCTGGGGACTGAAAAGCCGACCACATCCACACCCTCTCCTATCAAAGCGTCCGAAAGCCATTGCACCCGTTTGCCATCGCGCCCATGGACAAGCAGCAGGGGCGAGCCGAGCTTACTGATCTCCGATAGGGTCTGTTCAGCTTTCCCGCGCCCGAAGTGAATGACTGAGGCCGTCATGAACTGAAAGGAAGAAGAAGAGAATGACATGGACTGCTCCGCTAAAAAAAGGTGGGCACGCTTTGAAAGAATGCATCTTGCATCAAAAGCCCCATAGCCTTGCGCGTCAAGACAAGACCTGCGCTCGTCACATGATGGCATACGTTGCGACGCAACATAAAATATTCGTATAAACACCTAATTTTATTGAATGATTACGCTATGTGCCATCCATTCAGCTCATCCGAATCCCCTCATATCCATGCACTGAGCGCATAACAGAACCGCCTCGCTACAAAAATGGCTAAAACTAAAGGATTAGTTCTAAATATTAATCACACCCCACCTGACAACATTTGCGTTGCAGTGCAAAAACCTCACCAATATAAGTGTTTATACGGAATTATTTCCTCTGAATCGATGGTTTTGGGGTACATCTTTTTTCGCCTACTGTACCACGCGAGCTATGCATTTACTGCAAATCGCTCATTACAGCTATTATCACATTGATTTTAAATGATTTTTTATCACGGTTTTGAAACCATTCAGTTTGCGTCCCCCCGGGGCTTTGATATATACTGTGCTGGAAAGTCAAGGAGGGAGTTCCTACTAGAACAAGGCTGCAAATCTCAAAACACTTCTTTCTTGCTAAAAACCCAGGCCACTTCCCCGATTTTGGCGAGCAACATGCATTGCTTGCAACGGGTGAGCTATGCCCAAATGATGGTTGTTGAACCATCACAAGAGACCGAAGCGAATTTACTCGTTTAACAGTGAGGATACCAACTATGAATTATATGAGTGATAAACCCGTTGTCGCTGATCCTTGGCAGGGTTTCTCGGATGGTGAATGGCGCAATAAAGTTGATACGCGCGGTTTTATCCAGGAAAACTACACTCCATATGATGGTGACGACAGCTTCCTCGCAGGCGCAACTGACCGTACCAAACAGCTCTGGGCTGAACTGGGCGATCTGCTGAAAAAAGAACGTGCTGCTGGTGTCCTCGACGTATCCATGATCCCTTCTTCCATCACGGCTCATGATGCAGGTTACATCAACAAAGATCTTGAAATCATCGTTGGCCTGCAGACGGACGCGCCTCTGAAACGTGCGATCATGCCAAATGGTGGCTACCGCATGGTTGAAGCCAGCCTGGATGCTTACAACTTCCCGCATGACAAAAGCGTAGCTGACGTCTGGAACAAATATCGTAAAAGCCATAACCAAGGCGTTTTCGATGTTTACAGCCCAGACATCAAAGCATGCCGTCACTCTGGTGTTATCACCGGCCTGCCTGATGCTTATGGCCGCGGACGCATCATCGGCGACTACCGCCGCATTGCCCTTTATGGTATTGATTTCCTGAAATCTGCCAAAAAAGCTGAATTCACCGAACTCGATGACGCTGTCTTTGATATGGACACCATCCGTCTTCGCGAAGAGCTTTCCGAACAATTCCGCGCTCTTGAAGAGCTGCGTGAAATGGGCCTGAAATACGGCGTGGACATGTCCAAGCCGGCAAGCAACGCTCGCGAAGCCATCCAGTTCACCTATATGGGCTACTTGGCTGCTGTTAAAGAACAGAACGGCGCAGCAATGTCTCTGGGTCGTACATCGACCTTCCTCGACATCTATGTAAAACGCGATATCGAAGCTGGCCTTCTGACCGAAGAACAGGCTCAGGAAATGATCGACGACTTCATCATGAAGCTTCGTATCGTTCGCTTCCTGCGTACCCCTGAATATGACGAACTCTTCTCTGGCGATCCAGTTTGGGTTACAGAAGCCATCGGCGGTATCGGCCTTGACGGTCGCTCCATGGTTACCAAGAGCTCCTTCCGCATCCTGAATACCCTGTTCAACCTGGGCCCGGCTCCGGAACCGAACCTCACTGTTCTCTGGTCTTCCAAACTGCCGCGCGGCTTTAAAGATTTCTGCGCAAAAGTTTCCAAGGAAACCTCTGCCATCCAGTATGAAAACGATGATCTGATGCGTCCGAAATGGGGCGACGACTATGGCATCGCATGCTGCGTGTCCGCTATGGCCATCGGCAAACAGATGCAGTTCTTCGGTGCACGCGCCAACCTCGCAAAATGCATGCTCTATGCAATTAACGGCGGCGTTGACGAGAAAACCGGCAAGAAAATTGCTGAAGGTCTGGAACCGATCAAGGGCGACGTTCTTGACTATGATGAAGTCATGGCCAAATACGATATCGCCATGGAATGGCTGGCAAAGACCTACGTCAAGGCTCTGAACACCATCCATTACATGCACGACAAATATGCCTATGAACGCATCGAAATGGCTCTGCATGACCGTGACATCCTGCGCACCATGGCTTGCGGCATCGCCGGCCTGTCCATCGCAGCTGACTCCCTGTCTGCCATGAAATATGCCAAGGTTCATGTGATCCGCAACGAAGATGGTCTGGCTGTCGACTACAAGATCGAAGGCGACTATCCTGCATTCGGTAACAATGACGACCGTGTTGACGAAATCGCAAGCTACCTGACCGAAACCTTCATGAAGAAAGTTGCTGGCCAGCCTTACTTCTATCGCGATGCAATGCCAACCCAGTCCATTCTGACCATCACCTCCAACGTGGTCTATGGCAAGAAAACCGGCAACACCCCTGACGGTCGTCGCTCTGGCGAACCATTCGCTCCGGGTGCCAACCCGATGAACGGCCGCGACAAAAAAGGCTTTGTTGCTGCTGGTGCATCGATTGCCAAGCTGCCATATGACTTCGCACAGGACGGCATCAGCTGGACTGCTTCGGCTACCCCGAGCTCCATGGGCCACAACGACAATGAACAGATCCGCAACCTGGCAAACTGCCTTGACGGTTTCTGCGATGCCGGTGGCTTCCATGTGAACGTCAACATGCTTCGCCGCGAAACTCTGGAAGACGCAATGGATCATCCTGAGAAATATCCTCAGCTGACCGTCCGCGTTTCCGGCTATGCTGTGAACTTCATCAAGCTGAGCCGCGAACAGCAGCTTGACGTTCTGAGCCGCACCTTCCATGATCACATGTAAGGTTGGGCGCTCAAAGCTCATCTGACCTGAAATGAGACGAGCCGGAAAGCACCGCTTTTCGGCTCTCTTTTTACCGCCAATCGGCTCGCGCACGCTCTTTGCATCTTTATTCCAATCACCATATATCTGGTATGGTTCTGGCAATGATGCTAATGGGAAGTGACAGCATCGATAGCGGATCCGCGGGCCAGCGAGCCTGCAAACGCTCTGCGTTCTTCCTGAACGAGCCGGGAAGCACGCAACAGGAGCCAAAAACCAGACCAATCGTTCCCCAAAGGAGGGCCGGCCTTGAGCACAGCCGAAAACCAATCCCACGCGCACGAACGCAAAGACCCGTCCGAATATGGCTTTCTGCATTCCATGGAATCCGGCGCTGCTGTTGATGGTCCGGGCATGCGCTTTGTCTTCTTCATGTCCGGGTGCCAGTTCAAATGCCTCTATTGCCATAACCCGGATACGTGGAAGCTACACAATGGCACCTATCTCGATATCGACAGCGTACTGAAAGAAATCAAGGGCTATGCCCGTTTTCTCAAATTTGCCGGCGGGGTAACCTTCTCGGGCGGCGAGCCGATGATGCAGGCGCCTTTCGTGGGGGCAGCAGCACGCGCCATAAAAGAGAAATTTGATCTGCATATCGCCTTGGATACACAGGGCTTTCTGCATGGCAATGTGGAAGATGATTGGTTCGACGCCTTTGATCTGATCATGCTCGATATCAAGCATATCAATCCGAATACCTATCTGGAGCTGACCTCACAACCGCTGCAGCCAACGCTCGACTTCGCCCAGCGAATGGTGCGCCTTAAAAAGGAAATGCGCATTCGCTATGTACTGGTTCCCGATTGGACCGACGCCAAGGAAGACGTTGAAAAGATGGCTGATTATGTCGCCAGCCTTGGAGATGTCGTGGAGCTCGTCGAGGTGCTGCCGTTCCATCAGCTTGGCACGGACAAGTGGGAAAAGCTCGGTATGGAATACAAGCTCAAAGACCTGCGCACACCGACGCCCGAAGAGGCGGAAGCGGCGCGCGATATCTTCCGCGCGCGCGGGCTGACAGCAACCTGATCCAATACCGGATTTCGGAAATGAAAAAGGCCCCTTTCCATGGCTCTTATGGAAAGGGGCCTTTGTTATTTTGCCGCCTTGTTGGCTGGGGCTCATGGGCCTTATGGGCTTCAGCTCAGCCCATCACGACCTAGCATGCTTAAAATGCATCAAGGGCAACCCGCAGACCGGCCTCGGTGCTTGAGCGTTCCATAGCCTCGATCAAACGCTGCACGGCCAACGCATCACGTCCGGGCGCAACCAGACGGTCCGTCTTACCTTCCACAACGTCTGCAAAATTCTCGATGATCTTCATGTGCCAGTCGGACGGGAAGGCCATCGGATCGGCGCCAGCGCCGGAATTGCCCTTCTCGGTAAAATTCTCTTCGCTCCCGTCGCGCCAAATGAGCCGCAAACTGCCCCCCTCCAGAATGGCCGAGCCCTTGGTGCCGTCAATCCGGATGGATTCTGATGAACCGGGGAAACTCGCGGTTGTCGCACAGATATTGCCCACAGCGCCGGATTCAAACAGCACGGCTGCGCTGGCAAAGTCTTCCGCTTCCATATCGTGCAACTGGGTGGTCGCCAGCATGGCCTGCACAGACCTGACCGGTCCGAGCAAATATAGCATCAGATCCA
Source organism: uncultured Cohaesibacter sp. (assembly GCF_963676485.1). NCBI lineage: Bacteria > Pseudomonadati > Pseudomonadota > Alphaproteobacteria > Hyphomicrobiales > Cohaesibacteraceae > Cohaesibacter > uncultured Cohaesibacter sp. The sequence continues at coordinate 225,244 of NZ_OY781114.1, forward strand.
ATACGTGAATAGCCTGCGTGATCAAAACGCCGCCACCATCCTGATCATAGGTCCCTCTTCCGGGCTGATCATAATAATCCTGCGGCCGCCACCATGGCACATCCACGCGCACCATGGCGATTTCGCCAAGCTGCTTCTCATCAAGCAGTTTCTTTAGTCTGAATGCCCCGGATCTCACACGGTGCTGCAATACGATTCCCAAATGGACCCCGGCCTTCTCGCACATTTCGACCAATTCTGTTGCCGCAGGAAGCGTGCGCTCAAGCGGCTTTTCCATCAGCACATGCTTTCCTGCCCCGCAAAGCAGCGCAACGATGTCCAAACGGCTGTCCGGCGGTGTCAGCAGCAAAACCGCGTCTGTTTCCTTGTCTTCAGCAATGGCCTCCAGAGAAGGAAATGCCTTCATCTGCATCGCCTCCGCAGCAGACAACAACCGGTTTTTGTTTCGCATGTAAAGCCCGGTCAACTCGACACGCTCATGCAGAGATTCAAGCGCGGCAACATGTGCACGCGCAGCCATACCCAACCCAACAACTGCAAGCTTCATGGTCCCTCCATCACCCGGCCTTTAGAGTGTTTGGTTGATCCAAACTTTGGCCCACCGGGTAGTATTCTTGCTTAATACCAACGATGATCGAAACCTACCTGTTTGGCAAGTCATGTTGTGGCATGGCGGCTAGTGACGGGATGCAACAACCGTTTTTAAACAACAACTTCTTTCACCACTCCACCTTTTGCTGCTTCAGTTGGCGGATGCTTGAATTCAGGTATGGAAAATACTGCAAATATCGCGCATGATCAGTCTGCTCACGGCAGTTCTCATACTGCTGCCTCCCGTCCCTCAGGCTCCCATAGGTACAGCATGGCAAACAGCTTTATCCGATCATCCTCCCTGCCCACCCCACTGGCAGGCCTCGCGCTTGGCATTGGCAGTCTTGGTTGGAGCCTTGAAAATACCGGTCTATTTTCTGGGATGGCCGCAGTAACAGGAGCCATTGTTAGCGGCTGCCTTCTGGCGCTGCTGCTGATCAAGTTCCTCAGCGCCCCGAGCCTTTTGCAAAGCGAGCTCAAGCATCCTGTGATGGGCAGCATTTTGCCAACCTACAGCATGGCCCTCATGCTTGTTTCTGCAGCCGTTGGCGGCAAGGTTGGTGCCAGCCTGTGGCTCTTAGCTGTCGGGCTTCACACTATTCTTCTGCTTCTCTTCTTTTGGCATCGACGCAAGGGCTTCCGGCTTCCTCAGTTGGTGCCCAGTTGGTATATTCCCCCTGTCGGTATCATTGTGGCCGATCTCACAATCCCCGGCAGCGCTTGGGCAGGAGTGGCGGTGGGCCTGTTCTGGTTCGGCCTCATCAGTTACGCCATTATGTTGCCTGTCATGATCTACCGGCTCATTTTCGAGCCGGAGATGCCGGATGCAGCCAAGCCAACACTTGCCATTCTGGCGGCCCCTGCGAGCCTCTGTCTGGCAGGCTATCTGGCAATCTCCCCATCCCCGTCTATGCTGTTGGTCATGATACTCATGGGCATTGCCATCCTGATGACGGCGGTCACCTATCTGGGCTTTATCAAGCTGCTTCGCCTGCCCTTCAGTCCGGGCTATGCCTCCTTCACCTTCCCCATGGTGATTGGAGCGACAGCGCTGTTCAAGTCCGTTCCCTTCCTCACGCAATGGGGAGCCGGTGACATCACTGTCGGGGCAATCCTCTGGCTTGCCAGACTGGAGCTTGTGGTGGCCACTCTGATCGTGGGCTATGTATGCTGGCGATATATGCAGTTCTTTTTCAGCAACGATACAAGGAAGTCGCTGAACAAGGCTTGAGATCATGGGCGAGCCTGTCAGAAGATGGGGGCCTCCGAGGGAGATTTCAGGCTTATTGTCTCTAACTTGACATAATTCAAATATAGATAAATATTACATGGTCAATAAAGCGTATGTCTGTTGCCGGATGGACGCTATTGATGCAAGTGGCAGCGGACCAGGCTTCCACGCATCCATGATTCATGAGGACCATTTTCGGCCCTGTTCATTAAGATTTTTAGAGCACCGGCCGGCGATAGCCAATTCGAGAAGAGCTGGCAGGGCTTTTCTCGGAGACTATTCATGACCAGCATTGCACCTCAAAGATATTCAAGTGCTATTATCATTCTTCACTGGATTGGCGCGCTTCTCGTTATCGGCCTTCTCATCGTCGGGTCTCTCTTGGAGGACATGACGGGGGCCAGCAAGATGCAGCTCCTTACCTATCACTATTATGCAGGCCTAGCCACCGGTGCGCTCTTCTTGTTGCGCCTGGTATTTTTCTTCTTCAATGCACGCCCTGATGCCGACCCATCATGGCCCAAATGGCAGGCAACCGCCTCCAATGTCATTGAAGGTCTTCTCTATCTATTGCCTCTGATCATGGTTGCGACCGGCATGATTGCCATGTCGGTTTACGGGCTTAAAAGCTTTGTCGATAATGGTGATTATGAGGGATATCAGGCAGCCCATCGGATTTGGCCTATGCTGGTGCATTCTCTGACTGCCAATCTATTGATTGCAGCGCTTGGCTTGCATATCGTCGCCGCGCTTTATCATCATTTCGCGAAAAAAGACCAGATATTCAATCGCATTACCTTTCGCAAGGGGAGCTAGAAGCTTCCCATCACAAAGGCATGCGCGCGCCTAGAGTCCCATGTTGAGACGCGCCCCTGTCGCCAGTGTTTGATAAAAAAGCCGCTGCAGGATTTCTCTTGCAGCGGCTTTTTCATGGTAAGAGGATGATCTTCTAAGCCTCAAATTCGACGAGCAGATCCTTCGCGTCGATTTTGCCCCCCGGCGATACATGCACTTCCTTGATCACGGCATCGCGTTCGGCGTGGATGCCGGTTTCCATCTTCATCGCCTCGATCGTGAGAAGCAGGTCGCCCGTGCGGACCTGCTGGCCTGCCTTGACGCCGATGGTGGCAACAACACCGGGCATTGGTGCTCCGATATGGTTTGGATTGTTTGGCTCGGCTTTCGGACGCATGGCCGTGGTGGACTTGACCATCCGGTTCGGCACCGTGACGGAGCGTGGCTGGCCGTTCAGCTCGAAATAGACCTTCACGTCGCCTTCATCGTTGGTTTCGGAGATGGCCTGCATGCGGATTTCCAGGGTCTTGCCCGGAGAAATTTCAGCAGAGATCTCTTCCCCCTGTTCCATGCCATAGAAGAAGGTTCTGGTCGGCAAGGTGCGAACCGGACCATACATGCGATGGCGGCCCATATAATCAAGGAAGACCTTGGGATACATCAAGTAACCATTGAGATCCTCATCATCAATGACCAATCCTTCCAGCTCTTGGGATAGCTTGCTGCGCACCTCTTCCAGATCCACCGGAGGCAAATGCTTGCCCGGGCGGTCTGTGTTGGGCTTCTCCCCTTTGAGAACCTTCTCGATGATATTGGCCGGGAAGCCGCCTTCAGGCTGCCCCAGATTGCCGCGCATCATGTCGATGACGGAGTCCGGGAACGACAGGTCAACCGTTGGATCTTCCACCTGCTTGCGGGTCAGCCCTTGGGAAACCATCATCAAGGCCATATCGCCGACCACTTTGGAAGACGGGGTCACCTTCGGGATATCGCCAAACATCAGGTTCACGTCGGCGTAGGTCTGGGCGACCTCATGCCAACGCTCTTCAAGCCCCAAACTACGGGCCTGCGCCTTGAGGTTTGTATATTGCCCCCCGGGCATTTCATGCAAATAGACCTCTGAAGCCGGTGCGCTGGTGCCGCTTTCAAAGGCTGCATACTGACCGCGGACAGCTTCCCAATAGCGGGAAATATCGCGGATCGCTTCCACATCAAGACCGGTATCGCGATCCGTGTTACGCATGGCTTCGACGATGGAGCCAAGGCATGGCTGCGAAGTGGAACCGGAGAAGGCATCCATGGCTGCATCCACAGCATCCACCCCTGCTTCGCTTGCCGCCAGAACGGTGGCCGCAGAAATGCCGGAGGTATCATGGGTATGCAGATGGATCGGCAAGCCGACCTCTTCCTTCAGAGCCTTGACCAGAACGCGCGCCTGAGCGGGTTTCAGAAGGCCGGCCATGTCCTTGAGGCCAAGGATATGTGCACCGGCATCGCGCAGCTCCTTACCCATCTTCACATAATAGTTCAGGTCATATTTGGCCCGGTTCGGGTCATAAATATCGCCGGTGTAACAGATGGTGCCTTCACACAGCTTGTTGTTTTCCAGCACAGCATCCATGGCAACACGCATATTCTCGACCCAGTTAAGGGAGTCAAAGACACGGAACAGATCAACGCCCGTGGTGGCTGCCTGTTTGACAAAGCTCTGGACCACATTGTCCGGATAGTTTGTATAGCCGACACCATTGGAGCCACGCAGCAGCATCTGGATCATGATATTTGGCATATATGTGCGCAGATCGCGCAGACGCTGCCATGGGCATTCTTGCAGGAAGCGATAGGCCACATCAAAGGTCGCCCCACCCCACGCCTCAATCGAAAAGAGCTGAGGCAGGTTGGCAGCATAACTTGGCGCTACCTTGACCATGTCGATGGAACGCATGCGGGTTGCCAACAGCGATTGATGTCCGTCGCGCATGGTGGTGTCTGTCAGAAGCAGTTGTTTCTGCTCCTTCATCCAGTCAGCGACCGCCTGTGGGCCTTTCTCATCGAGCAGATTGCGGGTGCCGGAGAGTGGCTTTTCAGCACGAGGCGCAGGGATGACAGGGGCACGCAACCCTTCCGCTGGGCGCGGACGATCTTTGGCTTCGGGATGCCCATTCACCGTGATGTCGGCGATATAGGTGAGCACCTTGGTGCCCCGGTCGCGACGCTTCTTGAAGTTAAAGAGCTCCGGCGTCGTATCGATGAATTTGGTCGTATAACTGTTATCCAGGAAGGTCGGATGCTTGAGCAGGTTTTCAACAAAGCGGATGTTGGTAGAAACCCCGCGCACACGGAATTCACGCAAGGCGCGGTCCATGCGGGCAATGGCCTGCTCGGGCGTCGGTGCCCATGCGGTCACCTTGGTCAACAGACTATCATAATAGCGAGTGATGACACCGCCCGTGTAGGCTGTGCCGCCATCAAGGCGCACGCCCATACCGGTGGCAGACCGATAGGCATTGAGGCGGCCATAATCAGGGATGAAATTATTCTGCGGATCTTCGGTGGTCACGCGGCATTGCAGAGCATGGCCATTCAACGTGACCTCTTCCTGACTGGCGACACCGGTTGCTTCCTCAATCGTTTTGCCTTCAGCGATCTTGATTTGTGACTGCACGATATCAATGCCAGTCACTTCTTCGGTCACGGTGTGCTCGACCTGCACGCGCGGGTTCACCTCGATGAAATAGAAATTGCTGCTTTCCATATCCATCAGGAATTCGACAGTACCGGCGCATTCATAATTCACATGCTTACAGATCTTATAGCCAAGATCGCAGATTTCCTTGCGCTGTGCTTCGGTGAGATAAGGTGCGGGCGCCCGTTCGACCACTTTCTGGTTCCGGCGCTGCACAGAGCAATCACGCTCGAACAGATGATACATGCCGCCATGACTGTCGCCCAGAATCTGAACCTCGACATGGCGGGCCTTGGTGATCATCTTTTCCAGATATCCCTCGCCGTTGCCAAAAGCATTTTCTGCTTCGCGACGCCCTTCGCGGATCTTGTCTTCCAACTCATCGGGACCATTGATCGGGCGCATGCCACGACCGCCGCCGCCCCAACTGGCTTTCAGCATGAGAGGATAGCCGATCTTGGCAGCCTCACGCGCGATCTCTTCCATGTCATCGCCAAGCACTTCGGTTGCCGGAATGACCGGAACACCCGCTTCAATGGCCACCTTGCGCGCGGAGGCCTTGTCGCCAAGCTTGCGCATGGTTTCCGCTTTAGGGCCGATGAAGGTAATGCCAGCCTCGGTGCAGGCATCCACGAATTCCGGATTTTCAGACAGCAGACCATAGCCGGGATGAATGGCATCAGCGCCACATTCCTTGGCAACACGGATGATCTCGGAGATGGACAGATAGGCAGCCACAGGCCCCATGCCAGCCCCAACGCGGTAAGCTTCATCAGCCTTGAACCGGTGCAGGGAGAGTTTGTCTTCCTCCGCATAGATTGCAACTGTTCGCTTGCCCAGCTCGTTTGCTGCGCGCATGACGCGAATGGCGATCTCGCCACGGTTCGCAATCAGGATTTTCTTGAAGTCAGCCATAACTATTCCCGGTTTGTGTCCCTCGAGCGAGCCCCTAGATGCCTCTCGCCAAAGGGTAAAGATGATCGAAAAGGCCTGGTGTCTGTCCAGCCCCATATCTTTGCCCGTCACCGATAGCCTTATTGGATAGGGCGCTGCATTATCACGCTATACGCGCAGTTCTGCCAAACATTTTTCACATAAATATACCAATTGTCGCATGGTGATACAGAACTTGTGGACACACCAACCCTTTGATTTATATCAAATCAAAGGTGAAGAACAATAGCTCTTCGATGGCTTGTGGACCATCCACTCAATTGCCTCGAGCAGACCTGAGGCAAGAGCAATCAGTCGGCGCTTTTCAAAACGGACGCAAAGAGCGTGCGCATCGCATCGCTCATCGGTTCAGGCGAACGGGTTTTTTCATTGACATAAACATGCACAAAGTGGCCGCGTGCTGCCGTTACCTGATCGTCATTGCGGAACAGCCCGATTTCGTAGCGTACAGAGCTGGTGCCGATATGCGTGATTCTGAGGCCAACCGTCACCACATCGGGAAAGGAGATCTCTTCAAAATAGTTGCAGCTATTTTCCACGACGACACAGATCTGCTCATCATTGGCCACATCGAGCGAGAGGTTATCCATCAACCAGCCAGCGATGGCACTGTCAAACAGGGAATAATGAACGGCGTTATTGAGATGACCAAAGCTGTCATTGTCATTCCAACGTGTGGGAACGACCTTAAAGGTCCTGTAGTCTGCTCTTGTGTCGGGTCCAATACGCATACTCTCATCCTACCTATTATTTAATACAGCAATATATGCAATGCTTTACAGCGTCAGGCCTTTTAGGCTGTTTCAGCCTTGATGCATCATCCGAAGCAAAAAGAGCCCCTAATGCCTGGCATTCCGTTTATACAGGATCAGAGCTCTACGGGTGCCCGATCCGAAATCGGCATCGATTGCCCCCTTGTAAAAGCCCCTATCTTTCAGTGCGATCTGAACGGCCTTGCGTGTTTCTTCAGAGAGCACGCCGGGGGCTTCAAAGAAGATCTGTTGCGTGTCCTTGTCGTCTTGAGCATAGGCTTTCAACAGCAGGTTTGCTGCTTGCTCGGCGCTGCGTTCAACGCCCTGCCCGCGATCATAGAAAATGCCCAGATCCGCAGACGCTTCGGCAATGTCCCTGTCGCTGGCCATCTTGTATAGCTCAGCTGCGCGCTTATAGTTACGGGTGGTCCCCACGCCATCGCGATACATCGAAGCGGCAAAAACCATACCGCCCGGATTCCCCTTTTCAGCGGCTTTTTCAAACCATGCAAGGGCTTGAGACTGGTCTTGTGCGACCTGCTCGCCATTCTTGTACATCACCCCGAGATAGGCCATGGATTGGCCACTGCCCAGATTGGCCCCTTTTTGGGTTGCCACGCGGGCAAGATCAAGTTTCCCCGCCTTGTGAAGGCCCCGGGTCAGCTGAGTATAGAAACGTGCTTCTTGCGGATAGGCAGCAATGGCATCCTGACAGGCTGCAATCACCTTGTCTGCATCAAGATCAGCATAGAAGACCCCTTTGACGACGGCATCCGGATCGAAAGGATGCGCTGCCAGATGGTCACATTCCATTTCAGGCGCTGGCGCGACAGTCTCTTGCTTGACAACCGGTTCGGACATCTCTGCACTTTTTGCCTTGGCGCGAGAGGGCTCGGAACTGACAGCCTTTTCCGGTGCCTTCATTGGAGTATCGGCTTTCGTTGCTGGCTCTACCGGCTCTTCGGGTTGCACTTTTTGAGGCTCTACAGGAGCCTGCTCAGCTTTCTTGGCTGCGACTTCAGACTCTTTAGCCGCCGCATCAGGTTTGGCTGGCAGAGCGATCTCAGATGTCTCCGTTTTTTCCGGAGCATCCTGCGCTTCCACTTTGCCTGACGTTGCCGCAACGCCCTCTTCAGCAAGCTTTTGCGAGCCCGTTGCCTGTGCTTTGGTTACTTCTGGCTCAGACACGGCTGTAGGGGCAGGCTTTGTGTCCACCGGCTTGGTTGCCTCGTTGCCCTCACCCACCTGACCGGCGGCATCATTTGCAGAATTGGTTTCTGCCGCTTTGATCTTTGCTTCGCTCGAAGACAGAATCATGGGCTGATTGGCGAGTGTCCTGATGGTGGCGCGATAGCCCAGCTTGGGTAGTTTTTCCGGCTTTGCGCTTGGTTCAGCGATGATCACGCCATCCTTGAGGCCTTGCACGCTCCACACCACATCCGGCTTTTCATCCGTCGCTTGTGAGAAAAGAGGCGTTTCAAATTCGACCTTGTCACCGATGGCAACCATCTGGTCCTTGGGCAAAACAAGCTCGATAGCGCCGGACTCTTGCAGGCTCAGAACTCTGGTTTTGACGTCGACTGTCTGGGCATGAACCAGTGCAGAGGAAAGCAGCAAGGCCATGCTCCCCAGTCCTGCGCTTCTTAGTGCCATCCTGCCTGTTTCAATCCAGCTAGCAGCCATTCCTACATCCCTCTTTTGCCCCGGTTCAACACGAATCTTTGCTTAACACATTATGAAGGCGTTACCATCTTATGAGCCTTTTTGCATGATTTTGACACAGACAATCAAGTCATTTTGATTGATGGCGATTGATGGAATAGATCGAAATCAGCACAAAAGCGCGAAAGTGGTGAAGCGTATCAATCAAAAACTTTTTATTACTCCCAAGACATATTTGCTCTCAAAATCGTCGTAATAATACTGCATACTGTCCGAACAAGTTTGTTGCCTACATTTCATAAATGCCGCCAGTCTCTCGCTTAAGCCATATTGCAATCGAGTAGAAAGAGATAGCGGACTGCCAATTGACGACCGGAGGGGGGGGCCATGGCCCGGATTCTATCTGCGATACTCGCTTTATTTCTCATTGCATTTTCAGCATCGCAAAGCGCTTGGGCCCTTGATGGCACCTATCGGGATGATGTGATCCTCTCGCAAGATACGGACTATTATGGTTTTGACTTCAAAACGATCAAAAAGGTTACGCTGGATCAATGCCAGTCGGCCTGCCTGAAGACGCGTGGATGCAAGGCCTTCACCTATAATGTGAAAGCCGGTTTCTGCTTTCTGAAATCCGATTTCGCCAAGGCCACGCCGTTCAAGGGCGCGATTTCGGGGCGCATAGCCCCCCGCTTTGAGGAAGAAGATATTGGCAAGGCCGCTCCCCTTACCAACCTGCCTCAGAGCATCTATAACGCGGCATCCATGATGCAAAAGAAGTTTACCGCCGCCACGGCCGGTGTTGGAGCCGATACCATTGGCTTTGATGAACTGGTCAAGCGCGGTTATGGCGCGATGGACTATAATGATCCGGCCCGCTCCATGGATTTGTTCCGCCGGGCTCTGGCGATATATCCCGAGGCCAGCGATATCTGGCATGCCTATTCTCTTGCCGCTGCGCAATTTGCCCGCACCACCAAGGACATGAGAGACGCCCGCAAGGCGAGGACGTCTGCCATCAATGCCGCTCTGAACGCCTATACCAGCTCCCGCACGCGGACCAACCGGGCAGCAGCTCTCTCTCAGCTTGCCCGCACTCTGGAAGAAACCGCCCGCTTCCGGGAAGCCATAGACAGCTTCAAGCTGGCCCTTGAAATGCGCGAAAATCCGGCAGATCGCGCCGATTATCGTCGCCTTCTGGAAAGCCACGGCTTCCGCATGATTAATCATAGCATTGATGCGGATCTGCAAAATCCACGCATATGCATCCAGTTCTCCGAAGATCTTAAAAAAGGCTTTGGTGACTATGCGTCTTATATTCGGATCAACCAGCAGGAGCCCAAGGCGCTTGATGTGAGCAAACGCCAGATCTGTGTGGAAGGACTTGCGCATGGCAACAGCTATCAGCTGGATGTGCGCGAAGGTTTGCCTGCAGACAATGGCGAGCAACTGCTTTCCAACCTGCAACTGGATCTTTATGTGCGCGACCGCAAGCCGGGCATGCGCTTCAGCGGAAACAACTATGTTTTGCCAGCCAGCAACCGCCGCGGCCTACCGCTGGTGTCCGTCAATGCTGACGAAGCCAAGCTGGCGCTCTATCGCATCAATGATCGCTCTCTGGCACAGCTGGTGCGCGGCTCGCGCTTTCTCAGCCAGCTTGAAGACTGGAAGCTTTCCGATCTGACAGAGACTATGGGCTCTCCGGTTTGGGAAGGCTCCATGGAGATCACACCGGAAAAGAACCTCGAAGTGGTCACCGCCATTCCCATTGACGAAGCTCTGCCTGACCACAAACCGGGGGTCTATCTGATGACGGCGGCAGCCACGACCCTTGATCTGAACGATTATCCATCGGTTGCAAGCCAATGGTTCGTCATTTCAGACATCGGACTGACCACCTTCTCAGGCACCAAATCCCAGCCCAAAGGCGACAGCGCCAATGCCGAGCATGACCTGGGTGGGCTTCAGGTGTTTGCCCGCTCGCTTGAAAGCGCGGTGCCACTAGACGGCATCAAGGTGCAGCTTATCGCCCGCAACAACGAAATTCTGGGGAGCGGCATTAGCGATGCGTCCGGCATGGTCACCTTTGACGCAGGTCTCTTGCGCGGCTCGGACGGGCTGGCTCCGGCAGTTCTGACAGCAAGCAACGCGGACAAGAGTGATTTTGTCTTTCTCGATCTGACCCGTGCCGGATTTGATCTTTCAGACAGGGGCGTGACCGGACGTCCATCACCGGAAGGGGTTGATGTCTATGCATGGACCGAACGCGGGGTTTATCGCCCCGGCGAGGAAGTGCATGTCTCGGCTCTGGCACGCGATGACACGGCCCGCGCAGTCAAAGATCTGCCACTCACCTTCTCATTCCTGCGCCCCGATGGCGTGGAAGCCCAGCGCCTGATCGGTTCGGGAAAGGCCCTTGGCGGCTATTCAGTGGATCTGCCACTTCTCAGCAATGCCAAACGCGGCAGCTGGCGCGTACAGATCTTTGCCGATCCCAAGAAGCCCGCGCTTGGCGAAGTCAATTTCCTTGTTGAGGATTTCATCCCCGACCGCACCGACATGACCCTGACACCAGACAGCGACCTCATCGCGGTTGGAGACAGCGCAACGGGCACCATCAAAGGCCGCTATCTCTATGGCGCTCCGGCTTCTGGCCTTTCGCTTTCCGGCGATGTTCTGGTGCGAGAAAGCCGTAAACTGGATGGCTTTGAGGGTTATATTTTCGGTCTGGCCGAAGAAGAGGATATGGGCGTAGAGCGGATACCGCTGGGGCCGCTGCCCTCGCTTGATGCGGACGGCAAGGGCCGCTATGAATTCAGGCTCGGAACATTGCGCACCTCTACCCGCCCCAAGATCGCCGATCTGGTGGTGCGTATGCAGGAAGACTCTGGCCGCGCGATTGAGCGCCGGGCTCCCTATCGCATCAAGCCAGAGGATGTGATGCTGGGCATCAAACCCCAGTTTGAAGGCAATCAGGTCAGCGAGAATAGCGACGCACAGTTCCAGCTCATTGCCGTGTCTCCGGATGCCAGCCGCACAAGCCAATCAGGCGTGAACTGGTCCCTCGTCAAGATCGAGCGACAGTATCAATGGTATCGCAATGGCTCGCGCTGGTATTCCGAAGCGGTTGATCTGGAAAGCAAGGTCGCTGATGGACAGATCAATCTGAGTACAGAAGACCCTGCCAGCCTGTCGCTACCGGTCGAATGGGGCCGCTATCGCCTGACCCTTGGCGACGGCACCAGCGTCGAGTTCCGCGCCGGTTGGGCAAGCGCTGGGTCTCTTGATACGCCGGACGGGTTGGAATTGGCGCTGGACAAACCAAGCTACAAGGCAGGCGAAACAGCCAAACTGAAAGTTACGCCGCGCTTTGCAGGCAAACTCCTGCTCGCCATCGGCACAGACAGAATTCGCAAGACCCTGTCCGTCGATATCCCGGCGGAAGGCACAACACTGGATATTCCGGTGGAAGAAGACTGGGGCGCCGGTGCCTATCTGCTGGCCAATCTCTATCGACCGTCAGACAAGGTCACCTCGCGCAATCCCATGCGAGCCATCGGCGTGGAATGGCTGGGCGTCTCGCCTGAAGAGCGGGCTCTTTCCATTCGCATGGAAGCGCCGGAAACCATCCGTCCGCGCGAGCAGATGGAGGTGCCGGTCAAGGTAGACGACCTCAAGGCCGGAGAGGAAGCCTATGTCACCATAGCCTTGGTCGATGAAGGCATCCTCAATCTCACCGGCTACAAAACACCAGATCCTGTTGGTCGCTATTTCGGCCAGCGGCGTCTGGGCGTGGATATTCGTGATCTTTATGGCCGCCTTATCGATGGTTCGAATGGCGCCTTCGGAGCCCTGCGCACCGGCGGTGACGGCGGCGGGCCACAGATGGATGCCAGCGGTGAGGTGCCAACACAGGAGTTAGTCTCCTTCGTCTCGGGCATTGTGCGCCTTGATGCCAATGGCGAGGCCAAGGTCCCCTTCGATATTCCGCAGTTCAACGGCACGGCGCGCCTAATGGCAACCGCCTGGACAGAAGACGGTGTTGGCAGCAGCGACGAAGATGCCATCATCCGCGATCCGATCGTGGTGCATGTCAGCTTGCCAAAGGTTCTGGCTCCGGGGGATGAATCCCGCGCCATTATCGAACTCACCAATCTGGAAGCCCCCGAGGGAGACTATCATCTCGAATTGATCAGCAACGAAAGTGTTGCGCTGGATATTGCCAAGGCACCAGAAACCGTGACTTTGAAGAAAGACGAGAAAGTCTCTCTTTCCGTGCCCCTTACAGGCTTCAAGGAAGGTATGGGCGATGTCACCGTCAAGCTGACCTCCAACTCGGGCGACGGTCTGGGCATTCTTTATGATGCGCAGATGCCGGTCCGGTCGGGCATCCTGCCGGTGACCACTGTAACCCGCGTGCCGCTGGCCACAGGTGGCGGTGCGCTCAAGCTGGATGCGGCATGGATGGCCGGTTTGCAAAAGCATAATGCCAGCCTCTCGGTATCGGTCAATGAACCGGGCACCTATGATGTCGCCTCCCTGCTCCTGCAGCTAGATCGCTATCCTTATGGCTGCGCGGAGCAGATCACCAGCCGTGCCCTGCCTCTGCTTTATGCCAAGGATCTTGCCTTCAATCTGCCAGAAGAACTGGCCAGCCTTTCTGGCAAGGCCATGCAGGAGCGCATCCAGAAAGCCATCGACAAGCTCTTGTCCTATCAGAATGATATGGGCGGCTTCAGCCTCTGGGGTGGCAGCTATATTGATGATCCGTGGCTCACAGCCTATGCCACAGACTTCCTGACACGAGCGCGGGAGCAAGGCTTCAAGGTACCTGAAGAGGCCATGAAGCGGGCATTGCAGACTATCAAAAACCGCCTCGCCTACCAGAGCGATCTGGAGCGGGATTCGGCCAGTGTTTCCTATGGCCTCTATGATCTGGCGCGTAATCGCATGGCCTCGGCCGGAGACCTGCGCTACTATGTAGAGACCAAGCTGGAAAGCTTTGACAGCCCCTTCTCTCGGGCCCAGCTGGGCGCAGCTCTTGCGCTCTATGGGGACCGCACAAGGGCTGCACGAGCCTTTGCCTCCGCTCTCAGGCTGGCAGAAAGGCAGGAGGGTGCGATGGCGATGTCTGAAGGCAGCGTTTACAGCTTCGCAAGCCTTCAGCGCGATGTCGCAGGCATGTTGGCGCTGGCCTCTGAAGTCAGCCCAGCCCTTGACAGTCTTGACGCAATCAAGGATCTCGCCCGGCGGATCTATGACCCCGAAAAGCGCCTCAACACGCAGGAGCAGGCGTGGATGGTTCTGGCCGCCCGTGCACAATCCAACGGGTCCAGCAATCTGGGTATCACGGTCAATGACGTTGCCACATCCGGCCCACTGGTCGCCTCCTACGATGGGCAGTCCATCGACCAAGAGCCGGTGACCATCGTCAACAACGGCGACACCCCTCTGGATGCGCTGGTGACTGTGGAGGCCTCACCAATGGAACCTCTGCCCGCAGGGGGCAATGGATTTGCCATTTCGCGCAGCTATCACGCTCTGGATGGCAGCCCGGTCAATGTGGCCGAGGTCAAGCAGAATGAGCGGTTTGTCGTCGTAGTCAATGTAAGCCAGTTCGACGATGTGCCTTCACGCTTGATGATCAGCGATCTCTTGCCTGCTGGCCTTGAAGTGGAGAATCCGCATCTCATCAAGAGCGCCGAGCAGCAGAATTTCAGCTGGTTGCCGAAGACAGATGTGGCCCATGTGGAATTCCGCAATGATCGAGTCCTCGCAGCCATCAACCGCAAACAAGGCGGCGACAAGGACTTCACCATTGCCTATACGGTGCGCGCCGTTTCACCGGGCAGCTTCATGCATCCGGCGGCTGTGGTCGAAGACATGTATCGGCCAGAAAAGTCGGCACGCACGGCAAGCGGCTGGATGAATGTCATCCGCTAGGAAGAAGCGAGCACGTCCGTGTTGAAGCTGCGTAAAAGACAGACACCCATGCCGAAGCCAATCTTCGGCATGGTTATCGCCTTGGGGTTTCTCTTCCTTGTTACGCTGGGGAGCGTGGGTGGCTTCGTGATCTTTGATCGATTGAATCCGCCTCCGCTCGACAAACTGTCAGATCTTTCCGTTGAAGTGGTCGACAGGGATGGCGCTTTGTTACGCGCCTATACCAACAAAGCCGGACAATGGCGTCTCGGCGCTGATCTCGATAGCATCGACAGTGAATTCATCAACATTCTGCTAGCCTATGAGGACAAGCGCTTCTGGGATCACTCTGGCGTGGATCCCCGCGCTATTTTGCGAGCCAGTTGGCAGCTTCTTTCCAATGGCCGGATCATTTCAGGCGCGTCAACCATTTCCATGCAGCTTGCCCGCCTTCTGGAACCTCGCGAGAAGCGCAGCTTCAAAGCCAAATTCTGGCAGATGCTCCGCGCTCTTCAGTTGGAGGAGCGGATGAGCAAGAGGGAAATCCTGACGGCCTATCTCACACTCGCCCCCTATGGCGGCAATCTAGAAGGTATTCGCGCCGCCTCGCTGGCCTATTTCGCCAAGGAACCCAAAGAGCTGAGCCTCGCACAGGCTGCGTTACTGGTGGCCCTGCCCCAGTCGCCAGAGGCCCGCAGGCCTGATATCTCGTCCAAACGCGCCCTTGCAGCGCGCAATACTGTGCTTGAACGCATGGCGATGGCCGGTCTCATACCCGAGAGCGAAGTGGCGCGCGCTTCGGCTAAATCGCTGGATGCCTTGCGTCACGCCATGCCGCACCTGGCCGCTCATACTGCGGATCGCCTTTCTCGGACGGCACCATCGCAGCAGGTGCATCAGACAACACTTGATCGAGCACTGCAGGAGAAAATGGAACAAGTGCTTCAGGACGCCACAGGCACGCTCGCACCGGACCTCTCCGCAGCCCTTATTCTAGCCGATGGCAAGAGCGGTGCCATTCTGGCCGAGGTGGGGTCGGCTGACTATCTCAGCGCAGCACGCTCGGGCTGGATCGACATGACCCGCAAGCAGCGTTCACCGGGCTCGGCCCTCAAGCCCTTCATCTATGGCCTCGCCTTCGAGGAAGGACTGATCCGCGCGCAGACACAGATTACAGACAGCCCCGTGGATTTTGGCGGCTACAGACCCAAGAATTTCGATATGGGCTATCAAGGCGATGTAAGCATCCATGATGCACTGTTGCTCTCGCTCAACGTTCCCGCAGTGGCCCTGCTCGACGCCGTAGGACCAGCCCGCTTGATGGAGCGACTAAAGCGCGGCAATGTCTCGGTCAAATTGCCCGAGGGGAGTGATGTGGGGCTGGCTATCGGCCTTGGCGGTTTGGGTATCTCCCTTAAGGATCTGACACAGCTCTATACGAGCTTTATCAATGACGGCCGGATCAAGCAGCTACATGAACGCCCCCTGCCGACGTCTGCAAAAACTGCCATTCGTGCTCCGGTTCTGGATCGGGAAGCCAGTTGGCATGTGAGCCATATTCTCAAGGATGCCACCCCACCGCGCGGCACAGGCAAGCTGGCCATCGCCTACAAGACCGGCACCTCCTATGGCTATCGTGACGCCTGGTCCGTGGGATTTGATGGTCGTTATGTTATCGGCGTCTGGGTCGGCAAACCAGACAATAGCGCCGTGCCGGGCATTACTGGGCGCAGCGCTGCCGCCCCCATCCTTTATGAGGCCTTTGCTCGTTCAGGGCTTGCGCTTTCGCCCTTCCCAAATGCGCCGAGCGGAACGCAAGAGCAGACCTTTGCAGAGCTGCCGCCAACGCTGAAGCATTTCAGGATTTCCTCTCTCTGGGCCCCCCCTTCCAAGGTGCCAGAGGCTGCCCCACAGATCAGCTATCCACCCGATGGGGCCAGAATAGAGCTTGCTCCAACGGCACAGGGCAAGCCGATGCCCCTTGTTGTCAAACTGCAAAATGGCAGGCCGCCCTTCCGCTGGCTGGGCAACGGGCGTGTCTTTGCTGCAAATGGTCGCAAGAGACGCATCAGCTGGATGCCCGATGGACAGGGGCAATCAACCCTGACGGTCATTGATGCCGCCGGACGGGCCGACAGCGTCAGCGTTTTCCTGCAAGTGCCAAGCGATGCCCCCTGACCGCGTCATAGCCCCGAGAGAGCATCATCATGGGGTGTTTGCAGTTGCACCTGCTGACGCAGTTCATACAGCAATTTTTCCTCTTCAATGAACTTTACCGCAGACCGCATGGGCATAGGATCTTCCAAGACCCTTGATAACAGCCAGCTGCCCTCAAGCATGAGCAGCGCCTGGCGCAGCGGCAAATAGGATTGCTTTGAAGCGAGGCCAAATTTCCTTCCTTCATCAATGGCTTTCAGCCTTATTTTGCCATAGAGCTCACGCGCTTCATTTGTGAAAATCTCATTGCGCTCTCCCCCGTCCTGCATGGTTGCCGAAACCGTCATGAAGCGCCAATTCTTATTCTCCTCAAAAGAAGCGTGAACCTTGTTGCAGAACTCAATTATCGCATCTTGATAATCTCCTCCCTCAGAACGCACCTTGCTGCATGCGCTTTCAATCATGTTGAGGAGCATGCCGGCAGAGTAACGGGCAGCGGCGATGCCCAAATCCATTTTGCCTCCCGGAAAGTGATGATACAGCGATCCACGCGTCACGCCCGCCGTTTCCAAGATGTCAGAAATGCCGGTGGCGGCGTAGCCTTTTTGGCGTAGCAAGTTCGCTGCAGCGATGACAAGTTTCTGATATGTGGAATGTTCCATTTTTTTATCTTTACAGCGCTAGACCATTCGGTCTACACAGAGGGCGGCCTTCGTTATTGGAAATGAAATTTCACCGGACTCAGATGATCCCGGAGGAAGACCAAATGCATAGCTCTGTGTAGTAGCCATCTTATAGCAAGATTCGGCATTTTTTTCTCGTTTTGAACAAAGAGAAAATTGAGCATGCAAACTGGCCATGAATAGAAACCTTCCTAGGTAACATCTGTCCCGAATTGGCATAAATTTCCTGTTTTAGTCCCCACTAGACCCACGGAAATATGCCATAGACCATACCGCGCCTCCCCCAGATATGGCGCGGTATGGTCGCTTGGCTCCTGAAACGTTTCAAATTCCGGATTTCCAACGAATTTGACAAATAAAAACCGACCTTCAGACAGTATCTGAAAGCCGGTTTGTCTATTCGCAAAGCCTTGAACAGGCGTGTAAGATCCCGATCTGGCTGCTTGCTATGCCTGCTATTTGCTGAAGACCACCGTGCGGTGCCCGTCGATGAAGACGCGCCCTTCTGCATGCATGCGCAAAGCACGGGAAAGCACGCGTGCCTCAATGTCCCGGCCGCGGCTGACCAGTTCGTCCGGATTGTAGGCATGGTTCACCCGCTCAGTGTCCTGCTCGATGATCGGGCCTTCATCCAGATCCGGCGTTACATAATGGGCCGTAGCACCAATCAGCTTCACACCGCGTTCCCATGCACGATGGTACGGCTTGGCCCCCTTGAAGGCTGGCAGGAAGGAATGGTGAATATTGATGATCTTGCCAAAATGCTTGCGGGACAGATTGTCGGACAGAATCTGCATATAGCGCGCCAGAACAACAAGCTCGGCATCGGTGCGTTCGATCAGTTCGTCCATCTTGGCTTCCTGCTCGCGCTTGTTTTCCTTGGTCACAGGCCAGAGATAGAAAGGAATGCCAAGGCGCTCCACCGTATTGCGGGCATCGGCATGGTTGGATACCACGGCCTTGATATCCAGCGGCAAAGTGCCCTTCTGCACGCGATAGAGAATATCTTGCAGGCAATGGTCGAATTTCGAAACCATCAGAATGGTTGAAACCTGCTTGTCAGCAGGTTGGAACGAGATGTTGGCATCAAATTTGGCCGCGAATTCATCAATCGAGTTTTGCAGGGTGGTGGCATCCAACCCTTCCGGGGTCGCAAGAACGACACGCATGAAGAAAGAACCAAGACCGTCTTCCCGATTGGAATCCGCTGCGGGCTGGAAGAACTGGTTGCTCTCCAGAATGTTGCATCCGAAGGAGAGGAGACGCGCGCTCAAATCAGCCACAACGCCGGGCTGATCCGGGCATGTCATTTTCAAAATCATGCTCATGGGTCTGTTTCTTTTCAATCAAACAAATAAGGGCAGCAGACCGCCTCTCCTGAGAAGGAAGGCAGCCAATCAAGGATTGAGCGGGACATTAGCCAACTGTTGCGCGATAGGAAAGGGTTCGCGCCAAGAACAGAGCAGAGTTTGACGGGTTTTGCCGTGAAAATTTCGTAATTTTGCCTTTTGCAGCCATTCTTGCGGGTTTGTATCAACGCATTGTGCCTCTCAAATACGGGCATTTGGCAAATATGCAGCGCCCGTTTGATGCAATTTGATACAGAGAATGCGTTGACTTGCGCCAACCGGAGCGGTAGCCAGCAAGGAGCGGCGCAAAGACAAGAGCCAAAGATCAGGAAGAGCAAGATGACCAATGCCAAACATGTTGTCGTTGTGGGGGCCGGACAGGCAGGTGCAACGCTGGTGCAGAGACTGCGTGAATTGGGCTATGAGGGCACCTTGACCCTGATCGGAGCCGAACCCTATCTGCCCTATCAGCGCCCCCCTCTCTCCAAAGCCTATCTACTGGGCGACATGGATCTTGATGGCCTGACGCTGCGTCCGCAAAGCTTCTATGACGAACAAGAGATCGCACTGAAACTAGGCAATCCGGTCTCCGCGATTGACCCGACAAACCAGACCGTCACCCTCTGTGAGGAAACCATCGCCTATGATCATCTGGTGCTGGCGACCGGCGGGGATGCCGCCAACCTACCAGCAGCGCAGGGCGGAACGCTGGCAGGGCTTTATCCCATCCGGGGCATCGACGATATCAACAAACTGGAGCCGCAAATCGTGGCCGGCCGCAAGGTTTTGATTGTTGGCGGCGGCTATATCGGTCTCGAAGCGGCGGCGGTCTGCGCCAAGCGCGGACTTGATGTAACCCTTGTGGTGGCCTCAGAGCGAATCCTGCGGCGCGTGGCAGCACCTGAAACGTCAGACTATTTCCGTAAACTGCATCAGGGACACGGGGTGCGTATCCTCGAAGGAGCTCAGTCCGTTACGCTTATCGGGGATAAGGATGACGGAGCCTCCGGTCAGGTCTGCGGCGCCCGGTTGGGCAATGACGAAGAGCTGGAGACTGACTTTGCGATTTGCGGCATCGGCTTGAAGCCGTCCGTCACGTTGGCGGAAATGGCTGGATTGACGCTGGAGAATGGCATCTGGACCGATGCGTTTTCTCGCACCTCCGATCCCCATATCTGGGCAGCAGGCGACTGCACAAGTTTCCCCTATCGCGGTGGACGCATCCGGCTGGAGAGCGTGGGCAATGCCATCGATCAGGCAAAAGCAGTCGCGGCCAACATCGTGGCCAGCCTCAAGGGAGAGGAAATGAAACCCTATATCGCCAAACCGTGGTTCTGGTCCGACCAATATGATGTCAAGTTCCAGATTGCTGGGCTCAACAGCGGCTATGATCGGGTGATCATCCGCGACGGTGGCGAAGGTGCTGCCTCTCACTGGTACTATCAGGGAGAAGAGCTGTTGGCCGTCGATGCGATGAATGATGGCCGCGCCTACATGGTTGGCAAACGGCTGATCGAAGCGGGTAAATCCGCCGATCCGGCCGTCGTCAGCAACACCGCGATTGACCTCAAGGTTCTCATGAAGCGGGGGTGATGGTTTGTGCCCAATAAATCGATACTGAAAAACTATTCTTCTTCCTGTTTCTTGTTCGAATTCCTTTTGTGTGCGTTTGTGAGAGAAGACGCAATCAAACCACTTGGAACAGATATGATGCCAATTCCAATCATTAAAACAAAGAGGGTAAACACCTTCCCCCCCACAGTAACCGGAAAAACGTCACCGTAACCCACGGTTGTTAATGTCGCCACAGCCCACCATAGCGACTGAAAAACCGATGAAAATTTGTCGGGCTGTGCTTCGTTCTCAAAATAGTAGATTCCAACGGCAGCCAAATAGAGAACAATCAGGGAGACAAAGGCAAAGATTGAGAGCTCATACTTGATGTCAGCGAATGCCACGCGCAATCGTTCCACAGCATCAACAAGGCGTGCAAGCTTCAATATTCTGAATAGCCTGAGGAGGCGAATTGCGCGCAAACCGCGCAAGTCGATTCCTAGAGCGAGATAGAATGGCAGAATTGCGAGCAAATCTACCATCCCCCAAAAACTGAATATGTAATGCCAACGCTTTGGAGCAGACCATACTCTCAAAGCGTATTCCACACTGAACAGAGAAACTATGACAATCTCCTCAATGGCCAGAATGCTTTTCATGGTATTTGAGAGCTTTGGTTCAGTCTCTACTGCGAGGAAAAAGGCTGACAGCAAAATCAACGTAGCCCATACCAATTCGAAGGATCGACCCCATTTAGGATCGACCCCATTTAGGGTCCACCCCATTCAAAATTGCATGCACGTTACGCCTAGTTAAAGCAAAAGGAAGTAGCTTTCTGCCTGCCCACTGAATTGTCATTGCGTTGCCCCTACACCACAACTATAGAGTTCAAGCAATAAGTCCATCAAGCCTAGAAACAATTATTTTCACCGCTTCATCGGTTCCCCAGCTATATAGGTTTCAGCCACAGAGCGGTCGTCGGACATGATTTGCAGAATGAACAGTTCTTCAGCCAGAGACTGACAGGTCTCCATGCGCAGGGCCATGGCGGAGGTGGCAGCACTATCGAGCACCACGATATCGGCCTCTGAACCGACTTCGAGGGTTCCAATCCTGTCTTCAAGTCCAAGCGCAAGAGCATTGCCAAGGGTTGCCCAATAAAAGGCGCGCAGAGGATGCATCTTGGTGCCATCGCGGGTGGCAAGGGCCTTGTAGCCTTCATGCAGGGTGCGCAGCATGGAATAGGATGTGCCGCCACCGATATCGGTTGCAATTGCACAGATGGCGCCACGCGCTCGCAAGCCTTCATAGTCGAACAGACCCGAACCAAGGAAAAGATTCGATGTGGGACAGAAGACCGGACGCGCTTCCGTCTCGATCATGATATCGATTTCGCGTGGTTGCATATGGATGCAATGGCCAAGCAGCGTGTTGGCCCGCAACAAGCCATAATGCTCATAGATCCCCAGATAGTCCGGAGCATCCGGATAAAGAGCCATCGTCTGTTCGATTTCGGCATGGTTCTCATCCAGATGGGTCTGGATGTAGCATTCAGGATGCTCTGCGGCCAAGGCTTGCGCACTTTCCATCTGTTCCGGTGTCGAGGTAATGGCAAAGCGTGGCGTAATGGCATAATGCGCCCTGCCCCTGCCATGCCATTTGGCTATCAGCGCCTTGGAATCGTCATATCCGGATTGCGGCGTATCTCGCACGCCTTCCGGCGCATTGCGGTCCATCAAGACTTTGCCACCAATCACGCGCATATTGCGCCGCTCGGCTTCTGCAAAATAGGCATCCGCCGAGCTCTTGTGCGACGAGCCATAAGCCACCGTGGAGGTGGTGCCATTGGCTATGATTTCATCATAAAAGCGCTTGGCCATCGCTGCGCAATGGTCAGGATCGGAATAGCGGGCTTCCGCCGGGAAGGTGTAGTTTTCCAGCCAGTCCAGAAGCTGAGCGCCCCAACTGGCGACGACCTGCACCTGCGGAAAATGCAGATGGGTGTCGATGAGACCTGGCACGAGCAGATGGGGCCTATGATCCACTGTGCTGATATCCTTGCTGGCCACCTTCCGCACATCATCAAAGGTGCCTCTGGCCTTGATCAGACCATCTTCGATCAACAGAGCACCATCTTCGATATAGAGATGCGCGCCAGTATCCTCCGGCATCAGAGGCTCTCGCAAAAAGGTAAGCAGTCTTCCGCGCAGAATCATTTCAACCATCATTTGTCCTATAGTCGTCTATGCCTTGAGCCGGGTGAGCGCTAGCATGTGGCAGCGCACTGCACTATGCCTCAGGGCTTTCCCCGATACCAGTTCAAAATGGTGGGGACGTGGGCCTCCCCTTTGAGAGCAACTCTGCATGGCCTCTTTTTTAAGGCTCGCTCATGCGGTGCCATGCATCCTGCTAAGTGAATTTGTTTTATTCAAAATAAGCAGGACCACCTCAATACCAATAGAATCTGTCAAACATCTTTCATCCGCTAGTGATTGTATCTGCTTCGTCATTCGGAAGACGAATTGAAATTGGCTTTGATTGGTCTTCTACTCTTTGTAGTTGGGTTGGCTCGCCTGATGACTCATCGGCCAGTCCATTGCAAATGGGGACAGGCGCTCATTGGGCGCCCAGTGAGGAGATTTGGCAATGGCGAATTCAGAAACCCTTTATATGGGAATAGACGGGGGCGGCTCCAATTGCCGCGGCCGTCTCAGAAGCGGAGATGGTTCCCTTCTGGGAGAAGCAATCAGTGGCCCGGCGCATGCCAGTCAAGGCATTCTGGCCGCTCAGGAGCAGGTCGCTCGCGTGGCCCGGGAAACCCTCAAGGATGCAGGCCACGGCGCGGAAGTGCTTGGCAGAACCCATGTCGGGATCGGGCTGGCAGAGCTTCACATCAGCGCAGACAAGGAAGCCTTTCGCAACTGGGAGCATCCCTTTGCCTCCTTGCGCGTTTCCAGTGATGCCCATATCGCTTGTCTTGGTGGCCATGCGGGCGCGCGCGATGGCGGCATCCTGATCCTTGGCACGGGCAGCTGCGGCTATGGTCTGGTGAAGAATCATCCGGTCAATGTCGGCGGCTGGGGCTTTGCCCTTTCTGATATGGCAAGCGCTGCGCAAGTGGGCGTGCTGGCCCTGCGTTCAGCAATCGCCGCCCTTGATGGCATCTATGAAGTCAGCACGATGACAGACCATATCATGGCCATGTTCGGGGACAGTCAGGAAGAGATGGTCTTGTGGGCCAACAGTGCCACGCCACCGGACTTTGCGGGATATGGTCATCTTGTGGTCCGGTTTGCCGAAAAGGACGATCCTGTTGCCACCAAGCTCATGTCTGATTGCGGTAGCCAAGCCAGCGCCATGCTGCGCGCCTTGGCCTGGCGCGGCATCAACCAGATTGCCCTGATGGGAAGCTTTGCCGATGCCGTCGAACCATGGTTGGAAGCGGAAACCACCTCCCTCCTCGTACCTCGGCTCTATGATGCCCGCGATGGTGCGATCCTAATGGCTGGTGGGACCCTGCCTCCGCTTCAGCCAAATCATGAACAGGATATGGGATACAAAGAACGCTACGGTCATGGTTGAGCTTGGCCGCCTCATCGAGCATGTCCGGCAGGTCGCCGACCTTGGGGCTCCCAGCGCCACGCCACTTTATGTAAGACTTCAGCGCGGTATAGAAAAAGCGATTGAAGCCGGTCTGGTTGCTGTCAATGATGCATTGCCTGCCGAACGCGAACTCGCCCATGCTTTGGGCATATCCCGCGTTACGGTACGCAATGCCGTTCGCATGCTCGTGAACAAGGGCATTCTCGTGCAGCGCCATGGCGCGGGCACCTTTGTCGCCTCTCGCCTTGCTCTGTCCCCCAGACAAATCACAGGCTTTACAGAAGACATGCAAATCCGTGGGCTTGCGACCGCCACCTTGTGGCTGGACCGATCAAGCGGCCCGCCCACGCCGGAAGAATGCGAAGCGCTGGAGATCATGCCTGACACCCCTGTCAGCCGGCTGTTTCGATTGCGTATGGTGGATGAAAAACCTGTCTGTCTGGAGCACACTGTTCTACCCCTCAGCGTTTTGCCAAACCCGACTGCCATCGAGACATCGCTCTACGCATGGTTGGGAGATCATCATCTGCGCCCGACCCGTTGCGTGCAAACCATGTCGGCGCGATTGCTGGATGTAAGCCACGCCCATCTGTTGGGCGTTCCGACCGGGTCGGCCTGTCTATATGTGCAACGGCGTTGCTATCTGAAGCAACGCCCTACCACGGGCGTCTCGGGCTCAGGTCAGCCAGACAAGACAACCAGAAGAATCAGTCTCATCAAGAAAAAGGATCAGCCGATCGAATTTGTGCGCGCCTATTTCCGGGGAGACCTGTATGAATTTGTCTCCGAATCCACGATTTGATCCCGCAAGCCAAGCCTGTGTGGGCCAACGCAACGGTCGATCTGTGTGTTTTGCCTGCATATGACATCAAAAGGGCTGTCGGGCATGGAGCATCTGGGCAGTGATGCTATATATGAGGATATTCCTTTTGCTGCATGATGCGCGGCATATGCATCCAAGCCAACCGGACCGACGCAATGAAACAGATTCTGATGCATGCCCGCTTGTTTGATGGCGACCAGTTTCACGCTGGCAAGGCGGTGACGCTGGAAGAAGGCCGGATCGGCTCGATCATCGATAGCCCCAACAAACTGGGGGGGTATGAACCGCATAACCTTACAGGGCTGGTTCTGGCTCCCGGGTTTGTCGATGCGCAGGTGAATGGTGGTGGCGGTGTCATGCTCAACGGGCAAACCACCCTCACAGAGCTGGAAACCATGGCAGACGCCCACCGCGCTTTTGGCACCACATCCATGCTGCCTACCCTCATCAGTGATGGCTGGTCCGCGATGGAGCATGTGGCTCAACTGATCAATCAGGCGCATCGCCATTGGGGTGAAGACCGCAGTCTGTCTGCGGTCAAAGGCGTTCATTTCGAGGGGCCCTATCTCAATGCGACCCGCAAGGGTGTGCATCCGGAAGAACAACTCAGACCGGTAGATGAGCGCGCCGTGGATTTGATGACGCACCCGGATCTGGGTGTCCGCCTCATCACGGTTGCACCGGAGAAGGTCGGTCCGGGCTTTATTCGTGATTGCGTTCATCAGGGAGCGCTGGTTTCAGCGGGCCATACGGCAGGCAGCTATCAGGATATGACAGCGGCTATCCGGGCGGGCCTGCGTGGCTTTACCCATCTGTTCAACGCCATGACGCCCATGGGCAGTCGGGAACCGGGCGTGGTCGGCGCTGCGCTAGATGATCCGGACACATGGTGCGGGTTGATCGCGGATGGCTTCCATGTACACCCGGCCTCCATGCGCAACGCCATAAAGACCAAACCGCGCGGCAAGATGATGCTGGTAACCGACGCCATGGCAACTGTGGGCTCTGACAGTGCGGCATTCACGCTGAACGGTCAGACCGTATCGGTCAAGGACGGGCGCTGCCAACTTGTCGATGGCACGCTTGCAGGCTCAGCCCTCACCATGATGGGCGCTGTGCGCAATGTGGTCGAACTGATCGGCCTGCCACTTTCTGAAGCCCTGCGCATGGCATCGCGCTATCCGGCCAGCTTCATGCGCATGGATACTTCGCTGGGTTTGATTGCGCCGGGCTTCACAGCAGATCTGGTGGCCTTCGATCCAGTGACATGGACCGTCAAGCACAGCTGGATCAACGGCTTCCACAGAGCGCATTAAGAGGGCTTCCAAAGGAAGCGTTTAAGGGGCTCACGAGGGCGCAGGGAACACTCGCCCTCTTACATCCGCAGTTGAGATTTTGATTCAATTAGTGCCTTTGCTCTTTAGAAACAGAGTCAAGTTAAAGCCATGGAGAGGTCAAAATCCACTTTAAGAGACCCTATTTTCGTTATTTTTATCAAAGAGATAGATTCTATTATTCAAAAGATGATTCAGACATTTCGTGTAGTTCACACTCTGATTCAACACCATGTCTGCCACATGCTCTCGCCTCTGCTGCGGCGACAGAAAGCCAGCATTTTGATGGCACAGAAAAACCGGAGCCACCTTGATGCCCCCGGTTTATGAGCCTGCTTTTGATAAAATGACAAAGCGAGGAAAGAGCCTTAAAGGGCTCGCTTGATGCTGTCTGCAATTGTCGTTGTCGGGCGCCCGATCAAGGCAGACAGGGTCTTGGAATTGTCTTCAAGCCAACCACCAACAACATTGGCGCTGGAATCAGCCAACACCTGAGCAAAGCCCTCAGGCACGCCAGCACCTGTGAGCGCCGCAATATAATCTTTCTCGGCCATGTCCATGTAAGCGACTTTCTTGCCAGACAGGGTTGCTACCTTGGCGGCGAATGCGCTCATCGTAAAGGCTTCGTCGCCTGCCAGCTCATAGATTTTTCCAGCCTGTTCTTCAATGGAGGAAGTAAGCACCACTGCAGCCGCTTCGGCATAATCGGCGCGTGATGCAGAGGCAACGCGGCCTTCACCCGAGCTGCCGATCACGGCACCGGTTTCGAGAACCGGCGCGAGGTTTTCGCTGTAATTTTCATTATACCAGCCATTGCGCAAAAAGGCGTGAGGGATACTGGCGGTGTTAAGCAGGGCCTCGGTTGCCGCATGTTCTTCGGCCAACAGCATCGGAGATTTGTCCGCCTTCAGAATGGAGGTATAGGCCATGAATTTCACGCCACTGGCCTTGGCAGCCTCGATCACGGCTTTGTGCTGAGGCACACGTTGGCCAACGGCACTGCTAGAGATCAGCAGCAACTTGTCAACGCCCTTGAGGGCTTCCGCATAGCTCTCGGGCTGATCATAATCAGCTTTGCGGACGGTGACGCCTTTGGCTGCCAGATCGGCCACTGCCTCGGGGGTGCGCACCAGAGCGATGATCTCGCTGGCTTCGGTTTTCTCCAAAAGAGCATTGATGACAAGGCGGCCAAGTTGGCCGGACGCGCCTGTTACTGCAATCATGTCGTTTACTTTCCCCGAGCTCATGCTGGTGAGCGGACGGTTTTCATTTCTGTTGACGCTAATATGGCGTTGCGCCATTGTTATCACTAGAACTCTTTTTCAGAATGGATAGTTCCATATATGAGTACAATTGGATATCAGCATCTGCGTCCGCTGGCGATATTCGTACGGGTTGTCGACGAAGGCAGCTTCGCGGCGGCAGCCCGATCTCTCAAGTCAAGCCGCTCGCGCATCTCAGAGCAGATCACCCAGTTGGAAGATGATTTGGGCGTGCGCCTTCTGCACCGCTCCACTCGCAAACTATCGCTGACGGAAGAAGGCCGCAGGGTCTATGACAAGGTTCGCGCTCTCCCCCGCCTGCTGGAGGAGACCATAGAGATCGCCACACAGGAAAAGCCATCCGGACGCGTTTCGATCACGGCGACGCATGATGTCGGTGTCTCACAACTGCTCCCCGCTCTGGAAAGTTTCCGTGCTCTCTACCCTGATGTGGAGCTGGATATCAATCTGAGCGATGAGCGCCTCGACCTTGTCGCCGAAGGCATCGACATGGGCATCCGCATCGGCCTGCCGCGCGATGACAGCCTGATCGGACGGGTGCTCTATGAAGATCGGTTTGGGCTCTATGCCAGTCGGGACTATCTGGCCACCCATGGCATGCCACGTGATGTGGAGGCGCTCGGTCGACATCGCTGGATCTGTCTGAACAATGTCAGCCCCGGTGGGGTGCATCGGCTTTTTCGGGGCAAAGAGCTGATTACGCTCACCTCAGCTCATTATGAGTTGTGCAACTCGCCGCATATGGTGATTGCCATGGCAATGGCAGGCATGGGATTGGCACAGTTGTTTCCTTCCACCGTCCGCAAGGAAGTTGCCGCGGGGCAACTGGTGCCCATCCTGCCAGAGCTGACCGGAGAAACGATGATCTTTTCGCTGGTCTATCCATCGCGCAAGCATTTGCCGCTCAGAACTCGGGCTCTGATCGACCATCTGCTCGCCGCCCGGCTGTTCGATTCAGCCTAGGCTTTGAGTGTCCGTTTTGGGATCGTTTGGTGATCCCTCTTTGGAGCCTGTATCACGCAAACAAAAACGCCCGGGGTAAATGGCGCCGGGCGTTTTCAAATCATCTAAAGAAGCCTTGTGGCTTACTGGACCAGCTGAAGCAGGGCATCCAGAGAAGCCTTGGCATCGCCATAATACATGCGGGTGTTCTCTTTGAAGAACAGTGGGTTCTCGATACCGGAGTAACCAGTACCCTGACCGCGTTTGGAGACGAAGACCTGCTTGGCTTTCCAAACTTCCAGAACCGGCATGCCGGCGATTGGAGAATTCGGATCTTCCTGAGCAGCAGGGTTCACGATGTCGTTTGAGCCGATCACGATGACAACATCCGTTTCCGGGAAGTCTTCGTTGATTTCGTCCATTTCCATCACGATGTCATAAGGCACCTTGGCTTCAGCCAGCAGCACGTTCATGTGACCTGGAAGACGACCAGCCACCGGATGGATGGCGAAGCGGACTTCCTTGCCCTTGGCGCGCAGGCGGCGGGTCAGTTCAGCAACATTCTGCTGAGCCTGAGCAACGGCCATACCATAACCGGGAACGATGATGACGCTTTCGGCTTCTTCAAGGCTGGACGCAACACCATCGGCATCGATAGCGATCATCTCGCCCTCGATTTCCATGGCCGGACCAGTGGAGTTGCCAAAGCCGCCAAGGATCACCGAGATGAAGTGACGGTTCATGGCCTTACACATGATGTAAGACAGAATGGCACCCGAAGAGCCCACCAGAGCACCGGTCACGATCAGCAGGTCGTTGCCGAGCAGGAAGCCGGTTGCCGCAGCTGCCCACCCCGAATAGGAGTTGAGCATGGAAACAACAACAGGCATGTCGGCGCCGCCGATGGCCATAACCATGTGAACACCGATGACGAATGCGATCAGCGTCATCAGATAGAGGGTCCATGCGCCTGCACCATTCATATACATGATGAGCAGGATGAAGGACACAGCCACCATCACGATGTTCAACAGGTGACGGCCAGGCAGAAGCATGGCTTTACCATCGATGCGACCTGCCAGCTTGCCATAAGCAATGAGCGAACCGGTAAAGGTCACGGCACCAATGAAGACACCAAGGAAGATCTCGATTTCGTGGATGACTTCTTCCGCAGGGGTCGGGAAAGCATGCGCGGTCATATCGGAGTTGAGGCCGATGAAGACAGCAGCCAGACCCACAAAGCTGTGCAGCATGGCAACCAGCTGTGGCATACCGGTCATTTCAACGCGTTTGGCAACAACAGCACCGATAACGGCGCCGATGGCAACTGCGATGAGCAGAACGATTGGGCTGGCAGCAAGCACGGTGCCCAGAGTGATGTCGTGCGGATCGATCGGGCCAAAGATGGTGGCCAGAACAGCAATCGCCATACCGACGATGCCGAACCAGACGCCGCGCTTGGCGCTTTCCTGATCCTTCAGTCCACCCAAAGACAGGATGAACAGCACAGTAGCCGCGATGTAGGCGGCGGTTTGCAATTCAGCGTTCATAATAACCTCCGCCTATCAGGATTTCTGGAACATCTGCAGCATACGACGGGTAACCATGAAGCCACCGACGATGTTGATTGTGGCGATCAGGATGGAAATGAATGCCAGAAGCAACACGATCCATGACCCTGCGCCAAGCTGCAGGAGCGAGCCGAGGATGATAATCCCCGAAATTGCGTTCGTCACAGCCATGAGAGGCGTGTGCAGGGAGTGGCTGACGCCCCAGATAACCTGGAAGCCGATGAACACGGCCAGAACAAACACGATGAAGTGGCCCATGAAGGCAGCAGGAGCATAAAGGCCGATAAGCCCCATAATGACTGCGCCGACCACCAGAAGGCTGATCTGCTGACGACCGGCCTTGCGGGCGGCAGCTTCTTCTTCGGCCTTGATTTCTTCAGGAGTCTTTTCCTTGACTTCCTTCTTCGGCTTGGCCGCTATAGCCTGAATTTTCGGCGGTGGAGGCGGGAAGGTAATTTCGCCTTCAAACGTCACGGTCGCGCCGCGGATCACATCGTCTTCCATGTCATGCTTGATCTGACCATCCTTTTCAGGGGTCAGGTCAGTCATCATGTGACGGATGTTGGTTGAATAGAGTTCAGAAGCCTGAGCACCCATGCGGGATGGGAAGTCGGTGTAGCCAATGATGGTCACGCCATTGTCGGTTACGACTTTCTCGTCCTTGACCGTGCCTTCAACGTTACCACCGCGTTCGGCAGCAAGGTCGACAATCACGGAACCGGGTTTCATGGCCTTGACCATGTCTTCAAGCCAGAGCTTGGGAGCGGGACGGTTCGGGATCAACGCAGTGGTGATCACAATGTCCATGTCGCCAGCGATTTCGCGGAATTTGGCAAGCTGGGCGTTGCGGAATTCTTCGGACTGAACCGAAGCATAGCCGCCGGTAGCCGAGCCATCTTGCTGTTCTTCTTCAAAATCCAAATAGACAAATTCGGCGCCCATGGATTCGACCTGTTCGGCCACTTCAGGACGCACGTCAAATGCATAGGTGACAGCACCAAGCGCAACAGACGTACCAATTGCGGCCAATCCGGCAACACCGGCGCCAACAATGAGAACGCGTGCTGGCGGCACTTTACCGGCAGCAGTGATCTGACCGGTAAAGAAACGACCAAAATTGTTACCCGCTTCGATTACAGCGCGATAACCGGCAATGTTCGCCATGGAGGACAGAGCGTCCATTTTCTGGGCACGGGAAATACGTGGCACCATTTCCATTGCGATGACATTCGAACCCGCAGCCTTGGCTGCTTCCATGCCTTCTTCGTTGCCTGCAGGGTTGAAGAACGAAATCAGTGTCTTGCCCTTGGCAAGATATTTCAGTTCGTCAGACTCTGGCTGTCGCACCTTGGCAACAATGTCAGCAGCCTCCCAAAGTGCAGCCGCGTTCGGGACAATTTCAACGCCCGCTTCTGCATAAACTGCGTCGGAAAAACCGGCCAGAGAACCGGCACCGCTTTCCAGGATACAGTCATATCCCAATTTCTGAAGCTGTTTTGCCGAAGACGGCGTCATGGCAACGCGCGCCTCTCCCTCGAACAACTCCTTAGGTGTACCTATCTTCACGACAGACTCCCTTCTAACAAAATGTGAATGCTCCCTGATGAAACGTCCCATCAAAGAAGCAAATTACCCTCCGGCTCCTATAGTGCAGACCAAAGTCAAATTGCCAAGCCATCTTTGTGAATCAGTTGAGCGTTATCCGGTGCGATTTACCAAAATTTGTCCCGCATCGTGGTAATTTTTCCTCATTTACGCAAATTCACATAGATAAATCAGACTATTCGACATACTCCCTACAGTCACCCAAACCGCTTTCCAGCAGCCCGGTTCCTGTTTCCATTATCAATAAACACGGCAATCATCCGGATGGATGCCAAGTGGGATATTTCCATATGAGCCAATATGAAACATATCTCTCCATGCCATAGCGGGCTCAGGCCATAAGCAATTTCTCGCTATACTGCACTGCCTGCACAGTAGATGATTGTAGCGCTTTGTGGAAGAGATGGAAGTGACCCAAGAGGAGAGCTTTTCTGTATCAAACTGCCTAATCTGACAATTGCATTGCTCAGAATCATGGTTTTTCCACGATAATTTGCATCAATTATCGATATGGGTCGACCTGAGCTCCGGTCGACCCGTTGCTTCAAGCTAGTCTGCGTAATGAATGGTCGTAGCCCGCGCACGGTTGAGAATAACCCTCACAGGAGCCTCTTCAACGAGCCCAACCTTCTGGGCCTCGCGCAGGGTACCCTTCTTTTCTTCACCGACGATCAGGATATGGGCCTTGCGTGCCCGTTCCAGAACCGGAGCTGTCAAGGTGACGCGCGGCTCCCCGTCTTCATGACCGCGAACCACCATGACAGATGGAGCCCAGAGCCCTAGGGCTTCTTCGAGATTGTCTGCATTGGGAAAGAGCGCAGCGACGCGTGTATCCGTCCCCATGCCCAGAACACAGACATCAATCGGCAAGACTTCATGCAGATCAGTTGCGATCAGTGGCAACGCCTCTTCCGGCTCTGAAACCTCATGATAAAAGGGGTAGAACTGCGCTTGAGCTGCGAGATTCTGCAACAGAAGCTTACGCACCTGATACCCGTTTGACAGGCTGGAGGTTTCAGGCACGAAATGCTCATCGGTCAGAATGACAGACACGCACTCCCATTCGACTTCTTGCAGGCTCAATTCCTTCAAGAACGGCCCCAGGGTTTCTCCCCCCGGAACGGCAAGCGTGGCTCTTCCCCTCTTGCGGATGGCCTTGTTCAATTCGGATGCCACCTGTTCGGCAAGGCCTGCTGCCAGGCTGCCTCGATCGGGGTAAACTCGTGTTTCAGTCACGTTTTTCTCCTGCATTCAGAGCATGCTGCGGTTCTGCAGCAAAACACGCCCTTCTATTCATCTGGAATGGATAAGAGAGCCCGTTTCAATGTGCCTTTATGAGGAAAGCCCCGATACAGACCACATTGGAGAGCCGATAGACCCGACAGATCCGCCGAATCGATACCCATGCCACCTCTGGCTT
The DNA here is from genome assembly GCF_963676485.1 of uncultured Cohaesibacter sp. Lineage (NCBI taxonomy): Bacteria > Pseudomonadati > Pseudomonadota > Alphaproteobacteria > Hyphomicrobiales > Cohaesibacteraceae > Cohaesibacter > uncultured Cohaesibacter sp. Next base: position 258,161 of record NZ_OY781114.1, read on the forward strand.
ATTAGGGCTGGCACATTGCAGTTTTATGATTATCGGAAAGAGCAGGAGGCATAAAAAAGGCAGCGCCTGAGTGAATGCGCTGCCTGAATTGGCTATCTGAATTGGCTGTCTGAAGGGAAGCGATAGGGTGATCCCTAGCCTTGGCGGCTATTGGCCGGAGCTATTGCAAATCCGGATCGAAGGTCATGGCGTTGATCGCGCCTTCAAGCCCGAAGTTTGAGTTGCGATAGAGATAGATCGGCATATTGACGCGGAATTTGGTGTGGCGCCCGCCCTGATTGAAGCCGCGCAGGAAGTGCGGGTTCTGGAAGATCCATTCGTTTTTCTGCAACACACCGCCAGTCAGGAAGACACCGCCATAAGCGGAGATATAAAGGGCCAGATCGCCAGCCACGGCGCCCAGATGATGGGAGAACATGTTGATGGCTCGCACGGCCAACGGGTTGCCCTCTGTGCGGGCGACGTCAAAAATATCGCGCGCAGACATCTCGGAAGGCTCTTGCCCATCGAGCAGCTCCAGCGCCTTCATAAGATACGGAATGCCGGTGCCAGACAGGATCGCTTCCCCTTCGAGCGCAAGACAAGGGGAGCTGTCCATCTGCGTTTCGGGCCATAATTCAGCGAGCTTGTTGAATGCGGCAACCTCATCAAGAGAATGCGGTGCTACGCGCACATGACCGCCCTCTCCTTGCAGAACCTCGGGCTGATGGCCTGCCCAAACCTGAGTACCAACACCAAGACCGGTGCCCGGACCAATGATCAGACGCGGCGGTGTGGGGGCTGGCGGATTTTGCAAGGCAGGCGGAAGTTCCCCCTGAATGACCGTGAGATCGTCGGGATCCGCAGTCACCAGAGACCATGCAGCCGCCTCGAAATCGTTCAGGATGCGCGCGCCTTCGGCACCAGCGGCTACGATCAGATCAGCTTGCGAAAATTGCTGGTTGCCAGCATTCGTCAGTGTAACATAGCCATTCTGGATAACCCCAGCGGCGGCCACCACAACATGGCGCGGGCTCGACCCGATCTTGCCAACAAAGCTTTTGACCGCATCAGTCAAATGCATCGTGCCGGTTGTATCGAAAGTATGCTGTTCCTTGATGCGGCCATCCACCGCAGCAGCCAAACGCATATTGGTTCCACCAACATCGGCGACCAGATCCCAAGCCATAGCGCTTCCCTCACAAATTTATAGTCTGACAAACAGGTTTCACTTCAACAGACAGCGCCTTATCCATGGCAAGTCTTTGCCAAACTGCGCCTTGGCCATAGCAGACCACCCGAACCACGCTCTACATACAGGGAATCGTTGTTATTTTCATCCCCCAAATTAATTTTCCCTCTCTATATGGCCGTCTTTGAGCCATTGGAAGCTCCTTTTTCGAATAGCTGCAATCCCATGGAATTGCGCCATTAGAGGGATCGCCGATAGATCGTCAGCAGACCGCGTTCTGAAGGTGAGGTCAAACCGGTATTCTCCCAACCGGCCTTTTCGATCAATGAGCGCGCGCCATCGGTTGTGCAGTAAATAACCCCGAGCCCATGGCCCCTCGCGGCCTCCTCTATCGCCCTGACCAACGCCAACCCAGCGCCTCGGCGGCGATGGACGGCCGGCACATAAAAGGCAGACAGGAACGGTCCGAGTCCATATTCCTCTCCCAGCCCCTCATTCTTCAACGCCGCTATGCCAAGAGGCTCACCATCAGAGGAGAGAGCCAGCCGAGCCAAAGGCAGGGCGTCTCCATCAGCCCATGCTTCCAGATCGGCAATGGCATTTCCAGGACCCTCAGGCCCATACCAATCGGACCATTGGTAACAAAACCATTGGGCAATCACCGGAATTGCACTTTTGCATTTCGAAAGTGATATTGTATCAAACTTTTGCGTCATAAGACCTTCGGCTTCCATTCAAGGAAGACCAAACCATGTGTGAGGACTTCCTCTTGGTCCATGGTAAGTTACGTCAGCATTCCGATAGCGAACGATCCCGGAGCGGTCCCGCCCGACGATCCGCAAGAGCAAATCGTGGGGCAATGGCTCGCCCTGCCAACTGAAGAGCCTCTTTGGCGCGCCATTGATGAATATGAAGGCATCGGACCCGACTTTTCCGAGCCGTTCGAATATGAGCGCTGCAAAATGCCGGTAAGCCTTGAAGATGGAACTCAGGTTGAGGCCTGGCTCTATATCTACAGACAGATCTCTCAGCTGCGAGACAGCAAGGCGCTTGGGCGTGCCTTGGCGATGCCTTGGAGAACAAAACCGGCAACGAAAGCCTTGATGATGTCGCCCGGAATGAAGACCAGAACCATCGAAGCGGCTTCCATGAAGGATTTATCCAGGCGAACAGCCATGCCCAACACACCGAGTAGATAGAGAACGAAGATGCCGCCGACGATGGATGCGAAGGTCCCGGCGATCAACAGGTTGCCTTTGCCCCATTTTTCCACGATCAAACCGGTAGCATAGGCAGCGAATGGCCAGCCAAGGAAGAAACCGACGGTTGGACCGGCGAGCACGCCCAGACCACCACGACCACCAGCCAGCAACGGCAGACCAGCCAGAACCAGAACAACAAACAGGATCATGGAAAGCGCACCACGGCGAGCACCCAGCACGACACCGGCCATCATGACACCAAGGCTCTGGGCGCTAACGGGTACACCAAAGGGAAGCATAAACTGTGGCATGAGGCCCAATGCAGCAACAAGCGCGGCAAACAAGGCGATAAAGGCGACTTGGCGTTCCATATTCGATATTCTCCCTTACATTTTATCCGCGCGAGTTTGAGACGCGCTATCCGACTGAATTTCTTTTGCCTTAATATTCTGAAGTCCACCGCGCGCCTTGAGCGCTTCGGCAACCCGATCAGCGTCATCAATGGCGCTCAACGCCAAAGGCACCAACAGGCGCGGACTTGTCCGCCTGGGGCTCCGCGCGCGCCAGGCGTGATTAAGCTGAATGCCCCTTTGCAGAAAAAGCGGCGTGAAGCGGATGACCAATCCCATGGCAAATCCAAGTGCGCGTGGCGGAAGCCCCAGAGCATAAAAGGGCTTTGCCAGCGTTTCGATCACAGCCATCATATCATCAAGACGCGATGTCATGGTCACCAAATTTGCAAGGCTGACCGTCGCAATGATCTTGAGGCAAATCGCCAGCCCTTCCTCGATGCGCCCCGTGACAATCTGATAGAGGAAAATAATGGCGACAAGATAGACAACCGGCTTCAGCCTCTGGGCTCCCAACTTTGCAAAGGACCGCCCCGCAGAAAAATAGAGCACAGCCACCGGCAAACAAGAAGCCAGCAGCAAGCGCCAGTCCTCCAACGGCCAGAGCACCAGCGTAAAAAGGCAAAGCAGGAGAAGCTTCAGCCATACAGGCAACCGATGCATCCAGCTTCTTTGCTCTACGGTCAAAGACAGCATCAGCCCTGCTCCTCATCCGAGGCAGGCAGACCGGGGCCGAGAATATCATCGTCGCTAAAGACCAGCCGCTCCATCTGTTCCCGATAGGCCGGCAAGACATCGACGGGAGCGCCATCTGCGATCAGCTGGCCTTTTTCCAGCCAGAGAATGCGATCATAGCTTTCCAGATGATCGATATCGTGGGTGACAAGCACCACCTGCTGCTCAAGCCCATCCAGCCAATGATAGAGCCGCCGCGTGGTGGGCCAATCCAGCCCGGCAAAGGGCTCATCCAGCAACACGGCCTTTGGCTGCATGGCCAGCACAGCCATCAGACAAACCAGATGTCGCTGCCCTTGCGACAACGTAAAGGTGCCCCTTTCAGCCCAATCGAGCCGTCCGAAGGACTGCAGGAAACCACGCGCCGCTTCGCGGGCTTGCTTGCGATTGCCCGAAAGGCTCTCAAGCCCGAAGGCGATTTCCTCTTCCACCGTGGGGAAAATGATCTGATGATCGGGATTTTGGAAAATGAGCCCAATGGTTTCGATGGCCTTCTTGCGATCCTTGGCGATGTCGACACCGTGCACACGGATTTCGCCAGCCTCTGGTTCGATAAGGCCGGAAATAATGCGTGCCAAGGTGGATTTGCCCGAGCCATTGCGCCCGATCAGGCCAACGCGCTTTTCGCGCAGCTCTATGGACAGGTCCTTGAAGAAGGGCTTGTCATTCAATTGATGGGTTACCCCATCAAGGACGATCGCATTGTTCATCATGTCACTATCATCAGCCGCATCAGACGCGGCACCGGAGCAAAAGTCCGAAGGGCCTTTTTCCAAGATCAACGACAGGTCAACTCCAGATCACGCGAGCCCAAAGACTCAAAATCTGCACGCTCGGAAGGCTCTGGCGGCAACGAGCCTTGATGCCAACGGCGTGCGGGATGGCAAAGGTCATAGCCAAGATTGGGCATAAAGGCCAGCAAACAGACTCATCCCAATGGTTCGTTTTGTGGAGAAACAGATCACAATTGTCGTCAATTGGGCTCAAAGGCACCGTCTTGGGCCCCTCGATTAGAAACAAAAAGGGCGATGAAACACATCACCGCCCCCAAAATTGATGCAACACAGCACGAGCTGCCCAGTGTCAGCTACTCGGCCAGCCCCAACGCTTCAAGACGCTTGACGGTCTGAGGCAGCAGCTCCTTGCGGTCACGCGCTTCAATGATCAGGCGTGGCGCAGCATGGATTTCCGATAGCGCCTTGAAAACACCGCCCCAAGGGATTGATCCTTCGCCCGGATGCCAGTGGCGATCGGCATACCCATCCGCATCCTGCAGATGCACATGCCCCAGAAGCGGGCCGGCGACAGTGACATAATCAGGCACCGGAGGCGCTTTATACTGGCCATGGGCCAGCTGAGCGTGACCAGTATCGAGGGAAACCTGCAGCATCGGGCTGTTGATGATCTCCACCAATTCGCAGCGCAGCGCCGGATCCGCGTCGTCGATATTTTCCAGCATCAGACAGCAGCCGATCTGCTCGGCTCTCTGGACAACCGGTTCCAGCATCTTCTGTGCCGCTTCAAAGATGTTCGGTTTGAGATAGGCATAGTTCGTGAAATTCAGGCTGTGCCAGAAGGTGAAGGGACTATGCACCACCATGTGGGTTGCGCCCAGCTTCTCGCATTTGTTGAGCGCGTCGAGCAGACGCACCGTCACCACCTGCTGGATCAACGGGTCGGTTGCCGCCAGATCCAGGCTGAAGAATGGACCATGAATGCCATGCAGCCCCCGGAAGCCATCCAGCAGATCCTTGTAAGCCTCGATCAGCTCGTCCTGATCATCATCCAGAACATCCACCATGCAGAAATCCTGCAATTCAATGGTGCGGTTCTTCTCAAAGATCCAGTCTTTCAGGGAGACAAGTTCATCATACTTGAGCGAAGCGCCAAGCACTGGCAATGGGGACATGAGATATCGTTCCTTTTATCTGGCTCGAAGATTCTGGCCCTCACAGAGGGACAAAGGACGGGCCGACTCGTTGGTTTGGTCTATTTAATACCAGCTCGCATGAAACTTTGAACAAACTGTCTCTGGAAAAGCAGGAAGCCCACAAGAAGAGGGCCGGATGTCATCAGCGTTGCGGCATTGATGACAGACCATTCCACGCCGGACTCGGTCATGGAAAAGACGGACAGGCCCACGGTCAGCGGACGGGTCTCTACCGAGTTGGTAACGATCAGAGGCCAGAGGAAGTCATTCCAGTGGGCCGACACCGATACAAGGCCAAAAGCCAGATAGGTGGGCTTGGCCAGAGGAATATACACCCGCCAGAGGGTGCCAAGCAGCCCTTCTCCTTCGATCCGCGCGGCATCGTCAAGCTCCTTGGGGATGGTCATGAAAGTCTGGCGCAAAAGAAAAATGCAGAAGCCGGAAGCAAAGTAAGGCAGACCGATTGCCAGAATGCTGTCCACCAGCCCCAGCATGCCCATCGTCTCATAATTCTTGACCAAGAGGATATCTGGCGTGACCATCAACTGCAGCAACACCAGCGTGAAGAGGATATTCTTGCCGGGGAATGTCAACCGCGCAAAGGCATAGGCGGCAAATGTACTCAGAACCAACTGCGCGCTGAGCGTCATGGCCACCAGAATCATGGTGTTGAGGAAATAGCGGGCAAAGGGTGCCTGCACCCATGCCTTGGGGAAATTTTCCAGCGTCAGAGGCGCGGTCAGCGTGAAATTGGTTTCGTAAGCTGAGGGATGGAAGGCCGTCCAGACCGCATAGGCCAGCGGCAGGATCCACAAAAGCGCAAGAAGCCAGGCACCAAAGGTCATCAGGGCCCGATCAAGACGGGCTGCAAGCGTATATTCTTTCGCGGTCATTTGTAATGCACCTTACGATCGAACCAGAAAAATTGACCAATGGCCAACAGCGAGAGAACAAACAGGATGACCACCGTCATCGCGCTGGCCGAAGCGGTGTCCCAATATTCAAATGCAGTTTCATAAATGTGATAAAGCAACAATCTGGACGCATTGTTTGGCCCGCCCAGGGTCATGATGAAAATATGGTCGATGAGACGCACCGAGTTGATAATGGCATTGACCAGAATGAACAGGGTCGTGGGCATGATCAGCGGTAGCGTCACCCGTCGAAAGAAGGTCCAGCGCCCTGCCCCTTCCAGCTTGGCCGCCTCGCGCAATGGTTCCGGTATGGTCTGTAGCGCCGCGAGATAGAAAATCATGAAGAAACCCGCATTCTTCCAGACGGCAACCACCAGCACCGTATAGAGAACCGTGTCCGGATTGCCCATCCAATTCTGTGCTGGCAGATCAAACAGGGAGCGGATCTGGTCGATAAGCCCGAAGCTTGGCGTAAAGAAGAACAGCCAGATATTGCCCACCGCGATCATCGGCAACACCGTCGGAGTGAAATAAGCCATGCGCAGGAAGGAGAGCCCGGCCATCCGACTGAGCACGAAGAGAGCCATGACCAGCGCAATAATGATGGACGTGGGGATGGTAAGCGCCGCATAGATAAGGTTGTTCCAACAGGAGCGGATGAATACGTCATCTTCCAACAGATAAAGATAATTATCGATGCCGACAAAATGGGCAGGACGGCGCCCGTGGGGCGTCGAGAAAAAGCTGCTTATGACGGTTTCAATAGCTGGAATATGGGTAAAGCCCATGAGCAGCACCATCGCTGGCAACAACAGCAGCAGAGCATATATCCAGTCGCGTCTCATTCTTGCCCCTCACATGCGATCCATCGCAAAAAATCATAAAAGAAGCGAGGGGGAGACATCCCCCTCGCAGATGCCAATCATTTCGCGTGATCAGCGATAGTTTTTCAGAACGCGTTCCGCTTTCTTCTGAGCTTCTTCAAGCGCTTCTTTTGGTGACTTCTCACCAGCCAAAGCGGCGTGAATGGCGTCATTGAGGAAATTGGTCACTTTCTGGTTTTCATAGGTGGAAAGCTCTGCAACAGCATATTCGAGCTGGTCGCGGGCAACGGCAGCCTGCGGCACATCCTTGGCGTAGGCTTTCATGGCGTCGGTTTCCCATGCAGCCGGGCTCGGAGCGACATAGCCAGTTGCGATGGACCATTTGGCAGCCTGTTCCGGAGCGGAAATCCATTTGACGAAGTCGACAGCGGCCTTTTTCTGCTCTTGGGATGCATCCTTGAACAGAACGAAGTTGCCACCACCGGTCGGTGCGCCATAGCGTTCATGCTTGGGCAGGAATCCGACGCCAAAATCGAACGGCGCGTTGGTGCGGATATTGGTGAGGTTGCCCGTGGTGGTCCAGATCATGGCAGACTGACGCTCAAAAAAGGCTTTCGGCGTTGCAGACCAGGATGTCACACCATCTTCGATGACCTTCTCCTTCTTGGCCATATCGACAAGAAACTGCAGGGCTTCAACCACTTTCGGGTTGGCAAAATCGGTCTTGTTGCCGTCTGCATTGGCCAAAATGGCCCCCGCTGGCGTGGACAGCCCCTGGAACAGCCAGTAAGGGAAGCCATCAAGCGGAATGCGCAGGCCCCAGCGAGTTACATTGCCATTTTCGTCCTTTTTCTGCAGCTTGTGCGCATAATCAACCATTTCTTCCCAGGTCGCTGGCGCTTTGTCCGGGTCAAGACCAGCTTCCTTGAAGGCTTCCTTGTTCCAATACATGACTGGTGTGGAGCGCTGGAAAGGAATGCCCCAGGTTTTGCCGCCGGTCTGGCTGTTCATCATGAAAGCAGGATAGAAGGAGCCGAACCATTCCTTGCCTTCTTCTTCGGAGACAAAGTCGTCAAACGGCTCGATCAGGTCCTGATCGATCAGCGTGAACATGTCGGTAGAAAGCAGAACGGAAAGTTGAGGGGCGTTGCCGCCGCGGGCTGCCGTCATCGCTTTGGTCAGGGCATCGGTGTAGGAGCCGGCATAAATCGCATCAATATTCACATCATCGTGGGAAGCAACATAGTCTTCAGTGAGCGACTGGATGGTATCTGCGGCCTTGCCACCAACAGAAACCGGAAAATAGAATTGCAAATCAACAGCAAATGCTGGCATGGCAACAGCGGAAAGCATAGCTGCTGCAAGAGTGGATTTGAGAAAACGGGAAGCCATGGGTATGGTCCTTTTCATCCTGTTTGACTGATAAAAATGGATTTGGTTATCGATCAAGACCGCAGGGCCTCGACCAGTTTTTGGGACTTTATGAGACGTGCCCCTGATGCCTTGTCGAACAGGGCCAGTTCCTCAGGAGCGAAGGAAAGCGAGATCGTACTGCCTGCAGCAAAATGGCTTCTGCCAGAGGCGCGTACGGTGATCAGTTCATCGCCTATGCAGCAATCGAGCATGGTATCGGCGCCTTGAAACTCGGCAGCGGCAATGGTGGCCTGCAAAAGACCGCCCTCATTGGGCGTAATGGCTTCGGGCCGCAGGCCAAGCAACAACTCTGTGCCGGCATCGCGGCTCAGTTTCTGTCCCATATCGCCAAGCGCGGAGGCTTCGAACAGGCTCATGGGGGGCGTACCGATAAAACGGGCGGCAAAGGTCGAGCGCGGTGCATCATACAAGGCTCGGGGCGCATCAACCTGCTCCACCTGGCCTGCATTGAGCAGCACGACCTGATCAGCCATAGTGATGGCTTCAGCCTGATCATGGGTGACATAAACCATCGTAAAGCCGAGCTTTTGTTGCAGGGCACGCAGTTCGACCCGCATCTCATGGCGCAATTTGGCATCCAGATTGGAAAGCGGCTCATCCATCAGGCAGATGGAGCGTTCGGCGATGACAGCTCGGGCCAGCGCCACGCGCTGTTGCTGTCCACCCGAAAGCTCGCCGGGTTTGCGATCCAGCAGTTTCTCCAGCCCCATCAGCTCGGCAACCGCAAGCAGCTTTTCGGTACGCTGCCTTTTCGGCTCTTTGCGGGTCTTGAGGCCAAAAATGATATTCTCAGCCACATTCAGATGCGGAAACAGGGCATAGGACTGGAACACCATGGACAAATCGCGCTTATCGGGCGGGCGTCGGGTTACATCTTCATCACCAATGCGAACCGTGCCTTGTGTGGCTGTTTCCAGCCCCGCGATAATGCGTAGCAAGGTTGACTTGCCGCAGCCGGACGGGCCGAGCAAGGCGGTGAAGGAGCCCGCAGGGATGGAAATATTCACACTATCGAGCGCTTTGGTCTGATCCCAGCTTTTTGAGATCCCTTGCAGCTCGATTGATCGCCCGTGATGGGCCGGATGTGCAGCGCTCATCGCTTGCCTCGCTCATGAAGGGCCTTGCCCGCTTCAGCCTGATCATCACGCCTTGTTTCATTGGCAATAATCACGCTGGCAGAGCCGAGCCCGCCTTCAAATAAATGCGGAATGGGTGCGTCGCAGAAGAGGCAGGACACATCGGAAAGATGGCCGCCCCGTACATGGGCTGTGCGCCCGAACTTGGTATGGTCCATGACCAGAAATGAAGTTCGGCAATTATTAAGGATGGCCCGGCGGCTTCCCACCTCGGCTTCGGAAAAATCCAGCAGGCCCCCATCCGGAGTAACGCCAGCGACGCCGAAGATGCCGAAATCAACCTCGAAACGGTCAAAAAAGGCTTCCACGTCAGAGCCGAGAATATCCTTGTCACCGGGGCGCACGCTGCCGCCCGCAATGGTTACGGACCAGTCATGTCGTTCGCTCGCCTGCATGGCGACATTGAGGTTGTTGGTGAAGACCTTCAGATTGGCCTTTTCCTGCAGGGCCTCAATGACCATTTCCGGCGTGGTGCCGATGGAAAGCGCAATCGTGCTGCCATCGGGAATATGTTTGGCCACTTCGATGGCAATCTGACGCTTGGCCGTCACGTTCATGATCTTGCGCTTGGCATATAGCAGGTTGCCGCTCACGGGTGGCGGTTCAACTCCACCCCAGACACGACGCAACTCTCCAAGCTCACACAGGGCATTGACATCCCGACGAATGGTCTGCGTGGAAACCTTGAACTGCTCGGACAAGGCATCGATGGCGGAAAAGCCGCTCTCGGTTACCGTCCGGATGATTTCCAGTTGCCGTTCACTATAATGTTTCATCTCGCCTTGATCCGCACTCTGCCAAACTCATCACAGACCCAGCCTTCGTCCCCTCCAGTCAGGGGCCGGCCTTTAGCTTTCGCCAAAACCGCCCCCCGATCGCCTGGAGAGGCTAAAGGCTGAATTGCTCTGTTTGTGCGGGGACGTTAGGGGGGGATTGTTTCAGCCATTTGAACGTTATGTGACATTCAAATGAAATCGGAAATGAACATGCATATTCCGGTGCAGTATCTTTTCCTATTGAAATATATGCTCTTTTTACAGTCTGACTACCGCAAAAGCATGTTCAAATGGCCATACTCACTCCAACATGCCTTGAGCGTGTCATAAAAGGACCGGCGCAATATCACCGCTTTTCGCAGGCAACGACACCTCTTTCAGAGGTTCAAACAGTCATGCCCTTGTGTCAGCAAAGAGTCGTCATTCCATTATCGGATTGTCATCTTGGCGCGGCATAGTCACCCAACTTCGGGAGCCTTATCTAGAGCCCCCGCCTTGAAGCACAGGTGCCTGCAAAATGATCAGAAATCCCGATATGTTGAAATTCATCCACTTGACCGACTGTCATATTGTCAAGGATGGTGGCTCCGTTTATGGCCAAAGGCCCGCAGGCAAGCTACGCGCCGCAATCGACAGCATCAACAACGAACATCATGACGCTGATTTCGTCGTCATTACTGGCGACCTCACGCATCATGGTGATGATGCGGCCTATGAAACCTTCGCTCGTGAGCTGCGCCGGCTTTCCATTCCGTCTCATCTTCTGGTCGGCAATCATGATGATGTGCGCACCTTCCGCTTTCACTTCCCCGAAGCCCAACGCTGCGATTGCGGCTTCATTCAAGGCTCCAAGCGCACGCCATTCGGGCTGTGCCTGTTTCTGGACACCAGCCAACGGGGCAGCGATGTGGGCCGCTATTGCGAAGAGAGGCAAGCTTGGCTGAAAGGCGTTTTGAGTGAAACGACTGGGCCTGTGATGCTGTTCATGCATCATCCTCCCTTTGCCATTGGCTTGCCGGATATGGATGAAAGCCGTCTTGTCGATGCAGAGGCCTTCTGGCAGATCCTGCAGCCCCATAGCCGCCGTGTGCGACATATCTTTGTCGGCCATGCCCATCGGATCGTATATGGCAATTGGCGCGGGCTACCCGTTTCCTGCATGCGTGGGCTCAACCATCAGGTTGCTCTTGAGATGCAGTCATCACCAAAGGGACAATATGGTACGTTCGAAGCTCCTGCCTATGGCGTGGTGCTGGCCAATGAAGAGCAGATCATGGTGCATATGCATGACTTTACGGATCGCTCGGACCGTTTTCTCTTCTAGCCCGCGCGTCGATGATCGTATCACTGATCAGCTTGGATGGCGTCAAACATCGCTCGGATCGCGGAGACATGCTGCATTTCCGGTAAACAGGCAAGATAATGCGAAACCGTGAGGGTTTCGTCTTCAATGGGAATGACGACCACATTGTTGGAGGGCAGCACCTCCCCTTCCATCACCACGCCGATCCCCATGCCGCTGTTGATGGTCGTTACAATTGCGCCCCATGACCCAAGCGCAAGCACCGTGTTCAATTTCACCCCTGAGGCACATGCTGCCTTTTCAAACACCCGACGCGTGCCAGAGCTGTTTTCTCGCTGGACAAGGGCCTCACTGGCAACATCCTGCCAACTGGCCGAGCCCTTCTTGCAAAGCGGATGATCGGGCGGAACCACAAGGACAATCCGCTCGGTTCTGATCTTTTCGATATGCAAACCGCTCGGTGTCTCGCCTGTGGTGATGAAAACAACATCAAACTTGCCATCGGCCAGCAAGGGCAAAAGATCGTTCGATGCCATCGCCCGCGCTTCAATTTCCACCTCGGGAAATCGCGTCATAAAATCTGACAGAATGGGCATGGCGAACTGATAGGTGGAATATCCAAGACGCAGCGACCCCGCCTGCATGCGGCGACGTCCTTCTAGGGCATGTTCGATCTCATCCGTCATTGCCAGAACGGAGCGTATGCGAGACAGGATTTCGCGACAGGTCTCCGTCGGTTCGGCCTGACGCCCATTTCGATGGATCAACTGCGTTCGATAGTGCTTTTCCAATGCCGAAAGATGGTTGGAAACCGAGGGTTGGGAAATGCCCAACTCTTTGGCCGCAGTAGAGAAGCTGCCAGTGCGCACAACGGCTTCCACTGCGCGCATCTGATTGATTGATAATTTCATTTCCCGTCACCATAAGTCGCTATCCACATGCAGTGGATCACAGATGACCTCTGGCTGACAAGATTTGCGGCTCTCAAATCGGAAAAGTTTGCCAAAAGGCAAATTTGGGAAAACCAAGAATAAATCAAAAATTCAACGCTGGAAACATGGGGCAAAAGCAACAAGACCGAAACCGTTCCGGTTCGTCGATCTTCTTTTCTTGAATTCTGAAGTAGTGCTGTTCAACATTAAACATTATTCGATAAAATTTTATGATTTTTCTTAAGCAAAGATTAACCAATTGTATGCGGTTTGGTTGTGCACATCTGCTTCTGGTAAGCAAATTTGGTATCAGCAGCTCATAATTGTTCTTCGTTGAATCATTCTATATTAGAAACAGGTGATACAAACGCCCTGTCTGTCGCATGCTCATTGAGGGAACTCGTCCACAGTTTCGCTCAGGTAATAATTTACCTTTTGAATCAAGCAATAAAGCAAAATCTTGATTCTCTTGCGGCTCCGAATAAATGGATAAGAATCACCATGGTCCGTTGGCGTTCTGCCGGTTCTGCCTGACAAAAGCCCTGGCTATTGTGCCTCAGCCCTTGGAGAGCAGCGCCTGTCGGCTCAGTTTGGCCAAGAGCAGCAGCCACGGCACGCCATGAAACAGCAAATCGAAAATATCGACAGGACGGATGAGCGTGCCAGCACCCAGCATCTTGAGTTTCTGCCATACATGCGGTTCGGGAACAAAGGGCGCCAATCCCAGTGTCAGGGCGATCACCACGAGCGTGCCGGTTGGCAGCCTGTCCAGAGCCTTCATCATGTTGCGCTTCCCTATCGTTGCCACCTTCTCCGGCGTTCTTTGATCGCGCGCCGTAAACACGCTCAGATCGGCCCAAATGCAGCGCCAGATCGCAAGAATAACGGTTTCCCGAAGGGCTACCCTTATTTGGCAAAAACCGCAACAATGCTTTCGATTGAGACCATTGACTAAACAAAATGATAGCCAGACTACCTTGCCTCTGCGCGAACTGTCCTTATATCCTTAAGAGACTAAGTAAAAAGGACAATTAGCTGAGGGGTAATCAATGTTTGATGCATCAAAACTGATCAATGAATTTCTGGGAGCAGCCGGTGCCCCCGGAACACGGTCTCAGGGCACCGGGGCCGGCAATGGCGATTTGATGCAGCGAGGCAAGGATTATCTTTCACAAAATGCTGGCGGCATTGGCGGCGGCGCTTTGGCCGGAGGCTTGGCTGGCTATATGATGGGCTCCAAGAAGGGGCGCAAGATGGCAAAGAAAGCGGCGACCTATGGCGGGTTGGCGCTGGTGGCAGGTCTCGCCTACAAGGCCTATTCGGATTATCAGGGCAAAAAGGCCGGCGTTCCGGTTGTCGATGGACAGGTCGGACGCGGGGATCAAACCATCCCGGCCCATCTTCATGCACCGCAAGGGGCGACAAGTCGCAAAATCACCCATGTGCCGGTCGTTCCCATAGGGTCCGGCTTTGAGGTCAACGAAATGACCCAGCGCGCCACGGGCTTCGGGGCCACACTTGTCAGCGCCATGATCGCTGCAGCGAAAGCCGATGGCACCATCGACGCGCAGGAGCAGCAAGCCATTTTCGGGAAGATTGCCGAGGAAGATCTGAGCGCAGAAGAAAAGGCCTTTCTGCTTGATCAGATCAACAAGCCGCTCGACATTGATAGCATTGTCTCGCAAGCACGCAATACCGAGCAGGCCATGGAAATCTATCTGGCCTCTCTCATGGCCATTGAACCGGACTCTCCTTCAGAGCAGGCTTACCTGTCTTTGCTGGCTGCACGCCTTGGACTGGAGCCGGAGTTGATTGACCAGATCCACCAGACCCTTCTGGAAGCGACGGACTAGCCCCAACAGCCCTCGGGCAACCCAAGCACGCTTCTGAGGACTATTCATGCGGTGCCGCTCCTTACCGGAGCGGCATGAATATCGCGCATAGACCTCAGAAAAATGATATCCTCCCCACATATGAGTACTGGCTTGAAGCGCGGTTCAACGGTAAGATCCTACCCCATGGGCTTGGCTATTGTGGAGCATTTTGGAATAAATCCACCATAGGAGCCTTCAACATTGACCCGACAGGGTGTTCACGCAAGCCATGCAGTGGCTTGCCCGTGTTCTGTTATCGTTGTTTCTTGCGCGCTGCCCAATTGCCTTCTTATGAGCAGGCGGGCGGCTGCCACTCTTGAGTGAGGGCCCATGATCCAGTCATTATTTCGACATTTCCGTCTTTCCCACCTTACCCTGTCCTTGATGATGCTCGGGAATATGGGTGTGCTCTATGATGCCAATGCCAATGACGCTTCGGCCATGCTTGATGCAGGTGGCATTCGTCTGGTCGAGACAAACGCTATTTCGCTTGATGTAGAAGATCTCTATATCAGCCCCGAGCAAATCCGCATTCACTATGAATTCTTCAACCATTCTGATGAAGACCAGCGCATGCTGGTTGCTTTTCCAGTTCCCGAGATAGAAGCCGAACCGGAATGGAATTATGGCATCAACAATGCGGACCCGATCAATTTTCTCGGCTTTTCTGTGCATTCCAACGGCCAGCCGATTACGCCGGAATTGGAAGTCAAGCTCACGATGAATGGTCGGGACTATACGGATGATCTAGTGAGCAACGGTGTTCCGCTGCATCGCTTTGCGCCAGACTATTATGACCGGCTGGAAGATATCTCTAATTCAGCCAAAGAGGCGTTGGCTGCAAAGGGGCTGATCAACTGGACGCCCGGAGAAGCATGGTTCGACAAGAAGTGGAAGGTGAAGGCCACTTATTACTGGTGGCAGGATTTTCCAGCCAATAGCCGCACTGTGCTGGACCACAGCTATGCGCCCGTCGTTGGCGGAGGCGTGATTGATGAGCAATATGGCATTCGCGACAATATGGAGCGCTTCTGCATTGATGACAGTTTCATTCGCGGTTTTCGCCGCCTGCTCAAGAAGGGTGGCCATGAAACCACCGTCAGTTCCGAAGTGCGCTATATTCTGAAAACAGCCAACACATGGCTCGGCCCGATCGGCGACTTCCGTCTGGTGATTGACAAGATGCAACCGGATAATCTGATCACTCTTTGCATCAACGGAATCCGTAAGATCGCCCCAACGCAGTTTGAATTCCGGGCACGGAATTATGTACCCGACCAAAATCTGGACATCATGGTCGTCAAGATGCCGGACTGGTAGGGGCAAGAGAGACCCAATTGAGCTTCATGGAATAAGGAATGGTGTGTTGGCCATCCCTGCCACGGGCTTTCAGTCAAAAGTGAGCTGGAGAAAAGCGAGGTCGAGCCATTTGCCAAATTTGGTGCCGACTTCGCTTAACCTGCCCGCATCCTTGAACCCAAGCTTTTCATGCAGCTTGATGGATGCTTCATTGCCTGCCTCGATGCCTGCGACCATCACGTGAATGTCGGCCTGTCGCGCCTCACTGATGAGGGCTTGCATGAGCATCTTGCCGATCCCCTGCCCACGGTGATCCTTTTCTACATAGACCGAGTGCTCCACGGTGTGGCGATAGCCATCCCATGCACGCCAGGGACCATAAGTCGCATAACCGGCCAGAATGCCCTGCTCGTCTTCCATCACGAGCAGCGGCCAACCATCTTTCAGCTTTGCTGCGATCCAGTCAGCCCTATTCTGAATGGTGACCGTTTCTTCGTTCCAGATCGCTGTGGTGTTGCGCACGGCATCATTATAAATCTCTGTAATGGCTGCGGCGTCTTCCGGCCTTGCGACTCTAATCATGGTCTTCCGTCCCCTTCGTTACTCGCTTTCGGTCAACGCTCAAGGCTGACCCAGAGCACCACGGCATCTTCCTTGCCGGTGGTGACACAGCAATGCCCCATGGAGCTGTCGTAATAGACGCTATCGCCCGCTTTCATTGCCAGTGGGCGATAATGCTCGGTATGCAATTCCAGCTCGCCGGAAAGCACATACATGAATTCCTCGCCGCGATGACGTATCCAGTCGCCGAAATCGGAAATATCCCGCGCCTTGATCGTGCTGACATAGGGCAGCATGGCCTTGCTGGTCAATTCATTGCACAAGAGCTCGTGGGAATAGGTCGCCGTGACCTTGCCCTCGCCTTCGCCCTTGCGGGTCACATCCCGCCGCCCAGTAAGATCGCTCTTGCCGCTCTGTAGGAAAAGGTTCGGCGTTTCCAGTTCCAGCGCCTGCGTCAGACGACGCACAATATCAAAGCCCGGGCTCGTCTGACCATTCTCTATCTTGGAAAGCGTTGAGCGACCTATGCCGGCGTGGCGCCCGGTCTCTTCCAGCGTCCAGCCTTTACGCTTGCGCGCCTCGCGCACCATCTGCCCTAGCTCATCCATGCCGGGAGCACCGGGGGCCGATGCTCCAGCGGGAGCGAGCGCTCCGGGGATGGCTTCCGTTACAGAGGTGTCTGCCTGCAGGCTTTCGATGGTGCCAAATTCCCCGCGTTCCAGATCACCCATGCTCAACTCCTATCGCCACGGCCCTGATTATGCTGCAAAATCGCATAAATCTCTATCAAGGTCAAAATCCGCCCAGCCCTCGCCTTGGTAGACTTTGACATCTATAAGCATCATTATTGCATATAGGGGAAATTTCCACTATAAGAAACTTTACAAGAAACCACGTGAAGAATCGGCAGCTTTCCGCGATCCCTTTTGTTTCCTGAAAGCCCTGGCCGATCATTTCCCTTGGAAAATCCATGGGAGACTGTCACGATCCGGGCAGTGACAGCAACAGGCAAAGACAAGGATTGAGGAGCAGGCGATGACCTTCAAACTGACCGATTATGAAGCTTATGATTTTGCCAACCGACGCCATATCGGGCCCTCGCCCAGCGAAATGGCTGAAATGCTCAAGGTGATCGGCTTCACCACGCTGGACGAACTGATCGACGCAACTGTTCCCGCATCCATCCGCCAGAAAGAACCGCTGAAATGGGGCGGTGCATTGGCCGAAGGCGACACGCTGCATCACATGCGCAAGGTTGCCTCCAAAAACAAGGTGCTCACTTCGCTCATCGGTCAGGGCTATTATGGCACCAGCACACCGCCTGTGATCCTGCGCAACATTCTCGAAAATCCAGCCTGGTACACTGCCTACACGCCTTATCAGCCGGAAATCAGTCAGGGGCGCCTCGAAGCACTGCTCAACTTCCAGACCATGGTGTCCGACCTCACCGGTCTTGAGATTGCCAACGCCTCTCTGCTGGATGAAGCCACTGCCGCGGCTGAAGCCATGACCATGGCCAAACGCGCAGCCAAGTCCAAATCCAATATTTTCTTCGTGGACGAGAATTGCCACCCGCAGAATATCGCCGTCATCGAAACCCGCGCCGAGCCACTGGGCATCGAAGTGAAAGTGGCAGCGCCCGAAGCGCTGGACGCCTCAGATGTCTTTGGTGCGATCTTCCAGTATCCGGGTACCCATGGCCATGTGCGCGATTTCACAGGCGCTATGGAAGCGCTGCATGAGAATAAAGCCCTTGGCATCGTGATAGCCGACCCACTGGCGCTGGCGCTGCTGAAGTCGCCGGGCGAAATGGGCGCAGACATCGCCGTTGGGTCTACCCAGCGTTTCGGTGTACCGCTTGGCTATGGCGGTCCACACGCAGCCTATATGTCCTGTCGTGACGCCTTCAAGCGCTCCATGCCAGGGCGCATCATCGGCGTGACTATCGATAGTCATGGCCGCAAGGCCTATCGTCTGGCTCTTCAGACCCGCGAACAGCATATCCGCCGCGAAAAGGCCAACTCCAACGTCTGCACGGCGCAGGCATTGCTGGCCGTGATCGCGTCCATGTATGCAGTCTATCATGGGCCCGATGGCATCAAGGCCATCGCGCAATATGTCCATCGCAAGACCGTGCGCCTTGTAGACGGCCTGGAAAAGCTGGGCTTTAAGCCAGAGCCAGACGTGTTCTTCGATACTATCACGGTGGATGTAGGGGCCCTTCAGGGCGTCATTCTGAATGCAGCGGTTGCCAATGGCATCAACTTGCGCAAGGTCGGCACAACCAAAATCGGCATCAGCCTTGATGAGCAGACCCGTCCGGAAACCGTGGAAGCGGTCTGGAAGAGTTTTGGCGGCGACTTGACCTACGGCGCCTTTGAGCATGAACGCGAGCAGGATATCGAATATCGCTTGCCGACCGCCAACTTGCGCACCACAGACTATCTCACGCATCCGATCTTCCATCTCAACCGCGCCGAGGCCGAGATCACCCGCTATATGCGCCGTCTCGCCGACCGCGATCTGGCGCTGGACCGGGCCATGATCCCGCTGGGCTCCTGCACCATGAAGCTCAACGCCACCATCGAGATGATCCCGATCACATGGCCCGAATTTGCCAACCTGCATCCGTTTGTTCCCGATGATCAGGCGCTCGGCTACAAAGAGATGATTGAGGATCTCAACGAGAAGCTCTGTCTTGTAACCGGCTATGATGCCATTTCCCAGCAGCCAAACTCTGGTGCGCAAGGGGAATATGCGGGTCTCATCACCATTCGCAACTTCCACAAGGCGCGCGGCGAAGGCCATCGCGATGTGTGCCTCATCCCAACCTCGGCTCATGGCACCAACCCCGCCTCGGCTCATTTGGCAGGCTTCAAGGTGGTTGTCGTCAAATCCGCAGAGAATGGTGATATCGACGTGGAAGATTTCCGCGCCAAGGCTGAAAAGCACAGCGCCAATCTGGCCGCCTGTATGATCACCTACCCCTCTACCCACGGTGTATTCGAGGAAACGGTGCAGGATGTCTGCGCTATCACCCATGAGCATGGCGGGCTGGTCTATATCGATGGCGCCAACATGAATGCCATGGTGGGGCTCTCCCGACCGGGCGATATTGGCGGCGACGTCAGCCATCTCAATCTGCACAAGACCTTCTGCATTCCCCATGGTGGCGGCGGTCCGGGCATGGGACCGATCGGTGTCAAAGCGCATCTTGCCCCTTATCTGCCGGGTCATCCAGAACGCGATGCAGCCATCGGACCGGTCTCGGCCGCGCCATTCGGCTCTCCGTCAATTCTTCCGGTTAGCTGGGCCTATTGTCTTCTGATGGGCGGCGCGGGCCTTACCCAATCCACCAAGGTGGCAATCCTCAATGCCAACTATATCGCAGCCAGCCTCAAGGGTGCCTATGACACCCTTTATGCCTCCAAGACCGGACTGGTCGCCCATGAGTGCATTCTGGAAACACGCCCCTTGAAAGATAGCTGCGGGGTGACCGTGGACGATATCGCCAAGCGCCTGATGGATAATGGCTTCCATGCGCCCACCATGAGCTTCCCGGTTCCGGGCACTTTGATGGTTGAACCAACGGAATCCGAGCCCAAGGCCGAGCTGGACCGTTTCATCAACGCCATGCTCGACATTCGCCGCGAGGCACAGGACATTGAGGATGGCACCATCGACGCGGAGAATAACCCGCTGAAAAATGCGCCTCATACCGTGCGCGACCTTGTCGGCGAGTGGGATCGGCCCTACTCTCGCAAACAGGGATGCTTCCCGGCGGGGGCCTTCGAAGTGGACAAATACTGGCCACCGGTCAACCGCGTGGATAATGTCTATGGAGACCGCCATCTCATCTGCACCTGCCCGCCAGTGGATGCCTATGAGGACGAAGCTGGGGAGTAGTAATCGGTATGGGACAATATGTTTGAATTACCTGGAACTCTTCATTCCGCGAGATCTATTGCGGAGAATAAACATATTGTCCCTGTGGCTTCGGGATATGACTTCAGTTTTGCGATCAAGTTACCTTCGCCAACAGAAGCAAGCAAAGCGCCCCAAACGCTAACGTTGCTAGAGATCGGCAAGACAGGCAACCTGCGCCGGAGAATAACTCAAAATCATTTGGGGAATTCGCTTAGCAGCTCAGTCCTTATGAAAAAGATAAATGACAAACTGTTTGGTGAGGAAGTAGAGAACGGGATCGATCAGGAAAAACTATCCTGCTGGATCTTGGAGCATCTCTATTTCGGCTGGATAGAAGACCGCGTTTCTCCGGAAGGGCGTTGCGCACTCGTTGAGCATTTCAACCCACTGCTGAATCTACGTTAGTTAGCGGTGTATATTCACAGCATCCTTTATTGATTGAGCGCCCATGTTCCTCTCCATCTTTGACATCTTCAAGATAGGCATTGGCCCTTCATCGTCCCACACTATGGGACCGATGAATGCAGCTTTGCGATTTATGGGGGATTTACGCGATGGTAACTTCATGGGTGTCCGCCCGGATGATGTACAGCGGGTGAGTTGCTCGCTGCATGGCTCGCTCGCCTTTACCGGCAAGGGACACGCAACGGACCGTGCCGTTATCCTCGGCCTTCTTGGCTTTGCGCCGGACAGGCTTGATCCAGATGAGGCCGAAGCACAGGAAGCATGTGCGCGCGAAGAGAAGGCCATCGAACCGGACGGTTTCCCGCGACTGCGCTTCAACCCGGATGATGACATCCTTTTCGACTATGGCCCGCCCCTGACCGGCCACGCAAACGGCATGAAACTCTTTGCCTATGGCGAAGGCAATCGGCAATTGGCCAGCGTCACCTATTATTCTATTGGTGGCGGCTTCATTGTCACCGCCAGTGAGATGGAAGAAGAAATCAGCCACAAGCCCGATGCTCTGCATGAAGCGCAGGAAGCGGCGGGCTTCCCCTACCCTTTTGGTTCGGCTGCTGAAATGCTCGCGATGGGGCAATGCTCGGGCCTTTCCATTGCCTCCATGAAACGTGCCAATGAAGAGACAAGCCTGTCGCCAAAAGCGCTCGATGCAGGCATTGCCCGCATATGGAAGGCGATGCTCTCTTCCATCGACAGAGGGCTGGGCAAGGATGGAATTTTGCCCGGCGGCCTCAAGGTCAAGCGACGCGCCAAGCATATTCACCAACAGCTGACAAGCGCCCATGGCCACAATATGCCGATGCCCCATCAGGTCAACGACTGGCTAAGCGTCTATGCCATGGCCGTCAATGAAGAGAATGCGGCAGGCGGGCGGGTGGTCACCGCGCCGACCAACGGCGCAGCGGGCGTGGTACCTTCCGTCTTGCGTTACTATCGCGACCACTGCCCTGGCTCCAATGACGCGGGCGTTACAACCTTCCTTTTGACGGCGGCGGCCATTGGCGGCCTCATCAAGCACAATGCCTCTATATCAGGCGCGGAAGCAGGCTGTCAGGCTGAAGTCGGCTCAGCCGCAGCGATGGCAGCCAGCGGCCTTTGTGCGGCTCTTGGCGGTAGCAACGAGCAGATAGAGAATGCCGCAGAAATTGCTCTGGAGCACCATCTGGGGATGACGTGTGATCCGGTCAAAGGGCTTGTTCAGGTGCCCTGCATTGAGCGCAATGGCCTTGGCGCCATCAAGGCGGTGTCCGCTGCATCCCTCGCCCTTTATGGCGACGGCTCCCACTTCATGCCGCTCGATAATTGCATCCGCACCCTCAGGGAGACCGGCCGCGACATGGATGAAAAATACAAGGAAACGTCGCTCGGCGGGCTGGCTGTTAATTTACCAGAATGCTGAACTGCGAAAAACGCCCACCTCGCTCCATTCACTAGCGATACGCTTCCCCTTGCCCTTAGGACGCGGGCGTATCTAGCGGCGGGCTAGCAGTAAACTTACCAGAATGCTGAACTGCGGAAAATGCCCGCCTCGCACCATTCACTAGCGATACGCTTCCCCTTGCCCTTAAGCCGCGGGGCGTATCTGGCGGCGGGCTGGCAGTAAACTTACCTGAATGCTGGGATAGCTGCATGAATAGGATCACCACAGTATTTCCCTTCATTCAAACATGGATATTTTGCAGTGCAAAAATCAGGAAATACGAAAATTTACAGATGCCCGCCTCCGTAAAAGTCAGTAAGTATCTTCTACAAAAGTAGGAGAATAGAATGGTTGGCGTAGATCAAGATCCAGAGCTCTTTGAAGTGGCGCGCTCCATCGCGCTGGATGCAGAGGCAATCTCTTCAGGCATCAGCACAATGGAGGGCGAAGCAGCTTTTGCAACATTGGATACACAGCTTCTAGCTTACAGCATCGGCCGCGACCGGGTGCGCACCGGCGTTGTGTCTTACGATTTCCCCATTCTCATGCAGGCCATCGAGCATGTTATTGCAAGCGAAAAGCCTGCCAGGCTATAGTCCGGTGCATATTGCACTGCATCAAAAGATGCAAGAGATGGAATAGTCCGGCTTGTATCTGATCTGCATGACGGCAACAGGTGTCCCGTCATGCCCATCCGTTAGAATATACTCCTTGTTGATCAGTGGATCACCCATCTTGATCCCCAGATGTCGCGCTTCCACATGGTTGGCTTTCGAGGCTGATATACTCAAGCTGCCATGATAAAAGGGATTCTTTTCCAGCAGCGTCACGCAGGGCGCTTTCACCTTGCCACCCGCTTCGAACAGTTCGGGAAAGGCATCTCTGCGGAACCAGCTTTGTTCAAATTGAAAAGGGGTATCACCAGCATAGTGAACCCCTTCTGTTCGTAAACATTGGTCTGATTGGCCCATCTCGCTAGAGCTTTGCAATATCATCGGAAGGGCGCATATTTCGCGCTTCAACGCAACATACCGATGCTCTTTTCCTATGGCCTCCACCTCGCGACAGGGGAACTGGATCTTGAGATTGGCCATCCTCTCTCGCCCATCGCGCACGCGGCTTCCGGCTTTGCGCCTTCGGTCGATAATTTGTTCCTCGGCCAATTCGCCCAACGCACGATTAACGGTTGCCCTTGCACAGTTGAACTGAACCGCAAGCTCAGTTTCCGTTGGCAACAAATGACCCGGAGGCCATTCTTTGCTGCGGATCATGTTCGAAATATAACCCTTGATCGCAAGGTATCCACTTTTTGGCACGCTCCGTACACATCCTCCGCTTGAAACAACAGTCGCCACGGGCAATCTACCCGCCTATGCACTATCTTGCACTCGGCTTCTCACTTGAGGTCGAGCATAATATTTTACCTTGAAAAATATATTATCTATTGTGCTATCAATCAACAGTGTATTTAAAGTTGCATTTTATCTTCAGGCTTTTAGCAAAAGTGAAGACACTTTGATGCCTCGATGATCGCGCGAGAGCCCCCTCTATAGACGCAAAGCCTGACCGGCAAACAGGGTAGCGAAGCTGATCGAGAATAAATTCAAGCTGTCACTTCTTGCCAAGCTCCTTTATTGGCGGCAAACTGCTGCTTTCATGCCATTTATAAGGAGACTTGACTTGATAAAGCCAGGGCACACCTATAACGCCGCCTGCCATTGCGGCTCCGTACAATTCCGGGTCACAATTTCGGACAATGACAAGCCCCCTCGACGCTGCACATGCTCCCTCTGTCGGATGCGAGGCGCGGCGGCTGTCTCCGCACCGCTGGATGGCATAGAGTTTCTCAAGGGGGAGGATGTGCTGACCAAATACCAATTCGGCACGATGACCGCAGAGCATTATTTTTGCTCCAAATGCGGCATCTACACCCATCATAAACGCCGCTCCAACCCGAATGAATATGGCGTCAATGTCGCGTGTTTTGAGGGCGTCAGCCCGTTCGACTTTGAAGAAATCGTCGTTTTTGACGGCGTCAACCACCCCAAGGATAGCGACGGCGCATCGAATATTGCAGGCTATTTGCGCTTTACCAAGGAATAGAAAGGGGTGCAGTCGCCCTCTCCCGTTCCATGAGCACAAAAAGGCCGGAGCAGCAGTAATGCTCCGGCCTTTTCATTATCAGGATCTCTCAGGATCAACCACCGAAGTCATCAAGCATGATGTCTTCGCGGTCAACGCCGAGATCAAGCAGCATGTTGATCACGGACTGGTTCATGATCGGAGGACCGCACATATAATATTCGCAGTCTTCCGGAGCTTCATGGTCACGCAGATACTGTTCATACAGCACATTGTGAATAAAGCCGGTGTAACCATCCCAATCATCTTCAGGCAAAGCATCAGACAGGGCCACATGCCAAGTGAAGTTCGGATGCTCTTCGGCCAGCTTGTCGAAATCTTCCACATAGAACATTTCGCGCTTGGAGCGGGCACCATACCAGAAGGTAATCTTGCGTTTGGTATCGAGGCGCTTGAGCTGATCAAAGATATGCGAGCGCATCGGAGCCATACCGGCACCACCACCAACAAAGATCATTTCCTTTTCGGTATCGCGGGCGAAAAACTCGCCGAACGGACCGGAAATATTGACCTTGTCGCCAGGTTTCAGGTTGAAGATAAAGGATGACATCTGGCCCGGAGGTACGTTTGGCTGGCCCGGAGGTGGGCTGGCGACACGCACGTTGAGCATGATGATGCCTTTTTCTTCAGGATAGTTGGCCATGGAATAGGCGCGCTCGATCGGTTCATCAACTTTGGAGACATATTGCCAGAGATTGAACTTATCCCAATCTTCGCGATATTCCTCTGCAACTTCGAAGTCCTTGTAAGCGACCTCATGGGCCGGTGCTTCGATCTGGATATAGCCACCAGCGCGGAAATTCACATGCTCATCAGCAGGCAACTGCAGCACAAGTTCCTTGATGAACGTGGCCACGTTGTCGTTTGATTTAACCGTGCACTGCCATTTCTTGACGCCGAAGACCTCTTCAGGCACCTGGATTTTCATGTCCTGTTTCACAGCGACCTGACAGGAAAGGCGATCGCCTTCCTTTGCCTCACGCTTGGTGATGTGGGCTTCTTCGGTTGGCAGGATGGACCCGCCACCTTCGAAGACCTTACAGCGACACTGCGCACAGGTACCACCGCCACCACAGGCGGATGCAACGAAGATCTTCTCGCCAGCCAGAGCGCCAAGCAACTTGCCGCCAGCCGGAACAGAAATGGTTCTTTCCCCGTTGATCGTGATATTCACATTGCCTGAGGAAACCAGACGGCTCCGAGCAAACAGAATGAGGAACACCAGCGCCAGAACAATCAGAACAAAGAACGTGATGCCAAGGGCAAACTCTTCCATCTTACAGTCTCCCTTACAGCTTCACGCCGGAGAAAGCCATGAAGCCCATGGCCATCAACCCTGCGGTGATGAATGTGACACCGAGCCCCTGCAGACCAGCAGGCACATCGGAATATTTCAGCTTCTCGCGCACACCAGCCATCGCAGTAATGGCCAATGCCCAGCCAAGACCAGAGGAAATACCGTAGACGGAACTTTCCGCGAATGTATAGTCGCGTTCCACCATGAACAGCGAGCCACCAAGAATGGCGCAGTTCACCGTGATCAGCGGCAAGAAGATACCCAGCGCGTTATAAAGGGCCGGGAAGAAGCGATCGAGGATCATCTCAAGGATCTGAACCATGGCGGCAATCACGCCGATATAGGAAATCAGACCGATGAAGGTCAGATCTACATTGCCAAGACCGAGCCAGGAAAGGGCTCCATCTGCCAGGAAGAAATGCAGGATCAGGTTGTTGGCAGGCACGGTAATGGCCTGAACAACCGTCACGGAGATCCCCAAACCGATTGCAGTTTCAACCTTCTTGGAAACGGCAAGGAAGGTACACATGCCCAGGAAGAAGGAAAGCGCAAGGTTTTCAATGAAGATCGCCTTTACCGCAAGAGAAATTAGACCTTCCATAATCAGTGGCCTCCCTCTTGTTCAATGATTGAGAAGTCACGCGCCTCAACCTGCTCCGGCTTCCATGTACGGAAAGCCCAGATGATCAGGCCGATAATAAAGAAGGCACTTGGCGGCAGAAGCAGAAGGCCGTTCGGAACATACCAACCACCGTTATTCACGGTTTTGAGGATGGTAATACCAAACAGGGAGCCGGAACCGAGCAGCTCACGAACAACACCGACCAGCATCAGGATGAGTGAGTAGCCAAGGCCGTTTCCGATACCATCAAGGAAACTCGCAACCGGCGGGTTCTTCATGGCATAGGCTTCAGCACGCCCCATCACGATACAGTTGGTGATGATCAGGCCCACAAAGACCGACAGGGTCTTGGAGATCTCGAAGGCATAGGCCTTGAGAAGCTGATCAACCAGGATCACCAAGGATGCGATGATGATCATCTGCACGATAATGCGGATGTTGTTGGGGATGTGATTGCGGATCATCGAGATGAACAGGTTCGAGAACGCCGTCACCATCGTTACCGACAATGCCATCACGAAAGCGACCTTAAGGGAGGAGGTCACAGCCAGCGCTGAACAAATGCCCAGAACCTGCAAAGTGATGGGTTGTTATCGACCAACGGGTCGATCAACATACTATTCTTGTGCTCAGACATTAGACCGTCCCTTCTTTGAGGTTATCAAGGAAGCGCTTGAAGCCTTGTTCCCCCATCCAGAAATGAATGAGGTTGTCAACGCCTCGGCTGGTCAGCGTAGCACCGGCCAGACTGTCGATATGGTAGTCCCGTGTAGCAGGGGTTGCCGGCGTCTTGGTAACAGCAATCTCAACTTTGCCATCTTCGCCATAGATCTTCTTACCCGGCCACTGGGCACGCCAGCGCGGGTTGTCGACCTCGGCACCAAGGCCCGGGGTTTCACCCTGTTCATAGAACTGGAACCCGGCGACTTCGTTGCCATCGGCTTTCAAGGCAACAAAACCATACATCGTGGACCAAAGACCGTAGCCATGAACCGGAAGAATGATCTTGTCGATGTCTCCTGCATCATTCCGGATGAGATAGACAGATGCCAGCTTGGCCTGACGGCCGATACCGGCGGGGTCATTCTTGAGATCGATGGACTCCTTGGGGTCCTTCGCTGCCGCACGCTGATCATAAGTGGTTGGATCAGCGGCATCCGAGAAGGTTCCCGTGCTGATATCAACGAGGCGCGGCTCGATCTTCTCGTTAAAGACCTTGTTGACATTGATGCCTGGTTTGAACAGGCCAGCCACCTGCAAAATGTTGCGGCGTTTGTCCAGAACCTTGTTCTGCTCCTGCACCGGTCTGAGAGCCACGGCAGCAGCTGACACGATCATGGAACAGAACAGACACAGGGCGACGGCCACGATAACCGTCTTGACGGGGTTGTCCGCTGGCATCGCCAGAAAACGTCCCCAAGGACCTAGTTTCTTATCCGTTGCCTCAGGCATTGCGAGCAGCCCTCCGCTTGATGTTGGCGCGCACAACGAAATAGTCGATGAGCGGCGCAAAGATATTGCCGAACAGGATCGCGAGCATCATGCCTTCGGGGAAAGCCGGGTTGACGACGCGGATCATGATGACCATGAAGCCGATCAGGGCACCGTACCAGAAGCGACCAGCATTGGTCTGGGCTGCGGAAACAGGCTCGGTAACCATGAAGACCAGACCGAAGGCCCAGCCGCCAAGCACCATGTGCCACCAGAATGGCATGCCGAACATCGGGTTGGTATCAGAACCGATCAGGTTTAGAATGAGCGAAAAGCCCACTGTACCGGCAACACAGCCAGCGATCAGACGCCAGTTTGCGATGCGGGTATAAACCAGAACGATGCCGCCGATCAGGCAGGCCAAAGCAGAAGTTTCACCCATGGAGCCTTGCATGATGCCGATGAAGGCATCCCACCATGTGAGGCCCATATCGGAAAGCGCCTGCGTCCCGTGCAGTGCCGTTGCGCCCAGCGCGGTTGCACCGGTAAAGCCGTCGACCGGGGTCCAGATCGCGTCACCGGACATTGCTGCCGGATAGGCGAAATAGAGGAAGGCACGACCGACCAGAGCCGGGTTCAGGAAGTTCTTGCCAGTGCCGCCGAACACTTCCTTACCCATCAGCACACCGAAGATGATACCGATGGAAACCATCCAGAGCGGAGTGGAAGCAGGAACGATCAGCGCATAGAGCATGGAGGTCACGAAGAAGCCTTCGTTGATCTCATGGCCACGCACAATGGCGAAGATCACTTCCACGATGCCGCCAGCGGCCAACGTGAAGATATAGATCGGCAGGAAGTAAAGCAGCCCATGCACCAGATTGGCGAAGATGCTGTTCGGGTCGAAGCCAATACCCAGAAGGTTGATGACCCAAGCGCGCCAACCGGCGACCTCGGTCAGCCCCATGCTGGCTATGGCTGAGTTGGTTTGATAGCCGGTATTATAAAGAGCCATCAGAACACAGGGGAATGTGGCGATCACCACATAAGACATAACACGCTTGAGGTCGATATCGTCGCGCGCATGCGGCGCGGCGCGTGTCACCATCCTTGGCGTGTAGATGAAGGATTCCACCATTTCGTAAAGGGCGAAATACCGTTCCAGCTTGCCGCCTTTATGGAAATGCGGCTCGATGCTGTCGAAGAAATTGCGCAGACCCAAGGCTTAGCCCTCTTTTTCGATTTTGAAGAGATTGGCTCGCAGAGCTTCGCCATACTCATATTTCGAGTGACAGATGAAGGTGCAAAGTGCCAGATCCTCTTCCTCCAGCTCCAAAGCTCCCAATTTCTGAGCCAGATCGGTATCAAGCGTCAGAAGAGCCTTGAGCAACTGAGTTGGCAGAACATCCAACGGCACTACCTGCTCATAGCTGCCAAATGGCACCATGGCACGCCGACCGCCGCGCTGGTTGGTTCCGAAAGCAAATTTCTTGCCTGCGCCCAAAAGCGAACTGAGATGAACATTGGTGAAGGACCAATAGTTCATGGATGGATACCCCCAGCCCAAAATGCGCTGTTTGGTATCTTCTTCCATCAAAGTCAGCTGGGTTGCCGAACGGGAGAGGAAAGCGAAATGGTCTTCGGCGTTTGAGCCCGACAGTACGGAACCGGAAACGACGCGGCAATTGATGCCGATTTCGATTTCCCCGGCGGTCAATTCATCCGTGGAAGCACCGACACGTGTTTTGACGAGGCGTGGTTTGATGGCCAGAGGACCACAAAGCGCGATGGTACGATCGGTGTCGATCTTGCCTGTCGTGAAGAGATTGCCGATGGCGATCACATCCGCATAGGAGATGGACCATACGGTCTTTTCTGCACTCACAGGATCGAGGAAATGAATGTGTGTCCCAGCCAGACCGGCGGGATGCGGCCCTGCGAAGGATTCAAAGACGACCTTCTCAGATGTTACGCCGGGCAACTTGTCGTCCGGAGCGTGGCAAACAAAAACGTGACCGTCTGTCAGATTGGACAGAACATCGACACCCGCGCTGAAGGCCGCTGCATTCTCGCCGATGATAACGGCAGGATCGGCAGCAAGCGGGTTGGTGTCCATTGCTGTGACGAAGATGGAATGCGGGACTGTACCCTGTTCAGGCACATAGGAATAAGGCCTTGTCTTGAGATAGGTCCACTGCCCACTTTCATAGAGACGCTTCTGAACATTTTCGCGCGGGAGGGCGCTCAATTGTTCAGCGGGAGTCGCCTCGAAGGTGATCTCTTCTTCCACCTCATCCAGTGCGATCACAATGGTCTCAAGCACTCGCCGTGCCCCACGATTGATCGCCGTAACGGTTCCGCCTCCTGGAGCCACATAGAGCACTTCTTGGGAAGCTTTGTGCAAGAAGAGTGGTTGCCCCTTCTTGACCTTGTCTCCTTCCGCAACCAGCATCTTGGGCTTCAGGCCGATGAAGTCCCGACCATTCACAGCCACCTTCGTTATCTTTGGCCCCTCATGAATGGTCTGGACAGGAGCGCCTGTTATCGGCAGATCCAATCCTTTTTTTAGCTTCATAGCATACCTTGACTGAATGAGTTTTTCCGGCGCCCCTCGCGCCAACATACGGTGTTGCCCTAACAACACCTCCCTTTGCTAACGAGGGAAATCAAACAATTCAAGTTAATTTGCGCCCATATGGATGGCTTTTGCCATTGGTAGCAATTTGAATGGATAAAATGAAATAAATTTCCCTCGCTCGTAACCATTCTAATCCAGCAAAGAGATTAAAAAGACCTTGACTTCGGTCAAAGAAGAGCCCAACTAACCCCGCATGCCGCTTATTTAGGCGGAACCGAAAGTTCAGTCCCAGTGTCTTCCGCACGTTGAAATTGCATTGAGGCCCTCCATTGCGCTTGCTTCTCCGGCTCATCCCCGTTGTTATTGGTCTATTCACTCTTGCTGGATGTGACCTTTTTTCCGAACAAACTGACGAATATCTGCTCCGTGGCAACACGATGGGCACCAGTTACACCATCAAAGCGCTGCATGCGCGCGGAAAAGTGGATGAAGAGGCCCTTTATTACGACATAAAGGCGACATTGGACAACGCCAACGAAGCGATGTCCAACTGGAAAGACGAGTCGGAAATCTCCATCTTTAACAACAGTTCTTCGACAGATTGGCTGCGCACTTCTGATAGTTTTCACGAAGTTTTGCAGGAAGCCCAGGTCATTCACGATCTGAGCGGAGGACGATTCGACATTACGGTTTCGCCACTTGTCGACCTTTGGGGGTTTGGTCCTGCGGACAATAAAAACCCGCCAACGGATGCACAAATCAGCGCTGCCATGGCCAATGTGGGGCAGAGCACCCTGTTGGACGTGAAGTCCGACCCACCCATGGTGCGCAAGAACAAGCCAGGTGTGACCATCACCCTGGGCGCAATTGCCAAGGGATATAGCGCAGATTTGATCGGTCGCACCCTTGCGAAGCATGGCATTAAGAATTATCTCGTAGAAATAGGCGGTGATCTTATGGTTCATGGCCTGAACAGCATGGGCGAGCCCTGGCAGATCGGCATTGAAAAGCCAGATGAAGCAGGTCGGTCCGTGCAGATGGTTCTTCCCGTCAGCGACATGGGTATCGCGACATCGGGGGACTATCGTAATTTCTATTTCAATGATGAGGGGCAGCGCATGTCTCACATCATAGACCCGCTGACCGGGAGACCGGTTACGCATAATCTCGCTTCGGTCACTGTGCTGGCTCCCGACGGCATGCAGGCCGACGGCATGGCAACGGCACTTTTGGTGCTGGGTGAGAAGGACGGACGCGCTCTGGCTGACAAGCTGGACATTCCGGCCTATTTCATTCGCCGCGAAGAAAGCGGATTTGTAACATCGAGCAGCAAGGCCTTTGATGCTCTGATGGCGGCGGAAAAATGAGCAACAACCTGCCCCGCGCTCAGGTGAGCCGGGTCGCACGGAGGGTATTTGGATGATAACCTATCTCATCGTATTTGGAGCCTTTTTGGTCATCGTTGTTGGCATGTCCATTGGCGTCATGTTCAAGCGCAAACCGATTGCCGGCTCCTGCGGTGGCCTCAACGCGATCTCCGATGCGGACCATTGCCTCATCTGCGGCTCAGCTGTTGATAAGGACAGCCCGCTGAAAGAACGCCTGCATGGCGAATGCCCCCGCAAGAAAGCGGCCCGCGAGAAAGCCGAGCGCGAAGCTGCCATGAGTGCAGCCGAATAAAGCCGCTCCACCTCTTCAGAATTTGTTTGAAAAGGCACGCATTTTGCGTGCCTTTTTTACATCAGGTTTCTCAAGATTTCCCGGGCTCTTTTCTTCGGACATGCCACAGACTGACCCCAACAGGAATGGATACAGTCCTCCCCAATGCCCAACCACTTATGAATTGGACTCTCGAACCGAGAGATAGAAACAGTGCCCTCGCATCGGCATACCATGTGCGAAGGGCGGCTCAGTGAGGACACAAGTTTTAGAAAACTGACCCTTAATGCGGCACAAAGGGAATGAAGGCCAGCGCCAGAAAGCAGAAGGTTGCGACGATGCCCGATAGCCAGCAGTTGCGCTTCCAATGTGGCCCCGCCTCTTTCCAGTTATCGCGAAAGACCTTTCCTGCCAGAACGAAAATGACGAGAACGGCGATCCCCAGATAGGGGCTGGAAATTACAAGATTGGGCACGAGCAATCGCTTTCTGACTTTGAGGTCTTCTTGATTGGCATTGAGGGCAATTTAGCCTAATGTCCGCCCAACGCCAACCATTCGCAAATAGAAGATTTCCTTATCCCCGTGTCAGCCAATCCTTCGCCCAGGTCTGCCTTGCTCGATCGTGAAACACCCTCCATTCTCAAACTGGCAGGTTTTCTGTCCCTGTCCGGGCTTTTTTCCACATCAGCCATTCTGATCGATGCCAACATGGTGGGGCCAATCGGCGACGAAACGCTGGCAGGCCTTGGTTTGTGTGCGGGGCTGTATGGCATTTTCATGGCGCTGTTATTCGGGCTGGGGTCGGGTGCGCAAATTCTTTTAACGCGGGCCTTCGGGGCTGGAGACATACGCCTTTATTACAAAAGGCTCTTGCGCATGATGGGGCTGGGGTTGGCGCTCAGCGTCATTCTGGTTCTCCTCTTCCGCTTCAATATCAACTTTCTGGTGGACTGGCTGGCCACCACATCCGGCATCGGCTTTGCGGCCAAGCGCTATCTGGCGCTTATGGTATATTCCCTGCCCCTCAGCTTTGCCGCCTATCTGCTGACAATCAGTTTCGATGTGAAGCGACAGGCGCCGCGCGAATTGCGCGGTTTTGCCATCGAACTGCCGTTGAATGTGATCCTCAACGCCCTGCTGATCTATGGTTGGTTCGGCGCGCCGGAACTTGGGATCAAGGGCGCGGCCATCTCAACCCTCGTCAGTCAGTCAGCAAGGCTGGTTTATCTTGTGGTGCTGACGGCGCGAGACATGCGTGTGGCGTTGAGGGCCACCAAAACGGACAATATGTCGGCGGGTGGCGAATTTGATCGCGAAGAGTTGCTGCCCCGCTCGGTGTTAACACCGGTCTTGCTCAATGTGGCCGCGCTCATTGTGGGAGCACAAGCTTATCAGTTGCTGTTTGCCCAGCAGCCCTACCTGACCTTTGCCGCGCTAGCGCTGATGACGCCGTGGCTCTCGGTCGCCAATGTGCTTGGACGCGCGGTTGCCATGTCGGCCACCCTCACCTGTGCCGACCTTGAGCCAGACAGCCCGGAGCTACGCAAGGCAATCCGTTCGGTATTGAAGGCCCTGCGATTGCTGGCGCCGCGCCTTGCGCTCCTTTTTATTGGCGCAACGCTGGTCGCAGACGCCCTCTCATGGCACATCTCCGATTGGGTGCGAATCAATTTTCTGTTGCTGATCCCCTATGGGGGCCTGTTGGTTCTGGTGCGTACGGTGTCCGTCACCATAGGCGCGATCTTGCGCGCAACAGACCGACCCAAATGGGTATTCTGGGTTCAGGTCGGTCTGCAATGGGGCTTCGGGGTGCCGCTCTTGCTCATCTGCACCCATGTCTTCGAGCTGTCCCTCTATATTGTCTACGGCATTCTCATTCTGGAAGAAGCCTTGCGACTGGGCATCATGGCCTTAAGGCTCAGAAAGCGCACATTCTCAGAGGTCGAGGGCGACTAGTTCTATCCCCTGAAGGCAACAGTCCTTATGGCTCGCCCTCAGGTCAGTGCTGCAAAAGGTGGCGCTGGATCATACTGCATGGCCTTTTGCACAGCGCGCGAAAAGTCAGGACCATACCACTCGCCTATAAGCCAGAGGCTCATGTCGATGCCAGCGGATATGCCTGCACTGGTGACCAGATTGCCATCGCGGATATAACGATATTCGCCACGCACATCTGGCTTTTCCGGCCGTGCCCTAACCAGCTCCACCGCTCCATGATGGGTGGTGATCTTCTTTCCCTTTGTCAGGCCTGCTGCGGTAAGCAGAAGCGAACCGGTGCAAACACTTGTCACCCACTTTGCACCCTGCCCGATTTCGGCGATCCAGTTGATGATGGCCGGATTGTTCACCTCGCGACGGGTGCCTTGCCCGCCGGGTACGACAATCACGTCGAGACCCTCAACCTCGGCCATTGTCTCATCCGGCAAGACCCGCATGCCTTTGGCGCACGTGACAGGCTCTGCATCCGGGGCGATGAGCGCCATCTCGAAAAGTGGGTCTTCCCCCTTTGACTTTCTGACGGAGTTAGCCACGGTGAACACTTCCCATGGCCCTACAAAATCAAGTTCCTCAACATCCTTGAATATCAATATCCCGATTTTCATACTCATATGGGCGGCCTTTTGCTGAAATCTCAAATAAAAACAGGGCCTACTATGGAGTGTCTTTTTCCTTCCACGCAAGATCAAAATATGCGAAGGAGAAAGTCTTCCTTCCAGTCTCCCATTCTTTAAAAAGCAAAATTCATGAGAAATAATAATATTGCCGCCTATGCTCCTCTGGCTCTTGCAACCCTTTGCTGGGGTGGCAATGTCGTGATCGGGCGGGCGGTACGAGGCGACCTGCCACCACTCGGGCTTTCCTTCTGGCGCTGGTTTTTCTGCTGCCTCATTCTTTTGTTTTTCACCGCACGCAAGTTGCCCGGCAACTGGCCGGTTATCCGCAAACACTGGAAGCTGCTGCTTGCCATGGCGGCCACAGGCATCGCCGCATTCAATCCGTTGCAATATCAGGCACTGCACAGCACCACGGCCATCAACTCGACACTGATTCTTGCCACCTGCCCGGCAATCATGGCGTTGCTGTCAGTATTCATCCTCAAGGAAAAGCTCGGCCTGGCGCAGATCGCAGGAATCCTGATCTCCTTCTTCGGAGTGACCTTTGTCATCACCTCCGGAGACCTCAAGACCCTATTCCATCTCAAATTCACCGTCGGAGATATATGGATGGTCGGAGCGGCGATTGTCTGGGCGCTCTATTCGATCACAATCAAATTGCGCCCTGTCACCCTTGATCCGCTGGTCATGCTTATGGTGATTACCGGCCTTGGGGCGCTTATACTGCTGCCGCTCTATATCTGGGAAACCCTCACCTATCAGGCGGTTACCATCACGCCGACGAATTTGGCAGCGATTGTCTATGTAACTTTCATCGCGTCCCTTCTGGCCTATTTCAGCTGGAACAAGGGCGTGGGCCTCATCGGCCCCTCAAAGGCTGGTGTTTTCATTCATCTGATGCCGGTCTGGGTGGCAATTCTCGCTTTCTTCCTGCTTGGCGAACGCCTGCAGGGCTATCATCTGGTGGGGATTGCCTTTATCGCTATCGGCATTGTTCTAAACAGCAGGCGCGCGCGCGTGTGAATTGCGCGCAAAACCACATAGACAGCTCCACACCGCATAATATATAGTCAACCCAATTCAAAACAGCATTTCCGTTCGCTTTACTTCAGGTCGAGCTGGCAGGGGCCACTTTGCTCCCATGCAAGCTCCCCCTTCCTTTGTGAGCCGCTAAAAGTGCCATACCGCACATTCACGCACTCTCGGCATGCTGTTGTCGGATGCATTGCTTGAGGAGATCCAATCGAAAGCCAAGCGGTCTTTTTAATCGGGGGGCAGCTGTGCTACCGTGCCAATATCATTGCTGATCAGGAGCAACATTCCTATTCTCGACTAAAGAAGTGTTCATTCTTTCGAAAACAACCCATTTTTCGGACTTTGTGAAAAGGGCGTTATATTAAATAGTTAAACCGAACATCTGAGTCCATTTTTACGACACGAAACTTGAAAATGCAGATTTGCTATCCGCATTTGATCCATGTCTATGTTTATTGGTCAGATACACCAGTAATGTTCTGGTAACTTTGACCTGGAGGCTTCAATATGAAAATATCGACCATTTCCTGCGAACCTATTTCAGGCCAGAAACCGGGAACATCTGGACTTAGAAAGAAAACCCGGGTCTTCATGGAACCCGGTTATCTTGAGAATTTCATTCAATCCGTTTTCAATGCAATTGGCGGGGCTGAAGGCAAGACCTTTGTTGTTGGCGGCGACGGGCGTTATTTCAACCGCAGGGCCATTCAGGTCATCCTTTGCATGGCTGCAGCCAATGGCGCGGCCAAGGTAATTGTCGGTCAACATGGACTGCTTTCCACGCCAGCCGCTTCCAACCTCATTCGCAAATACAAGACAGACGGCGGCCTGATCCTTTCGGCCAGCCATAACCCGGGCGGCATTGATGCCGATTTCGGGGTGAAATACAATGTATCCAACGGAGGCCCTGCCCCGGAAAGTGTCACTGAAGCGATCTACGAGCAGACCTGCTCGCTGAGCTCCTACAAAATCTTGCAGAATGAAATGGTCGATCTTGGCTCTATCGGCAACAAGACACTGGGCGAGATGGCAGTCGACGTGATTGATCCGGTCAAGGACTATAAAGACCTCATGGCCTCACTGTTCGATTTCGTTTCCATCCGCAACCTGATTGCGGGCGGTTTTGCCATCGTGTTTGACGCCATGCATGCGGTGACCGGCCCTTATGCCAAGGCCATCTTCGAAGATGCATTGGGCGCTCCGGAAGGCACCGTACTCAATGCCGAGCCGAGCGAAGATTTCGGTGGTGGGCATCCGGATCCGAACCCTGTCTGGGCGAAAAGCCTGATGGATCTGATGATGTCCGAAAAAGCCCCATGTCTGGGCGCTGCATCTGATGGTGACGGCGACCGCAACATGATTGTCGGGCGCGGGATCTATGTCACCCCGTCTGATAGCCTTGCCGTTCTGGCTGCAAATGCCCACATGGCGCCTGCCTATAGGAATGGTCTTGCCGGCGTGGCACGCTCTATGCCGACCAGCGCTGCCTGTGACCGAGTAGCGGCCAAGCAGGGCATCAAATGCTTTGAAACGCCAACAGGCTGGAAATTCTTCGGCAATCTGCTTGATGCTGATATGGCTACGATCTGCGGCGAGGAAAGCGCGGGCACCGGCTCCAACCATGTGCGTGAAAAGGACGGACTTTGGGCCGTTCTGCTGTGGCTCAACATCCTGGCTGAGCGCCGCCAGCCGGTTAAGACCATTCTCGAAGCCCATTGGGCCAAATATGGTCGCGACTATTACAGCCGCTATGATTATGAAGCCATCCCCATGGATGCGGCCAACCAGTTGATGGATGATCTGCGGGGCAGGCTCGACAAGCTCGCAGGTCAAAAGCTGGGGTCCCTCACCGTCAAGGATGCAGACGAATTCTCCTATCATGATCCGGTCGACGGTTCTGTCAGCAGCGGGCAAGGCATTCGCGTCTGGTTCGAAGGCAATGCCCGCGTCGTCTTCCGCCTTTCCGGCACGGGCACCGATGGAGCCACCTTGCGCGTCTATCTGGAGCAATATGTCGACACCCATGGCAACCACAGCATGCCTGCAGAGCAGGCGCTCAAGCCGCTGGTCGAAGCCATGCTGGAGCTGACCGATCTCAAAGGACGCATTGGCCGCACGGAACCCAATGTGATCACCTGATCACCAGTCAATCCGGCTTGCCTCCCCTTTTAGGCGATCAAGCTGAACAGAGCAGACATATGAAAAGGCGGCTCCCGATATGGGACCGCCTTCTTATTTGTAGAACCGTTTTTGATATGACCAAGCGTTGGTCGGGAAAGGAGCGCAGACTTTGGGGAGTATCACCCCACCTTGCGCACTTCGCCCATGAAACGCACAAGTTCTTCGCGCAAGGAAGCAAGGCTGCCTTCCTGCTGAACCAGATTTTCGGAAACGGCGAGCACTTCCTTGGCGGTGTCTTCCGTAACGGTCGTTGCTTCCTTCACTTCCGACACACCCCGGCTGACATCTTGCGTGCCAACGGCGGCTTCTTCGATATTGGCGGAAATTTCCCGCGTGGCGGCACTTTGTTGCTCAACGGCAGCCGCAATAGCGGTGGAAATTTCGCTCACCTGCTCAATCGTCTTGGAGATATCATCATTTGCGCGCACCGCCCGCTCTGTGGCCTGTTGCAGCCCGTTGATCTGGCCCGAAATCTGCTCGGTTGCCTCGGCGGTCTGGGCGGACAGATTCTTGACTTCCTGCGCCACGATGGCAAAGCCCTTGCCCGCTTCACCGGCCCGCGCGGCTTCGATAGTGGCGTTCAATGCCAACAGGTTCGTTTGCGCGGCGATATCGGAAATAAGAGAAACCACCTCGCTGATTTGCTGCGATGCAGTTGCCAGACTGGAAATCTCGCCACTCATATCATACGACTTTTCAACGGACTGACGCGCTATGCCACTGCTGTTGACCACCTGAGAGTTGATTTCCGCAATGGCGTCTGTGAGCTGCTCGACAGCTACGGAAACAGACTGCATGTTCGCGGACGCCTGCTCAGCGCCGGACGCCACAATCAAGGACTGTTCTTGCGCCCCATGAGAGGCTGAGGATACTTTCTTGGACGCGCCCTGAAGGTTGGAGATCATGTCGGTCATGCTCTCGACTATGTGATCCAGCTCATTCTCGAATCTGGTTCCCATTTCATCGAACTGATCGTGGCGTTGCTTGATTTTCCATGTAGCGCGGTTGATGCTTTCTGCGGCACGCTTGAAATCACCAACCATGCCTTTTTCCGCGATCAGGCGGAAATGCTGGTTGCGTGCCACATAGTCCAGACAGGCTTTCGATTCTCGGATGTAGGCATCGGAGCGATCGATCATCTGATTGATCGCATGCATCAGCTGGCCCATTTCGCCCCTATCATCAATATCGGTGATACGAACGGAAAAATCGCCATCTGCGACTGCCTTACACACTTCCATCGCCTTTCTGATGGAAGCGGACTTCTTAACAAAAACCATCTGGTTTCTCCCTGGAGCCTAAAATCGCCAATTCATGACGGATCAATAATCAGCGAAAGCCCCGCCTCTTTTTTTGCCCCAAAGTTGCGATAAACTCATCATATTCAAGGCCCTTTTCAGCCAAGAGTGAGTCGATGACCTGCATACCTGCCTTCAACCCGTCCTTTCGGTTGGTGACAGATTTCTCGGCGGTGCGGATCTTTTCATAAAGGGGGATGACGTGCTGCTTGAGAATCTCCGCATCGGGTACTCGCCGATTGGAATGAAACCCGCTGACCTTGCCTTCATTGTTCCAGCTCGGCGTCACATGGGCATATACCCAATAATGGTCGCCATTTTTGCAGCGATTGTTGACGTAGGCGAAGATCTCATGACCGCTCTCAATGGAATCCCAGAGAAGCTTAAAGATGGTTCTCGGCATATAGGGATGGCGGATCAGATTGTGTGGTTTGCCCAGAACTTCTTTTTCCTTATATCCGGAGATATCAAGGAATATCTTGTTTGCGTAAGTCAGGCGCCCCGATAAATCGGTCTTGCTGACGATGATGTCGTCATCACCGAAGAATCTCTCTACACCAGTTACCGACTGCTCAACAGACATGGATCAGAAGCCTTTTTACTATAGAAATACTGTACAAATCCGACAATATCGCTCAGTCTTAAACACCAGCGATAGTGGCATGACTAGTGTCACTTGCAGCCTGTTAATTTTAAATAAACGGCAAAATGGCATGAAACGCCTCTGTTTTCAGCCAACCATCGGGCCTAAGGTGCGGAAATTTCTGTAATTTCACGTAGCATGCATTCCTACACGCAAGCATTTCTTGTAAGAGCATTTACTTCACTGTCGCCGAGTTTCCACAGAATTTGAGTATAAACAGTGATTTAAGCTTATTTTGGATCACCTTTTCTCAAAGGGATACTTTTGTATTATGCATATTTCCCGTTCCTCTATGAATGCTGATCGTTGGCATATAAATCTAGGGACGACTGGTGAAGGGTAAGATCTGTTGCCAAAATTGGTGTTATCATCCATGCAAAGCAGATGATGGAATGCCCTCCCCACCCC
The DNA here is from genome assembly GCF_963676485.1 of uncultured Cohaesibacter sp. Classification (NCBI taxonomy): domain Bacteria; kingdom Pseudomonadati; phylum Pseudomonadota; class Alphaproteobacteria; order Hyphomicrobiales; family Cohaesibacteraceae; genus Cohaesibacter; species uncultured Cohaesibacter sp. Next base: position 298,324 of record NZ_OY781114.1, read on the forward strand.
CCACTAGCCGGGCATCCAGCAGGAATATGATATGGCAGAACTCGAGTTCGACAGGGATTTCTCCCCCACTTACGGCAAAGCCGAAGAGCTTGCCCCCAATGTCCGGCGCGTGACATGCAACAATCCCGGTCCTTTCACTTTTACAGGCACCAACAGCTATATTGTTGGCCACGGGCGCCTCGCGATTATCGATCCGGGCCCAGCCGACCGAGATCATATCGACGCCTTGATGCGCGCCACCGAGGGAGAGACAATTACGCATATTCTGGTCACGCACCCCCATGCGGATCATTCTCCCGGAGCGAGGCTCCTTAAAGAGCGATGTGGTGCACCGGTCTATGCAGAGGGGATTCACCGCCCTACGCGCCCTCTTCACAGCGATGAAGCCAATCCGCTGGATGCGGAAGGGGATGCAGATCTGGAAATCGATCATTTTCTGGTCGATGGAGACCTTATAGAAGGAGATGGCTGGGCTTTGGAGGCGGTGCACACGCCGGGTCACACAGTCAATCATCTTTGTTTTGGATTTACCAACGGCAGCGGCCTGTTTTGCGGCGATCATGCCATGGCGTGGTCGACATCAATCGTTGCTCCGCCAGATGGGTCGATGGCGTCCTACATGCGCAGCATCGAAAAGCTTTTGCAGCGGCAGGATCAGGTTTACTGGCCCGGCCATGGCGGCGTGATTTCCGATCCACGCGCGTTCCTTGCCGGGCTCAAAGCCCACAGAGAGAAGCGCGAACAAGCCCTCATTGCACACCTTGAAGCAGGAGAGAAATCGATTCCGGAGATGGTTGCCACAGTTTACAGGGATGTCGATCCATCCTTGCATGATGCGGCAGCGCTCTCCATGTTTGCTCAAATGGAATATCTCGTGGCACGGGGCATCGTGCGGTGTCTTGACGAGGCTCCAACCCTTGAGGCCCGGTATCAATTGGAAAAGGCAGGCGAGACAGAGTAAGACGCCGAATCCGGCTTCCGTTTCAGTCTCCTAGCCTGTGGCGCTGCGGGTAAGATTTTCCGGTTTGGGACGCGGAATCGGGCCTCTCTGCAGGCGGCGCAACCGCTCGATTTCTTCCAGCTTTAGTTCATAGCGCTGCACGTTGGTGCCCAAACGGCTTTCTACGCCTTCGATAAAGCCCAGAATTCTACGCGCATTGATACCAAAATCGCGCGCGCCCCAAAGCGAGGCCGAGCGCATATCGAGCCTTGTTTCTTCCTCGCCAAAGGGGCTAAGGCGTATGCTCACGACATAGCGCAAACCGGTAAAAACAGACCGTGTAAAGGCTTCATAATAGGCGCTGCCGTCCTCTTCGGTCTGTTCTTGAGCGCGCAATATCTGCCATTTCTTCTTTGCCAATTCATCGGCAATGGCCAATTGCATGAGCGCGACCGACTGGGCGTAAGTGTGGCTTTTCAGAGCGGGATAGGCCAGAGCCTGCCGCTCCCGCATATCCAGCGAGGCCACAGACAAGACATTGTCGGAATCGCCCCGCATCTGCCAGGCGGCGACGAATTCGGGTGGATCGAGCGGATTGGTCGAGAGATCGGAAAAAGGCGGCAGTGTGAAATAGAAATAGGCAAATACCAGCGCGGGCAGCAGAACCACGAGACTGCGCAGGAAAGCGCCCCACAGTGCTCGTCCCCCCTTTACGCCATCAAACCAGATGGCTTGAAAGGCCGCCCAGCTGCTCAGAATGGACAACAACGCCAGACACACCGAGGCTGCAAAACAATAAAGGGCGATAGAGGGGTGCAAGCCGCCAAACCGCATGAGCAGAAAGGACAGGATAGCCACGGGAATGGAGAGCCTGGCGAACCAGAGCGCCCAAAGAGCAAGCCTGGACGATTTGAATTTGTAAATTCCTGTCATCGCTTACTGATTCAGCCCTATCCGGTTTTCTGCCTCGTCCCATCATTGTGCTGCAGCTTAGAACTGATCGCAGACAATCTCAATTGCTCCGCTCGTCAATCACAAGAAAAAAAGCAGGGAGCCAGAGGCGTCCCTGCTTTTTTCATTTTTCTTTTCTGCTTTCTGACAAAGCAGGGATCCGCTTGTCAAGCAAGGCCATTCCAGCGCTTTGCGGCTTCGGCGATGCGTGTGCCATAAAGCTCGGCTGTGCGGTGGTCGGTTGCCGGAGGAGCAACATCAGCGCCCTGGTCTGCGTTGGCCTGCGCCATCAGCCCAAGAGTGGAGCCGAGACGGTTCACATCTTCGATAGACCCCTGAGAGCTGTTGTTGCCTGGAAGCGTGCCGGTGGAAATCCACTGCATGCCATGCTGGGCAGCAAACACAGTGAGCTGGATCAGCGTGTTGAGCTTGTCGCCAGACTGCGATGCTGAGCAGGTAAAGCCGCCAGCCAGCTTGTCTTTCCATCCCATGGAGGCCCAAACCTTGGAGCTTGCATCCATGAAGGTTTTGAATTGCGCGGAAACAGACCCCATGTAGGTCGGGCTACCAAAAATGATGGCATCCGCTTCGGCCAGAGCTTCCCAGCTGAGATTTTCATCATCAGCCTTGATCTGGGTGACAGACACGCCTTCAACAGCTTCAGCACCCTTGGCAACAGATTTGGCTACTGCTTCAGTATGTCCGTATCCACTATGATACAAGACGACGACGGACGCTTCGCGGACATCAGTCATTTTCTTACTTATCCTTTTTTCTTACCCAATATTCTGGGAAATCTTGAAATTGCCTCACCACGTCAAAAACGGACGAATTGTTTTATCTCGCCGAAAATAAGAATTGTTAAAATGATTTCAAATGCATTATATTAATAGCTATGATGAAGAATATCGATTACTTATCTCTCGACGGGCGCTCGCTCTATATGATCAAACTGATCCACGAGCACCGCTCTGTTACAGAAGCGGCCAGACTGCTGGGTGTCACCCAGTCTTCGGTGAGCCACTCCCTTGACCGACTGCGCAACATGCTGGGCGATCCGCTGTTTCTGAAGGTGGGTCGCGCCATGGTGCCAACCGAACGGGTCGAGACGATGATGGGCGATATCGACTCGGTTCTAAAGGGAATCGAAGCTCTCTATAGTCAGTCTGTCTTCGATCCCCAGAATTCCAGCGACCGTTTCTCTATTGTCTGCAACGATTATGAGCATGATTTGCTCGTGCCGGCTATTTTCGAGCGGCTCAAGCAGGAAGCACCACACTGTTCGCTCAAGACGTACCAGTTGAACATGGCCATCCGGAATCCTCTCGAAAAGGGATTTACGGATCTGGAGCTTTGCCCCTCTGCGCCGCAAGATTCGACAGATCTGGTTGTCAGCAAACTCTGCGGCGATCGTATGCTGACCTATTACGACCCGGCGGTGCGGGATGCGCCTGAAAATCTCGCTGATTTTTGCAGTGCAGAGCACGCAATCCTCTCCTGGGATACGAATGAAAACACATCGGTAGACAAGGCGCTTGCCGAATTGGGCCGCTCACGCAATGTGTCCTATCTGGGGCCGAATTTTTCTTCTGTTGCCATGGTTGTGCGCGGCACCAATATGCTGGCTACGGCCCCTTCGCGTTTGGCAGATTCAATTTTCCGCGGCCTTGCATGGGTGAATACCCCTCTTGAGTTGGCCCCGAGTGAGTTTTTCATGGTCTGGCATATTCGCAATCGCCATTCGCCCCGCCATAAATGGTTCCGCGAATTGATCAAGACAGTTGCTCGCGATTTGCCGCAAACAAGCGAAGCCTGTCAAAAGGCACTCATGCGCATCAAGGAAGAGAATGAAGCCAAGCTGGAAGCGGATGCAAAAGCGAAACCCCAGTCCCCCCGCTCTTCGTCCGATGCATTTGCATAGCATTATGCTTTGCTCATAGCCTGTTCGCCCCGGCCCTCCCATGCAGCCACAGATCTCGATCCGCAAAGCCGTCCGCGCTGACTTTCCGGCCATAGCCAGACTGCAGGCTGAGAGCTGGGCTGTAGCTTATCGCTCGTCCCTGCCCCCTCACTATATAAAAGAACGCCTCCACGCAGATATCGCCGACCATTGGAAGAGGTACAAACCGGGCGAGCGGGATCTGGTGTTGCTGGCCATTGACGGGGAAACTGGTGCACTGGCCGGCTTTATCTCCATATTGTGCCGCCCTCCCCCCTTTATCGATAGTCTTCATTGCCAGCCATCTCGCACCGGCCTTGGTATCGGCTCGACGCTTCTGTGTACCGCGTTCAGACAATTGGCAGAGCGTGGCGAGCAGTCCGCCAGCCTTTCTGTCGTGGTTGGCAATGATGGAGCACGACGGTTTTATCTGCGCCACGGAGCGCAGGAAGGCCCAAAGCGGCGCGAAAACCTGTTTGGTTATCCGGTGGATGTGGAATATCTGAGGTGGGAAACGCTTAAATCGAATAAACTGGCATTTTGAATGTTTATTTGAAACTTATGGTTTCCGACCGCTTAACAAAAAGCCAGATCAAGCCCCACTTTAAACGACGGCCGATAAAATATCGAAATTGATAACCATGAAGGGTAAACGATTTAATTTGTTTATTGATAGTTTTAACTAGGGAAGTCAATACAAAGAGCAAGGACAGACAACCGTTTGGCGACATATGTTATTTGTCAATTGCAACTTAAATTATTATTTACTGATCGTATCGTTTAATTACATCAACCAATAGTGGGTATTGGCGCGCCCAACCTATGCTGTGTTTGAGGTCTTTGATTTTCAAATACAGGGCGCAGATAAAATCGCAATTGCTGAACCACAGCGATGCAGGCAGACAATAAAGAACCGTTGGAAAATACTCATGGCTCGTGTCCCCCAGAAAGCAAGCAGCAAAGAAGTATTCAGTGCGTCAGATGTCATGTCACTGTCGATACCTTTGTGGGTTCTAGATATGGAAAGCCTGCGTCTTCTTTGGGCAAACGATTCCGCTCGTAAGCTTTGGCAGGCAGAAAGCACCGAAGAGCTTCTCAACCGGGATCTGAGCCCTGATATCAGCACCGCCGTTGTCGAGCGCCTGAAACAATATCTGGAAGCCTCTCAGAAATCCGGCCAATCCTTTCGTGAAGTTTGGACGCTCTACCCGGAAGGCAAACCCTGCCCCTACCACATTCACATCTGCGCCCATAAGTTGCCCGACGGGCGGTTTGGTCTGCGCTTTGAAGCCACTGCGGATGTAAACCGCGTACCAGAGCAGATTCGAAGTGCGGAAGCGCTCAACCATATTCCGGTTTGCATCTCGCTCTTCAATATGGGCGGGCAGTCTCTTTACAAGAATCCTGCAGCCCTTGGGACCTATGGGGACGCTTCGCTGGACATGCGCGGACGCTTTGTAAAAAAATCGGATTATGACCGTTTTCTCCGCAATATCAAAAAGGGCCGATCTATCTCCAAGATATGCGAAGTCAAGACCAAGGAGGGGAAACGGTGGCACGAAATCACCTGCATGACCTGCTTTGATGGCCAGTCGGGACAACCAGCTTTCATTCTCACAGAATCCGACGTGACGGAGCTGAAGGAAAAGGAAAGCCGCGTTCGCTATCTTGCCCACTATGACATGCTGACCGGTTTGCATAACCGCAACTATGTCAATTCGCACTATCCCGATATGATTGAAAGCGCGTATCGCAACGATCAGCGCCTCGTCTTCATGGTTATCGGCCTCGATCATTTCAAATCGATCAATGAAACTCTGGGGCATCCATCGGGCGATGCCCTGCTGAAGCATGTCGCATCCCTGCTTCAGCTCTCCTTGAGCGAGACCGAGCAGATCGCTCGTCTTGGCGGTGATGAGTTTGTGATCGTCAAGCCCTATGCGTCTACCTCCGACCTTGACAATCGTTGCCAGATGATTCTGGCCTCCATTAATGCTGAATGCCGCGTGGGGGACCATATTCTGAGCGCCAATGCGAGTATCGGTCTCGCCCTGTTTCCTGAACATGGCAAGGATCTACCTACGCTTCTGCGCCATTGTGATCTTGCCCTGCATGAAGCCAAGGACAGCGGGCGCAACACCTATCGTTTCTATCGCCCGGCCTTGCAGCACGCCGCTCTTGCCAAGCGTGCGCTTGAGAAGGACCTCGCACGCGCTGTCGAAAAGCAGGAATTCTGTCTCTATTATCAGCCGCGGGTTGATTGCCTGACCCACAAAGTCGTCAGTGCAGAAGCGCTCATGCGCTGGCAGCATCCGGAAAAAGGTCTGGTATTCCCCGGTGAATTCATCGGTGCATTGGAAGACACGGGTCTCATCCATCGAGCTGGCGACTGGATTGCCGATCGTGCGGGACGAGACCAAAGGAAACTGGCAGGGATGGGGTATGACATCCCCATATCCATCAATATCTCGCCCAAACAGTTCGAACGGACTGATTTCGTCAATCGTCTGACCGCAGGCCTGGCCAAAACAGGGTGCCCCACCGACAGGCTGGAAATAGAAATCACTGAAAGCATGCTCATGGGTGTCGGATTTGACGCAAAGGCTATTCTGCTGGATCTGTGCCGCGCAGGCTTTTCCATTGCTGTCGATGATTTTGGCACAGGCTATTCCAACCTTGCCTATATTCAGGACTATCCGATTTCCAGCCTCAAGGTGGATCGCTCCTTCGTCAACATGATCGAAGACCAGAGCTCGGTGATCAACCTGATCCTGTCCCTCTGCCGTCTGATCGGTATTTCTGCCGTTGCAGAAGGCGTGGAGACGATCGATCAGCTGTCCTGGCTGCGCATGAACCATTGCGATCAGTATCAAGGCTATCTCTATTCCCGTCCGGTTCCTCTGACATCTCTTATCGAGCTGCTAACATCGCGGCATCAGCACAAGATGCGGACCCGCTTGCCGGAAACTTTGGATGCAGAGGTTATCTGGGCCTGATATTTTCGGCTCGATGGTCGTGTCCCTATAGTTTGTTCACAGGTAAAACACCCTGTAGGGCAAGCATTCACCATCGCCTCTCAGCGCCTAAGTCTTTGCAGATACCCTTGGATTTCAACCTCTGGGTTCGGCCTCGCGCCCGATTGTCCGGACATGGTTGCCAATTCGCTCCCTTGCTTTCATTCCTTTCCGGCCCCTTTTCTTTGCCAATAGGCATAGAACAGCTCCGGTTTGCGCAGTTTTTAGCTCATTTTCTTGCACCTAAGAGCATTTTCTCTCAATTAACCCAACTAGGGCATATACATTTTAGTCAGCGCACAGCGCTACCTGAGGGTGTAGCCAATAAGGAAGGAGAGTAATTAAAGTATATCGTGTATTGAAAATACACCACGATCATTGATTGCTATTTGTATAGTTCCCTCGCACATATGTACGAGAGGGCTTGCGCAGATAATATGATTTTGCGATTACTTAAGAAGGCAATTGAGAGCGGACCATGAGCGAAACTCCCGACAGATTTCTACTGCTGCGCGAAACGATCTTCAGAGAAATCAAAGAAGCAGAGAATGTCGAGAAGGCAGTCTTCGGACTGCGTGATGGCTATCGCCTTGGGCATGTGACCTATCATATGGCGCAAACCGTGACTGCCGATATGCATATCGACTCCCCGTTCGTGCGCACGACCTACCCACCAGACTGGATTGCGGTCTATCTGACCAGAAGCTATGTCACCGTTGATCCGGTGGTCAAGGAAGGGCTCAAACGCAGCTTGCCGTTTGATTGGTCCGAAATTGAGCCAACGGAAGAAGCAATGCAATTGATGGCTGAATTTCAGATTCATGGCATGGGGGAACACGGCTTTTCCATCCCGATCACAGACAAAGTCGGGCGCCGGGCGCTGTTGTCGGTGAATTCCCGACAAGGAGAGAGCAACTGGGCCGAATTCGTTAAATCTTTCCGGCAGGACTGGATGGAGCTTGCGCATGTTCTGCACAAAAAAGCCATTATCGAACTGTTTGGCGATGAAGATCCTGTACCGGTTCTGAGCCCGCGAGAACTGGAAATTCTGCATTGGTCGGCACAAGGCAAGGATTATAAGGAAATTGCCATGATCGTCGGCATTTCTGAACATACCGTGCGCACCTACATGCGCTCGGCCCGCTATAAGCTCAATTGCTCGAACATGTCGCAGGCCGTTGCCAGAGCCATCACTCTGCGTTTGATCTGAGCTCAAATCCCCTAAGACCGTCCCAAGCACAAAGCACTGCGCCAACTACATATGTGTGAAGCAATATGTGTTGACCCATTTATGCGAATACCATCTTCATTTTTTTTGAAACATTGTGAATCCATCAGTTTTGCCGATGGAGCGAATAGATGTTTGTGACAATTGAAGCGCATGAATATCATAAATATCCGACTTTAATGGACCGCATGTTCAAGCTGCGCAAAGAGGTTTTCTCTGATCAGCTCGGCTGGGATGTTTCTGTCGATGGCGACTATGAGCGCGATATATATGATCAAAAAATGCCAGCATATCTGGTTTGGTGCGACGATGATCGTAAAGAGCTATATGGCTCTATGCGTCTGATGCCGACAACCGGCCCCACTCTTCTTTATGACGTTTTCAGAAGAACATTTCCCAATGAAGTCTCCCTGTCTGCCCCCGGTGTCTGGGAAGGCACCCGTATGTGTATCGACCAGGAAGCTATCAATGCAGTTTACCCTACGATAGAAGCCGGTCGTGCCTTCAGCCTGCTCTTTCTGGCATTGTGCGAATGTGCGCTTGACCATGGCATACACACCATGGTGTCGAATTACGAACCGCAAATGAAGCTTGTCTACCGCCGTGCAGGCGTGAAGGTTCAGGAATTGGGACGCGCAGACGGATATGGCAAACGGCCTGTTTGCTGCGGTGTGTTTGAAGTGTCCGAGCCTGTTTTGGAAACGATGCGGACCAAACTGGCGGTCTCATCTACGCTTTACCACAAAAACGGGATCTTCAACGACCCTCAGGAAATCGCGGCTTAGCGCCGAAGGGCTTGCCTCAAAAGGAGATTTTGGCATGGCTGAGCAAGTTCACTACACATCGGCTCAAATCAGGAATGAAATTGAAACCGATCTGAGACGGGCCATGCTTGGCTCAAACGCAATAGGAAATCCGATGCTTTCCTATTTTCTGAAGATGGCAATTGAAGAATTACTTAAGAGCGACAATGACTTTGTCAACAACATGAAGCAGAAAACAGCATAGCTTGAGAATTCAAATAAATCGCAATCAATAACCCAAATGAATAAATGCATTTGAATGCCAACGTCCCCAGGCATTCACTTGTTTCATGTAGCTCGGTGCTACTGACAACTCAAGGCGCCACTTTTCCCAAGTGGCGCTTTTTTTTTAAACTCTACCTGGGCTCGATCAAGTGTCTAGACACCCAACGCCAATCAGAAATTGCTCTAAGAGCTTCCTTATAGGCCAATATGCATGGAGAGAATCGTAGATTTTCGCGCCCGCGAAATTACCAGTTCGTCCATGTTCATGCTCCCGATCTTTTGTATAATCTTATCAAAAATTTGAATAAGGGCTGGAGCAAGTCTCACGGCCCTGTCTGAGGAAATGAATGGCGCGGCAAACCAGCCCTGTAGATTGAGATTGATCTTAAAACAGGCTGGATATCAGGAGAGGACGGTTTGCTTCGCTCATCGGGAGAAGCGAAGCAAACCGGATATGGCGCGCCATCAAGGACAGTTCGTTCAAGTTATAACAATGCCGGTATAAACGGCCTCTTCGGGCCAACCGGTTTGGAAATACATTTTACTTGTATATCTAGGGGAGGTTCCTGTGAAACTGAAGATGACGATTCTGGCTACACTTATGGCCGCTACCAGCCTTTCTGCTGCAAATGCAGCTGACTTGCGCATGTCCTGGTGGGGTGGCAACAGCCGCCACGAGGCCACGCAGGAGGCCCTGAAATATTGTGGCGAAAAGCTGGGACATACCATTGCCCCGGAATTCACCAGCTGGAACGGTCATCTGGCCAAGATCACCGTGCAGCTCGCAGGCGGCACAGAAGCCGACATCATGCAGATCAACTGGCCCTGGCTGCCCTTGTTCAGCAAGAATGGCACCGGCTTTGCCGATCTGAATGACTATAAAGACATCATTGATCTTTCCCAGTGGTCAGAAAGCGAATTGGCAGCCACCTCCGTGAAAGGGCATTTGCAAGGCCTGCCCCTGTCCATTACCGGGCGTGTGCCATGGTTCAACAAAACCACCTATGACAAAGCCGGTCTGCCTCTGCCAAAAACCTGGGACGACCTGCTGGCTGCCGCCAAGGTCTTTCAGGAAAAGCTGGGCGATGGCTACTATCCCTATGAAGCAACCGGTCTGACCTCCCATGGTCTGGACGCCCGAGGCCTGATCCGCGCCTATATTGTTCAGAAGAAGGGCGTCACCATGATCGACCCAGACACTCTGGCGCTGAACTTCACCAAGGAAGATTTCATCGACGGGTTGAATCTTTACAAGACATTCTCCGATGAAAAAGTCATCGTGCCTTGGAAGACTGTGGCAGCTGCCGGAGCGAATGTGCCGCTACACGAAGACCCGAACTGGGCTGACGGCCATATCGCCGGTACCTATCAGTGGGACACGACCTACCACAAGATTGCGGACCCGTTGAAGGAAGGCCAAGAGCTTGTTCCGGCCCCGATCCTGAAGAATGCAGACGCCACCAACGACGGCGTCTTCCGCAAACCGTCCATGCTCTTTTCGATTTCCAAAAACTCGAAAAATCCGAAAGCTGCGGCTGAAGTAATCAACTGCCTGCTGACCGATGATGGAGCAGCCGACATTCTGGGCACCACGCGCGGTATCCCGGCCTCCAAGGTCGCCTTCAAACACCTGATGGACAAGGGCGCGATCGAGCCGATCCTTCTCAAAGCACATAATCTGGTTCTGGAAGCCTCGGGCCCAGCCATTTCTGCTTACTTTGACAACCCGAAAGTGGAAGAAGCCTTTGGGGATGCCATCGAAATGTTCGCCTATGGCGAGCTGACCGCCGAAGAAGCGGCGGATGAAATCGTCATGGGCATCAACGAGGCCCTTGAAAAAGACAGAAAATAGGCGCTTGAAAAGCTGATCGGGGGCGCTTCCAAGTGCCCATTTGCCTAAGAGCAGGGAAGAGGCTCGGTGTTTTGCACATCGGGTCTTTTCTATTGTGCCAGACAGGTGTTACCGCTGATAGATCAGCCAAGAATACGGCTGCGAGCCCTTTCGGCAAGGGATGAACGGGCGCCATGGCCTTTTGCACTCTTGCTGGCAAGCTTGTAATCCTGCTTTTGCATATATTCGATGCTTGATGTCAGTAGGCTGCGCGAGATCTTGCCCACGGCCCGGAATTCGGCAATCGTTCGCAGGATAGGCTTGAGATTCTGTCGCATGGTCAGGGCTTGGAATACACTCTCATCATAGCCCTTTGTGAGGGTACTGAAGAGATTGATATCCTCTGGCCGGTGCGCATCAGACCCGAAGCTACGCCCTACCCCGCATGGCATAAGCTCTTCAGGAAACTGCGTCGTCTTCTCTACCTGTTCCTTGAATTTGGTGCGCGGCAATGCATCCAGCGGCACTTCCAGAAAGGAACCGTTGGACATTTCGATATAATCGAAATGGGAGAGAAGCTGGCAGGCCCTGTCAAAGCCGATGCCGCTGACGATACCGGTTCCGCTTGGCGAGAAGGGATGCGGCAGGATGGTCACACAATCTGGAGACTGCATGTCTAGCGCGTCATGGATGGACCATGAAAAGGCAGGGAACTCTTTGAGGGAACTTGCCAATGCGGCGCGGCTATCAAACAGCTGAATAACCTCAACCCCTTCACGCGAGATATTTTCAACGCCCGCTACGATGGTTAGCTCAAGCCCGTAATGCCCGACCATCTCGCACAAGAAGTCATATGCTTCCAGCGGCTTCTTGTAGGCATGTTCGGTCGAGCACAAGCCATCCAGATGGGTGGTGTAGCGAGAAAGCTGAGCAGCAATGCGCCTACGCTTTGTATGCGGACGCCGGAAGACGTTCGCATGAAAATGCGTATCAATCGCATAGTTTTTGTCTGGCTCATACAACCCCATATGGGTATGCCTCTTCTCTCCGAGCAGGCTATATGCCCGCCCACCTACTTGATAAGTGTATCAAGATGCGCACTTACAAGCCAGTCTTTTGACTAACATAATCGGGTTGGTTGGCAAGGAAGCCTATCCAAGATAGCTGCGAAACACCGCACGCTTTTTCAAGGCCTGCGCTTGAGAACCAGCCTGAAGAGAATGAAGAAATAGACCAGATAATAGGCAAGAAAAAGGCCGGCAAAGATATTGATGGGCATATTGCTCTGCGCATAAAGCGAGCCAATATAGACGATGAAATAGATATATTTCACCCTCAGCACATAGGGCATTGGCACCGAGAGCAAATTGCAGATCACCATCAGATAGATCGTGTGGCTGTAGAAGAAGGCAAACATGACATTGGCCAGAATACTGGCATCCAGCCACCATATTGCCCCCAGTGCCACCAGAACAACACCGAATTGATCTGCAAAGATATCAACCAGTGACCCGCCATGACTGTCGACACGCGTCAGCCGCGCCAAAGGCCCGTCCACCGCGTCCATCAGGACATAGAGTATAAATCCACCTGCTGCCAGATCCCAAAGTGCAGCGGGCATGGCAACAGCAAAGGACGCAAACAAAACGCCAACAACGCTGATTACCGTGGGTGTCACGCCCTTGCGCGCCAGATATAGAACGAGCGGGCGGAATATGCGATCTCTTTTGGCGGCAAAAGCGGCCTGCTTTTCCGCCTCCCCCTTATTGAAATAGTCCAAATTCTTACACCCGGTTTTTATCGTTCCCGTGTTCTTTAAAGCATATGCCGAAAAGGTCCACTCTGATTAGCCGTTTAGCTGCCCTTTAGGCTAGAAATAATCTCTGTGATAGAAATTTATTCACCATTTGCCCTTCTCATATTTAAAATGGATTGCACCTATTCCAAGAGAGGCCTAAACCCTTGTCTGGAAAAATCGCTGAAAATCGGCCATGAAATGGCCCTTTTCAGGAGAGACAAGACATCTTATATCCTTGAATAAAGGATGCACCTTCTTTGAACCGGGAAACACTGGGAAAATAGTGTTTGTCTTTAAAAGAAAAATAGTGACTTTATGTGCTATGTTGCGGGCCAGCTGGCTTTAGGTGAACCAGCTTTTGGTGTCCGATGGCACATCGGTTTTACAAAAAGAAGAAAGAGACTGGAAACCGTGATTTTTGGTCGGAAGAACAAGCCCAAGTTTGCTGAGCGCATTCGCGTTTTGCTGTGGCCGCGTCGCAGCTGGAAACGATCAGGCGTCTATTATATCAAGCGGGTTTTGCGCCTGACTGGGTCTCCCTATGCCATTGCGGCCGGAGTCGCGGCTGGTGTCTTCACCTCTTTTACGCCTTTTCTCGGATTTCACTTTATCATCGCTTGGACGATCGCCTTCTTGATAGGCGGAAACCTGCTCGCTGCGGCAGTGGGAACAGCCGTTGGCAATCCGCTGACATTTCCATTCATCTGGAGCGCGACCTATTCCACCGGCTGCCTCATTCTGGGGCAACCGATCATGCATCACAAGATCCATGCCCTTCAGAATGGACTGCTGTCGCAATCGCTTTCTGCCATTCTGCCAACGATCAAGATCATGGCAGTTGGCGCCATACCTGTCGGCATCGCAGTGGCACTGATTTTTTATTATCTGACCCGACATGCCGCCCGGACCTATCAGCATCGTCGCAAAGCACAATTGGCGCGCAAAGCCTTTGAAGCCGGACGTTGGCGTAAGGAACTGGCCGAGCGCACGACGGATATGACCTCCAAGGCCACCAGCAGCTAAGCCAAATCCCTCTCCGGATATTGAACCTTTGCAGGCGCCTGATCGGAAGGCTCCTGCAGCCCAGCTTCAAGAGTGGCGACTGCGGACGGCCTTGCGTCCGCAATCCTTGTTTTCTTCCAAAAAGCTATCAGATTATTTTGCTTTGTCCGGGCCTGTTTTGGCATCCACCATGGTGGCCTGAATGAAAGCGATGGTTTCCTGCAGTTTCCTCTCTTCCCATGCATTCAAGTCCACGGGCAACTGCTTGATGATCCCTTCCCGACCGATGACGCATGGCATGCTGAGGGCCACATCTCCATCATGACCATATTGACCACGTAAGGTGGTCGACGCGGGATAGATGCTATGCTCATCCAGCAAAACGGCCTTTGCCATCGTGATGGCAGATTGGGCAACGCCGGCATTGGTCCAGCCTTTGCCGTTGAGCACTTCATAGGCCGCCGAAATAATGCTGGTCTTGACCACATCCGGGTTCTGAATATCGCTGGTTGGCTGCAGATAATCGTCTATAGCAGCAAAAGGAATGCCGCCCACGGTCACATGGCTGAGCACAGGGAAAGCCGTGCTGCCATGCTCGCCCATCATATAGCCGGATATGGATTTGGGATCGACCTGATAGGTGTCGGCAATCAGTTTGCGCAGACGGGCGGAATCGAGCATCGTTCCCGTTCCAAAGACACGCCCCTTTGGATAGTCGAACTCATTTTCGGCAATATACACCATGGTATCCAGCGGATTGGTGATCAGGATAACGATGGCGTCTCTGGTGTATTTGGTTATGCCCGTCATGACCTCGCGGATGACTTCGCAATTGGTCTTGGTCAGAAGCGTGCGGTCCGGCTCTCCCTTGGGATTGTCCGGATCTGGAATGACGCTCGGGCCAGCGGCCACGATGATCACGTCTGCGTCAGCGCATTGCTCATAGCCACCTGCCTTGACGTCCACATTATTCATGTAGGTCAGCGCCGTTGCCTGCGCCTGATCCAGGGCTTCGCCATAGGCGACATTTTCCAGAATATCGATGAGGCCGATTTCAGCGAACAGCCCTGTTTTCATGGCATCAGCCAAGACATAGGAGCCAACATGGCCCACACCGACAACAACCAGTTTATTCTTATTCATCACATAACTCTCTTTTGGCCCATACCCAGTGGCATGGCACCGCATCCCTTGTTGCATTTCATCTCCCACGCAGAATGCTGTCCTGCTCCCTTCGGACATCGTGGCGAAGCATGGTTCGTCATGGTGGGGAAGGTTCCTGATTGCTGGCGCTTTCCAGCCGCCCGCAAGATCACAGAGACAAGCGTGACGTTCGAGTTCGCCACCCGATGAGGCAGGAAAACATTCCGATCAGGGAGATGAGTGTGGATCCGGAAGGATCTGTTCAACGTTAGCTGAAACGCTCAATCATCTCCAGCCCTCCCCGCCATTCCTTCCCCCGATTACCGAGCGGAGTGGCGTGATCCTTCCATCTTCTCAACGGAGCGCCAAGGCTCACTTAGACATGCTGGCCGCCATTCACGTGAATTTCGGTGCCCGAAACATAAGAGCTGGCCTCCGAACACAGATAGAAGATGGTCTCCGCCACCTCGGAGGGCTCACCCAAGCGCCGCAGCGGAATTGTCTCTACGATTTTCTCGGTGCCAGGAGACAGGATCGAGGTGTCGATTTCCCCCGGAGCGATGGCATTGACCCGAATTCCGTGGGGACCAAAATCGGCTGCCATTTCACGCGTCAGAGTAGACAGGGCCGCTTTGGATGTTGCGTAAGCCGTGCCAGCAAAGGGATGCACCCGCATGCCGGCAATGGAGGTGACATTGACGATGGACCCCTTTGCGGCGCGAAGCTCTTCAATCAGTCCGTTGGCAAGCATGATTGGCGCAACGAAGTTGACCGTGAAAACTGTATGCCAAAGATGAGGCGGGGTTCTGAGGCTATCGAGCCGCTGACCATTTTCATCCTTGGGGCTGATGGCTGCGTTGTTGATCAATGCGTGCAGCTTGCCACCTTCCGATTTCAGCCGTTGCTTGACGTCGCCGATTGCCTTTCCGATGCTTGCAAGGTCACTGAGGTCCACCTGAATGTGGTTTTCCTTGCCCATGGGCCATGGGCATTTCTCATCAAAGGCCTGCCGGGAGCAACTGAGCACCCGCCATCCAGCATCAGAGAAGCGCTTCACGGTGGCATGGCCGATGCCACGACTGGCACCGGTAATCAAAAGTGTTTTTCGCTCATTCGAACTCATATCTATTTCTTTCCAATGGAAGCTGCCCGCATGGGTGTTATTAGTTTATGGGAATGGGCCTAGCCCGGTGCCCCGCCCTTTGGCTAGTTATCCTTCACAACCTCTCTCAATCCGGTCATAAAGAAGTCCAGCGCATCAGAGCCAAAAACCAGAGGTGGGCGGATTTTGAGCACATCGCCTCCCGGACCGGATGCACTGATCAGGATGCGCTTTTTCTTCAGCGCATTGACAAGGCGGGCGGTTCTGCCCCTTGGATCGTTGCCGGTAATCTGTACGCCGATGAACAGGCCGCTGCCGCGGACATCGCAGATGACGTCTCCTTCTTTTGCAAGATCCTCCAGCTCGGTACGGAACGCATTGCCGATATCAAGCGTCTTTTTCTGCAGGCCGTCATCGTGAATGATATCCCATACCGCTCGCGCCGTTGCGATAGCGGTTGTGTTGCCACCGAAAGTGTTGAAATAGCGGGTGCGTTCACCGAACTCGGCCACCACATTGGGCTGCACAACCAATGCAGCAACGGGGTAGCCATTGCCCATCGGCTTGCCCATGGAAACCATGTCCGGCACAACGCCATGTCTTATAAAGCCCCACATTTCCTCACCGGTACGGGCGAAGCCCGGCTGCACTTCATCGGCCACGAACAGGCCTCCGGCTGCGCGGAATGCGTCAACGGCGGGTATTAGGAAGCCTTTGGGATGGCTAAAAATGCCATCCGAGGAGAAGATCGTATCCATGTAGAGAGCTGCGGGCTTGATGCCGCGCTCAGCCATGGCTGCAAGCGCTTTTTCGACGTTGGCTCGCATGACGTCCCCTTCCTGCTCTCCATACTTGCCAGTTGGTGCCGGGATTGTGAAAACATTGTCATTCCTGGGTGCCCCAGCCCCCAATGAGGGCGACATGGCGGCCAATGCGATGGTCACGCCATGATAGGCATTCTCGGTCACGATAACGCCGGAGCCGCCGGTTTTGACCTGCGCAATGCGCAGGGCCAGATCGTTGGCTTCCGAGCCGGTGCAAGTGAACATGATATGGGACAGCGCGGCGGGAAAACTCGATAGAAAATCTTCGGCAAAATCGACAATGTTATTCTGCAGATAGCGGGTATGGGTGGTCAGAATAGAGGCCTGTCTGGCCATGGCCTCGACCACGCGCGGATGGCAATGACCGACACAGGCAACATTGTTGTAGGCATCAAGATAGGCCGTATCGTCTTCATCATAAAGCCACACCCCTTCCCCGCGCACCGGATGGAAGGGTTCTTCATAAAAAAGGCGATAGGCTGGCCCCAATGTCTCAGTGCGCCGCTGCAAGAGGGCTTCATCGCCCGCAGACAGGATCGCCTGCCCAGGTACGAAGGCATTTGCCATGGACTGGTCTTGCGCCATCATGCAATCTCCTCATGTGGTTTCATCTCAGCTGTATCCTTAAGGAGCCCATAGAGCTCATTGCGATCCAGATTGGTCAGATGCTTGATCCCTGTTGAGGCCAGCGCCAGATTGCGCGTAATATAGGCTCTGTTTTCGGGATAACGCTGGGCGCGCCAGTTGGCGACAGTGATGATGGTAGCAAAGCGGGCCGCGATGAAATCGGCAGCCAGCTCCACTTCGGCACGGGTGAGCGGGCAAATGCTGTGCCAATGGGCAAGGAACTGACCAAGAGACGCGCCAACATCTGCAAAATCGAGCTGATAGCCCGCCGCTATCGCCAGTTCGCAAATGCGCGGCGAGTGCACCATGTCGCCAAAATCCAGCACACCGATTTCCAGATCATTTTCATCTTCGAAAACAAGATTCTGCGGATTCATGTCGCCGTGAATCACCTGCCAGGGCAATCTTTCAATATGCGGAGCAATCTTGTCATCAAATGCATCGACCACCGTCTCGACCAGCTCCCTCTGTTCCCTGTCTTCGATCTGCGGCAGCATGGAGCGCAGGGTTCCGGCATTCTTGATGTCCCAGATCAGATAATGATCGGCTCCGGGATGCTCGAATCCTTCCAGAGCATTGACCAGCTTGGCTCCGGCGGCGGCAACAGCTCTGGTCAGATGGATCGACTTGGGCAGGGTCGAACTGAGGCTGCCCTCGACATAGCTCAGAAGGCGCGCCCGCGACCCATTTTCCAGTTCAAGCCACGGCTCCCCCGAAAGGGTCGACACCGCCCTCGGCACATGCAGAGAGGGCGCGGTTTTCTCTAAATGCAACAGTGCCTTGGTCTGGAAATCGGTTTGCTCTTGCGGCTCCATCTCGTTGGTGAATTTCAGCACATAGCCTTTGCCCTCATCCGTGCGTAGCAGGAAATTGGCATCGCGCTCCGAGGTTAAAGCTTTGAGGCTACCGGTGATCCCGAAGGTGCTTTCAGCGATAAAAAGGGCCTCTTGTTGTGAAATTGCGGGCGGAGGCGTCGTAAGAAGCAATCCGATATCAGGTTCTGCAGTGGCCATTGGCCGGTTCCTCTAGTTATTGTGTCTTTGTAACAAGCGCTCTGATGAAAGCGATCAGGTGCGGGAGTGCCCCGCTATGGGGCCAATATATGGGGTGGAACGGATGCGATTGGCTGGCGAACTGCATCAACTATTCGCCTCTCGATCATGTGCCCTCGGCAACCTTGTCGAGCATGCGCACCAGCGGCGCTCCGCCCAGCGACAGATCCCGCTCCACGGCGAGCGCTACGGCGTCAACATCCTTTTTGCGCACCGCTTCGAAAACCTCGTAATGGTGATCGATCATCGCTCGCCCCGCCTCCAGATAGCCGTGAGCGATCAACGGGCTGGTTTGAAGCCAAAGGCGGCGCAACACACCATAGAGCACCGGCATGTCGGCCATTTCGACCAGCTTGAAATGGAACTGCTGATTGAGCGATGCGCCACGAACACCATCGCCTTCAGCAATGGCTTCTTCATTTTCGGCAATCAGGGTTTCAAGAGCAGCGATATCGGAAAGGGTGGCATATTGCGCGGCGGCCTTGGCACTCATCACTTCCAGAGGCAGGCGTATTTTGCGGATTTCTTCATAGCGTTCGCGGCTTAGAGACGTGACATGGATGGAGCGCGGCGAGTTGTAGATAACCGCTTCATCATAGTGCAATCGCAGAATGGCATCACGCACCGGCGTGACACTGGTCTGCATCTCTTCCGCCAAATCCCGTATCTTCAAGCGCCTGCCAGGAAGATAGTGCCCTTTGAGCAGAGCCTCACATAGCCTGTCATAGACCATGTCAGAGAGTTTTTTGCCTTCTTGTTGCGATTGCATACCCAAACTCTATCCAGTTGCTGTGTTTCCCGAATAATGGAGGCCGGTGCTTTGGCATTTAGAGCGCCCCGCACGTTGGCTTCCATTTATGATGCATCTTAATTATATCTTGATGCATCATTTCAATCAACACAAGCGTTTTGTGCTCGCGCTGATCTGCTACCAACCACGGCGTTCTTTTCTCGGGCAGCTGCCCTTTGTTTTGACTACAAAAGCAGGATGCGCGGGCGCCTCTCGCTTAACGTCCCAAAAGGGTGCCGGGACGCCGCCTTCTAGGAAATGCCGGGCCCCATGGTTTTCTGCATCGCGCCACCGGTACGGGTGCGCACAAGCATGATCAAGCAAGCAACAAGAATGGTGCCGACAATGAAGACGAAAGCCGCCGCGGCGATGGCCGGAGACACATTCTCACGAATGGTGGAAAACATCTGTCTGGCCAGCGTGCGTTGATGGGGGCCTGCAACGAAGAGGGTCAAGATCACCTCATCCAGTGAGGTCGCAAAAGCCATGACCGCGCCGGACAGGATGCCGGACAGACTGAGCGGCAGGGTCGTTGTCAGCAACACCGTGGAAGGAGACGCCCCGAGGCTGGCTGCGGCCAGCTCGACGCGCGGATCAATGCCGGCCAATGAGCCCGACACGCTGACATAGACAAACGGCATGGCAATTACAGTGTGCGCCACGATCACACCCAGATAGGAGTTCGCGATGCCCATCTGGACGAAGAAGACCTGCATCCCCACGCCAAGCACCACAGCGGGCACAACCATTGGCAACAGGAAGAAGGTTTTCAGCACACCGGCAAACAGCGAAGAATAGCGCCGCAAGCCCAGCGCGGCGAGCGTTCCCAAAACGGTGGCGAGGACTGTCGTGCCGCCACCGATGATCAGGCTGTTGGCGATGGAGCGACGCCAGACCGGCTCGGTGACCAGTTCGGTCAGCCAGCGCATAGACCATTCCGGCACAGGATAGGTGAGCAACGCGCTGGACGTGAAAGCCAGTGGCAAAATGGCGGCCAGCGGTGCAATCAGAAACAGCATGACAAGAATGCCAAAGGCTTTTTTGACTGTTGGGAACATTACGCAACTCCCCTCTTTTCAGCCGAAAGGCGTCCATAGACGACATAGAGCAGCAAGGTGATCGAGAGGAGAACCAGCCCGAGAGCACCGGCCATGCCCCAGTTTGCCGACTCCGTTGCATAGAAAGCGATCACCGAAGAGATCATCTGGTCAGACGGACCGCCGATGAGCGCTGGCGTGATGTAATAGCCAATCGACGACATGAAGACCAATAGCGAGCCCGAGGCAATGCCCCTTGCCGAGAGGGGCAGCATCACCTTGAGGAACGCAACGACCGGATGCGCCCCCAGCGAAGAGGCTGCCTGCATGAGATTATTCGGCATGGACAACAGAACGCTATAGATCGGCAAGACCATGAAGGGCAGCAACACATGGGTCATGGCGATAATGACGCCCGTGCGTTCAAAAATCAGCGGGATGGGCTGATCGGTGATGCCGAGCGCCTGAAGGGTCGAATTGATGAGACCGTTATTCTGCAAAATGATAAACCACGCCGTGGTGCGCACGAGCAGAGAGGTCCAAAGAGGCAGCAACACTGCAGCCAGCAACATATTGCGCAACCAGCCGCTGGTGGAGGCAATGACCATGGCAAAGGGCAACCCGATCACCAGACAGGACAGCATCACCGACAGGCTAATGACGAAGGTCCGCGCCAGAATGGTCTTGTTGGCCGATGCATCCTCTGGCAGGGCAACAATCTTGTTATGTTTGTCCCGACCATAATCGAGCGCTGCGAGCAGGTAGCGATCGGTATAGGGAGAAGACGCCTGAGCAATGGTGTGCCACCATGCCACCTCATTCCAGCGCTTGTCGACATCGCCCAGATTGATCGGGCCATCACTCTTTTGGATCGCCCTGCGCGTCTTGCGCATCAGGGTCCGAAAGCCGGATTTGGCGCTATTGAGGCGACGCACGACTGCGCCCATTTCCTGACGATCTGTCGTGGCGCGAATATCGGCCACCAATGCATCTTGCAAGGCAGCCGGAACCGGCGCCTTTCCATTCCATTCTGACGCAATGGCGCTGGTCTGGCGCAGGGTATTGTGTATGACGGGATCAGATACGGACTGCTTGAGCATGGCGATGATCGGCCAGACAAAGAACAGAGCCAGAAACAGCACAAGCGGAAGCACGAGCGCCGAGGCTTTCAGATGAGGGCCTAGTTTTGCTGTCATGGCAAGATCACCCGGGCATTTTGCGGGCGGAAGCCGATAAAGACATCATCGCCGGGATCATGCGGGGGCAAATGGCGACCAAGGCGGGCAATCAGTTTGGCACCATCCACCTCAATATCAGCCCGCAGGTGATCCCCCTGATACACCACGTCGCTGATACGGGCGGGCATGGCATTCTCCAGCCCTTCAGCGCTGTCGCCCAGCTCGATATGTTCCGGTCGCAAGGAGAGCAGCACCTCGGTGCCGCGGAACAGGGTCACAGGGCTGGTCACTTCCAGATCTTTGCCGGAATTGGTTATCACCGAACAGCGGGAATGGTCCCCCTCGCGATATTTTACGGGAATGAGATTGGTTTCGCCGACGAACTCGGCAACAAAATGCGTGTTCGGCCTGTCATAGATATCCTGCGGCGTGCCGATCTGCTCGATTTTGCCATGATTGAACACGGCAATACGATCGCTCATGGTCAGCGCTTCAGACTGATCATGGGTAACGAAGACAATGGTCAGGCCCAGATCGCGATGCAGGCGGCGAATGTCATATTGCATTTGCTCGCGCAGATTCTTGTCGAGTGCGCCAAGCGGCTCATCCATCAAGACCACATTCGGCTCGAACACGAGCGTACGGGCGAGCGCAACACGCTGCTGCTGACCACCGGAGAGCTGGCTAGGCAACTTTCCGGACTGATCGGGCAGCTGCACCATCTCCAGCACGCGGTTGACCCTCTCCGCGATTTCTGCCTTGCCGACTCCTCTTCTTTTAAGCGGGAAAGCAATATTCTCGGCAACAGACAAATGGGGAAACAGGGCGTAGTTCTGGAAGACAACCCCCATGTTGCGTTTGTAAGGCGGGGTGCGGTTCAACACAGACCCACCGAGCAGAATGTCCCCTGCCGTGGGGTCTTCAAAACCGGCCAGCATCATGAGCAATGTTGTCTTGCCTGATCCGGATGGACCAAGAAGCGAAACGAATTCGCCCTTGTTGATGGTCAGATCGAGATCGTCAACAACGGTCAAAGATCCGAAGACTTTGCTGACTTTACGAAATTCAATATATGCCTGCTCGATCATTTTTCTTCCTGCAACATATGACCAGACGGTCTCGGGACAAGCCGGTCTAACCTACGCCTGAGACGACAAGGCATACCCATCCGGCCGGGAAAGCTTTCGCCTCTCGTGAAGGGAACGGATGGGCATGCATGGGGGGAAGCGCATCAAGCGATCTTTGCTCCATGCGCTTGCCTTGTTTGCCTTTACTGGGCGAGCCAGGCGTTGAAGCGCTGGTTCAGGGCTTCGGAATTGTCGATCCAGAAATCAACATTGAGGGAAAGCGCCTTTTCCAGATTTTCCGGCGTGGTCGGCACGTCGGCTTTATATTCATCTGGCACCATGCTGGAAGCTTTCTTGTTGGTCAGGCCGTAGGCGATATATTCAGGCAGCTTGGACATATTTTCCGGCTGACTGGCAAAGGCGATGAAATCCTGGGCGAGATCTTTGTTTTCAGCGTCTTTCAGGATCACCCAGCTATCGACCGCATAGATAGAGCCGGGCCAGACGATCTTGAAATTCTTGCCCTCAGTCTTGTTGATACCGGAGATGCGGCCATTGTAGGACGCAGCCATGGCCACTTCGCCGGATGCCAGGAACTGCAACGGCTGAGCGCCGGATTCCCACCAGACCAGATCCGGTTTCAACTCATCAAGCTTGGCAAAGGCCCGATCAACACCTTCCGGCGTGGAAAGCACATCATAGAGTTCATCAGCCGGAACCCCATCTGCAAGAAGGGCGAATTCAAGGGTATATTTCGCCCCTTTGCGCAAGGCGCGTTTGCCCGGGAATTTCTTCACATCCCAGAAGTCGGCCCAATTTTTAGGGCCATCGCTGAGCTTGTTGCCATCATAGGCCAACGCCAGAGACCAGACGATGGTACCCACGCCACAATCGCTGACAGCGGCTGGCATGAAGGCATCTTCACCCCCCATCTTGTCCCAGTCGATCATTTCGAAGATACCGTCATCGCAGCCCAGCGCCAGCTCTTCGGCCTCCACCTGCACGACATCCCAGTTGGGCGCGCCAGCCTTCACCTTGGCTTGCAGAACGCCATAGCCACCATCCCAGCTTTCATCCAGAACCGGTTTGCCGACCTTTTCAGAGAAAGGCGTGAAATAGATTTCCTGCTGCGCGGTCTGGTAGCTGCCGCCCCAGCTCGTGATCGTCAGGTCGCGAGCCTGAGATGCGCTTGACATGGCGCCAAGAGCAAGAACAGACGCCAATAGTGCCCATTTTTTCATGATGTTGTATCTCCGGTAGGTTGATTGCTTTAAAAAACGCCGGGTTGTCCCGATCTATCTTCAAGGGTGAATTACTGGGCGCCGAGGGCGCGCTATCGCGCCTCGGCAACCTTGTTCAGCGCCCGCAGGACGATTGCGAACATGTCTTCAATTTGCTCTGCGGTGATGATCAACGGAGGACAGAAGCAGATGGCTTCACCGATATTGCGGATGATGCATCCCTCTTCCTGAATGGCTTCGGCCACAGCAAGAGCCGCAGCACCGACCGCTTCATTTTCCCAAGGAGTCAGCTCCAGCGCACCGATCAGGCCGATGCCGCGCGAGGAAGCCACAAGCGGATGCTCGGCCAGCTTGGCCAGACCATCAAGGAAGGTCTTTTCAAGGCGTGCAACATTGCCCACCAGATCGCGTTCGATGATGATCTTCACATTCTCAAGCCCAACGGCTGTGGCCACCGGATGCCCCGAGGCGGTAAAGCCATGGGCAAAGACGCCGATCTTGTCGGATTCGTCAGCAATCGGCTGATAGAAATTGTCATTCATCAAGATGGCCGAGAGCGGCATGTAGGAAGAAGACAGCTGCTTGGAAATGACCAGCACGTCTGGCTTGATGTCATATGTTTCGCAGGCGAACATCTTGCCGGTGCGGCCAAAGCCACAGATCACCTCATCGGCAACCAGCAGAATGTCGTATTTCTTCAGGATGGCCTGCACGCCTTCCCAATAGCCCTTGGGCGGGGTGAGCACACCGCCAGCGCCCATGACCGGTTCGCCCCAAAAGGCGGCAATGGTTTCCGGCCCTTCCTTGAGGATCAGGTCTTCAAGATCCTTTAGCATACGGGCGGTGAAGGCCTCTTCGCTCTCCCCTTTTTGGCTGAAATGAGGAAAGGATGGGCAGGAGGTGTGGATCATGCGCTCAAGCGGCAGATCGAAGCTCGTGTGGTTGGCCGGAATACCGGTGATGGAACCGGCGGCAATCGTTACGCCGTGATAGCCTTTGATACGGCCGATGATCTTTTTCTTTTCCGGCTTGCCCAGTGCATTGGAGCGATACCAGACCATTTTGGCGACAAGGTCGTTGGCTTCCGACCCCGAAGAGGTGAAATGCACCTTGGACATCGGAACCGGCGCGATGCTGATCAGCAACTCGGCCAGATCGACCGAAGGGCCGTTGGTTTTGTAGTTGAACGAATGGTAGTAGGGCAGCTTTTGCAACTGGGCGGTGGCCGCTTCAACAAGCCGCTTTTCACCAAAGCCGACGGCGACCGACCAAAGACCGGCCAGCCCCTCGATATAGCGTTTGCCGGTATTGTCATAGACATACACTCCCTCGCCGCGTTCGATGACGAGGCCACCCTTTTCTTCAAATTTGCGTAGATTGACGGCTGGGTGCATATGATAGGCGATGTCACGTGCTTCAACTGAATTGGGCATAATGCTCATGATGCAGACTCCTGATATTCATAAATCGACTGATCGCACGAGGGGATCGTTAGGCTTTTGGGCAAAGATCCCGCTCGATGCATCATCCAATATGGATGTCCGCGAATGCGTTCATTGCATGCCCGAGAGGACGTATCTGGAAGAGGTTCGATCGGGCAATGGTCTTTTAGCTGCGATATATTCAATTGGAATTATGATGCATCAAAACTATGATTTGATGCATTCAACTTTTCAAGATCAAATAACCATCTGTTTTTTGGAACACCAAGAGCATACTCATACGCATGAAATATCTTTTATTTTCAGATATTTATGTAATTTCACCTAGATTTTTCAGATTTTGGCATGGTCATTTTCAGTCGTGGCCTTGGCTAATTTTTGATCAAAGCCGGATACTATGGTTGAGCCTTGCCCAGACTCAAACCGGCTCCAATGCGGCAATATATAATAGCCCGTTGCTTTGTGCGAAAAAGCCAAGGCAACGGGCTCAACGGACCGATAGACCGCGCTTCAAGCATAGGCGGCGCAGAGCACACAGCTCCATATTCAGATGATGGCGACGATCAGCAGGATCTTGACCGGCGCTGAGACCGGCCCTTCAAGCTGCAAAATGCCGGTCTTGCGCATGGTCATGCGCGATACCTCTCGACAAGTATTGCCAGACGTTCAACCGCGGCAACAGAAGCGGCGTGATCCTGAGAGAAATTAAGCCGGATGCTGCTGGCCGTGTGCGGGCTGAACTCGGTACCCGGCGTCACGATGACACCTGCCTGAACCCGCAGGATTTTCACAAAATCCGCAGGAGAGACAGATAGCTGGGGCAATGCAGGAAACAGATAACTGCCAGCCTGTGGCGTGCGGGCGCTTACGCCATCAATGGCGCGGAAGAGTTTAAGCAAGTCATCGCGAATGGCTTCATGCTGGGCGATGCGATCATCCATCCAACCAGCGGGCTCATGGAACCAACCACGCAAGATGGCCTGACTGTATCCGGCGGCTCTCAAACTGACAATCGCCTGCAGCTTCTCCATGCGCGCGATGATTTTCTTGGAACCATAGGCAACACCAAGGCGAAAACCGGACAGGGACTCGGTCTTGGATGGCCCCATGATGGTGATGACATTCTCCGGATTGATCGGCTCGGCGCGCAGATGGGTATAGGCAACATTGCTGTAGCGTAGGCGCGAATAGAGCTGGTCGACGATCACCGTTGCACCATATTGCTCGGCCAGAGCGGCGATGCTTGCAATCTCTTCCTTTGAATAGACAACACCCGCCGGATTGTTGGGATTTGAAAAGAGGAACAGCTTGGCCCCGGCTTTGAAGGCCTCTTCCAGTTCCCCCAGATCCAACCCGGCAGTGCCCTCCTCCGCATGCGCATAATGCAACTGCACTGGCATCATTTCGCCGTCGAAAAACTGCACCAGCTTTCGGTTGGCAAAATAGTCAGGCTGCACGATGGCAACCTTGTCGCCCCGGCCAACGGTTGCGGCCATGGCAAGAAATAGCGCGCCTTGGGTGCCCGGCGTAATGATGAGGCCATCGGCAGCATCAACCGAAGCTCCGGTGAAGGCAGCAAGGTCGGTTGCGACCTGTTCGCGAATGCCGATATCACCGCGATATTCGGTATAAGCCTGCGCCGCGCCCTTGTCGAAGCCCTCTGCAAACAGCTCGAAGGCGCTCGGTGTGGGCTCATGGGCATCCACATCCCCATGAGAGAAGTCGACCGGACGGCCTTCCAGTGGCTCCCCGCGCAAAAGCTCGTTCAAACCATCCAATCCCTGCCGGGCTTCCTGCCCCGGAGCATTGTCCGTACCGAGCATCCTGAATTTCATTTCCAACGACATGCAAAGCTTCCTTTTGTTTTCTTCTTCCCAAAAGGGAATGCGTTTCAACGGCTTCTTGCACATTTCCCCACAGCATAGAGGCCTTTGAGTGCTCCGCGCGCCTGAGCGGTGAGATCGAAGGCGCCAACCGCTGCCGATTTCATTTGACCTTCAAAATGGCCTTCTTCTTGCAGAGCGATATACAGAGCAAATTGAAACATCTCAGTTTAGCGCCAAAAGCGCAGAAACATGCTGATTTACTTCTTAGACCAATGGACTTTTTTGAACGGACGGCCCCGAAAATAAGCTCAAATATTGGGCACCCTCTTGCGCTGCCTAATTTTCCATCGTATGGTCACCCTGTTTTGGAATACAGGTGGAATACCAAAATTGCAAGTCGATTTCCGCCATATAAGAATAACGCAATCGCTACTCCGACCGATGAGGGTTACACACCGATGAAATCAGCATTCCGCGCTCTTCTCGCAGCAGGCACCATTGCCTTTGCTGCACAAGCTTATGCAGAAACCAACTGGGATATGTCTGTGGTCTGGCCGCAGGGCAACTTCCACACACAGGACGCCATCAAATTTGCAGACACGGTCAAAGAAGTCACCGACGGTGAAGTTGTCATCACCGTACATGCCGGCGGCTCTCTTGGCATCAAAGGCCCGGAAGGCATGGCCGCTGTTCGTGATGGTCTCGTTCCAATTGCCGACATCCTGATGAGTCAGCAAGTAGGCGAAGCACCGGTTCTGGGCATCGAAAGCCTGCCATACCTCGCTCCGACCATGTCCGACCTTGCGCTGCTGCACAAATATTTCCGCCCGAAAATTGAAGACGTCGCCGAATCCATGAATCAGAAGCTGCTCTACATGGTTCCGTGGCCGGGTCAGGCTGTCTATACCAAAAAACCGATCAAGACGATCGAGGATCTGGCTGGCGTGAAACTGCGCGTTGTTGACGCGAACGGTCAGAATTTCTTCACCGCTCTG
Organism: uncultured Cohaesibacter sp.; assembly: GCF_963676485.1. Taxonomy (NCBI): domain Bacteria; kingdom Pseudomonadati; phylum Pseudomonadota; class Alphaproteobacteria; order Hyphomicrobiales; family Cohaesibacteraceae; genus Cohaesibacter; species uncultured Cohaesibacter sp. Next base: position 326,379 of record NZ_OY781114.1, read on the forward strand.
GGGGCCGCGCCTTTGCAAATGCCTTGGGGTGAAGTGGTTCCTTCCCTTGCCGCTGGCACCATTGAAGGCGTGACCACCTCTTCTTCTTCCGGTGTTGATGGTTCCTTCTGGGAATTCATGGACAATATGAGCACCTTCAATTGGCAGGCATCCAGCAACCTGGTCACTGTGAATCTTGATGCATGGAACAACCTTTCAGAAGAGCATCAGGAAGCCATTGAAAAGGCAGCCATCAAGCTTGAAGGCGACTTCTGGAAAGCAAGTCGCGCAGAAGACCAGAAGAAGATCGCTATTCTGGAAGAAAACGGCATGTCTGTTACCGCCCCATCTGCCGAACTGAAAGCCGAGCTCATCAAACGCGCTCAGCCTCTGTGGGACGAGTTCAAGAAACGCGTGCCTGAATCAGCCGATTATATCGACTCCTATCTGGCCGTTCGCAACTAATCAAACAGGTCGCCCGGGCCCAGCATTCGGGCGGCCTTTCCCCTATTCATGCCAGAGCCGAAACCTGTATTCACGATACAGACTTTTCTGGCTCACGCCGTTTGCAGGTACATACCATGCCAGTGTCCGAAGATCGGAAATTTACGGCAATCACAAACCCGATCGATCAAATTAGCAGTCTTTCCTGCATAATTGGTGGCGTTTGTCTGGTTGCCATTTTCGCACTCATCGCCGCAGAAATCATAGCGCGCAACTTTCTTGGCATCAGCCTCCCCTTCAGTTGGGACTTTGCCGCCTATATGATGGGGGCCTGCGTTTTCCTTTCCGCAGGGGCTACGCTCAAGTCCGGTGGCCATGTCCGCGTTACAGCCCTGCATGACTATCTGCCTCCAGAGGGCCAACGATTGCTCGACGCTGTGGCCTGCCTGATCGGTCTGGCCATCGCTCTGGTCATTCTCTATGCGGTCAGCGATATGGCCATGCTCTCGTTCAAAAGAGGGTCGACGTCCTCTTCCGTGGTTCGAACACCTTTGTGGATTCCCCAAGCTTTCATGGTTGTTGGTGCTCTGGTTTTCACGCTCCAGATGGCCGCGCAGGTGCTTCGCACAGTGGGTGGTGAAACCCTTCATAACGATGCAGATATTGAGGACCAGCTGTAATGGGAAAAATAACTCTCACTCTTGTCGGCCTGCTTGCCCTGCTGCTGGGCGCCGGTGTCTGGGTTGGCCTTGGTCTGATCGGCACAGGCATCCTGACGATGTCCATTTTCAAATCAAGTTTCCCGATCACAAAGCTCTTGGCCCAACAGATCTGGAACTCCGCTGTCAGCATGGAAATGCTGGCTCTGCCGCTGTTCATTCTCATGGCCGAGATCTTGTTCCGGACACGCCTTTCTGAAGCCCTGTTCAGCGGTCTGGCTCCATGGACCCGCCGCTTGCCTGGCAGGATGAGCCATATCACGGTTCTGGCCTGCACCCTTTTCGCTGCCGTTTCGGGCTCTTCCGCAGCCACAACGGCAACCGTCGGGCGCATCACGGCAACCGAATTGCTCGGGCGTGGCTATGACCGTCAGATGGTGATCGGTAGCCTTGCCGGAGCTGGTACGCTCGGCTTTCTCATTCCTCCATCCGTGATCATGATCATCTATGGCGTGTTGGCCGAAGAATCGATCCTCAAGCTGTTCATGGCTGGCATCATTCCGGGTGGTTGTCTGGCTGCGACCTATATGGGCTATCTGGCCATCCGCTCAACGCTCAACCCGTCGATGGTCGGCGAAGCGGCGCCCTCCACCAGCTGGAGGGAAAAGCTTGAAGCCCTGATGGGGCTGGGCCCGGTGCTGCTGCTCATCATTTCCGTAATCGGCTCCATGTATGGAGGTATTGCGTCCCCTACCGAGGCGGCTGGCGTCGGCGTGGCAGGATCCATACTGATCGGCCTGTTCCAGCGGTCTATCAACATGAAGAATCTGGCTGAGGCCGTTTATCATGCGGCCCAGACCGTCTCGATGATCGGCTTTATCATCGTCGGAGCCATGTTCCTCTCGGTATCGCTGGGCTATTTGGGGCTGCCTTCCTTCATCGCAGGCTATATCCAGTCGCTACAGCTTTCTCCGCTTGTGCTGATTTTGGTGCTGCTGCTGTTCTATGCGATTCTCGGCTGCATCATGGAAGGCATGTCCGCGATCGTGATGACCCTGCCGATCACCCTGCCGCTGGTTCTGGCTGCCGGATATGATAAGGTCTGGTACGGAGTGTTCCTGGTTTTAGTTGTGGAAATGGCGCAGATCACACCGCCGGTTGGCTTCAATCTTATTGTGATCCAACGCCTGACAGGCGACAAGATTGGCACCATCGCACGCGCAGCGATGCCTTTCTTCTTGATTATGGCAGCGTTTGTGCTCACGATTGCAGTGTTCCCCGGGATCGTGACCTGGTTGCCAAACAGCCTTTCGGCCAACCACTGAACATCTGCAATTCATGACGGTTTGCGCGGAGGCTTCCTCTTCGCCAACCGTTTTTCGTTTTGCAAATGTTCGTTACGCCCCATGGGTACAATCGAACAGGCTTGAACCACCATAAGAAGGCACAGTCAGACCTCCATGACCGAACCGCTGGCAAAGCGTGCATACACGCAAATCATCGAGATGATATTCTCAGGCGCGCTGAAGGTCGGAGATGCTCTGCAAGAAGCCAAGCTAGGCGAACAGCTTGGCATGTCGCGCACACCGGTGCGCGAGGCCATCAATCGCATTCAGGCGGAGGGGCTGGCCCAAAAGAGTGGTCGCTTTTTGCGTGTTCGCCTGCTCTCCCCTTTCGAAGTGAACGAAATCTTCTTTCTACGCAGCGAGCTCGAAGTATATTCCGCCCGCATGGCCCTGAAGCTGCCCAAGGCAATGCTCGAAGCGATGCGAGCACGCATCGAGGCGCTGATGCAGGCCGGCCCGGACGAAGGCGAAGAGCATTGGCAAGTGGACGAGGATTTCCACCGCATGCTAACCAGTGCCACTCATAACCAGACCCTGATCAATATGGTGAATGACTTGCGCTTGCGTACCTGCATGTTTGACCACACAAGGGTACGTGGCCGCTTCCTTAAGGGCAATCAGGAACATCTGGCCATCTTGCAGGCGCTTGAAGAAGGCGACGAAGAGCAGGTCAAGACATCTATGGTGCAGCATATAGAAAATGCCAAAAAGGCTATTCTGGAGCGGCTGGCAAGCTTTGACGCTGATGGATTTGAAGCCAGAACGCACCATGAGACAAAGTCGGATCACCTTGTCTGAAAGCAAGGACAACACTATTATCGGGCACGGGTATGACTGAAAAAGAAACGCTGTCACAGCAGGCCTACAACGCGATCAAGCAGAAGATATTGTCTCAGCAATATCAGCCTGAAGAAGTGTTGACCGAACGAGGCCTTGCGGAGGAGCTGGGCATTTCCAGAACTCCGCTGCGCTCGGCCATTTCCCGCATCGAGAAAGAAGACGTTGTCTATCGTCTCGATAATGGCGCCCTGCTGGTGCGTCGTGTATCGGTCGAGCAGTTGCTCGAAATCGTGCAGGTGCGTCGTATTCTGGAAGGGGCAGCCGCAGCCCGAGCGGCAGAAAATGGCATGACAGGTGCTTTAACAGCGTCTCGCGACGTCATGAAGCATTGTCTCGACCCGGAGACCAACATGGCGTTTGATGATTTCTGGGAACTGGATGACGACTTCCACAATGCGGTTATCGATGCTGCCGACCTGCCCATGCTTGGCGGCATGATCCAGAAGCTCAGGGTCACGGCGCGGCGCTGCACGATCACGCGGGTGCATGATCAATTTGCCGCGCAGGCGCAGGATCATCTGGCTGTGATTGCCGGTATTGAAGCAGGTGCCCCGGATGAGGCTCGCCTGGCCATGGAACATCACTTCGACAATGTTCGCATCCGTTTTCTGAACTGGCTCGCTCGGGTCTGACCCAACAGGAGACCAATCAGCGGCTATTGCTTCTGACCCCGGTGCCATGCCCGCGCCTCTCTTCTCGCATGGCTTCATTCCGTCACTTGACGCAGATCTGTCGCGGTAGATCGGACAGGATGTCGATACCGCTTTGCGTCACGATCACGGTTTCCGAAGCTCCGACGGTCCACTCGCCATATGAGCGCAGAGTGGCAGGCAAATGGAAGACCATACCGGGGCGGATTTCTTGCTCGATACCTGTAAAGAGGCTCAGAATGCCCCCCTCGCCCCAGTCCGGAGCGAAGGCAACGCCCATGGAATAGCCGATGCGTTTGCGGAAGGCTGCCGTAAACCCATGATCATCAATGATTTTCTGAGCCGCCATATGCGGTTCGGCGCATGGAACGCCGGGTTTGATAGCCTCAAGAGCACGCTCAAGTGCCAGAAGCGCGCAATCCATCATGCGCTGCCCTTCTTGGCTTGGCGGCCCGATCCAGACCGTACGCATCAGCGCCGAATGGTAGCGCAGATGGCTGGCGGCCAATTCAAGGAAAACCGGATCACCTGCTTCCAATCTCCGTCTGCGCCAAGTCATGTGGGGCAAGCCGCTGCGAGGCCCGGAGGAGACCAGAGGTTCCATGGCCATCGTCTCGGAGCCCTGTCTTACGGCTTCTGCCATCATGGCGGCGGCAACCGCATTTTCGTCTGCGCCTTCAGCGCAGGCGTTGATACCGGCAGCAAGACCGGCCTTGGCATAACGGGCCGCATAGCGGATCGCTTCGAGTTCAGCTGGTGTCTTGATCATGCGCAGCGGTGCGATCAAACCCGAACCATCGAACAATTTTCCTGCTCGCAAGGATGCCTCAATCTCACCCGCCATTTTCGGTGAGACGAACCAGCCATCCAGTTCCATGGCCACCTTTTCAAACTGCTTTTTTGAGAGGCACTCACTGAGCAAGGCAATGGGGTCTTCACCATCCTGATAGGCAACGATGTCCTCGAGCCAGCAATTGGCAATCGATCCGGTCAACTCCAACTGGCGCACAAGCAGGGTCGGTGCCCCGCTGGCAGGCAGGATGAGCATCTGGAAGGCAAAATAGCCCGCCGTCTGACGCCCTGTCAGCCAGTAGATATTTTCAGGGCTGGTGATCAGAAGCACATCATGACCGGCCGCCTCAATCGCAGTCTGCGCACGCGCTTGCCTTTGAGCAAATTCTTCTTTTGAAAAAGCGGCTTCGCATCCGCGCAACCTGCTGAATTGGTCTGTCAAAATCTTGCCTTCTATTGTCTTGAACCGTCTGGCTGGCGATAAAAATCCATGCCTTCCACTTAATTAGGGCGCTCAGAGCGGATACTGGAGCTCGTATTGTAAAAAAGGATCTTGAGTCCAACAGACTCTGCGCCGCGCCCACTTCTGTGCAGTTATTCCTCGCTCCACGCCGTGTAGAGCACATTCACTGCGGAGATCAGATCTTCAGGGTCCATGGCTTCGTCTGGATTGTGGCTGCCGTTCCAGTTGCGGATAAACACCATCAGAGATTCCCAGCCAGCCAGTGCGAAGGCGGCAGCATCATGTCCACCGCCGGACAGCATGCGACGTGGCGCAATGCCGAGCGTCTTGGCAGCCACTTCCACTTCATCACCCAGTTCAGAGGACAAGGGCGTTGGCGTGCTGCGCGACTGAGGCCCCAGTTTGAAGGTTACGCCGCGTTTGCCTTCAATCTTGGCGATTTCTTCCTTGAGCAGCCCATCCATGCGATCAAGCACATCTTCATCGACACTGCGCAGATCGATGCAGAATTCGAGCCGACCGGGTACTTTGGCAAAGGCATGTTCCGGCGTTGCTGCATCAATCCGACCGATCGTTACCGCGATGTCCTTGCCCTCTTCCAGCATTTTGCCCCACAGCTCATCAAGCCGGACGACAAGCTCGGAAAGCGCAAAGACCACGTCAGAACGGGTCTCGCGTGGGGCTCCGCCCGAGTGGGCCCATTGGCCCTCGATAACCGCATTGCGATAGCGCAGACCGCCGCGAATGGCGGTGACAATTCCAAAAGGCTCCTTGGCATCGTCCAATACAGGGCCTTGCTCGATATGAAATTCAACAAAGCGGGCTGGCTGGAAACCGGCTCCATCCAGCACCTTTTCCGGATCGCCCCCAAGCTCGCGCATATGTTCGGCCAGTGTCTTGCCGGTGTCGGCGCGTCTGGCTTCAAGATCCTGAGGATCAAGTCGCCCCAACAGCCCCCGCGAACCGATGAAGGAAACCGGAAACCAGACGCTTTCTTCCGCCCGGGTCACGGTCACCACAATGTCTGTCTTTGGCTTCTGGCCGGATTTCACAAAGGCTGCGACCAACGCCATGGCGCCAGCAACGCCCGCCTGTCCATCATAGGCGCCGCCCATGGGAACCGTGTCCAGATGAGAGCCGATATGCAGCGGCGGAGCCGTGCGATCAATGCCAGGCAAACGGGCAAACATGTTGAGCCCGGCATCGCGGGTCACTGTCATTCCCAAGGCTTCGGCTTCTTCCGCCACGATATCGTGCGCCTTGCTTTCCAATGCACTATAGGAGGGGCGCGTAAGGCCCGGACCGGGTTCAGAAAGGGCGTTGATCCTCTCCAGCAAGCGGTTCACGGTTTCTCGAATGACGTCGTTCATCGGCTTCTCTTCTGAAGGGTTCTTCTGGGGCCTCGCTTACGGGAGGCTTCTCTTCTTAAAAGCTGTTTTCAATTGGAAATTCTAGAGTCTGGGCTCGTTCACCGCCGTTTCGGGGCGCTCACCAGACAGAGCCTTGAGCAGATGCCCGACCGAACCTATGGCCATGCGCTTCATGGCTTCGGTGGTCGTGCCTCCCAGATGCGGCGTGAAGATTACATGACCGGTTTCAGCCAGTGGCCCCGTCGGCGCATCATGGGAATAGACATCCAGCGCTGCGGCGGCAATCTGGCCATACAGAACCGCTTCAGCCAGATCCGCTTCATTGACCAGACCGGCACGCGCAGTGTTGATCAGCACGGCACCGGGCTTGCTTTTAGCCAAAGACTCCTTGCAGATCATGTTAGCCGTTTCCGGTCGCATGGGCGTGTGCAGCGAGATGACATCGGCTCTGGCCAGCCCTTCCTCCAGGCTACTGACGCGCTCGAACCCGTTCACTTCCGGCGCACGCGGAGAATAGACAAGAATGGTCATGTCGAAGGCTGCCTTGAGCATATGCCCCAGTCCGCGCCCGATGGTCCCCCACCCGACAATCAGTGCGGTTTTGCCCGTCAGTTCGGTGTAAGTTTCGCGTTCTCGAATGCCTTTTTCTCCGGCCCGCTCGGCGCGGTTGGCTTCCGGTATATGGCGCATGCAAGACAAGATCAGGCCAACGGCCAGTTCTGAAACGGAGCGTGAATTCTGCCCCGGTGTATTGCATACCAGGATGCCCTTCTCGCTTGCGGCTTCCTTATTGACCGCATCGTGACCGGCCCCATGCACAATGATAACCTTGAGCTTGTCGCTGGCAGCAACGGCCTCAGCGGAGAAACCGGCATCGCGGGTAATCACGGCATCACAACCGGGGATCATCTTGATCACCGTCTCCATATCCGGAGACGGGCACATCACAGGTTCAATGCCAGCGTCGCGTAGCATGGTGTGACCGATCTCATGGATCGGCTGAATGATCAGGCACTTCATTTCTTCTGTTTTCTTTCCATAAGGCCCATTTGATTTGGGTTGCTGGTTTTATCAAATGCGGATGACGGAATGGACGAACCCTTCCGCTCTTGCTGCGCCTCATGAGCAACAAGAGCCGGAAATCAGTTCATCCTGCGGGGTCAGGTTTTTTGGCAAGTGCAGCCAGACTGGTCTTGATTGCTTGTCGATCGGTGATCAGTAGCTCTTCGGCTTCTTCTGCTGAAATAGAGACAAAACGGACAGAGGCCCCAGTGGGCGTCTGGGCAAATTTGGGCAGGTCAACGGTGGCGACCGTGGCGATCTTGGGATAGCCACCCGTCGTCTGCCGTTCAGCCATCAGCACCAGAGGCTGGCCGGAACCGGGCACCTGCATGGAGCCGAAAACCGTGCCATCGGAGACAATGTCATGGCCACCAACAGCCTTCAGCCGAGGGCCTTCAAGAGATTGAGCCATGCGGTCGCGCTTGGCCGAGATTGTGAAGGGCTGGCCAAGGAAGATCTGCCAGGTTTCATCATCGAAATAATCGGCCTGCGGTCCGGGCACGACACGAATGACATCGCCGTTAAAAATGCGCGGGTGGCTTTGCACCAGAAGGGGAGCAGGCGCCGCTTCGCCAAGCGCGATGATATCGTCTTTTTGCAGGCAGCGGCCATCAAGCCCGCCAAGGCCGGTGCGGATATGCGTGGAGCGGGAGCCAAGAGTCTCGGGCACATTCAATCCGCCGGAAATGGCCAGATAGCCCCAGACGGCGCCCTTCATGGCACCGATGGTCAATTGCGATTGCGGCCGCAGCCAGTGGCTTTCCCATGGGGATACGGCGACGCCATCGATCTTCACATCCACCACGCCGCCTGTTACAGCAATGCGGACTGGCACGGAAGCCACAAAGGTGCCACCGAACATGGCAAATTCAATGGCGCCGCAGTCCTCGGAGTTACCAACCAACGCATTGGCCAAGCGGAAAGATGGCGTATCCATCGGGCCGCTGCGGGAGACGCCCGCATGTAGCATGCCCGGACGTCCGAGATCCTGCACGGTCATCATGGGGCCGGAATTCTTGATCTGGATTACATTCATTTGACGCTGGCCTCCACTCCGGTTTCGCCGCGTGCAACTGCGGCATCCAGCTCCAGAGCCTCTTCACGCTCAATAGGCCGGAAGCGCACGGTGTCTCCTGCCTGCAGCAGGAAGGGCTCGGTGCGCATCGGGTCGAACAATTTCAGCGGGGTGCGCCCCAGAAACCGCCAGCCGCTCGGGCAGGCAACAGAATTGATATTGCCCTGCTTGCCACCAATGCCGATAGAGCCGGCCTGAATATGCTGCCTCGGCTCTTTCAGACGCGGCGTGTGCAAGAGCTCCGGCACGCCGCCCAGATAGGCAAAGCCGGGCGCAAAGCCGATCATGTAAACCCTGTATTCTGCGGAGGAATGCAGTGAGATAATCTCTTCGGGAGAGATCCCCTTCATTTCTGCCATGGCTTCCAGATCGAGCCCGGCCTCATGGCCATAAAGCACGGGAATGGAGAAATGGCGGGTCTGGGCTGTGGTCACAACAAGCCCATTGAGCCGCTCTTGCAAAACCTCAATCAATTTCTGACCGCGAATGATGCCCGGATCATACAGGACCAGCAGTGAACGGTAGGTCGGGATCACTTCCTCGATACCCTCGATTGGGCGTCTGGAAAGATCCTCGGCCAGAACGATCACGCGCTGATTGGCCTTTTCGTCGATCTCGCTGGCGAGTTCAACAGCAATGGCACTATCACCACATGGAAGGAAGCGGGCTGGCGCCTGCCCTGTCGCAGCGGAACCTTTGCGTAATTTGTCAAACAGTTTCAATTTCATTTTCCGGATCATTATGTTCTTGCCATTTCAGTATACCAATTGTATGTCAGGAGTAAATGATAAAAAACAGACCTCTGGGAATGAAGTGTCTGCGTGTTGATTATGCTCACCCGAGCATGGGGCTTTGAAAGGGATTCGCGGCCCTTCTGAAGAGAGTCTATGCGCTTTGTCCTTCGCCCAAAAGTCTCAATTTTCCAGAGAATGCCAGATGGCGAAGGGACAGTGACATGACAAGGATCGATCTCAATTGCGACATGGGGGAAAGCTTCGGGGCCTACACAATCGGCGATGATGCAGCGATGTTCGAGCTGATCAATACAGCGAATATCGCGTGTGGTTTTCATGCAGGTGATCCGGTTGTCATTCGCAACACCATTCTGGCTGCAAAGGCGAAAGGCGTGGCCATCGGCGCGCATCCCTCCTTCATGGATCTTTATGGGTTTGGTCGCCGCAGAATCTACGGTGAAAAGCCGCAGGATCTGGAAGCGCAATTGATCTACCAGATCGCTGCCGTCAAGGGCATGTCCGAAGCTTTGGGCTGGCCGATTACCCATGTCAAAACCCATGGCGCCTTGGGCAATATCGCAGCCGAAGACCCCGCGCTTGCCAGCATCTGTGTTGCCGCTATCAAGGCAGTCGACCCTAGGCTCACCTATGTCACCCTGCCCTATTCGGAAACCATGAAAGCTGCTGAAGCGGCCGGGCTTGACGTGGCGTGCGAAGTGTTCGCCGATAGAAGCTACGACGACAATGGCATGTTGACCTCGCGCCAGAAAGAAGGCGCGGTGATCCATGACCTCAAACAGAGCACGGATCAGGTTCTCAGCATGGTCAAGGAGGGCTTCATCCCGACCGTTGGTGGCAAGAAGCTGCCCGTTGAGGCTGCCACCGTCTGCATCCATAGCGATACTCCCGGAGCCGTTGCGGTTGCTCGCGCCTTGCGAGACGCGCTGGCGCAAGAAGGCATCACCTTCGCTCCCTTTAAAACCCCGCAATCATAAAACCAGCAATCCAAAGGAAAGCCCCTTGTCTCGCATAGTTTATCTCAATGGCGAATGGCTCGATGAAGCCGACGCCAAAATTTCCATTTTTGATCGTGGCTACACTTTTGCCGATGCCATTTATGAAGTGACAGCCATCGTGGGTGGCAAGCTCATCGACTATCATGGCCATGCGGCGCGCCTGCAGCGCTCTCTTGGTGAATTGGGCATGGTTTGCCCTCTTGATGCAGACGCATTGCTCGCGGTGCATCGCGAAATCGTGGCTCGGAACCATGTCGAAGAGGGCATGATCTATCTTCAAATCTCCCGCGGCGTGGATGACAGGGACTTCATTTATCCCAAAGAGGCCAAGCCGACCTTCTCGATGTTCACCCAGACCAAGAAAGTGCTGGAGAATCCCTACGCAAAGTCCGGCATCTCCGTGATCTCCCTGCCCGATTGGCGCTGGGAGCGCCGCGACATCAAGACCGTGCAATTGCTCTATCCGACCATGGCCAAAACACAGGCATCCCAAAAGGGGGCCGATGACGCATGGTTGCTCGAAGACGGGTTTATCACTGAAGCCAGTTCCGCAACTGCTCATATCGTCAAGAAGGATGGCACGCTGATAACCCGTGACCTGTCTCATGTCATCCTGCCCGGCATCACGCGGGCCAGCACGCTGGATCTCGCCCGGGAAGCGGGCATCAAGGTCGAGGAACGCCCCTTCACCCTTGAGGAAGCCAAGGACGCTGCGGAGGCCTTCAACACCTCGGCGACCAATTTCGTGTTGCCGGTTGTCAGCATTGACGGGCAGAAAATCGGAGATGGAACCCCGGGCCCAATTACCAAAAAGCTGCGCGAAATCTATGTGGAGAGCCGTCTGGCAACCGCTATCTAAAACAGAGCCGCAAGGCAAAATGGCGCAGGGCCGTATGCAAAGCCCTGCGCCATTTCTGCTTCATATTCAAATCGCCTTGAGTACACCTTCAGCAATCAACGCGCTGATGATCGGCTCAACGTCTGCAAGCTGCATGCCCGCCAGATTCATGCGACCGGAATCAGCGAAATAGATCGCATAATCTTCGCGCAATTTTTTTGCTGTCTCCACCGACATATTCAGCGTGGAGAAAAGCCCGCCCTGCTCTTTAATGAAGGCCAGGTCCGGGTGAGCTTCGGCCAAGGCAGCCCGGTTGCCATTCACTCGCGCGCCCATTTCTTCCAGCTCAGCACGCCAGATGGCTGCCAGCTCTTCGCTTTCAAGAATGGTGCGAACGACAGATGCGCCGTGATCAGGCGGCATGCCCCAATTTGGTGCAGCGCAGGCAGCGGCATTGCTGGCAGCGACCTTCAGATCATAAGGGTTTCGGCTCATCAAATAGAGCACCCCGACACGCTCGCGATAAAGGCCGAAATTCTTATCACAGGAATAGGAAATGATGGCTTCATCGACTGCGGAAAGCACCTTGCGCAGCGGTTCTGCATCCTTTTCCAACCCGCTCCCAAGGCCCTGATAGGCCAGATCGAGAAATGGAAAAAGCTTGCGCTCTACGAGCAGATCCGAGATTTCCTGCCATTGGTCATCCGAAAAATTCGCGCCTGTCGGATTGTGACAGCATCCATGCAACAGGATCACATCGCCTTCATTGGCCGACCTCAGCGCTTCGCGCACCTTGTCAAACATGATAGTCTGCGTGGCCAGATCGAAGAAGGGATATTCCACGATCTCCTGACCCGAATGGCGAAAGAAGAGGTTATGGCTGGGCCAACCAGGAGTGCCCGTAAAGACACGCGCCTTAGGGCTGGCCGTCGCTATAACATCAGCACCAAGCCGGATGGCACCACAGCCCCCAGGTGTTTGCAGGCCTGTGGTTTGCGCGATGAGTTCGCTTCCGGCCCCGAAGATGATGGGCTTGAGCGCTTCTACGAATGCCAGATCGCCTTCTCGGCCGATATAGCGTTTGCTATCCTGTGTTTCCTGAAGATACTTTTCTGCGGCCTTCACAGCCCGCATGACCGGCGTGTGCCCTGTCGCATCCCGATAAACGCCGACGCCCAAATCGATTTTGTGCGAACGCGGGTCGGCCTGATAGGCAATGAGCAGCCCCAACAGGCTTACAGGTGGCTGTTCCTGCATTTTTTCAAACATGTATAACCTCGTGGTGATTTTTCTTTTTTGTAGTCTCTAGTTGCGCCGATTATGGCCCAAAGGCAAAAGTTTTTTAATGCTATCTGGCTTCGGCTTTCAAATTTTGTTCGCAAATTGGTAAAAACTCGGCATTCGGGAGTGTCTGTTTGGGAACGATTGGACGGTTCTTTGCGGTCAATATTGTGCTAGTGAATGAAAGACGAAGGAAAGAGGGAACAATCTGGCAGCCGCGCAGTTACCCATAAAGACCCACGATTAGGATCTGCGCCATGTTACTTTTGCTTAAATCTCCGCCCCTGCATTTTGAATTGTCGTCCCCTTTATCGGACGCGCGGCGCTTCTCCTCCATCACCCCAAGTGACATTTCACCAAGCTCCCCCATGTTCAGCGGGGTATGCGCATCATGATGGCAGAACTCCCCCTGCCTTATATTCTAGCCATTATGACCGCAGCAACAGGGGTCATTCTCGTTTGTGGCCTGCGCATGACGGACCTTGCTGACCAGATCGCAGACAGGACAGGATTTGGCGAAGCCTTGATTGGCGGCGTGCTGCTTGGGGCGGCAACGTCCCTTTCAGGCACAATCGTTTCGCTCACGGCCGCGCTTGATGGGCGCGCTTCTCTGGCTTTTGCCAACAGCATTGGAGGCATTGCGGCACAAACGGCCTTTCTTGCGGTGGGTGATCTGATCTATAGACGGGCCAATCTGGAACATGCCTCCGCTGAAATCACCAATCTGTTTCAGGCCGGGCTACTGATGCTCTTGCTCTCCATTCCTTTTCTGGCCTCTACCACTCCGGAATTGACTTTCATCGGCATGCACCCACTGTCACTTGCCATTCCCACCATCTATGGCTTCGGCCTGCTCGCTACACGCTGGGTGAAGGAAAATCCCATGTGGGAGCCGGTGCATACGGAGGTGACCCGCTTTGACAGGCCCGAAGAGGAAGGCCCTGAAGCCAAGAGTGCGGGGCGTCTCATTCTGGCGTTCTTCGTGATGGCGATTTTTCTCTCTGTTGCAGGCTGGGCTATTGCCCGCTCAGCCGCCGTTCTATCGGACAGGATCGGCCTTTCGGAAACCCTTGTCGGCGCCTTGATGACCGCTGTGATCACCTCTCTGCCGGAACTGGTCACGACTTTGGCCGCAGTGCGACGCGGTGCACTTCAGCTCGCAGTGGGAGGCATCATCGGCGGCAACACCTTCGACACTCTGTTTTTGACCATTGCAGATGCAGGCTACCGCGATGGTTCGCTCTATCATGCCATCAGCAATGCGGATCTATTCTGGAATGCGGTGGCTCTGGTGATGACGGCACTTCTCATGCTTGGCTTATTGCTACGCCAGAAAGAAGGCACAGCGAAAATCGGCTTTGAGAGCGTTGCATTGTTTCTGGTGTTTGGCGGAGCCGTGGCGTTACAATCTGCCATGGGATAACGCACAGCTCTAGCAAATATTGGCTTTTACTTTGGCGCAAACCCACAGGATCTGCGCTCCCTTTTCACACCGATAAAAATGGAAAATGGTTATGAGTACAAACATCTTATATTGGGCCAATGATAGCTGGCTGGGCATGGATGTGATCGCCATCCGTTTGACGATCGCCCTGCTACTGGGCGCTGTTGTCGGGTTCGAGAGGGAGTGGCGCCGCAATGCAGCTGGTCTGCGCACCCATATTCTGGTCAGCCTCGCCTCGGCGCTGCTGGCCATCCTCTCCATAGACATCGCCCATATGCCAGCCTTTCAGGGGGATGCAATCCGGATCGATCCCTTTCGTCTGATCGAGGCAGTTACCTCCGGGGTGGCCTTTCTTGCGGCCGGGCTGATCGTGTTCAGTCGCGGACGCGTGCGCAACCTCACGACAGGTGCGGGCATGTGGTTGGCAGGCACCATCGGGCTGGCAACTGGTTTCGGCTTCTGGCAGGTTGCGATTCTGACGACCATGCTGGCCTTTGTCGTGCTCGGTCTGCTGGGCCTCTTGAAAGCCAGAATTCACCATGAAGCCGAAGAAGAAGAAGAAAGCGAGTAGTCTCAAGAATGGAGCGGCAAAGAAAAAGGCCCCATAGGAGCCTTTATATTGCTTTGCCCTCGGGGGCTTGCCCTATCCCAATTCCTCCAGCAATTGGGCAGTGGTGATCTGCCTGCAATAGCCCTTGATCGCCTTGAGGGAATTGTCATGGCGCTCCTTTGTGAGCGTCAGGCAAGCGTCCGTCACCTCGGTGACCAGATAGCCAAGATCGCAAGCATCCCGAATGGCGCTTTCCACGCACTGGTCTGTCAGCATGCCACAGATAACCAGCTGTTTGATGCCCAGATTGCGCAAGATATAGTCGATATGGGTGGACACGAAAACCGATGACGAGCTTTTGGGCAACACGATTTCGTCCCCCTGAGGGGCGATTGCGTCGATCACCTTGCCATCCCAAGACCCCTTGGGCACATTGAAACCGGTGATCTTGTAATCAAGCGAGCGGTCCCGGCCATCAAGGGTCAGGCTTTCGATGGTGGTATACATCACCTCGATGCCCTTCTCCCGACATTTGGCTTGCAGGGCCTGCATGTTTGGCACGGTTTCCGATTCGGCCTTTTCAAAGAACCAACCGCATTTTTCTTCCAGCTCCTGCTCGCTCAGATCGGCAAACTCGCCGCCCTTGCGGCTGCAGCTGAAATTCTGCACGTCGACAAACAACAGCGCGGAAACGGAAGGATCAAGGGGTAGGTCACGGGTCATGGTCATGCAGAAACCTCTTTGAGAAAGTGCCGAAAGGATGCGGCAAGAATATCGGCCCATTTTTCCTGACCTTCCTTGCCTGAAATATGATCGTTGCGCACCTCGATGAGAGAATGCGGCAGGCCTCTTGCTTCCCCGTGGCGGGGCACGAACCAATCAGAAAGCCCACTCACCTTATAGGGTTCATTAAAACCGATCGTCATCCAAGGGTAGGATTGCTGAAGGAAAGCAGCAAGCCTGCGGGATGTATCTTCATGCTTGCCAAAGAGAAACCCGATATCCCAGGGGCGCGGTACGCCCTGCATGACGGGGGTAAAGCTGTGAATGGAAATGGCCGCCTTATAGCGTCCGCTGTCGAGCAGGCGCGATATTTCAGCCTGATAGGGGGTGAAGATCTCGTCCACGCGCGCCAGTTTGTTCTCCGCATCGATATTGGCCGGAATGGTCACTCTATCACTGACTTCAGGCACGGAATCCTGGGCCTCTGGCGGGCGGTTGCAGTCGATGACCAGACGGCTGTAATGCTGCAGGATGGCTGTCGCATTCAAGCGTTCGGAGAGCAGGCGCGTCAGTGCCGCTGCGCCAATGTCCCACCCGATATGCATATCCAGCTGTTCGCGACTGATACCCAGATCACCGAGCGCGGCGGGTATCCCCTGCCCGGCATGCTCACAGGCCAGAAGAATGGGGCATGTCCCTTCGGGATTGATAATATGGGACGGCGAAGGATCGCCAGCTTGCAACAATAGCGTCATGAATGAGATCCTTGATTACACTTTCTCAGCCTTAAGGCTGGCTGCCGGAATCAGCCCGTTCGGACGGAATAGCATGATGAGGACAACGATGCCCAGCCCAATCGGTTCGCGAAATTCCTGCATGTCAGAAGGCAGGAAGGCCGCCAGATAAATCTCGATGAAACCGAGCACAAAACCACCGGCCACAGCACCGCGAAGCGAACCCAATCCGCCGAGAATGGCGGCAATGAAGGCTTTGAGTACGGGCGCAAACCCCATCAACGGATCAACGGACGCGCGCTGGGACACCCACAGCACAGCAGCCACCCCGGCAAGAAGGCCAGACAGCGCAAAGGCTGCGGAGATGACCGTGTTGGCTCGGATGCCCATCAGACGAGCGACAGCAAAATCCTCCGCCGCAGCCCGCATGGCAATGCCGTGTTTCTGCTTGCGCATGAACCAGTCCAGAAAGGCCAGCATGACGATGGTTGCAACTATCGCGGCAATCTTGTTCACCCCGATGACCAGACCGAAAATGCTGATGCTATCGGAGAGAAGTTGCGGCAGCAGCACTGGCTGGGAACGCGCCGCGATGAAATTCTGGAACAGCACCTGCAGCACCATGGACACCGCGAAGGAGGTTACGAGCATGGTTTCCCCAGAGGCGTTGCGCACGGGCCGAAAGGCAATCATTTCCATCAGCACGGCAGCCAGCATGGCAGCGCCAATGGCAAGCGCGGCGGCAATGGCGAAGGGTACACCCGCCAGCCCGCAATACATCAGCACATAGCCCGCGATGGTCATCAATTCACCATGGGCGAAATTGATCAATCCCATGATGGAGAAGACAACGGCAAGCCCCAGAGCGAGCAAGGCATAGGAGCCCCCCAGAGCGATGGCATTGACAGTTTGTTGCAGCAAAAGTTCCATTGTCACGCTCCAAGAAATGTATCTTCAAGACCGCCCTCGGACATCAGATCCGAAGCGGCCCCCGACCCGACAACCTCACCACCAGCCAGAATATAGCCACGGTCGGCGATTTCGAGGCTCTTGGCGACATTCTGCTCGACAAGAGCAATGGTCACCTTCTGGTCCCTGAGAATGGAGATCAGGTCGAACACCTGTTCAACAATCAACGGGGCAAGACCGAGCGATGGTTCATCAAGCAGCAACAGGCGCGGGCCACTCATCAGGGCGCGCCCGACAGCAAGCATCTGCTGCTGACCACCAGAGAGGGTTCCTGCCAATTGGTCCTTGCGTTCATATAGGATGGGAAAGAGCGAATAGATCCGTTCCCAAGCATCCTTGATCCTGCCCTTGTCCTTGACGCTATAGGCGCCCATCAGCAGATTTTCTGAAACAGACAAGGCCGGAAACACACGGCGGCCTTCGGGCGAAAGTGCCAACCCCAGTGGCGTCAGCGTTTCCGGTGCCAGATCGGTGATATCCCGCCCGGCAAATTCGATTTTGCCCGCATGGGCTTCAACCAGACCAGCAATGGCATTGAGCGTGGAAGACTTGCCCGCACCATTGGCGCCCAGAAAGGCGACGATCTCGCCTTCCCGGATTTCAAAGTCGACCCCGCGAACCGCTTGTACAGCGCCATACCGCACATGCAGCGAGGATACTTTCAACAGCGGTTCCATTGGATCAACGCTCCTTGAGTTACTGCATACGCGGGGCTGGAACCAGATCTGCCGTCGGGCTCGGCTGGCCGATCAATTCGCGATCACCGCCAGTGACACGCACCAGAGAGACCTGACGCACGGGCATGCCGTTGGTGCCCTTATAGGTGATCAGGCTGGTTGCACCCTGAACATTTTCAAGATTGGCAATCGCATCCCGCAGAGCCTTCGGATCGGTGGAGCCGGCTTTCTTGACGGCTGCCTCGATGACCTTGATCAGGTCATAGCCAACTGCATTGAAGACCGTCTGGGATTTCTTGCCGGTGACTTCCTCATATTTCTTGTTGAAGGCTTCCATGGTGCTGCCCGGAGTGGCAAATCCAGCCGTGGTGAAGACGGTGCCTTCAACAACATCCCCAAGAGAGAAGGTGGTCGGGCTGTCGATGCCATCAGAACCGATCATCTGGCTTTTAACTCCTGCTGCACGCAGGGCTTTGAGCAGAGAGGGGAAGTCCGGCTCGAAAGCGGCGGTCATGATGACATCCGGCTGCGGATCAAGCGCCGCAATGCGGGTTGCAATCGCGGAAAAATCCTGTTGGCCGATGGAATAGGTGTCTTCGCCCAGAATGGCGCCCCCAAGCTTGTTGAACACTTCCTTGAAGTAGAGCGGCAGCGTGGTGTATTGCGCATCCGGGCTATAGATGATGTAGGCCGATTTATACCCCTGGTCCCATGCCCATTCGGCTGAAACGGTGGCCTGCACATTGTCGCCGGGGAAATTGGCAAACATATAGTCACCGCCGACCAGCGGCAGGGTTGGAGACGAGGCGCAGGTGGAAATCGCCGGAATTTCGGCAGCAGCCACGATGGAAATGGCAGCAAGCGCCGGATCGGCATCACATGGCAACACGAGCACGGATACCTGCTGATCGACCAGCTCCTGCGTTGCGATGGAAGTCTGGGCGGCGTCGGAGCGCACATCCTTGTCGATCAGGTCGATCTTGTATTTGCCATCAATGCCGCCTGCGGCGTTGATTTCGTCCACGGCGATATGGACCCCTTCAATAACGGGCGCGTCATAAGGAGCCAGTCCGCCGGTCTGGGCTGTTGCCAGCCCGATTTTCAGGTCTTCAGCCAGGACCGGCTGGCTAAACGCGGACAGAGCGAGAAGGCTCGTAAGAAAAAGTGCCTTTTTCATTTTTATCCTCTGGAATTGGTTTGGTGATTGTTTGTCTTGGGAGGTCTTCATGCGCCCTGATTGGCTTCAGGGTCATCATTGTGATCTGTGCTGGTGCCGAGATAGGCCTCGACAACAGCCGGATTTTTGCGAATTTCGGCAGGTGTGCCCGCCGCAATCAGGGTGCCTTCATTGAGCACAGCGATGCGATCGCACAATTGGTTGATGAGTTTCAGGTCATGGTCAACGAGCAGAATGCCGATGCCCAGATCTCTGGTGAGGCCGCGCAGCATTTCCATCAGCGCATCGGTCTCTTCGCGATTCATGCCAGCGGCTGGTTCATCCAAAAACAGAAGGCTTGGCTGGCAGGCGAGCGCTCGGGCAATTTCCACCCGGCGCTGATCACCATAAGACAAGGTTCCGGCATCCATTTCAGCAAACTTGCTCATCCCCATGCGCTCGAGCGCTGTCTGGGCGCGGCTTTCGGCGTCCTTGCCCCCTCGGGTAGAAAGGGCGGCGACCAGCACATTCTGAAAGACACTCAAATGGTTGAACAGGCGAATATTCTGGAAGGTCCGCGCGATGCCATGTTCGGCAACCTTGTAGGAGGACACACCATCAAGCAGGGTGTCGGCGATCTTGAAAGTGCCTTCGCTCGGTTTCAGAACCCCGGAGAGCATGTTGAGCAGCGTCGTCTTGCCAGAGCCGTTCGGTCCGATCAACCCCACGATCTCGCCGGGCATCAGCTTGAAATCAACATTCTTGACCGCCACGAGCCCGCCAAAGCGCATGGTCATGCCTTTGGCTGTCAGGATCCCATCGGGCTCGGCGGCTTGCAGAGATGCACCAGCAATCACCTTGCGCTTGGGTTTGATGAAACGTTCTTCCCATTCTTTCAGCCCTGTCAGGCCATCTGCCTTCCGGAACATGGCAAACAGAATGAGCAGCGCGATGCCAATCTGGGTGGTCCCGAAGACCTGAGGCACTTCGATGAAACCGAGCGAGAAGCCACTTTCCAGATGGCGCAGGATTTCAGTGACGATGGTGATCACCACCGCCCCTGAGATGGCACCCGTTACAGTGGTCATGCCACCAACGATCAACATGGCCAGCAGCTGGAACGTATCGACGAAATAGAAATTCTTGGGGCTGAAGGCCCCCAGAAAATGCGCCATCAAGGCACCGGACAGGCCCATCAGCACTGCACTAATGACCCACGAAATCAACCGTTCGCGCTTGATATTGACGCCAACAGCAGCCGCAGCAATGGCGTTTTCGCGGCTGGCACGCAATTTGAGACCTGAGATAGAATCCCGGTAAAGCCTTGCAATGATGAGCGCAATCACGCATCCGACCATTGCCACACCAAGGGTGGTTTCTCGGGGCACGCCGAAGAAAGAGCCAGAGCCGCGCGTCACATCGCGCCAACCAATCAGAATGCCATGTACGATGATCAGCAGCCCCAGCGTTGCGATGGTCGCCGCTTCCCCCTGAAGCTTGCCAACCACCACACCGGTGACGATCGCGACCAGCGCCACCACGATGAGCGCTGCCAGAATGGCGGGCAGCAAGCTTGTTTCTGTGGAGGCCAACCAGTGGGGCAGCTTGGGCAGAGTTGCTGCCTTCATCATGGCCGGAACTGTCAGAAGCGACGAGGCATAGGCCCCTATCGCCATGAAGGAGAGATGCCCGAACGACATGATGCCACTGTTACCACAATAAACACCCTGCGCGACCACAGCGATAAGCGAAACAAAGAAAACAACGAGAATCCGCTGGCTTGCCGGGCCCATATACCAAGCAATTGCCGATGCGATCAAAGCGAGGGCGAGTATGGCAAAAACTGAATAAAACAGCTGACGACCAGAGGTGACAAGCATCATAAATCTCCAACTAATTGCTAGTGACCATAATGAAATTATAATTTCAATGTCAATCAAAAAAATATATTTGACAATTTAATTTCATTTCGCATTATGGATTCAAAGGGAGAATGACATGACAGTTCGCGATCAGATCGAGGCCCATTCCGCCGATTTCACTGCAACGGAAAGACGCCTGAGCACGACACTCTTGCTGGACTATCCCTTTGCAGGCCTTGAGCCGATCCATGCCCTTGCAGAGCGCGCGCAAACCTCGGCTCCGAGCATTTCCCGCTTTGTTGCCAAAATTGGCTTCCAGAGTTTTCAGGATTTTCAGCGCCATCTGATTGACGAGCTCAAGCAGATCCAGACCTCTCCGGTTGAGCGCAAAGCCATGAGCAAGCCCATGCATGGAGCTTACATGGCCAGCTTTCTTGATCGTGTTGCGGGCATTCTGGAGGAGTCCACGCAGTCTATTTCCGAAGCGCAGTTTGACCGGATCTGCCAATTGCTGTCTGATCCGAAACGCTCGCTCTATTTCATCGGCGGGCGGATGAGCGACACGCTCATGCAATATATGTCCCGTCATCTACGCCAGATCCGCCAGAAGATCTATCACCTGCCCTCGGACCCGGAGATGTGGCCGGAATATCTGCTGCGTATGCGGGCCAAGGACATTCTCGTGATTGCGGATTTCCGGCGCTACCAGCCCAATCTGACGCATCTGGCGCGCAAAGCGGCCGAAGAACGCAAGGCGCATGTGGTTCTCATCACGGATCGCTGGATGTCGCCAATTTCGCGCAACGCGTCTGAGATTCTGGCGGTTCCGATCAATACCGATACGCTTTGGGATAGCTATTCAGGCGCCTTTGCCGTGATTGAAGCGATCCTGACGAATATTGCCGACTCCCATTGGGAAACAACCAAGCAACGCATCGAACATTGGGATTCGATGCGATTAGACTTTGGAGAATAATAGTGATCACCAATCCTCTTGTCTTTGCCCTGACCTCCGATATTGCGGGCAAATCCCGCGGCAAGGCCTTTCCTTTGAAGGAAATGCAAAAACGCCTCAAGCGCGGCGTCGGCTGGACGCCGACCAACGTGCAGATTACCTGTTTTGATGCCATCGCAGACAGCCCATTCGGCTCGCTTGGCGATCTCCTTCTCATTCCGGATGCGGATGCCAATGTGGAGCTAGATTTCGAGGATGGTGGCCCGGTTGAACGCTTCATGCTTGGCGACATCACCGACCTGGACGGAAAGCCTTGGAACTGCTGCACCCGCTCCATTCTCAAATCCGCGCTTGCCGGTCTAAACGAGGCCGGAGGGGTCGAACTGATTGCCGCTTTCGAGCATGAATTCCAGTTCCTTGCCGGTGAGGCGCCACAGGGCGAGCCCTATGGTCTCAATGGCTTCACGCGCCGCCGCCAGTTTGGCGAAACGCTGATGGCGGCGCTCGAACAGGCAGGCCTGCATCCGGATACCTTCATGAAGGAATATGGCCCGGATCAGTATGAAGTGACCATCGGTCCGAGCCAGAACCATCGTGCCGCCGATGAATCCCTCATTCTACGTGAAGTGACCCGCATGACGGCGGCCCGTTGTGGTGAGGCCGTCACCTTCACCCCCATTCAGGACCCGGCTACCGTTGGCAACGGCGTGCATATTCACATGAGCTTTGTAACCGAGGCTGGCGAACCTGCCACCTATGACGCGGCTGGCGTTGCAGGCATGTCGCCGGTCACGGGGTCCTTCATTGCCGGTGTGCTCAAATATCTCGACAGCATCGTGGCTTTCACCGCGCCTTCGGATATCTCCTATCTGCGCCTGACGCCCCACCGCTGGAGTGCGGCCTATAACAATCTGGGCTTTCAGGATCGTGAAGCCTCCGTGCGCATCTGCCCGGTTACTTCGACGGATCCCGAGAGCATTGCGCGGCAGTATAACTTCGAGTATCGCGCTGCCGATTGTGCAGCCTCTCCGCATCTGGCGCTAGCAGCCATTCTATTTGCCGGTACACAAGGCATCAAAGACCAGCTGCCCATGCCCAAGGTGACCGAGGAAGATCTCTCGCTGCTCAGCGAAAGTGCGCTTACCGAACGCGGCTATGTACGTCTGCCAGAAACGCTCGACGCAGCCCTTGAGCGCCTTGACGCCAACGACACAGTCCGAAGCTGGTTCCCCGATCAGTTTGTCGATGTCTATCTCGCTCACAAGAAAGGCGAACTGGCCTATCTGGAAGGCAAGGATACGGCAGAACGCTGCGCAGCCTATGCGGCGGTTTATTGAGGCCGCTCATACCCTTCAAGGCGCCTTAGCCCATCACATTCATATCAAACTGTCAGGTCTTCCGGTCTGACAGTTTTTGTTTTTGCCCGCTTCAGTTACGGACTTGAGACGACTCGCCCCACTTCGCGCGTCCACTCGTTCATGCTGAGAAGTTGCAATCATTTACGATACGGCTAAGCACGTAAGACAACACAGTTTTGCATTTAGACCATAGCTGCACAAAATCCTTTTGCAAAAGAAGTCTATTCCATACCTAAGAAACTGTTTTATTTTACAAATTCCTACATTCCATACAGTTTCCGTCCTTCGGTCCTGCGGGGTACGCTTTCTAGAAAAGTTACAAAAACTGTTGAGCTGTGATGTAATCGGCTTATAGTTAGGGCCCTGACCTACCGAAATATATCATTGTAATTACTTCTCCCCATTTGGACCTAAGGAGTTTTTCGTGACCGATATTCCAAGACGCGTTTCGCGTCGAGGGTTTCTCATGGGTTCCGCAGCCAGCGCGGCTTTTGCAACCCTGATGAACCCGTCTTTTTCCTATGCTCAGGCCGAGCTGCCTCCACTGGAAGAGTATGAACCCGTATTTTTCAATGCCGATGAATGGCGTTTTGTCATGGCCGCCTGCGACCGGTTGATCCCGGCAGAAGGAGACGGGCCGGGAGCGCTGGAGACCCGCGTTCCGGTTTTCATCGATTTGCAGATGAAAGGCAGCTTCGGAGACGCCTCAGACTGGTATATGGCAGGGCCGCACCAGCCCGATGCCAATCCGCTTATGGGCTTTCAGTCTCCGCTGACACCGGCTGAGATTTATCGTCAGGCCATTCCGGCATTTCAGGACTGGTGCCAGACGACACATGGCGATGCCTTTGAAAATCTGGACGCAGAGACCAAAGACAGTGCTCTGACAGCGCTGCAAAAAGGCGAAGTCAACCTTCCCCCCGAACTGCGTGATTTCTTCTCGTTCCTGTTGCAGAATACCAAGGAAGGCTATTTCGCCGATCCAAAATATGGCGGGAACTATCAGTTGAAGGCTTGGGCCTATATCGGTTTCCCGGGCGCTCGTGCAGCCTATACAGAATGGGTGACCCGACATAATCAGACCTATCCGCTGCCTGCAATTTCCATTTCCGGCGAAAGGGCTTGATCATGGCTACAAGAACCGATCCCAAAAAAGACGTCGTGATCCTTGGCCTCGGCTGGACCGGCTCCATTCTAGGCATGGAACTGGCACGGGAAGGGCTTGAAATTTTGGCGCTTGAACGCGGCGAAGATCGCAACACAGTGCCTGATTTCCAGTATCCGGGTGTGGTTGACGAACTGAAATATGGCATTCGTTACGGCTTCATGCAGAAGCCTGCCAAGATGACACTGACAGTGCGTCACAACACAGAGCAAACGGCCCTTCCCTATCGGCATCTGGGCTCTTTCCTGCCCGGTGATGGCGTCGGCGGTGCTGGCATCCACTGGAATGGTCATACATGGCGAACTCAGGAAGTCGAGCTGCGCCTGAAATCCTATGTCGAGGAAACCTTCGGGGCAGACATTATTCCTGAAGGCATGCAGATTCAGGATTGGGGTGTCACATATGAAGAGCTGGAGCCCCATTATGATCGCCTTGAATATATGATGGGCATCTCGGGCAAGGCTGGCAACATCAATGGTGAAATCCAGGAAGGCGGCAACCCGTTTGAACCGCCTCGCTCGCGGGAGTATCCAAACCCGCCACTCGACAACACCTATGATGCGGAACTCTTTGCCGAAGCGGCCCGCAAGTTCGGCTATCATCCCTTCCCACGTCCGGCGGCCAACGCCAGCCGCGCTTACACCAACGAATATGGCATGCAGCTCGGGCCTTGCAACTATTGTGGCTTCTGCGAACGCTTCGGGTGCCTGAACTATTCCAAGGCATCCCCTCAGACCTGTATTCTGGATGCGTTAAAGCAAAAACCCAATTTCAGCTACAAGACCCATTCCGAGGTTCTCAAGATCGAAAAGGCCGCCGATGGCAAGACCGCCACGGGCGTGACCTATTTCGACGAGAAGACCGGCGAAGAGGTGTTCCAGCCAGCCGATCTGGTGCTGGTATGCACCTATTCCCTCAACAATGTGCATCTGCTGCTGCTCTCCGGCATCGGTCAGCCCTATAATCCGGCAACCGGCGAAGGCGTTGTCGGGCGGAACTATGCCTACCAGATGACGGGCGGCACCGCATTGTTCTTCAAGGACAAGAATTTCAATCCTTTCATCGGCACCGGCTCTGTCGGCATGTCGATTGACGATTTCTCGATCAGTCAGATCGACTTCGCCAAGGAAGGCTTCATCGGCGGCAGCTACATCACCGGTGGACATACGGGCGGGCGTCCCATCCAGCAGCTTTCCACGCCTCCGGGCACGCCTTCATGGGGCCAAGGCTGGAAGGAAGCTGCGGGCGAATGGTATGCCAGCAAGATGTCTATCGGCTCGCATGGCTCCAACATGTCCTATCGGGATTGCTATCTTGATCTCGACCCGACCTATACCGACCGGCATGGTCGCCCATTGATGCGCATGACCTTCAACTGGAAGGACAATGACATCAAGATGACCCAGTTCATGAAGGGCAAGATCGAGGAAGTCGCAAAGTCCATGAACCCGGACAAGATGGCTTCAGGCTACAAGCATGATGGCTCGGAATATGACGTGCGTCCTTATCAGTCGACCCACAATGTGGGCGGCGCTGTTATGGGCACCGATCCGAAGACCTCCGTTCTCAACCGCTATCTGCAGAGCTGGGATTGCCACAATGTGTTCGTCATGGGCGCATCGGCCTACCCGCAGAACACGCAATATAATCCGACCGGTCCACTCGGTGCGCTGGCCTATTGGGCTGCGGATGCCATCCGCAATGATTATCTCAAAAATCCACGCCCGTTGATGTGAGGGACTGAAAGATGAAAACTTACCTTCGTATTCTGGCGGGGCTGGTTTGCCTTGGTGTGATTGTGCTTCTGGCCATTATATTTGTGCCGCCGCAGCTGACCAAACCGACGGAGCCGCTTTCCGCTGACTGGAAACCGGCCCCCGGTCAGGGCGAATATGCCATGCGCA
This sequence comes from uncultured Cohaesibacter sp., assembly GCF_963676485.1. Lineage (NCBI taxonomy): Bacteria > Pseudomonadati > Pseudomonadota > Alphaproteobacteria > Hyphomicrobiales > Cohaesibacteraceae > Cohaesibacter > uncultured Cohaesibacter sp. The sequence goes on from NZ_OY781114.1 coordinate 352,425, forward strand.
TGGCCGACTGTGCCGCTTGCCACACAGCCGAGGGCGGCAAGCCCTTTGCCGGTGGCCGCGCCATTGATAGCCCGATGGGCACCATCTGGTCGACCAACATCACCCCTGACAAGGAAACAGGCATCGGCGGCTGGTCGCTGGATGACTTCCGCGCAGCGCTGGTGGATGGCATCGCTCCGGGCGGAGAACATCTCTACCCGGCCATGCCCTATGAGAATTATCGCCACCTCAGCGAAACCGACATTCGCGCCATATATGATTACTTCATGAATGACGTGCCTGCAGTGAACAACAAGGTGCAAGAAACGGCGCTTGCCTTCCCGTTCAACCAGCGTTGGGGCATTCGCCTGTGGAACTGGGTGGCGCTTGGTTCTTCCGGCTTCAAGCCTGAAACGGACGCCATCGCCTCTGATGAACAGCTGGCACGAGGGGCCTATCTGGTGCAGGGTCCGGGCCATTGCGCCTCTTGTCATAGCCCTCGCAACATGATCATGGCCGAGGGTGGCAAAACATCTCAGGATGCCAGCTTCCTTTCTGGTGGCGTTATCGGCGGTTGGGAAGCTCCAGACCTGCGCAGCGCTGATGCGGCCGCTCAGAGATGGTCGGCAAAAGACCTCAAGGCCTATCTGACCACCGGACGCAATGCCCACACGGCTGTTGCCGGTGAAATGGCCTTGGCTGTCAAGGATTCCCTGCAATATATGACCGACGAAGATGCTGATGCGATGGTTGCCTATCTGCATCACATCATCAAGGGCGACAGGAAACCGGCCCCGTCCGTCCCTGACCAGAGCCTTAGCGCGCCTCGCCAGATCGACAATGCCACGGACGCCACCTCGCTCAAGCTGGCCAAGGGTATCGACCTTGATGAAGGCGAAATGCTCTATATGGACAATTGCGCGGCTTGTCACCTGACGAACGGCAAAGGGGCGGCAGGTGTCTTCCCGGCTATGAGTGACAACTCGCTTGTCACCTCCGATCAGACCACCGGCCTCATCCAGACCATCCTCTATGGTGCGGAAATGCCCTCCACTGTAAAACGCCCCGAAAAGCTCAAGATGCCCGGTTTTGCCGAGCGCCTGAGCGATAAGGATGTTGCGGCTCTTGCAACCTTCCTGCGTAAAGGCTGGGGCAATGATGCCGGAGCGGTATCGGCGGATGCGGTCAAGGCCGTACGCCACTGATCCCGCTGGGATCGATTGGCAAACACGAAAAAGGCGCCTGATTGTTTCAGGCGCCTTTCTTTTGAACCAAATAAACGCGCGCCTTAGTGCAGCTCCTGCTCTTGACTGGGGCTTCAAGGGCAAAAGACACCCCATCCAACATGCTATGAAAACGAGATCAAAAGCATTATCGTTTCTGCGATCACTCTTCAGGCTCAGATTCAGAAAACAGGATTGAGGACGGCGTCTCACCATCATGCAAAGCAATTTTCCCCGTCCCATTTCGTTCTGTGCGCTGCTAATCGGCCTTTGGTGCGCGATCACTCCAGCCACGGCCGAAACGATCAAGCGGATCGGCGTGCTGGACTATCTGGGGGCAAAGCATTCCCTCACCCATTGGGCGCAAACGGCGGCCAGTCTGAACGCTGCCTTTCCCGATGTGCATTTCGAGCTGGAAGCTCTGGACATCGACGGCCTTGATGCGGCCCTGTCAGCAGGCGAGCTGGATTTCGTTCTCACCAATCCGGGCAACTATGCCGAGTTGGAATTTCGCCATCATATCAGCCGCATAGCCACCGCTGAGGAAGACCAGCCGGTGGCGTCCACGCTGGTAACGAGCCGTGATTTTGAAAGCATGGAAGATCTGGTTGGCAAGAAGCTGGCTGTGATGACAACCGAAGCTTTTGGCGGCTTTCAGGTCATCTGGGCAGAAATGCACAAGCAGGACCCCACGCTCCCCCGCCGCGTCGAGCTGGTTCAAACGGGCTATCCCATGCAGAAGGTGGCCGAGGCGGTGCTGAACGGCAAGGCCGATGCTGCTGTGATGCGCACCTGTACACTGGAGCTTTTGCAACAACAGAACCCGACCCGCTATGGCGCATTGCATGCCTTTGCCTTGCGCCATGACATGCCAACAGACTGCGCGATTTCCAGTCCGATCTATCCCAACTGGCCCTTTGCCAAGACGCCCAAGACCGATGCCGCCTTCGCCAAGGCGGTCGCCGTAAAGCTCCTCAGCATAAAGGAAGGCAATCTCTGGACAGTGCCTCTCGACTATCAATCGGTCCATGACGTCTTGCGGCAATTGCAGATCGGGCCCTATGCCCGCACGGGACCGATTTCCCTTTCCGACTTCATTGAAGATTATCGTGACTGGTTGATCATTCTGGCGGGGGCCTTGATCTTCTGGGCCATCTATTCGGTGCGCATTGAGAGCCTTGTGCGCAAGCGCACGCGGGACCTCAAGGAAGCCAACGAAAAGCTGCGGCTTGAGATGGTGGAGCGCAAACGCGCCGAAGAGGCAGATCGGCAGCATCAACGCGAGCTGGAACATGTGGCCCGCCTCTCCATTCTGGGCGAGATGGCCTCTTCGATTGCCCACGAGCTGAACCAGCCACTGGCCGCCATTTCCAACTATGCGCAGGGCTGCCTGTTGCGCATAAAGGCCGACCGCTTCAGCCGCGAAGACATGGAGTTGGCCTCCGGCGAAATCGCCCAGCAAGCACAACGCGCAGCGGAAGTCGTAAAGCGCATACGGGCTTTCGTGCGCAAGAAGGAATCCAGACCCGTCACCATCACCGTGCCCGAACTTGTGGAAGATTGCGCTGCAGTCTATGCAGCATCGGCCAACCGCGCCGGAGTGCGCGTGATACTCGATCTGGCACCCGGCTTGCCCCCTCTCCGCGTTGACCCTATCCAGATCCAGCAGGTGGTGCTTAATTTGGTTCAGAATGCCATCGACGCGATGAGCGCGGAGGCAACGGAGCGCCGCGAAGCCATCCTCTCGGTGCGCGAGAAGGAAGAAGGGGGGCGTGGCATATTGCTCAGCGTGCGCGATTTTGGCCATGGCATGGATACAGAAGGTCTTGGCCATTTCGCAGAAGCCTTTTATACCACCAAGACCGAGGGAATCGGATTGGGGCTGGCGCTCAGCCGGTCGATTGTCGAAGCCCATGGCGGCTCTATGCGCGCCTTTACCCCATCGTACGGAACAGGACTTGAAGTGGCGATCTGGCTGCCTGCAGGAGAGAATGCATGAGTGAAGACGGGATCATTCACATCGTTGACGATGACCGAGCGGTGCGTGACGGACTCGGCTTCATGCTGTCTTCGCTTGGTCTCACCATCGAAACCCACAGCTCGGCATCTGAATTGCTCGAGCGGCTCGATGGTGCCGTCATCGGCTGCATTCTGGCTGATGTGCGCATGCCCGGCATGACGGGGTTGGAGCTGCTGGATGAATTGAAACGCCGCGCCTGTGCCCTGCCTGTCATCATCATCACCGCCCACGCGGATGTGCCCATGGCCGTGCGTGCCATCCAATCCGGCGCCAAGGATTTCTTTGAAAAGCCGGTCAATGGCATGGCACTGGTGGAACGCATCAACGAAGCTCTCAAGGAGGCGCGTGCCAGCGCCGAGGATGAGGCTCTTAAAGCCTCCATCGCCAGTCGGATCGAAAGCCTCACAGGCCGCGAGGTTGATGTCGCCCGCGCCATCATGGATGGCAAACAGAACAAACAGATTGCGGCTGATCTTGGCATCAGCCTCAAAACGGTAGAAATCCACCGCCACAACCTGATGGCCAAGATGGAAGCCACGACGCCCGCCGATCTGGTGCGGCAGCTTGTCACAGCCAATTGGGACAAGATTTAGGGGTTACCCCCTAAAGGCCTTGGGTTTGGCCTGATTCACTCCATTTCTCTCTCTCTCTAGGCTGGGTCTCAGACCCGGCCGCCCTTCTTGCCTCTTCCTTTTGATGTGCAAGGGGACGGTCCTTGAGAGACCCAACGCCCTTTCTCGTCAGTCACGGCTCCATCGAAGACTGGCGCACAGGGTGGAGTGAAAGGACCAGCCATGGACAGTTCTCGTCGCCAATTTCTTGGAGCGATCGGACAGGTGAGCATTGGTGCAGCGGCCACGGTCGCAGGTGCCAATAGTGCCGCAGCGGCCACCAGTTCGAGCGCCGATACATCAAAGCCGACCGGCCCCAAATGGGGCATGGTCGTCGACCTGCGCAAATGCATTGGCTGTCAGGCCTGCACTGTGGCCTGCATCATGGAGAATGCAGTGCCGGAGGATGCCTTCCGCACCCATGTTTCTGTTTATGAAGTCGTCAAGGAAGGGCGCGATCCGGCGATGGTGATGCTGCCAAGGCTCTGCAACCATTGCGACGAACCGCCTTGCGTCGAGGTCTGCCCGGTCGAAGCGACCTACAAGAAGGAAGGCACCGGCGAGGTGCTGGTGGATGCTTCGCGCTGCGTTGGCTGCGCCTATTGCGTTCAGGCCTGCCCTTATGATGCCCGCTTCATCAATCACGAGACCCAGACCGCCGACAAATGCACCTTCTGCATTCATCGCACTGAAGCGGGGCTGCTTCCGGCCTGCGTCGAAACCTGCGTTGGCGGCGCGCGCATCTTTGGTGATCTCAATGATCCCGAGAGCACGGTATCGCGCCTGCTCAAGGAGCATGAGGTTTCCGTTTTGAGGCCGGAAATGCATACCGCTCCCAATGTCTATTATATCGGGCTGGACGAAGCGCTGGATGGGCGCGTAGCAGGCGAAGCAGCCTATCGTCCTCCGCTCACGACCAATCTTGACCATCACGAGGAGGGCCGGTGATGCAAATTCATGAGCTTGTTGGTGCCGTCCATGAAGCCGCCTGGCTGCCTTGGGCCGTGCAATATTTCTTCCTCATCGGCATGTCTACGACGGCCCTGTTTCTAACCTTCCCTGCCTTTGTTCTGGGACGGAAGACCTCCCTGCCCCATGCCCGGCTGGCGCTGATCACAGCGATAACGACCGGCATTTCAGGTCCGATTGCGCTGCTCGCAGATTTGCATCAGCCGGGCCGTTTCTGGGAATTCTTCGTCTATACCCACGCCACCTCATGGATGGCATGGGGCGCCTGGATCGTCTCGGCCTATGTGACCCTGCTGCTGCTTTATGCGTGGGCAGTGAACCGCCCTGCCTTCTATCGCTGGGGCGAAGATGACTGGCGTTTTGCATGGCTTTTCCGCCTTCTCGCCTTCGGCAGTCCGGCCAATGGCTTTACCCGCCTCATAGGCATTGGCGCTGGCGTTGCTGCACTTGGCATCCTTACCTATACCGGCATGGAAGTGGCCGTGGTCTATTCCCGTCCGCTCTGGCATACACCGCTATTGCCTCTGCAATTTGCAGCCACTGGCGCGGTTGGGGCTCTTGGCGTCATGCTCATTCTTGGGCGCTTGTTTGCCACCGGCCCTGTGGTTGAAGCCAGAATGAACCGCATGCTGGCACTTGCTCTTGGTGTGGTCGCCATCATCGGTGCGCTTTGGTTCGCCGTGGCCTTCTCGGGCATCAGCCAGAGCCATACCGAAGCTCTCGCCTCTGTTGCCGGCTTCACCGTTTGGCAGCGGATCGCCCTTTGGGCTGCGGCGGCTATCGTTGTTCCCTTTGTCATCGCGCTGGCGCAGCCAGCCCGTTCAGGCTGGGTTACGGGGCTTATCGCCATTCACGCCGCATGGATGTTCCGCTGGACCGTCTTCATGGGCGGGCAGGCCGTACCAAAGGTCGGCTCGGGCCTTTATGACGCCCTTATGCCCACCGGCATCGAAGGCCTCATGGGCGTGATCGGCACCTTCGGGCTCTGGATCTTCCTGCTCATTCTTTACACCACCTTTGTGCCCTGGGCCGAGGCAGAGCTGCCTGACGATGCGTCAGCCCCCTCTTCCGCCCAAACCGCCCGCACTGTCTGAGGAGAAAGCCCATGTCAACACGTCGCAACATATTGAAGGGCGCCGTCGCTATCGGAGCGCTGGGCGCGTTCGCTGCAGGCTATGCCGAGCCAGTGAAAAAGATCGCTCGAGGCAAATGGTCCGGCAAGGTGCCACGCAAGCATCTTACCGGCAATGCACCGAAACCGGAATATAAGGTGGCTGCCAACGGCGACATCGAACTCAACCCCGATCAGGCCGTGAGCTACGCCATGTGCATTGGCTGCACCACCATGTGCGGGGTGCGGGTGCGGGTCGACAAGGCCCAAAACAAGGTTCTGCGCGTTTCGGGCAACCCATATAACCCGCTCAGTACCACCCATTTTCTACCCTATGAAACCCCAGTCCGCGAGAGCCTTGCTGCTCTGGGGCTGCCGGGTGAAGGGGATGGCATGTTGCGCCGCTCCACCGCTTGCGGGCGCGGTAATGCGGTGCTTGATCAGATTGACAATCCCCGTCGGGTGCTCAAGCCTTTGAAGCGCGTCGGCCCGCGCGGCTCCGGCCAATGGGAGACCATCAGCTTTGAGCAGCTTGTCGAAGAAGTTGTCGAGGGCGGAGACCTGTTTGGTGAAGGCAAGGTGGCCGGACTGCGCGAAATCCGCGACCTGGAAACCCCCATCAAGGCCGATGCCCCTGAGTTGGGGCCGCGCGCCAATGGCGTTGTCATGCTCAGCTCGGTCAATGATGGCCGCGACAACATGAATCTGCGCTGGCTCAAAAAGGCCTATGGCTCGACCAACTATGCCCGCCACGGCTCCTATTGTGGTGGCTCCTATCGCTCCGGTTCCGGCGCCATGTTCGGCAATGTGAAGAAGATGCCCCACGCCAAGCCGGACTTTGAAGAAGCCGAATTCATCATTTTCATTGGCACTGCGCCGGGCAACGCGGGCAACCCCTTCAAGCGCATCGGTGCGCTTGTGGCCGAAGCTCGCAGTGATGGCAAGCTGGATTATGTGGTCATCGATCCGGTGCTCAACCATGCCCAGAATGGACCATCGGGGGATCGCTCACGCTGGCTGCCGATTGTTCCGGGCACGGATGGCGCTCTTGCCATGGGCATGATGCGCTGGATGTTCAAGAATGATCGCATCAACAAGGACTATCTTGCCCAGCCGTCCAAAGGTGCGGCCATGGCGGCGGGTGAAGCCAACTGGAGCAACGCCACCCATCTTGTCATCGTTGACGAAGACCATCCACGCATGGGCAAACTGCTGCGCGGCACGGACATGGGGATTGAACTGGTTGAAGAGGCGAAAGCCTATGACGACAGCGACCCTTACATGGTTGCGTCCGAGAATGGCCCCGTGCCGGTTGGCGATCAATCGGCGCCGCTGTTCTTTGATGGCACAATAGAAGGCAAGGACGGGCCGATCGCGGTCAAGACCAGCCTTACTCTTCTGCGCGAGGAAGCCGAGCGTCTGAGCTATGAGGACTATTCCGCGGCCTGCGGCATTCCGGTTGAAACCATCACGGGCCTTGCCAATGAATTTACCAACCATGGCCGCAAGGCTGCTGTCAACACCCATGGCGGCATGATGAGCGGCTCGGGCTTCTACAATGCCTTTGCCCTGATGATGCTCAACACCCTGATTGGCAATCTCAACTGGAAGGGCGGCACCATCATGCTGGGGGGCTGGTATCCAGACACTAATGGACCAGCCTATGATCTGGCCAAGGTGAAGGGTGGCGTCAAACCAAGGGGACTGCCACTGGGGCGCAACGTGCCTTACGAGAAGACCTCCGAATTCAAGGCCAAGAAAGCGGCGGGCAAGGCCTTCCCTGCCGATGGACCTTGGTATCCCAATGCACCGGGGCTGGCGACCGAATGGTTCTCCTCCATGGTCAATGGCTACCCGTATAATATCGAGGCTCTGATCCTGCGCAACGCCAACCCGATCTATGGCATCGCGGGCATCGAGCATCTGGTTCCCAAGTTGAAGGACCCGAAGGTGGTACCGCTGATCATCTCGATTGATCCTTTCATCAATGAGAGCACGGCCCTTGCCGATTATATCGTGCCGGATACGGTGATGTATGAAAGCTGGGGCTTTGTGAAGCCATGGAGCGGCGTGCCCACCAAGGTCACCACCGCACGCTGGCCGGTGGTCGACCCCAAGGTCGCCAGAACAGCCGACGGCGTGCCGATTGATGTGGACATGTTCCTCATTGCCACGGCCAAGCGCATGGGGCTGCCGGGCTTTGGCGACGAAGCAATCCCCGACAAGGATGGCACCATGCATCCGCTCAATCGGCCGGAGGATTTCTACCTGCGGGGCGCGGTGAATGTGGCAACAGTCGGCGGCGCGTCCGTGCCGGATGCCAGCGACGATGACCTGATGGTTTCGGGTGTTGACCGCATCCGCGATCAGCTGGAAGCCACCCTCAAGCCGGACGAATGGCGCAAGGCGGCGGCAATCTATGCCAAGGGCGGACGTTATGAGAATAAGGACAAGAGTTACAAGCAGGAGCAAAGCGCCCACCCCTTTAGCAAGCCGATGCTTGTCTATAACGAAGGGATCGGCAGCACCCGCAATGCCATGACAGGCAAACGCTCTCCCGGCGTGCCCACATGGCGCGAGGCCGAGTTTGCCGATGGTAGCAAGGTGGCCGAGGTCTACCCAAAGAACGATTGGCCGATCAAGGTGATCAGCTTCAAATCGCCGTTGCAGAATTCCTATTCTGTCGGGGCCAAGACGCTTCTGAGGATCGTTGCGACCAATACCCTCAATATCGGCCGCGATGTGGCCGAGAGCCACGGTATTGCAACCGGCGACAAGGTGCGCCTTACCACGCCGGGTGGCAGCATTGAGAGCGTTGCCGTGGTGCGGGATGGCGTCGTGCCGGGCACAGTGGCCATCGAGCATGGCTTTGGCCATCGTCGCTTTGGCGCGGCCGACATCACGATTGACGGCGTCACCATGCCTGCCGACCCACGACAGGCCAGCGGCGTGTTGCATAATGATCTGGGGCTGATCGACCCGACCCGCTCCAAACCGGGCGTTTGGGTGGATCCGATCTCGGGAGCGGCAGTGCGTCAGGGCCTGCCCGCGAAACTCGAAAAGCTCGCTTGACGCATCTCACTCCAAAGCCTTGGCTGTCGAGGTTCCCCCGGCAGCCTTCTCTCCTTCTCTCCTTCTCTCCTTCTCTCCTTCTCTCCTTCTTTCCTTCTCTCCTTCTTTCCTTCTTGCCCGATTGCTTTATTGCCAAGCAAAAAAGAAATGCGTCATGTCCTTCAGTGATCCCCAAAGACGCAGGGTCGACTATGTTCGCCTGTCCCTGACGGAATGGCGACGTCATGTCGGTTGACGGTTGCCTCTTGTGCTATACGCTATGGGTGAGCATCCGATGGACGCTTCAACGCAGGCATTCAGCAGCAATTGATTATGTCCGGACCTGTTTCAAATGAGATCGAGGCAAGATCAAGGGAAGGAGAAGACAATGAACAATCCCAAAACGCTTTGCGTGGCCGGAGCAAGCGGCCTTGTTGGCTCAAACATCGTCAAGGCGGCACTGGCCAAGGGATATCGTGTCAACGGCACCATGCGCGATGCCAACGATGAGAGCAAACGTCCCTATCTTATGGCGCTGCCCGAAGCTGCGGAACGCTTGACCCTCTTTTCGGCCGATAGTGCAGAAAGCACCAGTTTTGATGCCGCCCTTGATGGTGCAGATGCCCTGTTCATCGCCTGCTTTCCACCCATCTACAAGGCCAAGGACGGGACGCCCGCTAAAGAACTGGATAGGGCAAGAGGCTATGACGAAATTGTAAAGCCCGTCAAAGAGGGCTGTCTCAATCTGTTGGAAGCGGCGTCGCGAAAGGGCGTGAAGACCGTGCTTCTCTGCTCTTCCACTTCGAGCACGAATCCTCCAGAGCCGGTCTCGATCAAAACCGAGGAAAATGCCATTTCCGATGCCGAGTTCCAGATGAGCGCAGGCAAATTCACCGCAGCAGAAAAGATCGTCATGGAAACCGCTGCGCGTGCCTTTTGTGATGCCCATGGCATGCGGCTCAGCATCATCCTTCCCACGATGATGCTTGGTCCGGTTATCTTGCCTCAGCATCTGGAAGGAGATAGCCATTCCCTTATTGTTGGCCTCAACAAGGGCAAGCAGATCTTGCACAAGGAGACCCCGGCAGGCTCCATGTCACTTAGCCATATTGAAGATGTTGCAGCGCTGTTTTTGGCCGCCTATGAAACACCGAGCGCCTCAGGCCGCTATTTTGCAGTTTATGACAGTTGGCCATGGCAGGATCTCTATGCTGAATTTGCCGAATACGTCCCTTCCTCGGCAATGCCCGCACCTTTGGAAGGGATGCCAGAAGAGCCCACCCGCTTTGACTTTACGCGCAGGGACAGTCTGGGAGTGAAGATGCGCGATATCCCGACCACCATTGCCCAGATGTTCGAATGGCTCAAAACAGACCCCTTCCAGAAACGCCATTAAGAGCCGCCAGCCTGTTCATTACGGCCTTGTTGGCGCCAGCGCCATCCCTCTCATGCGTCTTCTCTGGAAGGCTTGGCGGCGGAGAAGTGCAATGCGCCAGCGATCCGGTTCCAGGCATTGATATTTGCAATAGCGATGGTGAGCTGAACAATCTCGCTATCACTGAAAACCGCCTTGATCGCAGCCAAGTCGGCCTCTGGTAAAGGGGCCGTCGGAGACAGAGTGACATGCTCGGCCCAGAAAAGGCCAGCGCGTTCACGCTCACTATAGCCGCCAGAATCGCGCCATACCGGGAGAAGGTCGAGTTTGCCTTCGCTCACTCCGTTATGTCGTGCAGCCTTCAGGTGGAGTTCTGTGCAGAATCCACAGCCATTCATTTGCGAAATCCGGATCTTGGCAAGCTCCGTGAGCGTCTTTTCAAGGCCGGTCTCGTCAACAGATTTGCTCATTGCGAGGAGAGCTGCATGGGCTGCAGGCGCTTCTTTTTGAAAGTCGGCATAAGAGAAGGTCAAATCTTTGGGGGGTGAAAATCTATCCATCTTGTCACCTTTCGATTGGCTCTATAATATAAGAACTCTTATATTAATATCAGAGTTCTTATAATGATCAAGAGTTCAAATCACACACCCCTCCCCAAGGCTGGTGAAGGCAAGCGCGGCGACAACGGATATCTGGGCTATCTGCTTCGGCAGGCGGCGAACACTTATCGCTATCGTGTGGAAAGTGCGCTTTCGGATTTGCCTCTGACCCAACCGCAATTTTCCGCCTTGGTCATGCTGGAAGCTTATCCAGACCATTCCAGTGCAGATCTGGCGCGCATGGCCTTTCTCACGCCGCAAACCATGAGCGTCATAGTGAGCAATCTGTCGAAATCGGGGCTGATTACGCGCAGCCCACATGCAGCGCACGGCAGGAAGCAGCATATCGCGCTCACGGAACTGGGCCACGAAACGCTTCGCGCAGCAAAGGAGCGCGTATATGCCCTTGAAAAGGATCTGCTTGCAGGCGTTTCAGATGACGAAGCAGCAACAATCAGGCACTGGCTGGTTAGTCTTCTATGAGCGCAACTCTGGCATAGCACTGGCCTAGCGCTTCAACACCGTTTCATGGGCTCAAATATGGCTGGAGGAAAAACTGGAAAGACCTAACCTATTGAAAAGGTTGGTCGGAGTGAGGGGATTCGAACCTCCGGCCCCTGCCTCCCGAAGTCTCCTGCCGATCCAATACACAAGGATTTCTGCGGGCAAGAGCACTGTTGTATTGGGCTTTTTGAGCCCTAATTCATGTTATGTTCCAAATTTCAGGTTCAACTGAACCTAAAAGCACTGTCTCCTTTTTCACTTCAAATATGCCTTCCCGTGCAGCAGCTTTCAGCACTTCCCGTCCCTCGAAAGCTTCCATAGCCAGTGCCCAACTTGAGCTAGGTTTCCTATTACGTCGGTGAGTTTGCACAATGGGCGGAAAGTTGCCATTTCTTGCAGGTACGAGATCTCTGGTGCTGCAGGAGGAAACGGACATTCGAGGGTGTCACTGGGCGCAACCGAGCCTGAGCGGGCTTGCGGGCCGATTGCGAGCGACCCCCTCCGTCTTCACTAAACCGATGCTATCCCATACAGTAAGGCGTCCTGAGGTCTTCAGGCTTCAACCGGTCTGGCTATCACTCTCATTTGCTATTGGTCCTTCGGTCAGCATCTGCTGTGGCACAGGGGTAATCTTGGGGCAGAACAGTCGGAATCCTCGCAAAATTGGTAGGTAAGTTTGGCATCGCTGCAGACGATGTTCAGTGCAGAATGAACCCCCGTGTTATCCCCCCCGATCGATTGCATTTGCTTATACAAAATGATCTTTTGAGGGCATTTGTCCTATTGTGGCTGGTTTAGGCGGCTGCACCCGTCCCAGAGGTCCAGATTGTTAGCTTTTCCGCAAAAATGTTCTTTCCATACATAAAACCTAGACAGACGCTGTTTAGGCGTGGAGTTGAGTGTTTCCAGAGTATCTCGCTTTCTTGGAGCGCCAATGCTTAGCCATTTGGCTAACCACGATAGGTTATTGTTCCTATTGCAGGAATTGCTGATTGTTGGGCTCTTTCAACCCTTGATAGTTTCCAATTCAGAATCACGACTTGTTTCGATCCAGACATGTAATTCATGCATGTACAAAACAGGAACAAGCTCTATGCCCACAAAATTGAGTGGCCAATGCCTATGACCTTTCCATCGACTAAAGCTTTAACCCATCACTCGAAACAGCGAAACAACCGCAGCGTCTGGCGACCACGGCCGAGCATTTGTGCGGTTTTGTTGACGACAACAGCCCTCGCGACTGCGCTGCCATACACGGCGAAGGCTGGACGCCTCGGAGAATATATCGATGGAGACGAAGTTCGCGATATCACCAGTTCGGTGAGCTATGATTCCGTCCTCGTTGTCGGAGAAAACGGCGTTGGCACCCTGAACATCTCGAAGGGCGCAACGGTTACCAATGATGATGATGCGACCATCGGCCAAAATGCTACAAGCAATGGCACTGTCACGGTGGGTGGCGCGGGCTCGTCCTGGGTAAACGGAGCGCCCGGAACTTACAGAGACCTCTCCATCGGCGGGAAAGGCACTGGTTCACTCAGTGTCACGAATGGTGGGTCGGTTCACAATGCCAATGGAAAAATCGGCGCATATTATGGTGGTGTAGGGAACGTGGTGGTTAAGGGGCCCGGTTCAACTTGGACCAACCATGGCTCTCTCTCCATTGGTTTGGGGGAAGGTATATCGAGCATAATGGCCATCGAAGGAGGCGGCAGAGCCATCGGTGTAGGCAGTGATCAAACTAGCACGCTGTCCATCGAAGATGGCGGCAGAACCATCAGTGTTGTGGGTTATATCGGCTATCATTTAGATGGTGAGGGCACAGTAAGCGTCTCCGGCACCAACTCGACCTTGGAGGTAACTGGCGACGATTTTACCGTCGGTCGTCGGGGCAATGGCACGCTCAATATTGCCAAAGGCGGCTTGGTAACAGTCGGCACGGAAACGGGTGGCAACTATAGCGGGACCCTCACTATCGGTGACTCAAATGGTTCGACCGGCATACTCAATATTGGCGCGGCTGCAAATAAAACAGCGATTGGTGCAGGTACCCTGAAAGCAGCATTTGTTGCGTTCGGATCAGGCACTGGGACAATCGTCTTCAACCACACAGACACGGATTACGAATTTGATACGGACGTGAAAGGAACTGGAACGCTGGCCTTCTATTCAGGAGCGACCCAGCTAACCGGGAATTATTCTGGATTTACTGGCTCGGCGACGGTCAATGGCGGTGTGATGGCCGTCAATAGCACGTTCAATCAAGCCATTAACGTGTTGAGTGGCGGAACACTTGGCGGCACCGGCACGGTCAGCGATGTGACGCTCGCCTCGGGCGCCATCCTTGCACCGGGCAACTCCATCGGCACGCTGAATGTGAACGGTGATCTGGACTTTGTTGCAGGCTCGACCTATCAGGTTGAAGTGGACAAGGATGGCCATTCCGACAAGCTGGTATCCACCGGCTCCGTCAGCATCGATACTGGCGCCACCCTTGCAGTTCTGGCCGAAAACGGCACCGATGATGGCTCCAGCTATGCGGCCAACACCGAATATTCAATCCTCTCCGCGGACACACTGACTGGTGAGTTTGGCACGATCACCGAGAATTTCGCTTTCCTTGATGCATCCGTTGACTATTCCGACAAGGAAGCAACCCTGACGCTGACCCGCAGCGGCGGCGGCAGCTTTGCCGATAAGGCCAACACGTCCAACCAGAAAATGGTTGCCAATGTGGTTGAGGGTCTGGGTTCAGGCAATCCGGTCTATGATGCGGTCCTCACCTTGCCGGATGGGGCGCCAGCAGGCGCCTTCAACCAGTTGACCGGTGAGCTGCATTCGACCATTCAGACGACGATGACCACCAACAGCAGCATAGACCGCAACGCCGCCAACCAGCGCCTGCGCTCTACCATGGGCGGCATTGGCGGCTCGGGTCATCAGATCTCCTATGGCTTCCACAATGAAGACGACATCACAGCAGCCATGACGCGCACCCCGCAAATGTGGGCACAGGCCTTTGGCATGTGGGGCGAGACCGGCGCGACCGCCAACACCGCCAAAATCAAGAATGATAGCAAGGGCTTCCTCGTCGGCATGGATGCAGTGATCTGGAGCGGCTGGCGCACCGGTGCCTTTGCTGGCTATTCCAACACAACCAACAAGGCGAACGCGATCAACTCGCAAAGTGACATCGACAATTTCCACGCCGGTATCTATGGCGGCACCCAGTTTGACACTGAAAGCGGGATCATCGATCTCAATCTGGGAGCCAACGTCATCTGGCATCAGGTCGACGCGGACCGCACGGTATCCTTTGGCGGGCTGAGCAATAACCTGAGTGCTGACTATGATGCGGCCACCACACAGGCCTTTGCCGAACTTGGCTATACCTACGCATTCGATATGGCACGACTTCAGCCCTTTGCGGGCATTGCCGTTATGCACCAGTGGACCGATGGCTTCACTGAGACAGGCGGGGCCAGCGCTCTTACAGCAGAGTCGAAGGACACGGTTCTGGGCGTTTCCACGCTCGGTGTGCGTGGTGATGTGAGGGTTGGCACAGTGGGCGACATGACTGCTTCGCTCAACGGCTCGGCCGCCTGGCAGCATGCCATGGGTGATGTAGACAGCACCACGGACATGCGCTTTGCTTCGGGCGGGAACAGCTTTGCTGTCTCCGGTGCACCCATCGATCGTGACGCAGCCCTTGTCGAGGCGGGCTTCTCACTCAACCGCGGCTCGGACCTTTCCGTCAACGTCGCCTATCAGGGCAATTTCAGCGAAAACACCAGAGACCACGGCTTCAAGGCTGGTCTCAAGGTCCAGTTCTAGGCTTTTTGAAACGCGTGGCTGGCCCTTCGGGGTCAGCTGCATAGTCACTCCGCGTCAATACCGCGCTTTGCCTGAATAGCCGCATTGGGGAAGTCGCCTTGCAGAGGATGACGTCGGGCAAGCGTCTGGTATGGGCCGCGATTGCCAAGTTAGAACCAGGATCACCGTTCTCATTCGGTGATCTGATGCACCTAGTCGCTTCGAGCCCTAGGGAACTTTGCAACTGTCAAGCAAGTCATATTGAAGTCGCAATTTTACTTGCAAATTAGGATGGTTACGATTTCCATCGGAGGGCGTCTTTATGAAAAGGCTTTTCAAGTTCCTATCAATGGTCTTGGTGCTTTTGGTTATCTGCTGCGGGGGCTATTTTGCATATGGCTTTGTTGACGCCATTACAGCTGCCGACGATCTGAAAACAAAGGCTGATTCAATTATTGCAACTGGCCTTGGCGGCTCCTCTTTGGGAGAAGAGCGTTATCGTCAACTGTTAATGGTGCAAGACCCACAGTTTGAACATCACAATGGGGTAGACATAACAACACCTGGGGCGGGCGTCACAACGATTTCCCAGTCATTGGCAAAGCGTTTGGGTTTTGAGAAATTTACTCCGGGTATCGGAAAAATCAAACAAACAGGATATGCACTTGGACTAGAAAGCCAACTGAGCAAAGAGCAGATCATGGCACTCTGGCTTGATACACTGGAAATGGGGCAAGGACCTAATGGTTGGGTGACAGGCTTTCATCGCATGAGTGAAGCCTCATACGGCGCCTCTCCGTCGGCAATTCGCGAGGATCAGTTTTTCACCCTCCTTGCGGTTTTGATAGCTCCCGGACGTTACAAAATTGGTTCAGAAGATGAAGCTCTCTCCAATCGAGTAGAACGTATTCGTCGACTGGTCTATGGCGAATGTGTTCCTATCGATAATTCCGATGTCTGGTTAGAAGGATGCAGATAGCCGCTCAGCAAAGCTTTGTTTAAAGGTCGTTTTGTCCGCCCTGCCGTTGTTTCTTGAACCTCAATTCTGAAGCATCAACGAACGGCAGCAATGACGATGCTCTCTTGCAGCAGATGCCGACCGGCGAACGTCGGTTCAGTTTGCTTGTTGCACTGCCGCCACAACAGTGGCGCTGGATTTTCCATTTCAGCCAGCATAGAACCTTTTTAAATGAATCGTTTCTTCGGAGCGTTTCCAAACACGCGTATTGCTTTTCTGAGCCGAAAGGATTTTCGATGCTTCAAATTTGGGGGCGGCGAACGTCGTCCAATGTTCAAGCCCTTATGTGGTGTGTAGGAGAACTGGGATTGGAATATGAGCGGCATGACGCTGGCCATATCTATGGCATGACCGATACGAAACAGTTCTACGAAATGAACCCAAATCGCACGGTTCCTGTTCTTCGTGATGAGAATGGGCCGTTCCTTTGGGAAACTGGAGCGGTTCTTCGATATCTCTCGGCGACCTATGGTGACAACGCTTTCTGGCCTGAAGATGTGGCAAAGAAAGCGTTGATAGATATGTGGGCAGAATGGTCAAAAATTAATATCGCAATGAGCTTTACAGGCTCTGTATTTTGGCGTGTTGTTCGAACTCCAGAAGATCAGCGCGACCCGGCGGCAATAGAGAAAGCATTGGCTGCATTCCATACCAAACTAAAAATTGCCGAAGATCGACTTCAGGACAATTTTTGGCTGTGTGGGCGTGACTTCACTCTTGCAGACATTCAATTTGGACACGTTCTCTTTCGTTACTTTGATATCGATATAGAGCGGCCTGACTGGCCAATGTTACGCGCTTACTTTGATCGTTTGATGAAGCGAAGCGCCTATTGTGAACATGTTGCCATTTCTTACGAAGAGCTCCGTGGTTCTCCTCCAAGTTAAGGGTCAGGTCACGGGGAAATTGGTTCCAAGCAAAGGGAATGACGAAAGAGCACCGCCGAACGACCAGACCTAGCGCACATCATTGGCGCCTGGCGCTGGGAGACTTTTTTCAGCGATAGCGAAATCAGCTTGTCTGAAGTGCTTCAACTTGATGCGCAATGTGAAGGCAATCATGATGTCATGCCTACTGTCTTGGTATTGCTTGAAGAAGAGGTGCCAGTTGGAATGGTAGCCCTATGCTGATGCTGGAGAACTGCGAGGCCTAGTCCAGGCGTTGCCTTGCCAGCCATTGTGTCGGGGTCATTCCAAACTCGATACGGAACGCCCTGCGCAGCGATTGAGCGTCCGGGAAACCGCATTGGACCGCGATATTTTCGACACCCGACGCACCGCGCAACAGAGCATCTTGAGCCCGGTTTATCCTGGCCCTTCGCAGCCATCCACCAAGACTTCCCCCCGTGCGCGCGCGGATATGTCTGGTCAGGCTACGGCGGCTCATACCAACTTGTCGGGCAATCGCATCGAGAGATGGGGTCTGAACCGGCTCGGCCCAAATGCCTTCGAGGATATCGGCAACCCGGCGTTCGGCAGAAGAAATCGGAGATGGTCGTTCGACAAGTTGCGGTTGTTCACCACCTCGCTGTGGTGCAACAACGAGATGGCGGGCGACACGATTGGCCTCACCGATGCCGTAGAGGCGGGCAAGCAAATGCAGGCAGCAATCAAGTCCTGCCGCAATGCCGGCAGATGTTAAAACCTTATCTTCATCAACAAAGATTGCGGCTGGGTCGAGATCAACTGCCGGATAGCGGGTACCGAACTCGGCCATCCGCGCCCAATGGGTGGTTGCTCGTTTCCCGTCCAGAAGTCCGGCTTCCGCCAACCCAAAGGCACCAAGGCATAATCCAACGACAATTGCTCCGCGCTCATGCGCAAGGCGAAGTTGCTCCAGAATGGCTGGTGAAACCGGTTCTTCCGCATCGCGCCACCCCGGTAGAATGACAACATCAGCCTGCTGTGCTGTGCTGATTGAATGACAGGTCTCGATGACGAGACCTCCACTGGCCGAAATCCGGCTTTCCTCCGCACATACCACGACCTCGTTGCCGCTTGCCAGAAAGGGCTCGCCAAAGACGGCAAGAGGAGTGGAAAGCATGAACGGGCTCATGCGGTCATAGGCTAGGATTGCGATGCGCATTGGCCCAATTTAACAGAAACTTGGCCGTCGGGCCACTTATCTGCGTACGATTGCCCAGATAAATTGCTGTGAAACCAAACAGGAGACTTCCATGAATAGTGCCCTTCTCGTCATTGATATTCAGAATGACTATTTTCCAGGCGGCTTGCTACCGTTGCATAAGGCTAAGGAGGTCGAAACCCTCATTGTCCGTGAAATCGAACATGCTGCCAGTGTGGGTGAACGCGTAATTCTCATCCGCCATGTCTCGAAAGCATCCTCCGGTTTGTTTGCAGCCAATGGAACCGGATCGGAAATTCGACCGACAGTATTGGCCGCAGCAAGCAGGGCTCCGATCGTGATCAAGCAGATGGCCGATGCGTTTCAGGATACCGATCTAACCGAACATCTCGCCGGTATCGAGAAGATCCGGATTTGTGGAATGATGACGCAGAATTGTGTGGTGTTTACAGCCATGTCGGAGGCAGCTGCACCATACGAAGTTACTGTTCTTGGTGATCTGTGCGCTGCGCCTTCAGAGGTTGTTCACAAAGTGGCATTAAATGCGTTGGGATCCAAATTAAGGGTCGAAAATATCACCAGCTCTTGAGGGGACCGATAGATTTGACCCCTAAGTTGGATTGCTGCTTTGATCGCAAACATGCAATCGGGTGGCTCAAAATGCAGTGTTAGCTCGAATGTCTGGCATGACGAATCCGCACGGTGGGTTGTGTCCGCCTGCAGATGCCCAGTAACAGGATGTTGCGACACAGCATCAGTCGGGCCTCGAATGGACGAATAGAACGCGATTACCAATCACGACCTAGGTGAGTGATTTGGGATGACAATGCAATGCATTTGGTCTCCTCGAGCCAGATCTGGAGAGGAAAAATAGGTGATTTCCAAAAGTGAAAGTCTACAGGTCAGCAAACAAAAGCAAAAGAATAGACCTTTGAGGTCGGACACTCCCGGCTATATTCCTCAAAATAAACAAAATTACAGATAAACTCCAGCTTCCTTCAGACGAGAATTTCCGGTTGTTCAAATGTGCCAAACCCTTAAGCCTTCGATCAAATCTGTATCCGCCATTCTTGCTATGACGACCATCGTTGCTTCAGTCTTGGTTGCATATGACGCAAATGGGAGCCTGTTTAGCACGGTCAAAGTTGCCGCACTCAGGGACTATGGTGGAACGACTTTTGCGGATATAAAAAATCTTGAACTATGGCGATTGATCACAGCCCAACTCGTTCATGTTAAACAAGGCCATATGCTATATAATGCAGTTTGTCTTTTGCTTGTTGGCTCTCTCGTTGAGAGCAAGATAGGCCCAGCGCGAACATTCGTCATTTGGCTGGTTGCGGGTGGATTGGCAACATATGCCAGTCCGATTGGGATAGAGGCGCCCTGGAATGTGGGAACAGGCGCATCTCAAGCCGTCTTTGCGTTGGCGGCTGTTGCTCTCGTTTTGATCTGTCATCGTGAAGTCAATCGGATGCTTGGGATTGTTTTGGTCGCACTAGCCTTGATCCCTGGGCTGGCCCTTGATTTCATGACTGCCGGTTACCCTAAGCCCGGGCATGCGGTGGCTCTCTGCCTGGGAGGTTTATTGGGCTTGTTGTTTTACCAGCGTGTGCGCGCGCAGGATGGCTCCCCAACAATTGGCAAGGCTTGATTTGGTGTTTCGGTAGGCATCAATCGTTTCTTTTGCTACAGCAAACTTCCATTTTGAATGCGATTAGGTCATCTGGTCGCTGATAATGCTGCGGTTTGAATGAATGTCCGGAATGATGAAGTAGGCTCCTGAGAAGCCCCCCTGGCGAGCCACAGCAAAGGTCGGGCGCCTGCAACAAAAGAGTTTTTTCCTGATAGGCCCCCCTTGAGCAAGATGCAGGGCGCTATGCTTTTAGGGGGTACGCTGCACCAGAAGATATCCAGAGTTTGTACGCAGGAGAATCGATTGGTCACTTAGTTCGTAAAGGGAAAAGAATAGCCCGAAAGGATCTTAAACACGTTCAGAATCCTGTTTTATATTGGCCGAGATAATTCAATAGGATTAAGCAATCCCGGGCCCCCTCACCCCCGTTTCTTTGCCTTTGTGCTGGCCATGAGTTCGATGATGGCCTTGGCCATATCCTGTGTCGAGGAACGCGGGCGTGCGGGGGCTTTCGGACTCTTTTGCTTCCTTGCCGCCAAGGGGCAGTTCACGGGCAATAATATTGCCATTGAGAATGCCCGCGGCTGCTCCGGTGAACTTCTGATCCCAGATGATGTCTTCCACCCGTGTTATGATGGTAAGAAAATCTTCACCCCGATCCTTATAGCTATCCCATGTCTGACGTGTAATGCCCATAAAGACATACCATTCCATTTGCCATCACTGGACATCCTGGAGTTCAAGTTTGCCATCTCCGCTCCCTCCTGCCTTACCTTGAAAATGTGGCACACAGGTATGCGGGAGAAGCCCGACGACCGGTTCGTTCTCCCGATGATCCCTCAAATGCACGCCAGACAGCTCAGCATGAATGAGGTCTGCTTCTGGACCGCGATGGGATGGCAATGGCAAGACGCCGTCCAACTCGCTCTGGACCTGCACAAGCACACCAGCGTCGAGGACACCTGCAAGAGGCTGATCGCGAGGACGGGACGATGACATGGGAAGAGATATTCAAGCACCACTTTGATGCCGTTCAAAACACAGTCGACTTGGGCCGGGCAGCCTACCAGATTTATCGGGGCAACGGTGGAGATGTGAAACAGCTCTCTCAAGCGCCCTGCAGATGTCACCCGAAGTGACCAAGAACCACCTGAAGGGCAATCGCCATAGGAACCGCAAGCATTCTCATGCGCGCCATGGGGCTCAGAATCATCGTCGCGACGGAAAGCGTCCAACAGCAAGAAGTACCTCTGCGGTTCACCTTGCAGCGGCCGGTGTTCCGATGCAGAAGATTTCCCAGTATCTGGGGCATTCAAACACCGCAATTACAGAGAGCACGTATGCTCGCTATGCTCCGGATCATTTGAGGGAAGAATCTAGCATTCTGGACTTTACCAGAATAAGGAAGGTTCAATAGAACCTTGGGCCGCTGTCTCAAATCAACGTAAGTCATTGAAATGATTGGTCGGAGTGAGAGGATTCGAACCTCCGGCCCCTGCCTCCCGAAGGCAGTGCTCTACCAGGCTGAGCTACACTCCGTTGGTGGCGTAGGATTATGACATAGAAATGAAATAATCAAGATCAACACAGCCAGTTGATGCGGTTTTTGGCAAGATCTTCACCGACTTTTGTGTTCGGTGCGGCTTGTCCACATTCAACAGCGGGCATTGCTCCCGATCAGCCCTCTTAGTTGCAAATAGCTTGCAAGTCCATTGACCGGTATCAGACACAGCTCTCTTTGCTCTTCAATATCAGGTGGAAGACCTCGCGCCCCAAAGAAGGGTTGAGGATATGGGCAGAAAAGAGAAATGGAAACAAGACACATAGCGAACACGACGCCTGCCCTTGAAGCTAGGCTGGCGGCAGCTGGAATATAGTCAAGGTTCAGTCAATCTGTCAGCTGATGCCTATTTCTTCATTTTCTCCATCGCCTTATAGAGTGCATGCGCCATCAAGAATGTGATGAGAACCACAATAAGCCCGTACACGACAGTCATAATGCTCCTCCTTGCATATCACCGATTTCAGTTATGAGTGTCTCACTTAATATCCCTGACAACAAGTCGACTTGCGTCGACCCCATAGAAAAACCCGGCAGGTTTTCCCCGCCGGGCTGAATGCTTCAAACACCAATGAACCGGGTTGGCTTATTCGACTTCGGTGATGCGCCCGGGGAGTTCAACTTCGAAATCTTGATGGTCGGCAATATAGTTGGCGACCACATCTTCAAGGTTCGGACCATAGTCATAAGCGTTCTTGCCGTTGGTTTTGAAGATTTTATAGCCATCGCCACCAGACCGCATATAATTGTTGGACACCACGCCATAGACGGCATCATCTTCAATCGGGGTCCAGGCGCCGTCTTTCATGACTTCGACTGAAACCAGACGCTCGCCTGCAGGCTTGCTGCGAGACCAGCT
The DNA here is from genome assembly GCF_963676485.1 of uncultured Cohaesibacter sp. Classification (NCBI taxonomy): domain Bacteria; kingdom Pseudomonadati; phylum Pseudomonadota; class Alphaproteobacteria; order Hyphomicrobiales; family Cohaesibacteraceae; genus Cohaesibacter; species uncultured Cohaesibacter sp. The sequence continues at coordinate 374,839 of NZ_OY781114.1, forward strand.
ATATTTGAGGCCTGCGACCTGCGGGAAGCGGCCTGCTGTTTCCTCAACCTGCGAAAGGCCGTTTTCCAAAGCTGCTTTCACATCGGCCCCGGTCAGTTCAAATGTTGCCAGCGTATTCTGGAATGGCAGAACCGTCAGCACGTCGCCCATAGTGACTTCACCACCCTTGATGGATGCACGCAAACCACCGCCATTCTGAATCGCGATGGATACGCCTTGGTCTTTCACGCGGTCCAGCATGGCATCTGCTACGAGCACACCCATGGCGCATTCCTTCTGGCGGCAACTTTCACGCGAACCGTCTACATCCGCGCCCAGAGAGCCAATGACTTTTGCCTTCAGTTCAGCAATCGGAGCGGCCAATTCCTTGACGCGCGCAAGCACGGCTTCATCCGGCGTGACCGAAGCATCCAGAAGGATCGGGGCGCCCTTTGCCGAAACCACATTGCCGTCATCGTCGAAGGTAACAGCCAGATCACCCAGATATTTGGTATAGGCATAGGCGGTAACGATCGGAACGTCCTTGCCATCCGGATTCTTCACCATCACAGGATAAGAACCTTCGGCTCTGTCATTGGTGTTAGACAGCAAAGAGTGGGAATGACCACCAACGATCACGTCGACACCGGCAACATTGGAGGCCAGATCCATATCTTTCACAAGACCTTCGTGGGTCAGTGCAATGATCTTGTTGACGCCCTGATCGGTCAGTTCCTGAACGGCCTGCTTGAGATAGTCTTCAGAAGAGGAGAAGATGACCTTGTCGCCGGGCGAAGAGGTTTCTGCGGTGTCTTCAGCCAGAACGGACACGATGCCGATTTTCTCGCCGCCAACTTCCTTGATGATATAGCCCTTGATCTTGCCCTTCAGCAGCGGTTCGCTGGATACGTCGATATTGCCGGAGATGATCGGAAAATCCACCTTGGCAATAAAATCCGCCAGACCTTTCGGGCCATCATCGAATTCATGGTTGCCCACGGCCATTACATCGTAGCCGATGGCGTTGGCAAATTCGGCGGCAGCTTCACCCTTATAGGTGGAATAGAAAAGCGAGCCCTGGAATTCATCACCAGCATGCAGCAGCAGGGAGTTCGCGCCCTCTTTGGCAAATTGGTCACGAAGTTTTTCCACTTCGCTTTTGACACGCGCAACACCACCAAAGCACTTGCCTTCTTCTTCGCCTTTGGCATCGCAAGTGTTGTCATATTTGGTGATGGATTCGATGCGGGAATGCACATCGTTGAGATGAAGAATGTTCAGCGTGTAATCTGCATGGGCAGCACCGGCAAAACCGGCAGAAAGAGCCAGAGCAGCAACACCGGTAAGTAGATTTTTCATATGAGAGAAACCTCCAAAAAATGATTGATCCCCCCGATTCCACCTTGCCCGTTTCAAAGGGTCAAAATGTCCGCCCTGTCCTGATAATTTGCGTGAGCCAATACAGGGACGGCAGCTTGCATTCGGGGAGCTTTCGTCAGGGCCTACACTCCGGCAAACCGGAACCCTTAAAAGCGCGGGCAACATTAACCAGCCTTGGCAACTGTTTCATGACAAATTTGGCCTGACTAGAGCGGAAAGAGTGATCCCCACAAATATGTCGACAAATGCGGACAAGCCTTGGATATCTGCACCAAGCCTTGCCATGGGAATGAGCAAACGCGCATATTTCTCTCACACTTTAGGCCAATAGCAGGTCAATTTTCCGAGATCACAAAAAACCCGACGAGATTGTTCTCGTCGGGTTGCCTTAGGTCAGCTAAGTGATTCACCTAGGATTGCATATCTTTTTCAGAGTTCATGCTCTCCGACCTTGATGACCATCTTGCCGAAATTACGCCCTTCCAGAAGGTCAAGGAAAGCGGTTGGTGCCTGCTCCAGACCATCAACCATATGCTCGCGATATTTGATCTTGCCGTCCTTGATCCAGCGGGTCATGTCGGCGGCAAATTCGGGATAGAGATGGCCGAAATCCTGAAAGACGATGAAACCGCGCACCGTCACACGGCGCGTAAGGAAGGTGGCCATCAGTGCTGCTGACATATCAGGCCCTTCCGGCACGCTGGTGCTGTTATACTGGGCTATGACGCCGCAGAGCGGAATGCGTGCACCGCTGTTGAGAAGCGGCACCACGGCCTTGAACACATCGCCACCGACATTCTCGAAATAGACATCAATGCCGTCTGGACAGGCTGCCGCGAGCTGCTCGTCAAAATCATCAGCATTGCGATCTATGCAGGCATCAAAGCCCAACTCATTGACGGCATGGGCACATTTTTCCTTGACCCCGGCGATGCCAACAGCGCGGGCACCCTTGATCTTTGCGATCTGGCCCACATTGGCTCCAACCCCGCCAGTGGCGGCGGCGACAACGACGGTTTCCCCTGGCTTTGGATCGCCAATCTGCAAAAGGCCAGTGTAGGCTGTCATACCCGGCATACCCAAGGCCCCCAGCGCCCAGGAAGGAGCTTCAGGATTCTTGCCCAAATTGGTAACCATAGTGCCATCCGAGAGGGCATAATCCTGCCAGCCGTTATAGGAGAGCACCCAATCGCCATCGGCAAAGCCATCCAGATTGGATTTGACCACGCGGGCGACAGTGCCTCCGACCATGGGATCGCCGATTTCAACAGGATCGGCATAGGATTTAGCAGCGCTCATGCGCCCGCGCATATAGGGATCAAGCGAAAGATAGACCGTGCGCAACAGCATCTTGCCGTCGGAGGGCTCGGGAATGGCTGTTGTCTCCAGCTTCAGGGTGTTTTCATTCGGCGCTCCAACGGGGCGCTCATTGAGAATGAATTGGCGGTTTTTCGTAACAGTTTGGGTCATTTGTGCGTCTCTCCTGTGTGCATCCACTTTTATAATAGACCAGTCGTCTAGTTTTGTATTTTCAAGTGTGATGCGCGTGTCTTTGATATGTGTTCAGATTGTTTTTGTTGGTTCTGGCTCAGGCGGCTGGCAACAGGGTTTCGCTGTTGGTCCTAGCCTGAATGAGCGGGCTTGCTGATTGCTGCAATTTTGCCATGAGGCTGGCTCCCAACCACATTTGATAGAGCATGGATGCAGTTCGCTCCGGTTCCCTATCTGCTGAAAGGGAACCATCTTCGATGCCCAGCCGGATCTGCCCTGCCAGACGTTTGACAATAGAAGCGGCGCCATCGTCCAGAATGATCCGCATGTCTTCGGACATATCGGACACTTCCGCCCCCAGCTTGACGATAAGGCAGGTATTCTGGGCATTGGCTGGGCATTGATTGACCACCCACTGATCCCAATAATCCATCAGCTTTTCCCTGCCCGATCGCTTCTCATTGGACCAGAGCGCATCAAGGCGCTCATGATAATAGGCGATATATTGCTCAAGCAGTTTGCAGCCGAAATCTTCCTTGCTGGCGAAATAGTAATAGAAAGACCCCTTGGGCACATCCGCTTCCTTGAGCAACCGTCCAAGGCCGAGCGCGTTGAAGCCCAGCTCGGACATGAGCCTTCGGCCAACGCTCAAAATATGCTCGCGTGTCATTTCGGTTTTCTTGGTCATACTACGCATATAAGATCATTTAGACCGATCGTCTAGTACCTGATTGCAAATTTCTGAAAATATCTATGCAGTCTCAGAGCCCAATCAAGAATTACTCTTCCGGTAAAGCCTCGACATAATACCAGCGTCCAGCCTTTTTGCGAAAAAGGCTGAGCTCGCGATGGGTGTGGAGCTGCCCGCCTACCAGATAGCGCGCTTCGAATAGCACCGTGCCGCGCCTGTCCTTGGCCTCGCCAGCCTCCACCACAAGAATGGTCAGACCGCTCCAATGGTTTTCGGCGGCCCATTTGGCCGTGGCAAAGGCATCAAAGCCAGCCTGATATTTCGGCCAGAGCGTATCCTTGAGATAGGCTATTTTTTCCAGCGCAAAAGCAGAATAACGCGAACGCATCAGGGCTTCGGCGCGTTCGGGCACCGCCTTGCCATCGTGGAAGGGCTTACAGCAAGCTGCATAGTCTTTGCCGCGACCGCAAGGGCATGTGGAGGGATTTCCATGACTGTCGTTACTGATTGGGGACATTGCCAAATTCCTTGCTGATGAGGCTGCCAGCTTCTGCATCGCTCTGATCGACCTTAGTCGTTTTTATGACGCTTCCTATGGCTTCAGCAATAGCCTTATGGCCGTAAACTTGCTAAAGCAAAGCGGAACCATGCGCGAGCAAATCGCGAAACCAACAAGGAGCCCCCATGTCAATGCCAAGCCTGTTTTATATCGGCAGCTATGAGATGATTGTCGTTCAGGTGCTGCTGTTGGCCGGCGTCATCGGCGCAATTACAGCCAAGGCCAAAGGGCGCTCGGGGCTCATCTGGTTCGTGCTCAGTGTCGTCAGCTGCGGCGCAGGCATATTGGTTGTGCTGTTCATGCCGGTAAAAAGGTCTGAAAAAGACAAAGCGCCCGGCACCAAGGATGATGCAGGCGCTTCCAGATAGACAAAGCGAATTATAGTCGGCCTCGAAGCCTGATTACTCAGTCCACGTCGAGCGGCTCGGTTCCTGCGGCCTGCCCTTCTGCGGACAGGCGGATTTTCTCGACCTTTTCCTCGGCCTTTTTCAGCAGGGCGTCGCAATGACGTTTCAGCGCTTCGCCGCGCTCATATTCCTCGATGGACTTTTCCAAGGGTACATCACCACGTTCCAGTCTCTGAACGATCTGTTCCAGCTCGGCAAGGGCTGCTTCAAAGGTGAGTTCGGACAGGTCTGACATGGCGAATTGATTTCCTCTGGCAAGGCGATGACTAAGTAAGGCGAAGGCGACCATTGAGTCGCGCATTCCCTTTTACATGGAAATGCCCCGATGCAAAAGCCTTCAGATTTTGAACAGCACGAGGTCAATTGGACCTATCACAGAATTGCATCTAAGCCTTCATGCAAGAAGCAAAAGGAAAGGGTCCAATGCCTGGCACCATTGAACCCTCCCTTCGAGTGGACCGGAAGCTCCGGGATCGGGCGCGGAGTCACCCGTGCATAAGTCGGTCCACATGAACGGCGACCGAACGGGCAAGCGCCGTCAGGTCGTATCCCCCTTCCAGCAAAGACACCAGACGGTTGTCGCAACATTTGTCTGCAACATCCATCAACTTGCCGGTCATCCACGAAAAGTCCGCCTCTGTACAAGTCAGATCACCCAATGGATCACGTATATGGGCATCGAACCCGGCGGAGACAATCACCAGATCGGGGTTAAAATCATAAAGAGCGGGCAAAAGACGCGACTCGAAGGCGTCCCGCATCTGCTCTGCGCCATGTCCTGCCCCAAGCGGCGCGTTGACGATATTGCCGCCATCATCTTTGCCGGTTTCCGTCCAGGCGCCTGTGCCCGGATAAAGTGGCATCTGATGGGTCGAGCAATAGAGCACGCTTGGGTCGTCCCAGAAGATATCCTGCGTGCCGTTGCCATGATGCAGATCGAAATCGACAATGGCGACATGCTCGGCCCCATACTGCTTCTGGGCATAGCGGGCGGCGATTGCGGCATTGTTGAAGAAGCAAAAGCCCATGGAGCGATTCTGCTCGGCATGATGGCCGGGCGGGCGGATGCCACAAAAGGCGTTGTTCACCTTGCCCACCATCACCTCGTCGATGGCCTGCGTAGAAGCTCCAACAGCATAGAGCGCAGCGGTCATCGTCTCCGGCGACACGGTCGTGTCTCCATCCAGTGAAATCAGCCCCTCTTTGGGGGAATTTTGCTCAAGGTGATCAATGACGCCCTGCGGATGGCACAGGAGGATATCCTCGATGCGCCCGAGTTGGGCTTCCTCACGCGGCATGTAGATGAACTTCTCATGCTCCAGAGCAATATTAACCGCACGCATCCGATCCGGACGTTCCGGATGGCCCTCAGGCGTCTTGTGCTTCATGAAGGACGGGTGCGTGATGTAAATGGTTGACACTCTCTGGTTTGCTCCTGAGCAAAATACGGATATCCGTACAATCCGCTATATTCATCCCTATGCATCCAACGTTTGCTGCCCTCCCGTCAATGCAACAATGGAGGCAGAAGGACCGGTTATCCGCTCTGCACTTCTTTGACTTGTCGAAGAAAATGACTGAATCGGTGCAGGCCGCCTCTTGCGATTGCGGTAGGCGGGTAGATTTGCTAATGGCAATCAGCCGGTCTTGCTGCATGGTGCGCAGTCTTTCATGTTTGAAACCGGATCGGCTCTATCAAAGGTTGGTGCCATGTCTGCCGTAAAGCTCGTTGAACATAGTCTTGTCCATTGCCTTGACTTCAAGGGACGGGCCGGACGGGCTGAATTCTGGCTCTGGATCGTGTTTTCCCTGCTCATGACGGCGGGCTTCTATTTCATCGGCCTCACTGCACCACTGCTCTCCGAAATCTGGAAGGCATGGTTCGCCCTGACCTTCATTTTCGGTATTTCTCTCACGGTACGGCGCCTGCATGACATGGACCTGTCGGGCAAGTGGTTTCTCATTGTGCCGATAGGCATTTTGGTGACCTTCGCCATTGCCACATTGGCTCCCGCTTTGATGGCGCAAATGCTGTGGATTCCGGTGGCGCTGGTTATGGTGCTCTATTTCGTGGTGGGTTTTGTTCCCGGCCCGGTTGGCGAGAATCGCTTCGGCCATGCCTTCCCGCCCCGCGATCTGCATTTCGACTGAACCAAAGCAGCCCCCCTCAAGCTCATTTGCATATTTCTTCCCTTTTCAAGCGGCAGTTCATCTCATATTGGCCGACGTTAACCATGTGTTGCAAAATGCGAAATTTACGATTGATTAACCATAAGCACTCTCATAGGCTCTTCTTGCGCACTCGGCCCGATGCCGAGGAAGGAGCAGGCAATGTTTTCAATCTATGGCAAGCTTTTCTCAATTCTTCGGGCGTCATTTTCCTATTCCGGCCGGACAGCGCGGATGGAATTCTGGTCTTACTTTTGCTTTTTCGTGCTGATGTTTTTCGCAGCGCTCGGAGCTGATGTGACCTACATCCGGCAGCAGGAGCCAAGCGGCATTGCGCTTATGCTCTATCATCTGATGGGCAACAGAGAGCCCTTCGTGCCGCTCTATCTTTTGCTCTTTTCTCCGGCAATGCTTGCCATCACGGTTCGGCGCCTGCATGACAGGGGCCGTAAGGGCTGGTGGACACTCATCTATCTCATCCCCTTTTTCGGCCTTTTCCCGATGGTCGCCATGTTGGCGCGCAAAAGTCAGGCCGGCTTCAACCGCTTCGGGGCCAATCCGCAAGATATGGCTGCGCTTGCCAAGCGCGATGCCCAAGCCGCAAGCCCCTCTTACGATAGCGCACCGGCTCATTCGCCCTCTCCGGCGGAATAAAGACAAAAAAGCCCTGCAAGGCACGCCTGAAATGCGGCCCTGCAAGGCTTTTCAATTGCGTAGCTCGTCGCTTATCAACTAACGGAAATATCCAGCCCCAGATCAAAATTTGGAGCCGAGTGGGTGATGTAGCCTGCGGAAATATAGTCCACGCCGGTTTTGGCAATCGCAGCGATCGTTGTCGGGCTCACCCCGCCAGATGCTTCAGAGATGATGCCGGTCCCTGCAAGCAAGGCTAGCGCTTCGGTCAGCTTTTCAGGCCCCATATTGTCCAGCATGATGACATCCGGTTTGCAGGCAATCGCTTCCTTCAGCTGCTCGATGGTGTCCACTTCCACTTCGACGCGCACCAGATGGCCGACAAACTCACGTGAACGGCGAATGGCTTCGGTGATGGACCCGGCCACCGCGATATGGTTGTCCTTGATCAGGATCGCATCATCAAGACCAAAGCGATGGTTGGAGCCGCCGCCGCATTTGACCGCATATTTTTCAAAGGCCCGCAGGCCGGGCAGCGTCTTGCGGGTACCGGTCACTTTCGCCTTCGTGCCTTCGATCAATTTAACCATCTTGAAGGTGGCCGTTGCAACTCCAGACATATGGCACATGAAGTTGAGCGCGATACGTTCCGCTGAGAGTACCAGACGCGCCGGACCATAGATCTCAGCGACCACGTCCCCTGCCTTCACCTCAGAGCCATCAGCAATCATTGGGGTGAAAGAAACCGCCTCCCCATGCCACACGCCAATCTGGCGGAAGGCGCTTTCCGCCATCGGAATGCCCGATATGATTCCCTCATCGCGGGCGGCAATCACGGCTTTGGCATGCGCGTCAGCAGGAATGGTCGCAAGCGTGGTGATGTCTCCAGCCCGCCCCAGATCTTCCTTCAGCGCTGCAAGCACAGCGTCATCGATGATCGGTTGAGGCAGAAAGAGTTTGTCTGCGGGCAAGATTTTTGTATCGCTCATGATCGCGGTTTCCTTCGAATGTCTTGCGAAATCAAGTCTTGTCTTTTGGGTCTAGCGCTAGACTTTGACGTTGGCGCCTTCCGCTAGCAAAAGGCAACAGCATGCGTCCTGCTTTAAATCAATCGGATGAGGCTTCGTCCAGAATCCTTGCCATTTCTGCCTCTGCTTGCGCGAGGGTAATGAAGGTCCTGTGACGCCACGCCTCTTCCGGTCTCGGATAATCCTTACGGAAATGGCCTCCCCGGCTCTCTTTGCGCAAATAGGCGGCCACGGTTATCAACTTGCTGGCGACCAACTGGTTGCGGAAGGTGTCCGTTACGGCCTTCTGCTCCAACTCGGCGATGATCTTCAGCGCGGTCTTGAGGCCCTCCCCGTCGCGTTCCACGCCAACATAGCGGCTCATGGTTGCGCGCAGCTTGGCAATATCCTTTTTGGGCTGATGCCGTGCAGGCAAGGTGCGCTCATTTCGGATGGGTTGCCAAAGCTCGTGTTTGGGCGCGCTGAGTTGCTGGTCGATATCGCGAGCAACGAGCGAAGCAAAAACCACGGCCTCCAGCAGCGAGTTGGAGGCCAAGCGGTTCGCTCCGTGGGCGCCTGTCGCGGTTACCTCGCCTGCGGCCCAGAGGCCATCAAGAGTCGTCCGTCCTTGTGCATCTGTCAGCACGCCCCCCATATGATAGTGCGCTGCCGGAGCGACAGGCAGAGGTTCGGTTGCCGGATCAAGGCCAGCATCTTGCGCATGACCATAAACAGTGGGAAAATCTTCAGCGAAGCTGGCCCCGATCGCCTTGCTGCAATCAAGAAACGCTCCCTTTCCCGCTTCGACTTGTCGATGAATGGCACGGGCAACGATATCGCGCGGAGCCAATTCGGCCAGGTCATGCTCCCCTTGCATGAAACGCTCGCCGGCCTTGTTGATCAACGTGGCACCATGGCCGCGCAAGGCTTCGGTCGCCAATGGTGCGGGATCCTTGCCTACATCGAGCGCAGTGGGATGGAACTGGATGAATTCCGGATCGGAAATGACCGCGCCAGCCCTTGCTGCCATGGCGATCCCATCTCCGTTGGATTCGGCTGGATTGGTCGTCACGCGATAGAGGTTGCCAGAGCCACCGGTGGCAAGCACCACGGCACGGGCAGGAAAAAAGATCGTATGCGTATCGGCCTCGTCTTTCAGCCCACTCCTTCGCACGATGACGCCTTTGACATAGCGCCCCTCCATATGCAGTCGTTCGGCCTGATAGCCGGAGACAATACGGATGGACGGCATATCGATCACGCGGCGGATCAAGGCGTCCATGATGGCAAAGCCTGCCTTGTCGCCCGAAACGCGCACAACGCGGCTGGCCGAATGGGCCGCCTCACGGCTCAGTCGCAGCTTGCCTTCCAGATCCTTGTCAAAAGGAACGCCCACTTCCAGCAAATCAAGAATGCGCTCGGGCCCCTGATTGGTCATCAGGCGGGCGATCTTTTCGTCCACGATGCCAGCACCGGCCTTGATCGTATCCTTGAGGTGCGATGCGGTGCTATCGCCTTCCGAGACCGCCGCCGCTATGCCGCCTTGCGCCCATACAGAGGATGCGCCCTCGCCAATGGGGGCAGCGGAAATAAGTGTTACAGGGCGCGGTGCCAGCTTATAGGCACAGAAAAGCCCCGCCAGACCGCCGCCAACAATGATGATTTCATCATGGCGGTGCCAACTTTCGGGACGGAAATCATCGGATGCGGATAGTTTCATGGATTTGACTTCGATCTGTCTCCGCCACTTCCGGCCAAGCCACAAGGACCGGCCTCTCGGCGCGCAGGAGGGGAGAGTAAAGAAAAGCCCGGACACGCTGCAAAGGATCTGCCCGGACTTTCAAGACATCAGGATTTCAAGTTGATCATCCGTTCAACGGCCTTGCGCGCTTTGTCGGCAACGAGGGGATCAACCGTTACCTCTTCTTGCATATAGAGCAGACTATCGAGGATTTTGGGCAGGGTAATCTTTTTCATGTGCGGACAGAGATTGCAGGGCCGCACGAAATTCACCTCGGGCGCTTCGCTGGCTACATTGTCGGCCATCGAGCATTCGGTGATCATCATCACTTTTTCAGGCCTGTTGGTCTTGACCCAATCGATCATGCCCTTGGTCGAGCCGGAGAAATCAGCTTCAGCCACCACTTCCGGCGGACATTCGGGGTGAGCAATCACCTGCACATTCGGCATGGAGCGACGATAGGAGCGGATTTCGTCAGCAGTGAAGCGTTCGTGCACCTCACAGGAACCGGCAAAGGTCAGCACTTCCACATCGGTCTGGGCGGCAACATTCTTGGCCAGATACTGATCAGGTACCAACAAGACGCGATCCACACCGAGGCTCTCGACAATCTGCACCGCATTGGATGAGGTGCAACAGATATCGCATTCCGCCTTCACATCGGCAGAAGTGTTCACATAGGTGATGATCGGGACACCCGGATACTGATCCCTCAGGGCGCGGACATCGGCAGCGGTGATGGAAGAGGCGAGCGAGCAGCCCGCAGAGCTGTCGGGAATGAGCACCGTCTTGTCCGGGCAGAGGATCTTGGAGGTCTCGGCCATGAAATGCACACCGCACTGGATGATCAGATCCGCATCCGAGCGTGCCGCCTCTATGGCAAGCTGAAGGCTATCGCCCCGGATATCGGCCACGCCATGGAAGATTTCCGGCGTTTGATAATTGTGTGCCAGAATAACCGCGCCGCGCTCCTTCTTCAGCCTGTTGATCGCAGCAATATAGGGTGCATGAAAGGGCCACTCGATAGAGGGAATAACATGTTTGACCTGCTCGTAGATGGGGGCGGTTTCTCTGGCGACCTCATCAGTGTAATCAAGCGGTGGCATCGGCAGGATTCCCCTTTCCTGAGCGGCCTTGCTTGGGGCACGTTTTGCAAAATCGGTTGCAGTCTGGGCTGTCATCATCATCCGACTCTGGCCTCCTTCAAATTGCACGGTGCAGTCTAGTTTCCCGCTTAGGCCCCTTCCTGCACGACACAGGCATATTCGGACAGGAAAGGCCCGAAGGAAAACCGCTCGGGGCGAACCATTCGCCAGCCTGCCATTGTCTATCGATGGGTCTTCACCAACGGACATCTGGCACAGCCAACGCTCTTCTCAACACGAGCATCTGGTCTTGCAACACCCGCATTGTCGCCTTTCCCAACCAATATTTATGCTCATTATGAGCATAAATAAGGCCATAATTAAACCAGCGCACCGCTGGTCTCCTGCCGCAAAGCAGCATAGTCTTGCGGATCACTATAGGAGTAACAGGGTAGATTTTCCAGCCTCTCTCCCACCTGCGGGGGATAAGTTTTGCTCCTATGGAGTAAAAGCATCTTTATCGGAGCGCCCTCCCCCGACAAGAAAAGCGATGCAAACCGCTTAAGCGATGGATCGAAGGATGGATATTTTCGCAAAGAATACAATGCGCAATAACAGTTTTTAGGCAGGTGACAAAAAAGCAGATCCGGGCGCGTGCGGAGCCCGGATCTGCTTTTTGAAAAGAAAGTGACCATCAACTGATGATGGCAAAATTTGTAAGAAACCAGAGAGTAAAAATGAAGTAGTGACCGGTTCTGAAAGGATTGAAACATAGCCTTGAAACGCCTCATCAGCGTCACAAGACATATCCTAGCGCGCTTATGTGACAGTTCATTGACACATATGCAAAAAATTGAACATGAGGTAAGATGCTTTGGCTAAGCCCCATGGGGCTATACGGCAACGCCCGTTGAGAAACCAACGATCTGCCAAGTGCCATCAGGCACCTGACAGGCCTGACCTTCGATATTCTCGACGCCCGTTACCCGATGCATGGAGCTTTTAAAGGAGCGGCATTCTTCATTCATCATGTCGGGCAGTTTTTTGACCTGAGTGATCCGCCCTTTGGAGCCGGTCTCTGGATTGATCCAGTCGGCATTCACCTCTTGGGCTTGCATGGTCACTTTGTCAAAAGACGAAATAAGGTCCAGCATGACTTGCCAATCAGAAGGATCGATGCCGGCCAGCAAACGATCTGTCACGCCAATTGAACCGGTCTTGATGTTATCAACCTGATCGGAGGAGCCCATGAAACTGACAGAAGCGCAAGCGCCAAGGGAACAACAGGCAGCCAGCACACAAAGCTTTACGGCACCGCGAGCGACGCTGTAAATTGATGCAGAGACTCTATGGCCAAACATGTCGGGTTCCTTTACACTCTAGGTCGAACCTGCATCGTCATGCAGGCGCCCACCTTTGAAGTCACAGTCTATTTTCAGCCAGGAAGGTTAATGAGTGGTAACTTTACCGAGGTAAACAAGCCTCTGGAGCTCTTTTCTCGTTGGTTAGCGGAAGCTGAAGCCAGTGAGCCGAACGACCCAAACGCTATGGCCGTTGCCACGGTCGACGAAAGTGGCATGCCGAATGTACGCATGGTGCTGCTAAAGGATTATTCGGAAAAGGGATTCGTTTTTTATACAAATTTCGAAAGTGCCAAGGGCCGCGAGTTGCTCGCCAGCCAGAAGACCGCCCTTCTCTTCCATTGGAAGAGCCTGCGGCGGCAGGTGCGCATTCGAGGTGCGGTTGAAGTGGTCAGCAAGGAAGAAGCGGATGCCTATTACGACTCCCGGGCGCGCGGCAGCCGCATCGGGGCTTGGGCATCCAAGCAATCCCGACCGCTGGAAAGCCGTTTTGCGCTTGAAAAGGCCGTTGCTGAATATACCGCCAAATTCAATATCGGACGCATTCCGCGCCCGGATTATTGGTCCGGTTTTCGGGTTATACCCGAAGAAATTGAATTCTGGCACGACCGCAGTTTCCGACTGCATGATCGCGTTGTTTTTAAGCCAAAAGGCGATGGTTGGGAGAAGACACGGCTTTACCCTTAAGCTGACGACCCCAACAAAGACATGGATAACACAACTAGCCGGGCGGCCCTCGTCCGGCTTCTTCTTGCCCTTCGTTTTTTTCTTTCTTAAAGAATGCCCATGACCATTACAGACTTTTACGCGCCTGTGCTGCAGGGATTTCTGCTTGGCGCTTCGCTCATTATCGCCATCGGCGCCCAGAATGCCTTCGTCTTGCGGCTCGGATTGCAGAGATTGCATGTGCTGCCAATCGTGCTGATCTGTTCCTTTTCAGACGCAATTCTCATAGCGGCCGGCGTTGCCGGCATGGGGACTTTGGTACGGCAATCCCAGATCTTGCTCACGCTTATCACATGGGGTGGCTTCGCGTTTCTGCTCATTTATGGCCTGCAAGCCTTCATACGTGCTTTCAAGAGCGGCGGTATGCATGTGGCCAAGGGCGAAAGCATCAGCCTGAAGAGTGCCATTCTGACCGTTCTGGCCTTCACCTACCTCAATCCCCATGTCTATCTGGATACGGTGATGCTGGTGGGGAGCCTGTCGGCCCGCTGGCTGGGCATGCAACAAATGCTATTCGCTGTGGGTGCGATTGCAGCATCCTTTGTCTGGTTTTTTGCCTTGGGCTATGGCGCCCGCGTGCTCACGCCCCTGTTCGAACGGGCAATCGCATGGCGCATTCTGGATTTTATCATCGGCGTGATCATGTGGCTTCTTGCCGGGTCTCTCATTCACAGCAGCTTATGACGGGCTGAAACTCCATAGCGCGAAAACCTCAAGACTGCCTCCCCATTTTTGGCTAAAGCTCTCCATAAAAAAGCGTTCCTCTTATCAAGGAACGCTTTCAAAGGTGCAGACTACGCTTGGCTGTGCCGCGGGGGAAGGCCAGCTCTTGTTTTTCCTGCCTCAAGTCACCTGCGCGCGCAAGATGGGCCGAGGCAGAAATTCGCGTAGCATGATCACGTGTATCAGGATTGTTGGTGCGACAGAGACAGACGTCCATAAACAGAAAATTGGACCGCTGACTTCTATACCCTTTCAGTAAAGGGCAATTGCGCACTCACCCGGTGATCTTATTTCTTTTCTCGCACGGGATCATAGTCCGTGTGCTTGGCTTCTACGTGTTTTTTCACGCAGCATGCAGCAGCAACAGAAGGGATACCGATCTCATGATATTCTTTTTGCAGGAGATCGTTAGAAGAAGATTGTTTTGCTTGTTCAGGCATGGTCATGTCTCGTCTTTTTACCATTTCACTCCGGTCGTAAAACTTTAGCCCAATGCTAGACGCAGATATTTGATTCAGTCCAATGCTGATTGGCTTTCCCCGGATTTTTGGACAGGGCTCAAAATCACCATTTGCTAAGAGCATTTCAGAAATGCACCACACACATAACGGGCAGGCACGAAACAATCCCAGCAGATAATTTTAAAAAGCCACTCTTAGAGAAATATAAATTGTTGAAGTCAGAGTAATTCAGCCGAAACATTGGAATTTATTCCGATATCTGCTCAACTTTAAGGCACAGAACAGCTCCCGGCACAGCCGAGATTGTGCTTAAACTTTTCTCATGCAAAATTGCATAGGCGTTATGACACAGATAAATACCTGTATCATAACGCAAAAGACCTTTTTTCACATCTCAAGGGATGAGGCGAGTCACTTCAGCTGATAAAGAGGCTATGGCCTATCAGCGCACAGAAATGAAGTGAGCCAGCAGGAAGTTTGACTCGCGCTTGATAGAGTAGATGATCTCCTGATCAGTAACCATGTCTCCCCCATTTCTGTCAAGGCGCATGAACAGCGGAAACAGGGTCAAGCCAAGCCGGAAAGACAAGAACAGCTCTGCAGAAATATCCCGTACGGTGTTTTGCGCCACCCCTCTCTGGATCGTTTCTTCAATCAGGTTCAAGATCTCAATGATCTTGTCTTCGCTATTTGCCAAAAGGGAGTTCTTGTTGGGCGCAGGAAAATCATAAAGGAGCAGGCGCGCATATCCGCGCTTGGCCAGATAAAGGTCAATAGTGCGATCCGCACTTGCCAACAAGGCTTCGCGTGGTGGCAGGGCCGAGAGCTCTTTATAGAGCGCATAGAGGTTGCCCAGGAACTCATCCGTCAAGGCCTCCAGCAACTCTTTTCGGCCCGCAAAATGCGCATAGAGCGATGGCAGCTGAATGCCAACCTGCTCGGCAACATCCTTTAGCCGAAACCCCTCAACACCATTTACGGCGATTTCACGCTCAGCGACCTCAAGAATAAGCCCGCGAGTGTTTCTCTTGCCTTCGCCTGGCTTTCTACTTTTCGATGTCATAACTTCCAACCGTGTCAATGGTCATCGACGCCACGGCGCGTCACGGGCAGTCGGTCCCCTCCCCCGTGCGATTGACCAGGTTTAGCTGCTTTCCGACAGGCACCATCTCCCCACAAGAATCAAGCCAAGCAGCAGCTCATTTCACAATCAATGATTGAACCATGCTTGTCAATGCTCGCCCTCTTGATTGAGCCGAAGGTGCATTCTCATTGTCACATTATTGCTAATATATTGACAATGAGTGCATTTTTCAAACCGACCATTGGCTTAGGCCACTATTTTCACCAAGACGCAACTATGCGCAACTTGTGCAGCCAGCCTATACCTCTTTTTCGCCATTAACTTTGCAAAGCTCTCAACATGCCCCGAGAGAACTATCGGAGAAGAGACATCTTTCGTAGCCAGGCTTTCAGTCTTTCCGGTCCTGTCGTCAAATCTATAAAAACGTCCGGCACTCTATTGGAACCTTTATGTAATTTTCAAATCGAGTCGCTTCATGGGCCATAATAGAAATTCAATTTTGGTCAAGCTTTCCCAAGTAATCGATCAGTTCAGGTAAGACCTCTACGATGCTCACTTTGAAAGAAAGTTGATTTTTCCGGTAAATTTTGGCTCAATAATTCGGAAAGTGGATATGATCAAACGATTTTTGGAAGCAAGTCGCATGATTTATGAAAGTCCATCTGACCCAGCTTTAACCGACTGGCTGAATATCTGCGAGTTCGAAGAGCTATTCTGGGAAGAAAGCATCCGAATACAGAATTTCGATCGCGCTTTAGCCAATGAACAGCCCTATTTCGTTCAGCAGCATCCATCAACGTCACATATCGGACCGGGAGCCAAGCATGTCGATGAGTGGCTCCCGTTGTTGCTTTTCGGCAAATATATCAGCGGCGACATTCGCAACTGGGATTCGACAATGGAAGTCTGCGCCACCCGGACCGGCAGTGGCGATCCGAAAACCGACAATGGCTGCAGCTTCGATGCCATCTACCGGATCGTTTCCAACCAACCTCACATTTCGCCCGACCGCGAAGGCTATCTCGAAATCACCCGCGCCATGAATCCGCGTCAGGGCGCGGATCTGGTGCGCCATGATCGTGAAGTGTCTCGGGTTGGCGTTGTTATCGACAAATTCCGCCCTTTCGACATCAGTGTTCAGGAGGTGGAGCGCGAAATCAAACGCGCCGTGCTACGCAAGGCCGCCAAGAATTACGAACCCAACACCAGCCTTCTGATATGGCTACGCGATGAACCACCCTCGCTTGGCAAGCAATTGTCTGACGCGCCCTTGCTCAGAGATGTCGCCAAGCTCTCCAACGGCGTGTTTGCCAATATCTGCACCGTTGGCCTTAAAACGGGTGTCAGATGGCTCTATGGCAACGCCCTGTAAGGGATTTTGCCACACAGAGCGCCCCGCCGCTTCCCTTTGCCTGAAACAACGCCCTCTCTAACCACAGTAGCCTATTCCGGCGCAAGGTTCCCCATGCGGAGAGGCACGCAACAAAAAAGCCGTAGCATCATCATGCTACGGCTTTTGAAACTCTTGGCGCTTGCCAAACTGGCAATCGATAGCGAGATCAATGGAGCTTGGAACCGACCTCTGCGATGGAAGCTTTTAGCAGGTCCTTGCCCGCTTTGCCGCCCATCTTCTTGGCCAGGATCTGTTCTGCGGCTCTAACCGCCAGATCCGTTGCAGCACCCTTAACTTCGCTGATAGCACTGGCTTCCGCCTGCGCGATTTTATCTTCAGCAAGCTTGGTGCGTCTTGCGACGAAATCGGTAATTTTGGCTTGCGCCTCTTTTTCCATCGCTTCCGCTTCGCGCTTTGCGAGCATCACGATTTCTTCAGCTTCGCTTTCCGCTTCGCGCGCCTTGCGCTGATATTCGGCAAGCAATCCCTGAGCTTCTTCGCGAAGGCGACGTGCCTGATCGAGTTCGTCTTCAATCAGTTTGGCCCGTCTGTCCAGAGCGCCGGAAATCATGCCCGGTACACCCATCTTCAGGATGATACCGACAAAGATGAGGAGACCGATAAAGGCCCATAGCGTATTTGTACCCATCAGGCTCTCCCTTTAGTTGGCCTTGGCAGTCGAGACTGCTTTGGACACTTCCTTTTCAGCAACACTGGAGCCGAGAATCTGTTCCAGAATGGCTGAAGTGGTGCTCGTCGCGATGGCGTCAACCTCGCCCATGGCAGCTTCCTTGACTGCGGCAATCTTCTTGTCCGCTTCAGAAATCTGACTGGCGACATCTGCCTCAACCTTGGCAAACTCAGCTTCGATATGAGATTTTGCTTCGCCGCGAGCGGTATTGGCAATACCGTGCGCTTTCTGGCGTGCTTCAGCCAGAGACTCTTCATAAGAAGCAATCGCCTCGTCTGTCTCTCGCTTCAAACGCTCAGCCTCGCCAAGATCACTGGCTATGCGATCGCGTCGCACTTCAAGAATGTTGGCAATTTGTGGCAAAGCCACCTTGGACATAATGTAGTAAAGCAGTCCGAAGGTGATGGCCAACCACAGAATCTGAGACCCAAACGTATTTGGATCAAAAGGAGGGAACGATGAATGCCCGCCTTCTCCTCCGCCGTGTCCGGCTACTTCTGTATGCGCATCGATCTGCTGTTGCGCCATCGTCATCTCCAAATCATAACGTCAATTTCGCGGTTGGATCACCCTATCGGCCATAAACAATAGCTCAAGCGATAGCCCGAGAGTGTCTGTTGAGCCGTTCGATCCGTCCTCATTGCCCCACAAAGAAGCCCCATGGAACCCTTTGCATCAGCCAATCAAGCCGGAAAGCCCTTGCCTTTGATTGATCCAAGCTGAGACCTGCAAAGCAGGTTCCCTCTTGCACCCCATTGGTCAAGGATCGAGAGATCAGTATCTCTTCAATAGGAGAAGGGACCGACAGGCTGCCCGTCCGCTTCAAACCCTTTGACTGAAGAAATCAAGGCGAAACTGAATCCTTGAATCTTTCCCGTTGTCCAATTCTGCCCATCAGGACAGAAAATCAGTCTTAAACAACGAACATCAGCAGGAAGGCAACGACGAGAGAGAAGATGCCGAGACCTTCTGCAAGCGCTGCGCCGACCAGAGCGTTGGTGAACTGAGAGGCTGCTGCGGACGGGTTG
The DNA here is from genome assembly GCF_963676485.1 of uncultured Cohaesibacter sp. Classification (NCBI taxonomy): domain Bacteria; kingdom Pseudomonadati; phylum Pseudomonadota; class Alphaproteobacteria; order Hyphomicrobiales; family Cohaesibacteraceae; genus Cohaesibacter; species uncultured Cohaesibacter sp. The sequence goes on from NZ_OY781114.1 coordinate 393,448, forward strand.
CGCAGTGCACCGGTCAGATAGTTGCCAAAGATAGTACCAACACCGATACCAGCGCCAGCCATACCAATACAAGCGATACCAGCACCAATCAGCTTTGCTGCTTCTGCATCCATTGTAAATTCTCCTGTTTCATTCAATCAGAATTTGAGTTGGGTTAATGTTGGTTCGAACTCATTCAAACGAACCTTGCATGTCCTATCAGTGAGACGGATGAATCGCGTCGTTAAGATAAACACATGTGAGGATCGTGAATACATAGGCCTGCAAAACTGCGACCAGAGCTTCCAGTGCCGTCAGGGCCACGGTCATGCCGAGCGGAAGTACGCTGACAAACCAGCCTCCAACGCCCGCCGCCGTCAAGGTAACGATGAATCCGGCAAACACCTTCAGCACGATATGACCGGCAAGCATGTTACCAAACAGACGCAAGGAAAGGGAAACCGGACGCGACAGGAAGGAGAGCACTTCAATAAGGGCGATAAACGGCGCGATTGCAAGCGGCAGCCCCGGTGGCAAAAACAGCTTGAAGAAGCCAAAGCCGTTGCGCATGAGGCCGTAAATGATAACGGTGAATATGACCAACAGCGCCAGTGCTGCCGTGATCACCAGATGGCTGGTCACCGTCATGAAATAAGGCACAAGGCCGATCACATTTGCCGTCATCACGAAGGCGAAAATCGTAAAGACGAACGGGAAGAAGCGCATGCCTTCGGTTCCGGCCGAACTGCGCAGCGTGCTCGCGACGAGCTCATACATTAGCTCAGCAGCAGACTGCCAGCGCGTCGGCACAAGGCCACGGCCAGAAGTCGAAAGGATTAGAAACCCGGAAATCAGAACGACAATTGCGATCATGAACAAGGAGGAGTTCGTCATTGCGAACTTCACACCACCGACTTCGCCCAGAGTGAAAATATCATGGATCTGGAACTGATGAATCGGATCAACAGCGGGATCTGTCACTCGTATGCCCTCTCAATCAAACTGGTCAACCTGACCTGACGTCCGGTGCGCTCATTGCGCAAAGCCGTAATCGCCAGACTGGCCTTTAATTCCTAATTGCGTCCTTACCTGCGATTGACGCGCATGGCAAGTCACAGTTCGTTTAAATCAAGCTCCCGGAGGCGGCAACTTGCCCGCCGAGCGCAATAAATTCAGCATTCCGGCCATGAAACCGAGCAGAAGGAAGATAATCATTCCCCACGGTCGTATTCCCAGCCATTCATCTAAAAGCCAGCCTATGGCAGTTCCAACCAGAACCCCTGCGACAAACTCTGAGCCAAGACGCCAGGCCATCGCAAGTCCATTGCTCTGTTCTTTATCCATTTTCGCCCGGTTTTTTGTCGCTTGAGACTCGCGCATTTTTGCGAGTTCAGCGTCCAAATTCCCAAGACGATCATCCAGCTTGTGGTCTTCATCGCCCTGCATGTGGCCCTCCTTGAATTTCCGCAAGCTTTTTGCCGGACATCCCTTTGAACCCCTGCAACTGCCGAAGACGGGCGCACCTTAATCGGGCGGTCTTGGGGTGTCAAGACAGCATAGCCCTAAGTCATATGCCTGTAATCTCTAGAGAAATTGCCAATTCGGGCAAAATATCCTCTATTCATTCGTCCAATTGGTCAGTAGAGGCGTTCTTCGCGGGTGCAAAACGTGCTTGAAATCTTGCGTAATTCAGTCATTTGCTGAATTTTACGCAGGATTTTTCCCATTAGTATCACTACGAAAGTCTCAAAAACCTGTGTGTTTCTTTGATTTCCGAGGGGCCTATTCTCGCACTTTTGCGCGGTACAGAATCTTTTCTCGCCTAGAATCTATCCCAAACTTTCTTCGCACCAGCATCATAATGGTGTGAGACTTTTTGTACCGCAACATAATACAGAGAATCTGGCAAGGCTTCCTTTTCTTGCTGCGTTACGAACTTTTCATTTGGGTATGGAGGGTATGGTCCTTACCTTACAAAGAAGATGATACTCAAAATTTAGATGCCCATCATCATTTAGAATCTAAGGCATAAATGGACCATACCTAGATAGTGGCACGAAATATGACTTGGCTTCCTATGTGCCATAGCTTTGCCGCAAGTGTGATTTAGGTCCTAGGCGAGAGTTTTGAGGGATGTCTGCTTCTGGCAAGGAAGATGCATTAGCGTGCCTCTTGGCCATGAGCGCTGAGTTCGGCCAGATCAGACAGACTGGCTCCCTTAAGTGGATGCAAATAATAAAGACTGGAGATTTGAATGCGAAGACGGGTTTTCTCATTGAATCGCTCGATCCATCGTTCCATGACGATCATGCTGATGGCAGGTGGCCTTCTTGGCAGCGGCCCTGCGGCTCTGGCGAGCCAGTCTGCGGCTGCGCCCACCAAGAATCCCGCGCAGGCTGCAGCCGCTCCATCGGCAGCGCTTGGTCAGGCGATGGGCGCCAATCTGGCGGAATTGCCGCAGTTCGGGCAGAATTTCTCCACCTTCAAGTTGGAAAACGGTATGCAGGTGGTTGTGATTCCCGATCACCGCGCACCTGTTGTCACTCATATGGTCTGGTATAAGGTAGGCGCTGCGGATGAAAAGCCCGGCGTTTCCGGGATCGCGCATTTCCTTGAACATCTGATGTTCAAGGGCACAAAAGCCCATCCTGACGGCGAATTCTCCAAGATCATTGCCTCACTGGGCGGCGAAGAGAATGCCTTCACGACCCAGGATTATACCGCCTATTATCAGCGGGTTGCCAAGCAGCATCTCGGCTTGATGATGGAGCTGGAAGCCGATCGCATGGCCAATTTGCAGCTCACCGATGAACAGGTAAAGCCGGAGCTGAAGGTTATTCTGGAAGAGCGCGCCATGCGCGTCGATAGCAACCCCAGTGCCCTGTTGAGCGAATCTCTTGATGCTGCGCTTTATCGCAACCACCCTTATGGCATTCCGGTCATCGGTTGGGAGCATGAGATGGAGCAACTCAACCGGCAGGATGCAATCAACTGGTATAATGAGTATTACACGCCCAATAACGCAATTTTGATCGTCGCTGGTGACGTTTCTGAGGATGAAGTGCGCTCCCTGGCGGAAAAGACTTATGGAAAAGTCAAAAGGCGCGCCGAACCGAAGGCTCGGATTCGCCCGCATGAGCCCCCCCAGCGCACCGCGCGCAGTCTCACTTACAGTGATGAACGGGTCAATCAGGCCAGCGTACGTCAGGCCTATGGCACTCCATCGGACACCACGGCCAAGAATGGCGAAGCACAGGCGCTTGAGCTGTTGGGCTATATCCTTGGCTCGGGCACCAATTCCCGCCTCTACAAGAACTTGGTGATCGACAACAAGATCGCCACCTCAGTTGGCGCTTATTATCAGGGCACCAGCCTGGACGACACACGCATGATGTTTTATGGCACCCCTACAGCGGACCATACGGTTGGCGACGTGTTGGCAGGCATCCGCACGGAAATTGACAGAATCATCAAGGACGGGGTGAGCAAAGAAGAAGTGGCCCGCGCCAAGCGCACGCTCTTGGCCCAGACCTTCTATGCTCAGGACAATCAGGCTGCTTTGGCCCGCATCGTCGGCACGGCTCTCTCTACCGGTCAGTCTCTTGATGATGTGAAAAAATGGCCAGAGCATCTGGCCGCTGTCACCCCCGAGCAGATCAAGGACGTGGCGCAGAAATATCTTCAGGAGCATCGTTCTGTAACAGGCTATCTGTTGCCGCCGGGGGCCAGTATCGAGCCTTCCAGCAAGCAGGGCGCAAAAGAGTGCAGCGATGTGGATCAGGCCATCCCGAAAGCCAGAGAGATGAGCTACCCGAAGGATCCGCCACGGACCTCTCAGAAAGTACCGACCCCGAAGGCACGACCGCAAGGCCATCCAAAGCCCAAACCGCAAGCCGAAGGTGACCCTGCTGCCAACAGCAATGCCACATCGGCCGAGACACCCGCTGCCAATGATAAAGCGGCGCCTTCCAGCGCTTCTGAAGAATAGGAGGATCCAAGATGACCAGACGACAGGCAGCTTACTTGCGCCAGGCTCAGATCCAGAATGCCATCACTCAGTCGCGCCGACAAAAGGCACAGGCGACGGCCTTGGCTCAGACCAACAGGCTCTCAGCACCGCGCCTTTTGACGCTGACCCTTTTGACAAGCCTTTTGATCATGTTCAGCTGGGGCTATGCGCAGGCAACAGAGATCCAGCGCGTTGTCAGTGACAAGGGCATCGAGGCATGGCTGGTTCAAGACAGCACCGTGCCGATCATCGCCATGGATTTTTCCTTCACCGGAGGCAGTGCTCAGGATGCCGATGGCAAAGCCGGCACTGCGGCCTTGCTCTCCAGCCTGCTTGACGAAGGCGCGGGAGACATGGACAGTCAGGCCTTTCAGACAGCCCTCGAAGACAATGCGATCAAGCTCAGCTTCGATACTAGCCGCGACCGATTCTATGGCTCCTTACGAACCTTGACACCCAACAAGGACATTGCCTTCGATCTGTTGGCCAAGGCCTTACAGTCCCCGCATTTTGATGCAAACCCGATTGAGCGGATGCGTGCGCAGTGGATCGTTTCGGCCAAACGCAAGTTGAAGGACCCTGACGCCATTGCTGCGCGGGCCTTGCGGGAAGCACTCTTTGCAGGCCATCCCTATGGACGCGACACAAACGGCACCGAGGCGTCTCTTGCCCGCATAACCCGCGACGATCTGGTGGCTATGCATAAGAATGTGATGACCCGCGACGGTCTGACCATCGGTGTTGTCGGCGCGATCGACGCCGAAAGCCTCAAAGTGATGCTGGACAAGGTGTTTGCCCCTCTGCCCGAAAGCGGCACGCTCACGCCAGTGGATGATATCAAGATCACCAAGACAGGTGAATTCCACGTGGACTTTGCCACCCCGCAAACCAAGATCAACTTTGCCATGCCGGGGATCAAGCGCCATGATGACGATTTCTTTGCAGCCTATCTGGTCAATCACATTCTGGGTGGCGGCACCTTCTCGTCGCGCCTTTATGAAGAAATTCGCGAAAAGCGTGGCCTTGCCTATGGAGTCTATAGCTATCTGACCGACTATGACCATGCGCAGATGCTGGCAGGTGGGATGGGCACCCGCACGGAAAATGCCGATCAGGCGCTGATGCTGGTCAAGCAGGAAATCCAACGCCTTGGCAAAGAAGGACCGACCGAAGAAGAACTGGCATCTGCCAAAAAGTTCCTCATTGGCAACTATCCCTTGCGCTTTGACAGCTCGTCGAAAATTTCCCGTCAGTTGGTTGGTATCCAGAATGAAAAGCTCGGCATCGACTATTTCGACAAGCGCAACAGCTATATCGAAGGCGTGACGCTGGAAGATGCCAAACGCGCAGCAAAACGGCTGCTTGATCCGTCCAAGATGCTGATTGTCACTGTCGGCCAACAGATCCAGCATGCTGATGCAGCTCCGGATAAACCGGCGGTGGCATCCTCGGCGTCAGCTTCTGCCGTTCCGGTCGCTGCCAATGACAATGCATCAAAACCGAAGGTCGGGGTCAACTAAACCCGGCTCTGGCATCTGGCCTTTGGCCAACAAGATGAAGATCCCTGAAGACCGCCCACTGCTATCCTGAAGGGCGGTAGAAGACAGGCCATCGGCAGCTTCCTCCTTAGTTTGGTTGCCGGTGGCCTTTCTTTTTCTATAGGCATCTGCGGGCAATGAGCAGGGACCAAAGTGTTTCCCTCGCAAGGAAGCGCTGGACGTTGCGCCTCCGGTCCTCTAAAAGGGGGCGCACTTATCATCCAACCCTCTGATAGCCCATCCGCATTGATAGCAATGACCAGACCAGCAGCCCAGTGGCAGCCTCTTTATTCCGATATCAACCCGAAAACCGGTGCTCCGGGCGCCTCGCTTGCCAAGGATCCAGGCTTCTTGCGGGCCAGCAGGATCCTTGCTGGTGGCGGGTTGGTCGCCGTGCCGACAGAAACGGTGTATGGACTGGCAGCCGACGCGACCAATGCCGAAGCGGTCGCAAGCATCTATCAGGCCAAGAACCGACCGAGCTTCAACCCGCTCATCTCGCATCTGCCAAGCCTTGAAGCGGCGCGGCAACACGGGCAGTTCAACGATGACGCCTTAAAACTGGCGCAAACTTTCTGGCCCGGTCCGATGACCCTTGTTGTCAAGAAGCTTGGCGAAAGCCCGATTGCAGATCTCACCTCGGCGGGACTTGATACGGTGGCTCTGAGGGTTCCCGATTCTGCATTGATGCGGTCTCTTGCCTTTGCAACGGGCAAGCCGCTGGCAGCGCCCTCGGCCAATCGCTCCGGGCGCGTGAGTCCGACCACAGCAGCCCATGTGGCAGAAGAACTGGCCGATCGGATCGACATGATTGCAGATACGGGCGCCTGCCGGGTTGGAGTGGAATCAAGTGTTGTCCTCTGCGTTGATGGAGCGCCGGCCACGCTGTTGCGCCCGGGCGGTATTTCTGCTGCACAGTTGGAAGCCGTGCTGGGGCGTTCTCTGGCCCGCGCAGGCACGGACGACAGCGCCCCCAGCTCTCCGGGCATGATGACCAGCCATTACGCGCCTTCTGTTGCGGTGCGCCTCAACGCAACAGACCTGCGAGAGGGGGAAGCCCTTCTGGCTTTCGGGCCGGATTTGCCCGCCCATTCTGATCGTGCCGTGGAGATTGTCAATCTCTCGCAAACAGGCGACAGTTTTGAAGCCGCGCAGAAGCTTTTTGCCTCCCTGAGGGCGCTTGATCGACCCGATGTTACCTGCATCGCCGTTGCCCCCATCAGCAATGAAGGGCTGGGTGAGGCGATCAATGACAGGCTCAAACGCGCAGCAGCCTGACGCCCTAGCTGGCATAAGCCATAGGGGCCGGTCCACAGCTTCCGCCATCTCGCCAAGTCAAGCTTTCAGCCACCATCCGGGGCTGTCATTAAACTGCCATGCCATCGTCACGATGCTGAAACACATCTGCACGACTCTTACGGTCTCTTTTCTGCTTTTTTCAAAATCAATTGCTAGAGATCGACAATGTCCAACAAAGACGTTCATGCGCGCACGAGCATGTCACGACGCTCCCTGCTGCTCGGCGGGGTCGCCGTCGCCACGAGTGCAGCCTTCTCCTCCATGCTAACCTTCCGCGCCAACGCAACCCCGATGGCTGGCGAATTGCAGCTGGTTCCGGCTACGCCGAACCCGAACGGCATCATCGACAAGCTCTTCCTGCTCAAGGGCGACCCGCTCGGCGGTCCGATCACGACCATCGTCGCCGAAGATGGCAGCCCCGTTCCGGTCCCTGTTCTGGAAGAAGGCGAACGGCGTGTGCTGCGCGTTCTGCATTTCAACGACATGCATAACCATATCACCGATCTGCACGGCAAGAAGGGCAACACCCATCGCCTTGCGCAGATGGTCAAGCTGGTCAAGGATGCGCGGGCCAATGCCGCCGAGAATGAAGCCGTGTTGTTCGTTTCTGCGGGCGATGATCATACCGGCTCTATCTTTGACGAACTCATGGGTTGGACCCCGGAAGAATTTGTTGCCGATGCCAGCTACCGCGCCTATAGCGCCGCCGGTGTCGAGATTGCAGCTTTGGGCAATCATGAATTTGACCGTGGCGCCGAATTGCTCAAGAAGGGCAAGGATACAGATGCAACCTTCCCGCTGCTTTCAGCCAACGTGCATTCTTCAGGCTATATGAAGCGCGATGAAGATTACACAGCCGCTGCGGTCGCAGACATCAATGGTCTGCGCGTCGGGCTGATTGGCCTCACGACCAATATCGACACGCGCGTCGGTCAGCCAAATGACCCGACCCTTGCAGTGGACCGCCCGGTGACGGCGCTTTCCAATCTACTGCCTGCCGTTTCGGAAATCTCCGACGTTGTCGTTATTCTGTCGCACTGCGGTTATGGCATCGGCCAGCATAAGTCCGGCAAGGCAGCCACGGCCCGCGACATTGGCGACGGCGACTTTGCGATTGCGAAGATTGCCAGTGAGCTGAGCGAAAAGCCGATCGTTATTGTGGGAGGCCATACGCACACCAAACTGAACGAAACTGGCATTGATGAGAATAACCTCAAGGATGGCGTGCTCATCACGCAGGCGCTGGCACATGGCAAGTTCCTTGGAGACATCGCCATTTCCATCGCCGCGCATCAGGGCCGCAAGGATTGGTACAACTCGGTCTTGCTGCACCCGATCAAGGCCAGCGACAAGCGCGTTGCCAGCGATGATCCGAAATACTCTTCCCTGCAACAGCAAGGTGACTGGGACACGGAATTCGAGGAAACGGTGGTCGGCCCTCTGCTCAAGCAGCTCGACAGCAAGCTGGCCGAAACCATTGGCACCGTGAAAGCAGACACCCTCGGGCGTGAGGCCACCATCGCCAGCCGTTATATCGGCGAGAGCGCCCTTGGCAACTTCATGAATGACGCCGTGGTCGCCCGCTCGGAAACCTTCCCCGGCGGCAAGGTCGATTTTGCCCTCTTCAACGCAACGGGCCTCTCAGCCGGCGTTGAAAAAGGGCCTCTGACTTTCAAGGCCTGGTATGATGTGATGCCTTATGCGGACGCCATCCATGTCGCCACAGTGACCGGAGCCCAGCTGCGGGCCATCCTCAACAACAATGCAGTGCGTCTGTTGCGTCCGGAAGAGGTTGACGGCGTTGATCTCAATGGCTTCGTCTCGCGCGGGTTCCTGCATTTCTCCTCAGGCATTCGCTATGAGATCGCCTTGGGTGCAGATGCCAAATCTGTAAAGGCTGTCAACATCACGCTCAATGGCCAGCCGATTGAAGAGGTTCTGGACAAGACCTTCACCCTTGCGATCAACAGCTACATCGCCTTTGGCGCTTATGGTGAGGCATGGAACGGCACGCCGATCTCCGGTGGCGTGGCGGGGAATATCCCGAGCTTTGATCTGCGCAAGCTCGACTATAACCATACCGGCCTTGTCTATCGTAATGAAGTCATCGCATTCATCCGTGATTTGAAAGTCATAACGAAAGACGATGGCGCCAAGCTTGATGGCCGCCTGACCGTGAGGGCCTGATTCTTTTTTGCTTTTGGCAGATAGTCACTGATCATCGAAAAGAAAAGCCGGAGCCAGCCTCCGGCTTTTCTATTTGAGTGAGCTTCATTTGAAAAAAACATCACTCCTGAGGACGGTCTGTTCAAAAACTGACTAAAATCAGAAATGCAGTATTGTCGGTGTTTCTTCTTACTCATTTTGTTGTAATGTTCAACTCCATGGGATGGTGTCCAGCACCATAAACCCCTTCCAGATCAGGCAGTGTCGGTTCGATCTCCCCGCCTCGCCCCCCTGCCCTTAATACAAATAAAAGGAACCTTTCATGGATCAGAGCAACGATTTTGCTTCCCTTTCTGATTTTGAAGACAAAAAAGAAGAGATGGCAGCCAACAGGCAGCATATTCATCAGCATCCCGAACTGTCCCATCAGGAATCCGAAACCGCGGCCTTTGTGGCCGGTAAACTCAAGAACTGGGGTTATGAGGTGACCGAGAATGTGGGTGGTCACGGCATCGTGGCGCGACTCAAGGTGGGGGAAGGCAGCAAGAGTATTGCCATTCGCGCCGATATGGATGCCTTGCCAATCACTGAGGAAACCGGCCTTGCCTATGCCAGCCAGAATGAAGGCATAATGCATGCCTGCGGTCATGACGGTCATACGGCTGTGCTGATGGGCGCTGCGGAGTATCTCGCACGCACCAAGAAATTCAACGGCACTGTCAACCTCGTTTTCCAGCCAGCCGAGGAAAGCCCGGTCAAGAGCGGAGCCGAGAAGATGATCGAAGATGGTCTTCTGGAGCGGTTCCCTTTTGACTGCATCTACGGGCTGCATAATCATCCCGGCGCGCCGGTCGGGCAAATCCTGCTGCGCGACGGACCTGCCATGGCTGGTGCTGACATGATTGACATCACCGTGCGCGGCAAGGGTGGCCACGGGGCACGCCCACAGGAAACCATCGATCCTGTCGTCACCGCCTGCCACATTGCCATTGGTCTGCAGACCATCGTATCGCGCAATATCGATCCGTTCCAACCTTCCGTTATCACCATCGGGGCCATCCATGGTGGCAACGCCCCTAACGTCATTCCCGAAGAAGTGGTGATGCGTGTGACCCTGCGCACCTTTGACCAGAGCGTGCGAGACCACGCCAAGAAACGCATTATCGAAATGTCCCAATCGATCGCGGAAGGCTTTGGCGCAACGGCCAAGATAGACATTCCTCATGGGCTTCCGGTGGTCGTCAATTCCACCAAGGAAATGGAATTTGCCAAGGAAGTGGCCCTGGAGTTGGTGGGTGAAGAAAATATCGGCGAATTCCCGATCAGCTCGGGCAGCGAAGATTTCGCCCATTATCTGGCCCATAAGCCAGGCTGTTTCATTCGCGTCGGCAACGGGGAAGAGTCCGCTGCGCTGCATAACCCGAAATTCAATTTCTCCGATGATATGTTGCCGGTCGGCGCTGCCCTCTGGGCACGTCTTGTCGAACGCTATCTGCACGCCTGAGCGCGCATGTTAACGCTCTGCCAAATTCAGGACAGGAGAGAGCTCCCCTGTCCTTTCAGCCCTTCCATTTTGAGCGGAAACAGGCGCTTTTTCTCTTGCGCGGCAATCAGGCCGCACACCTGTTCGGCAGGAACCGGCGCTGACCAATAATATCCCTGCACCCACCTTCCCCCAAGCCGTTTGACCATATCCAGCTGTGCAGTCGTTTCCACGCCTTCAACGATGCATTCAACGCCCATGTCCCGGCTAAGCGAGAGCAGCGACTTGACGATTTTGTAGCTGGCTTCATTCGTATCCAGTTCACTGATGAAGCTTCGATCAATCTTGATGGTCGTCAGCGGCAAGGCGTGCAATTGACTAAGGCTTGAAAAACCGGTGCCAAAGTCATCCAGAGAAATGCCACAGCCTAGCGCCCTGAGGCTGGCAATGGAGGCCTGCACCTCGCTTTCCTTGCCCATAGCGGCTGTCTCGGTGATTTCAAAATCAATCCGAAGAGGGTCAACATTGCTGCTCATAACGATAGATGCCAACCTCAGAGCCCGCTCCATAGAACTCACGTCAAGTGCAGAAAGATTGAAGGAGAGTTTGATCTCATTCGGCCAGCCTGCGGCTTCAGACAGGGCTTTTCTCAACAAGCTATGGGTGACTTCGCAAATCCGGCCACTTTGTTCTGCAATGGGGATGAAGACCGAAGGAGGGACTTGGCCAACCCGCGGGCTCTGCCAACGCGCCAAGGCCTCAAAGGCGGCAATGCGGCCAGTGTCTGCATCCACGATAGGTTGGAAATGGACACAGAGTTCCTGCTCCAGATCGGCCGACCGGATTGCCTGCTCAATCAGGCCTCGCTGTTCAAGCTCGGTGGCCTGCTCTTTTGCAAACAGGCTCGAACAGCCCCGGTTGTTTCTCTTATTCTGATAAAGAGCATAGTCGGCGCATTCATAAAGGGCATGAGCTGTTTTGGCGACATCGGGATAAACGGCAAACCCGACCGAAGCGGAAATGCTGATATCTCCCTCTTCGATCAGAAACGGCGTGCGCAGCGCGGCACAGATCTGTTCCCCCAACAAAAACAATTCGGCCTCGGAATTGCGCGTCTTGATCAGCAATGCAAATTCGTCGCCCCCAAGGCGCGAAACCAATACATTGACTCCCACCAACAGCTTGAGCCGCTCGGCTACATGCTGCAGCAAGAGATCGCCGATCGTGTGCCCATGCAGATCATTGACGGCCTTGAAGCCATCCAGATCCAGAATGCCAACGGCAAGCCGCTTGCTATTCTCTTGTGCTATTGAGATTTCCCTTTTGAGACTATCAAAAAACAGGCGCCGGTTGGGGAGGCTGGTCAGGCTGTCCAGATTGGCCAATGTCCGGTTATGCTCGCAGGCTCGTTGCAGAGCGACTTCGGACTTCACCGCATCGCGGAAATGACGGGATTGCACATAGACGACCACAATCAGCAAAACGGCAGCGACAAGCAGGTTGACGCCCATGGTCATCAGCGCATTGTCGCCGGTCAGCAGCAAACGTGCCACCAGCGGAACATAGACAAACAGCGCCACCTGATAGGCCGCAGTGCGCAAATGCATCATGAAAACCACAATGCAGATACCGGAAATCGACATGAAATAGGCAATATTCACCCGAACGGCATGGTCTCCATATTCAAACAGGATCAAGGCCCATGTGGTGAACAAAAGTGGCAGCACGGCTCCCATGACCCTTATCTGCGCCATGGTTATTCTACAGCGTCGGACGGTTTGGATATTGGAACGAGCATTGAGCCAGTAATGAATGCGCGCAGCAAAGATAAAAGTGAACGGAATGGGCGCGGAATAAACCAACCATGCAGGCGCTACAGACTTACATGTCACCGCCACACCCCAAATGCTGGTTAGCAGGATCATGTAAACCAGCGGCAATTGACGGGTGCAGATTTGGTATTGCGCCCTGATCAGTTCGGCGCTGTTTCTCTTTGTTCTGGCTCCGTAGAAATCCAGAACTTTTTCAAAAAGGATGCCTACCAATGGTCAACCCTCTGGCCTAACTATGCTTCAGCCAGAGGTTACGCAACAAGAATGAATCAATCATTGCGCAAGTATATTTTTCCAGACAGACTAAACTAAATGCTGGTGCAAGAGCTGTCCAAAACTGTAACTCAGGCCTTCCCCTCAACAAATCAGGCATTTTTTACAGTGGCTACACGTCTGTTCCGAGGCTCCCCCAATCTCATCGGGCAACAAAAAAGCGCGGGGTCATTCCCGCGCTTTTTGTCATCTCTTCGGCCTGCAGCCTGCACTCTTTTACAGGTCAGCCTCGCGAGCTTTCCACTTGCCCCTTGGAGACACGAATGGAAAAGGCTGTTGCCTGACCGGACGCCAACAGCTTGGCTTGAGCAATCCAGTTTTCCCTGTCTATGCGTCCCTTGAAGCTCAGGAAGGTCGAAACATAGTTGGCTTCTTCGCGTGACCAGTTTGCGATCTGATCAAAATGATAGATGCCAAGATCATTGAGCTTGGTTTCGATCACCCGGCCGATGCCCCTGATCTCTTTGAGATCATCAGGCTTGCCATCGCGCGGTCCAGAGAGCAAGGCGGGCTTGGATCCGACAGCCTGGGCTTTTTCCTCAGCCGATGCGCCTTCTGGCAAAGTGGCCAGAACCTGCTCGATCTTTTCCTCTTCAGCTTCAACATCCACAGGATTTGCTTCCGCTTCGACAACCTCGACAGGCACAGCTCCGGCAGCAGCGACAGCATCGTCATCGGCTTCCTCTTGCGGCGTTGCATCAGCTCCGATGATAACTCTGGCCTGTGCGATCCAGTTTTCGCGCTCGATGCGCCCCTTGAAATCAAGGGTGGAAGAAACCCATGTGGCTTCGGCCTCAGACCAGTTTGCGATCTGGTCAAAGTGATAGATGCCAAGATTATTGAGTTTGCCTTCGATCACCTTGCCAACGCCCTTGATCTTTTTAAGATCATCGGCTTTGCCATAGCGCGGCGCTTCCAGAGCTTGCGGCTTTGTGCCTTCTGACTGAGCGGCCTCTGCGGGATTATCGACAAGCCCTTCGCCAGCCATGCCTTCGGCGACCAGTGTCGGGTCCACGCTATTGTCAACGGGTTCGTTTTTCTTCGGCCTTGCGCGCTTTGGTCTCTCTTCGTCAATGATGGTGGCAACCACCTCAACCGGAATGACGCTCTGCTCTTGTGGAATCGGCTCCTCACGCCCATCTGGCACCGGAGCACCGGCCATGGCGACAGACGCCACAGATGCAACATCGGCATCAAAAGCCTGATCGCCCTCTTCGGCTGCGGAAAGTGGAAACTCCTTTGAAGCCTTGCGTGCGGCGGCTGCCGCAGGGTCATAGAGCGCTTCAGCCCGATTGGCCAGATCCTGTCCCGGCTGACTGGCCAGAAAGACCCTCAGAGCACAGCCAAGCAAGGCTCCAAAGATGACGGCGAGAATGATGAGCAGCAATTCCTGCCCGATAAGAACGGTCATGGCACTCTCCCTCAGTCTTTCGCTTTGTCTTGATCTTGCGGTTCACAGGCAAACCAGCCGATGACAGCGCCCAGAACAACTCCCAACAGGAGCAATGGATAAAGATTTTCAATAAGATATCCCATTTTCAAACTCCTTGTGGACTATTGCTGACGCGTGTCAGGGTCAATTGAACCGGTCGTGGTGTCTTCGGTTTCTCTCAGGCTTTCGAGGTCTGACGAGCCTTCGGAGTCAGGCTGGGGGTTGCGGATCTGGAGATCAACGGCAATCGCACCAAGATCGATGTTATCGGCGGTATGTTTGAGCCTGTTGTAAAGATCCACCCCCTCGGCATCATTTGGGAGCGTGCCGGAAATTGTCAGCTTGTCATCAATCAGCATGACCTTCCCGTCGGGCAACTCAGCCAGAAGCGTGCCAGCCAGCCTTACAGCTCCGGAGATTTCCTCAGGTGCACCGCGCGCGGCCTCAACACTGCTCATTTCCAGCTCAGCATCAGCGATTGCGGCCTCAATGTTGGCAGGTGCCTTTTTCAACTCATAATAGGGCAGATAGCCAATCATGGTGACGGTGTTCCCCTGCCGGGAAAGCCCCCAGGTATAGGGGCTTTGTGCGGCTAGAAGGCCGGTTTTATCCTTGACGACACGCACACCCCATTCTGCCAGCAACAGCTCGCTCGCTTCCTCCGCCGCGCCCTTTTCAGGGGCAATGCCGGTCAGCGTGGCGTCGCGGCCATGGAATGTGATTTTCGCCCAGTCCATATCCCTTTGCTCCAGAATCGTAAGCGCACGTCCGGTCAGGTCGGCCTCGATCTTCTCGGTTTCGCCGTAAAGGGAAAGCCCGGCAACAGCTACAACCGCCAAGGCACCGGGGATCAACCAGCTTTTCAGCAATGACATTGTGGTAATTCCTTCCTATGATCCACTGGGCATCCGTCGGATGTCGTTTGTGACGGAGGTGGAACCCATTCTTTGGTAGAGTATCTCAGCAATCTATCAGGACCAAGACCATCAGCTGGAGTACGGGACGAAATATGCGATTTATTCAACTTTTTGACTGAAAGCAACGCTTTTCGCCTGTGGGTGCAAGCTGCGGACTTCCCAATGCGCCACATGGTTCCCACCCAAGGCGGCACTACACCGAATTCTTTATTATTTCAATAACTTCTCGGCGGTCATATGTCAGCACAGAGCCTCTCAAAAGCCCAGGCAAGACGCATTGCTCTTAAAGCACAAGGCTTTCTGCCCCAACGGCGTGGGCTCAAGCGGGTGGACCGGCGCCATCTGGATGCCTTGTTCCAGCAGGTTTCTCTCTTGCAGATCGACTCGGTGAATGTGTTGGATCGAGCGCATTATCTGACGCTGTTTGCGCGGTTTGGCGCCTATGACAAGACAATTGTCGACCGGCTTTTACATGATGTCGCGCGCACGAAGGGTACAAAGAAGAAGGACTATTTCGAATATTGGGGGCATGAAGCCTCTGTGATGCCTGTCAGTCTCTATCCCACGCTCAAATGGCGCATGGAGCGGGCCCGACGCCACCAAGGTGTCTGGGGCAAGCTTTCCCGTTATGCCAAAGAGAATCCTCGGGTTATCGAGACAGTCCTACAGGATATTGCTGATCGGGGGCCGCTCTGCGTGTCCGATCTGGAAAAGCGCGGCGGACGGTCTGGCGCATGGTGGGGCTGGAACGACAGCAAGATCGCGCTGGAATTCCTGTTCTGGTGCGGCCATATCGTGGCTGCAGGTCGAGCAGGGTTCACGCGCTATTATGATCTCCCTGAGCGCATCATTCCTTCTGACTATCTTGAGGCTCCGGCCCTTGACGAAGAAGCCGCCCATCGCCAACTGATGGCACTGGCGGCGAAATCTCACGGGATCGGGACAGAGAAATGCTTGCGCGACTATTTCCGCCTGCCTACAGCAGAGGCACGCAACGCGCTCAATGCGCTTTTGGAAGAGGGCATCATTGAACCAGTATCAGTGGAAGGGTGGAATGCGCCGACCTATCTATATCGCGATGCACAGCTTCCCGCCCGGGCAACCTGTCGTGCGCTGTTGGCCCCCTTTGATTCTCTTATCTGGTATAGAGACCGCGCCGAAGCCTTGTTTGACTTCCGCTATCGCATCGAAATCTATGTGCCAAAGGAGAAGAGGCAGTTCGGATACTATGTGTTGCCCTTCCTGATGGGAGACCGGCTCGTCGCACGGCTGGACCTCAAGGCCAATCGACAGGAATCAATCCTTGAAGTCTTTGCCGCCCATGGAGAAGCGCATATCAACCAAGGCAAAGTGGCCGAAGCTCTGGCGCAAGAGCTCACACTGATGGCGCAATGGATGGGGCTGGATGCAATTCGCGTTGGCGAGAGAGGAGAGCTGACCCGCTCCTTATCGGAAGCGGTCAGAAAACTTACATGAGCAGCAGGCGCCCGGGCAGCGCCTCAAAACTTACTTGTTGCAAGGACAACCGCAGGCGGTCGGGGCAAACAGGAAGCATACGAGAGCCAAATAGGCTTCGCGAAACAGCTTGAGCCGGGAGACTCCTGAGCTTGCAATAGTGTTCTTAGACATGAAACAGCTCCTTGACGGAATATTTTTGTTATTCTTACTTTATAGGAACTCTAAACGAGTTTGTCCGCGTCCACAAGCGCCTGACCATGATCCAAATCGCATGTTTGGTATGACAAATATCTATGATAAAGCTCATCGCCATAATGCTACCCCCGCATTCCCCGCCTGCTAAGAAAGACAAAACCCCATGAAACAGCTGGACCTTGACCGCATTCAATGCGTGATTTTCGATCTGGATGGCACTCTGGTGGACAGTGAAATCCTGTCTCTGCAAGGCTATTGCGACACCGTGCCGGACCTGGACTGGGATGTGAACTATATGGTTGCGAATCTGCGAGGCTGCCAGTTTCACAAGATTGTCGAGGCGATGGAAGATCGGGTTGGTCACAAGCTGGCCGATGATTACGAGACCACCTATCGCGCGCATGTGGCAGAGCTGTTTGAAGCCGGATTGCGAGCCTTTCCTGATGTTCTGGAGGTGGTTCCGGCCCTTAAGACACCCAAATGCATTGCCTCGGCCGGTCCTATCAAGAAGATGCACCACTCGCTGGGCCTCACCGGCCTGTTGCCGCATTTCGAAGACCGGATTTTCAGCTCCTATGTCGTGAAAAGCTGGAAGCCAGAGCCGGGCCTCTTCCTTCATGCTGCCAAGACCATGGGCTATGCGCCCGAAAACTGCCTCGTGGTTGAAGATAGCGAAGTGGGCATTGAAGCAGCCCAACGTGCCGGTATGCAGCATTTGCTGCATGTACCAGAAGGCCATCATGTATTCGCAGGCTATGATGGCGCTGTGCTCAATCGCTATCGGGATTTCCCGCTCAGCTAAAGCTGACCTATACAACAAGAAGAAAAGCATCTGTCATGAAGTGTCTTATCGTCCAGCCAGTCCATGAAGAAGGCCTTAAACTCCTGCGCCAGAATGGCATAGAGCCGGTCATCTGCCCCGACCCTTCCATGGATACGGTTGCCGCGCTCGTGCGGGGGTGCGAATCTAGCATCACCCGCGATGCAGGCTTCACCGAACAGGCCTTTGCCGCCGCCGATAAACTCAAAGTCGTCGTGGTGCATGGGGCCGGTCATGATGCAGTCGACAAGGAGGCCGCCACGCGCCACGGCGTTCTGGTGTGCAACACGCCCGGAGCCAATGCACAATCGGTCTCTGAGCTGGCGCTGGGCCTCGCTCTTTCTGCCGCCCGTCTCCTTCCTGCCGCTGACAGGGAAGAGCGCGCCGGACACGTTGGTTTCCGCGACCGCAACCAGACCCTTGAGCTACAGGGCAAGACGGCGCTGGTTGTGGGCTGGGGTCATACGGGGTCCCGTCTTGGCAAGATGCTGCGCGGAGCGCTCGATATGCGCGTGCTGGTGCATTCTCCACGGGTCAAGGATCTGGGAGATTTCGATCGGGCCAGCTCGCTGGAAGCAGGACTTGCTGAGGCAGATCTCATTTCGCTGCACACCCCTCTGCGTCCTGAAACAAGGCATATGATCAACAAAGACAGCCTTGCACGCGTCAAGACCGGAGCCATTCTGGTTAACACGGCCCGCGCCGGTCTGGTGGATGAAGTCGCCCTGCTTGATGCACTCAACAAGGGCCAACTCTTTGCTGCCGGTCTGGATGTCTATGAAGAGGAAGCGCCACTGGGAGCCCTTGGCAAGTCTGATCGTGTCATCCTTGCCCCCCATCTTGGCGGAGCCACCGAGGAAGCCATGCGGCGCATCGCTGTTGCCTCGGTCAACAATGTGCTGACGGCGCTTTCTGGTAAGCGTCCGGCAACGGCCCTCAATCTAGGCTAATGCCCCAGTGAATGCATTAAGGCGTTCATGGTCTGGACGCGCACAAGGAAGCTCTGCTGCGCGTCTTGCCTTTCAAGGTGGATCAGAGCCGGATCAGGCCATACTTGATGGCGCGTTCCAACTGTCCCACGGCATGAGCAAGTTTCTCGTCGACCACATGGAGATATTCGGTCCAGTCATTGACGTGGGTCAGCTCCGTCTTGCCATCGGAAATACCGCGCAGACCGATCATCGGCACATCATGGAGCATGCAGGCACGGAGCACGGCAAAGCTCTCCATATCCACCATATCCGCATCGATGCCATCATACGCAGCGCCGGAAACGATATTGCCGCCAGTAGACAATATGGCTTCCTTGACATCAGGAATGCGGAAGGGCATCGGCACCTTGACGGGCAGATCCACAAACGGGGTCTTGCCCTTTTCAAAGCCGAGTGGCGATGTATCCATATCGCGATAGCTGATCGCCGTTGCCTGATAAACTTCGGTCTGCTCCAATGTGGCCGAACCTGCCGAACCGAGGGACACGACCAGATCTGGCTTCTGATCGGTGGCGACCAGTCTGGCCAAGAAGGAAGACACATTGATCGCCGCTTCCACCGGCCCAACGCCGATCATCAGAGGCACGATTTTTGCCTTCAGGTGATCACCATACTCAGCGTCCACAGCCATGACATAAAGGATGCTCTTGCCTGCCACTGTCTTCAATTCATAATCCATCGTCTTGCTCTTGCCTCTGTGTCAGCCCATCGGGGCAATCCTTTTGTCTTTTTGCAAAGCCTGCAAAGCACCCGACTTGCCGGCCATGCGCGCTTGGCAAAAAAACACCTTCTATGGTGCTACATCGAAAGGCTGCGCAAGCCAAGAGCGCAGAGCGCTTAAAATGTCGGCAGCCCCTACGACAGTCAGCAGCAAGCGCGCTTTCAAGGAAAATGGTCAACAGGGAGGGAAATCTGATATCGGAGATTTACAGTCCCTAGAGACTTTCGCTAAACTCGCCTCGCGTGGTCTTTCTGGCCATAGCCAAACGATTTACCTGTCTTTGTCACCCTCTCTCTCCCTCCCTTGTTTTTTTGAAGGCAGCTTGCCTTATTGCGAAATGATAGAGATGTGCCAGCCCAACCGATCAAGGATATTGCGCTCATGAAACCGGACGTTCTTGTTATTGTTCCCCTCCGCCCAAACCAGCAGGAACAGCTGGAAGCCACCTATACCCTTCATCGCTATGATCTGGCCGAAGACAAAAATGCCTTTCTGGCAGAAGTGGGAGACAAGATTGTTGCGGTTGTAACCAACGGCGGTCACGGCCTCACGCGCGCGCAGCTCGAATTTCTGCCCAATCTCAAAATCACGTCCTCTTCTGGCGTTGGCTATGATGCCATTGATGTGGAGGCCTGCAGCGAACAGGGCGTCAAGGTGACCAATACCCCTGACGTGCTGACCGATGACGTGGCCGATATGGCACTTGCGCTCTTTCTGGCGGTAAGGCGCGATCTTGTGAGGGGCGATGCTTATGTACGCACCGGAGCGTGGGGGCGAGATGGTGCCTTTCCGCTCACCCACTCAATCAAAGCCAGGAAGGTTGGCATTGTCGGACTTGGCCGCATTGGCAAGGCCATTGCCGCTCGTTTGGAGCCGATGGGCGTCGAGATTGCCTATCACGGACGCCATCAGCAGGCTGATGTTGCCTATAGCTATATGACAGACCTGATTGCCATGGCGGAGTGGGCCGATATTCTGATTGCGGCCATGCCCGGCGGCGCGGCAACTGAAGGCATGATCAGCGAAGCCGTTCTGGAAACTCTGGGACCGGACGGCAGCTTCATCAATATTGCCCGCGGCAGCGTGGTGGATGAAGCCGCTCTCATTGCCTGCCTCAAGGATGGCCGCCTTGGCAGCGCCGGGCTTGATGTATTCCTCAATGAACCTGAGCCGAGCACAGCCTTTGCCGCTATTCCAAATGTCGTGCTGCATCCACACAATGCCAGCGGCACAGTGGAAACACGCGGGGCCATGTCGCAACTGGTGCTCGACAATCTGGCAGCCTATTTTGCAGGCAAGCCATTGGTGACGCCGGTCAACTGACCCTCACGGCAGATGATCCGAAGGTCGGTGCGCGATGCCTGCCAATTGCGTGTATGATGGAAGGAGGCTGGAATTTTTCCTTTCAGCCTTTCCTACTCGTTTGCTCTTGTTGCAGAGCCTACGGAACGCCTGAGGCACGCGCATGGACCTGCATCTGCTGTTTCTTTCTCTTGGCGGCATACTGCTTGGTGGGCTGATCACCGATGAGCTGGGGCGGCGCACCCGTCTGCCCAGAGTCACCCTGCTCATTCTGTTCGGCGTCGTCATCGGCCCTTCGGGGCTGTCCCTTCTGCCCTCTCATTTTTCCGACTGGTATGAGTTTCTGG
Source organism: uncultured Cohaesibacter sp. (assembly GCF_963676485.1). Taxonomy (NCBI): domain Bacteria; kingdom Pseudomonadati; phylum Pseudomonadota; class Alphaproteobacteria; order Hyphomicrobiales; family Cohaesibacteraceae; genus Cohaesibacter; species uncultured Cohaesibacter sp. Next base: position 414,211 of record NZ_OY781114.1, read on the forward strand.
CTGCAACAGCCCTCACCATGGTGGCTTTTCTGCTTGGGGGGCATCTCTCGGTGTCGGGACTGCGCAAGCGTGGCAAAACCATTATCATCGTCTCTGCCGTCGTGGTAGGGCTGACGGCCCTGGCCATATGCGGCGGTCTCATGGCACTTGGCGCGCCCTTTCTTCTGGCCCTTTTGTTGGCTGGCATCGGTACGGCAACAGATCCGGCCGCCACGCAGGATGTCATCAAGCAGACGGGAGCAAAGGGGCACTTCACCCGGATCCTGCTTGGCATTGTTGCCATTGATGATGCCTGGGGGCTGATCGTCTTCAGTCTGTTGCTTGTTCTCGCCAAGGCGGTTTCTGGCGGTGGCTTTGATGATATTCTTTTCAATGCGGCGCAGGAACTGGGCGGCGCGGTTGCCATCGGCTTATTGATCGGTGTGCCCGGCTCGTTCCTGTCTGGGCGTATCCGGCCCGGAGAGCCCATGCAGCTGGAAGCTCTGGGGCTCGTCTTTTTATGTGCGGGCCTTGCTATCTGGCTTGATGTTTCTTTCCTGCTCTCGGGCATGATCGCAGGCTTCATCATTGTCAACTTCGCCAAGCATCACAATCGCTCTTTCCATGAGATTGAGCATATCGAATGGCCCTTCATGGTGTTCTTTTTCGTGCTGGCGGGTGCCTCGCTGCAGATCGCCGGTATCGTCGATATCGGCATGGTGGGACTTGGCTATATAGCGCTTCGCATAGCGGGGCGTCTTGTTGGCGGCTGGTTCGGCTGCCAATGGGCAGGCGCCGCCCCCAGACATAAGCTCTGGCTGGGCCTTGCCCTGATGCCGCAAGCAGGTGTTGCGCTCGGCATGGCGCTGGTTGCTGCCGATCATTTCCCCGTCATTGGAGAGCAGCTATTGGCAATCACCATCGGTACGACTGTGATTTTCGAAATAGCCGGCCCGATCCTCACCCTTGTCGCCTTGAAAAAGGTGGGCGAGGCGCCCTAGACCATATAAGTCACTCCGAAAGCTCCACCTTGGCGGTTCCGTTCTGGTTCCAGGCAAAAAGCACCAGATGCCAAAGACCGGGGGCCTTACGGGACGGGTCTATCAGCCCCTGCGCTCCCATGGCTTCCAGTTGAGCGCGCACATGCCACGATCTGGGCGTCCCTCCTTTTGCGACCTCTGCCTGCCAAGGAGCGATTGCGTCATCAAGGTTGATCCCGGCGGCATTTCGAGCCACCTCATTTCGCAAATCGAAAATATGATGGGCAGAGACATGCACCGAAACCAGAGAAAGGCTTTCGCTCCTATTCTCTTTATGAGCGACCAAGGCTGCCTTAACGCCTTCTGGTGAGGAACTGAGATAAAGCGTGGGCTGATCGCTTCGGGAGTATCGCCCGGGATTTATAGATCCCGCAATAGCATGCGCCCGAAAGGCAGGATCAACGGCGCGATAGAAAATGCCCTCTACATGCACAAAAGGCGTCTCATCTGTCGAGACAATATCCGCTTTTCCAAAAGACATCCTGTTGTCCTCTCCCTTTCGCCGGAAACAAGCTCACCAGCCCCTCTTATGCAACCACCCTTAAACAAAAAAAGCAAAGCCCGATATGAGCTTTGCTTCCTTGTTCTTACGATCTGCGGGTATCCAAGGTCCGGCCTTAGCCGAATTCTGGCCCACGCGGGCGGTAAGGTCGGGTATCCTGCCAATCTTCCATCAAGGTTCTAAGGCCCGGATCGGAGCCTTCCGGCAGCATGATCTTGGCCGTCACCAGAAGATCACCCCGGTTGCCGTTCCTGTCGGGCAGGCCCTTGCCTTTAAGGCGCAGGCTTTTGCCCGAACTCATGCCAGCCGGAATTTTCACCTCGGCCTTGCCCTCAAGGGTCGGTATGCGCACCTTCGCCCCCAGCACCGCTTCATAAAGGGTCAGCGGCAACTCAAGACGGATGTTGGTTTCTTCAACCGTAAACAACTTGTGCGACTGAATCTGGATCGTGACCAAAGCATCGCCTGACGGGCCGGTGCGACTCTCAAAGCCCTGCCCTTTCATGCGGATGGTCTGACCATCTTTCACGCCCTTGGGCACAGACATGTCCAGCGTTTTGCCGGTAGGCAGATGCACGCGGCGTTTATCGCCGGAAACGAGGTCTTCAAGGGTTACCCTCAGCTTGGCTTCGGCATCCTGCCCCTTTTGTGGCTGGGCGCGATGCTGGCCACCAGCATGACCCGCGCCGCCGAAGGGATCAGCCCCCGCGCCAAACGGATTGCCGCCTGCGCGTCGACCGCCGCCAGCCATGTTGCCAAAGATTTCGCTGAAAATGTCTTCCGTCGTGCCGCCGCCCCCGAATGGATTGCCACCACGACCGCCATCAGCGAACGGATTGCCGCCGCTGCCGCCGAACGGATTGCCACCACCGGCAAATCCGTGAAACTTTTCCTTGCCTTCGGCGTCTATCTCGCCACGGTCATATTTTCCGCGCTTTTCCTTGTCACCAACAATCTCGTAGGCCTGATTGACCTCGGAGAATTTCTCTTGCGCTTTGGGATCGCTCTTGTTCTGATCGGGGTGATATTTTTTCGCAAGCTTGCGGAATGCGCTCTTGATCTCGCGCTCATCCGCCGACTTGGACACCCCAAGCACGCTGTATGGATCTCTCATCAGTCTTGTCCTTCACCCCCGTCGATGCGCCCGTCAGGCACGCGCCGACAGTGTTCAATTGGATTCGCTAGACAGCACCTAGGGGAAAGCCCTTAAACAAGCGACTACGAATCATTGCCTGATGCTGTCATTTCACGTTACCTCTGATATAGAGTGTCTCATTCGAAATTTCCATAGAGAGAACATAATGAACATTGATCTTCTCCGTCGCCTTTGCGAAACCCCCGGTGTTCCGGGCCGCGAACATCGCATCCGCGCCCTGATTGAAAAAGAAGCCGAAGGCCTCTTTGATGAAATCTATACTGACGCCATGGGGTCGCTCGTCTGCACCCGCTTCCCGACGACCGAGCAGGAAGAAGGGGCTGTTCCAGAGCGCATCCTGCTGCTCTGCCACATGGACGAGATCGGCTTTCTCGTCAGCCATATTTCCGACAAGGGCTTCATCAATATCGACCCGGTGGGCGGTTTTGACCCGCGCACCCTTTTTGCACGCCGCGTGCTCGTTTGCACCAATGACGGCGACTACAAGGGCGTTATGAATCCGGGCGGCAAGGGCCTGCATATCTCCACCCCGGAAGAACGCAAGAAGCTGCCGGAAGTAACCGACTTCATTGTCGATCTGGGCATGGGTGAAACCACCAAGGAAAAAGTCAAGGTCGGCGATTATATCGTCATGGACGAGCCCCTGCTCGACATGGGCGAGAAAGTGGTCTCCAAAGCGCTGGACAACCGCATCGCCTGCTGGCTCGGCATCGAAGTCATCCGCGAGATCGTTGAAGCCAAGGTCGCCCATGAGTGCGAAATCACGGTTGCCTTCACCGCTCAGGAAGAAGTCGGCCTCAGAGGCGCCCGTACGGCAAGCTTTGGTGTTGCCCCCGATGTTGTCATCGGCGTTGACACCACCCTTTCCTGCGACACGCCGGGTACACCGGAAAAGGATACCGTCACCACCCAGGGTAAAGGCGCAGGCCTTGACATCAAGGACGGGTCCTTCATCGCCGATATCGATCTGGTGGAAGAACTCGAAGCAGTGGCCAGCGAAAAGGACATCCCTGTACAGCGCTTCATTCTGGCCCGTGGTGGACAGGACGGAGCTGCTGGTCAGCAGGCCGGTTCCGGCACCAAGGCAGCTGCCATCGGCGTTGGTACTCGCTACATCCACACCGTTTGCGAGATGATCGACAAGACCGACATCCAGTCCGCAAAAGACCTGTTGGTCAGCTATCTTGGCAAGCATTGATCCCTCATCCGGATCATCTACAGACGATGGAAGGGGAGCATCATGCTCCCCTTTTTATTGCTTTGCTTTAAGCCCTTCATGCGCATTCCCAACCCGGAAGAAATCACTTTTAAAGTTATTTATAATGAGTCTTTTGAATCACTTAAACGCCTTTGCTGAACTCTCTCTTCGGCCTCTTAAAGCTTTTATTAACCATAAAGTCGGCTTCATCAGAGGGCATGATCGAGATATACGCAACACAGCCTTGCACCAATTGAGGTCTATCGAGGCGTTTTTGCGCTCCCTTCGCTCAGAGAAACATGGTAATCGTCATCTCGCCATTTCTTGACGCATTCGGCAGAGCAGCCCGCAAAGGGCGCCGGTCTCTTTTCCGGCGGTTTCCGCCATTGGCACTCGTGCGTGTGTCAGGGGGCAATCCGATTATATTTGAAGGCCCAACACGGTCCAGCAAGAAGGAAGAGAGGAACGCAATTGCTCTTCTATTTAACAATCATATTACTCTGCCAGCTGATTGGGGAAGCACTGGTTACGCTCTTTGATCTTCCCGTTCCGGGCCCAGTTATCGGGATGGCGATCATGTTTGTCGGCCTGCTGATCAAAGGCTCTGTGCCCGATGGTCTTTCAAGCGTGGGCGACACACTGCTCTCGCACATGTCTCTTCTGTTCATCCCGGCAGGTGTCGGGATCATGGTCAATGCAGAGCTGATCCAGCGCGAGTTCGTGCCCATCACCGTTTCGCTGGTCATAAGCACCTTGCTTTGCATCGCAGTCACGGGGCTCTTGATGAGCTGGCTTACCCGCAACAAATCCATCGGCGGGTATAAGGAGTAGAGACGATGCAATCCCTCAACACGCTTTTGTCGCATTTGAGCGAAAGCCCTCTGCTCTATCTTACGCTGACACTGATCGCTTATCAAATCGGCCTTTTTCTCTATGATAAATCAGGCCGGAAACCGCTCGTTAATCCGGTGCTGATCGCCATCATCCTGCTGGTTCTGTTGCTGCTGGTGACAGGCACTCCCTATGATCGCTATTTCGAGGGTGCCTCATTCCTGCATTTCCTTCTGGGGCCGGCGACGGTGGCACTGGCCATTCCGCTTTATCGGCAATTTGAGAAAGTGCGCAAGTCGGCGCTGGCCATTTCCATTAGCCTGCTTACCGGTTCGGCGGTTTCGGCTGTGTCTTCGGTGTTGATCGCCTGGGCACTGGGGGGCTCTGAACAGTCATTCCTGTCGCTGGCGCCCAAGTCCGTCACCACGCCGGTTTCCATGGGAATCACCGAAGCGCTGGGCGGGGTGCCCTCTCTCACTGCCGTTCTGGTCATTATCACCGGCATTCTGGGGGCCTCTCTCGGGCCCACCGTGCTCAATATCGTACGGGTCAAAAGCTGGGCGGCCCGTGGCCTTGCCATCGGCACGGCGGCACATGGGTTGGGCACGGCGCGTAAACTACAGGTGAATGACGAGGCGGGGGCCTTCTCCGGCCTCGCAATGGGGCTCAATGCACTGGCAACGGCAATCCTCCTGCCCATCGTCTGGTACTGGATTTTCTGACAATCGGCCCTTCTCTCTGATTGCTATTTTCTTCAATACAATCAGAGAGAGTTTCATGGCACGCCAGACCAACACGATTGTTATTCTGTGCAATGTCCTGTTGATCGCCGTCTTTCTATTTCTGATTTTCTACGGCGACAATCTCGGGTTTCCGGCTTTTGCCGGCACCATGGTGCCCTTGTTCATCCTGTCGATTTTCGCAAGCTTGGTCTACGGCCTGTTTGCCCGCTTTGGCAGTTGGATATACCACTCTCGCCTCACCGATCCCGATTGGCGCAAAAGCGTTGTGATGGACAAGCAGACAGAGCAGATGCGTTATTTCAAATAAATCGGAATTTATGTCCAAGCTTCAACCCCGGAAGCCCGACAACTGGCAGACAGGTATCTGAAAGACTGACTGAATGTCATCCATAGAAAACCCCAGCGGATCACCCTGATCCGTCGGGGTTTTGTTTCTAATAGCGTTCGTGCCGATGATCAGCGCAGCCAGTTGGTCTTGGTCAGTTCCACCAGCTCTTCGCCACGGCCAGACAGGATGGCGCGCATCATATAGACGCTGAAACCCTTGGCCTGTTCGACCTTGATCTTCGGCGGCATGGCCAGCTCCTGCTTGGCGACCATAACATCCATAAGGCCCGGGCCTGGTTTGGCGAGAAACTCTTCCATCTTGGCGGGCAATTCAGAATCATCCTCAACGCGCATGCCATCAATGCCGATCGCTTCGGCGATCTTGACGAAATCCGGATCGTTCAAATCCGTATCATCAGAAATATAGCCACCAGCTTTCATTTCCATGGCCACAAAACCAAGGGAGTGGTTATGGAAGACAATCATCTTGACCGGCAGATCAAGCTGCTTGATGGTGAAGATATCCCCCATCAGCATGGAGAAGCCCCCATCGCCGCAAAGGGCGATCACTTGCCGGTCGGGTGCGGCGGCTTGTGCGCCGATGGCCTGCACCATGGCGTTGGCCATGGAGCCGTGGTTGAAGGAGCCGATCAGGTTGCGCTTGCCATTCATTTCCAGATAGCGCGCAGCCCAGACGGTCGGCGTACCAACATCAGCGGTAAAGATCGCATCTTCAGAGGCCTTTTCACCGATGACCTTGGCCAGATATTGCGGATGGATATCCTGTTTGGATTTGCTTGGCTTGGCTAAGTCATCCAGACCTTCGCGGGCCTTTCTGTAATGCTTGAGCGCCGTTTTGAGGAAGCTGTCATCCTTCTTTACGGTCAGCTTGGGCAACAGGGCAGCAAGGGTTGGTTTGACCTGACCAACAAGGCCCAGATCAATCTGGGTGTGAGCACCCAAAGCCTCGGGGCTAATATCCAGCTGCACGATTTTGGCGTCGGCCGGATAGAAAGCACGATAGGGGAAGCCGGAACCCAGAATAACCAGCGTGTCGGCATTTTCCATGGCATGATAGCCGGAAGAAAAGCCGATGAGACCTGTCATCCCAACATCATAGGGATTGTCCCATTCCACATGTTCCTTGCCGCGCAGGGCATGGACAATCGGCGACTTGATGGTTTCGGCCAGCTTGATGACTTCTTCATGGGCACCGGCACAGCCCGCGCCGCAAAGGAGCGTTGGCCGCTTTGCGCTGTTGAGGATGGCGGCCAGCTTGTCCAACTCTTCCTCGGCAGGCATAGAAACCGGCAGCGCAGGTTTGGACCAGCGCACGTCGATATCATCCGGCATTGCCTTCAGCGCAATATCACCCGGCAGCACCACGACCGCGACACCCTTTTTCAGAATGGCGTTGCGCATGGCCAGTTCCAGCACATAAGGCATCTGCTCAGGCGTACTGACCATTTCGCAATAGACGCTGCATTCCTTGAACAGCTCCTGCGGGTGCGTTTCCTGAAAATAGCCCGAGCCGATTTCGGAAGACGGGATATGGGCGGCAATCGCCAGCACGGGCACATGGTTGCGCTGGCAATCGAACAGACCATTGATCAGGTGCAGGTTGCCCGGACCACAAGAGCCTGCACAAACGGTCAATTCACCGGTCAGATGCGCTTCGGCGCCAGCGGCAAAAGCGGCAGCCTCTTCGTGACGGGTGCCCATCCAGCGGATTTTCTTCTGTCGATGCAGGCTGTCACTGATGCCATTGAGGGAGTCACCGGTCACGCCCCAGATGCGTTCAATGCCTGCTTCGGCAAGCGTTCTTGCTATAAAATTGGCTATGGATTCGCTCATAATAAAGTCCCTTGGTCATAAATGGGCACTCACCCGACCAGAGGCGATCATGAAACGAGGCTGCGAAAGCAAGTGGAGGGATGCTTTCAGGTCTCGGACATCCGCCAATGTCCAAATGAGTGCAAAATGCGCAACGCAAGCGTGGTGCGTTTCGTCTCAGTCTGCAGACACGCTCTATATCAACGCATGAATGCTGCTTTTGTCCCAAAATGAAGGTCACGAACAGGTGACCTGCTTTTGAGAAAGCAGAATTCGTCTCCTGTCGCACGTCAGAGGCTACTATTGTGAAGTATGGCGGGCGGCGATCAGAGATTGGAAAAGATCCAATTTACACCCATAGATATCGGCCCGAATGCGTATCTCTACAAGAAGCAATCGGCGAATGCGGACATGCGCTCAACGCATAACTAGATTCATAGAAGATGCATATTTGCATTCAATGCCATTGGCAGATTTGGAGAAAGAGAGAGAAAGCCCCCTCTTTGCTCCAGCATGCTATGCCATTTCGCCAGCTTCGATTGCGGCGTTGAGATCCTTGCCCAACGCCTCAAACACGGCGCGAACGATGCCATCGGCATCCAGACCATTTTCCTTATACATGACATCGGGTTTGCCATGGTTGGTATAATGGTCTTCCATGGTCAGGGACCGGATCTTCAGGGAGCCATCCAGCGCTCCTTCAGCGGCCAGAAGATGCAGCACCTGAGAACCGAAACCGCCCACGGCCCCTTCCTCGATGGTGATCAGCATATCGTGGGTACCGGCCAGTTCCAGAAGCATATCCCGGTCCAGAGGCTTGGCAAAGCGAGCATCCGCCACCGTTGTGCTGAGGCCATAGCCTTCGAGCCGTTCGGCGGCATCCAGGCTTGCGGCAAGGCGTGTGCCCAGCGACAGGATAGCGACCTTGCTGCCTTGCTTGACGATACGCCCCTTGCCGATTTCCAGCGGCACACCCTCTTCAGGGATTTCAACGCCGACGCCTTCACCGCGTGGATACCGAAAGGCGATCGGGCCATCATCATAAGCACGAGCCGTCGCCACCATATGCACCAGCTCGGCTTCGTCACTTGCAGCCATGACCACCATATTGGGCAGAGAAGCAAGGAAGCCGATATCATAGGCGCCCGCATGGGTCGGGCCATCGGCCCCGACAAACCCGGCCCTGTCTATGGGGAATCGCACCGGCAGATTCTGGATGGCAACATCATGAACCACCTGATCATAGGCACGTTGCAAAAAGGTGGAGTAGATCGCGCAGAAGGGCTTCAGCCCTTCGCAGGCGAGGCCCGCAGCGAAGGTCACGGCATGCTGCTCGGCGATGCCCACATCGAAGGTGCGATCGGGGAATTGCTCTTCGAAAATATCAATACCGGTGCCTGAAGGCATGGCGGCCGTGACTGCGACAATCTTCTTGTCCTTGGCCCCTTCCTTCGCGAGGCTTTCGCCAAAGATCTTGGTATAGCTGGGCGCATTGCTGGGTGGTTTGAGCTGGGTGCCAGTGACCACATCAAAGCGACTGACGCCGTGATATTTGTCGCTTGCATGCTCGGCAGGCGCATAGCCCTTGCCCTTCTGGGTAACCACATGCACCAGAATGGGCCCCTTGTCCGTATCGCGCACATTTTTGAGGATCGGTAGCAGATGCTCCAGATTGTGCCCGTCAATCGGGCCGACATAATAGAAGCCCAGCTCTTCAAAGAGCGTGCCACCGGTAACGAAAGAGCGAGCAAATTCTTCGGCCTTGGCGGCCTTCTCCTTGAAGAAGCGCGGCAACTGATGGGCCAGCTGTTTGGCGGCACCGCGTAAGGAAAGGAAGGTTTTGCCAGAAATGAGGCGTGCCAGATAAGCGCTCATGGCGCCGGTGGGCGGCGCAATGGACATGTCATTGTCATTGAGAATGACGATCAGGCGGCTGTCGAGCGCTCCGGCATTGTTCATGGCCTCATAGGCCATACCGGCGCTCATGGCCCCGTCGCCGATGACGGCGATCACATTGCGGTCTTCGCCCTTGAGCTCGGAAGCCATCTGCATGCCCAGCCCTGCCGAAATGGAGGTCGAGCTATGGCCGGTGCCAAACGGATCGAACTCGCTCTCGGAGCGCTTGGTAAAGCCGGAGAGCCCACCGGGCTGACGCAGGGTGCGTATACGATCCCGGCGGCCGGTAAGAATCTTGTGCGGATAGGACTGATGCCCCACATCCCAGATGACACGATCATGGGGGGTGTTGAACACATGATGCAGTGCCACAGTCAATTCCACAACACCCAGCCCGGCCCCCAAATGACCGCCAGTCACCGATACCGCATCTATGGTCTCGGTGCGCACGTCATCGGTGAGCGCCTTGAGCTGATCCATATCCATTGAACGGATATCTTCAATGGACTTGATACTGTCGAGCGTGGGGGTCTTGGACAATTCCGTCACCTGTTATTCTTCGGCATGCGAGTTGGCTGCTCGCGCCACTGGTTTTCCTTTTAAGCCAATCAGTCCAACAAGAGACTGAAAGAACCGCCGGTTATGATTTCTGTCGTTACGCAGTTTACCATATACGTCCGGATAGTGGAGAGAGATCTATCAAAAGGATGGAAAACCACGCGCCTTGAGGTTTTGTACAGTGAAACAAACAGCCGCACGATGCGGAGTTATTTTTCAATGTCTATAGGGAAATATGCCAGAGAGCAAGGATGCGGAACATCGCCAAATGGTCACATTTACAAGAGCGCGGTGCAAAATTTCCAGACTTTGCCAGATCAGGTGCTCCCAGAGCGGATGTTCAAGCATATGGAAGGAAGAAGCTCCTTACTTTCTGCCAGACACTGCATGAGCGGCCATTGGCCATCAGCTGCTCCTTGATAGCATCAATCATCCAAATATCGTCCTCTTTCAGCTCCCCCCGGCCTTGCAAGCTGAGCAAATGATCATGGGCATTTTGCAGGAGGCGTTTGTTGTTTGGGCTATCCAGCTCGGCGGTGCGCCATTTTGCAATCACAAGCGCTCTTTGAAAGCTGCTATTCTGTGGCTGCGTGGCCACCAGCTTGTCACAAATAGCCAGTGCTTCGCCATAAGCAACCAGCGCCCCGACTTCATCGCCCAGCGCTCGCCTCAGATCGCCAACTTCGATCTGACAGATGCAGATCTCGTGCTCTATCTCGCACTGGCTTTTATGGTGCCTGCACAGCCCTTCGTAATGCATGAGCATCTCTTCATAGTGCGCGAGTGCTGCCTGCTTATCACCATGCTTCAAATACCGTTTGCCGATGGATTTGTGAATTTCAATGAGATCGCGTCTGCGCGCCGAGCTGAAAGGGTTCTCGGCAAAGCGAGCTTGGGCTTGCGCAAGCTCTTGCCCAAGCCTTCTGTCGGTTTCATAGCTTCCTCGTGCCTCTATTTCAGAAGTACGTGAATCCCCGGCCATTCGGTCCCCTTTGCACACTTGTATCTTTGCCGCATAAAGCCCCTTACCGCGCACCAAGCAGCAGACTGCAAGGATTAGTAAATATCAAAGACCACTATCTTTTTACTACTTCTAGGTTGCATTTTCACATAACGCGCTCATCATTGGCGGCAATCCAATGCAAGAGGAACTGGAATTTGTACAAAATAGAACAAATCTGGTCCGGCATTAAGAATTTGTGAAAGTCCACTCACTTCTCCCTACGGTAAAATGCCACTTGACGAAAGAGCGTCCAGAGCGCATTCTTCACAAGAACATTTAGTGAACATTTTAATCTGGAGGATATGATGAATAGTGAACCACCCGTCATCATGGCGCATGTGTCCGTGGGGACGAATGACTTTCCGAGGGCACGGGATTTCTACAAGGCGGTTTTGGCAACCATTGGCGCAAAGATTATCATGGAAGTAGATGTGCCCGGTGAAGTGGGTGCCATCGCCTTTGGCAAGATGTTCCCCGAATTCTGGGTCCAGACGCCTCATGACAAAGAGAAAGCCAGCGTGGGCAATGGCACCCATTTTGCGTTTCTGGCCACCAGCAAGGAGATGGTACAGGACTTCTGGAACAAGGCGCTTGAAATGGGTGCGACGCCAGACGGCGAGCCCGGCCCGAGGCCCCATTATGGCGAAGCCTATTATGGATGTTTCCTGCGCGATCTGGATGGCAACAAGATAGAAGCCATGTATTGGGGTGCGCACGAACAGTTCGAAAACTGACCCATGGTCTGCTATCCCTCTAGACACGAGGCCTTTGCGCATGACGCCCGATAGGCCTTAACTGGTATCTGTTGCCGCCAATTGCTGCTTGCTCTAGTAATCAAGGAGGTGCACGCTCTCCTTCATGTGTGCACCATCTGCCGTAGCCATTGGCCCTAATGCCATCTGTCAGCACCCCGGCCCGATGACTGGTGTGATGCCTTTATGCTCACCTGTCAGCCTTCTCCCCTTGATGCTTGAGGGCTCAGTCTTGTGTTTGTTTGTTGAGGTCCGCAATGTTTGACCACTTTCCTTTTCTGGCCATTATTCTGGCTCTCGCCGCTCTGACCATGGCGCCGGGAATGGACACAGTGCTTGTATTGCGCAATGCCGCACGCGGGGGCTTTGCCGATGGCTTTACCACCAGCTTTGGCATTTGCTCGGGCCTGTTTGTGCATGCGACCATTTCAGCGCTGGGGCTGTCGGTGATCCTTTTGCAATCGGCTTATCTTTTTATGCTCCTCAAATTTGCCGGTGCGCTTTTCATCGCCTATCTGGCTTTTCAATCCTTGCTCGCCGCATGGCGCGGCCACGGGCTCATGGTGGCCAGCGCAGGCACACGACGCGTTTCGCTTGTCACCTCTTTTCGAGAGGGCATTCTCTCCAATATTCTCAATCCCAAGCCGATTCTCTTCTATATGATGTTTCTGCCCCAGTTCATCGATCCCGCCCAATCGGCCTTGTGGCAATCTTTGCTGGTGGCGAGTATCCATTTTCTGCTCGGCATGATCTGGCAAGGAGGGCTGGCACTCATGGTGCACAAGGCGCGCCGGTTTCTGGCCCGCCCAGCCATTGCACGCACCCTTAATGGTGCCACGGGACTGCTGCTTCTGGGCTTTGGCGTCAAGCTGGCGCTCACCCACAGATAGCGCCAAGCGGGGCTAAGAACGGCCCTTGGCTGGTTTGGGCGCGACCATGACGAAACGCCTTTTGTGGGAAAAAATCTCTCATCCTTAAGCCTCATGCGCAGTTTCGTCCGGTTGACTTCACCCCATAGCTGTGAAAACTGAACATCCGACGGGCTGAACACCCAGCCAGACTCACTGAAAACCAGAGGAACCGCCTTATGAAAAAACTGATACGCACCATCTCCTGGGCCATGAGCCTTGTCATGGCCATCGTATTGGGGTTTCTGGTTTTTTCCTGGTACAGCGAGGAATTGCGGGTTCAGAAGACCCAGCAGGGGCAGACCGAGGTGCAGATCGGGGGCGACTTTTCGCTCACGGATCATACCGGTAAGCCGGTCACCTATGCCGACTTTGCCGACGAGCCAATGGCAATCTATTTCGGCTACACTTTCTGCCCGGATGTCTGCCCTACGACCCTCAGTGAAATGACCCTTTGGGTGGAGGAGTTGGGCGAAGACGCCAAGAAGATGAATTTCGTCTTTGTCACCGTTGATCCAGAGCGCGACACGCAGGAAGCCATGGGCGATTATGTAAGCGCGTTCTTTGACCAGCTCATTGGTCTGAGAGGCACCCGCGAGCAGACCGATGCTGTCATCAAGGCCTACAAGGTCTATGCCAAAAGGGTGGATGATGGCAGTGGCGATGGCGACTATGTCATGGATCACACTGCCTCGGTTTTCCTGATGAAAAAAGGTGGCGCTTTTTCCGGCACCATCGCCTTTGGCGAAGAGCATGATAGCGCGGTCAAGAAGCTGCGCAACCTGATTGCCAGTGCCGAATAGGCACGCGCCTCCCTTTGCCAATATCTCTTGATTTGGCTGCCGTCAGCCTCTAAAAGCTGAGGCGGCTTGGGGCTTTGCATCCTTTTCTCTTCATAGGCTGCGCGCATATAAAGACCGGCGCCCCCCCACAGCATGGCTCTTGAGCGCCCGCCCGATAAGAGGATTATAGTTCATGGAAAAGTTGCGGCTTGATCAGGCTCTTGTTGAGCGCGGCCTTTGCGCCAGCCGGGCGCGGGCGCGTGATGCCATCAAGCGGGGCTTTGCACAAGTGGATGGCAAGCCCGCCACCAAGGCCAGCCAGATGGTTGGGCCGCAGGCAACGCTCAGCATTGACGATCCTGCTTCTGGCTATGTATCCCGCGCCACATTGAAGCTGATTGGTGGACTGGATCATTTCGGCTTTGATCCGATGGGGCGCGTGGCCGTTGATATCGGCGCATCTACTGGAGGTTTCTGTCAGGTGTTGCTTGAGCGGGGCGCATCTGAAGTTTACGGCATTGATGTCGGGCACGACCAGATGCATCCGAGCCTTCTAGGCAACCCGAAGCTTCATTCGCTAGAAGGCGTCAATGCACGTCACCTGGGCCGCAGCCATGTACCCATCCCCTTCAGCGCGCTGGTGAGCGATGTTTCCTTCATCTCCTTGCGGCTGGCCCTGCCCGCTGCGCTGGAAATGGCCGAGCCGGAAGCCTTTGCCGTGTTGCTGGTAAAACCGCAATTCGAAGTCGGCAAAGGGGGCATCGGCAAGGGTGGCCTCGTGCGCGATGCTGCCGAGGGCGAACGGGCGGCGCATGAGATTGCCCGTTGGCTGGATAGCGAAGAAGATCCCGCCTGTGCCGGTTGGCAGGTGCGAGACTTGATACCCTCTCCCATTCTTGGTGGCGATGGCAACAAGGAATATCTTCTCGGAGCAATCAAGAAAGGCTAGACGCCCGATCCATGAAGAGCGCTGACGTCCGCTCAAGCATTTACGCAGGCACAGCGACCAGAGCCAAAGCCTAAAGCCAGATGCTGGCCAGCAATCCGGCAAAGATGATCCAGCCGATCTGCGTGTTGGAGCGGAACAGCGCAAGGCACTGGCTGCCATTGTCTATTTCCAGCTTCCAGATCTGCCAGCCCATATGCAGGCCAGCCAAAGCCAGCCCGACAAAGGCAGGCCATGACACGCCGGATACGGCAAAACAGGCCGCCATGCACAGAACCATCACACCATAGAAAAGCGAAAGCCAGCCACGGGTGTTCTCGGCAAACAGCAGCGCGGTGGATTTTACGCCGATCATGACATCATCTTCCTTGTCCTGATGGGCATAAATGGTGTCATAGCCGATGGTCCAGACGATGGCTCCCAGATACATCAGAACCGGTGCCAGCGCCAATTGGCCCGTTATGGATGTCCAGCCAACCAAAGCCCCCCAGGAGAAGGCGAGCCCGAGCACAAGCTGCGGCCAATGCGTGATCCGTTTCATGAAGGGATAGATCGCCACGACACTGAGCGACGCAAAGCCGAGCCAGATGGTGTAGCTGTTGAATTGCAGCAGAACGAGCAGACCAACCAGCAACTGGGTCACAAGCCACGCACCGGCATAGCGGCGGGAAACCTGATGGCTAGGAAGCGGACGGGAGCGCGTGCGCTCCACCTTCTCGTCGATATCCTGATCGACAATATCATTATAGGTGCAGCCAGCCCCGCGCATGGCAACCGCGCCAAGCCAGAATGCCACACCATTCCAGAGAATATGCTCGATGGGGGGCAACATGCCGGATTGTCTGGTGGATACCGCAAGGGTCAGAGACCAAAGGCAGGGCCAGAGCAGAAGCCACCAGCCAATGGGACGTTCAAGACGAGACAGGCGCGCATAGGGACGAAACCACGAGGGCAACAGCGTATCCGCCCAGTGGCCACGCACAGCATCTGCAACGCGCCCCTCACCCAGTGTCGCCTGATCCTTCATACATATGTCCTTGATCGTTGATTGTGAGCCGAAAAGGAGAACCCTAATTCACCCAAAAGCATTGCCCCATGCTCCCGCATACGTCAACCACTCAAATTGTATTGTGTTGCTCTGGCACAGCATCATTTTGTATTATATGAATTAAACAAGCAAACCCTTCTCCCATTTTCCGCTTCTTTACGTTCCATTTATTAGGTTGGATTGCCCGACAACGGTCTTTTCTTGCTTTTTCAAGTTAAGGCTCCCGTGATCCTTGAAGGTCCTTTTGGTTGCCCGATGGATCGACAGCGCCCAGAAGCGGACAAATCGGTCGCCCCTGTTGCCATTTAGGCATTTGTGCATGTCTTTTAGGGCAACAATTGGCGCTAAGCCCCCTTGTGGGCTTGATTTTGTAGCGTCTGAAGGGTAGCAGACGAACAGCTGTGTTTTTCTTTGTTTTTCGAGCTGCTCAAGCGGCTCCCTGTCTCTATCTAAAGGTGGCCCTGATGACTGATCGCCTCAACGTTCTTCTCATCGGCTCTGGCGGGCGCGAACATGCTCTTGCCTATGGCCTTAAGAAATCCCACCGTCTTGGCGCGCTGTATGTCGCTCCGGGCAATGCGGGTCTGCTGGCGCTGGCGAAAAAGGCCGATATTCAAGAGAGCGACCATGATGCGGTTATCGCCTTTTGCAAGGCCAACGCCATCGATTTTGTGATCGTTGGTCCGGAAGCACCGCTGGTCGATGGCCTCGTTGATAGCCTCAGCGCGGCGGGCATTCTGACATTTGGCCCCTCCAAGGAAGCCGCACAGCTGGAAGGCTCCAAGGGCTACACCAAAGATCTGTGCGCCGAATTTAACATCCCGACAGCGGCTTATGCCCGCTTTGGCGATTGCGCCTCGGCCCTTGCCTACCTCAAGGACCACCCTGCCCCGATCGTCATCAAGGCAGACGGACTGGCAGCGGGCAAAGGCGTCACGGTTGCCATGAGCGATGCAGAAGCAGAAGCTGCCGTCAAGGAATGCTTTGATGGCGCCTTTGGCGATGCAGGAGCAGAAGTTGTCATCGAAGCCTTCTTGCAGGGTGAAGAAGCAAGCCTGTTTGCGCTGTGCGATGGCAAGACCGCGCTGCACTTGGCTTCTGCTCAGGATCACAAGCCCGTTGGTGAAGGCGACACCGGCCCCAACACTGGCGGCATGGGCGCTTATAGCCCTGCTCCCGTGATGACCGAAGCGATGACCCAAGAGGTCATGGAAAAGATTGTCCACCCGACCATTCACGGCATGGCCAGCCGCGGCGCTCCATTCACCGGCATTCTGTTTGTTGGTCTGATGATCACAGACAAGGGGCCTGAGCTGATCGAATATAATGTGCGCTTTGGCGACCCTGAGTGCCAAACCCTGATGATGCGTCTTGAGAGCGATTTGCTTGAGCTGTTGCTTGCCGCCGCCAAGGGCGCGTTGGAAGGTATGTCAGCCAATTGGTCTGACGATGTGGTGATGAATGTGGTGCTGGCCTCCAAAGGCTATCCGGGCACCTATGAAAAAGGCACCGAAATTGCCGATCTCTCGGCAGCCGAAGCGCTCGAGGGCGTTACCATCTTCCACGCTGGCACCGCCGAGAGAGATGGCAAATTGCTGGCAACCGGAGGCCGTGTGCTCAATGTCTGCGCACGCGGGGGATCGGTCACCCAAGCACAGCGCCTCGCCTATCAGGCGGTGGATGCAGTGCGCTGGGATAATGGTTTCTGTCGCCGCGATATCGGCTGGCGGGCCGTGGCGCGCGAGAAGGACACCACTCGCTGAAAAGATCACAGATAGAGGGGCTACGCCCTGACCTATCTGACATTTAGGAACATCAAACCCGCTGTGAAACGATCATGGCGGGTTTTCCTATTGCCATCGGGCTTCCCATCACCCTTGTGCCAAGGGGCTGCGCAGGAAGCGGGGGAGCCCTGCAATAGAAAACGCTTTACGACAAAACCGGGCGAATCCGGTAGGCTCTTATTGAACATATGCGCTTTGGACGCCCCGCACGCAGGCAAGGGCGATAGAGCATGGCAGCACTGAAGGACCAAACATACAGTGACAGACCCTGTTGAAATTACAATTGACGAGCTTGGCGCCAAAGGCGACGGGATCGCCTACTATGGCGGTGGCAGTTTATATGTCCCTTTCGCTCTGGAAGGGGAACGCGTTCGCGTCACGCCGATGGGAGACCGCGGCGAACTCGAAGACATCGTTACCCCGTCGCCGAACAGGGTCGAGCCGATCTGTCCTCTGTTCAGAACTTGCGGCGGCTGCACCATGCAGCATATGTCGGCAGAGGCCTATGGCACATGGAAGCAGGATCTTGTCAGGGATGCCCTCGCCTCTCGTGGCTTTGAAAATCTGGACATCCAGCCTCTGGTTGTCACCAAGCCCGGTGAGCGCCGCAGAGCTGTTTTGACCGCACGCCTCCTCGGTCGTCGCCTGCTGTTTGGCTATCATGAATCGCGTTCAACACGGGTGGTCGATGTGGACCATTGCCCGCTTCTGGTGCCCGCGCTCAATGCCCTGTTGCCGAAGCTGGCGACCTATCTGCCTTTGTTCATGACCAAAAAGAAAGAGGCCCGCATCACGCTTCTGGCAACCCGTTCGGGCGTTGATCTCGGTTTGGATGACGTGAAGGACATGCGCGGTGGGCAGGATTACCTCAAGGCCGTTGAAATGGCCGAGGATCTGGACCTGGCGCGTCTTTCAGCCAATGGCGAGACGTTGCTCGAGCGGCGCCCGCCCCTGTTGCATATGGGGAGCGCCCAAGTCAGCCCGCCAGTGGGAGCCTTCGTGCAAGCCGAGGAAACCGCCGAACGCGCCATGGCCAAGCTGGTGCTGGAAAGCGTGGGCGACTCCAAGCGCGTGATTGATCTTTTCTGTGGCTCGGGCACCTTTGCCCTGAGGTTGGCAAAAAAGGCGCAAGTCTGGGCGCTGGAAGGCGAGGATGCTGCACTTAAATCCCTTGAACGCGCATGGCGCTTTGGCGACAAGCTCAAGGGCATCAAAATGGAGCGACGCGATCTGTTCCGCCGCCCGGTGCTGGCCGCCGAAATGAAGAAATTCGACGCCCTCATATTCGACCCGCCTCGCGCTGGCGCCAAGGCTCAATGCGAGGAAATCGCCAAGGCTAAGCTGCCGGTCGTTGTTGCCGTATCCTGCAATCCGGGCACTCTGGCCCGTGACCTGCGCATTCTGGTGGATGGCGGGTACAAGATCGCATCGGTCACACCGGTTGATCAGTTTCTTTATTCGCCGCATGTGGAGTGCGTTGTAACGCTCACCCGATAGGCATCTAGAGCAAAGAGAGCTGTCCTTTGGGGCTCTTTCCGATCTCCAAAGGGGCACTCACATTGGAAAGTGGCTGATGACCCATGACGCCTTTCCGTCTGTATAATTTCGGCTTTTGGTGTCAACCGACTTGATCTCGCCGTGAAGCTAACTAGATATTGCATGACTTATAACGTTATGGGTGTAAACCCTGATTGCCTTTGAAAGGTCACCACCAGATGGTCCATATCAAGCGATGGGTGATTATCACCTTCGCTCTCTTGCTGTTCCTTATCGGACTGGGCTCTGTCTGGACCCCGGTTCCCATTGGGGCAATTCTTATGACCTTCGCAACTTTCCTGCTGATCGCCTACAGCCGGAGAGGACGCGCACTGGTGCGCGGTGCTCGCCGCCGGTTTGCCCTGATAGACCGGCAGATGCGGTGGTTCGAAAGCAAGAGCAAGGCCAAGATGGTGCGGGTGCTCAAAACAACCCAGCCGCTGGAATCCCGCCTGCGGTATGGCATTAAAAAGCTGGACATGTAACCCCGGCAAAGCCCCCACTTTGTCTTCCTGCTGTCACACATCCAGCCTATTGGAAGAAAACAGAGAGCCTTTTCAGGCTTGTATCTCTTTATTCTCTTTTGTTTTTCAGCCGGCTTGACGGTCTTGGCCAAAAGGTCATGCAAGCAGCCGTCTGGAGGGAGTGAAAGACTGTGATCTCGAATCTCAGGCATTGGGCGATCATTGGCTTCGCCTTTCTGTGTTTGCTGGCAGGATTGGCGACCATATGGCTTCCCATTCCAACGGGCGTACCTCTGCTGGCTATCGGCTCCTTTCTGCTGATCGCCAACAGCCGCGCCGGGCGCAATATGGTGCGCCGCATGCGCAAGCAGATCGATTGGCTCGACCGCGCACTCGTGTGGCTTGAAGAAAGAGCTGGTCGCCCGTTTGACCGCGTTTTGAAAACGACACGTCCACTGATGACCCGCCACCGCAGAAAACGCGAAACCGATAGAGCGGCTGCGACTCACGCTCTTGGCCCCTCAGCCTCTCACCCAACCAGAGAAAATGAACAAACACCCGAAAACTCGGTTTAACCTAAGCGGCGCGTAAAGCCTGTTCCAGACCAATACGAAGCTCGCCTCTTATCCTACCAGACGGCAAAAGGCAAGCGAGTGATAAGTCCAGATTTTTGACAAAAAACACCTATTTAAAACAATAAGTTGTGTTTTGATGTCATTGATATCCTACCAAGGACGCCTTGTGCGCCATGGGTAGGATCTCTATTCTGACAGGTGCGTTTTGTAAGAAGGCCATTCAAGTAAAAAGTAACGAGCAAACTCTTTCTGTTTCCTCGACCTTTGAACCATCGCCCCGTTGGTTAGCTGAGGCGCCGGGCGATACTGCCGGGACTGTGCCATGCTTAAACCGATCGTCAAAGTGATTGAAGTGCCCTGCGACGCACGCGCCGCCTACCGGCTCTTCTCAACGGGCATGGGCAGTTGGTGGCCTCTTGATACGCGCTCGATTTCAATCCACAGCACAGGTGCGCCTGCCAAAACCCTTGAAACAGACCCTGTGGCTGGAGGTGCAATCATTGAAATCGCCTCAGACGACACCCGCCATGTGTGGGGCAACTTTGCCGACTGTGATGAGCCCAACTCGCTTGCGATCAATTTCCATATGGGACAACCTCAGGATCACGCGACCTATCTCACGGTCAGCTTTCTGGAAATGAATGCCCATCGCACATTGGTCAAACTGGTGCATGGCGGCTGGGACTGCTATGGAGCCCTCGCTGCCATGATGCGGGATGGCTATGATGCGGGATGGAATGAAATCTTCTGTTTCCACTATGCCCGCTCATGTGAGAAATCGCGCTATTTGCGCCGCGCCTGATCGCCTCCGTTCCTAGGCTCCCTCATCCCGGACAGCAAAAACGCCCGATCACATTTGCGAACGGGCGTTTTCACATCATTCCGGGCTCAGATTTGCATCAGGAAGTGCCGGCCCAGATGCAAACTTGACAGATCTTCAGAGCCCCAGAATGCTTTCAGGAGAGGTATAGTCGTAACCAAGCGCCTTGGCGACGGCTTCATAGGTCACCTTGCCGTCATGCACATTGAGGCCGGTACGCAGATATGGGTCATCCGTACAAGCCTGCTTCCAGCCTTTGTTGGCCAGAGCGAGTGCAAATGGCAGGGTCGCATTGTTGAGCGCGAAGGTGGAAGTACGCGCAACACAGCCGGGCATGTTGGCAACGCAATAATGGACAACGCCATCGACTACATAGGTTGGGTCGGAGTGCGTGGTCGCCTTGGAGGTTTCAAAGCAGCCGCCCTGATCGATGGCCACATCGACAACGGCTGAACCGGACCGCATGGATTTGATCATCTCTGCGGTAACCAGTTTGGGCGTTTCGGCACCCGGGATCAGCACGGTGCCGATCACAAGATCAGCTTTCTCGACCGCGCTGGCAATATTGCCCTTGTTGGAATAGACGGTCTTGATCGCCGTACCGAAGCGATCAACGGCCGCACGCAGAGCATCTGTGTTGCGATCCACCATGGTGACATTTGCCCCCATGCCCAAAGCAACGCGGGCTGCATTTGTGCCGGAAACACCAGCTCCGATGATGACAACTTCAGCTGGCTCAACGCCCGGCACGCCACCGAGCAGAACGCCCATACCGCCGCCGTTATTTTCCAGAGCCTGCGCACCAACCTGCGGCGCCAGACGACCGGCCACCTCAGACATCGGAAAGAGAAGCGGCAGCGCACCACTTTTCGAGGTTACGGTTTCATAGGCAATGCAGGTTGCGCCGGATTTAACCAGATCTTCGGTCTGGGCTGCATCTGGAGCCAGATGCAGATAGGTGAAGAGAAGTTGGCCGGAGCGCAGTTTCGCGCGTTCAACGGCAAGGGGCTCTTTCACTTTGACGACCATTTCGGCCTTTTCGAAAATTTCGTCAGCGGTCGCGATAATCTTGGCACCGGCGGCAACATAATCTTCGTCGGCGCAACCGATACCGGCACCAGCATTGGTTTCGATCATGACATCATGGCCGGCCGCAACCAGTTCCAGCACTGAGGAAGGCACCAGACCGACGCGGCCTTCATGGTCCTTGATTTCTTTGGGACATCCGATAAGCATTATTGAGTTCTCCATGGTGATTGCTGCAGTTGCACCTTTTTCTACAATCGGGATACCGTAAACGAGACAGATTCCGTTTGCGGGCGCTTATGCAATTCGAATAACTTTTCAAGGATGACGCAAAATAAACGCAATGTGCGGCGAAATATGGCTATTTCCGCCGTAAATTTTCGCATATAATTGCGCGATATTGTCAAAAGATCGAATTTTTATGAACCTTGAAAAACTTGATAAAAGAGATCGCCAGATTCTCAATCTTCTTCAGGATGATGGGCGACTAAGCAACGCGGAGTTGGCCGAACGGGTCAATCTATCGCCTTCGGCCTGCCTGCGCCGTGTCAAGCAGCTGGAAGACAGCGGGCTTGTGGCTGGCTATCACATGCATCTGGACATGAAGGCCTGCGGCATGTCCGGGGCAGCCTTCGTGTTTGTCACGCTCGATGGACAGGGTCGCGATGCGCTGGCCCGCTTCGAACGCGCCATCAAGGATATCAATGAGATTCAGGACTGCTATCTGCTGGCCGGACAATATGATTATCTATTGCGCATCATCTATCGCAATACCGCCGACCTTGAGCGCATCCACCATGATATCCTGACCAACCTGCCCGGCGTGGTCCGCGTCAATTCGACCCTGACATTGCGGGCCGTCAAGCATACGGGCAAACTGAAGGTATGAGCGGGCTTTGTTTAGCTGGCTATCGGGAAGCGAACAATGACCGTCAAGCCACCACCAGCCGTGTCTGCCAACTCCAGCGAAGCCTGATGCATCTGGGCGACCTTGCGGGCGATAGCCAATCCAAGCCCGAAGCCGGATTTGTCATCCATGGTTCTTGCCTTGTCGCCACGCTCAAACGGTTCCAGCAGATGCAGCTTGTCTTCCTGAGCAATGCCGGGACCATGGTCAATGACCTTGAGGCACGCAACATCGCCTTGTTCGCCCTCTTCCTTACTCAGAGACACTTCGCACCCACCGGCATATTTGATGGCATTCTCAATGAGGTTATCAACCATGCGCATCAGGTCGTTGGGGCGCGCCAGAACAGTCACGTTGGTGTAGTCAGTAAACTCTACCGCTTCTCCTGCGTCATCCCATTCGCAAACCAGACTGTCCACCAGGCTGCTTAATTCCAGCCTGACCGGATCATCATCTATTTCGCCTTTCCTGAAATAGGTCATCAGACGTTTGAGCAGCCCATCCATCATGTTGAGATCGCGCAGGAACGCGGTTCTCAGCTCTTCGGGCTCAACGGTATCGGCTCTCAGGCGCAAACGCGTGACGGGCGTGCGCAAATCATGCCCAACAGCGGCGAGCATGCGGGTGCGGTCATCGATGAGCTGGTGAATTCGATCCTGCATCTTGTTGAGCGCCAATGCGGCCACACGCAATTCCGTTGGACCGGCAACGTCTACCTTTTGCGGTGTGGCATTTTCCTTGGCGATATTGTTGGTTGCCTGTGCCAACCGGCGCAAGGGGCGGATCAGGAAGATGATGGCCCAAAGCAACAACAAGGACATGCAGACAACCGTGAAGATCAGGGTGCTTTCCATCTGGCGATTGGGGAGTGTTTCAGCACGAATATGGATACTGGCGCTAACAGCGCTTTGATCCGGCATGAGCGAATAGACAGTTACATAAACCATATTGCTGCCTTCTTGCAGCATGGTCCGCGCCAGCGGCACACTGACCGACTGAGGGTTTGCCAAGCGTTCAAACAGGGGATCGATTGGCCGCCCGTGCGATACAGCTCCTTCCTCCTGCTCTGGTCCGGATGAAGCCTCTTTGGGCAAGGCTTCATGCATCTGGTCCTTAAGCGCCAGATTGCGCGAAACCCATTTGAGGTCTAGCAGCTGCGGGGCTTCCTTGGAAAGGTGCTGGTAATCGACGCCGGGATGCAAGCTGCGCAGCTCTTCCAGAAAATCTGAAAACTTTTCTTCAGGCACCTGGGTGAGCATCTCGGCGATGCCGATCTGGCGCTCGGTAAACAGCATGACGGGCGGAGCGAGCGCCGCGTCACGCGCCGCTCGCACGGAGATGTAGATGCCGGTCAAAAAAAGAGCCGTTGCCAGAAGGAGCAAAATGAGCAGCTGCCCGGCAATGGAGTTCAGAAATGTCAACCAGCGGAGTTGTTTCATGCAGGTTCGCGCTGTTCCTGAACTTCGGCAATGAATTCATAGCCGCCAGAGCGGACAGTATGGATCAGCTTTTGTCCATCTATTCCACTCTCGAGCTTGCGTCGCAAACGAGAGACAAGAATATCAATGCTCCGTTCGGTCGCCCCCGTATTGGGGCCCTGTGTCAGCTCTATCAACTGCTCGCGGGTCAAGGTCAGCCCCGGGCGTTCGCAGAAGACGCGCAGAAGATCAAATTCAGCCGGTGTCAGATGGGTCTGTACACCATTGTAATCCATCAGTTCGCGCTTTCTGACATCCAGCTGCCATTTCCCTCCAAAATAAAGGATTGGCGCTTGCATGCGGCTGTCTTTGATCGACATGCGGCTTCGACGCAGCATTGCCTTGATTCTGGCTTCAAGCTCGCGTGGATTGAAGGGCTTGGACATATAATCATCTGCCCCCAATTCCAGTCCGACAACTCTATCAATATCCTCGCCTTTCGCAGACAGGATCAAAATAGGAACCGTGGATATGGAGCGCACGCGCGCGCAAATGCTCAAACCGTCTTCCCCCGGAAGCATGACATCAAGAAGGATCAGGTCAATAAAGCTGCGCGCCATGATAGCGTCTGCTTCGCGTCCATTGGAAGCCAATGAAGCTGTCCAACCGTTACGCTGCAAAAGAGCCGCTAGCAGCGACTGAATTTCGGTGTCATCTTCGATAACAAGGATGTGCGTATTATTCTGCATGGCGTTTCTTCTGGTTCAAGGAGCCTACTATATGGCTACATATCGACGCAGAATCCAAGCACCCCTTATTTTTGCGCGGATTCCCGTCAGATTTTATTTCCGTTGATTTCCATATCAGGATTTGAAACGCCAAGACATTGTCAGAAATATAGAGCCCCTTCTTCATCTCATTATTTTGCAGCCATAAACGGCTGAAATAACGAAGAATAAATCCAGAAAGATTTTTTCAGTCGGGGGCTATCGAGCAGGAAGAAAATTGGGAAAAAAGAACCATCAAATATGCCATCAAAAGACTATAGCGGATGCTTTATACTTGCACACCTCTTTACACTGGTGCGCGGCGCATAAGTCTCGACCATTTGCCTTAAGCAAGGCGATCTTTCGCATTAATGACAAATTTGAAAAGATGTTTGGACAATATACTGATGGACGTCAGAAAAAGCATCTTTCTCATAATAATCACCTCATTGTCAGAGCATACACCCTGATAACGCCCGCAAGATAAAATGGTTCCATCTGCAAAAAACTTTTTTCAGCAATAATAGTAGATATATAGGAAAGAAATTTATCGCTTCAATAGCCTTCCGAAATGGAGCCTCCTTCTTTAGCCCTTAGCCTTATCTTCCAATCACAGTCATGGAGCTGTTTCAAAAATCCTGTAACGAGCTCTGCTTAGCAGACAATTTTTCCTAAAATATGGCACGACATGCCAATATCCGATCAAATTGTGTCACCCCCTACTCAGCGGCGCCTTTTTGCGCAGTTTACCAAGTTCGCGCTATGCGCGTGCTGTCTTTTGAGCATACGAACATTAGAGGTAACAGCTGAAGCGGGGGCCGCATAAAAGACGAGCGAATTCTCCTGATATAGTTGCTATAAACAACCAGCTCACTTAGGTAAATCTGCCATGTATCGGCCTTGTGCAGGGTAAAGCTTTTTCATAAAGTTTTTTTGATTTATTTAATTTTGCCGAGAACGGAAAAAGAACAAAATTCAAACAGATGAATCACTTTCAGAACACACCCTCAAGAAAAAGAACATACATCGAACAAATATAAGTAAATCCGTTTGAATTATCTGCCAATTTTGGTAAACCGAATTCACTTAATTCTTCATTAAATATTTTCAGACAACCGCCTTTCAAAGAGACAGGATACTCCATGCCAACTCAAGCGCTGATGACGTCAGTAGACATTTATTGTGAGCGTACGGATGCCAGTTACTGGTCAGAGCCGATCAATGCCATAACGAACCTGTCTTTCATACTCGCGGCCCTATGGGGATACTGGATCTACCACAGATTGCAGAAGCAGAATGGCGATGCAAAAGGAGATATTTTGATCCTGATCGCCCTATTCCTGGCAGGTCTCATCGGCGTGGGCTCATTTTTATTTCACACCCACGCACAAGTCTGGTCTTCCTATGCTGACGTCATTCCGATCTGGACCTTCGTTGCCTATTATCTGTTTCTTGCCATTTATCGCATTGTAGGCACATCCCTTGCCCGTGCCTTTCGCATCTATGGCATCACCCTTGTTTGCATCATTTGCGTCCTGTGGGCCTTTTCGAACCTTCTGCTGGCGACCAATGCGACGGAGGCCAGTGGCGACGGGCTGAACGGGTCCACCCAATATCTACCCGGCATCATAGCGCTCTATGGCTTTGCACTGGTGTTGCAGCTACGCAAACATGCTGCACGCGGCTGGATACTGGCAGCAGCTTTGGTCTTTACCGTCTCGATTTTCTTCCGAACCATCGACATGAATGTTTGCAGTGGTTTTCCCCTCGGCACGCATTTTCTCTGGCATACGCTCAACGGGCTCTTCATCGGCCTGTTGCTTCAGGCCTTGGTGCGCTTTGGCCGCAAAAAGAGCGCCCAAGTGATGTAAGCAAGGCGAGAGGAGCGTTTTTACAAGTGACATGGCCGGGGGGCTGCAAGGTATCCCCTTGTGCATTTGAAGAGCGTTTGGCCCATGATATTTACAAGGTATGGACCATCTGGATGCTCAGGGGCTGGAAGCCAAGGGATTCATAAAAATGCGTGGCCCCTTCGTTGAAGGCATAGACATTCAACAACATTTCGCTGGCCCCATTCTGCCTTGCCCAATCTTCCGAAGCGTTCAGCAGGGCCCGCGCCACGCCCTGCCGGCGGCTGGTTTCTGCCACGACGAGATTCTCAATCTCGAACTTCACCCGAACCGGATAGACTGGCCCCGGTGGGCAGGTTTTCAACGCCACAAGGCTCAGCCCGATCAGCGCCCCGCCCTCGCCTTCAATCGTCGGGCACTTTTCCGCAACCAACAGGGCCCGGTCTGCGCAATGGATTTGTTCAGCGATATAGGCGCTGCTGCGTGGCGCATCCTTTGGTGTTCCGGGAAAGCGGTTTGGGTCGTATCCCTGATGGTAGCCATCGAGCTGATGCCATAGCGGGCCCATGGCATCAAAATCGTCCAGACAGGCATGCCTTATGGTGAAGGTGGGGATTTTTGATAAACGGGTCATGTCTTTGTCTCCAATGCCCATCATTGCCGGGCCAGCAAGCGTTTGGGCGGGCACGGAGATCAGACATCCAGAAACAAGAAGACCACCGAACCCGGTGGTCTGTCTTAAGCATGCAAAAGCCAACCACCCATCTATGAGGATGGGTACCAATAGGATACGACAGCAATGGTTGGTTTCGTCATCATGAGGCGGAAGATAGGGCCAAGGCGCACGCCCGTCAAGCAACATTTTCGCACGGAACTGTCATGCAAGCTTGATCGCGCCAAAACCAATAGCCCCGGCGCAAGAGCGTCATCGCGTCCTTGCTATCAATAGAAAAAGGGAATTCGTGCGTTCGCCTTGGCGACGCTCACCCCTTTTAGCGATGCAGCCTTAATCGGTTGATCAGAGCACTGTGAGCCAGAATAGGGAATAGGCGACCAGTCCCAAACTCAGCATCACGGCATATTTGGCGACATCAATGGAAGCGCTTTTTTCAACTGCTTTTCTTGCCATTTTTTCCACCTGTTCCTAGGGAATTTTCTCAAGTGTAAGAAGCAAAAGTGAATCAGATATGAACGTTTGCTTTTCTTATATTTAGGAACAGCCCCGCAAAGTTCAAATGGGCCCAAAGAATAATTTTGACTATTCGTGACGTCTAATCCCCACCCTTACTCCAAAAAACACAGGTTCAGATGGCTAGTTTGTATCAGATTGTAACCAAACGGCGTCCTGAGACATTTTAAGACACTAATAGGAATTCCTGAGATTTTATCGGCGTCCAACTGGGATATGGTTGCCCAATATATAAAGCTATAAACTCTCAAGCGGAGACGCTGACATGTCTTTCAGACGAATTATTTTCTGGGCTCACTTGGCCGTAGGTGTCGCTACGGGCCTTGTCATTTTTGCATTGGCCCTCACCGGCGTTCTATTGACCTATGAAATGCAGATCAAGGCAGCCTTCGACCCCAGCGTTGCGCCGTCAGCGAGCCAGACACAGCCGCTGTCTGCGGATGAAATCCTGCGAATTGCCAAACCGGCTTTCCCCGGCAAAACCGCTACGCTGAATTTCTACAGCGACGAAGGCAAGCCTGTGTCGGTCTCGGCAGGGCGCCATGAGAGCAAGCTGATCAACCCGTATGACGGCAGTTTCATTGAAAGCGGCTCCAACCCTACCGAAGGCTTTTTCGGCTTGATTGAGAGTATCCATCGCAATCTGGCCATGGGCTTTGATTCCATGGGAGGAGACATCGTCAAGATCAGCAATGTGGCTTTCCTGTTCATCATCCTTTCAGGCGCTTATCTTTGGCTACCACGTAAATGGAAATGGCCATTCCTGAGGCAGAAAATTTTCTTTCAGAAAATGCCAACAGCAAAAGCGCGTGATGTCAACTGGCACCATGTCTTTTCCTTCTGGGTGATCATTCCGCTTGTCGCTGTTGTCGGCTCGGGAGCCGTATTGTCCTACCAGTGGGCAACCAATGCGGTGTTTGCCGTTGCCGGTCTGGAAGCGCCGCAAGGTCGCGGACAGGGCAAAGGCATGTGGGCGAAATCCACCGGCGGAGGCACCTCGGATTTACCTGCGGCCGAACTTGTTTCCTTCCAGTCAATCCTTGATAAGGCCAAAGGCGTTGAAAGCGGCTGGAACACCATTTCCATCATTGTGCCAAACTCAGACAAGGCCAAGACGGTGGATGTTTTGATCGATACGGGCAATGGCAAACAGGCATCAGCCCAGCAGACCATAACCTATGACAGGGAGACGGGCGCCGTTGCCTCGGTCAAGGGTCCGGACGAAATGGCCACACCCGCGCAGTCTCTGCGGCGCTATATCCGCTTCCTGCATACAGGAGAAGTCTATGGGGTGATCGGGCAAACCCTTGCGGGGATCGCGTCTCTGGCCTGCCTGTTCCTCGTCTGGACCGGCTTTGCGCTGGCCTGGCGCCGTCTCATCTCGCCTCTCTTCCGGCCCAAGGCCACGCCGACCCTGAAAGCACGCAGCTAATCACAATCAACTGTACACACAGTTGGGCAAGCGAAACCCGCAGGGCTATTCATAGCCTTGCGGGTTTTTCATTTGTCTCGATCCGCAAGCCCTAAAGCAAAGCGCGATCAGATGATATCCGTGCCGGTTATTTCCAGACCGAACCCGTCAAGGCCAACATAATGGCGCTCACGCGAGGAAAGAAGGCGAATGGAGGAAATGCCGAGATCCTTCAGGATCTGCGCACCAAGACCAATGTCGCGCCAGTCACTATCGCGGCCCTTGGCGCTAGAATGCTCTTCATTCTGGGCCAGTTCCAAGCCATCACGCGGACGCATGGAGCCGGTCGCCACACAAGGGGAGCCATCACGCAAATAAACAAGCACGCCGCGATCGGCTGCAAATTTCTCGGAGATCTTGTCCAGTGTGCCGGAGGTGCCAAAAATATCGGCCAGCACATTTTCCTGATGGATACGGACCGGAATGTCCTTGCCATCGCGGATGTCGCCGAAGATCAAAGCCACATGTTCCATGTCGTCAAACTTGGCCTTGAAAGTCACCGCACGGGCCGGACCATGGCGGGTATCGATCGGGAAATCCTCGATCTGTTCGACCAGACGCTCGATACGCTGGCGATAGGCAATGAGATCAGCCACGGACACATGGGTGATACCATGCTCTTGGGCAAAGGAGATAATGTCCGGGCCCTTCTTGACCGTACCATCATCATTGACCAACTCGGAAATGACGCCAACCGGCGGCAGACCGGCCAGATTGCACAAATCCACAGCTGCTTCGGTGTGGCCTGAGCGCACCAACACGCCGCCTTCCTTGGCGATCAGCGGGAAAATATGACCCGGACGCACGAAATCGCTGGATACAGCATTGCCATTGGCGAGGCCATGCACCGTTATGCAGCGTTCTTCAGCGGAGATACCGGTGGTAGTGCCATGCTTATAGTCTACAGAAACCGTGAAGGCCGTAGAGAGCGGCGCATCATTGTGAGCCACCATCGGGTTAAGGTTTAGCCGACGCGCACTTTCGCCTGTCATTGGGGCGCAGACAATGCCCGAGCTATGGCGAATGATGAAGCCCATCTGCTCTGGCGTGATCTTGGTTGCAGCGACAATCAGATCGCCTTCATTTTCACGATCATCATCGTCGGTTACAACGACCATTTCGCCATTTTCAAATGCGCGAATGGCTTTGGCTACCCGTTCCATATCGGCCATGTTGTTCCTGTCCTCGTTGTTGTTATCCGTTATTCGGTGCTGGTTATATCAGTCTTCTCAGATCATTGAGACCGCACCTTTGCCGGTGCCGTCTATCGCCTAGAATTAATATCTGTCGGCGAAAAAACAATTGGACATTTAGCCCTGCTGGGCCCGATGCAGCAAAGTGTGGTCGGCCAGAACAAGCGCCATCATGGCCTCGCCGACCGGTACCGCACGGATGCCCACGCAGGGGTCGTGCCGCCCCTTGGTCATCACGTCCACTTCCTCTCCAGCGCGGTTGATGGATTTCTTTGGCGTCAGGATCGAGCTGGTTGGCTTGATGGCAAAACGCACCACGACATCCTGACCGTTGGAGATGCCGCCCAGAATCCCCCCCGCATGGTTGGAGAGGAATTCCGGTTGACCATCCGGGCCGAGGCGCATCTCGTCGGCATTTTCTTCCCCCGACAGACAGGCTGCGTTGAAACCTTCGCCGATCTCTACGCCCTTGACCGCATTGATGGACATCATCGCGCTGGCCAGATCCTGATCCAGCTTAGCATAGACGGGAGCGCCTAGGCCGACAGACACACCGGAAGCCACGATTTCGACAACCGCACCGATGGAAGAGCCGGACTTGCGAATACCATCCAGATAATCGGCCCAGAGGGCTGCGGCTTCCTTGTCCGGACAGAAGAAGGGATTGTTGCCCACCTCTTCCCAGTCCCAATTGTCACGATTGATCTTGTGTGGTCCCATCTGGACGAGCGCACCGCGGATCGTCACGCCGGGCACGACCTTGCGGGCAATGGCCCCAGCGGCGACGCGCATGGCGGTTTCGCGTGCTGAGGAACGGCCGCCGCCGCGATAATCGCGAATGCCATATTTCGCATCATAGGTATAGTCCGCATGGCCGGGGCGATAGCGTTCGGCGATGGTGCCATAATCCTTGGAGCGCTGATCGGTGTTGCGGATGAGCAAGCCGATGGAGGTGCCGGTGGTCACCTGCTCTCCGGTTTCGGGATGGGCAAAGACACCGGACAGAATCTCGACCTGATCGGCTTCCTGACGCTGGGTGGTATAACGCGACTGGCCCGGACGGCGGCGATCCAGATCTTTCTGGATTTCCTCGCGTGTCAAAGCGATCAGGGACGGGCAGCCGTCCACTGTGCAGCCGATGGCCGGCCCGTGGCTTTCGCCCCAGGTGGTTACACGAAAGAGATGTCCGAAACTGTTATGCGACATGTGCGGCAAGCTTCCCGTCTCGAGCGATCATGGCAGGGAAAGACAAGTGGCCGCAGGGATATCTGCATCAACCCTCTTGCCCGCCAGCCTTCATGATCGGGCGGTTCCATGCGCTTTTGGCAGGAACGCCATAATGAAATCCAACGGGACTTTCTTAAAGAGCGAGAGCGCAAAGGTCAAACGCCGGACCGAATTATTTCATTCCCCGGCGTTCTCTATGCCTGCATGAAAAGAGGATATATCGGTGCGCCTAGCGCGCGAAGGTCGTGGACCAATAACGATTGCCCTTGCGCATGACCTTGTCGCCGACCATGCGGCCGCAATCACGGACGGTTTTCTGGGTCCAGTCGCGTGCGCCATTGACCCCGTTATAGAGCACCATATTGACCCCTTGGGAATCTCTATAGAGCTCGTAAGTGGTATAGATATGGCGACTTTGATCGGGTGAGCGCATGGAGACACGCTCATAGAGATGCAACCGGTTGTTGCTTTTGTTGCTCAGGGTCTCATAGCTCCAATAGTCGCCCAGCTTCCCTTTGCTGGCCTTGCCGATCTGAAATACAACTTCCTTCTCAGGGAATCTCTGATCGATCCTTGCGACGGACCCGTCTTCTACTTTGAAATGGTAAGCACGACCGGAGGATTCATTGCCGCCTTCGCAATAAAAAGAGCTTCCCTCTATTGATGCCACGATGTCTTGTGCCGAGGCGACGGAGCCAAGGCCCAAAAGGGATACGCCCATCAAAACACTGACTGTCAGATTCGTGATTATTCTCATCTCGCCGCTTCCCCGGATGCAAGGAGCAGCGCACTGCCCCTCAAGCTATCCAATTTCCCGTTTCACAAGATAAACTTTATCAAAAGTATCTTAAACCTTCGTCAGAATAGGGTAGCAGATTTAAGTAAAAATTACCGAAAATTTTATTCAATTTGAAGCGAGTGTTGTCAAAATTATCAATCTTTGTAATTTTGACAATAGCCTATTGAGGACAGTCCTGAGCCTACCCATTTTCGTCACCGGCTGCTGTATCTCAAATCCAGCTGGCTTGTTGGCCATCCCAATAATAGATCTTGTCCTGTGGTGTTTTCAGCATCGGCGCTTCGAGTTCGGGTACTTTTTCAAGAAAGTGACGAACGATACGCAAGACACCACCGTGGGCGATCACAACAGTTGGCTTATCCAAGCTATGGAGCCAGTCTCCGACCCGCTCGGCAAGCATCTGATAGCTTTCGCCATTAGGCATGCGGGTGGTCCATTTGTCCTTTTCCCGCTCCCAATAAAGCTCGGGTTCACGAACCTTGATCTCCTCCAGCGTCCAGCCTTCCCAGTCGCCAAAGGAAAATTCAATGATCTTGTCCTCAAAGCGAACGCTCTTTGCCCAGTCGCTATCGGTCCAGCCAGCGGCTTCCATAACGAGGGCCAGCGTCTGGCGGGTGCGCGTCATCGGGCTACAAAAAAGGTTCGTATGCGTCGGATCAGGCAGAATTTCAGCCAGAACTCGCCCATTGCGGCGTGCCTGCCCCTCTCCCTTTTTGTTCAGCGGAATATCCTTTTGGCCTTGATAGCGATATTCAGCATTCCAGTCGGTTTCACCATGGCGAATATAGTAGAGTGGCGGGATTGGCATCATTTCTCCTCGGCGCCGCAAATGTGGCAGGTTCGGTGCGTGCAAAGCAGACAGGCTGCGGATCGTCACTGCATCGTTGGGCAAACTGTCTGACATCGTTAGCCGCCCCTTCCGAGGGCAAGCGCCGCGTCATGACATCTCACGATCCGATGGATACCAGTCGGCTTGACTTGATGAGCTCTTTAGGCCAAAAAAAACACCCGTGGTCAACCAACAAATTTGGAAGACCACGGATGCAAAATGCGGCAGCTTAGGTATCACCCGATCAGGCTAGCCTTTTTGAGGCGCCGGGCAATGTGCTGATCAAACAGAAATATCAGGCGCGTCGACAGCCTTCATACCAACGGCATGATAGCCGGCATCAACATGATGCACTTCGCCTGTCACGCCACGCGAGAAGTCGGACAGCAGGTAGACTGCGGAATCGCCCACTTCATCAGTGGTGACCACACGACGCAGCGGCGAGTTATATTCGTTCCACTTCAGGATATAGCGGAAATCGCCAATCCCGGAGGCAGCCAGCGTCTTGATGGGACCGGCGGAAATAGCATTGACCCGAATCTTGTCCTTGCCCAGATCTTCGGCCAGATATTTGACGGAGGTTTCCAGAGCGGACTTGGCAACACCCATGACGTTATAGTGCGGCATAACCTTCTCTGCACCATAATAGGTCAGGGTCAGCATGGAGCCACCATTTGTCATCAGCTTCTCGGCACGTTGGGCGATCGCTGTGAAGGAATAGGCCGAAATAAACATGGACTGGGTGAAATTCTCAGCCGTTGTATCGATATAGCGCCCGGTCAGTTCGTCCTTGTCGGAATAAGCAATGCAGTGCACGACAAAGTCGATGCTTCCCCATTCCTCAGCCAAGGCCGAAAAGGCAGCATCGATTGTGTCGCTTTCGGTCACATCGCAGTGCCCTACCACAAAAGCGCCCAACTGTTCAGCGAGCGGCTCAACGCGCTTTTTCATGGCATCGCCCTGATAGGTCAAGGCCAGCTCGGCTCCGGCATCACTACATGCTTTTGCAATGCCCCATGCAATGGACCGGTTGTTGGCAACACCCATGATCAGGCCGCGTTTGCCTTTCAACAATTGTGGTTTGTCAGACATAGAAACCCTCTTGATTCTGTCATCGCGAACGATTCGCGTAGTGTCTGCGCTCTAACGCAATAATCTGTCAGAGGCTTATAGGCGGGATGATTGCTGCGGGCAATCCGCTAAGGTCCGGGTTTCCAACAGGCTGTCAAACATCCCAATAGAAAATAGCAGGTCCCACGACCGGCAAATTTGTGCCAATCAAGTCCCTGCTCCAAGGCCCCAAGCAATCCATCTCGAGATTTGTGGAGCCTTTATCCACCATGTTGCGATTAAATTGCAATGCTTAAATGGATGTGCCTTTGCCGCAGGCTGCTCAATAATTGTTACAGATTCTTAACCACCAAAGATTGGCGCAGACTTGTAACAGAACCAGCAGAGCTTCGGCACACCCTCACCTTGAGCCAACGAGGAAGTCGATACCCGGCGAGCGCACCCAAATCAGCTCACACAAAAAGAGGAGAGGCGCCGACCAATATCGGCATCTCCCGCTTTCTAGTGATCTTTCATTGCGTCACGCGTCCCGCTCAGGCAATCGCTGAAATGGGCATGGCTTCGCGCGGTTGGTCCGGCAGGAAATGGTATCCGACCAGAACACCCTTTAACGCGATGTCAAGGCGCTGTCGCAAATCGAAATTGCGACGACTATTCAACCAGATCTGCCCCATTCCAAAAAGGATGGACAGAATGATGTTACTCACA
Organism: uncultured Cohaesibacter sp.; assembly: GCF_963676485.1. Taxonomy (NCBI): domain Bacteria; kingdom Pseudomonadati; phylum Pseudomonadota; class Alphaproteobacteria; order Hyphomicrobiales; family Cohaesibacteraceae; genus Cohaesibacter; species uncultured Cohaesibacter sp. The sequence continues at coordinate 449,347 of NZ_OY781114.1, forward strand.
TCATTCGGGGCCAGATGATCATCGACCTGTCCCTTGTCCTTTGCGGCGGCAAACAGTCTCTCCAGAGTATAGCTCAATTGCGATATGGCGCATTTGTGCGAACGGCCGTCCTGCTCTTCTGCTGGCATATCGGCCTCGGCCGCGATGCTGCGCTGACAGATCAGGGTCAGCCATACCCCGGGCGAGCGCTCAAAGCTCCCCCCCATTTGGGCAACGACATCCTGAATCAGATTCGCCGGATCGCTCCACATCTCGGAGCGAGAGATCAACACCTTAAGCTCATCGATCACCCGAAGATTTGCTTCTTCGAGAATGGCGCGATGCAGCTGCTGCTTTGACCTGAAATGCCGGAAAATCGCTGGCTGTGAAATGCCTACCTTGTAGGCAAGCTCTGTAGTTGACAGCGACAAGTGTCCTGACACAGCGATACAATCGAACGCTGCGTTCACGATCTCAAGCTGTCTTCGAGCACTGTTCATGCGTTGAACAGGTCTCTTTCTTGAAGATGAACCCATATTAGGCATCCAGCTGTCCCCTTGCTGTGATGCAGATAAATAGCAATAATGAATATAATATATCTATTTACAGTGCAAATGCTATGAATAATACCCAAAACAGCGATATTATTTCGCGATATTGTGAATTCTGCTCGTGAACTCATGCCTTTCTGTGCGTAACTTAGCAAATCATAAGCCGGCAACTTTCAAGGCTTCCATAGCATAAAAAGCAAGTTCGAGTCGTCATTTACCACATCAAAGAAAAGCTCTGGTCCATCATGAGGCAGTCTTTAAAGGCGAAAACAGATTTTCCCAGAGATGCCCTTTAAGTTTGATTTTACCGGTATTTTTACCGACTGTTTCTAGCGCCCACTCTATCTCATCCAAGCTCTCAAGCACTTTTGGATGACTTCTTTTCACAACAGGCGTCTTCTGCTAGGGTCTTGACCAAAAGCCCACCTCTCGGTCCAGAATGCCGGATATCCGGCCTCGACCTTGCCTATCAAGTGACGTTACGAGTGAATAAATCAATCATGCATCCAGTGCCTGTGGAACCTGCCAAGCTTGACAGCGAAATCCTCGAACAATTCAAAACGCTCATCGGCGATCAGAATTGCCTAACCACTCCTGTTGATACCGAGCCCTATTGTCGCGAGTGGCGAGACAAGTTCTTTGGCAAGACTGCCCTTGTGCTCAAGCCCGGCTCGACCCAAGAGGTGAGCGCAGTGATGACGCTTGCCTATGAGCAGAATCTTGCGATTGTACCTCAAGGTGGCAATACCGGGTTGGTCGGCGCGCAGACGCCTGACGACAGCGGCAACCAGATCATCCTGTCGACAGAACGACTCAACCGCATTCGAACCCTGGATGCTGACAGCAATGTCGCTATCGTGGAAGCTGGCGTCGTTCTGGAACAATTGCAAACAGCGGCGGAAGAGGCCAATCGCCTGTTTCCGCTGGCGCTTGGGGCGCAAGGCTCCTGCCAGATCGGCGGCAATCTAGCCACCAACGCTGGCGGCACCAGCGTCTTGTCTTATGGCAACACGCGCGATATGGTACTGGGCATTGAAGTCGTGCTGCCAGATGGGCGGATCATGAACAGCCTGCGCACCCTGCGCAAGGACAATACCGGTTATGATCTCAAGCATCTCTTCATTGGGGCAGAGGGTACGCTGGGCATTATCACCGCCGCTTCGTTGAAGCTTTATCCACGCCCGAAAGATCAGCAAGTGGCCGTTTTTGCCACAGAGACGCCGGAGAAGGCCTTCTCGCTGTTTGCTCTGGCACGGGACCATGCCGGTTCAATGCTCACCGGCTTTGAGCTGATGCCACGCATGGGGATGGAATTCACCATTAAGCATGCGCCCAACACACGCGACGTCATGGACGCAGCATATCCTTGGTATTGCCTTCTGGAAATCTCCATTGGTTCCCCAGCGGTCAACGGACGGGCGCTGATCGAAGCCATATTCGAGGAAGCCTTTGAAGCTGGATTTGTTGAGGATGCCGTGTTGGCCGAGACTACACAACAGGCGGCAGACTTCTGGCGTTTGCGTCACGGCATGAGCGAGGTACAAAAGCACGAGGGCGGCTCAATCAAGCATGACATCTCGGTGCCCGTCAGTTCCATTCCGGCCTTTCTGGCGCGCGCACTTCCTGCCTGCGAAGCAGCCATTCCAGGCTGCCGCCCCGTGCCCTTCGGCCATATGGGCGATGGCAACCTGCACTTCAACATATCCCAACCACTCGGCGCGGATCGTGAGGCTTTTCTGGCGCGCTGGGAAGAGATAAACGCCATGGTCCATGCCATCGTGATCGATATGGGCGGCTCCATTTCCGCCGAGCATGGCATTGGCACCTTGAAGCGGGATGAATTGCCCGCAGTGAAGGATCCGGTTGAAATGGACATCATGCGACGGATCAAAGAACTGTTTGACCCCAAGGGTTTGATGAACCCTGACAAGCTGCTCAAATCCGCCATCTCCACGAAGGAAGACCAAGACGCATGAAAAAGCTCATTGTTTCAGATATTGCAGAAGATGAAATCGAAACCGTTGTCACGCTGTGGCGTGAATGCGGCCTGACACGGCCCTGGAACAATCCCTATAGCGACATCGCCTTTGCTCGCTCAAACGACAATTCCGCTGTGCTGGTTGCCCGAGAGGAAGAAGGCGGTCCTATTGTTGCATCAACCATGGTTGGCCATGATGGCCATCGTGGCTGGACTTATTATCTGTCCGTTTCACCAGAATATCAAAGCGCAGGTCTTGGCAAGGCGATGATGAAGGCTGTGGAAGAATGGCATCTGGCGCAGGGCATATGGAAATCCCAGCTGATGGTGCGCACCGGCAATGAGAAAGTCATCAGCTTTTACGAGTCACTTGGCTACAACACCAGCGCCACACAGCTTCTGGAACGCTGGATTGATCCTTCCAAACGCGGTGACGCCTAAGGCTCAGACTTTCGCAGATTGTGTCACGAGGCTTTGCGAACCGTTTTCGCAACATGTTCGATGCATCTAGTACCGGTCCCTTTATCTTTTGGGACCAAAGATGAGCAGAATGATCCAGACAGGAATGATCACGACCATTCCAACCAGAATGTTGGGTACTAGCCAGATCACGAGCCAGTTGACCGTCAGCTCCACAGCGTCGGTCAACCGGTCGATATAAACCGCCATGCCCGGAAACAGGTCTCGGGTGGTTATGCCCAAAAAGCCGAGCACAGATCCGGTGATCAGAGAGGCAAGCAGAGCCTTGGCCAATCCGGATAGCAATCTGGCAATGCGCATGGGGCTCTCCTCCTGTCTCGATTAATCCCGTAGCCGCAACACTTAAGTTTCAGAATCAGCAAGTGGTGCAACTATGAGCCAAGAGTAAGGCAACAAGGTTAATATCTGTTAACTCACCTCATCCCTTCACTTCCCCCGCGTCGCCAGACAAGCGATGCTGGGTGAGGCTCCTCAAGGTTTGATGACCGGGCTTTTGATCGACAGTCCTGTTTGCGGAGCAGACATCAGCAGAGGCAAAGCCACGCCGTCGATGGGGCCGGCGTCGCTTTGAGACGCCCCGGTCTCTTGCTCCGAGGGGCTGATTTCCGAAGGAACGCCCGGAGCCAGAATCTGGTCATCAGAGGGCACAACAGCATCCTGCACCTTGCGCAGGGAAATGCGTGGCTCATCAAAGGACCCGCTCAACAGAAACGGAATTTCCTTCTCTGGACGTTCTGTAGAATGGCTCGCCGGATCTGAACTCTTGTAGATTGCCAAGGTGCCGGGGAAATTCAAAGCTTCGGTCGCGAAGTCATATTGCGCAACCCCCAGCAAGGCGCGTTTGCCCGACGTCAGGCGCAAACCCTCAACATCAAGCTTTTGATTGGCCAACTGACCACGCACCGAGAGCACGTCAAAATGAGAATTGCCTGCATGGAGCGTCTCGCTATCGAGATCTTGCTCCTGTTGCAGAGCCGCCTCAAAGACATCCATGTCGAAATGCTGCAATTCTCCATCTGTCAGGACCACTGACAGGGAGCCATGCGCATCGGCCAGAGCATCGCTGACATGCGCACCCTCGGCCTGTAGATCGATTTCCAACAGCGCTGTGCCATTCAGGAATTCGTTGCCAAGCATTTCCCTTGTGACACCGCCAGCGGAGACGCCATTGGCCTTGGCGCGCAAACTGCTAATCATGATGGATGGATCTTCTGCACTCTGTCGCATGTCGAATGTAGCTTCCAGCCTTCCGCCATAGGCATAGGCTTCGCCAATGGAGAAAGAAACCTGATTGTCCCGTGTCATCAGGGAGGCTGCCGCCTGCCCGAGATTAACAGGCCCCAGCTTGAGATCCGACGCCGAGATGCGAATATCAAAATCGACTTTCGCCGCCTTGCTTTTTGTCAGATCATAATCCAGCAGGTCTTGCAAACTAGCAGGCACCCGAACGAACTGGCCCAGATCCAGATCATCACTGGCCAATGTGCCCTGCACCATTGGGCGCTCCTGACGAAAATCCAGCTGCAAAACCCCGTTTATGTGATTGTCATCAAGCTTCAGATCAAGATCGGAGAAAGCAATGGACGCGCCAATCAGATTGGCTCGGGCTGAAAGGGAAGCAGCCCCCAAATCGCGATCCGAAGGCAATGCACGCCCCAGCCATTGAGCAAGTTTACCGAGCGCGGGCGTATCAAAGGAGAAATCCCCTTCAAACTGAAAACTCGACATGGTCGCAGCCGACCCATCAAACGTGGCGGAAAACATGGGTGAGGACAACTTGACTGAAAGTGGCGACAGGCCACCAGCAAACAGCTCCATCGGCTTGCCGGATTTTGCACGCAGCTCAACCTTTTCGCCGCGCCATGAAGCGCTGCCGCTAATAGAAGCGACATCTTCTGTGCTTGGCCAGTCAAACGTCATGTTGACGTCGGAGAAGCGCTCTTCTTCGCCTGTTTTCCGGTCCAGATAGTGGGCGACGCCACCGGAAATTCGAAAATTACCCAGGGTCACATCGGAAAGGGTCAAACGGCCACTACTGCCGTCCGTCTTGAACAGGGACCCCTTGCGCAAGTCCCAGGAAAAGGCACCATCCACATCCTTCGTCAGCTCGAGTTTCGGCTCGATGAGGTTAAAACGGCGCACTTCGAAGTCACCCAGCAGCAGCGGCAGCCAATACATTTCGGCGCGCAGGGTTTGTGTGGATACCAAAGGAGGCTCATCACCACCAAGACCGGATGCAATTTCCACGTCCTTGAGCTTGACTGTCAGGTATGGAAAGACCGTGACAACCGGCTCTCCCCGCACGGTTACCGGCAGGCCCATCCACTTAGAAATTTGCTCGGAAATCTGCTTCTTGACCACTCTTGTGTTGATCAAATAGGGCGTTGCCATAACCAGCCCGACGATCAAAACAAGAAAGGCCAACAAACTCCACAGGATACGGATCCGTATGGTCTTTGTCATTTATAACCCGTTCTTTCAAAGGGATCACATATCTGAAGCACACATGACCAATTGCCTCAAAGCAGGTCACTGTGCCCGGCAAGCCGCTTGTGTTTGCGTGCGCCAACTCCAGATGGATCCTCACTACACCTGACATGCAACGCGGACACCATCTGGCGTCGTTGCCAGAGATTGGCCCGAAGCCCCTTGTCAAAAATACTTGGGGCTTCATCAAGTGCGTGGCGTGACTTAAATCACTGCGATACTCATCAATTCCAAAAAGCACCATAAAGTGCCCATAATTCGTGCACATACTATCCAGTATGCAGTAGATTGTACAAATTAAAATGCAGACTAGCTCTGGTTAACAACAGGGAAAGAAAAATGCTGAATGAATTCATACATGCCGGTTATGGCTCCGAGCGCTTCGCATTTCCCTTAAACAGAGGCTTTCTTTGCTGCGGTTGATCAAAAGAACCTGCTCCGCATATTTTTCAAGATTGCTTTCGAAGAAAGCGATCACCAAGCGCGTAGTTGCTTCGTTTTTCTCTGTCGATCTTACTGTTGGCCAGATATCCAGATAAGGCCTTCAAATTTTGAAATTGAAACACGATCGTCTTCCGCAAGAGAAATTTGTATATCTTTCACACAAAACCTAATTGGCTTAGTCTTTCCCTAATACACTTTCCCAATTCTCTTGCTTACGCACAGCCTGTGAGAGAAAAATATAATAACAACATACTGTAATTGTGAATTTTTCTAAATATTCACTTATATCGATTAACTCTAAATTTCTAATTCAATTAAATTTAAGAAAAAAATACTTCAAGTTTAATTGAGTAAGGCAGTATATAGGGATCGACAGCTTCGGCGCGCATCCAAAGTCCGAGCGCCTTTTGGACTGAGGATGAGCCCGAAAAAGCGAACAAGGATAAGTTCGCAGATTCCGCCAACTATCCCGGCTATGCCGGGATTTTTTTATTCAGCGACGGTGATTTTTAGGCTTGAGCACAGCTTAGCCATGCATCGAGCGGCTTGATGTACGAGAGAGCAGAATAACAGGCACCAGCCCAACCGCTACAATCGTCAACGCTGCCAAAGCCCCCTTTTCGAAAGCCTCCAGCGACGCCTGCCCATATACCAGCGTGGCAAGCGTATCAAAATTGAAGGGACGTAACAGGATGGTTGCGGGCAGTTCCTTCATGACATCGACGAACACCAGCAAGGCACCGGATATCAACGAGGGGCGGATGAGGGGTAGATCAATCTCTACCAGCGTGCGCCAGGAAGAACGCCCCAAGGTTCGCGATGCAGCTTCCAGATTGGGCGATATGCGTTGCAGGCCCGTTTCCCCCGCCCCGTAAGACATGGCCATGAAGCGCACACAATAGGCATAGAGCATCGCAGCCCCGGAGCTGATCAGGATGAGCCCCGTTGCCAGCCCGAACCAATCCCGCATGCTTGCAGCGATGAAATTGTCCAGCTGGGCGACCGGGATCAGAATACCAACCGCCAAAACGGTTCCGGGCACAGCATAACCGATAGCCGACAAACGCGTAACCGCACTGACAAAGGCACTCTTCTGTGTACGCGCAAAATAGGCCAGCGCCGTGCCGAGCAAAGCCGTCAGCACGGCAGCAACGCTCGCCAGAAAGAGCGAATTGCCCATGGCCGCCAGAAAATCGGCGTTGAGATTGTCGCGCCAATGAAAGAAGACCGAGCGCAAAAGAATGGAGGCAGGCAATAGAAAGCCCAAAATGATCGGCAAAGCGCAAGTCGTAAAGGCCAGCCATGCCCGCCAGCCTTCGAGGTGAAAACTGGGCAGAGCCTGATACCGCCGTGTCGTTGTCGAAAAACGCTGCTCACGTCGCCCGCGTCGCTCCAGCCACAAGAGCAACAGAACCACCAGCAACATAACGGTGGAGATTTGCGCAGCGCCCGCCAGACTGGCCCTGTTGAGCCATGTATCATAAACGCTGAAAGTCAGCGTCTTGACGCCGAAAAATTCCACCGCGCCGATATCGTTGAGGCATTCCATCAGGGCCAGCGTCACACCAACCACGATCGCCGGGCGGGCCAGTGGCAGAGCCACGGCAAAAAACAGGCGCAACGGTCCTGCCCCCAGCGTACGCGAGACATCCAGCGCGCAGGCCGATTGCATCAGAAAGGTGGCGCGCGTTGTCAGGAACACATATGGATAAAGCACAAAACTCATGACCAGAATGCTGCCGGGCAGAGAGCGCACTTCGGGAAACCAATAGTCACGGGCACTCTCAAAGCCGAAGAGCCAGCGGATCAGGCTTTGAGCGGGGCCGGAATAGTCAAACAGATCCACCGCTGCATAGGCAACGATGTAGGTAGGGATGGCCAGCGGCATCAAGAGCGCCCATTGAAACAGCGCCCTTCCGGGGAAGCGGCACATAGTCACCAGCCAGGCAGTTGAAACACCGATCAGCATTGTGAGCCCGCCCACCCCGAGCATCAGCCACAGCGTTGTCATCACCGAACGCGGCAGAACGGTTGATAACAGATGCGGCCAAACGTCACCGGCATCCCCAAAAGCAATCACGACAAGAGACAGGATTGGCGCAATCACCATGAGCAGGATAAGAACCAGCAGCATGAGAGCAAGCCACGACGCCCCCCCGGCGCGAGGCGAAGCCCAACCAGAAAGCCATCGCGTCAACAGCGATATCAGGCCTTTGGCAGTGATGGCGGACGCTGCGTCAGCTGGTTTGGTCATTCATCCTCCCAAATCCCTTGGGGATATTCCGTATTCTTGAATGTTATATCCATATTTTAGTTTCCCCCCATTTTCAAGCGCCTCCCAAGTTCCTTGAAGATTTCCAGGGGCCAGGTCCGTTGCATATGAGCCATACCCGCACCCAAATCATCCAATCGCCTCTTGCGATTGAGTGCAAATCGGCTATTTTAGTTGGGTCTGGAGTTTAATTCCCACGACCTCCCGTTCAGCTTCTATCGTGTCAAGCTGCGGGGCTTTCCAACTTCCCTGAAATAGTCTCTCATGGTCCGCTTTTGGGCCATGTGATCCTGCTAGTGTCCATTGTCATGCCCAATCAATATCTCGTGCTCATTCTGGTGTTCGTCGGCTCCTTTTCCAATGCGGCAACCGTGCCCTTTATGGGCTTGTTCATTATCGAAGATTTGCAGAAGTCTCCCATGATGATCAGCCTCTATTCACTGGTGGCCACTGTGCTTGCGGTCGCGGCAAACCGCTTTGTCGGCAAAAAGATCGATCAGGGCTGGGATATCCGCAAGCTGCTGCTGGCCTCCATTCTCTGCTATCTGGCAGCCATGAGTTCGCTGGTGGTGGTTACGAGCTATTGGACCCTGGTAACAATCTTCGCAGCCTGTCTCGCCATTGCCAACTCGGCCATTGGAACGATCCTGAGCTTTGCCCGCTTCTATTCCGAGCAATCCCATCTGGATTTCGCCAAGTTCAATTCCCGTGTGCGTGCCGTGGTGTCGTTGGCTTGGATGATTGCACCTGCGCTCTGCTTCGCTCTGGCCGGTGTCTACGGCCACATGATTGTGTTTGAATTGGCCGTCGCCATTGGCTGCGTCTGGCTTTTTGTGTGGAGCATCACGCTCAAGCAACCGTTTCGCCGCACCTATCCGGCCGATGCGGTTTCCACGGCTGCCAGCGCGGAAGCGACAAGCCATTTCAACTTCCCGCTCTGGGCAGCCACGGTCGCATGCTTTTTCATTGCGCTTGGCAATTCGCTGGCCCTGTCTTCAGCTCCGCTCTTCATGATCAAGGAAGTGCATTTGCCAGACTATGCGCCGGGCCTGTCGATCACGGTGAAATGCTTTTTTGAAGTTGTGGTCATTCTGGGCACGCCAGGCTTGTTGAAAAAGATGGGCGTGCGCAATGCCATGATCCTGGCAAGCCTGCTGGCTGTTATCTGCTACAGCTATCTCTCTACGATCAGCTCGCTCACTGAAATGTCCATTGCAGCTGCCATTGAAGGCACCTATTTCGGTATTTTCGCAGCAGTCAGCATCACCTTCATGCAGTCCTTTGCACGTGGCTTCATTGGCAATGCGATGGCGCTTTACACCAACTCCATGTTTCTTTCGGGGCTGGTTGGCGGCTCGCTGATGGGGATCATTGCCAGCTATTCAGACTATCGCACCGCAGTGCTATCCGCCTCGCTCGCAGCCGTTGCCGGCATCATCACGCTGGTTGCCACGCGCCGCACCGATGCCGAAGCCGAAGAGTTACCCGCCTGATCCCAGATCAAGGGAACCGGCAAGGGCGCGATTGCATCGCATCGAGGCGAAAGCTTTCCAAAAACAAGAGTGCCACGACGGAAGAAACCGTCGTGGCACTTGCCATAAAGCGTCAATCGACCTGGATGGAGAATGCGGAAAGGGACCAGCTTTCCACATAAGTTTAGCCGATTGCTTTTATGTACCGTCCCACATTCTTGTCTTTCCGGGATAAACCCGGTAAGCATAAGATTGTTCAATTGATGACGCGTCATAACAAAGGGACCAGCTTTGTTATAATGCCACCTATGCAGGACCGCTAGGGGATACGCTCTTTGCAGACAAGAATGCGAGAGGACCAGTATCGCATTCATCATCTACCAAGCGCTTTATTGGCGAAGGCTCACTCCAAGGACAAAGCTGCAGGACCAGTACAGCTCACCTTGTTTTGCTGAGAAATCAGGCTCGCTCCCCTTCTACCAATTCGGGAAATTCAGTTCTCCTTGAAAATGTCTGTTCTATTGAAACGGCTACCTGTCTTGCTGGCAAACGCCTAGTTTGCCCCTGCATCGAAATCGACGATATCGACCAGTTCAGACGCCTTTTTGCGTGCATCGGCAATCTTGGACAGTTCAATCGAATCCGGGGTAAAGCTGCCCCAACTCTTGACCTGCTCTGATGGTTCCACGCCTTCCTTGACCGGATATTCGAAGTTGCCCTTTGCATATATCTGCTGGGCTTCATCCGAAGACAGAAATTCCATCAGCTTGACGGCGCTTTCACGGTTGGGCGCGTGCTGGGTTAGCAACATGCCCGAAATATTGACATGGGTGCCGCGACCATCGCTGTTTGGAAAGAGAATGCGGACCGACTTTGCCCATTCCTTCTGCTCAGGCTCTTTGTCATTGGTCTGCATCTTGCCCATATAATAGGTGTTGCCAAGCGCGATATCGCACTCACCGGCATAGACCGCCTTAACCTGAGCCCGATCATTACCCGTCGGGCGGCGGGCCAGATTGGCCTTGACGCCTTCGAGCCATGTCTTGGTTTCCTCGACACCGTGATGCACGATCATCGAGGCGATCAAACCGATGGTGTAGTCATGCTGGCCGGAGCGGGTGCAGATACGGCCCTTCCATTTCGGGTCAGCCAGCTCTTCATAGGTGATGCTGTCCTGCTTGACGCGCTCTTTAGAGGCATAGACAACGCGGGCTCGCGATGTCAGACCGAACCATTGATTGTCCCCATCGCGGAAATGGGCCGGAATGTTGGCCTTCAGGGTGTCCGAGATCACGGGCTGCGCTATCCCCTGTTGGGTTGCAGCCTGAAGGCGTCCAACATCTGTGCTCAGCAGCAGATCGGCAGGAGAATGTTCCCCTTCTGCCTTAATGCGCGTCTCAAGACCCTTTTTGGCAAAGATCAGATTTGTGCGGATGCCGGTTTCCTTGGTGAAAGCCTCAAGCAGAGGCTCGATCAGAAATGGCTGCCGGTAGGAGTAGATATTGACTTCTTCTGCAGCAAAGCTCACGCTCGCAGACGATACCATGAGTGCGGCGACGCACACCGTCGCACGGAAGGACTGTTTCATTTCTATCTCCAATGTTGGGTTCAAGGCCCAGCTCGGTGTTGATGGGTTAGAAACTGGTGCGAATTGTTCGCAAAGTCAATCGAAAAGACATAACAAAACAGTGAGTTATGGAATTTCCGAGCGCAAATTCATTTAGAATATTTCAAAGTTAGACCGATAAGTCACTTTAATTGTTGTGTTTCATTCTCATATTTTAAACCTCCCAACCCAGCCATTTTAATTGTTGAAAATTTAGCTCATGTTTTAAACTGACGCTCCTGTTTGCACCTTCCAACACTGCGCGTATCGGCATGCGCGCTCTGCATCCAATGCATGGACTTGTGGAAAGCTGGCACGATTTTCCATACCATTGTCAGCCGCTTTGCGGTAAAGCTGCCCGCGACAGTTTGGAGATACCCATGCCCGTAAAATCCGATGCCCCGCGTGCCTGGCAACGCATGCTCTCTGGCAGGCGCCTTGACCTGCTCGATCCTTCCCCGCTCGATATTGAAATCGAGGATATCGCCCATGGCCTTGCCCGTGTTGCACGTTGGAACGGGCAGACCATCGGCGATCATCCGTTCTCTGTTGCCCAGCATAGCCTGATCGTGGAAATGATCATGCGGCAGAAATTCCCTTCGCTCCCGCTTGAAGCGCTGATGATGGGCCTGCTGCATGACGGCGCAGAATATGTGGTTGGCGACATGATTTCACCGTTCAAATCCGCCATCGGCGCTGATTACAAGCGCATAGAAGAGCGGCTGGAAGCGGCAATTCACATCCGCTTTGGTCTTGCACCGCACCCGACGGCAACCTTGAAAAAGCAGATTAAGCAAGCCGATCGCATTTCGGCCTATTTCGAGGCAATCCATCTGGCCGGTTTCGGCAAAGAAGAAGCAGAACAATTGTTTGGTGCGCCCAATGGGCTCAACGAAGCTGAATTGCCCATCACTCCCTGGAGCACGGGTAAGGCGCAAGACGCCTTTCTTGAACGGTTTGAGGCATTGCGCAAGGCACTGGAAAACTAAAAGGGCCTGCGCGCCGATCCATCTGCATCGCCACACATGATTGAGACGAATGATCTGCGACCAAATGGTGAGCGCCCGATGAGCGCAAGAAAGAACAAAAGCTGCTAGTCTCATCTGACCCCCTTGAGGGTGATTTGTAAGCACAAAGAAGCACAGTCTGCGCCAACCGCGCAAAGACACACCGGTCATGGATTGGAATACCAGCAAAATCTCCAGTCCCTCGATTGGCAAAATAAAGGAACGGTCAGTTCGATGCTCTATGTTTGCTCTCTATCCAAGCTTGATCAGGTGGTTGACGCTGTCAAAGCCTCCCACCTTGTAAGCGTGGTCAATCCTGAGATGGAGGTTGTCCGACCAAGGCGTATTCCCGAGGAGAATCATCTGTTTCTCGGCATGAATGATATCGCGGCGACCATTCCCGGTTTTACCCTGAGCTCGGAACAGCAGGTCCAGAAAATGATCCGTTTCTTCCGCAGCTGGGACCGCAGCGCGCCCATGGTGGTGCATTGTTGGGCAGGCGTCAGCCGCTCGACTGCTTCGGCCTATATTGCGGCTTGCGCCTTGCGGCCAGAGCTTGATGAAATGCAGCTGGCGCAAGATCTGCGCAAAGCCTCACCTCCGGCCACGCCAAACCGGCGACTGGTGGAGCTGGCCGATCATTTACTCGGGCGCGACGGGCGCATGAGCGAAGCCATCAAAGCCATTGGCCGTGGTGCCGATTGCTTTGAGGGTAACGTTTTTGCGATGCCTCATATCCTCTAATCAGAATCTGTTTTCATTCAACTCTTTATGCTGTAGTCATAGGGCAATGCCCGACTGCGGCGCCCGGCTGGCCGGACGCCCTAAAGGCGGCCCTGATAGCGAGAGGATATAGTGGATCAGGAAACCGACAACGCCTCAATGGTCTCTATTTCGGTCGGCCTTAACGCCGCCATCATTGCCGTGCGTGAACTGACCCCGATGGTTCTGGAGGTGCATCTGCCTCAGCCCCTCCACCAAAATCCCGGCGCGCGTCTTGGCGATCCACACAGTCACAGCTCTATTCCCTCCTCTTCGGGCTCATCCGATGATACAGGCTTGCGATATGAGTCACCAACCTCCCTGCCCTTCGGGCCGTTTGACCCGACCCGCCACAGAACGCTTGAAGCTGGCCTTCGCGGCTGGGTTCACAGACAAACAGGCCTGCGCCTGGGCTATGTGGAACAGCTTTACACCTTCGGCGACAGGGGGCGCCGGATGGAAGCTCATGAAAGTGACCTGCATGAGGTATCCATCGGCTATCTGGCGCTTACACAGTTGGCAGAGGCCACCAGCGATGGACCGGATGGCCAATTGGAGCAATTGGGTGGGCGCTGGCGCAGTTGGTATAGCCATTTTCCGTGGGAAGACTGGCGCGATGATCGACCGCCTCTGCTTGATGCCCAATTGATACCGGCCTTGCGCAAATGGGCAGCTGTTGCCCCTGACGATAGCAACAAACCGCTAAGCCCTATGCAACGCCTGCGCCTCTCCTTCGGGATTGATGGCGCTTTGTGGGATGAGGAGCGCGTTCTGGAGCGCTATGAATTGCTCTATGAAGCAGGCCTTGTGCCTGAGCATTATCGCGACCGGGGCATTGCCCCCTCCCCTGATGCCCTGCTCTTTGGCCAGCCGATGCAAATGGATCATCGGCGTATTCTCGCCACCGCCATCTCGCGTTTGCGCAGCAAGCTGAAATATCGCCCCGTCATCTTCGAGCTTTTGCAAGATAGCTTCACGCTGACACAATTGCAGGAAACCGTGGAGGCCATTTCAGGTCGTCACTTGCATAAGCAGAATTTCCGCCGGTTGGTGGAACAGGGTCAACTGGTCGAGCCGACAGGTGCTACCTCTACGCGCACGGGTGGCAGGCCAGCCAAGCTCTATCGCTTCCGCCGCTCGGTTCTGGTCGAGCGACCTGCCCCGGGCCTCAGGGTTGGTGGCAGCAGCAAGATGGATGCGAGTTCATGAAAAAGGTCATCAAGCAAGACCATAACAAGGCAAAAGCCGCACGCTTATCCCGCTCTTCGGGAAAAGGCAAGCAAAGCGCACTGTTTGACATCACAGCAAACGGGCCGGACTTTGCCCTCGAAGAAGCTGCAATAGCGCGGTATGGCGGCCTTGTGGCTGGTGTTGATGAGGTCGGGCGCGGCCCACTGGCCGGCCCTGTGGTCACAGCAGCCGTGGTGCTTGATCCTGCGGCCATCCCTCAGGGGCTTAACGATTCCAAGAAGCTATCCGAGACGAAGCGAGAATCCCTGTTCGAGGCAATTTGCTCCAGCGCACATGTTAGTATTGCCTCGGCCTCACCGCAGCAGATCGATGCACTCAATATTCGCGGTGCGACGCTCTGGGCCATGGCGCGGGCCCTGCGCGGCTTGGCCATTCCTCCAGCTTTTGCCCTGTTTGATGGGCGAGATGTGGCCCCGGCCTCGCCGTGCCCCGGTATGCATGTGATCAAGGGGGACAGCCGCTCACTCTCCATTGCGGCGGCTTCCATCGTGGCCAAGGTGACGCGGGACCATCTGATGATGCGCATGGGCCGTGCCTTCCCCGGCTATGGCCTTGAAACCCATATGGGCTACGGCACCAAGGCCCATATAGAGGCACTGGACCGACTCGGCGTCACGATCCACCATAGACGCAGCTTCCGCCCCATCTATGAACGACTAAGCCGCGAGGGGTAACTGGCTTTGGCCTACCAGCCACCGCCGCCACCACCGCCACCGCCACCGCCGGAAAATCCACCACCAGAGGAGCCAGACGAGGAAGATGCTGGCGGGGTCATGGCACTGGAAAGATCTGTGCCGATGGCGTCGGTCATCTGCGCCAGCGCTGCGGTCGGGAGCGCCGGATTGAAGGCCCCGACATACCAGATCGGATGATAGGCGCGCGATGGCGGCAACTGGGAAAAGACCTTGTCCTCAAAGGTCTTGGACCATTTCCGCTCCACCCCAAGCGCAATGGCATAGGGCAGCAGATCTTCATAGAGCCGGGGTGTCAGCTCTGGCATATCAGCCGCATTGGCTTCATCGACCTGCTCGGCCACGGTGACCGTCATGAACAGCTTCAGCCCTTCGATCTTATCCATCACCTGACGGCCAAGCAGCGTGGGGGCCTTCATCCATTGATAGAACCCCAGTGACAGCAGCCACATGAAAAGCATCAGAAGCACCGGCGCGATTGCCAAGTCATTCAACAGGCCCGGAATGACACTCTCCTGCCCGACAGCAAGCACAAAAAGGCCACCTCCACCAAGAGCGGCCAGAATGACGACTTTCAAACCATTCTCGAGTTTGTCCGGTAGGAGCGCGGAGGCCCCCAAGAAGATGAATGTGAGAATGACACCCGGAAACACCATCGCAATCAAATCGAAGATCGGGAGTGCAAATGGCGGTGCCCAAAAAATTTTCAAGAGAAAATAGAGGGCTGTAGAGACGACCATAATCAGCAGGCCGATAAATGAGCGCCCCAGATTTTCATGGTAGTAGGTCTCGTCGGCTTCCTTATCCACGGCATTTGTGAAAGCGGACATGATCTTGCTCATCTGCGCATATTTCATGTCTGCCAGCTTGATCGAGCTGCGCCCGTCAAACAGCGCCTTGAACAGGGCCTTTTCGCCCGCGGGCAGGCTTTTGACTGCGGACACATGACGTTTCTTGCCAGCCACCGTTATGCCCGGCGCATCCTTGCGGATGAGTTCCAGATCCTTGTCGGTATTCCTGATTTCTAGGAGCCCCTTGATCGCCATGGAGATCAAAGCGGCGATGAAGGCCTTTTCTTGGCCCTCCTCAAAAACGCCCATGCCCTCAATATAGCTGGCGATGGCTGGCGAAATTTTATCCGGTGCCCGATAAAGCGGAATGATCGCACCGGCATCAGGGTCGCGTCCCACTTTCACCCAGGAATAGATGAGCCAAAGGAAGGTTACCAAAGCGCCAAACAGAACCACATAAAGCGGGCTGTTATCCAGAAAGGCTCCTATTGCCTTTTCGCTCTGGCTCGGTTCTGCGACGACACCCTTTGGCCAGGCGACAGCGACTGCCATGCCTTCGCCCGGAGCGAATTGGTGTGTGGCCTCGAAACTGATAGACCGATCTGATTGGTCCGTAACCTTGTAGCTGTTGCCCGCCTCGCCATAACGTCCCGTATAGGCGGAATATTGCAGTATCTTGGCCCCTTCAGGCAAATGCACCGTCACACGCGCCCTGTCGATAGGAAAGGCCCATTCTGTACCAATGGCGTTCCAGTAGATCTCGTCAGAATTGTCAAAGAAACCGATCGAGTCTTCGATGCTGTAGGAGATTTCATATTTATGCAGCCCGCGCTGCAAGAGGGCATCGGCATCCCCGATGCGCAGGCGGAAATAACGCCCCTCATGGCTGGTTTGATAGGGCTCATTCTGCCCATCGCGACGCACAGCGCTGACTTGAGGGTTGATATTCACATAGCGCCCGTCCTTGCGCCTGTAAGTCTCTGGGATATCGCGCAGCAAGCCCCGCTTGATCTGCATACCCTCAACAAACACCTCGATGGATTCGGTAATATCAACCGATCGGTCCGCGTTGACGCTGATGGTCACGTGATAATCAGTTATCTGCTCACGCGCCTGAGCCTCTACCCCGGAGTCTGCCAGCATCAGGAAAGTAATAAAAAGCAAATGAAGAAAAAATCTCAATGGCATATCTGGATACCTTCCTTGCAGCCCCAACGTCGCAGACAGACGACAAAACGCACTTGGCAATCCAAGTGCGTCAGGGTGTATCAACAGGCGACCGCGGCCCTTTCCGGGCTCAGTGACCTAATAAAGAATCAGAATTTCACCTGAGGCGTGGCGCGCTCTTCTTCATTCTCAACCTCGAAATAGTCTTTCTTGGCATAGGAGAAGAAGCCCGCAACGATGTTGGACGGGAACTGGTCGATCATTGTGTTGAGGTTCCGAACCGTGCCGTTGTAATAGCGGCGAGCAAGCTGAATCTCATCCTCCACGCCGGAAAGTTCCTGCTGCAAATTGAGGAAACCCTCATTTGCTTTCAGATCCGGATAATTCTCAGCCACGGCCATCAGATTGACCAACGCCTTGGAAAGGTTGCCCTCTGCCAAAGACCGCTCCATCGCGCCGCCCTTGGAGGCATTGGCTGCGCGGGCGCGCATCTCGGTGACCTTTTCCAGCGTTTCGCGCTCATGGCCCATATAGCCCTTCACGGTTTCCACAAGATTGGGAATAAGATTGGCGCGGCGCTTCAATTGCACGTCGATACCCGACCAGCCTTCATTGACCATCTGTCTGGTTTTGACCAGCTTGTTGTAAATGGAAATAACATAAAGGCCCAAAAGAACCACGATCCCCAATAGGACCCAACTGATAGCCATGATCATGTCTCCTGTGAATTAGCCAGCCTTGCAGCAAACAGGCCTTTATGCGGAGAGTAACCCAGATGGCGCAAAGTGCAAGCATGAGTTGGAATGGAACACAGCAATTCCCTTGCCTCTCACTCTTTCGGCCAAGTCTTGCCCGAGCTTGATGCAAGAATCGTCCGGATGCTTTAGGATGGTTCCAAAGTTCATATAGTCGCAATTAAAACAGTTAAGGGGCTAGATGCCATGACCAGCAAGAACAGACATTCGTTCTCTCTCTTGCACGGGGGCCTTATACTGCTACGCGATGGCGTGAACACAGCATTTCTGCTCGGCCTCACCTTCCTCCTCGCCCTTGTCGTTTGTTCCATGCCGTCTCTGGCCCGAACTGTTCCCGGGGAAAAACCCATGTTGCTTAGCGAACATCCTTTGTCCGGAAGCCTTTGGCGCATGGATACCGCAAAACGCGCAACGCCAGAGGCCCTATATGACGCCATCAGCGACGCAGATTATCTTCTGCTTGGCGAGACGCATGACAATCCACGCCATCATGCCCTGCAGGCACAGATAATAGATGAAGTCGGAGCCCAGGGCCGCGAGGCGAAAGTTGTGTTCGAGATGCTTGAGCCCTCCCAACAGCCCCTCGTGAATGCCGTCGCGCGATATATAAATCACCATGGCGGGTCAGATATGGTCAATTTGCCCAAACGCCTTGCGGCTCTGAGAGACGACTTGCATTGGAAAGACCGCGGCTGGCCCGACTGGGCTCTCTATCAGCCGTTATTTGCCAGTGCCATCACCCATGCCATGCCGATTTTCGCCGGCAACCCCGAAAGAGCCGATGTGAGAGCTTTGGGACAATCAGGAAAATTGCCAGCTCATCTTCAGGAAGACCTGCAATGGGACCACACCTATAACAAGGCTCAGAGCGAGAGCCTGACAGATGAATTGGTCTCCGCCCATTGCGGCATGATCAGCCGGGATGCCGTTGGCCCCATGATGAAGATGCAACGCTTCAAGGATGCGCATATGGCCCGGGCAATGCGAAGCGGCCATCAGGATGGCTCCCTTGCCATCCTGATGGCAGGCAAGGGGCACACTCGCAAGGATCGCGGTGTTCCGATATTTCTGGAAGCCAGTGCCAAGGTGGTTTCGATTGGCTTTGTCGAAGTGGTCCGAGGCGCAAAGAAGCCTTCGGCTTATGACGCTTTCGATCCCGCCCTTTATGACTGGATCTGGTTTACGCCTCGGGTCGATGAAATAGACCCTTGTGACAAATTCAAAACCCAGCTGAATAAAATGCATAAAGGCAATAAAACTCAAAAAGACAAGTAAGTACCATTGCCAATCACGGAAAATGCGGGATGAGTAGTCAGGGCTTCAATCAGCCCGATCTTGAAAAACGCCCTATTCCGGTGAGACTTTGTTAAGGCTGTTACTTTGAAACACCTAGAAATAATTGAAACTTTATTATACCGACATGCCAATTAATCAGGCATTCAGACATCCTTGTCATTTTATGCAAATAGAAATCAAAAGGCTCCTCACCTTTGAAAGACTGTCCAGGAAACATAAGCCATGCGGCGCATTTTATTCGTTCTCGTCTTTTTTCTGATCCTGCCATTGCAAACGCATGCGCAATCGAGCGCGAGCTGGACCGTGCAGAAGATTACCGGTGTTGCCTATATCGCGCAGAAGGGCCAGAAAGCCATCAAGGTGCGCAAAGGGTCCGTACTCCATCCCGGGCAGACGCTCTCGACCGAGAACCGCACGCGCCTGTTGCTGGTTCGGGGCAAGGAACGCATTCAGGTCGGTTCCGGCGCTATCATGGCGATACCACCGGCAAAATATATCCAGCCCGGAAAAACCCTCATCCTGCAACAGAGTGGCCGTCTGCAACTGACCGTCAATAAAAAGGACGTAAAGCATTTCGCCGTGAAGACGCCTTATCTGACAGCAGTGGTCAAGGGTACAGTCTTTACCGTTGAAGTCGCACGGAACCGTTCCGAGGTTTCGGTCAACAGGGGCCGTGTGGAAGTTTCTGATGGCGCAACTGGCAACACGACAGAAATCACTCGCGGCCAAAAAGCTGCCGTTGCCAGAGCGGCAACTGGCAAGACTGAAATGACTGTTCAGGCCAAGGGCAAGAAGCCGACCATCCGACAAATCAAGGCAAAGGTCACAAAGCCGAACTTTTATGCCACCGTTCAGGTGAAGGGCAAAATCATGGCCCTGAAACCAGGAAGCAAAGCGGCTACCACATCCGTGAAGGACGTCCGATCGGAAGTAACCGCTGCGGCCTCTCCTGCCTCCCGTTTCGGCAATAGAAACAAAGCTGGCAAAAGCAACAATACGTCCAGTAACAATGGGTCTAGCAACAACGGCAAGAGCAATACCAGCAGCAACTCATCCAGCAACAACGGCAAGAGCAGTGCCAGCAGCAACGCGTCCAGCAACAACGGCAAGAGCAATGCCAGCAGCAACGGCAAGAGCAATGCTAGCAGCAACGCGTCCAGCAACAACGGCAAGAGCAGTGCCAGCAGCAACGCATCCAGCAACAACGGCAAGAGCAATGCCAGCAGCAATGCGTCCAGCAACAACGGCAAGTCGTCTAAAAATAAATGATGCACCAACGCTGATGGAACATAAAAAACTGGCCTCAAGCGATTGAGGCCGTTTTTTTAGGTCTGCTTAATGCACAGAGCGCTTAGCCTTTATAACCAAGACCACCGGCCTTGGTTTTGAGGAAGGCTTCACCGCACGACTTTGCCAATTCGCGCACGCGCAGAATATAGCTCTGGCGTTCAGTCACCGAGACGACGCCCCGCGCGTCGAGCAGGTTGAAGACGTGGGATGCCTTGATGCACTGGTCATAAGCCGGGAAAACACAATAATGCAGGCCAGCTTCGCTACCGGCTTTTTCGCCCTGCGCCAGAAGAGACCGGCATTCGGCTTCAGCATCAGAAAAGTGACGGAACAGCATTTCGGTGTTGGCATATTCGAAATTATGGCGGGAATATTCTTGCTCGGTCTGCAGGAAGACATCGCCATAGGTGATGCGTTCTTCGCCATCGCGGCCATTGAAGTTGAGGTCGTAAACATTGTCCACGCCCTGCACATACATGGCCAGACGCTCCAGACCATAGGTCAGCTCACCGGCAACAGGGGCACATTCAATACCGGCCACTTGCTGGAAATAAGTGAACTGTGACACTTCCATGCCATCACACCAGCATTCCCAACCAAGGCCCCATGAGCCGGTCGTCGGGTTTTCCCAGTCATCTTCCACGAAGCGGACGTCATGAATGGAGCTATCGATGCCAATCACCTTGAGCGACCCAAGATAGAGATCCTGCAGTTCTTGTGGGCTTGGCTTCAAAAGCACCTGAAACTGGTAATAATGCTGCAGACGGTTTGGGTTCTCGCCATAGCGTCCATCGGTCGGTCGGCGGGAGGGCTGCACATAAGCAACGTTCCAAGGGCGAGGCCCAAGGGCACGTAGAGTGGTTGACGGATGGAGCGTACCGGCACCGACTTCCATGTCATAGGGCTGAAGAACTGCGCAGCCGTAATCGGCCCAATATTTCTGCAGCGCCAGAACCATGCCCTGAAAAGAACGTTCTGGCTGCATGTGAGGGGCAAGAATGTCGGTCATCTTCCTAAAGTGTCTCTTTTAAAGTGGAAAAATTCAGTACTCGGTGTCCCGAAGGCTCGAGCGGACCCTAATGCAATCGGGATCATAAGAAAAGCGCGATTTTGCACTGTGATTATCTTCTCATGCCTGCCGGGTAGCGCCAATTGCTTTAGTCTATGCATAATTTGCTCTGGACCAGCGAAAATATATTCGATATGATCTCATTTAGGCAACAGTTACCCACCCTTCGATGTCAATATGAACGCAAAATGAATGACGCACTCAGCCTCCATTCAGGTTCGATGCATTATAAGGCCGCCAACGTGATCAGGAGATGCGGCGTTTCCTGATACGATAAAAAAATATCCCTAATATCCTTGAACTTCTTGGTCCGGTTGTCCTTTGAGATGATCGACCAGCGATCCGCCTTTGGCTCCGCACTGGCATGCAACGGCTTTCCTTGTCCCCAATAAGAGAGCTGACGCAAACTGGTTTCGCGGTGAAATTGCCCTTCCAAGCGTCCCCCAAACGCGCAATGTTCCGAAGGTGGATCGCATCTGCTCTTTTGCCTGTTCCCTGTCTGCGCCTTGCCTGCGCCCTGCGCTTCTCTCCACAGCATCTATCCGATTGCCTTCCCCTGCTTCGCCCGGCGTTTTTGGCAGGGCAGCAATGACAATGGCCGTTTTCGAATATTTCTTCTGGCATCCCGTGCACCTTTTCTTTAGATGCACAATAAACAACTGCTAAACGCCCATTTCCACGGATGCCAAACGGCCATGACAACCAACGCCCCTCTTAACGAACAAAACACGTCTACCAAAAAGCCCAATGATAAGCACAGCCTCTTTGATGATGTGCAAGGACTGACCTTCGGGGTTTTTGCCTGTTCGCTTGGTATGGTGTTTCTTACCCATCTTGGTTTTCTGACCGGACAAACCGCGGGGCTGGCGCTGCTGATTTCCTACCTGACCGACTATGATTTCGGAACGGTCTTCTTTCTGGTCAATATTCCCTTCTACTGGTTTACCTACCATCGCATGGGCACGCGCTTTACCATCAAGTCGATCATTTGCGTGGTCGGCATGTCTGCAATGATGAAGTTCGTTTCCCCGGCCATCAGCTTCGAGCATCTTGATCCGCTTGTTGGCATTCTCGCCTTTGGCGCCATGGTGGGGGCTGGCCTTCTCGCCATTATCCGCCATGAAGGCAGTCTGGGTGGCGTCGGAGCGATGGCGGTCACCATTCAGGAATTCACCGGCTTTCGGGCAGGCTATGTGCAGCAATTGCTGGATCTGGCCATCTTCGCCACTGCGCTGTTCTTCTTTCCATGGCGAATTATCGCCTGGTCGGTGCTCGGCTCCATCGTGCTCAATTCCATCATTGCCATCAATCACCGGCGGGATCGCTATATCGGGCGCTAGGGGATAGGTTGTCGGGTACTACATTCTTCAGGAATGCTATTCCACCTTGACAAAACAAGGTGCCAAGCCATTCAATCGGCCCACGCTTAATGCATCATTCGACTAGACCGACAGGAAAGATACCCATGGCCTATTCCCACTCTCCCCATTCCGACGAACCGCGCTCTTTCATCCCGATGAAAATTGCCATCCTGACCGTGTCTGATACGCGCACGCTGGCAGACGACAAATCTGGCCAAACCCTCGTCGACCGGCTACAGGCCGCCGGGCATAGTCTGGCAGATCGGGCCATCGTGAAAGATGATGTCGAGGCCATTCAGGCTCAAGCCAAGAAGTGGATTGCCGACGAGGGGGTAGATGTCATCATTTCGACGGGCGGAACCGGCTTTACCGGCCGCGACGTGACGCCAGAAGCCATGGCCCCGCTCTTTGACAAACAGATGGACGGCTTTTCATGGCTATTCCACAAAATCTCGTTTGAAACCATCGGCACATCGACCATCCAGTCGCGGGCAACGGCGGGCCTAGCGGGCACGACCTTCATTTTCAGCATTCCCGGCTCTAGTGGCGCCTGCAAGGATGCGTGGGATGGGATTTTGGTCCACCAGCTCGACTATCGCCATCAGCCATGCAATTTCGTGGAAATCATGCCGCGCCTTGATGAGCATCTCAAGCGGGCAAAGCTGCGCCCATAAAAAAGGCCCCGAAAGGGGCCCATTCCTGCTCAAGCTTTCCGCCACCTGCAGCTGGCGATGCGGGGTTTCCGTCAGGCAACCTCGCGCAAGGCGGCGCCCATACGACGGATCGCGTCGAAATCGCTGGGCGGCGTATTCACCTGCGGGAAGGCTTCCATACAGATAGCAGTCATGGCCACATAGAAACTGTCGACCTGTTCGTTCTGCTCCAGATTGCGCAATGTCTGCAAGGCATCGGCGATATTCTGACAATCGGAATAGCAGGGTGTGCCGGATTGTGTGCACCAGGCCAGCTTCACATAGGCCCCGAAGCGTGGCCCGGAAAGATCGCCGTAATCAATTTGCTTTTTGGCAAAAGCAGCGATGTCATCAACCAGTGAATCCAGTACAAGCAAGTCTGTCGACATTTTAGTCATTTCTCGTCCCCCATGCCTTCCAGACTAAGAAGAGATGCTTAACAAAGCATTGAAAGGATACTCTGCATTGTATTTTTGTTAAGCATGGACCAAAAATCGGAGGCGAGATTGCACATTTTTGCTTTCCAGCAGATAAAAAAGGGCCGCCAGCGGCCATAAGCCCGTAGCGACCTCATGCAGAATGCAATGGCAAAGCTGATATAGGAGTTGCTTACGCAGAGAGGGAGAAATCGGCATAGTCAGGCAGTTCGACCCGCAAAGGCACGCCGCCTGCCGTTAGCGCCAGCCCGTCCTTGAGGGCATCGGCCACCCGATCCAGTCGTAGAATGGCCAAGGCGCGTTTGTCCAGCACCGCACCGACCGCGCCGACCGGCTTTTCACCGGCAAGGATTTTGGTGCCGCTAGTGGGGATCGGCAGATCCGCTTCGAGGCGCACGAGGCGTTTGCGAGCCGTGCCACGATGTTGCATGCGCGAGACCACTTCTTGCCCTACATAGCAGCCCTTGCCAAAATCAAGCCCGCCCAACACATCCATATTGATGTCGTGCGGGAAGGCATCTTCGAGCGAGAAATCCAGACCGGCCTGCGGCACAATCGCCGCAATGTGGCGGGCAAGATAGGCATTCTCCAATTCCGGTGAGGTTTGCCAGTGAGCCCCCTCGCCGTAAAGCCGCCAGCCAAGCTGATCGGACCGGATGTCGCGCAGGGCCAGCGCATTAGTGTCAGCATCGGGCACAAAAGCAACGCCAACGCGCTCGCTGCTTTCCTCGATCACCACATCAGACCGCATGCGATAGAGTGTCATCTTCTTGATGAAGGCACCGAGCTGCTCCCTATCCAGATCAAATCGGAACAGCCCGGCTTGGTGCGAAAGAAGAAAGTCGATAGCGATCTTTCCCTGCGGCGTCAGTAAGGCGCCATGACGCACTTCTCCCGGTTTCAGATCGTCCAGATCAATCGTGATGAGCCGTTGCAGCAGCTTTTCAGCCTCGGAGCCAGAAAGCTGGACCACAACACGATTGGCGAGATGAAGGATCTGATCCTGAGACATGACATGTTCCTTTTCCTGACGGAGGATAGCGGCGCGTGCGCCGCACCATTATAAAGGGATATAGGAAACACCGGCGCTCAATCCAACCGCCCCCAGCAAAGAGGATAAGCCGCCTACCAGGCAAGGCGGGTCATGAAGCCAACGGTTTCCACATCCTCATGGGTGAGGCGTAGGCTGACACGCTCGTCATCGGGCGCCTCCATGGGGCCGAAATCCTGCGCATGAATGCCCGCTGTGATGAACAGGGAATCGATCTTCTGGTAATGGCCACCGCGCATATCTGTCGGCATGGCGTCCCCGATGATCAGGATGTCGGATTTGGCAATCGGAGCGCCATTGATTTCGGCGAATTTAGCCAGAGATGCCTCATAGATCGGGGCTTCGGGTTTGCCCGCCATGATGATCTCGCCGCCATAGGCTTCATAACGATCGGCCAACGCACCGGCGCAATAGACCAGTTTACCGCCTTGATCGGCAATCCTGTCAGGATTGGCGCAGACAAAGGGCAGATGCCGTTTTGCAAGGCGATGCAGCAGCGCGTCGTAATTGTCTGGTGTCTCGGTCAGGTTGTCCAGAAGACTGGTGCAGCAGATCATCTCCGCCTCGTCTTCCCCGACCAGCTCCAGACCAAGGCCTTCAAACAGCGGCAGATTGCGCTCATGACCCAAATGGAACACCCGCTTCTTATCCGTTTTTGTAAGCTCGGCCCTTGTCACATCACCCGAGGTGACGACTGCATCATAGCAATCACGCGGCACGCCTAGGCTATCAAGCTGCGCGCAGATCTGGGCCGATGGACGCGGCGCGTTGGTGATCAGGATGACCTTGCCAAAGTCCTTTCGGAAGGTGGTGAGCGCTTCGACCGTACAGTCGTTGACGGTTTGCCCGTTGTGCAGAACACCCCAGATGTCGGACAATAGTCCCTTGTAATTCGGCGCAATGGCTGAAAGGCCAGCGATGCGGGAAGACATGGCAATCCCTTTGTGTCGAGAATAGGTTTCAGGTTCTTCCACTTGTCTCTTGTTAAAAATACAAGGTCAAGAGGCAGACAGGGTCCTCTATCGCAAACATGTGTGCAAAAATGCCGCGCCTGACTGACCCTGCACCCTCTGAGCCGGATTGATCAGGACACTTCGATAAACTGGCCGCGATCAGTCCCTGTTTTCAAACCGAACTCATCCGCAGCAGGCAACCGACCAGACTGGCCAACACTACGCTGCGGCTGCATGCGATCCCGAG
This sequence comes from uncultured Cohaesibacter sp., assembly GCF_963676485.1. Classification (NCBI taxonomy): domain Bacteria; kingdom Pseudomonadati; phylum Pseudomonadota; class Alphaproteobacteria; order Hyphomicrobiales; family Cohaesibacteraceae; genus Cohaesibacter; species uncultured Cohaesibacter sp. Next base: position 475,437 of record NZ_OY781114.1, read on the forward strand.
AGGCGGCACGTACGGCGGGAGCTGCGCCACCACCGGCCTGTCCGGAGGCCTCGCCCGGATTGATAAGCCCTGCAGCTTCGGCCAGAACGGCGCGGAAATGATCGCGTGTTTCGCTATTGTTGGTGTCTTCTGAGGCCATGGCGCGCAGAGCTTCTGCTACGCGGGGATTTTCCCCCAGAGTGCGCTCCGCCCCGTTATTCCTTGCTTGCGGCTCGCTTGAGGGGGAAGCCGGTCGGGATGGACGCTCTGGTGCCCGTTGCGGCGCCATTCCGGATGGCATAGGCGGTGGTGTGGCCGCTCGGGCCGAAGGAGACGCAGGTGCCTGAAGCCGGGATTGTTCGGGAAACTGGGACAGGCGATCAACAGGCGAAGCTCGATTTGCAGCAGGTTCTCCGGCCCCGCCGGACATACGCGAGAACTGCGATGGGCGCATTGGCGTGCGCGATAGGGCCGCAGCCTGTTGCTGTTGGGACACCGTGCCTGCCTGCTCGTTGCCGCGCGCGCCGACCGGGTTCCCCTTGAGGGCCTTGGCTGGTGCGAAATGATCGCCCTGAGCAAGATGGACATTATAGTCGATCAGACTGACCAGATCGCTTTCGCTTTCCACATGGGTGACAATCAGGTCCATCCCCTTGCGTGACAACAGGCGGGAGAAATCGGCGGGATGAATATCCAGCCCGCGACCAGCGTCCCGGTGGGTCAGGATCGGCGCAGCGATCTTGGCGAACTTGACGCCCTTTTGCGCGAATTCATCAAAGCCAGCGGCCAGATTGGTAACACGATCCACCGAGAAGCGGAAGCCCATGGAGCTGAGCAACTTGAGGGTCTCTTCCTCCATCAGACCGAATTTACGCAAGTCCGCCTGCGAGAATTCAAGGATCACATAAGGCGCCAGATCCCGGTTCTGATCGAACAGATCCCGCATCAGGGCGAAAAAGTCGCTATCGGCGAGGCTCTCCAGAGCAAGATTGCAGAAAAGCTCGACCGGATGGCCTCGATCTGACAGACGGCGCAACAGGCGAAACGCCTCGTTGACAGCCAGTCGGTCCAGCATGGGCAAGAAGCCGTTTTGACGACAGACGGGCAGGAAAATGTCCGGCGTGATCGCCTCATCCTCGTCTGTCTTGAGCCGTGTCAAAGCCTCGTAGAATTGGGGCTTGCGCATGGGCAAGGCAACAATCGGCTGCATATAGAGCTCGATACGACCAAGCGCCAGGGCGCGGCGCACCTTGGCTTCGTCTTCCGGGGAAACCGGCTGTTCCTTTTTTTCTGTAAATGGTCCTGCGACGGCATCATTTACGGATCTAGTAGGAGAAGCTACAGGAGCAAGCTGCTCTTGCTCATAAGAGCGGAACTGAGGCTCCTGTTCTACCGGTTCCGGCTCCGCCGGCTCCTGATAAGACCTTTCAGGCGCGGCATAGGCGGGCGCGACTGGCTGGGCTTCGGGACGGGCTGGCGCTTGCACCGGCTTGTCATATTTCGCTGCCAGAGAGCGCGCGTTGGCGCGCAAATGTTCCTCCAATTCCTTTACGGAACTTGTTGCAGCCATCAGCTTTGCATTGACCTCGGCCACATGTCCTTCGCCCTGCTGCACGCGCTCATCAAGATCGGCGCAGCTTTCGGCCAATTGTTTGACCAGCGTGCCAATGACATCCAGTTCCGCCAGAATGGGTTCCACTTCCTTTTCAAGGCGGCCAGACACGGTGCTGTCCAGTTCGCGCGCCATCTCGCGCACATCCTGCACTTCCTTTGTAAGAGCAAGCTTGAGGCGGGTGAGGTCGTCCATCTGCTCATCAAGCATCATGCGATCACGCACGCGGGAAATCTGGTAATGCACCAATAGAAGAGCAAGCAACATGCCGAAGGAAAAGGGCGAAGCTTCAGTAATCGACAGACCGAACTTGAAATGCAACATGACGCCGACAGACAAGGAGATGGCGACCATACAAATGGCGATAAAAACGGCCCCTAGCCTTTGCATGTTTTCATCTCCGTTACAGGCATTCGTTGCGCCCGCTGCTCTACTGGTTACATATTCAGCTTCGCGGGGACGACCTGATCGCCTTACTCGCTGTCGCTACTCATCAGGCTTTGAGCCCATATTCTATAGATTCCAGCAGGCTTTCCGCCGCTGTAATAGCCCTGTTTACGCGCTTGAAGCGACGAATCAAACAGTTAACTATTCGTTAGCGTAGTATGCCGGAGGGGCAGAGAAAAGTGTTTCACTGAAGGGTGTGGGCTATTTGCAGATGCGCGCACACTTTTTCGCCTCTTGCCCACCCTTTGGAAGGGTCCCCGCGTCGATGCTTTTGGCCGGGCGGACAGTGCTAACCGCACAAGAGCAAAAAACGGTGCATTTGCGTGAGACGCAAAAAGAAGGCCGCATAGATGTCAGCGAAGAGCGCCAAACCCTTTTAAAAAAATAAGCTGCCCCGATCAGACCGCCAGTAGGCGATTGAAGCGGGGCAGCTGGAGGCGCAGTGAAGGGAAGCCACATTCACCGCGCAGCAGGAACGATGCGGCGTGTCCCTGCTATAGTCCTTTGAAAAACCGGCAAAACCGGTTCATTAACCTAATTGAGTTAGCTCCTAAAGTGATTCCGTGAAGAGTACAAATGATCTCTTGGTCTCAAGATAAGACATATTTGATTTACTCACACTTATCTAAAATTTACACACTTAATTGTGAGTTAAAGACGCGTTCGGGCAAATATAAGCATCTCGAATACCGAGTATTTCCATGCACAGGCGGCTTTCAGCGCTCCTTCGTTCAGAATAGAGATAGTTGGGCTTCTCTTCTCTTGGGGCCAACAAAATGTTTCAAGGATAGGCGCGTGCGTCTGGTGTTATAGCCAAGCTTTCTGCACACGACATCGACGCGTTTATGAAGAAGCTCTGCAAAAGGCCCGGTGCCTTTCATACGCAGCCCCATTCGACTGTCATAATCCTTGCCGCCACGCATGGATCGCAAGATATTCATCACATGACGGTAGCGATCCGGATAGTGATGCAACAGCCAATCCTGAAATAACGGGCTAACCTCATTGGGCAGACGCAGCAGGATGGTGCCCGCTTCCCGCGCTCCGGCTTCATAGGCTGCAGTCAGAATGGCCTCCACCTCGCTGTCGTTGAGTGCCGGAATGACCGGCGCCACCATGACTGAGGTCGGAATGCCTGCCTCAGCCAATCTGGCGATGGTTTCAAGACGTCTCTTCGGGCTCGCCGCGCGCGGTTCCATGGCGCGAGACAAGCGGTTATCAAGGGTCGTCACAGATAAAGCCACCTTGACCAGATTGCGTTCGTTCAGCGCTTTGAGCTTGTCCAGATCGCGCAGGATAAGCGCAGACTTGGTAACGATCGCAACCGGATGCCCCGTTTCTTCGAGGACATCAAGAATATCAGGCATCAGGCGATAGTCCCGTTCCACTGGCTGATAGGGATCGGTATTGGTGCCAATGGCAATTGGTCGGGGGCGATATCCCGGCGCTGAGAGTTCCCGCTTTAGCTGGTCGGCAGCATCGGGCTTGACGAAGAGTTTGCTCTCGAAATCCAGCCCCGGAGACAGCCCCAAATAGGCGTGCGTTGGCCGCGCAAAGCAATAGATGCAGCCATGTTCGCATCCGCGATAGGGATTGATGGACCGGTCAAAGGGGATATCCGGGGAATCGTTGCGCGTTATGATGGTGCGGGATTTCTCTTCCTGCACCTCGGTACGCAGGGGCGGCAGCGGCTCCTCTCCATCTGGCAGAGACCAGCCATCATCCACCGGTTCTGTCTGATACGGCTCGAACCGACCCGCCTTGTTGGAGCGGGTTCCCCTGCCGCGAATACGCTTCCCCTTATGCAGGTCTGGGTCGACCTGAAAACCTACAAACGGATCTGCGTCCTCCATCCCTTGATTGCGAGCGCGTGCTTTGGCTGGGGCCATGCTCATCAGTCTCCATCGCTTCTCGTGTGCGCTTGCTGGCGCCCGTCGATTCTGTTAGCGTTTTGTTCTGGAAATATGATGCGACAGAAGAAAGAACATATCAAGAACAATTTTACTATTCTCCCATAGCCAGCACAATGCAAAAACGACAATGAGGGCGAAAGCCCCTCCTACGCAAGCCGCTGAATTCAACGATGGCATGTCCAGTCCCTTTAATGCCGGGCATTCGCAAACTGCTGTGGGTAGAGGCGGGACGACTTTGTCCCCGTAATAAAAGGACTTGTTCACGAGTTGTTATTAAGGTGGGCGCGAACTATGTTTGATTCGACGCCCGGTTTGAGCCAAATGCCAAAAGGGCAAAGTCAATTGCCAGATGGGAGTTCGCACCATGAGCGAAGAAAATGAAAAAAAGTCGGAAGACTCTATGGGCAAGGATGCGGCCGAGGCCCTGTTCAAATCCCGATCCGTCTTCATTTACGGAGAGGTGACGCAGGAAATGGCCCAGAAGGTGAGCGCCCAGTTGCTCGCCATGGCAGCCACCAGCGACGAAGATATCAAGGTCTTTATCAATTCTCCAGGTGGCCATGTCGAGTCTGGCGACTGCATGCATGACATCATCAAATTCATCAAGCCGAAGGTCTGGATTATCGGAACCGGCTGGGTCGCCTCCGCTGGTGCCCTTGTTTATATCTCCGCTCCGGTCGAGCGTCGCGTTTGCCTGCCAAACACCCGCTTCCTGTTGCACCAACCATCCGGCGGTGCACGCGGCATGGCCTCTGACATCGAAATTCAGGCCCGCGAAATCATCAAGATGAATGAGCGCCTCAACAAACTCTTCTCGGAAGCCACCGGCCAGACGATTGAAAAAATAGCAGCCGATACCGACCGCGATTACTGGCTCTCTGCCGAAGAAGCCAAAGCCTATGGCCTCGTTTCCAAAATCATCACCTCACACACCGAAGTCGGCTGATGGGAGGGACTTGCATCCTGTGCCGATCCGGCATGCGAAGCAATGATTGACCAAATTGCTTTTCTGGCAGGTCTCAGGCCTGCCAGAAATATTTTGAGGCTTCCTTTTCCGCCGCCTGCCGGCTCATCCCAAAATCTTCAAGCACCGCATCGGTAAAGCCGACCGTGCCAAGATCGCGCCGCATCTGCCGGCGTTCATTGTGGCGACCAAGCCAAAGAGTTAGAGTCTGTTTCAGGCTTCGGGGCCGCTTTGGCCCATGGCGTGTGATCAAGGCCAGCGCCTGATGATGATCCATGCGCTTAAAATCGCCCTCAAGGCTCGTCTTCATGGCCTTCTCTCCTTCATTGTTTTTCTTGTCTTTTGCGAATGGATTCGTTTCGACCGCAACTGGTGCAATTATTGCGTCTTTTTCTTTGTAATAAAATTGAAAAATACGCACCTTATATGTGAGGGAAAGTGACATGATCTTTTAAAGCGGAATTTGGACAATCCATGGCGCAGTTGCCTCCCCTCGCCTCTTTGTTGGCCTTTGAAGCGCTTTATCATAGTGGTTCGGTGACGGGTGCTGCGCTCAGGCTTGGCCGGACCCACAGCGCGGTGAGCAAGCAACTGCACCTGTTGCAGGATCATGCCGGAACCCCGCTTTTCGAAAAATACGGCTCGGGCATCAAGCTAACGGCTCAGGGCCAAAAATTTGCCACGGTCGTTGCCGATAGCCTGTCTGACATTCGCAAAGGCTATGGCAGTTTGCGCGATGAGCGGGAGCATCAGAAAGTCGCCATCAAGGTGAGCTCGACTTTTGCCCGCGTCTGGGCCATTCCCGTTGTGGCACGCTTCAACCGGCATCATCCCGATATCGAAATCCAGATCACCCTGACCATCCCGCTCAATTCCCACTCATTCGACGGCTCGGTGGATCTGGTGCTTTCCTGGGATCGTCTGGTGAGCCCGCAGGAGGCGCATCCGAACGGAACCACACTGGGAGACGTCCATATCGGGCCCGTGCTATCGCCAACCTACGCATATCATCTTGAAGACGGGCATTTGGCCTTTAAAACCCGCATTGACCGGCGTGGATCGGAAAGCGGCTGGGCACGGTGGTCGAAGCTCACAGGCATTACGCTGTCTTGCGAAAACCATCAAACCTTCGAGTTATCCGGCCTCGCCTATGAAGCTGCAGAGCGAGGCATGGGGGTCGCTTTGGCGCCCCAATTTCTCATCGAGAAAGAGCTAAAGAGCGGCATGCTCGTGGCGCCTTCCGGCTTTTATTGTTTCAAGGAAGGCCTCATCGTGCGCCCTTCATCCGAGCGGCCACACCCCAGCCAGAGTGCGCAGATCTTTCTTGATTGGCTCTCCAGATATGGGCGTCTGGGCGACGATGGCTATCTTGCGGCCGATGTGCTCGATCCGCTTTGGGGCTAGCCTCCCCTTTGGAAGGCCCTTTCAGAAGCAGGCCATCAAATGGTGGGGTGGAAGCTGAGATAAATGGCAAACAGCGCCAAACTGACCACGGTGGATACTGCCAGTGCATTGACCACATAGGCCTTCTCGCTTTCCGATGCTTTCTGCATGAAAAGCGGAATGATGAAGGGAGGCGGCAGGATCAGCAAAGTGAAGAAGGCCATCTGGAAAGGAGCGCCTAGGCCAAGTAGATCATCCAGCACAAAGGCATTGAGCAACAGCGCCAGCGGCACCAGAATGCCGTAGCGCAGGGCAACCATCTTCAAAACATCCCCAAGTCCCTCTCGATGAATGCGGATACCATAGCCCACCACCAGCAGAATAAGCGGAATGGTCATACCGGCCAGCAGCTTCATGGTGCCATAGAGGCTTGAGAAAACCGGCGTCGTCTTGATGAAGTCCGACAGGCCAAGACCATTGCACAACAGACCGGCGACCAGTGCGATGACCACAGGCGAGGTTGCGAACATCTTCAGGATCGTTGCCGGATCGCTCTGCCCATCGCGGCGGATCATCAACATGGGCGCGAAGATGAACCAGATGAACAGCTCATGAGCCAGATCGACCACGGCGATATAGCCCACCGCCTGCAATCCATACGCGCCACCGAATAGGCTAACTCCCAGCATGCCATATTCAAAGCCGGTCATCAGGAACGGAAAATAGGGATGATTTGGCGCCAGTTTCGGCCCGACGAGCCGCCCCAGCGCATAGAGCCCGCCGCAGATGGCGGCCGTTACCACGAAGACACCCAGATAAGAGGCCTTCATTGCCATATCCAGAAAGATCGTGAACAGCACGCTGGGCAAAACCAGATTGACCACAAGCTTGGTCAGGCCTTCCATGATCTGCGGTGACAGGACATTGAACAGGCGCAGAGACATGCCCGCCAGAATGAGAAACAGAATTGGCAGAATTTGATCAAGAACCGACATGGTGACGCCCCTCCCCCACTAGGCAACGCTCCCCCGCAAGACATGCGCAAGCCTGTCAATGCTAGTGGTCGGCCTGTCTTTTTGGCAAGGGGCTATGGCTCCTTATCGGCAAGCAAAGGGCGCGGGCAGTTGTTATCGGTAGATAAAAAACCGGTTTCTCCATGTCAGAGCGCGATACCGCCCACACAAACTGTGCATGCATCATGGAGAAGTCGCAAAAAATCCACATAGCCCAAGCAAAAAAAAGGGAGCAAGCCGATATCAGTGCGCTCGCTCCCTTTTCTGTGTTTCATGTTTCACGCCAGCGAGGATAAGCAACAACGTATCCCATTGGTGAGAATCCCAGATGATGCCTTCATGCAGTGGAGCGCCCGAAACGCGCCCACAGCGCTATCGCTTTTCGCGAAAATCACCGGTTTCGGGGTCCTGCTCCAGATCGATGATATCTGCCTCGCGTTTAGCCCTTTCGCTTTCTTCCTTCAGGGCTTCTGCCTGACGGCGCATAAGCTCCGCCTTATGACGTCGGTTCAATTCGGTGCCCTGAGCGCGAATTTTCGTCAACAGCTTTGAAAAGATCCAGAGGCCGGCCAGCGCGGCCAGCATTACCATTAATTTCGCGATCAACTGCCCTGTTCCTTTCAGCGCGGCTTTCAAGGATCGTCAGACCCCTTGACGTGTTTACAATCCGATGCGGGACCATAATGCGCGTTCTTCAAGGCTTGCAAGGATTTTGTCTGCCGACAGGCCCGCAGCGATACGGTCAACGGGATCGACCACAGAGGCACCATGACTTGCGCCCATGGAAAGGGAGCTGGAATGGAACAGGCTGAAAAAGCCGGAAGACTGAGAAATCAGCTTCAGCTTGGTGTCCTCGCCAAAACGGCGCTTGATATAGCTGTTCATATCGCCCAGTTCATCAACAAGCCCATATTCCAGAGCCTTGTTGCCGGTCCAGAAAGCCCCGGTGAAGAGCTTGTCTTCTGATTCGGTCAGCTTGTCACCACGGCGACCGCGCACCAGGCCCTTGAAGCTTTCAAACAGATCCTGCAACAATTCATCCAGATGAGCCAGATGCTCGGGATTTTCCGGCTTGAAGGGATCAAGCATCGCCTTCTGCGTGCCAGCTGTATAAATGCGGCGCTCGATACCAAGCTTCTCGATGGCATCAACAAAACCGAAGCCACCGGAGACCACACCAATCGAGCCGATGATGGAGCTTGGGTCGGCAACAATGACATCGCCCGCAACGGCAATCATATAACCACCGGATGCGGCGGCATCTTCACAAAAGACGATGACGTCCTTTTCCTTTTCAATGGCCAACTGCCGGATGCGCTCATGAATGAGGCGGCTTTGCACAGGCGACCCACCCGGGCTGTTGATGGAAATCACCACAGCGGGGGCTTCTTTCATGTCGAAGGCCTTTTGCAGTGGCCCTGCGATGGAAGCCATATTCAGATGGGACCGCATCGGTCCGCCCTGATTGACCATGATGGGGCCAACCATGCGCACAACTGGGATGACTACCGGCTCTTTTGTCCATTTTTCAGGGAGAATCCTGTTGGGAATAACTTTCCTGACATATTTCATAATTTTCACGGCAAACATCCTCAGGTTACTTGTGGTCGAGGCACATCAAATCTTTTAATAGCTTTTACTTAGGCTGCAGCTGGTGGTATTTCCAGTCCTGCTCTGATGTTTCTTGTCATAAAGGCCCAGCCATTGAGGTTTGGTTTCGAAATCCGCACATTGCATGCCGATTTCCAGTTTTTCCAACAGTTTACTGTGCTTTTTTCTTTCTTTTGCCTCGCTTGGGACTTTAGAGTGAAGTCAGATAGACCCACCATCAAAACACCTTCGCAATCAACAAACGTGGAAAATTGAAGATATGAGCACACAGCTGACCAATGCAGAAATCGACCATCTGGTTGCTTTCCGGCAGGCGCTGCATCGCCGTCCGGATTTGTCGGGCGAAGAGAGGGAAACAGCGCAACAGGTCATCAAGCAATTGCAGAGGCTGTCACCGGACAGCATCGTGACGGGGCTCGGCCCGTGGACCGAACCGGACGGCAACATACTTGGCGGCACAGGCATCGCAGCGACCTTCGAGTCTGGCAAAGATGGCCCGACACTCCTGTTTCGCTGCGAGCTGGATGGATTGCCCATTCAGGAGCAATCCGATCTAGCCTACCATTCCGAGCTGGAAACCAAGGCCCATTTGTGTGGTCATGACGGCCATATGGCGATTCTTCTGGCGCTTGCCATGCGCCTTTCGCGGCAACGTCCCGCATCCGGGCGGGTTGTGCTTGTGTTCCAGCCAGCCGAGGAAACCGGCAAAGGCGCGTCAGCCCTATTGCGCGATCCCGCCTTTGCGGCCAGCGTGCCCAAACCGGACATGGCCTTTGCGCTGCATAATCTGCCCGGCCTTGCTCTTGGTACGGTGGGGCTCAAATCGGGTGCCATGTGCTGCGCGTCGCGCGGCATCCGCATTCTGCTTGAAGGCAAGACCTCCCATGCCTCCCAGCCGCAGGACGGCATCTCGCCGGTTAGGGCGATGATGAAGATAGCTGAAGGCCTGAATGCCCTGACCAACGGGCTTGACGCCGGTCAGGCATTGGACGAGAGCTACAGGCTGGTTACCATCACCCATATGAGCGTTGGCGAACCCTGCTTCGGTGTAGCCCCCGGGAAAGGGGCATTATGGGCCACGCTACGCACCGTTAGTGACGACGTGATGGGGCATCTGGTTGCCTCCGCCGAGCAATTGGCAACCTTAGCCGCACAAGAGGCCGGTCTTACCCTTCAGATCGAACAGGACGACATATTCGCGGCCTGCACCAATGCGTCCGAGACAACAGACATGGTAGCCAAAGCGCTTAAAGCAGAGGGCATCCCAACACAAGCACAGAGCGAGCCCATGCGCTGGTCTGAGGATTTCGGCCAGTTCGGCCGCCATTGCCCCTCCACCCTGTTCGTGCTCGGATCGGGTAAAGAGCAACCCCAGTTGCACAATCCGGATTTCGACTTTCCCGACAGCCTGACGCCAGTGGGCGCCCGCATCTTCGAGCGTATCATCCGCGATCGGTTGGGCTAATGGGGATACGTGCGGCAAAACAGGAGGATGCAGCTGCCCTGGCAGCCTTGTGCATCGAGGTCTGGCTTCATACCTATTGCCGCCCCGGCATTCCTCCGGTTTTTGCATCTTATGCGCTGGAGACTTTCACCCCGGCCAATATGGCCGCGCTGATTTCCGACCCGGATCAGCATTTGATGGTTGATGGGGTGGACTATGCCGGACAGGAGGGGCTGCGCGGCTATTTGCGCTGGTGCTGCCCTTCAAAGCGGCCTCTTCAAGCTTGCCCGCCAGCGGAAATTGACACCCTCTACGTGCGCACGCGACATAAAGGGCAAGGCATCGGCTCAGCGCTGCTAAAAGCCAGCTACGTCGATATGCACAAGGCAGGCCATGACGCAGCCTATCTCGCTGTCAATGCGGAAAATGAGGAGGCGGTGACATACTATCTTGGCAAGGGCTTTGAGATGCTCGGTGAAAGCTGGTTTGAAATTGAAGACGGGCGTTATCGCAATTTCGTCATGCAGAAAGCGTTTGGCACAATGCGCTTGCCTGAACTCTCGGACGAGAGATCAGAATAGCGGCTGTCCCGTGCCGGGATCCGTGCGCAACTCGTCGCTGCGGCGCGAGGCCTTTTCGCTGAGGCATGAAATATGGGCCAGTCCCGCCATGGAGCCTCCACGAAAGGTGTCGGCAATCCGCGCGCATTCGGCGTCCCGATAGGAGATCCACGCCCGCTGGGCATCACGCAGCAACAGATTGGCTTTCTTATCCTGCATGGAGCGCAAATGCTGATAGACCGCATTGAGCTCATCATCGGCTCTTTGATAGTCAAGCTGAGCGCATTGGCTCATATCGGCGGTGGTCATAGCATTTTCGCAATCAAGCGCGCGCGCCGATGCTGTCATGACCACACTGCCTGCAAGTGCCAGAATAAGCTGGACCGGAAAAAGCCGGGTCAGTTGGAGCCGAAAACCTCTGTGATTGGTCATTGCCTATTCCTTTTCCGGACTGCCTTTGTCTGCCTGATTTCTTCATACCATACCTACGGACAAACACATATAAAAGAAAAACGAAGCCTCTGGGACGATCAGCTCAGATCAATCGCGGCCCCATGCCGGTGCACCGCCTCAATCTGAGCGCCGGGCGTATCCAAGCCCGCATCATGCAGAGCGATGGCAGGCAATAGGCGGAAGGGCGCGCGGGATTGCTTTTTTCCCTGCACAACCACCCGATGGGCGGCTTCACCTTGACGCGCAGAGAAAGGCTGCACAGAGATGCCACCGAAGCGCCCCTCCATCAATCTAAGCAGTGTTGGCAGCTCATCGGCCCGTTGGACGACGGTGAACGTCCCCTTGCTCTTAAGGATGGAAACAGCGGTGCGAAACCATGGTTCCATTCCCTCCTCCGTTAACATATGCGCAGTAGCCCGCGCCTCGTTGGGAGACGTCTGAAATCTATCGGGCCGGTAATATGGCGGGTTGGCAATCACATGATCTGCAAGATTTTCGACAAGGCCAGCCTCTTTGCGCGGCTCCCCCCGCAAGGCGACATCACAACAGATGACTGAGGCCTGAGCGAGATATGGCTGAGAGCGGGCCATATTGGCCGCAGCGATGGCGGCGATTTCGGGATCGATCTCGACGGCAAGCAATCGCACCCCTCCCACCCGCGCCGCAACGCAAAGACCGGCAGCTCCAACGCCAGAGCCCAGATCAACGACCAGATCGCCCGGCTTGGCCGGGGTGCATGCAGCCAGCAAGACCGCATCGGTACCCGAGCGATGATGTCCCTTCTTGGGCTGCAATAGCGAAATGCGCCCACCCAGAAAATCATCTGCGCTCAGAACGATATCCGCCGGTAGGCCTTGGGCAGACACGGTCGGCACGTCGGTGAACAATGGAGCTGGCGCGGTTCTATTGGGAGGCATGGCCTTGGCTTTCTGATATGTCCTGGAGCAAGCATTTTTATTTCAACTTATTCGACGAGCGACCAGTCGGCTTCTTTCTCCAGATCCGCATCGCGCAAAAGCTGGCGTGCCCGCTCGAGGCAATCCGCATCCACCAGAACGCGCCGCGCGATGGAATTGAGGGTGTTGCCATAAAGCGTACTCATATTGTGATCAAGGGACTGATAGGGAATGCCAGCGTCCTTTAGCAAGGCTTCCACGAAGGAAAGGGTCACCGGATTGTTTGTCTTGATGAGTTCTTCCACGCCAGTATCCTTGTGCTGGGGCCATTGAAATCCGCGTTGCAGATGCGGCGAACCATAAATTGAAATGCGTGGGGTGAAAAGAGGCTTGTGATCTGGCAGAGGGCCATTGGATGTTGTCTACCAGCCCGATGACCTTGCGTTCCTGTCCATTGGTCCTAGCTGGAGAAGAAAAATGCAGACAAAGGAATAATTTTTAACGGGTTTCAGTAACATTTCTGTGCCAGCCCCTTGTCGTTATCGGGTGACCCGCCTATTCTCGCGATCGACAAGAAAAGACCACAAAATTGGAGCCGCCGCGTGAGCGTTGTCCCACCTCTTAATGAGGCCAATAAATCCCAAGCCAGCATTCAGCCCCTTATCGACCTGGTCAAACCGGATATGGGCCGCGTGAATGATCTGATTCTCGAAAAAGCTGGTTCGGATGTCGAGATGATTCCGGAAGTGGCCAAGCATCTGATCGATTCAGGCGGCAAGCGCCTGCGGCCGATGCTGACCCTTGCCGCCGCCAATATGTGCGGCTATGACGACGCCAAAACCGCCGGTCATGTGAAGCTGGCCATGGCCGTTGAATTCATGCATACGGCAACCCTTTTGCATGATGATGTGGTGGACGAGAGCGACATGCGCCGGGGCAAGCTCGCCGCCCGCATGCTCTGGGGCAATCAGGCCAGCGTGCTGGTGGGCGATTTCCTGCTCGGTCAGGCCTTCCGCGTGATGGTGGATGTCGGCTCGATCAGGGCGCTTGATGTGCTCTCTACGGCAGCTTGCGTTATCGCCGAGGGCGAGGTTCTGCAGCTTTCTGTCGCTCAGAATATGAAGACCTCGGTTGAGGATTACATGCAGGTCATCCGCTCCAAAACGGCAGCGCTGTTTGCTGCGGCCTGTGAAGTCGGCCCGATCATCGCGGCAAGCGATGAAGCCAAAATCACGGCACTGCGCGAATATGGCATGGAACTGGGCAACGCCTTCCAGCTGATTGACGATGCGCTTGATTATGGTGGATCAGCGGCAGCGCTTGGCAAGAATGTCGGGGACGATTTCCGCGAAGGCAAAATCACCCTGCCGGTGATCATGGCCTATGAACGCGGCTCCGATGACGACAAGGCTTTCTGGAAGCGGGTGATGGAAGAGCGCAAGGATGTCACTGACGGCGCGCTTGAATTTGCCATGGGGCTCCTGAAGAAAACCAACGCGCTTGAAGACACGCTGCAGCAGGCCCGCACCCACGGTGCCACAGCGATTGCGGCTCTGGATGCATTCGAGAATAGCGCTTATAAATCTGCGCTCATCGACGCGGTGGAATTCTGTATCGCGCGCGGGCATTGATCTTCGGTGTGAGGTGAGAGTCATTCACACAGCTTGGTTAGCAAAACCGATGGAAAGGCGCTTGATTGCTGCGCCTTCCAGACAGTTTGATCAAAGGCCCTGCCCGTTGGGTATCCCTCCGGCAGCGTGGCCTGATGCGGGAGCAACAAAGCGCCGATCATATTCGAGAGCGGCTGCGAGAGTGTCATTCTGGTCTGTTGGCCAATTAAAAACAGTATTCTTTTTCAAAAGGTCAAATTTCTGCCACCCGAGTGAGACAGTCTGAGTATTGATTTTTAACATTCTTTATTATGTACAGGGCCAAAGAGTGGGGCTTGCGACAGGGCCTCAAAAAAGCCATGCTACATTCCTAATTCGCTATGAGCCGCATGAATAACGGGTCACGGCCATGACTGAGCGGACAGCATGGGCAATTGCTTTTCTCGATTGCCTTGGTCCCTCTCTGCTTGCAAGCCGCAAGAGAGCGCATTGCTCACCGTCTTCATGGCTCTACAGTTACAATCGCTTCGGATTGCGCAACAACAAGGCTGACTAAATGCACTTTCGATTTTCCCTCAAGATGTTTCGAAAACACCTCCTGACCGGCGTCGTAGGATTTGCCTTGTTGTTAGGACCCGCCTCTCTGGCCGGTGCAACGACCGAAGCGCCGGAAAGTGCCCCTGAAACCATTCCGGAAGCCTTGGCCGATGTGCCCACAACGCTTACGGGCACCTATCTTTCGGCCCGTTTGGCGCAGGATGAGCAGGATCTTGAACTGGCAGCCCATTTCTATGCGCAGGCGCTTGAGAAAGACCCAGAAAATTTGCTGCTGATAGAGCGCAACTTTGCCCTGATGCTGGCAACGGGTCATCATGATGCAGCCTTTGCCCTTGCCGACAAGATGGCCGCCATGAGCAACCATCCCGCCACCAAGGATGATGAGGATGCGCAAGAGGAAACCATTTCCGCTGACACCAGCGACCTGAACGCACGCATTTCCCCCATGATTCATCTGGCGCTTGGCGTAAAGGCCTTGAAGGGCCGGAACTATTCCAGCGCGTCGATCCAGTTCCAGAATGGCGTGAAAATCATGCAGGACAATCCTGTGCAACTGATTGCGCGCTCGCCCCTGCGACGGAACCTCAATGACCCGCGCCTCTTGAGCGCATCCGCGCAATATGGCCCCTTTGCCCTCATCTCCCAGACCGTTCTGGAAGCATGGGCAACCATAGGCCAAGACCGGAAGAATCTCGCCAAAGCGCTCGATATGCTCAAGGCCGATGACGATAGCGAGGTCAACCAGTTCTTCTTCTCGCTTCATGCCGGCCTCGTGGCTTCTTATGCCAAGGACTATGTCAAGGCGGCATCATTGCTGCAGCAAAGTCTGGACGCAGACCCGAATTCTCTGGCAACGGCAACGGCCCTTGTCAACAACCTGCTCAAAGCAGGCAATGAGAAACGGGCCGGTCAGGTGATTGAAGAATTCGCTGCCAGCGCTGCTGACATTGAAGAAAAGCAATGGCTGATGACCACTTTTTCGGCCATGAAGCCGATCGCCAGTACCATTCGCACCCCTCAAGACGGAGCAGCGGAATATTTCTCCACCCTTGGCAATGCCCTGACCGAAGAAGGGGCCGTTGAGGGCGGCGCGCTCTATTTGCAATTTGCTGACTATCTGCGCCCGAATAATGATATGACCAGCTTCTCACTGGCGCGCCTGCTTGAGCGCGTCAACAAGAATGAGCTGGCTCTTTCCCGCTATGATACGATCAAGATCAGCAGCCCGGTCTATCGCAAGGCACAACGGCGTGCGGCCTTTGTTCTGGCGCGGCTGGATCGCCCAGATGAAGCCATTGATCGGCTCAAGACCCTATTGGAAGGGGACTATTCCGATCTGGAGACCGTTTCGGTGCTCTCGCGGATCTATCAGTCCGAAAAACGCTTTCAGGATTCCGTTGATATTCTGACCCGCGGACTGGATAGCATCAAGGTCAAACGCGACATTCACTGGTCGCTCTACTTCCTGCGTGGCTCTGCCTATGATCAGCTCAAAGACTGGAAAGAGACCGAAAAGGATATGTTGGCGGCTCTCAAGCTGTTCCCCAATCAGCCAACGGTGCTGAACTATCTGGGCTATAGCTGGGTGGATCGCGGGCTCCATCTGGACAAAGCCATCGAGATGATCCGTCAGGCTGTTGCCCTGCGTCCATTCGATGGCTTCTTTGTGGATTCCCTTGGCTGGGCGCATTACCGCATGAAGCAATATGAAGAGGCGGTCAACTTCCTTGAAAGGGCAGTGGAACTGCGTCCTGAAGATCCAACCATCACGGATCATCTGGGCGATGCCTATTGGCGTGCCGGTCGCAAGAATGAGGCGACCTTCCAGTGGCAGCGCGTCAAGACCATGCAACCCGATGACAAGCTGCTTAAATCGGTTGAAGACAAGATCGCCAACGGTCTTGCTGACTGACCCCTTTTTGAAAGCTGAAATGCCAGAACGCTGCGCCGGATTTTCCGCGCAGCGTTTTTCTTTGCGCATACCTTCCCAATGATCGGGCTGTTTGCGAGACGGAGATAAGGGGCCGAAGTCCGCTCCCGGTCGCAAGCCGGGATTATGCTTGTGTCTAATACGTATTTGGCCTGCCTTCTGCAAACGATCTGGACAAGCTCCAGTGATGTCCATATGCTTGTGTTTTGAAGGGAAAATTCATCTGGCGCAAAGGCTTGTTCGTCTCTGCCTGAGTGGGATCAAGTTATTTGCCTATCAGAATAGCGACAGCAAGGTGAGAATCACCTTATGGTTGCGCCGGGTGAGCAGATCAAGCCAGATGCTTGGAAAAACGCACGTTGCCGGACAAGCTCACACAGCATGACTGCGCCGGCCGACCGCGCCTTCAGGCAGGGTAGAGATCTTCCCCAGACACAACAACAAAGTAAGAGATCGCGCACCTTCAAACCGCTTTAGGCAGACTGCTTGTAATGACGAAAACGGCAACAGACCAATCCATTCTCACCTTGACCGCTCCGGCGAAGATCAATCTTGCGCTGCATATCACGGGACAGAGGGAAGATGGATATCACTTGCTGGAGTCACTGGTGGTTTTTGGCGGCGCGGAAGACCGTATCCAGTTCAAGCCTTCACGGCATCTTCATCTCTCGGTGAAGGGCCCCTTTGCCGAAGGATTGCGTCAGGAACCGGATAATCTGATGGTTCGCGCAGCTCGTCTGTTGGCAGACGAGCTCAAATGCGCACCGGAAGCAGAGATGACGCTGCAAAAATCCCTCCCAATTTCAGCTGGAATCGGCGGGGGTTCTTCTGATGCTGCGGCTACGCTGCTGGGTCTTTTGCGTCTCTGGCAGCGGACTCTCAATGACGACAAGCTGCGCATGATCGCTCTCAAGTTGGGCGCTGACGTGCCCATGTGCCTTGAAGGCTCCTGCCTCATAGCGGGCGGTGTTGGCGATGAGCTCAGCGCGGGGCCCCGTTTGCCCAAGAATTTGGGCATGGTGTTGATCAACCCAAGGGTTCCCATTTCCACGCCAAGCATTTTCAAGAGCCTCAAACGCAAGGACAACAAGCCAATGGGGCCGGTGCCCTCGGCCTTTCTCTCGGCGGTGGCGCTTGCAGACTGGCTTGATGATCAGCGTAACGATCTGGAGATGGCAGCCATTGAGCAAGCCCCGGTTATCGAGACCGTGTTGCAAGCACTGGAAGACGATGGTGATTGCCTGTTTGCGCGTATGTCTGGCTCGGGTGCGACCTGCTTTGGCCTGTTCGCAAGCGTGAAGCATGCCGAATATGCAGCGCGCCGCCTCGCCTTTTCCCATCCCAATTGGTGGGTCAGCCATGGTGGTGTGCAATAAAGAGCCAAACCTTGGAAGACGCAAGACACGGGCAGATAAGGCTATAAAGGCCTCGCCCCCCCTTGCCTCATACCCTTTGTCTTTACCCACTTGCCATCTAGTCGCTTTTGTCGGCTTTGCGAATCAACCGCTCCTTGAGCCGGTGCATGGAAAGCCAGATGAAGGCCACGACAGGCACTACGAGCGCTGCGGCCATCATGGTCTTATCCATATGAATGACCTTGGCAAAGGGTGCCAACAGGTAGGTCAGCAGGCTGACGGCATAATAGGAAATCGCGACCACGGACAGTCCTTCGACGGTCTCCTGCAAGCGAGCCTGTTGTGCGGCGCGTTGATCCATCTGGGCCAACAATTGCCGATTCTGGTCGGTCGTGGTCACCTGCACGCGGGTACCCAAAAGCTCTGAGGCGTGAGCGGCGCGGAAGGTCATATCATCGAGCTGGTACTGCGCCGAGCGACAGGTGCGCATGCTAGGCATATAGCGCCGCTTCATGAACTCGGAGAAAAGCTGCCGATCAAGAATGCGCTTCTCGCGCAAAAGCTCGATGCGCTGCATGACCAGTTCTTCATAGGCGCGACCGGCATTGAAGCGCGAGGAACTGCTGGTGGAAAGGAGCGATAGGTCCGCAGAAATGGCCAGCAATTCATCCAGCACCACCTTGTCGCTTTCCTTCTCATCGCCAATCCGGCCGACAGTCTCGCTGAGTTGTATGTTGAGATCCTTGATATTGCTCAGCACGTTGCGGGCCGCTGGCAAGGTCAGCATTGACATGGCACGGTAGGTCTCCACCTCCAGAAAGCGCTGGATGACGCGCCCCAGACGACTGGTGCTGACTTCAATGCATGACAGAACCACCAACCGGACCTGTCCTCTGTGATCCAGATCGAAATCCGCGGCAATGGCCGCATCGCCATCGCTGACATATGCTGCGGCAAAGCTTGAAGCTGAGCCGAACCAGCTATGAGCCACACCGGAGATCTGCTCTTCAAGGACGGCCCGATTCTGCACTTGCTCGATGCGGGCCGAGACGGACGAGACGATCCGGCCGGGGAAGGCTTCCAGCCATTCGATGGTGAAATAATCGTGCAGATCCGTGGCAAAGCTGTCCCGCCCCAGATGCTCAGGCAGAGGTGCGTAGGTATAGAGGGTATAGGTGGCGAATTCGGAGTGGTTCTCCCATTTGAGAATCATGCCACCCTTTTTCTGATCCATTTGGGCGATGTGATAGACCGCATCCTCCTTTGGATGCTCCACACCGAATTGATCCAGAAAAGCAATCAGCTGCTGGCGGGCCAGCGAGGGGGTATGGATGCCATCCTCTTCCGGCTTCAGCGCAATGAAGGCCAACCGGCTGGGCGCGCCCAGTTTAAGGAAGGGACGCGCATGCATTTCGGCAATCATCGGCGCGCGCTGGCTATGGTTGAGTCGCGCCTTGGCCAGTCTGGTCTGTGTGTCAGCCACGGGTTTGGTCCTTTATCCCTGATGTCTGCTCCCTACCTTCCAGTAAGCCGATCACGCTTGATCTGGTCAAGCCAGAATACCGATCACCGCGAACAAGTCTCAGGGCAGAGAGGTCATGGCACACAGTCAGGGCAGGACGCAAGCGGGGATCCAACAACGAGCGGCACCAGCAAGTCTGGCTTATTTTTGCTCAAGCACCAGTTTGACCAACGGCAAAACGATGAAAACCGCCAGACACTGACAGAGTGCAAAGATAAGACCATCTCCCAGTCGGAGCCCTGAATAGGTATCAGAGAAGGCCCGTCCGATGGAGACAGCCGGATTGGCAAAGCAGGTGGACGAGGTAAACCAGATCGCCGCCGTGACGTAAAGAGAAATAGCAAGGGGGATCGAATCAGGATTGGTGCGCAAGCAGACAAGGATTGTCAGCAACAATCCACTGGTGGCAACCAGTTCGCCCACCCATTGCTCGGGCCCAAACCGCTGATACTGGGCCATGGAGATCAGGGGCTCGCAGAACATGAAATTGGCCAGCATCGTTCCCGCCACAGCTCCCAGAAGCTGCATGGCAACGAACTTAAGCGCCTTACTCGCAGGGAATTCCTTGCGCAAGACATAAGTCAGGGTTACGGCGGGATTGAAGTGGGCGCCCGAGATGGGGGCAAACATGGTGATGAGAACAAACAGGATCGAAGCCGGTGGCACCGTATTGCCAAAGAGCGCGACGCCTGCATTGTCTGGAGAGAGGTTGCCGGTCATGATGCCGGACCCGATGATGGTACAAAGAAGTATTCCCGTGCCCAAGAATTCAGCCAAAAGCTGAGCCCTCAGTGTATAAGTCATTAAGTGTGATCTCCGGTTGTCCCCGAAAGATTGCCAATCTCCTTCATGGCCTGCCGCAAGGTCTCCGTATCCATGCTTTCAATGGGTAGAGCGACAAAGCGGCCAATGCGATCGGACAGTTGTGCATAGGCGGACAGAAAGGCCAGCTGCATATCCTTGTCGTCCCCCACCTCGGCTGCGGGATCGGCGATGCCCCAATGCGCGGTTGCGGGTTTGCCGGGCCACACAGGGCATGGTTCGCCTGCAGCGCTGTCGCAAACCGTGATGATATGGTCCATCTGGGGGCTGCCCTTATGGCTATATTCACTCCAGTTTTTCGAACGCAGACGGCAAATCTGGTAACCGAACTGTTCAAGCAGCTGAATAGCCCAAAGATTGGGCTGGCCGGCAAGTTGAGTGCCAGCAGAAAAGGCCTTGAAGCGCCCCTGCCCCATGCGCCCCAGAATGGCTTCAGCCATGAGCGAACGGGACGAGTTGCCGTTACATAGAAATAGGACATTCTGCATTTGGGGGAATCCTTCACAGGGGACGGTGTCGTCCCTTGATATATTAGGAATATAGGCTGGCAAACACCACACTTTTTTGGCGATTGCATGCGATCTGGTGGATTAGATCACGCTTCTTTTATCGCCAGCTCTTCTTCCCCTGCAGGCAGGGCCTGCGGACACTCATCCTGCAGAAAGGCCATAAGGTCGGTCAGGCAATCCTGCAAACCATAATATATCATGTTCCGCCCCCGACGCTGGGAGCGGATCAAACCGGCCCGTTGCAGAATGGACAGGTGGGTGGAAAGGGTGTTGTGCGGCACATCCAGACTTTTCGCAATGGCACCAGCGCCCATTCCTTCAGGCCCGGCCTGAGAGAGAAGGCGGAAGACTTCCAGCCGCGTTTCCTGCGCCAAAGCGGACAGAATGATTTGCGCCCGTGATTGCGCATTCCAGATGTCGGACACCTTATGCATTGCAAACCTGCCTGAAGACCAAAGCTTGAAAATGACGCGATAGACAATCGTGGCCCTTTAACGAGGAGGGCCGAATATCAGTCGAAATCTATCGACGGCTCGTGACACTCCCATGACAGCCCAAACAAAAAGGGCCACGCCACACCGCTATTTTGACCCTCTCGAGCAACAGCAGGCAGAAAAATAGAGCAAGAACCCAGTTTCACCTTGATCTGAGCGTTGGGAAAGGTACTAAGGACTCGTAACGCAGAAGGAATGGAAGAAAATGGTTCTGGCATCTCATTGGGTTTATAGTTTCGGCGGCGATGAAGCAGACGGGAATGCGCGGCTGCGCAACCTGCTGGGCAGCAAAGGCGCGAACCTGGCTGAAATGACCAATATGGGCCTGCCAGTGCCTCCCGGCTTCACCATAACCACCGAACTCTGCAACAGCTATTTTGCCATGGGGCATGTTTATCCGGCCAGTCTGAAGAGCGAAGTGGACGCGGCCATCGAGCGCGTTTGTGCACTAACGGGCCGTCGCCTTGGCGATCCGGATAAGCCTCTTTTGCTCTCTATCCGCTCGGGCGCACGCATCTCGATTCCCGGCATGATGGAAGCCGTGCTCAATCTCGGCCTTAATGACGAAACGGTAGTGGCACTGGCGCGAGAAACCGGCAACGAGCGCTTTGCCTATGACAATTACCGCCGCTTCATCCAGAAATATAGCGACGTGGTGCTGGGCATCGACCAGATCTCCTTTGAGGAAATCATCGAGGATTACAAGGATGAGCGCGAGATCCTGTTTGACGCGGATCTTGGCGCCGATGACTGGAAGACCATCATCGAGCAGTTCAAGGCCATGGTGCAGGATGAGCTGGATGAGCCCTTCCCGCAGGATATCCAGAAGCAATTATGGGGGGCGATCAGCTCCGTCTTTTCATCATGGATGAATGCCCGCGCCATCACTTATCGTCATTTACACGATATTCCGGAAGACTGGGGCACTTCGGCCAATGTTCAGGCGATGGTGTTCGGCAATCTTGATGAATCCTCCGCTGTCGGGGTTGCTTTCACGCGCAGCCAGGAGACCGGCGAGAAGACCCTTGAAGGCAGCTTCTTGCCTCAGGCCCATGGCGAAGATATGGACTCCAGCTCCACCAAGCCTCTTACCCTGGCCCGATCGGAAGGGTCCGACCTGAAGAGCATGGAAGAGTTGATGCCCGAAATTTTCGAGGAATTTCTCTCACTCTGCAAACGACTCGAAACCCACTATATGGACATGATGAAGCTTGGCTTCACCATCGAGAAGGGCAAATTGTGGATGCTGCAGGCCCGTGCAGCCACGCGTACACCCAAGGCCGCCCTTCGGGTAGCTGTAGATCTGGCTAAGGAAGGGTTGATTTCGGAATCCGAGGCGGTTGCCCGCGTTGATCCGCGCTCGCTGGACCAGTTGCTGCATCCGACCATTTCCGACAGCGAAAAGCGCGTTGTCTTTGCCAAAGGCATGGCGGCATCGCCGGGAGCGGCATCCGGTCATCTGGTTTTCCGCACGCAGGATGCCGAAGAATTTGTCAGCCATGGGCGGCAGGTCATTCTGGTCAGGGTGGAAACCAGTCCGGAAGATGTGCATGGCATGCATGTAGCGCGTGGCATCGTGACCGCACGCGGCGGCATGACGAGCCACGCAGCCGTTGTTGCCCGCGGCATGGGCATTCCATGCGTAACCGGCGCCAGCGCGATGCATATCGATTACAAGGCCGAAAGCGTCACCGTTGGCTCGGTGGTGTTGCGCAAGGGAGATCTCATTACCATTGATGGCAGCTCGGGCGATGTGCTCAATGGGGATGTGCAGATGCAGAATCCCGAGCTGAGTGAGGAATTCGCCACATTGATGGGCTGGGTCGACAAAATCCGCCGCCTCAAGGTTCGGTGCAATGCAGACACCCCGCAAGACGCCAAGGCCGCGCGCGAATTCGGCGCCGAGGGCATTGGTCTTTGCCGCACCGAGCATATGTTCTTTCAAGATGACCGGATTTTTGACATCCGCGCTATGATCATCGCCACCAGCGAGGAGGATCGTCGCCGCTCGATGGACAAACTGCTCCCATTGCAGCGGGCCGACTTCGAGGCCCTGTTTGAAACGATGGCCGGGTTGCCGGTCACCATCCGTCTATTGGACCCGCCTCTGCATGAATTCCTGCCCAACAATCGTCATGACATTGCAGCCATGGCGCATGCTCTCAAGATTGACGAAGACAGCCTGACCAGCCGCATTCACGCCATGCATGAATTCAACCCGATGCTCGGCCATCGCGGCTGTCGCCTTGCCATTTCCAAGCCTGAGGTGGTGGAGATGCAGGCCCGCGCCATCTTCGAGGCGGCCGTCTCTGCAGGTGAAAAGACAGGCGCACCGGTACAGCCGGAAATCATGGTGCCTCTGGTCTCCATCCGCGAAGAGCTGGAATTCGTCAAGGCCCGCATCGATTCCACGGCCAAAGCAGTGATGAAGGAAATGGGCCACGAGATCGACTATCGCGTCGGCACCATGATCGAACTGCCACGGGCAGCCCTTCAGGCCCGCAAGATCGCTGAATCAGCGGAGTTTTTCTCCTTCGGCACCAACGATCTGACGCAGACAACCTACGGCATCAGCCGCGACGATGCAGCCCGCTTCATCGCCGACTATATCAAGGCTGGCGTGTTGGAGCAGGATCCCTTCATCTCGATTGACATAGAGGGCGTGGGCGAACTGATCGAAATAGCCTCCGAACGCGGGCGCTTTGCCCGTCCCGATATCACGCTGGGCATCTGTGGCGAACATGGGGGGGATCCGGTATCCATCGAGTTCTGCGAACGGGTCGGGCTCGACTATGTCTCCTGCTCGCCTTATCGCGTGCCTATCGCCCGCCTTTCCGCGGCTCAAGCCACCCTACGGCGCCATCAGCGGATCTGATCGCAACAGAATAAGACAAAGCCAAGAAAGGGGCGCATGGCTTTCGCCCTTTTCATCCAAAGGATCCTTATCCAAACCTGCCCCGCGCCTTTTTAGCAATAAGGCCTACCAAGCGATGCTCAAAAGCCCCAAAGTCTGACACCATAAAGACCAGGCTCTGCAGCCTTTCCAGCGGCCTCCTAGCCCTTTTCTGTTGCATGCTAACTGTACCGAATGGCGCACTGCCGCTATTCCACGGTTGCACCCTGTAAAGCGAAAGAGAATAGCCTCTAGCTCTGGCAGGCATCCGTTGGTGGGAAAGCTGGCAGCAAATATTTCGGTTTGAAGCAAAGGCCAGTGTGCAATTCCGTAACTATTGCGGATTTTTCATCATATTCCGCAATAGTCGCGTATTTTTAAGCTCCTATCGATAGAATATTGCATGCACATATCGATACGCAATAAACTATCCAACAGATATAGCAGCGTCGCCCCTTCTTCTTGCCGCAAGCCGGCCTGCCGACGGGGGCCTTACTCAAGCCGGATCGTGATGATGAGCAGTATTTATCTTCAAGGGGTTGTCATTGGCCTTGCCATTGCGGCGCCGGTTGGCCCGATCGGGCTTTTATGCATCCGCCGCACCTTGCGCGAGGGGCGCTTGATGGGGATAGCGACCGGCATGGGTGCAGCAACAGCCGACGGGGTTTATGGCATTCTCGCAGCCACAGGGCTTGCGGTTTCGGGGCTGCTGGTCAGCCATGGCGACTGGATGCGACTGGCGGGTGGACTGTTGATCCTCTATTTGGGATTTTCAACATTCCGACGCGGCTTTGAGGCCCAGCCCCACGATCCGGCCGCCGCCCCTTCTGCGCATGCACCGCTCAAGGCCTATGCCACAACCTTTCTGCTCACGCTTTCCAACCCGGCGACCATCATTGCCTTCATCGGTATGATCTCAGGTCTTTCCAAGGGGGCAGAGAGCGGGCCTGATGCGGCTTTCTGGCTGGTGTTCGGAGTGTTTTGCGGGTCTGCGCTTTGGTGGTGTATCCTTGTTGGATTGACGGCGCTGGTGCGCGAAAGGGTGCCAGATCGCTTCATGCAAGCCGTCGATTTTATCTCCGGGGCCATACTCTCCCTCTGGGGGGCTCGGCTCATCTGGCAGGCCGCAGCCATCCTTTTCTAGCCCGTTTTTGCCAATAGATTGCGAGGAAGCAGCATCGCTACGTTGCCTGCATCACGCCACGCATCTATCCTTCTAGCCTAAGTCTAACGTCTGTCTGGTGACATTGCGTGCATATGCTAAGCGATATGGGAACCCGAGCCTATCACACGGAACCCCATGAACAAGCGCACCGGCTTACATCAAATGCCTTCCTTATCTCTTGCAACCATACGAGAGGGGGGCAAGCGTGCATTATCTCGGGCGCTCAGTGCTTTGGAAGCCGAAGAGGGCAGTGAGGCGATTGCAAGGCTGCTAGATGAGGCTGCCGAACATGCACAGGCGCATGTGGTCGGGCTCACAGGTCCACCCGGCGTCGGCAAATCCACTCTGACCAACAGCCTGATCCGCCATTGGCGAGCAAAGGGCGAGCGCGTGGGCGTTGTTGCCGTGGACCCCTCTT
This sequence comes from uncultured Cohaesibacter sp., assembly GCF_963676485.1. Classification (NCBI taxonomy): domain Bacteria; kingdom Pseudomonadati; phylum Pseudomonadota; class Alphaproteobacteria; order Hyphomicrobiales; family Cohaesibacteraceae; genus Cohaesibacter; species uncultured Cohaesibacter sp. The sequence goes on from NZ_OY781114.1 coordinate 500,988, forward strand.
CCCGCTTTTCCATGGGCGCACTGCTCGGTGACAGGACGCGTCTGGATACGGACCCAAGCGACAAGGATGTATTTGTTCGCTCCATGGCAGCGCGCGACCGCCTTGGCGGCCTTTCTCATGAAGCTGTTGCCGCCATTGTGTTGATGCGAGCCCTGTTTGACCGGGTGCTTGTGGAAACCGTGGGGATTGGCCAATCGGAATCAGACATCGCCTTTGCCACAGATACCGTGGTGCTCTGCATCCAGCCCGGCTCGGGCGACAGCCTGCAATTCATGAAAGCCGGCGTCATGGAACTTCCCGATATCATGATCATCACCAAAGCGGATCTCGGCCCCTTGGCCAGACGCGCCAAGGCCGATGTCGATGGTGCCTTGTCGCTCGCCATGCGCAAGGAAAAAGACTGGTCAGTGCCTGTCTTGCTGGTTTCGGCAGTAGACGATACAGGGTTACAACAACTTATAGAGGCAATTGACCTTCATTATAGCAGTTTGCTGGATAGTGATCGATTTTTGGCATTTCGCCAAGATCAATCAACAGTTTGGCTGTTGGATCGCATCAGAAGGAAGTTCGGAGAGATCGGGTTGGCCCAGATTGACCCTGTAGCAGAAGTCACGCTGGCGGGAGGCCCTTTTATGGCTGATCATATCATCACGAAAGAATTGGAGCGGCGCCTGACCAGTACAATCAGAACTAAATAAAAGCCACCGGTAGCAATTCACCTGAAACGCTTCCATACATGGGGTGCATTGCGTATTATTGATATGGGGCAAACTTGTCCAATTGTGAACAAACTATTCGCCACGAACACTTGCGTAAAATGATGTAACACCCAAATTAAATGAAAAAATTTTCTATTTATAACTTTTTCCTATTGGGAACTTGGCAAATTGGATAAATTAAAAAGCGAAAAACATTAATTTTGGGGTGATTTAATATTCATTTCCAGTTAGATTTAGATTGCTTGTTTATGCGCACAGGAGAGCGTCACCTTATTTGGCTCTAGGTGTAGTGCGGACATTCTGCGGGGACTGTTCTGACATTCGCCTCCTACGTTTTCGGTTCTTTGCTGGTTTGAACCAAACGGAAGGGCACATAGACAAGTATCACTTGCCCGGACCCTTCATTGGGCTCCGGGCATTTTTTTGCTCAAAACACCGCCCCTTGCCCGCTTCATATTCAAGAGTATCTCGGCAACACAACCAGAAATGTGCATAGGCGACCAGAATCGCCTTACCCCTTTGAGGTAGCAAGCACATTGCATTTTGCTCCATTCCTCCACATTTTTTTCCTAGCCAAAATCTCCCTACTGTCAAATTTGACTATAGAAAAAATTTTCTGCCCAAGCTTTGCCGCATTAACGCTTTACCGCATGCTTAACGCTGGGCGTGTCGTTAACGCTCTCTCAAGGTTAATGGTGCATTATTCTCTCTAGAACCGGTCAGTTCTCCGGTTGTTCTGCGTGCGCGGTCTTGTTTGCGAGTATCAACAAGATACGCGATAGAGTGTAATAGTTGCGTTGTGTAATTGGTGACAGAATGTCGAAATCCTTGCTGGGCCAGAAGAGCCTTGGTCTGACCGCCTGTCTGATGATAAGCACCGGTTTGGTCCTTTCTTTCACTCAGTCTCTCGACGAGGACAGATCTGCAGCCGTTTCACTGGCTGACCTGCGTGAGCAGGGCTGGACCGGAGAGATCTTCACCCAAACAGCCACGCCTCAAATTCATTTGGCGAGCACACAGTCTTCCGTCCCCCCCGTTCCCAAAGCTCTGACATCCGCAGGACAGTTCAACAAAGGCACCTATATCCAGATGTCTGAACCATCCGGTAAGGACAAACTGGGGCGAACGCACGAAAGTTACCAGATCGCGAAATATTCCGATCTGGAAGAGACCTTCAGCATTAATGGCAAAGGCAAAGGTGATCGCCGCCGCCGCTGGGCATTCGAACCGTTCAAGGTTTCCCATGGTCGGCGCGACATTGCCATGAACTGGTCCGGCTCGGTTTGGTACATGAACAGTCCCATGGCCGAGGAAGACAATGATGCCCTCCCCAAGCTGGTGTTTGCACCGGCCGAGGATTTGCGCCTGGTGATGGCCGATGCGCGTCAATTCCTGATGACTGAAACATTTACGACCGGACCGGCCATGATGGTTGCGCAGAACGGCGCCGCGACCCCGTCCATTCAGGGAGTAGACCCCACGGTCACGGGCTCTACCGCGATGGCCTATGCGCCGACAGGAGACAGCACCCAAGCCCCATTCGAGGCTATTCTGACCGAACAGCGCAAAGGCGAGATCAGCGAAGATAATCAGATTACGGTGCTGGACGCCGTCGATGATTTCAATGGCACAGATGAGGCAGAAACAAGTGAAGATGTGACCACACCAGCACCTATGCTTGCGTCCATAGCACCGATTGATGCCCTGCCCCGCGTGCGCGCTCCTTTCGCCGGAGCACCTGACGAAGCCAGCAAAACAGCCAAGGTCAGCAAGCCGCTTGATATCTCGCCAATCGTTGCAGATGCCGAGAAACATGCGCAGCAAGTGGCCGAAGAACAGGACGAGGGCGATATTCCCCCAACCCTTGCTCTCAGCCGTGAACGCCGCGCCGAGCTGAAACTTGCCAAACTTGCCGATGACGACAAGGAAGAAAAGACCAAGAAAAAGTCCCGCTGGGCGAGCTGGTTCAGTTTTTCCAGCAAAAAGGCCAAGATTGATGCAAGGGGCGAACATGCATGGGTGAAGAACAAGCTGCCGAAATCGTCCTATACGAAAAAGCAGAAGACGTGCCTTGCTAATGCTATCTATTTTGAAAGCCGCTCCGAACCGGAAGATGGGCAGATCGCCGTGGGTCAGGTGGTCATGAACCGGGTGAAGAACCCGGCCTATCCGAATTCGATTTGCGGTGTTGTTTACCAGAACCAGCATAAGCGCAACGCCTGCCAGTTCTCCTTTGCTTGCGATGGCATCCCTGATCGTGTCCGTTCCAAAAAGGCATGGAATCTCGCCTGGAAACTGGCCGATGAAGTGGTGAATGAAGAAGTCTGGCTCAAGTCAGTTGGCTCTTCCACACATTATCACGCCACCTATGTGCACCCCAAATGGGCGCGTACAATGAAGAAACGCAAGAAAATCGGCTTGCATATCTTCTACAAGACCTACGGTGGCGGCTGGAGCTAAGCGCCTTCCCCAAGGCGTCCGTTTCTGCCAAACCTGCGCAGACTCGGGATCTGAACATGCTATTCATCAAAAGCGGGCCTCTTAAGGCTCGCTTTTTTTACATCTGATCACTTGGCGGGAGAAAGCGCGGTTAAGGCTTTGAAAGCAGACCGGGTGTCCATTTTAACAAGACCTGTTTTATTCTCCTTCGACAAAACAGGCTAATGATACAACTATAACAAACCAATGCCCCACCATTTGTAATTTTGACAATGATTCTTGAAAATTTATTTCAAATATGCCCCATATCGGGAATGCATTCCATTGTAATGATATATCTCGTAAATTATTTTTTTAGATCCTTGTGACAATATGCAACCCGAACCAGTCTCAGGAATTTTCACAATAGTTCGGTGTTCCCATGTTTATGAAGTCCGCTCGGTTTCTCAAATTTTCACAATCGTTGAAAATTTCCCATCGCATCATTGCCCTTACAATTGTCTGTTTGTTGGGTGTCGTGATCCTCGGTACAACCAACTATGTTGGTTCGAATATGCGTACTGCAGCTATCAAGGAAGGGGAAATTGCCAACTCCATCAAGGATATTGTGCAGCAGGTCAACCTGTCGGTTTTGAATATGCGCAGCAACGCCAATTCCTTCCAGACCGTAAATAACCGCAAGTTTGCTGTCCGCTTCGATCTCGCCTACGACGATGCAGTCAATCTGCTAGACGAGATCAACGAGGTAGACATCTACGGCGCAACCAATGAGTCTGTTAGTGAACTGCGTGCGGCCCTCGCGGACGATCAGAATAGCTTCCACAAAATCGTCGAAAAGACCAAGGAAATCGGCTTTTCCGACTATAGCGGCATGCGCGGAGAGCTGAACGCGATCGCAGAGGATGTTGACAAGGCCATCAGAAAGACGCGGAACCAACATCTGTTGGTACTTCAGCTTGAAATGCGCCATCTGGAAAAAGACTATTTGAAAACCGGTGCGGCAGACATTCTTACTGATTTGAAAGATAAACAGAAAGATATGAACAACGCTCTGGCTACTGCGATGCTGTCTTCTGATGTGCGCGCTTTCATCATCAAGAATGTTGAGTCCTACACCCAGACGATCGGCAACATCCAACAAGCCAGAAACAAGCTCTTCAGAATGTCTGCTGAGATGAACTCGCTCTATAACACCATGTCGTTCAAGTTCGCCACTATCCGCGAACTGGCCAACAAGAGCAGCGAACAGGCAGCACAGAAACTGAGCCAGATCGACAAACAGGTCACACTGATCTTCATCTCCACCCTGTTTGGTTCTGTTGTTCTGACCGTTTTGTTTGCCTTCTTCCTTGGACGCAGCATCGTTGTTCCGATCCGCAACATCATCAGCTCGATGAACAATCTGGCCGAAGGGGACAGAGCATCGGAAATCCCTTATGCCGGTCTGCGCAATGAGATTGGCGACATCGCGAAAGCCGTGGAAGTCTTTCGCAAGAATGCCATCGAACGTGAGCGCCTGAAAACCACGACCGAGAAAGAGCAGGAAGAGCGTCTGCGTCGCCAGCACCGTATGGAAGAGCTTATCGAGCAGTTCCGTGGTCTGGCGCAGCTTGCCATGCAAGCCGTTGCCTCAAAAACCAAGGGCATGGAAGAAATCGCCAGCACGCTTTCGGCAAATTCGACTCAGACCTCGACACAGGCCGACACCGTGGAACGCTCGTCCAACGAAGCTCAAGAGCATTTCCAGGCTGTGGCTGCTGCGGCTGAGCAGCTGTCCGCTTCGATCAGCGAGATCGGGCGCCAGACCGAAAGCTCTTCCACAGTCATTCAGAAGGCCGTCGACACAGCAACGGCTGCGGATGCAAGGATCTCCAGTCTTGCCAATGCTGCCCAGCAGGTTGGCGAAGTGGTGACCATGATCCAGAATATCGCCGAGCAGACCAACCTTCTTGCCCTCAATGCCACCATAGAGGCAGCTCGGGCCGGAGAAGCTGGGCGTGGCTTTGCCGTGGTTGCTGCCGAGGTCAAGGAGCTGGCCAACCAGACCAGCAAGGCAACCGAGGAGATTTCCGGTCAGATTACCGCCATTCAGTCAGAAACAAATGAAGCGGTGGAAGCCATCCGCGCCATCACCCAGACCATGACTGAAGTCGGCTCGTCATCGAACACCATCGCAGCAGCCGTGGAAGAACAGGGCAGCGCAACGGAAAATATCAGCGAGAATGTTCAACGGGCAGCCGCTGGTGCCGCCAACATCACCGAGAATATCGGCAGTGTGGCGGAAGCCGCCAGCGCCAACCTCGATTCAGCCCAGAATGTTTTGACGGTCTCCCACGAAATGCTGAAACAGACCGATGAACTTCAGACACTCATCAACGAGTTCCTCGAGGATGTGGCTGCCGCCTAACCGATAGCCTATCAATGCATAAAGAACAGGCCGCGCCGGAGATATTCCGACGCGGCCTTTACTTTGTCAGCTAGCTTTGCAGAACAGGAGAACAAAGCGAATAGAAACATCACATTGGCAACTATTTCCCTGCAGCCAATCTTTCTTTGTACTGCTTCATGGTCTTGCCACACAATTTTTCGCATGGAATTCCATCCCTATCTCTGTCTCGGGCTTTGTGACCACAGACCTTTAGGAAATAGGTTGCTTCTTTACAGCTTTTCATCTGCGAACAGGTTTTCTTCGGCGTGCAGCTCTGGGCATAAACCGTTGTCTGCATGATCGTCAAAGCAAAGAGAGCAATTATTAGCCGAGCAAAATAGAACATTCTTGAATGCTACCACAGAGTGCGGGGCTTTAAACACTCGTCAACTGCAAAAAATGGCTCAGAACTGAACCAATTTTGTGTCAGCCAAGTGCATCAAGCTTTGCTGCCACTTCCAGCAGATCTTGCCAGGCTGCGCGCTTTTGCGCCGGGGTCCGCAGCAAAAAGGCCGGATGCAACGTGGACATGACCGGAATATCCCGCTGAGGCTTGTCCTGCCCACCGATGGAATAGGTCCGCCAGCGGCCACGCAGGCGCATGATGCCATCCTTGCTGCCAAGCAGTTGCTGGGCGGATGTTCCTCCCAGAAAAACAAGTATCTTGGGATTGACCAGTTCGATATGCCGATGAATGAATGGCTGCATCAGCGTCTGCTCATCAAGGCTCGGCTTGCGGTTGCCCGGCGGACGCCAAGGCAGAATATTGGTGATGTAGCTGTTGCTCCGGTCCAGATTGACAGCAGCCATCATCTTATCGAGCAACTGCCCTGCCCGACCGACAAAAGGCACGCCTTGCAAATCCTCGTCCCGCCCCGGCGCTTCGCCGATGAACATGACGTCAGCTTTGGGATTGCCATCCCCGAATACGAGAGTCTTTGCGGAAAATTTCAAACTACAGCCTTCAAAGGCAGCAAGCGTCTGGCGCAACTGATCCAGGCTGTCCGCCTGCAACGCCAATGCCCGCGCGTTTTCAACGGCCCCTTGTGCATTGGTGGGCAAGCCGCCCGGTCTCCCCGCCCCAGCCGCATTGTGCGCTGCAACATTGAACGAAGGATGGGATTGATTGCCCGCCCCTGCTGGCGTAGGTCTAGGAGAAGGACGTTGAGGGGAGGAAGACCTGTTTTGTTGAGATTCCGGCGCTGGCCGCACCTTTTGGCGCGCCTGAGCCTGACGTAGACTTTCTGCAAAACGATCTTGCGGCGCAGCATCGACAGCACAATCCACGCCCATCGCCTCGTACCAGTCGAGGAGGGCTTTCAGATCATGAGATGTTGTTACCACGTTATGCATATTGAACACTTGGATTCGGTCTTCTTTTTCCGCTAATTATATTCCTTATAGGGCCAACTGCGATAAGTGTCGATAGAAAGCCTGTCGACCGGATAATGAAAAGGACCTTCACATGACAGAGTCGAACGGAACTGAAGTGAGCGAACTTCCTGAGCGCGAAAGCATGGAATTCGACGTGGTGATCGTTGGTGCAGGGCCTGCCGGGCTGTCTGCCGCCATCCGGATCAAGCAACAGGCAGCCGAGAAGAATGAAGAGATCTCGGTCGTGGTTCTGGAAAAGGGCTCAGAAGTGGGTGCGCATATTCTTTCCGGCGCGGTGATTGATCCGGTGGCGCTTGGCCGCCTCATCCCCGACTGGAAAGAAGATGAAAGCTGCCCGGTGAAAGTACCGGTGAAAAAGGACAAATTCCGTCTGCTCGGACCAGCAGGCGCGATCAGCCTTCCCGGCTTCATCATGCCGCCGCTGATGCATAACCATGGCAACTATATCATTTCTCTTGGCAATCTGTGCCGCTGGCTGGCTGAAAAGGCCGAAGCGATGGGCGTGGAGATTTATCCCGGTTTTGCCGCCGCAGAATTGCTCTATGACGACAAGGGCGCGTTGCGCGGGGTCGCCACCGGAGACATGGGCCTTGGCAAGGATGGGAAGCCCAAGGACACCTATATGCGTGGCATGGAGCTTTTGGGCAAATATACGCTCATCAGCGAAGGCGTGCGCGGATCGCTGGCCAAGCAGCTGATCGCCAACTACGCTCTCGACAAGGATTGCGACGTGCCAAAATTCGGCCTCGGGATCAAGGAAATCTGGGAAGTCGATCCGGCCAAACATCAGGAAGGCCTCATCGAGCATACCTTTGGCTGGCCGCTGGACAGCTCCACAGGGGGCGGCTCCTTCCTTTATCATATGGAAAACAATCAGGTTGCAGTAGGGCTTGTGGTCTATCTCAACTACAAGAATCCATATCTCTCGCCCTTTGAAGAATTCCAGCGCTTCAAAACCCACCCGACAGTCAGGCCCCTGTTTGAAGGAGGCAAACGCCTCTCCTATGGTGCCCGCTGCATCGCAGAAGGCGGCTATCAGTCCGTACCAAGGCTTACCTTCCCTGGAGGTGCCCTGCTCGGCTGTGCCGCCGGTTTTGTCAATGTGCCGCGCATCAAGGGTATCCACAACGCGATGGATTCGGGCATTTTCGCAGCCAACGCAGTCGTCAATGCCTTGGGCGAAGGACGCGCCAACGACGAACTCGTTACCTTCGAGGAAGAGTGGCGTAAAGGACCGATTGGCAAGGACCTGTTCAAGGTGCGCAATGTCAAGCCGCTCTGGGCCAAGCTGGGCCTGTTTCTCGGCGTCGGTCTTGGCGGTCTCGATATGTGGACCAACACGCTGTTTGGTTTTTCCTTCTTTGGTACGCAAACCCATGGAAAGACGGATGCCAAGGCAACCCTGCCAGCGGCCCAGTGCGAACCGATTGACTATCCCAAGGCAGATGGCGAGATAACCTTTGATCGTCTGAGCTCGGTTTATCTCTCCGGGACCAGTCATGAAGAGGATCAACCCTGCCATCTGGTGGTTGCCGATGAAGCTCTACAGAAGAGCTCCGAGCATGATGTCTATGCAGGTCTTTCCCAGCGCTTCTGTCCGGCAGCGGTCTATGAGTGGGACGAAAGCGGCGATACGCCGAGCTATGTCATCAATGCGGCCAACTGCGTCCATTGCAAAACCTGTGACATCAAGGATCCCAATGGGAATATCACATGGACCGTCCCAGAAGGCGGTGGCGGGCCAACATATCCAAACATGTGACGATCCATGTTTTCTGCGCGATAGGCGTGTCATGCGGGCTTGCCCGCATGGCCTATCTGGTGACAGTCCCAGAAGGGGGCGGTGGGCCAACATATCCAAACATGTGCAAGCCTATGCTTTCCTTGCGACGAGCTTCTTTCACGGAATAAAAAAAGCCGGGCGCATGAGCCCGGCTTTGAGAGTCTTGGGTGAAATCATTACCAATAAGGCAAGGCCGTTTAGCCAAACAGGGCGTCGATATCGTCCTGACTGCTGCCTTCCTCTTCCTTCAGCTTCTTGTTGCTGAAGTCCAGATCCGCCAACATGGCATCGACTTCGTCCTGCTGAACGCCTTCCCCTGCATGCTGCGGACCATGAAGGATCAACTCGCGTTTGCGACGCTCTTCATCGGTTTCGGTTTCGGTATAGTCAGCATCTTCAATATCCTGCATTTTCATGCGCTCGACGAAGGTGGTAACGCGCTTGTCGATCACATTGAGAGCATGCACAACCTTGGAGATGCGCTGGCCCGTGATATCCTGGAAGGAACAGGCCTCGAAAATCTCAATCACCTTGTCATTGACCAATGCCTGATAGGCATCGGCGTCGCTTGGATCAGCGCCCATGATTTCTTCAGCAGAAGACATGATGATGTTTGTTGCATTTTCTGTTGCTTCGACAACAGCATCCAGTTCGCGCCCGGCATCGGGGATGGCGGCATGGCGCATTTGCGAAGGACGCAAAGCGGCAATCTCGTCTTTCATGGATGAGATTTCAGTCGCGATGGATGTAAATTCTTCATACAGGGTCTTGTCCAAGGCTTGCAAATAGGAATCAAGGCTGCCCGCCATGACCTCTGCCAAAGCCATGATATCATTCAGGGAGACGGCTTCTCCCTTATTCTGTTCTAGAAAAGCAACGAGTCGCGCGACTTTGTCTGCACTTAGCTGTTCTGCTTCTGCTGCCATTTCATCTTCCCCTTGGGTCTGATTTCAGAATTTTGACCGACTTTGTCACCACTTTATTTCAAAATGTTTCCGCGACTTGTTCGCTCAAAGCGCCTATGAGTTGTATTTCCCGTCAAAGGCGAGATTTTGCGGTAGACGCTACCGTAGACCGCGGGAGAATTCCTGCGGCGAAGTCCCTTGTCATAGTGTAGCAAGGGGGAAACTGGGTGGCTTCTCGCGACGTGCGCCGAGAGGCCATTGTCTGGCAGAGGAGCTTGCCGGGCAAGTGCCCGGCTCTTCGGCCCAACCAAACAATCATCATCCTGCATCTTACCCTCCCTTTCGGGAGGGCAGCAATGCGAGTAATCGACTTAGTTATCGAAGACTGCGTCAATCTTGGTTTTAAGCGTTGCAGCGTTGAATGGCTTCACGATGTAGTTGTTCACACCGGCCTTCTTGGCTGCAATCACGTTTTCGGTTTTGGATTCGGCTGTCACCATAATGAACGGTGTCTTGGACAGGGAATCGCTTGCGCGGACCTGTTTGAGAAGCTCGTAACCGGTCATTGGCTCCATGTTCCAGTCGGAAATGACAAGGCCATAACGGCGATCCTGCATTTTCGCCAGAGCTTCGGTTCCATCAGCAGCATCATCTACATCTTCAAAACCAAGCTGCTTGAGCAGGTTCTTGATGATGCGGATCATGGTTTTATAGTCATCGACTACCAGTACCGGCATAGAAAGATCGAGGGCCATTTGTTTACTCCAAACTCACACTGCATTACCGCCATTTTCAGCGGAATTTTCGACTTTTCAGACTGTTGGTTTTTTGTGCTCGGGAATTCTGAGTTCCCTGACATGGAGAGCAGACTATCCCAAGGGTTTAAAAAAGCGGTTAACTGGCAAAATGCGGCCAATTCCAAATTCCTAACAAATGGCCTGTTTTGTTAGGAAATCATCGAAATTTGCTTCAATATTTACCTAGATGTCGTATTTTATTCAGCCTTTGCTAACCTTTATATCGATTAACCATAAAGGATCCGATTTGACCACAGGCTGAAGGAAAAGTCTTTGGTTCCTAGGGGCTTGACAAGGCACCTTTTTAAAAGCTGCCGTCTATATTTTTTCACAGTCCGCAAAAGTGACAATCTTCCGACCTTTTTCTTTTTGAAACCTGAGAACTGCCCCTTCATTGCCACTTTGGCTCTATAGACCTATGCCTTGTTGACGTTAAGCAGTTTGTTGCACAAGCTCAATTTTGCTGCGTTGCGAAATATCGTTGCGGCATATCGTCCGTCACGAAAAGGTTTCATTCCCGCAGTCGAACTCCGGCTTCATGTCATCATGAAACCAGTTGGCAAGCGGAATGAAAAGAAGGACGAGCCGTTGGGGAACCGCGGCTCAAAAAGCCTAAGGAGATAAAATTATGACTGCACCGTTTGAAGGCGTCGAACCACAAACAATCTATTATGACGACATGAAGATCGGGCAGAAGGAAAGTTTGACCCATAAGGTAACTGAAAGTGATATTTCAGCTTTTGCCGATCTCACAGGCGACCACAACCCTGTTCATATAGACAAGGCCTATGGCGCGGCCAGCCGATTTGGTAGCAATATTGCCCATGGGATCTACACCGCCAGCCTGCTGTCTGCAATTATCGGCATGCGCTTGCCCGGGCCGGGGTCCATTTACGTATCGCAAAACCTGCAGTTCAAGGCGCCAGTCCATGTGGGCGACACAGTGACAGTGACCGCCACCGTGAAGGATCTGCAAGACAAAGGCCGCCGCGTTACGCTTGACTGCACTGCAGAAGTGGATGGCCGCATCGTCATGTCCGGAGAGGGCATCGTTATGGCGCCGAAAAAACCGGCCGCCTGATCCTATTCTTTTGTGGTCGCGCCCTTGCGCGGTAACTTTTGGGCCTTTGCTTTTGAACGTCCGCCCGTAACGGGTTGGGCATTGTGCCCACGATAGGAAGTATTTTCCAAGAAGCATGCCTGAGTTTTCTTGCGCTCATGCGCCTAGAAGCTCAGGCCTCTTTTTGTGATCCCGCATCAATGAGAGAGAAGCACCTATTGGCATGCCCCTGCAATAATCGGTTAGCCAACGGTAATACCGGTGCGCGTCCAGTCGAAATCCATTTGCCGTGCGGTTTTCTTTGCCAATTCTTCGGAGCCGAGACGGGCAACCATTTGCAGAGCCATATCAATACCTGCGGAAATGCCCGCCGAGCTGATCAGAGCACCATCTTCCACCCACCGCACATCCCGGGCGCACTCTATGGCAGGGTAACGCTTGACGAAATCGGGAATATCTTCCCAATGAGTGGTCATCGTCCTGCCGGTACAGCAGCCTGATTCGGCGAGAATGAAGGCTCCGGTGCAGACCGATGCGAGCAGGGAAACCTCTTTGGCCTGCGTTTCGACCCAGCCCAGCAGCTGTTCGTCATCAAGCAGAGGTGCATGCACCCCGCCCGGCACAAGAAGAATGTCCAGAGCGGGATGGGAAGCAAAGTCATGGTCCGGCAACACCCTGTAATCAGCGCGGGCACGCACCGGCTCTAGCGTTGCAGCAATGAGCAAAGGCGCGAAGGCGAAGACCTCGCCATTCTTTTCGGCCACCCTGCGCGCTGTCGTGAAGACCTCAAAGGGGCCGGAAAAGTCCAGCACTTCTACGCCTTCATAGAGCAGAATTCCAATATGACGTTCCTGCATTTGCTCTCCCTGTTCGTTATAGGGTCATGCTAGCCCTGCCCTGGAACCTCCAGAATCATTCTGTTTGGAAATTTCACCAGCCCCAAACGCTCGCGATTGACAAACCGATAGGTCAGTGATGCAGCCGTGATGGCAAGGCCGGACGCCAGCCCAAGCCAGATCCCCTCGCCTTCCCAACCAAGGATAAATCCACAGAAATAGGAAATCGGCAAGCCACATCCCCAATAACCGGCAATGGCAATGAGCATTGGCATATTGGTGTCACTGAGCCCGCGCAAGGCACCGGCCATCGTTGCCTGCAGGCCATCGACCATCTGGAACAGGCCTGCATAGGCCAGATAACTCACAGCCAGCGTAAAGGGTACGCTGTTGGCCGCAACGGTCGGGTCCAGATAAAGGCTGACAAGGAAATGCGGGAACAGCAGAAAGCTGGCGCAACTGATCGAGTTGAACAGTGCCGAGATCAGCACAGAGACCCAACCGGCCCGGCGAATACCTTCACGGCTCCCCGCACCATAGGCAAGACCTGCGCGCACCGTTGTCGCCTGACTGAGACCAAGCGGCACCATAAAGGCCATTGAGGCCAACTGCACAGCAACGGTATGGGCGGCTAGAGCATCGGTGCTGATCCAGCCCATCAGGAACACGGCGGCAGCGAACAGCCCCACCTCCACCATGACCATCAGGCCAATGGGAATGCCAATGCGAAACAGCTCGAAAAAGCGCGGCCAGTCCGGCTTCCAGAAGCGGGCCAGCAAATCATATTTGCGGTATCCCTTCTTGAAGATCACATAGAGCGCCATAAAAATGAAGACAAAGGTCTGCACTATGGAGGTGGAGATACCGGCACCAGCCAATCCGAGCGCGGGAAACCCGAATTTGCCGAACATCAAAAGATAGTTGCCTGCAAAGTTGACAAAGAAGCTCGCAATGGTCGTCACCAGAATGATGCGGGTTTCGCTGTGGGCAGTCACCAGCGAACGCAGAGCGACAAATCCCAGCGAGGGGAACACCCCGAGGGCAGCGAAATTGAGATATCTGGCGGCTTCAATGGAAATGCCGGGCATTTGGCCGGCAGCTGCATAGATATGCTGGCTCTGATACAGCAAAATCATGATCATCACAGAGATGACAAAAGCCACCCAGATGCCCTGACGGGCAGACCGGCGTACAGAGGTATGATCCTTCGCGCCGATTGCCTGCGCAACCATCGGGCTTACGGCAGACAGGGCTCCGATACCGAAAACGACTACCGGATGCAGCAGGGCAGCAGCAAGCGAACCGGCCGCCAGAGCCTCTCGCCCGAGCCAGCCCATCATGATCACATCGGTAATCTGAAGGGAAAATTGCGCCAGCTGCGCCAGAACCAGCGGCCAGGCAAGCGCCAAGGTGGCCGAGATTTCCTCTCGCCAGGAAATAGGGGTTCCCTGTTTTACTGTGGCTTGGTCAGAGACTCCGCTCTGTCCATCCAGCACCGGTGGCTGGTCTTGCATGGTATCACCAGAATTATGAAAATAGTCCGGTCCCAAAAAATCGGGATTTGCAGCTCACCCTGGGGGCATTGATCCGCCACACTCTTGCAATATCTTGCATTGAAGGCGTGACGGTGCGCCATAAGCGTTCCGCGCCGAACGGGATTGTTGATCGGACTGGCACCCTAGCCGCGTCGCCCGCATAAGTATAGTGTGAATCTTGCCTCATAATGTATTTCCCTTATGCACCCCCATTCCGCTGCCCTTGGCAGATCATAGTGTCCTGTTTCCAGCATCCTATGGACGTGTCCATATCCGGAAAACCGGTCTCTTTTCAGGGATACTAAAACCCGACGACAGCTTTTGATCCGGACTGGAGAAAAAGAACTGGCCTCAGATCAGGTCCCGTTATAAAACGGGGCGTGCATGCTTTATCGCTTTGCCGCCGCAGCGTTTCTTCCGGTCGGCTATCTTTTTTGGCATTTTCTTGAATGTCTCCTTGCTATCCGGCCATTGCCTTTATGGATGGATGGATTGTCCGCCTGCCCTTCCACGCGTACCTTGAGAGGTTGTCATGTTTGACTTCAAGACCGCATCCCTGCCCGCCCTCTTTCTGTTGACCGCGCTTGCCGGTTGTCGCTCCGTGACAATGGGCATGGACGGCATCGGCGATATGCTGCCATCCAACGAAGAGGTTTCCGGCGAAGTGCAATGGGAATTTGCTGCAAAAAGCGGTGATGTGGTGCTTGTTGGACTGCAGGATGGAGCCGGTATGCTCAAACAGACCAGAGTAATCCCGGCGCCCGGCGTCAAGCATGTCGATTTTGCGCTGTCTGTGAATGACAATGACCGGACCAAATGTGCGTCCCGAGGCTCTTGTCGCTATTCGGCACAGTTGATCTCTGGAGAAAGAGTCAAGGCCAGCGGCTTTATCTATTACAACACCACGTCACATCCGATTGTCCTGCTTAATGGCACCGCAGCCCGGACAGGGGCTGGGATGACCGCAGCAAGCCAAGCCATGCAGGGCCAGCAACCGCCCGCGCACCAAAGCGGCCGTGCTGTGACACAACAGGCCCTGCCAAAACCGGTCTATCGATGAAGAAAAGATCATTATTCTCATGAAGCACCGGCGTGAAGACGGCATGTCATGATGCTCGAACCTCCCTTGATGTGGATTGCTCGGCCTCTATATTAACGAGAGATCTTGACCTGACCCTAGAGGTTAGGCACCCTCCCGCCAAACCTTTCAGCATAGCCATGGCGTTATGCTTTACTGTTTTCAACCCTGCCGGTCTTTGCGCCGGTTACAAGGAGTTGCCTTGAAATGATGACCCCAGCCTCGTCCTTTGTTGACATCCGATATCCTGAGCAGCCTTTGCCGGATTCGCTCAGAGGCGGCGTTGTGGCGATTGGCAATTTCGATGGCATGCATCGCGGGCACCAAGCCGTGCTGGAAGATGCCGTCAAGGAAGCGCGCGCCTCCGGCCTCAAAGCCGTGATGCTGACTTTCGAACCGCATCCGCGCACTTTATTCCGGCCCAACTATCCGGTTTTTCGCCTCACACCCCATGAGGAAAAGGCAATGATCGCACGGGCACTCGGGCTTGATGGCATGGTATCGCTGGCTTTTGATGCATCCTTTGCCAGCCAGTCACCGGATCTCTTCATTACCGACATGCTGATCGACAAGCTCGATGCCAAGAGGGCCATTGCCGGCTATGACTTCCATTTCGGCAAGGATCGCACCGGGACACCGGACTATTTGCAGGAAAAGGGCGAAGCGCTGGGTATTGGCGTCACCATCGTCGACATGAAAACAGATCGCTCGGGCGATGCCGTGTCGTCGACCCGCATCCGGCAGGCGCTGGAAGATGGCGCGGTGGCTCCGGCCAACCGGCTGCTGGGCTATCGGCATTTCTTCTCGGGCGTGGTAATCCATGGCGCCAAGAATGGCCGCAAACTGGGCTATCCGACAGCCAACATGACCCTACCGGACAATAGTCGCCTGCGCGAAGGGGTTTATGCGGTCAAATTCGTGCGGTCTGATGGCTCCCAGCATGATGGCGTGGCCAGCTTTGGTCGCCGCCCGATGTTTGACAATGGTCCCCGTGTTTTCGAGGTGCATGTCTTTGATTTCGACGATAACCTCTATGACGAAAATGTGCGGGTCGTGCTCTATTCCTATCTACGCGAGGAAATGAAGTTTGATGGCCTTGAGGCATTGATCAACCAGATGGATGCTGACAGCGTTCAGGCGCGGGCCATTCTGCGCTATGCCGAACCACTCTCTGAAGTGGAAAGCCGGATTTGGGAGTGATCCCGGCTGGTTTGGCGCCCTTGGCTGACTTTCCTTTCAGAGGACATCGCAAAAGAGGCTCCCTTACGGGGCCTCTTGCTATTTGTATCTGGTAAGTTTCCTGACAGATAAACTAGTCCAGCGCGACCAGCGATCCATTGATCCAGCCCTGCTGATTTCCCGTCTCGACCAGATGCCATAGTTCCGCATTCCCGAGTGGCTTGAAGCTGCCTGAACGGATGATGCTCAGAGCGGTTCCTTTTTCAAGCACCTGAATGATATTGTCTGCATAGGAGGGCCAGCGGCGCAGATTGGCGTCGGCGATCACCATGGGAGCGCCCTGTTCGCCCTCGGCCCCAAGCAGGGCATTGCGTAAAGCATCCAGCGGAAAGAGCGGGTTTGGATCGATCTTGCGTCCCGGCGCGATTTCCCAATGGCCCGCGATGAAGGAGAGTGCATATTTGTCGATCAGGCTGTGAGCTATCGCTGCGACCGTGCGAATCTGCGCCGCGGTATAGTCCAGCCACCAACCCTTGCCATGAGCACGACTGGCGGCAAAGGCAAAGTGAAGCCCGTCCGTGCCATCGCGATAATCGCCCTTGAACCACGGCTGGATGGAGCCATCGCGCAACTTGTTGCATTTGCCCAGATTGACCATCTCGATGCCAAAGGCGAAGGCATTGACGCCCTCTTCCCCGCGATAGCTGCTCTTGCCCGCATGCCAGGCGCGGCGATTGAAGGCCACTTGCTGGGTTACCGAGCCATCCCGCTCGATGGTGAGATGGGCCGAAGCCTTTGCTTCGGGCCTGAGGAACCAGTCAACAGCGTTGCCTTTTTCCAGTCGTCCTGCGGTATCATGCAGAATGATCCCGCGTGGTGAGAATTCACCCGACTGGTTGGGCGAGCGCGCAAAGGGCACCGGCGCACCATCGGCGCACAGCATGTGGTGGCGGATGGAATAGGCAGAGTGCGTCGAAATATCGAACATAAGCGGTCCTTCCTTCTTGTTGATGCTTCACCCTGCGGGCATTGGGAGCATCACCCACAGAGAGCATGGCAACAGACTCTCATGGCTTGGCAGAAGGAGGATTGGGGGGATTTGTCGAGCATATCTTTGCAGCTCAGGGCCCGTACTGAAGAGCCATAGGCTCAAAGCAGGATTTTTTAAGGAAAGTTACGGTCTTGGGGGGCTTGTACTCGGCTCGGGCTTGAATTAATGTCGCGCGCGAGAAAAAGGCAACCGAGATGCTTATGAGACATGCCCTGCGCATGAAACCAGATATGAGATTTGCCACGTTACGGTATTTCGCACCACCCGCCCGAGGCTGCATTGGGCCGATAGCCAGTCGAATTACTGGCCCGGCCTTCGTGTGACTGGCGCATCTGACGCGCCCACGAGGGACCGGGACGACCACAAGGCCAAGCAGCCTTTCTGCTGCCTGATGCCTTTTCCCACGAATTCAATAGCTTGACCGAACCGGACCAAGCCGCAGACCATATGCCCCGGCATTTTACTCCCGCGGTTTTCGCTCTTAAAGAGCCAGTCACGGTGGCCGAGCTTCACGGAAGTGATAGATAATGACTGAAGAACGCGATTATTCCGAAACGCTTTACCTGCCCAAAACCGACTTCCCCATGCGAGCCGGTCTGCCCAAGAATGAACCCAAGATCCTGAAGCGCTGGGAGGATATTGATCTTTATAAGGCCCTGCGTGAACGGTCTACAGGCCGCGAGAAATATGTGCTGCATGATGGCCCTCCCTATGCCAACGGCAACCTGCATATCGGCCACGCGCTCAACAAGACCATCAAGGACATCATCACCCGTTCCTTCCAGATGCGCGGTTTTGATTCCAACTATGTGCCCGGCTGGGACTGCCACGGCCTGCCGATCGAATGGAAGATCGAAGAAAAATACCGCAAGAAGGGCAAGAACAAGGATGCTGTGCCGGTCAACGAGTTCCGTCAGGAATGCCGTGACTTCGCGTCTGAATGGGTGAAGATCCAGTCTGAAGAATTCAAGCGTCTTGGCGTGGTGGGTGATTTCGAGACCCCATACCGCACCATGACCTTCGATGCCGAAGCCCGCATCGCGAACGAATTGATGAAATTCGCCATGTCCGGCCAGCTCTTCCAGGGCTCCAAGCCGGTCATGTGGTCCATCGTCGAGAAAACCGCTCTGGCGGAGGCCGAAGTCGAATATCAGGATCACACCTCCTTCACCATCTGGGTGCGCTTCCCCGTCTCCGGTGTGCATGGCACGGTCGACACCGACAAGCTCGACGCCCTGCTGGATGCGGATGTGGTGATCTGGACAACCACCCCATGGACCATCCCGGGCAACCGCGCCATCTGTTTTGGCCCGTCC
This sequence comes from uncultured Cohaesibacter sp., assembly GCF_963676485.1. Classification (NCBI taxonomy): domain Bacteria; kingdom Pseudomonadati; phylum Pseudomonadota; class Alphaproteobacteria; order Hyphomicrobiales; family Cohaesibacteraceae; genus Cohaesibacter; species uncultured Cohaesibacter sp. The sequence continues at coordinate 519,509 of NZ_OY781114.1, forward strand.
ATCAGCTATGGCCTTTATGAAATCACCGAAGCGGCAGACGACAACTGGGGCAAGGTTGGCGACAAGCTGATCGTGGCTGACACACTGGCTGCTGATATCTTCAAGGCTGCCCGCGTTGATGGCTATGAGCGCAAGTTCGATGTCGATCCGTCCCAGATCTCAGAATGCACCCATCCGTTTGCGGGACTGGATGGCACTGATGGCTATTATGACTATGATGTGCCGATGCTGCCTGGCGATCATGTAACCGAAGATGCAGGCACCGGCTTTGTGCACACCGCACCGGGCCATGGGGCGGAAGACTATGAGGTCTTTGTTGCCAACCGCGAGCGCTTTGAAGAATGCGGCACGACGGAAATCCCGCATACCGTGATGGAAGACGGGGCCTACTTCCCGCATGTGCCGCTATTCCAGGGTCATTACATCCTCAACCGCAAGGGCGGCGAAGGCACCACAAACGGGGCCGTCATCGACAAACTGACAGAAGTTGGCGCTCTCTTGGCACGCGGCAAGATCAAGCACAGCTACCCGCACAGCTGGCGCTCCAAGGCTCCGCTCATCTTCCGCAACACACCGCAATGGTTCATCGCCATGGATCGCAACATCGACGGCGAAGGCGATACCCTGCGCAAGCGTGCCCTTGATGCGATTGATGCCACCCGCTTTGTTCCGAAGTCCGGCCAGACCCGTCTGCGCTCGATGATAGAGACACGTCCTGACTGGGTGATCTCCCGTCAGCGCGCATGGGGTGTGCCTATCACCATCTTCATCAAGAAGGATGATCCGAGCGTTGTTTTGCAGGATAGTTCGGTCAACACCCGCATCTTTGATGCTTTCATGAAAGAAGGCGCCGATGCATGGTTTGCCGAGGGCGCCAAGGAACGCTTCCTTGCTGCGGATCACAATCCGGACGAATGGGAACAGGTGATGGACATCCTCGATGTCTGGTTTGATTCCGGCTCGACCCACTCCTTCGTTTTGGAACAGCGCGGCGACCTCAAATGGCCAGCCGATCTCTACATGGAAGGCTCGGACCAGCATCGCGGCTGGTTCCATTCCTCTTTGCTGGAAAGCTGCGGCACGCGCGGTCGCGCGCCTTATAATGCCGTCCTGACCCATGGCTTCACCATGGATGAACAGGGCCGCAAGATGTCCAAGTCGATCGGTAACACGATTGCCCCGCAAGAGGTGATCAAGCAATATGGTGCCGATATCCTGCGTATGTGGGTGGCAAGCACGGATTACACCGATGATCAGCGCATCGGACCGGAAATCCTCAAGACCATCGCCGATGCCTATCGCAAAATGCGCAATACCATCCGCTGGATGCTCGGCTCTCTGGCGCATTTCGATGGCACCGAGATTGCCCTGTCTGATATGCCTGAGCTGGAACGGCTGATGCTGCATCGCATCCACGAACTGGATCACATGGTCAGAGACTCCTATGATAATTTTGACTTCAAGCACATCATGCATGAACTCAACTATTTCATGGGTATCGAGCTTTCCGCCTTCTATTTCGATGTGCGCAAGGATGCGCTTTATTGTGACGCGCCAAGCTCCATGCGCCGCAAGGCCGCGCTCTATGTCATCCATGAGCTGTTCATCCATCTTACGGCATGGCTTGCGCCGATCCTTCCCTTCACCATGGAAGAGACTTGGCAGAGCCGCTATCCGAATGCAGATGATTCGGTTCACTTCCGTCAATTCCCCGAAGTTTCAGGCGATTGGCAGGATAATGAACTGGCTGCCAAGTGGGACAAAGTCAGAGCGCTGCGCCGCGTAGTCACCGGTGCGCTGGAAATCGAACGCCGGGAAAAACGGATCGGGTCTTCTCTTGAGGCCGCTCCGAAGGTGTATGTTTCCGACGAAGCCATCCTCAAGGCGATGGACGGCATTGATCTTGCCGAGATCTCCATCACCTCTCAGGCTGAACTGATCAAGGGCGAAGCGCCTGAAGGGGCCTTCACCATGGACGAAGTGACGGGCGTGGGCGTTGTTCCCGCTCTGGCAGAAGGCAAGAAATGCCAGCGCAGCTGGAAGATCCTGCCGGAAGTTGGCTCCGATCCGGATTATCCCGGCCTGTCGCTGCGCGATGCGGCCGCGATCCGCGAGATTGATGCCGCCTAACAGCCGCATTTCAAGTTATAGTGAAGCCGGGGTCTGGCGCTGTCCGGATCCCGGCTTTTCTTTACTGGCCCGGCAACGGGCATAATATGGGTCCGACATCTTTTGGGGGACAGGCTTGTCTTCACGGTCTTTGGGATATCTCGTTGCCTTGATTGGCTTTGTCGTTGATCAGGCTTTCAAGCTCTGGATGCTTTTCGGCTTTCAGATCGATGCAGTCATGCGCTTTGAAGGGCCGGTGAGGATCACACCATTCTTCGATCTGGTTCTGGTCTGGAACCACGGCATTTCCTATGGCCTGTTTCAGCAGGATGATGATCTTGGCCGCTATATGCTGATCGGTCTGGCGGGTGTGGCCGCGATTGCTCTGGGGATCTGGATCTGGAAAAGCCATGACAAGCTGACACCCCTTGCGCTCGGCCTCATCATGGGCGGCGCTCTGGGCAACGGGCTGGATCGCATTCTGCATGGAGCCGTGGTCGATCTGTTCCACTTCCATGTGGGAAGCTTCAGCTGGTATATTTTCAATCTCGCTGATGTCTGGATTGTTGTCGGGGCAGCTCTTCTGGTGCTGGAAAGCCTGTTTGGCAGGCGAAATTCCTCAGAACGCAAGAACAGGCCCGATTCCAGCCGCAAAGATGCCGCAAATGAATGATTAGTAGCAAAAGCAGCGGTATTTCCTGCGATCAGGGTCTTTTGTCTTTGCCCAAAGCCAAGCTTCTCTTGATCTACAACCCCATTAGGAAGTATGTCTAAATCTAATTGGCACATGTTTAACGATGTGCCTGAGGTGGTTTGCGTAAGAGCATTCATGAGAATGCCCGAATATCAAAAGGCGAGATCGTCATGACAGTCAGCAGGTGCAAGGACATTTTCCTTACCAGTGCCGAAACTTTCAAAAGCCGTGCGGCTCAGCCTTCAGGCGTGATGGCTCTGGTTATGTTGGGGACGCTCAGCATGGGTCTTTCAGCATGTTCGGGAGTTTCTTCTACAACCTATGGCACCGGCGAAACCCATGAGCGGGAGTTGCTGGACGATGTCACCGGATTGCTGGGTGCCCTGCCCAACGAAAAAAAACGCCAGACGATTGACTATTCCGCCCGCGCAGGCCTTGTTCTGCCGCCTGCTGGCGCACCTCTGCCAACACCGGAAGATGGCAAGCGCCTGCCAGCCTATGCACAGGCCGACTGGCCACAGGACCCGGACAAACTGCGCGAGATCTATAACGAGCGCATGGAAAATATGACCGACGAAGAGCGTGCGCAACTGCTTGAAGCCATTCGTCGTCTGCCACCGGCCCAACGTGATTCCATCATCAAGAACAACACCGCTTCTGCCAACTTTGCCCGTCAGATCAAAGAGCCCGACTATGGCGACGGGCCGGTCGATCCTGCAGAGCTGAGGGAATATGAAAAACAGGTCAAGGAGCGCCTCGCCCTGATCAGAGCCCAGAAACAGGGCGAAAAAGGCAAGCGTACCTATCTGACCCAACCGCCAGAGCGCTTTACCGACGTGACCCCAGAGGTCGCCTCGCAAATGGAGCAACTCAAGCAGCAAGAGAATAAAGGCAAGAAGAAGCGTTTCTTCTCGCGGATCTGGCCATTCGGCAAAAACGACTCAGATTCAGATTCGTAAAGAAGACGTCTCGACCGCACTTCCGTTCCTCTTAAAGGGCCGCGTCTGCAAACAAGCAGGGGCGGCCTTTTCATATGCAGCGCTCTTCGGGGCCAGAATCAGTCATTGCATGAGCGTACAGAGCCTTACAGCGACAGAATCGATTCTTTGAATTGGCCAAAATATCTTCCGAATCCGGTTTTCATGGGCCTTTTTATGAGTCTTTGCGCTCAGGCCAAGCTGTTTTTTTATGCCTCAGACGGAAGAATCCGGATCACTCTTCCTCACCAGAATCCTGTTTTTCATTTTCAATCCCCATAGAAGCCCACCAAAAAGCGGCGAAATTCACATGGATCCCGTTAAGAATTCAGTAACGAATTGGCAGAAAACCGGGGTATAGCGTCTATTTTGTGTTTTTTGTGCAACAGTCCTCTCAAAGTCATCTCGACAAATACGAGAGTCGATTGAACCCGCCGGGGAAACGAGTATTGTCAGTCTTGTCGCAAGCAGTGAATTACAGTTCTGACTGGACTGGTCACTGCAAAATAATTTTTTTGTTATGACAATGAAGGTCAGAAACATGAACATCAAGAGCCTCATCCTTGGCTCCGCAGCTGCTTTGGTAGCTGGCGGTGCAGCACAGGCAGCAGATCTGCCAGTAGCGGAACCAGTAGATTACGTTAAAGTATGTGATGCATACGGCGCTGGTTACTTCTTCATTCCAGGTACCGACACCTGCCTGAAAATCTCCGGTAAAGTTGAATTCGGTGTAGAATCTGGCGGTTTCCAGTCTAAATCTTCAGATGGTGGCACCCCTGAGTACACTCGTTCTGACAATCTGGTTTCCATGTACACAGAAACCACCTTCACCTTCGACGTTAAAGAAGAAACCGAACTCGGTACTCTTGCTGCCCACATGGAATTCGATGATGCGTCTGACAGCAATTCAGGCACAAACACCGCATTCGATAAAGCTTATCTGCAGCTCGGCGGCCTTTATGCTGGTATGACCGACTCCATCGTCGACTTCAACGCTGGCCTCTACTACGATGACTTCGGCATCGGCCACGATGATCTGGACGCTATCGGTTATGTAGCTTCTTTCGGTAACGGCGTATCCGCTACCATCGCTTTGGAAGAATACACCGGCAACGAAACTGGTGCTGGCACGACCATGCCTTCCGTCGCAGCTCGCTTGGCTGTGAAGCAGGGCTGGGGTTCTGCAAACGTAGCCGGTGCTGTTTATCAGGTTCGTTATGCTGATGCTACGTACGATACAGATATGGGCTACATCGTTGGTACAGAAGCTTCCTTCAACCTGATGCAGGGCCTGACCTTCGGTATCTCCGCAGCTTATGAAAATGGCTATGCTAACGATGCCGCAGGTAACCTGTATAGCAAATGGGGCCTGACCGCTGGTCTTGAATATGCTTTCGCTGACAACCTTGTATTCGGTGTTGACGCTGGTTACATTGACTATGACGACGAAAACTACAAGACTTGGGGTACTTCCGCTCAGATCACCTACACCCCGGTTGCTAACCTCGAAGTTGGCGCTCGTGTAGGTTACGAGAAAACTGACGTAAACAGCACCTCTGTTGGTGATTGGGACGACGTAGCAGGCAAACTGTACCTGAAACGTTCTTTCTAATCTAAGCTTAGCTTAGACTGGAAGTCCAAGAATTCTGGGCCCGAGAGATTTCTCTCGGGCCTTTTGCTATATGGCCCCTCAGTTTTTTCGACAAGACTTTTTTGTCTGCCCACCACGCTGGCAGAAACAGCCTCCCCGCCTAACTTGTTGGAGCATTCAGGCGCAGCGTCTGCTCGTTAAAAGAGGTCCAACTGAGTATCGTCCTCAGGCTTTTCTTTTGGCTCCTTCTTCGCCTTCGTCTCAGGCGGCTTTTCCTTGTTCTTGTTATTCCCATCTGCCGCTGAGATCTGCTGCGTCTTTATCGGTTCCGTTACGGACGCATCATCAATGCTTGGATTATTGACGCGATTGGACACGGGATAAGCCACAAGATCATCCGGCAAGGCGCTGCACAGCAACGGACGGGCTTCATCAAAGCGGCCAGAACGGATATTCAGCCAAGCGTCATGATCATCATGAGAAATGAAGAGGGGCAGTCGCTCGGAGATCTTGCGGAAAGGCTGCCTCGCCGGAACGGTCAGCAATGCGAGTCCGTCAAATTCCTCGCCATTTGGCCCCATCCAGGGTTCCCATATGCCCGCCAACGCAAACACACGCCCATCGGTTCTCCTGAAAAAGTAAGGCCCTCCCTCGCTGCCCTCTTTCTGTCTTTGCCATTCATAAAAACCGGTCACAGGCACCAGGCACCTGCGGTATTTGACTGCATTTTTAAAGGACGGCTTCTTCTCGACCGTTTCCATGCGGGCAGTACTGATTTGAGTGAAGTCGCGCGGATCTTTTGCCCAATCTGGCACAAAAGTCCATTTCATCAGCCGGGCGGTGCGCGCACCATATTCATGGGTGATTGTGAGAACTGGCGTGCCCGGTGCGACGTTATGTCTAGGCGGCATTTTGTGCAATCCGGGCAACAACTCTGTGACACCGAAAAATTTAATCAATTCAATCTCTTCTGCCACCAAGTGCAATCTACCGGTCATGAGCGTCCAATTCGATTTCTTCTAAAGGGTTTGCTAAATATTTATCCTGTTTCATCTTTTTCACCGACGTGGTCTCACGTCAAGTATTTGGAAACTATAGCACCTTATGGTTAAGTTGGACCGTCTTTGGAAACCGCTTATTGCAGATATGTGGCGACGAAAACCGGGATCACATATCTTGCTCAAAGTCGTAAATCTTGCGGCGATTGGCATGAAGATATCGCTCCTGTGTTGCCCATAAAGCTATTTCGAAGACTGGTCGCGTCACCTGAATGCCAATGAAGTTGCGTTGAGAGTCACACGATGTCAGAAATGTCTACACTTCCTGATGCGAAATTGTTGCAGGACGCCAACATCAACCCATCGACGTTGCTCGCGACGGACTATCTCAACCATTTTAATGAAGTGCTGATGCTAATCGAAATGCTGTCAGCCATGCCGGAATGCGCCGAAGACATTGTTGCCTGGCGCCCAATGGGCTACTCGGACTATTTCCAGCAATCCACCTTCAAGGAAAAACAACTCGCCATTTCCCTTTATGCCTCCGTGCAGCCCGAGATGCGCGACCAGCTGGAATCGCTCGTGCATGAAATCGACGTCAAGATTGAGGGATTGATCGAGCGCATCGTGGATCTCAATGGCGATCTCTCGAATGAGTTTCTCGATAGCGTCGCCTTCATGGCTTCCACCGAAGTTCGTCCGCTGATCGATCGCGTGAGCGCGCTGATCAATGATACGGCCAACGCCACCGACTGGATGCTGGCCATCGATCACCCAACGGCACAGGACGAAGTCGACCGTCTGTTCGACTGACCCGCCTCGCGCCATACCATTTCCAAGGCCCCTTGCTCACTTTTGCCCAATTGCGAGCGGCATCATGGTTCGTCTCACGTAGGCGCACGCACCCCACGCCTTTACGCAGATGAGAGCATCAGGCCTCGTCTTCTTCGACAATCCATGGCTCCTTCAGAGCCTCTTCTTCCCATTCCTTCCAGGCAGGCAGGGTTTTGATGGCGAAGCGGTAGGCATGAAACACTTCGCTATCGGTAAGCTCGTATTTCTCAAAGCGATTGATAACCGGAGCAAACATGGCATCCACGGCCCCGAAAGAGCCAAACAGGAAGGGGCCACCGGATGCATCAAGGCATTCGCGCCAGATCTGCTCGATCCGTTCGACATTTTTGACCACGGCAGCCGCGCTATAAGGGTCCAGATCCAGCCGCTTGGCTTCCCGGCGGATGTTCATCGGGCATGAGCCTCTCAGCCCGAAAAAGCCGCCATGCATTTCAGCGGCATAGGCCCGTGCCCGTGCGCGCTCCATGACATCGACCGGCCAGAGCCCGGCTTCAGGGAAAATATCTGCAATCGCCTCAAGAATGGCAAGACTCTCGCAAATGATCACTGGCTCTGCACCCTCTTGCTCGATTTTCAGAGCGGGCACCTTCTTGGTCGGCGAATATTCGATGAAATGGGCGTGGCCTGTGGCTTCGTCAAACTGCAAAAGATGCTCGGTGAAGACGATATTCTTGGTCTTCATGGCAATCCATGGCCGCAAAGACCAGGAGGAGTAATTCTTGTTGGCGATATAAAGCGTCAATTTGAGATGATCAGCAGAAATTAGGTCGGTCATCGGCGCACTTCCCCTTTAGCAATCGGTTTCATAAAGACTAGGCACAAATTCCATGCTCTGAAAAGTGTACATTCGCATTCCTTGTGACTCGCTTGCGTCCTGTGAAAGAATTATCCAAAAGGACTTTGATTGATGCGTTGCTTGGGTGGTTCGCCTTGTGTGCGGTGTTTTGTGGGCATCAATTTCCATGATGGATGAATTCCAACGATATGTTGGACCCGCGCCACCAAATGACGTTATAGTCCGGGCAAATGAATGCGATGCAAGAAAGCAGGAGACATATCATGGAAGACATGCTGACTGGCCGGTGCCTTTGTGGTGCTGTCGAATTCGAATTTCCCGGTCATGCCAATCCCATGGTTATGTGCCACTGCAAACAATGTCGCCAATGGGGTGGCCATGCATGGCCCAGCATCACGATCCAATTCAGCAATCTGGAGATCAAGAAAGGCCGGGAAACCCTGACCTGGTATGAGTCGTCCGAATTTGCACGCCGCGGCTTCTGCTCCAAATGCGGATCGTCCCTATTCTGGCACGCGGATCGGCACCCTGAATGGAAAGACGAAATTGCGGTCTCCGTGGGCTGCATTGACGATGTGCAGGGCAGACGCCTGACCAAGCATATTTTTGCTTCGCATAAGGGCGACTATTACGACATCACCGACACCCTGCCGCAAGAAGACGACTAGGCACGCGTTCCAAACCGCAGCCGTTTTCCTTACTCTAGATATGTATCTAACCCCTTTTGCTGCCGGTCTGCCGGAAGCCCTGCTCAGGGCTGCGGATAGCCCGGCGGCACCGTAGCTATTGCGGCTCGGTTCTCATCCTCAGCAATCAGCTCTTCTGCTGCTTCCAAGTTGACCGAAACAAGCTGGGAAACACCACGTTCGGCCATGGTCACACCGAACAGCCGATCCATGCGCGCCATGGTGATCGGATTATGCGTGATGGTGACGAAGCGGGTTTCCGTGAGTGTCCGCATTTCTTCCAGCAAGGCGCAAAAGCGCTCCACATTGGCATCATCCAGCGGTGCGTCAACCTCATCAAGCACACAGATGGGGGCCGGATTGGTCAGGAATACCGCAAAAATCAGGGCCATGGCCGTCAGCGCCTGTTCCCCGCCCGAAAGCAGGGTCATGGTCTGGGGCTTCTTGCCCGGCGGGCGGGCGATGATATCAAGGCCAGCCTGTAGCGGATCATCCGCATCGGTCAGGGTCAGCTCCGCCTCGCCGCCACCAAACAGTTTGGCAAACAGGGATTTGAAGTGGTTGTTGACCACATCGAAGGAGGAAAGCAGACGGGCGCGCGCTTCCCTGTTGAGGTTGAAGATGCCCGTGCGCAGCTTCTTGATGGCTTCGATCAGATCGTCCCGCTCGGTTTCCATGGTGGTGAGCTGATCGGTGATTTCATTGGCTTCCTCGTCAGCGCGCAGGTTCACGCCACCAAGACGCTCTCGTTCATTCTTGAGGCGCTCCAGCCTGCCTTCCACTGACGCCATCGCGGGCAGCGGCGCATCTTTCTTGAGGCCGGACAGACCGAAGGTGGCAGCAGGTGCACAATCCATGGCATCATCGATCTGGCGGGTCAGTTCTTCCTTGCGCGCCTTGATGCCATTGATGCGTTCATCAGCGCGGCTGCGTTCTTCGCGGGTGGAGCTGAGAGCTTCCATGGCGCTCTTGGCTGCAACGCCAGCTTCAAGGGCAGTGCGTTCTGCCACAGCTAGTTTGTCGCCCGCTTCCTTCTGAGCGTCTTCGGCCTTGGCTATTTCAGACAAGAGGGAGCGGCGCTTGTTTCCGATCTCATCGGGAGTTTCGCTTAGTTGTTCACGCTCCTGCTCGGCCTCGGACAGGCGCGCATCAAGCGTAGCGATCTGGGCGTCTGCATTTTGAGCGCGAGATACCCAACTTGAGCGCTCACGCTCGATTGCAGCCAGCCTCTTGGTGCGCATGATCGCATCGCGCACCAGACCATCAGCCTTGGCGCGAACCTCAGTCAACGAGGCGCGCTTTTCACTCTGGATCAGCCGCGCATTATCCCGCTCGCGTTGCAGATGATCGATGGCCGGCAAATCCTTCTGCTGTTGCTCGGCCTCATCGAAAGCGGTCCTTGCCTCTTTCTCCTCTTCAGCCAGCCGGCCAATGGTCGCTTCCAGCGTCGCCTTGCGGGCGAGGATCTGGTTGGCATCGCGCTCGGCCTTGGTCAGGCTGTCGCGCAAAGCAGACAGACGCTTCTGGGCGTCCCGCCACCGATTGCGCGCGCTCTGCTCTTCCCGCGCCTTGTCAGAGGCGATGGTGCGCTGTTCCTCAAAGGCATTGCGGGCAATTTCGAGGCGCTCTTCCGCCTCTGCCAGACGCCCCTCCAGCTCTTCAAGGCGATTGCGCTGTTCAAGGCGCTGGGCTGCGGGTGTGGGGGCTCCAGCCTGGATGACAAGGCCATCCCAGCGCCACAGGTCCCCTTCGCGGCTAACGAGCCTTTGGCCCGGTTTTAATTGTTTTTGCAGGCTAGCGCCAAGACTGGCATCAACTATGCCGATCTGATCAAGACGGCGGGTCAAGCGCTCGGGGCCGAACACATAGCTGCTAAGGCGCGGCACATCATGCGGCATGGCAGGGTCTGCAGCATTGGGCTCCACATCGCTCCAGTGGCGCGGAGCTGCAGCATCAAGCGGCGCATCCAGATCTTCGCCCAGCGCTGCGGCGAGCGCCACCTCATAGCCAGCCTCCACCTTCAGGCTGTCGAGCACCGGCGGATAGCGTTTGTCCTGCCCGCCTTCCACAATCTTGGCAAGAGTGCGGGCTTCGGTATCAAGCCGATTGAATGCGCTTTCCGCTTCAGCGCGGGCGCGACGGGCGGCGGTTTCGTCCTCACGGGCTTCAGCCACGGCAGCGGTGGCCTCTTCGGCATAGACCTCAAGAGTTCCGAGCACCTCGGACGCGCTTTCCACCTCTTCGCGCAATTGATCCAGTCCGGCATCCTTGTTCAATTGCTCGTCAACACGATCCAGATCGCGCTCGCTCTGCGCTTTCTGGCTGGAAAGGCGGGCAAGCCGCCCGCGTGCCGCTTCCGTTGCCTGTTGCAATTGCCGGGCAGAGCCTTCGGCCTCAGCCAGACGGGATGTCCAGTCGCTGGCAGCGCTTTCGGCCTTGGCCAGATCCTCTTCAGCCTTTTTCAGGGCTTCGTCAGCGGCCTCCTGTGCCTTGGCCGCACCTTCCTCTTCGGCGACAAGACTTGCGCGTTCTTCGTCAAGGCTTCTCAGGAGATCGGCATTCTCGTCAAGCATCTGTTTTTCGCGCAGCTTGTCAGCCTTGAGCTGATCAATGCGACGGGAAAGATCGGCAAGCTTTTCTTCAACGCGCTTTTCTTCATTGTCGAGTTCGCGCGCAGCCAATGTCAAACGCTGCAAAGAGGCGGCCTTGGCGGCAGCTTCATCGCGCAAAGCTGGCAAGGCATGGTTGGCCAAAGCCTCCTCACGCGCAGCGGAAGACTGAGCGGTTGTTGCCTCGGCCACATTCAGATCGGCCAGACGCAGAGTTTCCTTTGCTTTCTCTTCTTCGGCCAGTATCTCCTGCCAGCGCAGATGATAGAGCGTTGCCTCGGTTGCGCGAATATCGGATGAAAGATTGCGGTAGCGGCTGGCCTGACGCGCCTGACGCTTGAGCCCCTCAAGCTGGGTGGCGATTTGCGCCATGATATCTTCAAGGCGTTCCAGATTGGCTTCTGCGGCCTTCAGGCGCAATTCCGCTTCATGACGGCGACTATGAAGGCCGGAAATGCCTGCGGCCTCTTCCAGCAGGCCACGTCGCTGTGTCGGCTTCTGGCTGATGATTTCGCCAATGCGCCCCTGCCCCACAAGCGAAGGCGAGCGCGAGCCGGTGGATGCATCGGCAAACAACAGCTGGATGTCGCGGGCGCGCGCGTCCTTGCCATTGATGCGATAGTTGGAACCATTCTCGCGTTCGATGCGGCGCGATATTTCCAGATCGTCACTATCGTTGAAACCGGCAGGCGCTGTGCGATCGCTGTTGTCGAGATGCACGGTCACCTCGGCGGTGTTGCGGGCCGGTCTGTTGGTGGAGCCAGCGAAGATGACGTCATCCATGCCGGAGGCGCGCATGTTCTTGTAGCTATTCTCCCCCATAACCCAGCGCAAGGATTCCACCAGATTGGACTTGCCGCAACCATTGGGGCCGACGACGCCAGTGAGCCCCGTTTCGATAATAAAATCCATGGGCTCCACAAAGGACTTGAAGCCCAGCAGGCGCAGCTTGGTGAATTTCATCGCCTCGCCCCCAAAAGGGTGGCGAAGGAAAGCGGGCTAACAAACGCAAAAAGGCGCCACCTTTGCCCACACATGCTCAGCATGAAAGAGGGAAAGGCAGGCGCCCGAAAAAGGTCAGCAGAGAGCACCCTGCCAACGAGCATCAAATTACAGCAATGGCTCCAGTATCTTGTCGAATTCTTCACTCGACAGGGCTCCGATATGCTTCTCACCATTCACGAAGAAGGTTGGCGTTGAATCGATTCCGAATTCTTTATGCCCACGTTCACGTACTGCTTCGATGGCGTCCAGCAATTTATCATCAGAAACGGCTTTCTCGAAGCTTTCCTGTGAAAAACCGGCCAATTTGGCGAAGCGTTGCAGATTGCCAACCGGATCATCGGTAAAGGCCCATTTGCGCTGCTGGCTGAGCAACAGGTCGATCATGGCGATCGCCTTGCCTCCGGGCGTGCGCCGCGCCAGCATGGCACCTGCGGTCGCCAGCGGATCGAGCGGGAATTCACGCAGGATGAAACGCATCTTGCCGGTATCGATATATTTTTCCTTGAGATATTTATAGGTCGTGCCGTGGAAGTGGGCGCAATGGCTGCAGGTCATCGAAAAATACTCGATCACCGTTATCGGTGCGTCTTCTTTTCCTTCAGAAATGTCTTTCAAATCCCCGGGCGTCTTGAGCATCTCTTCCAATGGATAGGATTCAGCGGCAGCAGGTACGGACATTGCCAGGGGAAGTCCTGCCAGGGCAACGAAGCCAGCAGTTGCTTTTGCGCCGGTGATCAGAAACTCTCTACGGTTCAAAGCCATGATGTATTTCCTTAAGGGTTGCGTTTTGGGTCGTTGGGGACATGTGTCATCATCATAGCGAGAATGCCCCGGCAGTCCTGTTTCTACGATACCCTATCCAATCACATTTTGGCGATGAGAGGGCAAGACGCGACAAAATGCCGTTCGTTACAAAATTGTAATTTTCACTATTTCAAAAATTACCAACAAGATCTAAAGCTTACGCGCCACAATGAAGCGGGTTTCCTCTGCCTTGGGAAATGTACAGGACTCCAGAATCTCGAAGCCCTGCTCTACCATCACCGTCTCGAGGCGCGAGGCTGAAATATAGCTCACATGCGGAGCCTTGCCCAGCCATTGCATGATCGTGATGGGAATACGCAGCAGGCCATAGCGCCCCGCAAGACATCCCGTTTTCGAAATAAGAACCCCGCCGGGTTTCAAGAGCTGGTTCATATGCTTGATGGCGGCGGGAATATCTTCCAGAAGATGGATGAAATTGAACGCCCAGATGCAGTCATAAGGAGCATTGGCGGCCAACGCTTCGTCATACATGTCTGCATGTAGAAAATCGACATTCCCCACCTTCTGCTCTTTGGCCTTTTCCCTGCCGATTTGCACCAGACGGGATGAGAGGTCGCTGGCCCAGATATGGCCAACATGACCGGACAGGAGCAAGGCAGTGGAGCCAGATCCACACCCGAGTTCCAAAACGGTATCATTCGCATGGAGATATAGGCGCGTGCGCTCCAGTGTCTTTGAATAGGCATCCATATTCTTGATGGGCTTGGCGGCATAATCGCAGGCCATATTGTCCCAGAATTGCTCCGAAGTCCGCATTGTTGGTTTCCCCTTCATCCTCGGGCCTCGCTTCTATGGCGCGGTCATTTCAATTGGTGCCCGCTTAATAATAGATGGTATGGATTCGAGAGAAAGTAAACAGCCCGCTGTACAAGAAAAAAGGCGCGCCTTGCGTGGACGCGCCTCTAGTCTGGATAGTTTTATATTCTTATTTGTCTTGTAGGTCTTCAAACCGTCATGGTTGCTTATTTGGCTGTGACGCTTACTTCGATATTGTTGCGCGTAGCATTGGAATATGGGCAGACCTGATGGGCTTTTTCCAGCAGCTTTGTTGCTGTTCCCTGATCGACATCTTTGAGGTCAGCAACCAGATCCACTTTCAAAGAAAAGCCTTCGCCCTTTTCGTTGTTGCCAATACCAACCTTTGCGGTGATGGTCGGGTCTTTCAGCGCGACCTTCTCCTGAGACGCAACCAGCTTTAGCGCACTGAGAAAACACGCGGCATAGCCTGCTGCAAACATCTGCTCGGGGTTGGTGCCGTTGCCGCCTGCGCCGCCCAGTTCCTTCGGGGTCACAAGGGTAACATCGAGTTGGCCGTCCTCTGATTTGGCAGAGCCTTCACGCCCCCCGGTTACTGTTGCGCTGGTGCTGTAAAGAACTTTCATAGCTGTTTCCTCTTCTATTGGTTTTTGTCGCAATGCGTGGGTCAGATGCAACCAATTTAGTTATTGCAATAACCATTATCAAGAGCCCCATAGGTCTAAGCTCAATAAATTTTGCTTTTCTCCATGATGGCGATTGGCAGATTCAATTCTGGGCTTGCAACAGGTTCGTGCGCAGCTCTTCCAGCTTCGCCTTCATCTCCACAAGCTCCGCAATCGGCATGCCGCAGGCTTCGGCCACACAGGGGCCAACCTTTGCCGCCTCGGTGCGCAGGGCCTTGCCTTTTTCTGTAAGCCGGATGTTGAGCGCACGCTCATCCTTTTCATCGCGGATGCGCTCGACCCGCCCATCTTGCTCAAGGCGCTTGAGCACAGGGGTCAAGGCGCCCGACTTCTGGCCGAGCTTTGCCCCGATATCCTTCAGGCTCACCCCGTCATGCTCCCAAAGGATCAACATGATCAGATATTGCGGATAGGTCAGCCCGAGTGGTTCCAGCAGAGGCTTGTAAAGCTGGGTCATGGCCAGAGAGGCAGAATAGAGCGAAAAGCAAAGTTGCCTGTCGAGAGGCATGATATCATTCATGGCGCGTTCCTGAATTGGTTATCGCGCAACGTAATCAACAGACGCAAGAAACACAAGGTGGTCTTAAGTGGACCACCGCTGGAGGAGGCTCCTGCGGCATGCAGGTTTATTTGCGCGCAAGCACTGCGTGACCCAACCGGCGCAGTGCCTCAGCCATCTTGTCATCCTTGACCCCTTCGATCTGATGCTCCAGCGCATCAGCCTCTGTGAGGGTCAGGGGGCGAAGAGGGTCCGGGCGCTTTGATGTCTTGGCATTGACAGGGCGCTGCAAGATCTGGATTCGATCAATAGCCGGATAGCCGAAATAGGCGTTGACGCGCTGAATGATGGTCGCTTGTTCATGCTGCAGAAAAACCGACTGAGCCCCTTCGCAATGGAGCACCAGTGTACCGGGCTTGAAGCCTTGCGCCTCATCGCGACGCGGCCAGCGAATGCGCTCGGGCTCTGTACAGTCAGCAAATTGTGGTCCGACGATTTCGCCCCAGAAACGCAGAATATCAGAGGAGGCAAAGCCCTGCTTCCGGCAGAGCGGTGTCAGCGTCGACCCTATCACGTCGCGCAATTGTACCGCTCCCCTTTTGCGGAAGCCTGTCTGGGCAGTTTGGCGCAGCCGCGTATCAGCGGTTCTGCTTTTGCTGTCTTGTTTTTTCTTCATGCCAACAGCCGATCCTGTTTATCCGACTGATCAACCAACGGCACCCAAAGCTGGCATTTCTGCCTTTCACATGAGGTGCTGCTTATAATTTAAGCTGATTTGCAGGGTTAATCCAGTTTAACCATGCAAGATTAACGAGATACCGTAAAGATTGCGGCAAATTTACGATTCTTTTCATGAAGTTGACCAATTTTCATAAACAAAAAGCAGTAGAGCCTCATCTTCAGCGTGTTTTCCCATAACACTCCCCAAGAGGCATGGAAACAGACCGCTTGCGCTTCAAGGAACGCAACAGAGCGACGAGAAACGCCTCGAAGTGGAACCGTTAACCTTTTGTTATCTATAATTTTTTGACTCTTGTTGCGCTGTTGGATCAATTTGCACAAAAAAGCACAAGTTGACGCTTTTGCTTAACCGCTGGTTTACCATGATGGCTCAGGATAGCCTTGTCGGAAGGGTGATCGGGTTTTGATCACTCCAGATATTTCCAATTTGGGTAGTGCTTTTCGGGCTGCTCGATCGGGTGTCATTCCGGCATTTGCAGCAAGACCGCTGATGTCAAAATCACGGGATTTGCTCTCGGGTGAAATTCAGTTGAGTAGAGTGTATGCGTATGCGTTCGAATGTATCCCTACGGTCGGATTTCGACCAGACCGAAGCCGGCCTCGCAGATAGGCTTGATACCATCATGAAGGGCGACTGCGTTGCCCAACTGGAAAAACTTCCCAAGCATTCCGTTGACGCGATCTTCGCAGATCCCCCCTATAATCTTCAGTTGGGTGGAGGTCTGACGCGGCCGGACCAGTCCGAAGTGGACGGGGTCACCGATGCGTGGGACCAGTTTGAGAGCTTTGAGGCCTATGATGCCTTTACCCGCGCCTGGCTTCTGGCCTGCAAGCGCGTGCTCAAGCCAAACGGCACCATCTGGGTCATCGGCTCCTACCACAATATCTTCCGCGTCGGCTCGATCATGCAGGACATCAATTTCTGGCTCCTCAATGACGTGGTCTGGATGAAGACCAACCCGATGCCGAATTTCCGCGGCAAGCGCTTTACCAATGCGCATGAAACCATGATCTGGGCGAGCCGCGACAAGAATTCCAAATATACCTTCAACTATGAAGCGCTGAAGGCTTTCAATGATGACGTTCAGATGCGTTCGGACTGGACGCTGCCGATCTGCACCGGTCATGAGCGGCTCAAGGGAGACGATGGCAAGAAAGTCCATCCGACCCAGAAGCCGGAAAGCCTGCTGTATCGCGTGCTGCTCTCTTCAACCAATCCGGGCGATGTAGTGCTTGATCCTTTCTTTGGCACCGGCACGACTGGCGCGGTGGCCAAGAAGTTGGGCCGTCACTTCATTGGTGTCGAGCGTGATCGTGATTATATCGCAGCCGCACAAGCCCGTATCGATGCCGTCGAGCCGGTGGATCTGGGTGCGCTCAGGACCACACAGAGCAAGCGCGCTGCGCCCCGCATTCCGTTTGGGCGTCTTCTCGAAGAAGGGCTGCTTGAACCGGGCGTGGAACTCACCGACAAGCGCGGCAAGTATTCCGCCATGGTGCGTGCCGATGGCTCTCTGATTTCAGGCAGCCACACCGGCTCCATTCACAAGGTGGGCGCTCTGGTGCAGGGACTTGATGCCTGCAATGGCTGGACCTACTGGCATTTTGACAAGGATGGGGCACAGGAACCAATCGATAACCTGCGCCAGATCATTCGCGACGCAGCTTAAGGGCGCGTGGCAACAGGCGGCTTTCGCAGTCGCCATCGAGCTTAACCAAGGAGATGTTCGAAGTTTCGGCTTTTTTGGTGAAATTCATTCAAGATCCGACGTCGTCTGCCTGAGGTTTTGCGTAGCAGACGACCAAGGCTTGATCTGACCGAATTGCGACCTCAGATATTTCACCCACCTGGAGGCGGCCCACTGGCCGCCTTTTTATTTGGCCTGTCAGATATGCTTCTCGAAAAACAGATCCGGATAGGGATCTTCATTGAAGCGTTCGATCTCAGTCCAGCCGAGTTTGTGATACATGGCCACCGCATCGCTGAGCACGCTGTTGGTGTCCAGTCGCAGGCACTTTATGCCAAGTCCCCTCGCCTCATTCTCTGCCTCGGTCATCATGCGCTTGGCCAGCCCCATACCGCGTGCCGACGGCACGATCCAGAGCCGTTTGAGCTCTGCGTAGCCTTTGTCCGTTCCCTTAAGACCGATGCAGCCGATGGGCATGCCATCCAGCATGGCCAAAAGGAAAGCGCCGCGCGGATGCTCCATATCGCTGGCTTCCGGATCGGCTGAGAGATTGACGTCAAAGCCGCTTTTGAGGTTCCTTGCCAGTTCCTCATAATAGGCTTCAAGGCACACCACGGCACGGGGATCCAGCGGCGAGACGCATTCAATCGTCGTGCGCTGGAAGCCAAGCGCTGTTGCCACAACATCCATGGCCTGCAACAGAGTTTCCGGATGCGGATGACGCGCCACGATATCTGCGGCCTGTTTGTCTGACAGGGCCTCATAGGCGGAGAATTCCTCTCCGCCAGACTTCGTCAGTGTGGCAATTCTGCGACGGGCATCCGTTTCGCTGGCCGATACCGTGATCAACCCTTCTTCCTCCAAGCCACGCAGGATGCGGCTCATGAGCCCGGAATCCAGCCGCAAGTAGCTTCGGATTTCGGCAATATCTGTGATGCCCCGCCCGATGGCGTTGAGCACGCGAGCAGGCCCCAACGGGCGCCCTCGCCCCAGAAAGGATGCATCAAGCACCCCTGCTTCCGTGGTAACAGCGCGATGAAATCTGCGTGTGCGGGCAACCGGATCTGTCAGCATCCTGATGACTCCCTTTGCTATTTTGACTTTTGGCTTTCCCTTGGAAGGGCAATCCTATCAGGCATTTTGAATTTACCTGACTTTAGTCAGAAAAATAATCCAAGGCAATCGTCACTTTTAAAATCCCACGGATTTTTATTCACGCCATATAGCAGCAGGAAGACAGGCCAATAGAGGCCAAAAGAAGCAGGCCGGAAGGCGCAGGAGTTAGAGCCCCTCTCCTCTGCCCTCCGGGCCGGAATAGTCGCGCTCGACCTTGGCCACGCGCAGCTCGTAATGCGCATACCAATCCTCGATCCCGAGGCGCTGGGCAACCAGATGCTCGGCATTGCGCTTCCAGCCGAGCATGCTCTCCTCATCCTTCCAGTAAGAAACGGTTATGCCAAAGAGCGCTCCATCGCGGGTGCTTTCCGCTCCCAGACAACCGGGTTGCTCAAGGGCGAGCTTGTACATGGCATCCCCCATCGCCTCATAGCCTTCATGCTCATCCCGGAGCTGGTTGGAGAAGATCACGGCATAATAAGGTGGCTTTGGGGTTTTGGCGAAACGGTCTGACACGCGAAGGCCTCTCAACAAACGGGAAGGGGAAATAGAGTGCGCGTTGCCTTGATCAAAAGCCGCCGACAGGCAGCCGCTCAGGCATCAAGGGCTTTGCGCATGGTGATGGATGTAACGTGATCATAGCCCGGATGGGCCGTCTCTGCGGTTTTGACGAAGCCCAGGGCGGCAAAGATCTGATGATTTTCAACAAGCTCGATGCGGGTTTGCAATTCCAGTGTATGATAGCCCAATGCCAGCGCTCTCTGTTCGGCCACCTCGACCATACGAGCCCCGAGCCCCTGACCGCGCGCATCGGAAGCGACCGCCAGCTTGCCCAGATAGAGACAGTCGGGCTTCTTTGAGAGGAAAACACAGGCCTGCACTGGTGCGCCAAGGGACCAGACTTCACCGGTTTCGCATTGGCGCGCGACATCGGCAAGGGTCAAGTTCAGCATGGAGCTGGGCGGATCGATCCGTCCGTCCATATAGGCAAAGCTCGTCTGAATCAGATCCAGAATATCGCCCAGTTCCGGATCTTCTGGCTTATGCTGTTTTGCATCTTTTATCATGTATCAAATTCCACAACTTTTCGAAATACGGTTGGCAGTGCTTCGCCCTTGATGGCACGCGATGTCGACCACCAGCCTTCCGTCGTGGGGGCTGGTGCATCTGAAGCCGCTTCATAGATATCCAGTAGAAGATGGAAATGGGTGAAAGTGTGTGTCACCTGCCCCGTTTTCCTTTTGAAGTCAATTCCGTCAGGGGCATTTTCAAGGGCGGTGGCGGGATCAAAGCCTTCCCCTGCCTTTTTGTCAAACCAGTTGGTGGTCGGCACGGCCGCCATGGAGGCCAGCAGCCCCTTCTCCGGCCGTTTAACCAGCCAAAGCGCGCCATCGCTGCGCCGGATGAGAAAGGCCGCGCCGCGACGGGTCGGCTTTTCCTTCTTGGGGGCCTTGACCGGATAGCGTTCCATATCGCCAACGGCTTGGGCTGCGCAAGCGCCGTCAAATGGACAAAGAGCACAGGCTGGTTTTCTGGGACTGCAAAGGCTTGCCCCCAGATCCATCATGGCTTGCGCAAAATCCCCCGGACGCTCTTGCGGGGTCAACTCAGCCATCTTCTGCTTGATAGGCTTCTTGGCAGCTGGCAGCGCTTCTTCTATGCGATAAAGCCGCGCAAGGATGCGCTCGATATTGCCATCGACCACGGCAACGGGCTCATCAAAGGCGATGGCTGCAATGGCGGCGGCGGTATAGTCACCGATGCCGGGCAGAGACTTCAGCTCGGGAACCGTCTCGGGAAAGCGGCCACCAAGGTCGTTCACCACTGCGCGGGCGCATTTGTGCAGATTGCGGGCGCGGGAATAATAGCCGAGCCCTGCCCACGCCTTGAGAATATCGTCTTCCTCTGCGGCAGCCAGATCGGCAACTGTGGGCCAGCGGGCCAGAAAGGCCGTGAAATAGTCCTTCACCGCTCCGACCGTTGTCTGCTGGAGCATGATTTCGCTCAGCCAGACATGATAGGGCTCGGGCAAAACGCCAAGCGCAGCATCCGCAGGTGAGGTCCTCCATGGCAATGTACGGTGGTGTCTGTCATACCAGGCCAGAAGCAAGGATGCATCTGCGGCGGCAAGGGCTTTGCTGGCGAGATCGGTCACAATGGTCTTTTCATCCAACGCGGTCTGGTCCTTAATTGATCATTGCATGCTTGTTCCGCTCATTCGAGGATCAGTCATACGGGCAGGAAGCGTCCGGCAGGGATGGAATGAGCAAACGGGACGGGTTTCAAGATTCGGGCCAGATCGCAGTCTGGCTCACCAGATGCCATGAAATCAAGCCTTATGCCACTCGATAGTCGATGGTTCCGCAGGCGACACTTCCAAGAAAAACAAATTCAAAAATAAGAATTCATCTCATTGTTTTGAGTAATTTACCAGAATAAAAATAGGTAAAATGTATATATTTTACCCAACTGTAGGTAAAAAATCACAAATTAACAGCTATAAATGTGAAATTAAAATAAATTACACATTCCTTAACCTCTACATTGCTTACTTGTTTTGAAGTTCCTTCCCTATATTTCCCGCATCTCAACAATATGGGAATTCACTTATCTAGTTTCCAGGATCAGGTCATGTCTACCAAACAGTTCTCTTTCTTGCCGAAATGGGTGACATCTATCAAAGCAAAGATTTTTTCTATCGTATTGCTTTCCGCCATCGGCATCGCAGCCTTGGCAGTGCAGTCAGGCCTCACCTCCAGGGATGACCTGATGGCCAGCAAGGAAACGGAACTGGCACATCTTGTCGAGTCAGCCCAAGGCATTGCCGAGAAGTTCAGAGATCACGCGCAAAAGGGCCTTTTAACGCAAGAAGAAGCTCAACAACGCGCCAAGGAAGCCATCTCCATGATGCGCTACAATGGCGGCGACTATTTCTTCGTTCTTGATACCAGCGGCCATATGCTGATGCACCCATTCAATCCGGATATGGTTGGCAAGGATACAACGGGCAAGAAAGACATAAACGGGGTATATACCACTCGCAGCTTTATCCAGATTGCAAAGGAACAGGGCGCCGGAGCGGTTAAATATGTCTGGCCCAAACCGGGGGCAACAGAAGCAAGCCCGAAAATGTCCTATGTCAAGATGTTTGCCCCATGGGGCTGGATTATCGTGACCGGCGTCTATATCGACGATTTAAATACGATGTATCACCACAACATCGAGAAGCTGCTGCTTTCCTCCGGTTTGATTGCGCTGATCATTGTTGTTCTGTCCGCGCTCACCGCCTTTTCCATCACACGACCTCTTGGCAAAGCGGTGGGGACGACCCGCAAGCTTGCTGACGGGGATCTCGACGTGGATATTCCAAATACCGAACGCAGCGACGAGATCGGTGCTCTTGGCCGCGCTCTGATTATCTTTCGCGATGGTGCAAGGCAGAGAAAAACCATGGAACAGGAGCAGGCCGAGCAGAAGCTGCTCAACGAAGAGCAGCAACGCCAGATGCTGTTAGATATGGCGGATCGCTTCGACAGCTCTGTTAGCCAGATCATCAAGACTGTGGCGCATGCTGCGACCGGATTTGGCCATCAGACCGAGCAGCTTGCCACCCGCTCGAAAGAGAATAGCGACCGTGTCAAGACGATCTCGGAAGCCATGGCAGCCACGAGCAGCAATGTTCAGACCGTTGCGGGCGCTTCGGAAGAGATGACCACATCCATTGCGGAAATCGTCTGCCAGATAGACGAAACCAACAACTATTCCCGTACGGCCGTGGATGAAGTGCAGAAGGCCACGAGCGTGATCGGCTCCCTGTCGCAATCGTCCAAGGCTATCGGCCAGATTGTCGGCCTCATCAAGGATATCGCCGAACAGACCAACCTGCTGGCGCTCAATGCGACCATCGAAGCAGCCCGCGCTGGCGAAGCGGGGCGCGGCTTTGCTGTGGTTGCTGCCGAGGTCAAGGAACTGGCTTCCCAGACGGGCAAGGCAACAGAAGAGATTGCTGATCAGGTCAACACAATTCAGCACACTATCTCCGATGCAGTGGTCGCGATTGAACATGTGGATGGAACGATTGGACAGCTCAGCCGCATTTCCAGCACCATCGCTTCTGCTGCCGAGCAACAGGGCGCTGCGTCTCAGGAAATCAGTTGCAGCATTTCCGAAGCCGCCCAGAATAGTCTTCAGGTGACGGATAATGCCGAGGCGCTCAATAATCTGGCCATGGAAAATGATCAGGCAGCCGACGACATGTCCATCCATGCAGCCGATCTGGAAACCCAGATTGCCAATCTCTCCGAACATGTCGATACATTCCTCTCGACCATTCGCGAGCAGAATCAGCAAGTCAGTGTGACAGCCGCCTGACCGGTAGCCTCAATTTGTTGCCCTTGATGGCGAAGAAAAAAGCCCCCGTCGATTTGTAAGAATCAATGACGGGGGCTTTTTGTATTTAGAAGGGTGACCGATCAGACGTTCATCAGGCCGCAATATCCACGCTGGAGCCTTCTTGCTCGCTCGCGGGGGCCTTCATCGCACTTTCATATTCCTTGGTCAGATGCAGCATATAGTCGATGAAATTCTGCTTGCTCTCGTTGTTCGATACCTCGGAAACAATCTGGGAGAAAACATCCTCGTTGATCGCCGAGCCGCCCAAAAGCAAGGCCATAGGATTGGTAGCGTTGCCCTGCCCGATTTCCATTTTCATCTGATCGAGATAGGTCGTGAACTCCTTCTCGGTCAGCTTGCCATCGCCAAAACTATCCGCACTTTCGAAATTCTTGCGGCTGAGAATAGGCACATTCTGCGCTTCATCGACATCGAGATCGCCGGATTTATCCAAATCATATTTCCCGATCATCATGTCGACTGCATCGGTGTTGCTGATGCGGAAGATGGGCATGTAGCTTGATGCACCACTGATCATGGCTCCACTCCTCTCGTCATCGCTCTGAAATCCGGGGCGCATTTGCCCCTTGTCGGATTGGTTCGCGCATGGTTAGCCGTCATGGTTAATCAATCTACAAAAACATGGTTAACTCTTGGTTTAATTTTCATCTGCAGCAACATTCATCAAAATACAGACACATTGATCCCGCCCGCTTGCGTTGCTTCCACAGGCCTTTAAGCGAAGAAATTTATATTATTTAATTCTTTAACTGGATATTGGCCGCCAAGGGTCTTATGTCTAGAATAAGTATAGTCACACAATTGCAATCATCACTGCGGGTTCACCATGCATTCTTTATCATCGACTTTGCCAGCTTCCCTCCAGGCGATCTCTCCTGCCTCGAGTCTCATCAAGGGAGAAGGCAAGGATATGCTCGAAAGCTACGGGCTCGATAAAGATCAGTTACGACAAGTGCTGGCCGATACGGTGCATGGCGCAGATGATGGCGAGTTGTTTTTCGAACAGACGCAATCTGAAAGCCTTGTCTTTGATAACGGGCGCCTGAAAAGCTCTGCCTTCGACACCGGACAGGGCTTCGGCCTGCGCGCCGTTGCTGGCGAAATGGCCGGGTATGCGCATTCGGGCGAATTGAATATGGGCGCGATCCGCCGCGCAGCAGACTCCGTGCGCGGTGTGGCAGATGGCTATGAAGGCGTGTGGGATATGGCGCCACCAAAAGCCAACCATACCATCTATCGCGGCTTCAATCCGGTGGATGACCTGAATCTCGGAAAGAAGATTGCGCTTCTGGAAGAAATTGACGCCTATGCGCGCGAGAAGGATCCGCGTGTCCGTCAGGTTTCTGCTTCATTGGTCGGCAACTGGCGACGCGTTGGCATTCTGCGCCCCAACGGGCAATGGTTTGAAGATGTGCGCCCTCTGGTGCGACTCAATGTTTCCGTTGTGGTAGGCGAAGGCGATCGCAAGGAAGCGGGCAGCCATGGCTTTGGCGGTCGCAACAGTTATGAATTTTTCCTTGAGGCCAATGGTCTTGAAGGCGGCTGGCGCAATGCCACCGATGAGGCCATCCGGCAGGCGCTTGTCAATCTGGAAGCTGTCGCAGCTCCGGCGGGCGAGCTGGACGTGGTGCTTGGCCCCGGCTGGCCGGGGGTGTTGCTGCATGAGGCCGTGGGACACGGCCTTGAAGGCGATTTCAACCGGCGCAAAAGCTCTGCTTTTTCCGAACTGATGGGCCAGCAGGTCGCCGCCAAAGGCGTAACGGTGGTGGACGACGGCACCATTCGCGGCAAGCGCGGCTCTCTGAATATTGATGACGAGGGCACTCCTTCACAGCGCACAACGCTGATCGAAGACGGCATTCTGGTTGGCTATATGCAGGACCGGCAGAATGGTCGCCTGATGGGCACAAGCTCGACCGGCAATGGTCGTCGCCAGTCCTACGCGCATCTGCCCATGCCGCGCATGACCAACACGATCATGGAAGCGGGCGAGCATGAGCCCGAAGAAATCGTCAAATCTGTCAAGAATGGCATCTATGCGGTGAATTTTGGCGGTGGTCAGGTGGATATTACATCGGGCAAGTTCGTTTTCTCCTGCACCGAAGCGTATCTCATTGAAGATGGCAAGGTTGGTGCACCAGTCAAAGGGGCAACCCTTATCGGCAACGGGCCTGAGGCCATGAAACGCATATCCATGATCGGCAACGACATGGAGCTGGACACCGGCATAGGCACATGCGGCAAGCAGGGCCAAGGCGTGCCGGTGGGTGTTGGCCAGCCGACATTGCGAATCGACGGTATTACGGTTGGCGGCACACGCACCTGATTGCCTGACATAGAGATTTGAAGCGTGGCGCAGGCGAAGACAATGCATCTTCACCTGCTCTGTCCGTATTATATTGCCCTTTATTTGCCCTGTTTTCAGGGAACAATAAGATATGCAAACACGTTGGGCATTCTCTGCGCATTGTTCATGCGGCTTTCAGTCGCGTCAGCATGCCGGGCAATGACCAGCAAACTCCCCAAAATCACTGCAGAGTCGTAAAGGCTCCTTGCACAATATAGAATGGCTATGGACCTGGATTACCCTCACCTCATCTCCATCTTCGTCAGTTTCTTCGCTGTTGTGGACCCCATCGGGACCATTCCCGTTTTCATGGCAGTAACCACAGGCATGGATGGGCGTGCGCGTCGACTGGTTATTATCAAGGCCTGTGCGGTGGCCGCCGCCATTCTTTGCTTCTTTGTCATTGCGGGAGAAGTCATTCTCACCTCTCTTGGCATTCCATTGCCAGCCTTTCAGATTTCCGGAGCAATCGTGCTGTTTCTGTTTGCGTTGACGATGATTTTCGGCCCCGGCAAACCGGAGACGGAATTGGAGCTCAAGAATGCCCACGATCTCGCCGTCTATCCGCTGGCCATCCCCTCCATTGCCAGCCCCGGAGCTATGCTGGCTGCCGTTCTGTTGACGGAAAACTCAAAATTCCCCATTGCCCAACAGATCATCACCACGGGACTGATGATCAGCGTTATCCTGATCACCGCCGTCCTGCTTCTGGTGGCAAGCTATGCACAGAAGGTGATTGGCAGAAATGGCGCCAGCATCATCAGTCGCGTCATGGGCATGCTGCTGGCAGCCGTGGCCATGGAAAACGCTCTTTCCGGGCTCAAGGTCTATTTCGGCATATAGGATAGAAATCGCCAAAGGCTCATACCTGCTTTTGCAAGGCCGCCCCCTCAAGCACGAACAAAAAAAGAGCGCGATAACAGATCGCGCTCCTCTGAAGTCTGTTTTAAATAGCATCCTATGCCTTGTCTGGCATCAAGCGGCAGACACATCGGCAAGGAATTTCTCGATATTCATTTTGAGAGAGTCGGCACTCTTGTTGAGCTCGCCAGAGGCGCCCTTTACAAGATGTGCAGATGCTGTTGTCTGCGCCGTTTTTTCCGACACCAAACACATGTTGCTCGATGCAGAATTGGTGCTATCAGCTGCCTGCTGAACGTTGGTGGCAATCTCACCCGTCGCTGCGCCCTGCTGTTCAACAGCGGTTGCAATCGCAGAGGTGTAGCCGTCAACTTCTTCCATGACGCGGGCAATCTTGGCGATGGAATCCACCGTTTCGCCGCTTGATGCCTGGATGGCGTCAATCAGGCTGCTGATCTCCTCGGTTGCCTTGGAGGTCTGGGTGGCCAGTTCTTTCACCTCGGCGGCGACGACTGCAAAGCCCCTGCCAGCTTCTCCGGCACGGGCCGCTTCGATGGTGGCGTTCAGCGCCAACAGGTTGGTTTGCTCGGCGATGGCCTGAATGAGACTGACCACTTCACCAATCTTGCGGGAGGCTTCATCCAGTTCAGCAACCTTGCCGTTGGAAATCTTGGTATCCTCGGTTGCCACAGCCACAACGTCCTTGCTGCGCACAGCCTGCTGCATGATTTCGTTGATGGAGGCGGTCAATTCTTCGGCAGCAGAAGCCACTGAATGGACATTGGCAGAAGCATCCTGACTAGAGGCAGAAGCCTGTGAAGAGCTATCTTCGGTCTGGCTTGCAATCTCTTCGAGCTGATCTGCCGCACGCTCCATTTCGACGATCTGAGATGAGACGGCACCCAGATTCTGCCCAACGCTTTCACGGAATATGGAAATGAGGTCTGCAATCCGTTCGGCTTTCTGAACGCTTTCCAAATTGCTCACTTTTTCCTGCTCCGCAAGGCGCTGACGTTCGATTGCCCCATGACGGAAGCCTTCAACGGCGCGGCTCATGGCACCCATTTCATCATTGCGCTCCTGACCGGAAATCTCGATATCGAGCTGATTGTTGCCAATGGCGACGATATCCTGATTGAGCATTGAAATGGGCCGCGCGATTGACCGGGCAAGAAGGAAGCCCAACCCGCCAGCAATAACAACGAGCGACAAGGCTATCAGGCCGGAAATCTGCGCTGCATTCCAAAATGCCTGCTGCACATCTTCCAGCAGAACGCCGGATCCGAGAATCCAGCCCCATGCCCTGAAGTGCTTCACAAAGGAAATTTTCTTATGAAAGCTGCCGTCCTTGTTTTTCAGAACATAGTCGACATAGTCCTCACCATTCTGCACCGCTTTATGGATTATTTCCTTGACATGATACTTGCCACTGCCGTCTCGCGCGTTGATCCGGTTGGTATTTTCTTTTTCCGGCTTGGTTGGGTAAACGATGTTCGTGCCGGTTTCATCATAGACAAACACATAATCCTTGCCCTGATATATTATGCCACGAAGGGCAGTCTTTGCCCTGAGCTTTGCTTCTTCTTCTGTTAGCTCACCACTTTTGAATTTCTTGTAGTAAGTGTCCGTCACATTGTATGCTACCTCGACAACACTCTGAATTTCATGACGTTTAAAGCTATTGAGATTGGTATCCAGATTAAACAGCTGGTAGCCCAGCAAAAGCAAAAAGGACAGAACGAAAAAGGCAACGAGCGCGTAGAGGCGGCTCGAAATACTTCGAAAGATACGGGACATATGGATTGGCTCCAGTACGGGGGGCTTTTCTAAAATTTTCGCGATATTCCTCCTCCACGCGTTAGAGAAAGGTAAAATATTTTACGCAACCTTTCACAAAATGTCGGTTTTACCCGCGCCAATTTGGACATTTTGTCGCAGGTATCGGCTTTTATTTCTCTCAAGACATAGTCCAAGCATGGAAACAGGCAAATGGTTAAGCATCCTCTTGATCATCTGATCGAACAACGCATTCAGGAAGCATTGGAGAATGGCGACCTTTCCAATTTACCCAATGCCGGTAAACCACTTTCGGATCTGGACAAGTCGGCCGATGACCTGCTTGCACGCGTGGTGCGCGAACAAGGCGGCAAACCGGCCTATGTGGTGCTGAATGGCAAATTGCAGGCCCTTCTCAAGCGCCTCGGGCAGGTTAAGGATCCACTGAGGCACAAAGCTCTTGAACAACAAATCGCGGACATGCGCACCAGAATGGCACTTGAGAAGGAGCGCGGTTAGGCGGATAGAAAGTCCCCCTACAGCCCACTATGTGCCCACCCGATGTTTCTTGTCTGTGCGCGATTCTGCGCGCAATGTTGAGAGTGGATCATGATGCGGCAGGCCGATGTCACGCAGCTTTTTTCCCAATTGCTCAAAGTGATTGCCAAGGAGTGATTGCAATTTGGCGAAGCGTCCTCTACAAGGGGGCCTCACCCCGTGACATGGTTGGCCGATGGAGCAGCTTGCGACTGAGCAAGAGAGCTGCGAGGGGAAAAGGCTTCAAGACGCGGGAATCAATTTACGAAGGCCAGAGCTCTGCTGGCAAGGACTTCCTGGAAAGCCTAATATGACAAATTTCGAAAGCGTGCATCCCGTGCTCGCCACTGCTCTATCCACCCATGGTTATGATCATCTTACCTCTGTGCAGCAAGCCGTCATCGAAGCCGATGTAAAGGGCCGCGACCTTTTGGTGTCCGCCCAGACCGGCTCTGGCAAAACCGTCGCCTTCGGGCTGGGCATGGCCGAAAGCCTGCTGGGGGAAGATGGCAAGCTGCCGCGCGCTGCCGAGCCGATGGCGCTGGTCATTGCCCCGACGCGCGAATTGGCCATGCAGGTCAAAGCCGAGCTGACATGGCTTTATGCTGATTGCGGCGCCCATATCGCGTCCTGCGTGGGTGGCATGGATATCCGCCGTGAGCGCCGCGACCTCTCCCATGGCTGTCACATTCTGGTGGGCACACCGGGCCGCCTGCGCGACCATATCGAGCGCGGCTCTCTGGACCTGAAATGGTTGAAGGTCTCTGTGCTCGACGAAGCGGACGAAATGCTTGATCTGGGCTTCCGCGAAGATCTGGAATATATTCTCTCGAACGCATCCGAAGAGCGCCAAACCTTCCTTTTCTCGGCAACCGTACCGCGTCCCATTGAAGAGCTCGCCAAAACCTATCAGCGCGATGCCTTGCGCATTACGACGGCAGAGCAGCGCCAGCAGCATGCCGACATTGACTATCACGCCCATCTTGTGTCCCCCAAGGACAAGGAAAAGGCCGTCATCAACGTTCTGCGTTTCCATGAGTCTCCCAGCACGATGATCTTCTGCTCCACCCGCGAAATGGTGCGCCATCTGTCTGCACGCCTTTCGAACCGTGGATTTGCCGTTGTGGCCTTGTCCGGTGAACTCAGCCAGGCCGAACGCACCCATGCGCTGCAGGCCATGCGCGATGGACGGGCCCGGGTCTGCGTGGCCACCGACGTGGCGGCACGCGGCATTGATTTGCCGAACCTTGATCTGGTGATCCATGCGGATCTGCCCAACAATTCTGACGCCCTGCTGCACCGCTCGGGCCGTACGGGTCGCGCCGGTCGCAAGGGCAATTGCGCCATCATCGTGCCGCATAACAAGCGCAATCTCGTCAACCGCCTGTTGAAATTCGCCCGTGTGCGTGTCAGCTGGGATCCGGTGCCGACCATCGATGACATTTTGAAAAATGATCAGGCGCGCATCTTCGAGCATCAAAAGCTGCTTGAAGTGCCAACCGGCGATGATCTCACATTGGCCGAAAGCCTTCTGGCCACCTACGGCGCCGAACAGGTCGCCCATGCCTTTCTGGCAACCCAGCAGTCCAACTATCCTGCTCCTGAAGAGCTGATTGCCGTCAATTACAAAGAAGACACTCGCAAGGGCGTTCAGGAAAGAAACGACTTCGAAAATGGCGTCTGGTTCCGCATCAATGCCGGTCGCAAGCATCGGGCTGAACCACGTTGGCTGTTGCCGCTCATCTGTCGTGTCGGCGGCTTCAACAAGAAGAAAGTCGGTTTCATCCGTATTCTTGATGGCGAGACCGTGTTTGAACTGGCTCCTGATGTTGCAGATCGTTTTCAGGATGTGACCGAAACGGAAGGCACAGGCGAGAAGAGCCTGCGCATCACCAAGATCGGCGAACGCCCCGAGCATCTGCTGAACTCCGGTGGTGGCCACGGTAAACCGCGCGGCGCAGGCGGCAAGGGACGCTTTAATGACGGTCCTCGCCCACGTCGTCGCGATGGTCGCAGTGAGGGCCGCGGTCGGGATGATGCATCCCGCAAGGACAAGAAGCCCCATCGTGGCAAGAGCGGTACCAAGAACTATCATCCGCTCAACGACTAGGAAGCGGGCTGGTTTCAGCCTCCCATTCCGATCCAATCCCAATGTTTTTCGGCCCGTGTCTTTGATCAGCACGGGCCGATTTCTTTTAGCCCTGACCCGCCAAGCATCCCATAGCACCAAGGAGTGAGGAGGATGAGCCGGTAGAGAAGAAAGCACCCTGCCCCTCTTTCAATGTCCCCCAACAGTCCCTATTTGATTGACCTGACATTTTCTCTATTATCCTTGTTCTTCTTGAACAGACAAGAGCACTCTCGTGCTGCCATTTTATGCCCTTGCCGGATAGCGCCAAGCCAGTTCGCAAAAGCCGGATGCCAATAAACAGGAATTTGCATGACCGACAAGATCACGCAGCCGTCTTCGGCAGCCGCTCCCCAGCCAGATGATCGCGCGAGCCAACGCGCCAAATTCGTAACCGGCTCGATTTTCCGGCACGTTGTCACCATGACAGCGACCGGTGCGGTGGGCATGATTGCCGTCTTCATGGTGGACCTGGCCAATCTGTTTTACATCTCTCTTCTGGGGCAGGCGGAATTGGCGGCTGCCATCGGCTATTCGGCCACGATCATGTTTTTCAATAACTCGCTCAGCATCGGCATGATGATCGGCGGCTCGGCCATCATTGCACGCGCTCTGGGCGAAGAGCGCAAGGAGCTTGCCAAAAGGCGCGCGGGCAGCGCACTGATTGCCGTGTTCCTGATGATGATCGTGGTGGCGGGGCTGGTCTTTGTTTTCATCCCTCAATTGCTAACCTTCATAGGAGCGAAGGGGGATACCCATACGATCGCTACCAGCTTCTTGTCCATCGTCATCCCCTCCATGCCGTTTCTTGGCATATCCATGATGCTGGCCGGTATCATGCGCGCCAATGGAGACGCAAAGGGGTCCATGTATGTCACGCTGGCGGGTGGCTTTGCCTCGGCCATTCTTGATCCGATCTTCATTTTCGGCTTCGGGCTTGGCATCGAAGGGGCCGCCATCGCTTCGGTCCTATCGCGCTTCGTCATGATCGGCATGGGCATTCGTGGCACGCTTTTCGTCAAGCAGATTCTTGCAAAACCTACGGATATGGAAGATCTATTCAGCCAATGGCGCGTGCTGTTTCCCATTGCCGTTCCGGCCATGCTGACGAATGTGGCCACCCCCGTCGGCAATGCCTATGTCACCATGTCCATCGCCGATTATGGCGATCAGGCCGTGGCAGGCTGGGCGATTATCGGGCGTATCCAGCCTCTGGCATGGACGGCCCTCTTTGCACTTTCCGGCTCGGTGGGGCCGATTTTCGGACAGAATCTGGGTGCCGGGCTTCATCATCGTGTCACACGCACCCTGCGCGACAGCATGTATTTCATTCTGGGTTATTCGCTATTTGTCTGGTTCATTCTATTTGTCGCACAGGACATGATTGTCGACATTTTCCGCGCTGAGGGTGATGCCGCCGACTTCGTGCGCTTCTTCTGCACGTGGATTGCCCCAAGCAGCATTTTCATGGGCTTTCTGTTTGTGTCCAACGCCGCCTTTAACAATCTGGGCCACCCCGCCTATTCCACCGCCTTCAACTGGGGCCGCTCCACGCTGGGCACCATCCCCACCGTGATGCTGGGCACCTATCTGGCAGGTGCCGAAGGGGCACTGCTTGGTCAGGCTGTTGGTGTTGTCATCTTCGGGATGATGGCTATCCTGACCTGCTTTTATGTCATCAACAAACAACATGGCCAGGGCGATGCTTACAAGGACAATCCGGTCGAGAACTGGTATCGACGCGCTCTCTCGCCCTTCTCCTCTGGCAAGGGCAACATGTAGCAAGCTGCATTGCAGGAAAATAGGGATCAATCGTGCCACAAGGGCTGGTCAGAGCCCTGATTGAGCGCTAGAACAAGACAAGACGAATAAGGAAAAGGACCAAGACAATGATGATCAATCTGCCCAATTCCGGCAAGGAAGCCGTCCTGCGTTACAAAGATGCAGATCTGCAGGTCATCCATTCAGGGTCATATGTCAGATGCGCCGTTACCGGTCGCCCCATTCCTCTCGATGATCTGAAATACTGGTCGGTGGACCGGCAGGAAGCCTATGTGGATTGCGAAGCCTCCTACAAGGCAGAGAAGGCCGCCGCCGCGAAAAAGGACTGAAGCGCCCTTATGGTCTTTGGCGCATGCCGCCAAGACAGATATCGACATCGCCTAGCGGCGCGAGAATTTGCGCAGGGCCTCTCCCAGCACACGCGCCGCAAAGCCTTTGTCCTCAAAACACATATCGACCTCGATGACATGGGCCTTTTGCGCCAATTGTGCGCCGATATCGCCCAGCTCGGCAAGGCGGACATGATCCTTGGCTGTAGTCACGATTTCCAGATTCTGCGCGTCTGCCCGATCCAGAATTTCCTGCCCCTCTTCCCTTGAGAAGCTGTGATGATCATCAAAATTGATATGGTCGATCACCGCAAGATCCAGTTGGCTGAGCGTGCGATAAAATTTCTCCGGCTGGCCGATGCCGCAGAAGGCAAACACGCGGGTTCCTCCCAACAAACTGCATTTGCCCGGTTGCAAACTGGCACTGACGGCCCCTTTGCCCAGTCTTGAGAAAAGTTGGTGCAATGTGGGGGCCTTGTCCCCCTCTCCAACGATGACAAATTGATCAGCGCGCCACACCTGCGGATGGAGTGGTGCCCGCAAGGGACCGGCGGGGAAGACAAAACCGTTGCCAAGACCTTGTTGCGAATCCACGATGATCAGATTGAAATCCTTGTGCAAATAGGGATTTTGGAATCCATCATCCATGATGATGATGCTGCCTTCCTTGCCGCCAGAAATCTCTTCTGCCAGTTTTGCGCCAGCCACCCTGTCTCTGGAAACGATCGTAGGAGCCACGCGTGCCAACAGCAAGGCCTCATCACCAACATCGGCGATGGAATGCGTTTGCGGATCGACCAGTAGAGGGCCAGCCTCTCGCCCCTTGAAGCCACGCGTTAGAAAGGTAGGAGAAAGATGCTGGCTCTTGGCCATACGCCCGAGTGTAAGAGCTGTCGGCGTCTTGCCTGCTCCACCCATCACAAGATTGCCAATACAGAGCACGGGCATAGGGGCCTTATAGCGAGCTTTTTTCTTGATACGGGCAAGGGAAATGCGGCCATAAACGAGACTGACAGGATAGAAAAGCCACGCCAGAGCGTTGCGCTCTGTCCAAAAGCCGGGTGCCTTCATATTCTGCTCTCCTGTTGCCCGTTGGCCGCGTCAGCTCAAGGCGTTTCGCTGTTCGCCCTGTTCAGCTCAGCATTGATCTTGAGGGGCTCAAGGAAAGGATTAAGCGCCATCATCGTCATGTCAAGCGCACCGGAAAATGGCCGCAAGGACCGTCTGGCCAATTCGACACGCCGATCGATCTCGGCAGTGGAAGACATCAGGCGCGCGAGGCTTTGAATGAGCTCGCGTTCGTTATGCAGGCATTCCGCACCGCCGGTTTGATCCAGCGCTTCGTAGATATTCTGGAAATTCTCCACGCTCGGACCATGCAGGATCGTACAGCCCAGCCGCGCCGGTTCGATCGGGTTCTGTCCGCCATGGTTGACCAGAGAGCCACCGACAAATGCAATGCGCGACAGGCGATAGAACAGCCCCATTTCACCGATGGTATCGGCGATATAGATATCGGTTTTTGGCAAGAGGTCAGGCTCTTCGGAGCGACGCTGGATGCGCGGCACGATGCCGACCAATTCCTTCATGATATCTTCACTGCGCTCGGGATGGCGCGGTACGATGATCGTCAGCAGGTTGGGGATGCGCACAGCCATGCGGCAATGGGCCTGAGCCAGAAGCCGCTCTTCCCCCGGATGGGTACTGGCCGCCACCCAGACCGGACGTTTGCCAACGCCAAGGCGCAGGCGCTGTAATTGTTCTTCATCGGCCTGAGGCGGTGGCACATCGAATTTAAGGTTGCCGGTTACCTCGACCTGCGCCACGCCCAGATTGGTGTAGCGGTCCCTGTCGTCCTCGGTCTGGGCAAGACACAACGGCACATTACCGAACATCTGCCGAAATACAGATGGGAATTTGGACCAGCGCCGGAATGACCGCTCGGACATGCGCCCATTGACGACGATCATGGGAATATCACGATTGTTCAATTCGGACAGAATAAAGGGCCAGATTTCCGATTCCACAAACAGCGCCATATCCGGCTGCCAGAAGTTGAGGAAGCGATTGACATAGGGTGCAATATCAAACGGCACGAACTGATGAAACGCTCCGCTCGGTAGATGCTTCTGCGCGATCTGGGCGGAGGTGACCGTTACGGTTGTCAAAAGCACCTGTGTGCCGGTTTCCGTGATCAGATTGATGAGGGGCAGCACCGCATTGGTTTCCCCTACCGATGCGGCATGCACCCAGATAAGAGGGCCAGAAGGCCGTGCGATGGAGGATTTGCCATAGCGCTCCTTGCGACGGGCCGGAATTTCTTTGCCCTTGCGCGCACGCAAACCCACCAACAGCGGAGCCAACGGGCTCGCCGCATATCCCGCCATGCGATAGGTGGAAAGTGCAAATCGTCCTGACCAGTCCATCAATTATCCGTTCCGTTTTCCTAACTATGGCCCAAACTTATGGTCCAAAAGATGGCGGCGGGGATAAAATCAATAGCTTGCCCCTCAATACGAGGCCCCCGATAGCGCTGCCGCATGCTACAAATGTCCGAGCGAATGGCCAAGCCATTTCTACAATCATATTTTATACAACCTTGCACATTACATGCAACTTTACCCAAACATGCAAGCGTTTATGTTCTTTTGCAAGGGTTTCTGCGCATTGAGCCCCTGCAGGGTAAATATATCTGCCCCGGCGCCGGACCATTCTGGTTACAATCAGAAACCTCTTGCCCGTGCTCTAGCGTTTGAGGGTTTCGTAAGCTTTGCGGGTGGTTTCATTCAGAGCAGCTTCCACCGTCTGGCGCATGTGCTCCAATTCTTCCTCATCAGCCTCGCGCGACACATAAATGGGCTCGCCAATGATGAAGGCTGCCTTGCCGAAAGGCAAGTTGACCGATGCCTTGTCCCAGGTATCAAGGTCAATGCGTCGTGAAGAGGCATAGGCTGCCGGAATGATGGGGCGCCCACTCAGCTTAGCCAGAGTGACCACACCCAAACCGCATTCCCTTGCACCGGTTTTCGGCACATTGACCGTCATCACAACGCCCGTGCCTTCGCGCAGGCAGGACACCAGATTCTTGAGGGCAGAAATGCCACCCTTTGTCAGCGTCTTTGAGCGATTGCGCCCACCGGAGCCGCGCACCACGTCAACGCCAAGTGCTTCGGCGGCAACGCTGTTGAGATGTCCATCACCAGACCGCGACACCAGCGCCTTGAAAGGGTCGCCCTTGCGCTTGACCAGAGGCACCATGAAATGCTGCCCATGCCACAATGCCACAATCGCCGGATAGTGGCCCTCGACCCTTGCGTAGCCATCGTCCGGATTGTTGACCATGCGTGTCGTAGCATGAACCAGCCGCAACCAGAGCGCAATCAGCCGTCCCCCCAATGTCAACACTGGTTTGGAGCGAAAAATTTTCTTCAACTCTCGCACGGTTTGCGCCTACTCCGATCTGACCTGACGAAGAAAAACTCCTGCTCGAACAAGTCAGCCAGCTCCGTCTTATGCGCTCTCCATATAGTGCTATTTGTCAGCAAAGGAAAGAGCGGAGACCATGAGAGAGGCAAAGGTTCTGCCATATTTCGGCTGTTAAATCTGGCAACATGATACAATCCACAAGCAGGAGCCCATAAACGGCTGCAAAGCCTTTGTTTTCAGCCAGCTCGAAGCCAGACTCAGCCATGGCGCCTTTGCGGAAACTGAAGAACCGGCATCATCGGTGCAACCAGACGCCCGAGCGCCTTGCAGGAGGCATAAAGGCTATCATGATGCACATTGGGCCGATTATATTTCAGTAGATTGTTGGACTTGTCGCGCAGGATACCGTGTGCTTCCTCAACGATAAGATCCGCTGCGGCCAAATCCCAATCGTTGGCATCCTCACGCGCCAATGCCAGATCGAGCGCTCCGGTTGTTACCATGACGATCCGATAGGCCAGCGAGCGGACATAACCGGCATTCTGCACACCGGCACGGGCCAGCGGCCCTCTTGCAATGGCCGGACGCGGCCCAGCAACTCTTGCACCATCCAAATTGGCAAGGCGCGGGCATACAACGGGCACATTATTGAGCTGCGTGCCACCAAAGCGGGAAGCACAATACATCTCCCCGCGCACAGGCGCGAACAAGACAGCTGCCACCGGTCTGTGATTCTCCACCACAGCCAGCGAAATGGTCCATTCGGTGCCGCCGTCAATGAAGGCGCGGGTGCCATCAATGGGGTCAATGACGAATACGCGTTGTTTTTCCAGCCGCTCGGGGTTGTCTTCGCTCTCCTCGGAGAGCCAACCATAATCCGGGCGCGCGGCCATGAGCGTTTCCTTGAGAAACTCGTCAACAGCCAGATCGGCTTCGGTCACCGGGCTGTAATTCTGCTTGGTCCATACCTGGGGATCCCTGTTGAAATAACGCAGCGCAAGCGCCCCGGCCTTGCTGGCAGCCTCTTCCAGCAGCTGGGTGTCTTCCTTATAGGCGTGTTTGAAACCGGCAGATGCCTTGCAAGTCTTATCGTCCGGCAACTGTCATGCCCTCTACCAGAATAGACGGTGCATTGACCGCATGTTCAAAGGAAAGATCGTCGGCAGGAATCATCCGTGCGAACATGTCGACGAGGTTGCCGGCAATGGTGATTTCGGAAATGGCTTCGGCCAGCTTACCATCCTTGATGCGAACCCCGGACGCGCCCCGGGAATAGTCCCCCGTCACCCCGTTCACGCCCTGCCCGATCAGGTCGGTGATATAGATCCCGTCCTTGATACCGGCAATCAATTCCTGCTGTGTGTGGGTGCCCTTCTCAAGGCGCAGATTGGTCGTGGATGGATAAGGGTTGGCACCGGAGCGGGTTGCCCGTCCGTTGGTTTTCATCCCGAGCTCTGCTGCTGTTGCGCTATCCAGAACCCACTGATTCAGATAGCCATTTTCAACCAGCGCCAGGGGCTGACAATCCACACCTTCCCCATCAAAGGGGCGCGAGCCAAGGCCGCGCGGCAGCATCGGATCGTCATTGATGCAAATGCCAGCCGGAAAGACCTGACGGCCAAGCTTGTCATTGAGGAAGGAGGTATGCCGCGCGATGGCAGCGCCATTGATGGCAGAGGCAAAATGGCCGACCAGCGTGGTGGCGACCCGCGGCTCGAACAGGATATCGTAAGTACCGGTTTCGATCTTGGCCGGATTAAGACGGCTCACCGCCCGTTCGCCAGCCCGTCGCCCCACAAGGCTGGGTGAGCGCAAATCGTCCCGATGCACGGCAGACGAGAAGGAATAGTCCCGCTCCATTGTTGTACCGCTGCCTGCGATTGCGGTGACAGAGAAAGAAATGCGCGAAGACATATATGAGCCCACAAAGCCGTGGGACGTAGCCAGAACGGCGCCCCCCAGAAAATGTCCGGCACCAGCGCCACCGGATTTTGAGACCCCGTCCACAGCCATCGCCGCTTCTTCGGCTTCTTCCACCATGCGGGTCAGATCTTCCGAAGTGGGGATATTGAGATCGGCCGGATCACAGGCCTTGACCCGCTCGGCCACCAGGGATGGTTCCATCAGATCGCTGCGTGCAGCCAGTCGAGCAAAGGGATCAGGCGGGGACAGATGCGCCATGGCAACCGCCCGCTCTGCGAGTTTGGTCAGAATATCCAGATCGTCGGTGGTATTGGTGGAAATGGACGCCTTGCAGCCATCTATAAAGACACGCAACGCCATGGAGTCATTCTCGGAATGCTCATTCTCTTCCAGCGATCCGTCACGCAAACCAACCGAACTGGAGATCGCTCTGGCAGCGACCGCATCAGCGGAGTCCGCTCCGGCCTTCATGGCGGCTTTTACGAGATGATGGGCTCTTTCCTCAATAATGGATTGATCAAGAAGGTCTGACATAAACTCTTGTCTTCTGCTTTGCTGGTGGAGCGAAAAACACGCTTTCCTTCTGTCTTAGGGGCTTGAAGCGGCTTGAGCAAGTAAAAAGGCATAAGGGCTTTGAGCACAATCTGGGGGAAAGTGGTTGCCAAAAGGTGAAGATCCGACCCCGGTAATAATTCCCTAACCCTATATAATATCACGCTTTTTTAACCCTCTTAATTAAGCAAATGCTGAAGCCTGTTTGCTAGGCTGAGCCTATTCAAAAGAAGCATCCCATAAGGGGCTCGAAGGAGAAGGCTCGTGAGGCGTCAGGAAAATCAAAAATACACGGAAGCCATTTCCTACCAGACTGTAGGGGCCGCACGTATAGACCCCCATAATCTGGCCAAGTATTTTCAATCCGGTGAGATCCGGTCCAAGGCAGCCAAGCTCAGCGGCTTCAGCGAAACCGCTTTGTTCGGCGCACAGGTGCCCGGTATCGTACAAATCAAAGCAGATCAGGTTCTGGTCGAATGCAATCTCAGCTGCGGTCTGCCGCTGCTCGTGCGCGTCCCGCTGGCTTATTATAAAGGTGTCGGGGCTCGTTTCATTGTCGGAAAACGCGAAGGCAATCCGCTGATCTGTATTCTCGAACTCGTTCATGACGATCCCAATCTGACCTTGCCCCTAATGGCAAGCACAGATCTGGAAGAAGCCGCTGTTGACTGGCAAAGCTGGTCCAATCGTTATCATCTGCCCATGCTGCACAAGCCGCTGGGCGCTGGCGATTACGAAGTGGCCAGTGACAGGGATGGCCCGCTTGCTGATCTGGTGACAGGGCCGCAAATGCCACGGCGCCCTCATGCACAGATCTCGGCCCGTCGGCCACGTTTTCTTGTGCGTCGAAAAACCGGCATAACCGGTCCGATGCAACAGTTTGCAGGCCGTGAACTCATCGCGCGCAACTAGGCGCGTTTGCAAGATAATATCCCAAGACCTGCACGAAAAAGACATATGTGAAAAAAGAGGGCCAATCGGCCCTCTTTGTCTTTGCAGCAGCTTGTATTGAATTCTCACATGCTGGCTTCGCCTGACCGGCTCATTCTTTGAGAAATCTTAGCCCTCTTCGCATCCATTATGCTTGCGCCACATGGCGGCGTCATGCCCCTCTGGCACAGAAGCGCAGGCGTCTTTCTCTTCGTTATAGCCACGCAAGGCATTATAGCGCTCGATTTGCTCGGGCG
Organism: uncultured Cohaesibacter sp.; assembly: GCF_963676485.1. Classification (NCBI taxonomy): domain Bacteria; kingdom Pseudomonadati; phylum Pseudomonadota; class Alphaproteobacteria; order Hyphomicrobiales; family Cohaesibacteraceae; genus Cohaesibacter; species uncultured Cohaesibacter sp. Next base: position 559,401 of record NZ_OY781114.1, read on the forward strand.
TCACAATCCTTATTGCTTGCAGATGCGCAGAAAGATGAATGTAGCGCAACTTACGGCGGGCTTCCTCAATGTAGCCCAAGGCCGTACGCAACAGACCATCGTTGATACGGCCCGTTCTGAATTCCTTTTCAAGCTTGGCTTCAAGGAGGATATAGGTCTTTGCCTCCTTTTGCGCATCGCTTGTCATCTGTTCATAGAGCGCCTGGAGTTTTTCCACCTGCTCGGCGTCAAGGGCCAATTTATCTTTCATCTCGAGCAGATGCGCCGGTCCGGGATAGCCGTTGAGTTCGGCCGCCTTGGCGAGCCCCCAGCCGCCGCCCTTCTTCAACTCGTCAAGATCCTCTTGCGACAGGCTCTTGATGGTTCGATTTTGCTGCCCTGCATAATTCGATTGCTCTTCCGGCTTCTGCATACCCGCCGTCATTGCCTCCATGGGTATCAGAACGGCAAAAAAGGCACCAAAGCAAATGGAAGGGACATGATGGGATAAGGGCATGGATGATCCAGGGTTGAACAAGTTGGTTTATGGTTTGAAGTGAGGCTATGATGGAGAATTCTACGTATTACACCATACATACCCCCTTTATGTGAACACAACATTCGAAGCAGGGCAAAGGTTTCACTGCATCGTGAAAAAACGCGTGCGGTAGCGGCTCATTGTTCAAGCAGACGTGACAAACTCTGCTTGACTTCTTCCTTGGTGTTACGGCTGGCCTCGAGAATATCGGCTGTCTTGAGAAAGTCGAGAGGCCGGAAGGCATCGACCCTAGGCTGAACCAATATGTCGGCCTTATCATGGCGCATCTTTTCGCGCAGTATCGTCTGCATGAGGATTTGTGTTGCGCCAAAGCCCATCTCAAAGGAGCCGATCTTGCCATCTGCAGGCCGTTGCGGCAGACCGACCACATCGACACCGATGACAATATCGGCAAGCGAGCGTATATGATCAACCGGCAATGGATTGACACAGCCACCATCGATAAGCAGATGCCCGCTGATCTCGATAGGCCGAAACAGGGCTGGAATGGCGATGGAAGCTGCCAGAGCAAGGGGCAGCCCGCCCTTGTTGAAGATCACTTCCTCGCCGGAAAAATAATCCGCAGCGCTAACGCTGGCTGGAATGTCGAGGGCGCTGAAATCCTTTTTGATATCAGATGGCAGAAAGCTCTCCACCATCCAGACAGGATCAAACTGGCTCCAGTTGGCCATGGGATTCTGTACCGAAAACAGCCGCGTAAAGCTTCTGGGGCGATGCTTCCAGAAGCGGGAGAGCACTTCGCCCGTGTTGCCGAACAAATCAAGCATATAGGTGCGCAGATCGGCCCCTGAATAGCCTGATGCATAGCATACAGCGGCCAGAGCCCCGATGGATGTGCCCGAAAGAGCAACCGGTTTGACGCCTAGCTCATCTAGCGCTTCCATGATCCAGATGTGGGATATTCCCCGCGCTCCACCGCCTCCAAAGGCAACGGCCACCCTTTTATCGCTCATTTGTTTCTCGCTGCGCTACACTCATATAAATCATTTCAAACATGGGGTTGTTGCAAATTCTAACACGGATCAATGGACCTTCAGGCATCATGCGCTTTTCAGGTCGGCCTGCAATGATCTGGCCCCACAGCAGCCGCAAAATCTTCAAAAAAGGCCGCTTTTCTCGCGATCGCATTTTGCCAAGCTCCCTTTTCGGCTTTTTGAAAACCATTGCACCGGGTCTGTTCAATAAATATAGTTCTAATAGTCAACTTTGACAGATTGAAGAATGGAGACCGCCTCATGATCAAATTGAACGTTCAGGAAATGGCCTGTGGTGGCTGCGTCAAATCGGTAACCGAAGCGGTCAAAGGCGTGGATGCCGCCGCCGAGGTGAATGCCAGCCTTGAAACCGGCGAAGTGAAGGTCGAATCTGGCGCCAGCCCAGAAGCCATCCGCACCGCCATTGAAGAAGCCGGCTTCCCGGCAGCTCTGGCATAGGCAGGTTTGCATGCTGCGATATCAATCGTTCCAATGAATGGCTGGGGGCTATGGCTACCCGGCCTTTCATTTGGCTCATTTTTGGTCATTGTTGATCACAACCCGAAAGCTGCAAGCGTTCGATTTTGATTTTCATCAATCATTTACACACCAATTTTTCGACTTTTTTCGCAGAATGCGACAAAAAGCGGCGCTATTTGGCCCTCAGTGCATAAATGAAAAGACTTTGTTTACTCTGTTTGAGCAACATAGCCTTACAAGTCAATTCAACAGGGGTGCCCAACCATGTCATCAGGACCTGCGGATCTTAATTCTGTCCGCATTGCAGTCGTTAGTTCTGATCCCGCATTTCGCCGCATGATCAATGATCAGCTGGTGGACCTGCTCGAGGAAAAACTCAAGCAGCCGTGCGATATCCAGATGTTCGACGACAAAGCCCCTTCCAGCTTCCTTATGGAGCCGGCCTGCGCCCTTATCACCTTTGAAGGCGAGGAAGAGCTTAAGGTCCTGTCGCGTCTGGCAAGCCGCCACCCCAACATGTTGCTTCTGGCACTTAGCGAAAATGGTTCGGTCTCCCGCGCAGTGGCCTCCATGCAGGCCGGAGCCCATGATTTCATCGCACGCCCCGTTTCTGCCGATGTGCTCAGCAGCCGGATGAGCGAGATGATTGCCCATCACCGCCCTGCCCCTCATGGGGATATGCTCGTCTCCTCTCATAAATCCGCCTCAAACGATCGGAACGGGACAAGCGCCAGCTATGGAGCTGAGACAGCGGACCGACTAGAGAGCGCTGAAATCATGCGTGATTTCGAAGGCTTCATCGGCACCTCCCCCGCCATGCAGGGGGTTTACGACCAGATCATGCGTATTGCCGGCTCCAAGGCCCCCGTGTTCATCACAGGAGAATCAGGCACCGGCAAAGAAGTCTGCGCCCAGGCGCTGCATGCCCGCTCTTCACGCAATTCCGGGCCGTTCATTGCCATCAACTGTAGCGCCATTCCGGCAGATCTGATGGAATCAGAAGTCTTCGGCCATATGCGCGGTGCCTTTACAGGAGCCAATGACGACCGCAAGGGCGCAGCCGAAATGGCGGACGGGGGCACCTTGTTCCTTGATGAAATCGGAGAGATGCCGCTTGATCTTCAGGCCAAGCTTCTTCGGCTCATCCAGACAGGCACACTGCGCCGCGTGGGTGGCAACGAGGAAATTTCCCTCAATATCCGCTTTATTGCAGCCACCAACCGCGATCCGCTGGAAGAAGTGAAGGCTGGCCGGTTCCGCGAAGATCTGTTCTATCGCATGCATGTTCTGCCAATCCATCTGCCGCCATTGCGCGACCGCACGGGCGACATCGTACCGTTGGCCAAGAGCTTCCTGCTGCAATATGCCCGCGAAGAGGGCAAAGGCTTCCATATTTTCAGCACCGAAGCAGAGCATATGCTGACAGCCTATCGCTGGCCAGGCAATGTGCGCCAATTGCAGAACACCATCCGACGCCTTACGGTGATGTATGATGGTGCCGTGGTCGAGCCGGATCATCTGCCAGACCTTCTGCACAGCGACGACAGCTTCGAGCAGGATTTGAATCGCGCCATCAGCGATCTCAGACAGATGGGCAAGGCCATGTCTGACTCCATCCAACCCTTCTGGCAGCAGGAAAAGCAGATCATCGAGGGAGCGCTCAGCTATTTCGATGGCAATATTTCCCGCGCAGCTGCCGCTCTGGAGATCAGCCCCTCGACCATCTATCGCAAACGCATGAGTTGGGCCCAGAAGGAAACCGCCTGATTCACGCCCTTCATCCCCCCCCCCCCCCCCCACCCAAGAGCAGAACAAAGCGCTGTCAAACGCGTTTCTGAACAGCTTGGGGCAATTTGGGGCGCGTTATATCGGTCATCCCCGTCTTCTACGAGATAATTGGCGATAAGATCTCGACACGGGGCGTATACGCCATTAAGAGTCGAAGCTGATGGGATTGAAAGAGACAAGCGCATGATTTTCTGTGTTCAGGGTCGGGCCAGTGAAGCCCCCAAGCCACCGCAAACGCAACCGCAGCGTCGCAACTTCATTGTGGCGATTGAGAGCGAACATGCTGGCTTTGCCAGAGAAACCGCCAAGCAGGTGCTGATCAAGGCTGGTTATAATTTCATTACCGTTGCGCGCGTTCTCCGCCCGCAAGGGGATATTGCAGATCCGGCCATCGCCGAGATCGTCGATCAAGCCCGCCGCAATGGCATCGGCATTGCCATCTACCGCTAAGAGCAGGGCCTGAAGCCGCCCGACGCCGCCCGACGCTGCCAGCAAGGGATAGTCCTTCCAAGGACGTCCCTCTCTCCCAAAAGAGCCTTAAGACTGAGAAAAACAGCCATGAGTTACACCCTGATCCGCTCTGCGACCGATGAAGATGGCCCTGCGATTGGCAAGCTGATTGCGTCGGTTTTTGCCGACTATGAAAATTGTCACTTCGTCGATGAGGAATATAGCGAGCTTGAGCATCCTTCCAGCTATTATGCTGCCATGGGTGGACAGATCTGGGTTACCGAGCAGGATGGCGAAATCGTCGGCTCGCTTGCCGTGGCCGAATCCCTCACTCCCGGTTTGTTCGAGCTGCACACGGTTTATGTCTCCAGGAAAGCGCGCGGACAGGGGCTTGCATGGTCCATGTTCAATCTGGCGACCGATCTGGTAGACGAGCGTAAAGGACATGCCATTCGGCTATGGAGCGACACACGCTTTCTGGAAGGTCATGCCTTCTATGAAAGGGTCGGCTTTAAAAAGGTGCCGGTCGTGCGGTTTCTGGGCGATGTTTCCGATAGCTGGGAATTCAGCTACCGGCTAGATGCCAAAGATGCAGGATAAGCGGACTCGGCTTCATTGCGTCTTATCGCGCACCCTTTCCAACACACCGCAAGAAAAAACCTGCTGCCCCGAGGGGCAACAGGCATCATCACATTTGTGCGATTGATGTGAAGGTCAGATCGGCTCTTACTGGGTGCTGTTGCTATTCGCCGGAGCCTGTGGTGCTGGGGCTTGCATGAAGCGTGGGCCAGCGCCCCGACCATAGCCCATACCGCGCTGTGGGCCGTCATTCTGGTCGATCTTGCCATCATTGTTGCTATCCATGAAGGCGAACATCCTGTCGGCATGCGCCTTCAGTTCAGCTGGCGTGATCTTGCCATCAGCATCGCTATCCATGAACTGGAAGCCGCGGGCCATGCGGTTCTGGGTCAGCTTGAGCCATTCGGCCTTGAATTCCTGCAGATTGATCGCGTTGTCGCCATCCTTGTCATTTTCAGTGACCTTCTTGTCAAAGCCGGTATTGACTTCTTCCTTGGTCAGGACGCCGTCATTGTTGGCATCAAACTGCTGCAGCATCATGGCTCCCCCCATGAAACCGCCGCCCATCATGCCGCCACGCATCATGCCACGACCCATCATGCCGCCGCGCGGGCCTCTGTTATAGCCGCCGCGCATCATGCCGCCGCCACGGCCCATCCAGTTGCCGCCCTGCTGATTGTTGTTCCAGCCATAGCCCCAGCCACCGGCGGAGGCCGTATGAACAGCCATTGACGTTGCAGACAGTCCTGCGACCAGTGCAACTGCGAGTGCGATTTTCGATACCGTTTTCATCTTCCTGTTCCTCTACCCGATTTGGGCCAATTCCTCATTGGCCTTCAGTTCCAAACACCAGATCCCGAGCGCATCTTGCAGCTGGGAACCGTTCCATTTTCTGTCGGAGCCGCTGGCGCCTTGCCAGCCCTTCCGATGAATTTAACCTAGCCCCAGACTAGCGCGTTTTTAGGGAGAAAACCGGGAGTTTTGTCGCCTTCTGTATCGGCTATTTGCCGTGATACAGAGCGTTACACTTTTCTCAACTTATCCACTTCAGGCAGAGCAATTCCGACCAAGATCACGCCGAGCGGTATCGGAGAATGCACTCAAGAGAGAGAAAAATCCCCGTGGCCACGGGCATAGATCATGCCGAACCACGGGGATTGAGGTGGGACGTTGTTTATCAGATCGGCAAGCAGATAGTGCCGATCCTGTTTTTGGCTGGATATTCGTTGCTATGCCGGTCGGCTACTTGACCATGGCAAGAGGAGGAAGCTGGGGGGCGGGAGCTGTGGCGCTATCAGGCGCAGGCTGCTTGTCTGGAGCCTGTGGGACCACTGCCGAAGCTGGCTGGAACTGACCACCGCGCGGCCCTCCCATCATGCCACCCTGAGGACCACCTTGGGGGCCGAACTGACCCTGTTGGAATTGGCCGCCTCGCGGGCCTTTCATACCGTGACGATGGGAACCAAAGCCGCGCTTTCCAAAATCAGGACGCGGACCATTGCGGCGCATGGCCTTGCGATCGGAGGCATCTACCTTGCCATCGTCATTCACATCGAGGCGATCAAACCGGGCCTCTGCCGGATTGGAGAATTCTTCAAGGGTTACCTTGCCATTGCCATCGCGGTCAAAGAACTGGAAGGTACGTACCATGCGGTCCTTGGTCATGGCCATCCATTCTTTCTTGAATTCATCCAGCGACACCGCATCGTCACTATCCATGTCATTGTTGCTGATTTTCTTGGTCATGGCAGCAGAAAGTTCCTCTTTGGTGATGGTGCGGTCTCCATCGGCATCTACAGCCTTCAGATCCAGCATGCCGCGCGGGCCATGGAAAGACTGCCCCTGCGCCGGCCCCATTCCGCGGCCATTGTTCCATCCTTTGGCCGAAGCGCTGTTCACGCTCAAAGCCGTGGCGGATACGCCACCGATCAGGGCTACAGTCAAAGCAAATTTGGTAAAGCTGTTCATCTTGTTTTCCTCTCGTCTCAAGGGCCAATTCCTCATTGGCCGCAGAGCCTTGTTCATCCTACAGTTCAGTTTAGCCCTGTAGAGTGCGCAGGGCCGGTTTCAGCTCGAGAGGCGATGTCTCTTTTCGTTTGATGCGCTCTCTCGATGACTTCAAGATAGGTGTATTTCTCCCCAAAGCCATCGCCAAAAAATGGCAGAGTGTCGCCCAATGTATCGCTTTTGCCGGTTGATACAGTCGGTTACAATTTCCTTTGTTAGTGCTTGAAAAAACACGTATATTTTTCTGGACAGCAACAAATTTCGTGATATCTGATTATTGTTATAGGATATCGCCACACCGATATATCGAAGCAGAGGCGCCCGCTCACTTCCGAGGCCGCAACAGGCCACGGACAAGAGCGCCAAGAGGCAACGGAGATACGCTCATGGAACAATCAGCCCACATTCTGGTGGTGGATGATCATCGGGACATTCGCGAGCTGTTGTCTAAATATCTCTCGAAGAACGGCTTCCGGGTAAGCGATGCAGATGGCGGCGCGAAGATGCGCCAGATCCTGAAGACCGCTGCGATCGATCTCATCGTGCTGGATGTGATGATGCCGGGTGAAGATGGCCTGACGCTCTGCCGCTATGTCCGCGAGAATGAAAATATTCCGGTTATCCTGCTTACGGCCCTTGGCGAAGAGACAGACCGAATTATCGGCCTGGAAATCGGGGCGGACGACTATCTGACCAAGCCCTTCAATCCGCGCGAGCTTCTGGCGCGCATCAAATCCGTATTGCGACGCAGCCAGTCGATGCCACGCGAAGCGCAAAAGCCGGATGAACCTGAAGTCCTGACCTTTGACGACTGGACGCTTTATGTGCATCAGCGCGAGCTGGTCAGCCCCGACGGTGTCACGGTTCCGCTAAGCGCGGCCGACTATCGCCTCCTGATCACCTTCCTCAAACGCCCGACGATGGTGCTCTCCCGCGACCAACTGCTGGATCTCACCTCTGGGCGCACAGCGCAGATCTTTGATCGGTCCATCGACAATCAGGTGTCCCGCTTGCGCAAAAAGATAGAGGAAGACCCCAAGACCCCGAAAATGATCAAGACCGTGCGTGGTGGCGGCTATGTCTTCACGGCTAGGGTAACCGGCAAGGTGGAGGATGTCCCCTTCGACCATGCCGATGAGGAGGACGCTTCTTGACCCGATCATCAGGACCGGAAGAGCCTCAGAAACCAAAGCGTTTTTCTTCCGGCTCGGATAAAGACAATGCGTCTGGCAGATCCGGATTGCACCTATGGCCGCGTTCTCTGGCAGGGCAATTGATCGCTGCGCTGATGATCGCCCTTGTGCTGGCGCAAGTCATCTCGATCATGATGTTTGCCTTCGAGCGCAAGAATATCACCCTGACAGCGACCCGAGGACAGATTCTGGACCGCACGGCCTCTGTCGTGCGCGTGCTCAATCAGACCGATATGGCCTTGCATGACCGGTTTCTCAACGCTGCAGAGGGTCAGGGTGTCCGCTTTGATCTGGCCGATAAAACGGATCTTGCGCTGCCCGCAAAAGGCAGTGCAGAGGCTGGGCTCGCCCATAGGCTGGAACGCCGCGCCGGACTTGCAGACAATAGCGTGCGCTTTAGCAAGTTGCCCGCAGAGCCTTTTCTGATGGCCGCCAGAGAGCGCGCCAAGGCAGATGATACGGCCTCAGCAGATGCGCCTCCCGCAGGCAGGGGCATGATGAATGGCAGAGGGATGATGAACGGGCAAGGCCCGCCGGACGATCGCAACAGGCTCTTTCGCCATCGGCGCAATTGGGATGATCGCACACCGCCATGGCGGAGATTTCGCGATCCGATCCTTGCTCAGGACATGAAGATCGCAGTGCCGCTGGATAGCGGCAAATGGCTGATTGTCAAATCGGAAGTGCCCACGCCACCAGCGAAATGGGGGCGACCGTTTTTGATTTCCCTTCTGGTCACCGCTCTTCTGATCATTGCGGTGGTCGTTCTCATCGTGCGCAAACTCACAGCCCCCTTGCGGGAGCTGGAAAGTGCTTCGCGCAAGCTGGGCCGCGGCGAGGCCATTGCACCACTGAAGGAAGAAGGCCCGACCGAAATTCGCGGCACAATAAGCGCCTTTAACGCCATGCAAGAGCGGCTCATGCGTTTTGTGCAGGACCGCACCCGCATGCTTGCTGCTGTCAGCCATGACTTGCGCACTCCGATTACTACCCTGCGGCTCAGAACCGAATTCATCGACGATGATGAAATGCGCGAGAAGCTTCAGGAAACTCTCGAAGAAATGCAGGAGATGACCGACGCCGTACTTGCCTTCGCACGGGAAGATGCAAACAAGGAAGAAACGCGGGACGTTAATCTGGCCGCTCTCCTTTCGTCCATGGCCGAAGATTATCAGGAGCTCGGCAAGAATGTCGATTTTGAAGGGCCGGACAATCTGACCTTTTCCTGTCGGCAGATGAGCCTCAAACGCGCCTTGCGCAACCTTACGGAAAATGCCCTGCGCTATGCGGGCAACGCGTCACTCAAACTGGAAGCGACACCACGCCATATCGAGATCACGGTCTGTGATAACGGGCCGGGCATTCCGGTTGAGAAGCTGGAAGAAGTCTTCGCGCCCTTCTTTCGGGTGGAAGGCTCACGCAACCTAGAAACTGGCGGGGTCGGTCTGGGTCTTTCCATCACACGTACGATCATTCGTAGCCATGGTGGCGATGTGACCCTGAAGAACCGCAAGTCAGGTGGTCTTGAGGCAACGATCAGTCTGCCACGCAGATAACCGCCTAAAGTCCACTCCAAGCGAATGGCATGGCGAAAGCATCGGCACCCCCATACATATAAATTAATAATACTTTAGTCTTAAATTCTAAGACAAAATACGAGTTTGCGCCGGTCTGTCATCTTCTCGTCACTATATGACTGGCATAGTATGAGACGAACCAAACGACCTAGACAAAAATCCGGCTCCCGTTTCATTCGTGCGCAAAGATAAAGCGCCATGTTTGGGAGGGTTGACCCGCCGGAGCAAGAACAGGAAAAATTATGTCACTCTCTTTTGGGTTGGCCAAACCAAGCCAACTTTCTGAAATACGCGCACTCTTTGTCAAGTCCATGGCCTATATCGGCGATCGCATGGGCATTGACCTACCGGCAGACGCCTATTCCAACCTGCGCGACTTTTACCAATGCGGCAACTTGTATATTCTGGAAGAGCAAGGCGTTGTGCTTGCCGCCGCAGCCCTGCATGAGGCTCACAACGGGCTTTATATCGACTATCTGGCCGTCCATCCGGATTATCAGCGCGAAGGCCTTGGCAAGCGCATGCTGACCGAACTGGAAGTGCTGACCGAATCCCGCGAGCTTTCTCACCTTCGGCTGCATACGCCCGAAGTGATGGATGAGCTTTTGAGCTTCTACGCTCGTCGCGGCTTTACAGAAACCCATCGTGCGCTGCCGTCTCACGGACGCGACCAGTTGCTTCGGGTCCATTTCCGCAAGACAATTTCCTTGAGCGATCACAATATGGACCTCGAATATGAACATGATCGTCAGATTGCCTGACGGTCATGGATCAATCATGAGGCCTTGTGGGGCCTCGTGGGGCCTCGTGAGCAAATCTGGACCGGTTCCTCACCAACGCATTAGCCTACACGCGTCCCAAATTCCCGCCTTTTAAAAATGACTGCCATATGCACATATACGATTGTGCAGATTGACGAGCGCTAGCCACATTATTTATGCATAGAAGCTGTGAGCTAATCAGGCTTGAAACCAAGCCTATTAGACAATAGTCAGAAGGCTTCCCCTAACGGGCATCAAGATCCGCCACCTCCGTTACAGTCAGCTCCTAAAGCTATGCGCCAGCCAAAGATCATTACGACCATTAAAACCTATAATCGCGACCGATTTTTCTCCGACTGCATAGCCGGAATTACGGTTGCGATGGTAGCGATGCCGCTCAGTCTTGCGATCGCGATCGCATCAGGTGCGGATCCTGCCAAGGGACTGGTGACGGCCATCATTGGCGGCTTCTTCATTTCGCTGCTTGGCGGCAGTCGGGTACAGATTGGAGGCCCGACCGGCGCCTTTATCGTGGTGGTGTTCAATGTCATCGCCACGCATGGCTATGATGGCCTTGTGCTGGCAACTTTCATGGCGGGCATCATACTGGTTCTGGCGGGCTATTTCCGCGTCGGGCGGTTGATTGCCTTCATTCCTGAAGCGGTGGTCAATGGCTTTACCATAGGGATCGGCATCATCATTGCTTCCAGCCAGCTCAAAGACTTCATGGGGCTGCAACTGGCCTCTGTACCGGCTGATTTTCTGGAAAAAATCCCTGCTCTTTGGCATGCGCGCGACAGCTTCAATCTGCCGGCCTTTGGCGTTGCCATGGTAACGCTGGCCCTGATCATCGGGCTGCGCAAGGCCTTCCCGCGCTTTCCCGGCCTGATAGTCGCCGTAGCGCTTGGCTCGGTGCTGATCGTTGCTTTCAATCTGCCGGTCGAAACCCTCTATTCGCGTTTTGGTGCCCTGCCGCAAAGCCTGCCGGTCCCTGCCCTACCCGATCTTGGTTGGGCGCGCATCGTCGAGCTTTTCCCATCGGCACTCATCATTGCCTTTCTAGCTGGTGTCGAATCCCTGCTTTCAGCCATGGTTGCCGACCGGATGATTGATGGCAATCATCGCCCCAATGCCGAGCTGACTGCACAGGGCTTTGCCAATATCGCCTCTTCTCTCTTCATGGGCCTGCCCGCCACGGGCGCCATTGCCCGTACGGCAACGAACGTCAAGGCCGGAGGCCAGACGCCTGTTGCCGGTATTGTTCATGCCATCGTAATTCTCCTTGTCATGCTGATCGCCGCCCCGCTTGCGGGCAATCTGGCAATGCCAGCTCTTGCTGCACTTCTGATGATGACCGCATGGAACATGAGCGAACCGCATAAATGGAAAAGCTATGCAGCGGGTCAGCGCAGCGATCTGTTCCTTCTGGTTCTAACCCTCGTTCTGACGGTTCTGGTCGACCTGACGGTCGCCATCGGGGTTGGCGTGAGCCTTGGTCTTGCCATGCGCTGGTGGGAAAACCGCACGACAACCAGCGACTGGACCACTCCGGAGCGCTCCTGGACAGCATCAGAAGACGAAACCGCTTCCACTTCTCATGAAATGAAAGCGGAGACACAAGAGGTCGAGGGGATCGTTCAGGGTGTTAAGGCTGTTCCATCCGGCAAGAAGGCAGATCCGGCTTCGGCCTGACCGAAACTTCCTCAGGGGGACCTTCAGATGCTCCTTGTCTCCCTTCACATCATAGATGGGATGCCCCGCCATACGCCCTTTCTTGCCATTGGCTTGATGCCTTGCCTGATGGCCCTGGTTGGCGACATTGGGCGGCATTGACAAATTCTGTTTGCTTTGAGACAAAATACCAGTCTTGGCTCTCATTGGAAGCACCCGAACCCATGCCCTTTTCCCGCTTGCCCCGTCTCGTCCTGACTGGCCCGGAAAGCACCGGCAAGTCTTCCCTCGCCCAAGCGCTCGCCGAGCATCTGGACGGCATTTTGGTTCGGGAATATCTGCGCGACTATTTCGAAGAACAAGGCAATCTGACGCTGGAAGATGCCATTCCCGTGGCGCAGGGCCAATGGGTGAATGAGGAGCGCGGTGCAGAGGAAGCCGCTTCACAAAACAAGGTCCTGATCTGTGACACGGATCTGATTTCTTCGCTGGTTTACAGCGCGCACTATTATGCCGATGAGATGAACACCCCCCTCTGGGCGCAATGGGAGCAATGGTCCGAGCGGCACAAACGGCGCCTGAAAGCCACGCCCCATCAGCCTCGGCTCTATGTCCTGTGTGATCTGGATTGGCCATGGGTTGATGACGGACAAAGGGATGCACCCGACCAGAGGCCGCACTTCTTCAACCGCTTCAAAACCGAGTTGAAAGACTTTGACCATATAACGGTAAGCGGCACATTGGATGAGCGCTTGAGTGCGGTGCTCGCTCATCTGGTGCGCGGATGCCTCGGCAAATCGTGAGGTCCGCCTGACAGCCCGTAAAGCGCTTGTCCACTTCTCTTCCCCAATTTTCCAACATCAGAAAAATAAGCCTCGCATCTGTAAATCGACCAAGGCTCAAGAAACCATAGGCCACTTTGTGAATTTGTTTCCGGCTTCTGCCCTTAACAGGGCGAACAAGAAAGGCTATAAGGGGCTTCCTCATACGGCGCTTGCAAAGAGCGCACGGTTGCCTTGATGTGCATCGCAACCAGATCGTTCAATTTTTTTTTGATCGATTCATTGACTTCTGATCCTGCTGACCCTAAATGAAAGTCGCTGTTAGCACTCACTATAAGAGAGTGCTAACGCACTTGTTAATCGAGGAGCAGACTGCTCGGATGCCGCTAGCAATTTTAGGGGCACGCACTTGCCCGTAAATGGGTCCGGGAGGCTGCAAAACAGCTTAGGGAAAGTTCAGACAATGAAATTCCGTCCTCTGAATGACCGCGTCGTAGTTCGTCGCGTTGAATCCGAAGAGAAAACCGCAGGTGGTATCATCATTCCTGATACCGCTAAAGAAAAGCCATCTGAAGGCGAAGTAGTTGCAGTTGGCGCAGGCGCCTACAACAGCAACGGCACGCTCGTTCCTTGCGAATGCAAAGAAGGCGACCGCGTTCTGTTTGGCAAATGGTCCGGCACCGAAGTCAAAATCGACGGTGAAGACCTGCTGATCATGAAAGAGTCCGACATTCTGGGTATTCTGGGCTAATTGCCGGAATCCTTCGTCGAACCGCCTCTTATTACAAGTAATCTAGATTTCAGGAAAAGCTAAAATGGCTGCAAAAGAAGTCAAGTTCGGTGCTGAAGCACGCGAAAAAATGCTGCGTGGCGTAGATATTCTCGCAAACGCTGTTAAAGTTACTCTTGGCCCTAAAGGCCGTAACGTTGTTATCGAAAAATCCTTCGGCGCACCGCGCATCACCAAAGATGGTGTTTCTGTTGCCAAGGAAATCGAACTGGAAGATAAGTTCGAAAATATGGGCGCACAGATGGTGCGTGAAGTCGCTTCCAAAACCAACGACATCGCTGGTGATGGCACGACCACAGCTACCGTTCTGGCACAGGCTGTTGTGCGCGAAGGTCACAAGTTCGTTGCTGCTGGCATGAACCCGATGGACCTGAAACGCGGCATCGACATGGCTGTTGCCGAAGCTCATAAAGCGTTGGAAGCCTCTTCCAAAACCATCAGCTCCTCTGAAGAAGTAGCTCAGGTTGGCACCATCTCTGCAAACGGTGAAGCTGAAATCGGCAAAATGATTTCCGAAGCCATGCAGAAAGTTGGTAACGAAGGCGTCATCACCGTTGAGGAAGCCAAATCTCTGGAAACCGAGCTGGAAGTCGTTGAAGGCATGCAGTTCGATCGTGGTTACCTGTCTCCATACTTCGTAACCAACACCGAGAAAATGGTTGCTGATCTGGAAGATCCGTTCATCCTGCTGCACGAGAAAAAACTCTCCAACCTGCAGCCAATGCTTCCTATCCTTGAAAGCGTTGTTCAGTCTTCCCGTCCGCTGCTCATCATCGCAGAAGACATCGAAGGTGAAGCTCTTGCTACCCTCGTGGTCAACAAACTGCGTGGCGGCCTGAAAATTGCTGCTGTCAAGGCTCCTGGCTTCGGCGACCGTCGGAAGGCAATGCTCGAAGACATTGCTGTCCTGACCGGTGGTACCGTTATCTCTGAAGACGTTGGCATCAAACTCGAAAGCGTTACCCTCGACATGCTGGGCACCGCCAAGAAAGTCAACATCACCAAAGAAAACACCACCATCGTTGATGGCGCTGGCGCCAAAGAAGGCATCGAAGCACGCGTTGCTCAGATCAAAGCTCAGATCGAGGAAACCTCTTCTGACTATGACCGTGAGAAACTGCAGGAACGTCTTGCCAAACTGGCTGGCGGTGTTGCTGTTATCCGCGTTGGCGGTGCAACCGAAGTTGAAGTGAAAGAACGCAAAGACCGCGTTGATGACGCTCTGAACGCAACCCGCGCTGCTGTTGAAGCCGGTATCGTTCCAGGTGGTGGTACTGCCCTGCTGCGTGCTTCCAAGACCGTTGAGAAGCTGACTTCCGACAATCCGGACATCGAAGCTGGTATCAAGATTGTTCTGCATGCCCTGCAGGCTCCAATCCGCCAGATCTCTGCAAACGCCGGTGTCGAAGGCTCCATCGTTGTCAACAAGGTTCTGGAAGGCGACGAGTCCCTCGGCTTCGACGCTCAGACCGAAGCTTATGTCAACATGATCGAAGCTGGCATCATCGACCCGACCAAGGTTGTTCGTACTGCTCTGCAGGACGCAGCATCCATCGCTGGTCTTATGATCACCACCGAAGCCATGGTTGCTGATGCACCGGCCAAGGAAGGCTCAGCTCCTGCAATGCCTGATATGGGCGGCATGGGCGGCATGGGTGGCATGGGCGGCATGATGTAATCATGACGTTCTAGGCACTCTGCTTAGTTCTTAGGGAAAGGCCGGTCTGCTGGATCGGCCTTTTTCTTTGCCCGCTCCCATCCAACGCTCCAGCCTTTGTTTGTTGATGCCCTAGCCAAAAAACGCCAGACCGTTTAGCGCTCTGGCCCCTGTCTATCCGGGCATTTGGACCTTTGCCCTTTCACTGTCTCTTCGACTATTGATTGCCAGCTATTCCCTATTCGTGCTTGTCGCGATTTGCTATTCTGAGGGCCCTTAACCGACTTAAAGGGTCCTGCCATGCCTCTCTCATTCCTTTCGTCAGCAAGCTGGCATAATGAGCCAACTCGCTGGACCTTCCATCCTCATGTTCTATCCATAATAGCCGAACCCAAGTCTGATTTCTGGCGCGAAACAGACCATGGTTCCCATCCAGATAGCGGTCATTTCTTTGCTGTTCCATGCAAAGGCGATTTTTCTGCTGTTGCCGAATTCACCGGCCACTATGAAGTGCTTTACGATCAGGTTGGCCTGATGATGCGCGTTGACAAAACCCACTGGGTGAAAAGCGGCGTAGAATATTTTGATCGGTCAACGAATTTCACAACCGTTGTCACGCAAGGGTCCTCTGATTGGTCAGCGATTCCCTGCCCCACCTTGACCGGCCCTCAAGCCGTCAGGCTGGTGCGCAAAGGCAATGTCATCTACACCCATTATAAAGACAGAAGCGGCAGTTGGCGCCTGATGCGACTTGCCATTTTCGAAGCGCCGCAAGAGGTCCTGATCGGCCCAATGGCCTGCTCTCCTCTCAGGAACATTTCCGAACTCAAAGGCTTCCAGTGCAGCTTTAGCCATTTTTCAATCACAGACGCCCCCGACGATCCGCTTCATGACCGATAGCCCATAGCGCGCAAAACATCCCTTTCACTCCTCCTGATCGGCGCAACAGGCCCGGCAACCTTCATTTTAGACCTATTCCAACTGT
Organism: uncultured Cohaesibacter sp.; assembly: GCF_963676485.1. Lineage (NCBI taxonomy): Bacteria > Pseudomonadati > Pseudomonadota > Alphaproteobacteria > Hyphomicrobiales > Cohaesibacteraceae > Cohaesibacter > uncultured Cohaesibacter sp. The sequence continues at coordinate 575,633 of NZ_OY781114.1, forward strand.
GGCGATTTCGCGATATCCGCCACAGATCGCCCATAATTTGCGCTCTTTCCGATGCGTCCCTGACGTCTCCCTTGCTTGCTGGTAAAGATATTCACTGCATGCAAGGCGTGAATTATTGTCTTTTGAATGCCCCTGACGGTAGCGCTTCAACAGGCCGCTTTTCTTACCATAAGTTAATATTTCCATTGGGCGGGGCGCCATTTCCCCGATCCGGAAAATACGCATTTTCACGCTATCATCTGTTGCATTTTGATCACGCATTTTGACGTGCACAATCTCACCCAACAATCGCTCGGATTTTGCCCCAGTCGACAGCTCAAATGGCTGTGCGCTGCCAATGCAACGCGATTAATGACTAAAAAACATACTTTTACAAGGAGAAGCCAAATGAAGAAACTATTGATTCTGACCGGCACCCTCGTGGCTCTGAGTGTCCCTGCAATGGCTAAGGACATCACTGTATTGGACGCAAATGGCGATGGCTCGGTCACTCTGGAAGAATTCTCTGCAGCTTATCCATCCCTTGAAAATGTCGAACAGGTCTTCACCACCGCGGATACAGACACCGATGGTATTCTCTCTCAGGAAGAAATCGTCGCAGCCTACGAAGCCCATCTCTTTCCCGAAATGGAGTAACCAGACTCCATGAAGTTGGCAGCTCCTCTCCCCTAGCCCGACGACACACCGGCAAAGGGGCTGCTGACAAACGCGTTACCAGACGCGAAAAGGGCCGGCGAAAGCCGGCCCTTGCTTTTTTATTTGTTCAATCCAGTGATCAGGCAGCAAGCACATGCTTGATGAACTTGTCTGCCTTGGACTGCAATTCACGAGTCTGGGTGTTCATGTCCGCGATCATATTCTGCACCGAGGTTGCCAGATCACCGGTCTCTTGAGCGATACCGGACACTGTTTCGATGTCCTGGCTAACATGATTGGTGCCGGTTGCCGCTTCATTCACATTCTGGGCGATCTCGGACGTCGCCGCTGATTGCTGATCGGTTGCCGATGCCATGGCCGTCGTCTGCTCGGTGATTTCAAGGACCTTATTGGCGACGGTTTCGGTTGCATTGATCGAGCTGTTGGCCGCATTTTCCATATTGGTCAGCTGCCGGTCGATTTCTTCGGTTGCCTTGGCGGTTTGGGAAGCAAGTTCCTTGACCTCGGATGCCACAACCGCGAAGCCCTTGCCAGCTTCTCCGGCGCGAGCCGCCTCAATGGTCGCGTTCAGGGCCAACAGGTTGGTCTGCTCGGCGATATCATTGATGAGGCGGGTAACAGAGCCCACTTCCTGCAAAACACGCTGGAGATCGGCAACAGACTGGCTGGTGAGCTCAACCTCGTGGTTGGCTTCACTGGCCAGCCGTGCTGCGCTGGTCACCTGACCGGAGATTTCCTGAATGGATGCAGAAAGCTCTTCGGTCGCGCTGGCAACAGCCTGAACATTGGCGTTGGCCTGCTGGGTGGATGCAGACACAGCAACGGAGCGCTCGACGGTCTGCCCGGCTTTATCGGCCAGATGGGAGGAGTTCTGTTCCATCTGTGCGCAGAGTTCTGCCTGTTTGGACACGATCGAGCCGACGACATTGTCGAACTCATCGGCCAGTCGACGCATTTCTTCCTTGCGTGTAACTTCAGCCTGCTTGCGCTGTTCTTCTGCATCCAGCTCAAGCTCTTTGGAGCGTTTGAGATTGACCTGGAAGATCGACAGGGCCTGATACATCTTGCCGATCTCGTCGCCGCGATTGCTGGCAATATCAACACTCAGATCCCCATCCGCCAATGCACCGGTCACATTGACCATCTTCTTGAGCGGTCGGGAAACGATCTGGTTGTTGAGGAAGGCCAGCCCGATAGCGGCTGCAATCATCAAGACAAGACCAATCAGGGCGGCGCTGGTTACGCTATTGAGTTCTGCATTCTGCTCTGCCGTCAACTGATCCATTTGCGACCTCAGCTGGGCGATCTGCTGATCGATATTCGCCATCACGGCCTTGAGCTGTTCGTTGCTCTGGCCGGACACTTCGATGGCGCGCGCCAGTTCAACAGTCATGGGATCTCGCATCATTTTCAACTGTTTGCCAGCGAAACTGTTGTACCAGTTCAACCACTCCTTCTTAACCCCATCAATCTGGATCTTGGTGGCCATTTGGTCGAAATGTTTGGAGATTTCGGAATGATCCTTTTTAACGGTATCAGACCAGTCGAGATCTCCTGTTAAAAGGAACGATTTCAGCGCAATGGCTTGATTCTGGATATCCAGCTTGAGCCCTTCCATGGAAGAAACCTGGCTTTCCATTACGGCACGTTCAGCCACGGCCTCCCTTGCAGCATCGGACTTGAAGTAGCTTACCAGCCCGACGGCCATACCAACCATCGTAAGAAGGCCGAAAAACAACAGGCTTTTGAAAGTCAGAGAAAAGTTGTTCAGCATTTAAGCCTCCTAGTTAGCAGCGAGCTGCCGGCGAGCCCATTCGGTCAGGTTGACTTCAATCGTCGCTGCCCCGATCAGCTCCCCACTTGAAGGGTCGATCAGGCTTTTGTTAATCTGAGCGCGCCAGATGTTGAAATTGTCATCCCACTCCGGGTCGTCAATAAAAACAGCCTTCGGGCCGACATCGTAGGTTTTCTGGAATTTGGCTTCATCGCCCTGCCAAAAATCCGAAGTGATGGAAGACTGCCCCACATTGAGGCCCTTGTTGTCCATCACAAAGATTTCTACAAACAGGCCCACAGATTGCCCCTGCATGCGTGAGAGATAGACAGACAGAGGGCTCGACAGGGTCGCTGCAATCAGTGGCTTGTCGTCGGCCTTGGCTTCCGCGCGCCATTGATTATCCAGCGTGATGATGTCCTGCTCGCCCATGTTGCCATATTTCTCATTGTGAGCTTTGACACTCATGGCAACGATTTCTTTGTTCAGCCACGCATCAATCTGCTGCTGAAGACCCTTAACATTCATCTGTTTAAGGTCTGGTGCTGGCGCGGCTACAACTTGTGAGCCCAAAGCCAGAAAAATTGCGCCAAAAGCGCCAATAATCTGTTTCATTGACGTTTCCTCATTAGAATTAACCTGCCCTCGTTAGAATTTTCATTAAATCCTGCGGCAAATTGCTTAACAGGTTCTTCCAATATTGAGAATTTTACTTAGTTTTGGAAAATATAAAATTTTAAATATATGCAATCCTAATATACAATCTAAAATTCTATGTATTTATGAAACCATAGGTTATTCAACACAATCTATACACTTGAATCATCATTGTTTTTACTCAACCGGAGAAAAGTATTCTTTTCCTAAGCAACTTAATTTTTTGAGCCAAATCGTGTATTGTGATGTCGAAATGCACTCAGTATTTGCGCATTCAGAGCAGTTATTTTTCTAGTTTTGTTTGATCGTAGGAAACTCTTCTTGAACTTGTCATTCGCCGACAAACAGCCAGCACATAGTCCGCTTAGAGAGTGGCTCGCCTGATAGATGAACACGCAGGAAGCGAATGGATCAGATATCTAGGGGGAGGCTCCATTGGAGGCGCGCCCCAGTATCATGCTATTGCCCTGCGAAGCCCTTCAGTTGCCGAAGAGCTCTTTCTGGATGTGCCCGACGCCTTGATGACCTATGCACCACTCAACGCGAACCATCGCCAATACAAAGATCAGGAGAATAAGGCTGGCTATCCGCCGAAACCAAAGCAGAGCGTAATCTCAATGGAATGCACGCCTGTTGGCCCGCGCTTGCTGAAGACTGGTTCGCTCGACGGATCGAAAATTAACAAAACAGGTGCCATCTTACGGATTCCTCTTATGTTTCTTCGCCCGCCCGAACCTTAAAATCTGTAATTTTGTGAAAAACGACCGAATCCCCTAACTGAGTTAGCGACTATTTCCTTTATAAATAAAAAGAAATTCGATCCCGCCTTGCTGACTATTTTCGTCAATTCTATTGGATAGGCATAATTACATATCTTATACTAATCCAATTCGGTTATTTCATTTCTATTTTCGATATCTCTATATTTTCAGCCAATTACCACAAGCAGCACCATCAGATACATCTCCCCATATCGATCAATTCTTGTAAAGTACCAGTATTTTATCCTTTCCAAATCACTAATCAATCGCCCTAAAATTACATCAATGCTTTATACAACTCGAACCATGTAAGTAAATGAACTAATTTTATTTTAGACTCGATCAAAAGCATTAAAGCCACCTTTACCAAAGTCCAGCAAGATTGACCTCAAACAGAAGGATCTTTTTGCGAGGAAAGCTTGATGATCTCTATAGCCAGAAATAGCTCTAGCAATGCCAAAATTGATGCCATCGGCCGCACACAGATTATCGCCGAATTTTCCCTCGAAGGGACCATTCTTGACGGTAATGCGCTTTTCGAACAAGCATTCGGCTGCAGTCTTAAGGACGTAAAAGACAAAAACCACGCGATCTTCGTGCCCGACAGCAGCTCCGACAAGTCAGCCGAAAGCACGCTCTGGTCCAATCTGCGTCAGGGCCATGATCAGTCTGGTGAATATGTGCGCATTGCAAAAGGCGGTGAGCAGGTCTGGATCAATGGGCACTATTGTGTAATCAAGAACCGCTCGGGAACCCCGACAAAGGTCATTCTGGTTGCAAGTGACATCACCGAGCAAAAGCAGCATCTACTGAAACTGGAAAGCCAGTCCGAAGCCTTGAGCCGCACTCAGGCCGTCATCGAATTTGATCTCTCGGGTGTCATTCGCACAGCAAACGAGAATTTTCTTCAGACACTGGGCTACAAACTCGAGGACATTCAAGGCCAACATCACCGCATTTTTGTCGATGCCGACTATGCAGCCAGCAACGACTATAAAGACTTCTGGGAAACCCTTCGCGCCGGAAAGTTCCATTCAGGTGAATTCAAACGTCAGGCAAAAGACGGACACGATGTCTGGATACAGGCAACCTACACGCCTATCTTTGACGCGGCAGGCCGCCCGGTCAGCGTGATCAAATTTGCAACAGATATCTCCGAGATGGTGGAAGAGCGCCTGCGACGCAGGGCGATCCAGAAGCAGATTGATGCCAATCTCAATGATATCGCGGATACGGTTTCCAACACCAATGAACAAGCGTCCAGCGCAGCGAATGCCGCTTTACAGGCTTCATCAAGCGTGCAGACTGTGGCAGCGGCTGCAGAAGAGCTGGTTGCCTCCATTGAGGAGATCAGCCGACAGGTCAATCAGGCGACAAGCGTATCCGATCAGGCAGTGGCCGAGGCCACCCAGTCGGAAGTGATCATGAGCGGTCTTTCTGAAGACGCCCAGAGCATCGGCGACGTGATTGAACTGATTGATAGCATCGCAGCACAGACCAACCTTCTGGCCCTGAACGCCACCATCGAGGCGGCACGCGCCGGGGAAGCGGGCAAGGGCTTTGCTGTCGTGGCATCCGAGGTCAAGGAACTTGCCTCCCAGACCACGAAGGCGACCGAGAATATCAGTGCACGCATCAACTCGGTGCAGACCTCGACAGCAGGGGCTGTGAGCGCAATCAACGCGATCAAGGAGGTCATTCAGCAGGTCAGCACCATCTCCAGCAGTATCGCCACGGCGATCGAAGAACAATCCGCCGTTACCCGCGACATTTCGGGCAACATGCAAACCGCTTCTGTCGGGGTGGCCACCATCACCGACAATGTAGAAACCATATCGCAGGCGACGGCCCATATGGACAGCTCCACCCGCAGCGTTCGCGAAGCATCAAGGCAATTGGCCCAATAACAAAAAACCAAACCAGCATCGCTACTTTAAAGAGCGCAAATGCAAAAGGTCAGCTCATGAGCTGACCTTTTTTCGTCTCTTCTGGCCGTGTTCCGATACCAGTATTTTTGTCTTATACAGCGCCGGCCCAGGCCTTGCTTAATAATGTGGCGGTTTCTCATTGCCCGGAGCTGGCAGATTCTCCTCCAGCTCAACCAGAGTATCCTGAAGCATTTTGACCTGTCGGGTCAGTCGGTCAATGATGTCCCATTGGCGGGATACCATCTGCGAAAGATCCTCGATAGTGTTGGCCTGATGCGTAATCTGGATTTCCAGATCAACAACACGGCTCTCGAGTTCCTGTGTCACTTGGCGTCTCCCTTGCTTCGCTTGAAGCTGTCTTGCATTATTCTTGGCGGCTAATAGCGCATTTTTAACTCCATCATGCAAGATGAAACGGTAAAAACATGACTTTGATCTCCACTATTGATGCAGCTCAAAGCAAAAGTACCGCGGCACCTTCACCAATGCATTCTAACCAGAGCGAGGTATCATATGAGATTGGCCAAAGGGACCGATTTCGCCTTTCGGATTTTAATGCTTGTCGCCATGAATGACGATCGCAGCCTGACCGTGGAAACTGTCTCCTCGGCTCTGCGCCTGTCCCGTACGCACTGCATGAAGCTGATAGCAAAATTGTCCAACAGCGGTTTTCTGAAGACAACGCGCGGACGCGGCGGCGGGCTCGTTCTGGGCAAGGCTCCTGAAGAAATCCGCATGGGCGATGTCGCCAAGGTGATGGAAGCCGACTTTGGCGTGGTCGAATGCCTTTGCCCTCGCTGCAATGATGAGCCGCAACCCGATTGCCCAATGTTTGGCGGCTGCGAAATGTCGCGCATCATGTCCCGCTCCATCAAACAGTTTGTTGCCAGCCTGAATGAGCATACACTGGCCGAAATTGTCGAGAAATCGAAAAACTCCAAACATTTGGTTCTCGAGCCAGATGGCACCATGGTTCCCTGCTCTCAGGAATAGTGGATTTATTCCCGAAAAATCCAGATATATGCAATCGTGAGCCTCAAGGACTTTTTCTGCAACCTTAATCAATATATAGTTGCATAGACCCTTTTGACTCACCGCCTGCATCTTGACTGGAAGCCCATGAGCCAACTCAAGACCAAAGACAGGGGAAAGCATTTCGGCTTCCTTGTCCGCAAAGCCATAACCGAAAGCAACCGGTATGATATCGCGTCTGTCGCCAAGGGCACAGACATGAGCTACCAGTCTTTCTATCAGCGGCTCCAGGGCCTAACCCCCTTTTCAGCCGATGAAATCCGAAGGCTCATTGCCTTTTTCCCTGATCCATCGCTTGTGAGCTATCTCTTGAAGGGTACAGCCTTTGTTGCTGCCGAGCGCATTGAGGCTGAACCTGAAAAGAGCGAAGATCATATCTTCCAGGCCGCCCATCGCATCGTGTTCGAGGCGTCCGATGTGCTGGAAACCATTGATCAGGCCCTCAAAGACCGGAGGATCGACCATCGCGAGGCTGTGACCATCATGGCAGCAATCGACGATGCAGAACGCAGCCTCATCTCTCTGCGTGAGTTTGTAGCGGGTATGAGAAAGTGACCTCTTAGCCAAGCCGCCTCTCACTAAAAGGGCCCAGATAACCTGCCTGTCGCGTAGCTCCTTGTGAGCAAAAACCATCCAGCTTTAAAATCACGCTTGTGTTTTAATCGACAAGGCCCGGCCTGCTCTCCCAATATAGGCACGAGAAAAGAACGAAGGTGGCCTTCCACCTGTTTATCCTTCCCGTGTTTTAAGGAGAGCATCGTGAACAAGATTTCCCCTGACGCCTATGCGACTGCGGCCCAGAATCCAACATTCCTGTTTGCACCGGCCATAGCACCAACCGGCAACGACTTGCAGCATTTGATCCATGATACGGAAAGCAACTGCAGTTTCGAACAGCTTGTCAGAAGTCTTACCGTCCGTGACATCATCTTTGAATGCGAGGGGGATGGCCCACTCGCCCAACATCCCGGCTTTCCCGGCGCGGTGCGGCAGGCCATCGGATCGCAACTGATGAAGACAGCGTCTCGCGAAGCACTGGCTGGCTTGCCTTGTCCATGGGGGCCAGCTTGCGGCTTTCAGGTTTTCTTCAATATGCCGCAAGACAAAGGCGGCGATACCACCAAGCAGATTACGACACCTTGGATCCTGCGCACGGAAACGGCAGATGCCACCAGCGTGCGCATCACAATGCGCCTGTTCGGACTGGGATTGTTGTGGGGCAGCGAGATTGCCGATGCTTGCCACAGAGCCATTGAGGAAGGCATCTATATCGGCGGGCTCGGCCCTGTTTGTGACAGCGTACTCATCCGCTCGGTTGAGACTATCTGGACAGGCCTTGACGATGAACAGAAGGACTCTGAACGCGCAATGGTGACCTTCGTGACGCCCTTTCACTACGACACGCAGAGCGCGGAGCAATCCGCAGCAGAGCAGTTTCTCGCGGGCCTCATCGATCGGGCGGCAGAGGTTGCCCGCTGGCATGGCTTGTCACCGGATCGCGATTTAGCCCAGCTAAAAGATGCGCTTTCGGGGTGTGCGTTTGATGAGGCGGGTTTGGCTGACCTCAAATGGAACCGAGCAGTGAGCCAGAAGCGCAGCGCGTCCATTGCCATGCAAGGGCAAACAGGGTTGTTGCAACTTCGCCTGCCAGAAGAACACCGACTCGAGATCATCCAGCTTCTGCGCCTTGGCGAGCTGTTGCATTCAGGCTCCATGCTGGCTTTTGGCCAGGGCCGCTACAAGCTCTATTTAATCTGATTATATAGGGTAAAATCGCAGCTTTCACATGTGCGAATGAAACGCATTTTCTCCATGTTGAAAAACCGCGTATCAGGAGGACCGGGCCACTTGAATGCCAGTAAAAGCTTTACATTTCAGCCACTTTTGTCCAATTTTAGAGGCAGTTCTGTGAACAGAATTTCCAGGAGCGTCCGATGGACCATGTCTTGTTTGCAGAAACAGTATAGGCGGGCCGCCAGTCCCCCGAAAAGCAGCCCGCCTTGTCGCAGAATCGAATCGTATCCGACCGCGACTATGTTCCATTTCTCCGGAAGCACCCCGGAGATCCATTGCGACCAAGACAGCATTTTAGCTGCCTCTGGAGTATTGCAACAGATAGATAAACTACGAAACAGTATTAGTGCTGAAGGAAAGCCCGATTGATCATAGACATTTTGGCTCGCGACTTCCAATCAGAAGCTTACCGCTTCGACTGGCCTTTCCAAAATTCATGGCGTTTCGATTTTCTGCCAACGCACAGGCAATAAGCTTACACGCCCAATTTTGGAATTGCTCGTCACTTTCCCCCAAGTTCCCAATAGTCGCCACCCGACACGCATTCATATCAAAAGTGCACGTGTATGGTGGTATCCAGCATGTAATACAAGAATACCGCGACACGACAGGAACTCAAGTGGCAAGTTAGCGGTTATACTCGGAAATGTTGTAATCGAGAGGATTCAACACCAACTTCAGCGGGTAAAAAGTTGAATCATCCATACAGATCGGGAATATTGCCGATCCTATCTCAGAACCAACGCATTTGTTTTACCCTAAACTGAGGGTCAGGATCAAACCGGGCCAACCGCTCATCTTCAAAGGCAGGCCTGACCGCTGTCCAGATCTTGCCATCCTGCAGCCAACTGCTTTTCGGGGGAAGCCTGTCCGCACTGGGTGGCTCCATCAAGGCTCGGCGCACCCAAGGCTCTCGCATATGGTCGTTGGACCGCCAAATGAGACGCTTCTCCATCTTGTCTCTCATACCGTTGGCTTGCGGCAACAATGGGCATATCACCGGCAGGGTTTCCGCTTTGAATTTACCAAGTGTAGCGGTAACGGCGCGGGCTGCGGCAGCAAAATAGAGAATCTCCGGCTGGAGCACCAAAAAATGGGGGCTGCTTCCAAGATGAGCCATAAAGCGTCGGAACTGAGCTCGGAATTCTGCTTCTAGCGTTTTTTCATCCAGTTCAAAACGGCGTGCAGCACGGGCCAAATCCTTCCTACGGGGCAAATAGCCCTGCTGATCGCGATTTTCCGGAGCAAAGCCGGTCGAGAGCGGCGAAAAAGGACCAGAAATGGTCAGACAAAGACCAACGATAGGGCGCTTCGGGGCTTTTTTCAGAAAGGCATGCAATCCACTAGCGCTTCTGGGCCAAAGATCAGACACCGGCAGGCAGGCAACTGATCCAAGCGTGCCTGCCCTCACGAGCTGAATAATGGCGTCATCAACGCCTTCAGCCAATCCGAAATCCAAAGCGCAAAGCAACTCAACTCTCCAATCCACGTCTGGCTGACTTTGCCGCACCCGGGACAGCCCGGGAGAAATACAGAGCAGCCTGAAGCATTCAGAAATGCTCGATTCATCCCAAAGGATGCATGCGCTTTTAGGAACCCAAATGCAAGATGGCTCCTGCGCCTATTCTTTTTCTGCGTGCAACTTATGGTACGCTGAAAATGCTGGGCTTTGGGTTAAGGAAAGCTTACAGGTTGTGCGCGCAAGCCAGTAGCCCGAGTAAAGAGAAGCCCTGCAACCGCGTGAAACAATAGAGAATGCACTGCTATTTTTATCTAGATTTCTAATCAAATTGAACTGGCTGCAGAGGGCAGGTTCAGGACAAGAAAACTTTCATTTTCTTGCAAATAACAATGCGACTATACTTCATAATTTTGGCTGCAATATTGAAATATTAATTGAACATTCATTTGAAAACACCAGATCATTTTAACAACATCTATTTTATTACATGGCATTTTTATAAATAATATTTATTTTATACGATCCAATTCCAACCTAACCTGATAAGGAATTACATGACATTCTCTTTATAACCTAATGAAAATGAACTTCTACATGAGTTTTTTTGATGAAAACTATGGAAATATCCATCAACATTGCGTATTCTCATAATCAAGAAAGGCCCAAGCAAAAAGCAGCTCCCGGTGTTCGTCCCCCAACAAGACATCGGATGAGCGAAGAAAATAGTCTTTCTGAGGACGGTCCCCACAATTCACCGTCACTAGAGGTCGTCTCATGACGACCTCTTCTTTCTTTTTAACTCAACAACTTTAAATTGTTTTAAAACAAATACACTGCTTTTGTTTTTTAATCTCGCCTCGCCAGCGCCATTTCCCGACGACGAAAAGCTTATCCCTAAGTTCAATCTATACGAGCAGATCAAATATCCATCCAAACACAAATCGATCGCTCTGCGTAGCCTTCCAGGCAGCAACAATCCACAGCCGGCTTGATTCCGTCAAAAAGTTGCTCTATTTATGTTGGCATCATCATGAGAAGGGCTGACGCCCTCGCCAACCTGCCGACCGCGGCAAGGTGGCACCTGTACGGGGATGTGGCGGCATCTTTGCAAACCGCGAAGATGGGCGCAACTAAGCGGAGTTCCCTTACCTGTTGTCGTCAGTCTTCCAAACCCGTGCATGGGCGTTGTCCATGGGCATGTTAGGAAGGAAACACAATGTTTGAAGCAATCGATCAGAGCTATGATTTTCCTGTCAATCACGCCTCCAATCTGTCAAAGGAAGCAGACAGTCGCACAGGATCTTCAAAGACAAAAGCAGCCAGCGCCGAAACGATCGCGGTTCTGAAGGCCGGTTTTCGCGCACGCATCATGTCGTTCCGCGAAGCCTATGATCTTGGTGCTCGCAGCGGGCTTTCTCTTTTCAGTCTCAAAAGCCGTACCGAACAGTGCGCTCACCTCATCTCTGCCGGTCTTGTGTATGCGGTGGATGAAACGGTATTCGCAACACTCGTCTATCATTATCCCGAGCTGGCGCAGACCTATTCTCGCACCATTCGCTAATAGGGGATAACAGATAAGTTCAGAGCAGCCTCGTTCGGTTCAGGCCGAACGGGAGCGCCTCAGACGGGCCGCACTCTCCAATATCTGCTTTTCACTGATCTGCCCCTGTCGAACTGCGTCTCTTATCCAGCCGACGGCTTCGGCGGGCAGGTTGGCATCGGGCTTGAGGCTGTTGGACAGCAAGAGAATGTCATAGCCAGCCTGCGCAGCACGAATGGCAGCGTCGCGTGTTGAAGCCACCTTGCGCACGGCGCCCATATTGAGATCATCTGTCATGATCAAGCCGTTAAAGCCCATGCGTCGGCGTAGGGCATCGCGAACCAAAGCCTTGGAGAAAGTTGTCAATTCACCATCGCTCCCCTTGCCCACACGCACATAAAGATGGCCTGACATGATGCAGTCAGCAAGGCCCATGCGGACCAGTTCGGCAAAGGGCGTCAATTCTTCAGGCTGCCATGTATCGCGGATATCGACAAAGCCATTATGGCTGTCTGCCTTGGAGAGTCCGTGGCCGGGAAAATGCTTGAGCGCGGTGGTTATGCCAAAACGGCGGTGTGCCTTGACGAATGCTCCGGCATAGCGGATCACCGTGGCAGCATCTTTGCCATAGGCACGCTTATTCTTTCCGATCACCGGATTGTAGGATCGATGGAGATCTGCCACAGGCCCCAGATTGAAGGTGAAACCTGCCTCGGAAAGCTCTCTTGCTGCAACGGCATAGATCTTCTCCGCGCCTGCCGGATTGGTCTGTTGAGCGATACGAAGAGCGGGTGCGATGCGGGTAAAGCCCTGTTTTTCCTTGAGGCGCTGCACAGTGCCGCCTTCATGATCGATGGCGATATGGGTGGCTCCAGCATCATGAAACAGCTTGTTGAGCCCCAATACATCCTTGCGCGTGCCAACATTGGTGGAGAGATAAACGACAGAAGCGGCCCTGCCCTTGGCAACGTGGCTGGCGATAGTGCGGGCAAAACTTCCTTGGGCGCTCTTGCCGGAGAAACCCACCATGAGAAGACTGCCGATCGCGCGATCCAGCTCGGCGGCATTGACCACATTGGCGCGCATGAGCGCAGGGGCAGCAAGCCCGGCGGCCACAAGTTTGAGCGCCATACGGCGTGAAATATCTGGGGTCTTGCTCATGCGATGCTCATCTGCTGGGGCGCCAATCTGGAGCCATATCGCTCCTCATACAGGATTGCGCCGGTTGCCGCTGTTTTCCCAGAAGTGGCCCCAGCAATGAGTCCAAATCAAGGCCAGCGCCTGTTTTGACGCTGGCAATGTCTGCTTATTGCCCCAGACGCTCCAGCATATGGTCGAACAATGGGTTCGACGCTTCAAACACATAGTCCAGACGCCCGACCGACACGGAAACCGAGCCCAGTTCACGCAAGCGGCGGGCTATCGCGTAGACTTTCTTCTGCGGCGCATGCAGGCGCAGGATATGATCATTATGGCCATAGGGCGCGGTAACACCAACCTGCTTGAACTCGTCGCAGATCTGCTGGCTAATTGTCGCCGCGTCATAGTGGGCCGCGGTGATCTCTCGCACGGTGCGAGCGGCTTCTTCAGCCTGAATTCGGTCAAGAATTTCACCCAGCGCCGATCTGGCTTCCTCGGACCAGTCGGCCGTCAAGGATGCCACAAGATTGGCCTCGGAGCGCAGCATCACGCCATCTTCGAGGATCTTGAGGTTATTGGCCTCAAGGGTCGAACCGGTGGAGGTAATATCCACGATGATATCAGCCGACCCCGCAGCAGGAGCCCCTTCTGTCGCCCCAAGGCTCTCGACAATCTTGTAGTCGATGATGCCGTGGCTGGCGAAAAAGGCCCGCGTCAGGTTGATATATTTGGTCGCAACGCGCAGGCGATGGCCATAACGGGCGGGCATGTCCATGGCCACATCGCCCAGATCTTCCATATTGCGCACATCGATCCATGCCTTGGGCACGGCGATAACGACATTGGCATGACCAAAGCCAAGCTTGATCAGCAGATCAACATAGCTCTCGGGCGTGGCCAGATGCTCGCGAATGAGGTCTTCCCCCGTCACGCCCAGATGCACGGAACCGGCCTTCAGTTCCTTGGCGATTTCAGAGGCGGAAAGAAAGGCGATTTCTACATTGTCGATGCCCTTGAGATGGCCGCGATAGTTACGCGCCCCTCCAGGACGGGCCACATCGAGCCCGGCACGAGCGAAAAAGGCGTTGGTATTTTCCTGCAGGCGGCCTTTGGAGGGGATCGCTATGATCAGAGGTGTCTTGCTCATGGTGGTCTCTCCTTAGCTCTCTTTGCCCGCTTGGGTCAGTCGGTCTAGCCAGACCACAAAACCGATGGCCGGAACCGCGTCCACCCCATTGCCCCGCTTGGCGCGGGAAGCCAGAATGCCCAGCAAACGATCATAACGCCCGCCACCAGCAACCGGTTTGTCTTCGCCTTCAAAATGCAGCTCGTAATTAAAGCCAGAATAATAGTCGAGCCGACGCCCGAAATCGGCTTTGAACACCAGTCTGGTGCCTTCTGGCACAGCGGCGCGAATGGCGGTGATGCGATCAGCAAGAGCGCTCAGCGCTTCGCCCAACAGCCCACCTTCTTTAGCGTCAAAAGCGCGGAGCTGATCAAGGCTGTCGTCAAGCGATCCGGCAATGGAGAGATAGCGCAAAATGATAGCCAGCTTGTCGGCATCCCAGCCAGCCATCGCGGCAAGCTCGGCCTTTTCCATATAGCGCTCGGCAATATCGCCCACAGAGCGACCGCCCACAGCAGCAAGGCCTGCAATATCGAGCATTTCCTCAACCGCCTCACGCACATCTTCGGGTGCCTTACCTTCCAGAATGCGGGCAAGACCGGCAGAAGCACCATGGCTTTCCGAGCCACCTTGCTCCAGCCTTCTGAGCATACGGTCAAGCACAGTGCGATCACCGAACGCACCTTCGAGACGGCGTTGCCAGACAGCCGGTGTGCCCAGACCATTGAGCAGGGCAGAAAACAGCCCCAGATCGCCGATGGTCACGACCGGGCGCTTGCCCGAGAGGCGTTCCACCATAGAGACAGCACTGGCAACGTTGGCAGCATCGAATTCAAAGCCGCCTTCGGGATCAATCTGCTCGATACCGACCTGATGGAATTCGCCGGGCTCCCCATCGGCCCGCTGCCGGAACACAGGACCAAGACAAGCATAAGTAGCCTTGCGCGTTGCCTCGCCATGGCGAAGATGATGCAGACAGACGGGAATGGTGAATTCAGGCCTTAGTGCCATCGCCTCGCCATTGGCTCCGGGGGCGACATAAAGGCGGCGGCGAATGTCTTCACCAATGAGATCAACAAAAAGATCCGCAGAATAGAGGATCGGCAAATTGATCACTCTGGCGTCTGCTGCGTCGAACTGTCCAGCCAGCTCGGCGCGCATTGTTTCAGTCAGATGAGTCATAGGTATCTCCTCTCGCCTTTTCCGGCTGAGCGGTTATTTCGTCTCGGCAGCCCGGTCGGCAGCCTGATCTGCGAGCATCTTCTTGACGGTCTCCACCATCTCGGCAAGCGGCACCTCGACCTGAGCGGGACGACTTTCACGCCATGTGGCGTTGTCCTCGATCTCGGCGGAGAGACGTTTGCCTTCTTCCAGATCCTTGATCTGGACTATGCCCTTTTCCTTTTCGTCAGAGCCCTGAATGATGGCCAACGGACACCCGCGCTTGTCGGCATATTTCAGCTGGTTGCCAAATTTCTTCCAGTTGCCCTGATAAAGCTCGGCGCGCACGCCGGCAGATCGCAGCTCCTGCACCATTTTCATATAATGGCCAAGGCTTTCGACATCGCCATCCATGACCGTGACCAGCACCGGCTCGACGACCCTATCCGTGCCCAACTTGCCCAAATTTTTAAGGGCTGTCATCAGACGAGAGACACCAATGGAAAAGCCGGTGGCCGGAACATCACGGCCAACGAAGCGTTTGACGAGGCCATCATAACGGCCCCCACCGCCAACGGAGCCAAACTGGACGACTTCGCCCTTCTCGTTGGTCACATCAAACAGCAGCTCGGCCTCATAGACCGGACCGGTATAATATTCGAGGCCGCGAACGACGGACGGATCGATCTTGATGCGATCTTCACCATAGCCGCAAGCATCAAAAATGGCCTGCATGGTGTCCAGCTCACGCGTGCCATCATTGTCCATATCGAGGGTTCCCTCGGTAAAGGCAATCACCTTTTCGACATTTTCAGGGCTGAGGCCAGCGCCCTTGGTGAAGTCGCCGCTCTCGTCCTTGCGCCCTTCGCCCAGCAGCAAACGCACACCATCGGGGCCGAACTTGTCGAGCTTGTCGACCGCGCGGAGCACCGTGAGGCGGGCTTCGGCATGCTCATCGCCACCAAAGCCGATTTCTTCCATCACACCATCGAGAACCTTGCGGTTGTTGACGCGAATGACATAGTTGCCACGCTCGATGCCCAGCGCTTCCATGGTATCGGCCATCATCATGCAGGCTTCGGCGTCGGTCTGCACGCCCGGTGCGCCGACAGTGTCGGCATCAAACTGCATGAACTGACGGAAACGGCCCGGGCCGGGCTTTTCGTTGCGATAGACATAGCCAACGCGATAGGTGCGGAAAGGCAGCTGGATTTCGTTGAAATTCTCGGCTACGTGACGGGCCATCGGCGCGGTCAGATCATAGCGCAGGCTCATCCATTGCTCGTCATCATCCTGCACGGAGAAGACGCCGGCGTTGGGGCGATCGGTATCTGGCAGGAACTTGCCCAGACAATCGGTATATTCAAAGGTCGGCGTCTCAATCGGATCAAAGCCATGATGCTCATAGACGGCCTTGATCTTTGCGAGCATATCATCGGATGCGCGAATATCGTCGGCAGTCCGGTCCACAAATCCGCGCGGCAGGCGGGCCTTGAGCTTGTTGGGCTTTTTGTTCTTTGCCATGATTGGACGTCACTTTTGAATTAGAATTAAAGTTAGGGAGGCGAGCCCCTTAAAAGGACACGCCTTGCGGGCTTTTTCCTAGCCCATCCAGGGGAAGGCGGCAAGAGAAGAGCTGAGCTTTGCCCTCGGTTGGGCGGGAAACTTCACGTAAATGACATCAAAACCATCATCCCGACGCCAGCATCGCGGAAAACGGGTAAAAGTCACCCATTATGAACAGACATAATTCCATTAACGCAGACAAAACCGTATCGAGCAGATTGGCCTTGCAGACCATGCCCACAAAAAAGGGCCGCCAATGCCGCCCTTTTTACCTTTTCCTCTGCCATGCGAGATCAGTCTTCGTCACTCTCGCTCTTGCTGACAGAAATGATCTGCGTATGCGGATAAGGAATGTCGATGCCCTTTTCATCAAAGGCTTCCTTGACGGCCTTCAGCATATCGAACTTGAGCGCCCAATAGTCCGCCGCATCGCACCACAGGCGGGTGGAAATGTCGACTGAGGAATCGCCCAGATTGGTCACTGCCACCCATGGCTCCGGCACCTTCTGAACCCGCATGTCCGCATTGGCCAGATCCAAGATGATCTGCATCGCCTTGTCAGCGCTGTTGGAATAGTCAATGCCGAAGGTCAGATCGACACGGCGGGTGGGTTGTGCCGAATAGTTGGTGATGACGGATCCCCATGCCTTTGAGTTGGGCATGATGATCTGAACATTGTCAGGCGTCACCATATAGGTCACGAACAGATCCACCGACTGGATGGTGCCTGCGGTGCCGCCAACTTCGACATAATCACCCAGTTTGTAGGGACGGAAAATGATCAGCATGACGCCCGAAGCAACGTCACTCAGAGTGCCTTGCAAGGCCAGACCGATGGCCAGAGACGCCGCACCAAGCACCGCGACAAGACTGGTCGCCTGAAAGCCGAACAGCTGCAGCACCGCAATGACAACAATCGTCAGGATTGCCCAACGTGCCATGGAGGCGGCAAAATTGCCCAGCGTGTCGTCGACCTTTTCAAGCGGCGTTACACGATTGCGAATGAAGCGAGCAACCATTCCGGCGACAATATAGCCGACAACCAGAAAAATAATGGCCTTGGAAACATTGATTATGAGCGGCGTATAGGCCCCTAACTGTTCTGAAATAGCGTTCATTTTATCCTCTCGGGAATGAATTTACTCTTGTCTTTATGCGAAAGGCCACGCCCCATGCTGTCCGCTAGAGCAATCGCGGCCACGTCCTGCTGACTGTTACAACAAACATTCAAAAAAGCCGATGCGTTTTTATAGCACGGAAAGAATATCTCATGGCAACAGGTTTAACCGCAGCAACAGGCAAAAGAAATTGGCCCCAGGTTCAATTTGACCTGTTTGATTTTCGCAAGGGTCTTATCGAACAAGACTTGAAAACGAGAATAGTTCCAAACCATTTGCAGATATTTTGATAGAGGATTAGCCTCATGGCTTATTGGTGCAAGTCATGCGCTTACAGGGCGCTCGAATGCAGCGCGCAGCGCTTCTATCTCCTCGCGACAGCAGCAGCCCTCCAGATGATCATTGACCAGCCCCATCGCCTGCATGAAAGCATAAACGGTAGTCGGCCCGACGAAAGACCAGCCGCGCTTCTTGAGATCCTTGGAAATACGCGTTGAAACATCCGTCTTGCCCAGCGGCCCCAAAGCCTCAAGATCGCATCGCTCAGGCCGTTCTGCAGGCCCCGGCTCATGAGCCCAGAAATAGGCTGCCAGCGACCCGAATTCAGCCCGCATCTCTCGTGCCCGATTGGCATTGTTTATGGTGCTTTCGATTTTCTTGCGATGGCGCACGATGCCCGCATCCGCCAGACACCGCTCAATATCCGCGTCGGTGAAGGCAGCCACCTTGTCAATTTCGAAATTGGCAAAGGCGGCGCGGAAATTTTCGCGTTTTCTCAGGATCGTGTACCAGCTGAGGCCGGACTGGAATCCCTCAAGGCAGATCTTCTCGAACAGGGTTCTGTCGTCCTTCACCGGACGCCCCCATTCCTTGTCATGATAGGCCAGATAGTCCGGCTTGCCGCCATGCCACCAGCAGCGAGCCTTGCCATCGTCTCCGACCAGAAGGCCGTCCACGGGCTCAAAATCAAGCTTGTCGTCAGTCATCGGTCTGCCTCCATGCAATATGTTCTATATTTGTTCCTTACACAACCATGCACGCCGAGTCAAAAGAAAAGCCCGCCGCGCTGAGATCGCTGGCAGGCTTTGACATTGTTTTGGATAACGTGTCGCGCGCTCAGGCTATCGGTGCCTCGATGAGGCACCTGTCGCTGATGGGGCTGTCTATGCCGAAAGACTGTACGCTTTTTGCATTCGCAAAACCGGAAGTATAAAGGCCCGCGTCTTCAGGCTATCGGTGCCTCGATGAGGCACCTGTCGCTGATAGGGCTGTCTATGCCGAGAGACTGTACGCTTTTTGCATTCGCAAAAAGCTAGTCGAACAATGCGTCGATGTCGTCCTGGCTGGCAACGCCATCTTCGTTGTCCAGAGCCGGCCCATTGAGCAGAGCCGCATCGCCGGTTTTCTCCAGCGGATTGTCCACTTCAATTTCCTGAAACTGATCGATACCGCCCCAGATGTCCATCATGGATACGATGCGTTCCTCGATGAACCGCAAAACATTGACCACTTTGGTGATGCGCTGACCGGTCAAATCCTGAAAGTTACAGGCTTCGAACACAGCAATGACCGCATCCTGAATTTCATGGGTCCACTGGTCTTCTTCACCGGTCAGGGTTTTGGAGAGCTTCGAGGAATTATCGTCAATGATTTCGGCTGCTTCCAGAATCTGTTCGGTTGCCTGCTCCGTGCCGAATACAATCGCATCCAGTTCGTCCGTGACCCGGTTCATCTCCGCTGAGTGCAGACCATTCACATGAAGGGTGGCAATTTCGCGCTTTGTTTCAGCAATGGCCTCATAGATCTCGTCCATTTCCTGCTTGATCTTGACCGCTTCGCTCAATTCAGTGCGGAAGGTCTCGACGAGATTGCTATTCAATTCCTGTGCCGGTTCAACAAGCTTTCGTAGCGCGATCAGCTCATCCATGATCTGCCGATGCTGTTCGCTCGAAAGGGAGCTGTTTGCCGCAATGGATCCGGGAGTAACTGCGTCGCCCAAGACCTGTTCAATCCGAAATGGTTTCGTAGCCAGCGCCATTCCAATTATACTCCCAAACTCAAATTACTCTTATTGTCTAAAGGGGCCGGAAAGCACATGTCGAAGCATACGGGGTATCGAAATGTGGTCCAGTGACACCAAGTCGAACAGACTTATTGGAAGCAACCTTAGCGGCGCTTCGTTAAAATTAGGTTTTTGAATGTAATTTAATCAAAGGCTTTTTTTGTCTGTGCGTTCTTTCACTACATGTGTAAAGATATCTCAAGGCAAATACGTATATGAGCATCAAAGACGCATTCCAATTTCTATTTGTATTATCTTATCATCTTGCAGGCTATAAAGGCCTGCTCCAATTTGCGGCCAGCACAGCGGCTCGCAAAAAGGCCGAGCAAATGCGAGTTTCTAGCTTTTACGACGAGCTTGCAATTGACCTTTTCTGCGCAAATGGCCATTGTATGGCCAGCCCTGCTACCGGGGTGCCGCGCCCAGCGCTGATTGAAGCCATTGTTTATATTTCTCAAATTCTTGTCCCGGGTAGAGTTTAGACACTCCATGCAGAAGCCAAGCAATACAGTAAGGATCATAGTCTGCAACAGGTGCAGACCCTTGGACCAGATACGCTTTCTGGCTCTGATGGGGCTGCTTGTGGCTGGATTGTTTTGCGCCGGACTGGTGGCAACGCCCATACAGGCGCATGCCTCACGCTATGATGATAAAGAGGTTGAGCAAGGCTTTTACAAAACCGTCTTTGGCGCAGAGATCAAGGCACTCAGCTGGGGTGGCCAATCAAAACGGGTCAAGAAATATGTGACGCCGGTCAAGGTCTGGATCGACAACAGAGCCCAGCGCAACCGCCTCAATACCGTGCGCAATTTTGTCACGAGCCTGCCCACCAGCATTCCCGGCCTGCAAGTGCGCATGGCAAACAATCGCAAGGACGCCAATTTCCATATCTATGTGGTCGATTCCTCCGATTATGTGCGCACAGTACAGGATGAAGTCTATAATGACCGCAGCATGGATGTTCCCGGCCAGTGCATCGTGCGGGTCTTGTCGCGTCGCTCGGGCATTCTGCGCTCCGATGCGGTGATCGTCTCTGATCAGGGCCGCTCGGTTTTTCATCGTTGCATGGTGGAAGAGATTCTTCAGGGTCTGGGACCGGTCAATGACGACAACAGCCTTGTTCATTCGGTCTTCAATGACGAAAGCAGCTTCGACTATTTCACCCAGTATGACCGTTTGATCCTCAACATGCTTTATAGCCCCCATCTGCGCCCAGGGATGACGCTCAAACAGGTCAAACCGCTGACCCCCGATCTGCTGCAATATGCCCGCAAGGTGACCGGCCTGCGCTAGGAATGCCCCCCCTCTTCCCTGCCTGAAATCGTAAAATTTTCGCGCCACCTTGGCCTCTTTTGCGCCGGAGGCCTACCGCGTGACCCCGTTCCACATACAAGGCGCATCCATCTATATCTGTGGCAAATTGCATGGGATTGGCCATTCAGCGGCAATAGTTCCTTGCTTACCGCTTATTTTTTGCCTTTTGTTAAGCATAAAAATAGCGATGTTATATTTTATTAACCCTGAATCCAATCAACCCAAATATCAATTTCTCATTAACCTTTCTGATTGGTTTAATACGTAGAATAATTTTCAGTTACGGAAGCAATCTTTAAGTATATTTACAAAAACTCCAATGCTTCTGTTTTGATTATGGCCCAAGGGTCGTTTACGGCATCGATTTCATATTGTGAGTTCTACAAATGAAGCACCTGATTCTTACAGCTTGCACCGTTGTTCTTGGCTTTGGCGGCCTCGCACAGTCGGTCTCCGCCAGTTCGGTGCGGTATGCCCCTCCTCCGCCGGTGATGCTAAGCCCCGATCAAATCCAACCATGGGTGATGCAGCTTCGTCCCGGACGTACGAGCGCACGCCCGGTGGATGCACGCCCACGCATGAACCGCATCGCTTCCGTGCCTTCGCGCCCCACCTATGAAGCCTCGCGCAAGGTGGCGGCAAAACGCACCCGCGGCATTGATCCGCGTTTCCTGCCGACGGTGGTCGACTATCAGGGGCCGGAAAAACCGGGCACCATCATCATCAACACCAACGAACGCTATTTGTATCTGGTGAATAGAGACGGGACTGCCCGTCGATATGGCGTTGGCGTTGGTCGTCCCGGCTTTGAATGGGCCGGCACACACAGAGTTTCGCGCAAGGCCGAATGGCCCGGCTGGACACCACCGGCTGAAATGCGCGCCCGTCAGCCCGGCTTGCCCGAGCATATGGAAGGCGGCCCGCGCAACCCGCTCGGTGCCCGTGCACTCTACTTGGGCTCGACGCTTTACAGAATTCATGGCTCAAACGAGCCATGGTCCATTGGTCATGCGGTCAGCTCCGGCTGTATCCGTATGCGCAATGAAGACGTCATGGACCTTTACGAGCGGGTGCCGGTTGGCACATCCGTAAAGGTTCTTTAAGACCAGACTCAATCAGATGACGCACGGGGAAGATTTTGCGCGCCATCTGCCACGCTTTGTTTTTGACTTGAGAGTGATCCGATTATGGATCCGACTTTATGGGCTATCCTCAGGGATAGCCCTTTTTCTTTGGGTCATTTCTTGCATCTTGTCTGGTTTCTTGTGGTAGCCCGAGATCCTCTCTTGCGTTGCTGGTCAGGCCCCTGTTTTGGCCCAGAGCGACCAAGCCGTTGTGCCAATCATCAACACAGCCATGGTCGCGGTGAAGAGCTGATATTTGCGCCCATCCCCCAGAAACTGCATGACTTTCGCCCCCATGAAGCCCCAGAGCGAGTGAAAGACCAAGCCTCCCATGGCAAAGCCACCGACGAGGATTGCAGTTTCATCGACCAGCGATCCTGCGGGATTGAAATAGAGCGAAAAGGCGATGCTATACATGGCCCATGTCTTGGGGCTCAGAGGATGGATCAGAATACCTTCCGCAAAGGACAAATGCGCCGCGTCTTTCTTGTCCGCCTTGTGCATCGTCATGATACGCCAAGCCAGATATAGCATATAGCCCATGCTCAGAACGCGAAAACAATCGGCGATCAAACCATCCTCCACCAGCAAGGCTCCCAACCCCAGAGCGACGCAAAGCCCCAGCAAGGCAGCGCCCAATATGGCACCGCACAGAGGGCGCACCACCGCACCAAAGCCAGCCTTGGCACCGAGCGCCATGAATGTCAGATTTCCCGGCCCTGGTGTCCCGGACATGACACATACAAACACAGCGAAAGCCATCAAAGTCGACCAATCAGCCATACTGTCCCCTATTCCTTTGCTATTCATCCGCATCATGCGCAAGCAACGCAAAATAAATACAATCGATACAATTTACTCTAATCAATCTGCCAAAGAGAGCGCTTTTGTAGCAATTGTTTTATTGTTATAGTGACAATTATTGTCGAGCCCGCCCTTACCCTCGCCGTCTGAAAGCAACCAACCCATTCAAGGCAGATGATGAAGAAACCTCTCTCCTGGCAGCCGGACATATCCACCTTGGAAGGTCCACTCTATATCGCTCTGTCGAACATCATGGCGCGCGATATAGCGGATGGCCGCTTAAGTGAAGGCACCCGCCTGCCGCCTCAGCGTGCGCTGGCATGGACACTTGGCGTGACCCACGGCACCATCACCCGCGCATATGAGCGCGCTGAAAAGATGGGGCTGGTGAAAGGAGAGATCGGACGCGGTACATTTGTTGCGCCACGAAACCGCCCCACCTCGCCACTCATGCCTGAAGATGAAGTGCTTTCGGACCTTGATCTGGCCCATAATTTTCCCCTCTCCCATCTGGACCCGGATCTGGGGGCCGCGTTCGAGGCGCTCGCGCAGCAGACGGGGATCGGACGGGTGCTCAATTACACGCCGATTGAGGGGCTCGCGCGCCACAGGGAAGCCGGGCGAGCGCTCTTTGCTTATTACGATATTGATGCGCCAGTTGATCGTATTCTGTTGACTTCGGGGGCACAGCACGCCCTTCAGGTGCTGCTGCAGGGCGTCTTCAAGGATGGCGATACCCTCGCGCTGGAAGAGTTGAGCTATCCCGGACTGATCAATGCCGCCCCCCGCCTCGGCGTCCGTCTGGCCCCTATTGAGGCCGATAACGAGGGCATGAGCGCAGATCAACTGGACGCGCTTTGCAAAAGGCGGCCGATTGCCGGCCTGTTCATCGGCCCCAATGTTCACAATCCCAGTGGCCGCCCCACGACGCCCAACCGGCTTGATGAATTGGCCGATTGCGCCAGTCGACATGATCTATGGGTGATCGAGGATGATCCATACTGCCCTGTTCTTTCCGCCCCCAAACAGTCTATTTGGCAACGGATTCCAGAACGCACCTGTATTGTGGCCTCTGCCTCCAAGATCCTGGGAGGAGGCCTGCGCACGGGCTTCATATGCGCACCGCAATCGGTGCAGTCTGCGCTGTTGCGTGTTGTTACAGACATAAGCTCCATGTCTTCTCCGATTGGGGCGGAGCTGGTGCGACACTGGATCGATAGCGGTGAAATCGAGAAAAACCGGGTGCGCAAACAAGTGGCACTGGCCGAACGCCATGTGATTGCAAACGCCGTATTTGGAGAGAGCATTGAGCTATATCCGGATCGCTTCAGTGGTTGGCTTCACTTGCGCAAGGACCAAAATCCGGCGGTGTTCGAGTTGGAAGCGGCCAGACGTGGCATCTCAGTGTTGGGAGCGCATCACTTTGTCGTCGGCACAAGTCCGGTCCCCTCAGCGGTGCGTCTGGCACTGGGCGCCATTCCCTCTTTATCGCACTATGAGAAAGCCTTGCGGCAGCTGAGCGCTTTCAAGCAAGAATCGGAAGCATCCGCACAAGCCACTTTGCCCGCAGAGGCCAACGCTTAAATGAATGAGACGGAACGCATGCGTTTTTCGTGATACATGCGTGCATCGGCAAGGGTCATCAGCGAGGCATAGCTGCCGTCGCCTTCAAACAGGTGAACGATCCCGAGGCTGAGGCCTAGATTTTTGAAGCCCTTGTCATCGAGCTTTTTCTCGACCTCATTGACATAGAGGCGCAATTCATCGGAATCCAGATTGCCCGCACGTGGGAAAACCTGCACCAACTCATCCCCGCCAAAGCGGAAGACCCTGCTGTCGCCATCGATTTCCTGCAGGCTGTCGGCCACGAGGCGCAGGGCCCTATCGCCTTCTCCATGCCCCAGCAGGTCATTGACGCGCTTGAAGCCATCCAGATCAATCAACATGACAACGGAATTGCGCATGGCTCTGCTGTCAAACAGGGTCTGCACGTCAGCTTCCACCTGTTCGCGCTGCATTTCGTCAAGGCATCCTTGCAGGAAGCTTTCCAGAGCCCGCCGGTTGCCATGGCCGGTCACTACATCCGTATTGGCATCGGCGACGGCTTTGCTCACCTTTTTATGAGCCGAACTGACCTCGAAATAAGGGCCATAAAGCACGGCCAGTTCCTTGAGCAGCGTGATGCTGTGGCTCATCTGATGAGGTTCGGTTTCGTCGGCCAATAGCGCATAGCCTACACATTCGTCGCGGTGGTTATGCATCGTCATGCCAATCACATGACCAATGCCATAAGCCTTGAGTTCATCGCTATTGATGAAATGAGCTGACAGATCAGCCGTCATCAGCGGGGTATGAGAACAGGGTATGCTATCGGCATAGCATTTGAGCGGGGGCATCCGATTGGACTGAAGATGTTCACCATCATAAACCAGATCGAACTCGACACTGCAGGCCATAAAATCCAGCCTGCCGATGGCAATCCAGCGCGCATTGACATGATTGCGCAGCACCTGCATCGCGGCAGAGGCGGCAGGCATGCCATCGCGAATCGCATCCGAGAACTGCGCCCTTAGGGCCTTGATCTGCTTGCCAAGCTGATCGTCAAATTTCACGAGAACCAGTTTGCCCGTACCATAGGCATAACAATTGAAGCTCCAGCCTTCCATTTGAGAGCGTGAGACCAGTTTTTCGTGCTGGCTTTTCTCGCAAATGCATTGCTCGATCCCGACAAAGCTCAAAAGGCGGTTTTCCAGATGATCCGGAAGCCGCTTCATGGCCTTGTTTCGATATAGTTCCTTGCCCGTAGCCCCCATGATCAAGACACCATCACTCAGGTCATCATAGATCATATAAAGATCTCTTTCAGGCACGTCTGAACTAGCGTTCATATTACTCGTCCCGTCGCACAATTCAGCGGTCAATATAGGTCAGAGATGATAAAATCTTCTTAAAACGCTATTTTTATTGCATTAATTCTTTCGCACACAGAGAACCAAAATTATTAAACCTTAGGATGCCCTAATCGCGTCTACGACAATCTTGCCGTTCATGCTTTTTCCTTCGGTTAACCCTATGCCGCCCTCCCCCCCCCCCAAGGCATCAGTCAAAAGATCGACTTTTCTACCCCCTTGCGATTCAATGGGGTTTCATGTTTCTTAGAAATGCTAAAATCTATCTGCCTCTTGCCAAATATTCAGAGAGCTGTAACCATTCAACCTGTTTACTAGCCCTGTATGGCAGGCAAGACGGGCCCTTTTAGGCGACGCATAGCTAAAAGAGAGCAGCGGTGTGCCGAATTGCCCGGTTGATCAGAACAGGCTGTACGATATTTTGCTTATGTCGACCAGCAGTCACGCATGGACCCGAGGAGGATGCTGACTGCCAATCATAGAAAGGGACCGCAGGAATGAAACGTTTGGTTGCTGTTGCCGGAATGTTTTTCCTTGCTTCCACTCTGGGCGCTTTCGCTGAAGGCGATGCTGCAAAGGGTGAGAAAGTTTTCAAGAAATGCAAAGCCTGCCATCAGATTGGTGAAGGTGCCGAGAATAAGGTGGGACCGCAGCTCAATGGCGTTGTCGGCCGCGTGATTGGCACTTCCGCTGATTACAAATATTCCGACGGCTATATCGCGCTGGGTGAGAAGGGCGAAAAATGGGATGAAGAAAAGCTGATGGCTTATCTTCTGAACCCGAAGGATTTCCTTAAGGAAGCTGGAGTGAAAAGAAAGTCGAAAATGACCTTCAAGCTGAAAAAGGAAGATCAGCGCGAAGACGTTATTGCCTATCTGAAGACGTTCTCAGCTGCAGAGTGAGCCTCTGGTTCTGTCTTGCGCTCTGTTGCTATCCGCATCAACGCGCTCTGATGCATCAGAACGAACGACCATCCAATCCCGGCAGCCCTGCCGGGATTTTTTTGCGCACATGGCGAAGCTTCAAACCGGACGGAGCGTCAACCGCGCCGAGAGCTTGGGAAGATCGCGCCAGATCCAGCCTTTCTCGCGATAGGTTATGCGGCCATGATGGATCTCCACACGTTTGGTCACCTCTTCAGCGCCCAGCTTGAGATAGAATTGCTCCGCGCGGATATTGCCGCCAATCATCCACATTCCGACCTGTCTGTATCCCTCCAAGATCAGTGCCTCGATCAGCGAAGACAGAAGTGTGCGGCCATGGGTACGGCGCTGAAAATCAGGATGGATATAAAGAGCATAGAGTTCACCATCAGCTTCGATTTCCTTGCCCGGCCGGTCCCCCAACCGCATAGGCCCGGCCAGACCATATCCGATGAGGACATCATCAAGCCACAGCAGGCGGGCTAAAAGCCCCGAAGCCTCATCGGCCAGCCAGGCGCGCCAGTGCGGCTCTTCATCCAGGGCATCCAGCCCCTCCAGACTGGCTGTGGGCATCAAGCCTTTATAGGCATCGCGCCAGCAGATCACTTTCAGCTCTGCAATGGCTTTGGCGTCATCCGGCGATGCAATCGACAGGATGGGTAATAGCGGAGAGGTCATGCTTGTTCTTTCAGACATTCAATTGGACGTGAGGCAATGCGAAGCAAGAGGGGTGAAATTTGCCCAATCAATGGGGCGGCAAGCAAGAGGGCCAATCAATTGAAACATGGAAAGCCTTTTCGGACCTGTCAGCATCATGAACAAAGAGAGCCGAGGTGCCGGATAGCAAACCCTCAGCTCTCTTGTCTCCTCCATAGACCCTTTGCATCTCCTGCACATCGCCCCAAAAGGCGTATGCGGCCTGTCGCTTAACGCGCTCAAAGGTCTGTTGCAATCGGGGCAAATCACACGGCATGCTCATCCGCAAGGAGGAGCGCTTACGGCCCACTTACTCAATCATCACAGAAAGAACTCAAAGCTCCTGCTGTGAAACAAAGATGAGCACGATCAATCCATTGATCGGCACCATCCCAAATAGCTCCGATTTTGCCTTACTATCTTTTCTCTTTCCGCTCCGAGACACAAGCCCTTTTTGCAACAATGCGCCGGACCAACGACAAGGAATGCCCCAAACCAGCTGAATAGAAAGCATCAAGAGCGCGCCTGAACAGGGCCACATGCCTTTTCAAATGCTTTTTCCATACAATGATTTAAAGAGATATCTCGCAAGTATCCCGGCTGCCCCTTGCCAGAAAACGACAGATTTCGTTCCATAGTCGCATTGTGAAAAAGGGTGCTGCCTTGTCACCTTTCCGGTTCCACATACCAAGGGATTTGGAGGGGCGGCTCCAGTGGGTAAGGCGCATTTTTCATCCGGGTGCCATTTTCGAGCTCTTGCGCATCGGACCTTTTATCTCCAGACTGCCGACACACTAGTTCCCCGTAAGAAGAACGCCTTTTGACGGATAATGCCTTGCCTATCGAACCTCAAGGCCTTTAGCGCCTTTGACCAATGCGGTTGTGACCGGGTTGATTGCCAGATTGATTGATAGCCCCAAGCTTTTAGAAGACCGAGATTGATGAACCAGATTGAAATGAATTTTTCCGCCCTTTCCACTCCATCCTCAAAAAAGGATGGCTCCAAAGACAAGGATGCGGGCAGCAAAACCGTCGGCCTGTTTGTTACCTGCCTTGTGGATCTGTTCCGCCCGACGGTTGGGTTTGCCGCGGTCAAGCTTCTGGAAGATGCCGGTTTCACGCTGGAAGTCCCCAAAGATCAGACCTGCTGCGGGCAGCCAGCCTATAACTCGGGCGACAAGGAAGATGCCAAAGCACTGGCAAAACAGGTGATCAAGGCATTCGAAGACTATGATTATGTTGTCGCGCCATCTGGCTCTTGCGCGGGCATGATCCGCAAGCATTATCCATCGCTTCTGGCCGATGAGCAGCAATGGGCCGGACGCGCCGCAGCAGTTGCGGGCAAAACCTATGAACTGGTCAGTTTTCTGGTGGATGTGGCGGGAATCGAGAGCGTGTCATCCCATTTTACCGGCTCGGTTACCTATCACGATAGTTGCTCGGGCCTCAGGGAGCTCGGTATCAAGGATCAACCGCGTAAGCTTTTGGCCTCGGTGCCCGGTGTGGACCTCAAGGAAATGGCAGACAATGATGTCTGCTGCGGCTTTGGCGGCACTTTCAGCGTCAAATATCCCGATATTTCCGATGCCATCGTGACCAAGAAGACGGACAATATCACCAGCGCAGGCGCCGGCACCCTGTTGGCTGGCGACATGGGCTGCCTGATGAATATGGCTGGCAAACTCAAGCGCGACGGATCGGCCATTCAGGTGCGTCATATTGCCGAAATACTGGCCGACATGGCCGATGGTCCGGCCATAGGCGAGAAATCCGGCCGCTAGAGGGGGGCGCAAATGGAAATCAAGTCAACCGATTTCAAGAAGAATGCAAGGGAGGCGCTTGGCGACGCCACCCTGCAGAAGGCTCTCAAGAATGTCGAAGCAGGCTTTATCGGCAAGCGGCAGGCCTCTGTTGATGCGCTGCCCGAGTTTGATGATTTGCGCGATCTGGGGCGTGATATCAAGACCCATACCCTCAAGCATCTGGATGTCTATCTGGAGGATTATGAGAAGAAGGTCGTCGCCAGCGGCGGGCATGTACATTGGGCTGAAACAGCTCAGGATGCCTGCGAGATCGTGCGCGACATCTGTCACTCGGTGAATGCGAGAACGGTGACCAAGGGCAAGTCGATGATCTCCGAGGAGATGCAGCTCAATGCTTTTCTCGAAGCCGATGGCATGGAAGTCACTGAAACCGACCTTGGCGAATATATCATCCAGCTAAGGGGCGAGCATCCCAGCCACATCATCGCGCCTGCCGTGCATGTGACCAAGGAACAAGTGGAAGCAGATTTTCGCCGCGCCCACGCCAATCTTGACCCGAACCGCAATCTGGATGATCCAGTGACCCTGCTGGGGGAAGCGCGGGAGATTCTGCGCGAGAAATATTTCGCTGCCGATGTGGGCATCACGGGCGCCAATTTTCTGGTGGCCGAAAGCGGCTCATCGGTCATCGTGACCAACGAAGGCAATGGCGACCTGACACAAACGCTCAGCCGGGTCCATGTCGTGCTGGCTTCCATCGAGAAGGTGATCCCGACGCTCAATGATCTGGACGTCTTCTTGCGTCTGTTGGCCCGCTCGGCCACAGGGCAGGAACAGAGCGTTTATACCACCATTTCGACAGGCCCCCGCAGGCCTGAGGATCCGGACGGGCCGGAAGACTATCACGTGGTGCTGCTGGATAATGGCCGCTCGGAAATGCTGGGCACGGATTTTGAAGAAATGTTGCGCTGCATCCGTTGCGGGGCCTGCATAAACCATTGCCCTGTCTATCACGCAGTGGGAGGCCATGCCTATGGCTGGGTCTATCCCGGCCCGATGGGATCGGTTCTGACCCCTTCTCTTGTCGGGGTGGACAAGGCCGGGCATTTACCCAATGCCTCTACATTCTGCGGACGCTGCGAGAGCGTCTGCCCGATGCGCATTCCTCTGCCCAAAATGCTGAGGCACTGGCGAGAAAGGGAGTATGAGCGCCATCTCAACCCCACCGCGCAGCGCTGGGGCCTCAAGGGTTGGGCCTATTTTGCGCGCCGCCCCGCTCTTTATCATCGCACCATGCGCATCGGCATGCGGGTGATGAAATATCTGGCACCCCAGACAGCCTTGATGCGTCTCCTGCCTGCTGCCAGCAGCTGGACCAAGCATCGCGAATTCCCTGCCCCTGAAGGGAAAACCTTCCAGCAGATGTGGACAGAGCGCCAAGCCGAACATGGACGAAATAAGGGAGATGCGGCATGACCCGGCGTCACGACAACAACGCAGCCAGGTCGGCTATCCTTGGCAAGATCCGTCGATCCCTCTCCTCTATTGGTGATGAGGCCGACCCGAACCGCACTCAAGCGCGGCAGGAAGCGCAGCAGCGGCTTGCGACCAAGCCAAAAGGCATTGTGCCAAAACGTGCGCAGGTGGGCCATTATGAGAAGGTTGCCATGTTCATGGACTATGCCGAGCGGGTTTCTTCGAGCACGCTCCACATTGGTTCCTACGATGATTTACCCGGTGCCGTCACCCAATATTTGCGAGATCACAACCTGCCGCAAGCCATCGTCATGGGCGAAGACCCGCGTCTGAAAGCCGTCAATTGGCGTATACAACCGCAATTGGTTCGCACCATCGGCCCATCTGATGGCACAGATCTTGTCGGCGTCAGTCACGCCATGGGTGGAGTGGCTGAAACCGGCACGGCGGTGCTCGCCTCGGGGCTGGACAACCCGACCTCCATCAATTTTCTACCCGAGCACCACATCATCGTGCTTGATGCCAACGACATCGCGGGAGACTATGAGAGCGTTCATGATCAATTGCGCGAGATGAGTGGGAAGGCCCATATGCCGCGGGCAATCAACATGATCACCGGGCCGTCTCGCTCTGGCGACATCGAGCAGAAAATCATGCTCGGAGCGCATGGCCCACGGGCGGTGCATGTCATTGTCATCGGATAGACGCCTCAATAAAGCTGAGCGAGGCGAGCATTGGCACTCGCCTCTGGCGGCATCCCTTTGAAGCGAAGACAAAAAAAGGCCCGCCAAGAATGGCGGGCCAAGGATAACAGGGGTCAAAAGAACGACCCCTGGCTGCTTAATCAAATGGGCGACCGTCTCGGGAGCTGCCGACGGTCAGGCATTGCGGCTACTAAGCTCCCTTTGATCCGCAACAAATCGGCGTCGGTTTTATTGCGGTCAATTTCTCTGCTGGAGCCAAATGATACTCTTCAGCTTTTGGCTGCGCCCAACGGGCCAGCGCTTCCAGCTCACGGGCGTGGATGCGGCGTTTGGCATCAAATGGATCGATCAGCATCGGATCCTTGTAAAGCGGCAGGGATGCCGCAGTGATCACGTCACCTCGTGTCAGGCCAATATCAGCCAAGGTGCGCTCATCCAGTTCCTGAAGGTTATTCAAGGCTGCGCGATTGCGCAGGATGGTCGCCCCCGCTGTCACAAGGCGTACAAGGCCGGCCATTGCCGATGAGAATGCAGAATTCAGAAAAACTGTCAGCATGTCTTGTCTCCTTTGACTTGAACTTCTTCTCCCCTCAGGCGTGCCGAAACATCGATTGAAGCTTGAACGAAGGCTGTTTCTCTGCGGTAATCAGGCGGCAGCTTTCAAAAGCTTTCTGCCAGAACCACCATTTCCAATACTCAAAAGACACCTGCACCGACCGTCGGAACCCGTAAGATACAGCCAATCAGCAAGTGTCCTTTGTTGTTGTAAACAACTATCGCAAAAAGAGAACAATAAATCCAACGAATGTTTTTTATGGAAACCATCTGAATTTTTGATGGATCTAAAACGGCATCAATGATAAATATTGATCAAACATATTGATCGCTTTTGCTTATACCATTGCGCGCTGCGCGAATTGCCTGGAATGCATTTCACCCGGGCACATGGAGATTGCTGATGAACGCCCTTCTTGATCTGGACCAGCTTCGCACTTTCATTGCCATTGCCGAAACCGGCAGCTTCACCAAGGCCGCCGAACAGGTCAACAAAACACAGTCCGCCGTCTCAATGCAGATGCGTCGGCTGGAAGAGCGGGTTGGTCAGACCATCTTTGTACGAGATGGCCGCCAGAGCCGCGTCACCGACGCCGGCCTGCGTTTGCTTGATTATGCAAGGCGCATGCTCTCGTTGAATGCGGAAACCATCGCAGCCTTCTCGTCAGATGCCATGTCGGGCAAAGTCCGGCTTGGATTGCCTGATGATTATGCGCCAAGACTGTTGCCGACGGTTCTGGCAAGCTTTGCCACCACTCACCCCAATATAGAAATTGAAGTGGTGTGCGAACAAAGCTCCTGCATCCACCGGCGCATTCAGGATGGGCGACTGGATCTGGGCATCGTTACCCATGGCAATCGAACTCAGGAACGCAATGGCCGCATCATCCGCTCGGAACCGCTTTTGTGGGTTTCTTCAGCCCATCACTCCGTGCATTGCCAATCGACCATCCCGCTGGCCCTTGGCACCAAGAGCTGCTCCTGGCGGGCTTCAGCCACAGAGGCCCTTTCCAGAGCCGGCAAGAAATATCGCATTGCCTATGTCAGCTCTTCTGCGGCTGCCCATACCGGCGCCGTAATGGCCGGGCTGGCGATCTCCGTGCTTCCTGAAAGCGCCTTGACGTCCGATATGCGGGTTCTGGGTGAGCGGGAGGGCTTCCCCGAAATGAAGCACTGTGATATCGCTCTTTTGCGTTCGGAAAATGCGCGGGACCGCATCCATGATGCTTTAGCCGCGCACATCGTGAATGCACTGGACAATGTTTCCGGCAGCGCTACACTTGCTGCAGAATAGGTGATTGCGCTGTTTCATTGAGCCGGGGGATTTATGATCAGAAGCACTCTTTTCCAACACCGGACTAGGACATCAATCTCCGGCTTCATGACGGCAAGTCTTCTCCTATTTTGGACGAGTGGCGCTTCTGCTTCGCTTTACAGCAAGGCAACCCACTATCTGATTGATCAGCAAATCAAAGCCGGATGTGTAGACGGCGTTGGCCGCTTTGATCACAAGGGCGTTTTCGAGGTGGATCTGAACGGAGACGGGAAACTCGATCTGGTGCTCTCGCATCAGGGTCTTCACTGCGCAGATACCATGGCGCGAAGCAGCAAATGCGATGTGCAATTCTGCTCGATCCTTGTTTATTTCCGGCAAGGAAAACTGCTCAAGAAGCAGGATGAGTTTGTCGGATATATTCTCAGTTTCCGAGCGGCTCCCGAGCCGGTTTTCGATATTGCAGAAATAGACGGCACGGTTACCCAGTGGCATCCCAGAGCCTCTCACACCCCTACGCACCCCTAAAACAGGCTTCTTTGCATGGGATGCTTTCTGGCCTCTAGACCGCAGCTTGTTTGCTGCCGCTACGCATCACGAGAATATTGCCCGCAATGATAGCCGCCAGCCCAATCAGTCCCCAAAGGGTCCATTGATAGCCTTCAAACAGTGTGGAGAGCAGCAGGGCAACAATCGGGAAGAGGACGGTAAGATAGCCAGCTCTTGCCGGACCAATGGAGCTCAGCAATGTCATGTAGCCCCAGAAGGCCACCACAGAGGCCATGATGACCAGCCAGGCCATCGCAATCCAGTATTCAGCGCTCCAGTCCATCACAAAGGGCACATCCAGCACCAGAGCCAGAAACAAAAGCCAAAGAGAACCATAGGTCAGGCACCAGCAGTTGGCGCTGATGAGCGGGATGTCGAATTTCTTGTTTGATACAGACAGAATATTGCCGGTGCAGAATAGCAGCGTGCCGCCAAGGCCGAAGCCAAGCCCATAAAGAACCCCTTGATCCCCGGCATTGGCGCTGATCTCGGGCCAGAAAATCATCCCGATCCCGCATAGTCCCAGAACAGTCCCCACCATGCCCAGCTTTGTCGGGCGCATACCGAGAAACAGAGCACTGAGGATGATGTTGAAGAGGCTTACCAGCGAGAAGATCACGGCCATGAGGCCAGAGGCGATATAGCCTGCGGCGAAATAGAACATGACAAAGTTGGTCGAAAACATGAAGACACCCACGAGCGCCAGCCGCAAATGAACCCTCAGCGGAAAGCGCAAAGGATATTTACCCCAAAACGCCCAGAGGAAGGTGACGGCTGCAGCGAGTGTGAAACGGTAGACACCCGTAATCAGTGCCGGCACAATTGCGACCTGATGCGCCATGGCGATCCAGCTGGTACCCCAAACCATGATCATCATCACATAGAGCCCGATATCCTTGCCTGACATGGCCGAAGCCTTGGCTTTCTTGCCAATCGGTGTTCCAGCCTGAGACGGGGGGATGATTGCAGCGCTCATCTTGTTATCCTGATCATGATGCGCGGAGGGGATGTCTCCGGTTCGCAAAGAAAGAGAGACTATCAAGCAACTCCACATTTTTCCAATGAGAATGGTTGCAGCATACATCAAATATATTGATCCCATCACTCTCCGCCCCAAAGCCCTCGCCATAGTGGCGCATGACAAGCAAGTCTACCGGCAAAGGCACCCTTCCAGTTGCCTTGCTCTATGGGCCATCTATTTGAGAGAATGCATAGTCGATCCGCGTGCAGAACCAGAATCCTCGCACTCCTTTTGGAGCGTGCACCGTTGCTTGTCTTGCTACATTAATACGTCTCGACCAAAGCGGAGAAAAGTGGGATAATCTCCGCAAGGCCTTGTATTGCGTTTCGCTCGTTAAGAGCTTTCATTTCACTCTTGCGACAGGAGTTACGATCATGAAACTCACTTATTTGGTCGCTTTGGCATTGGTCTTCTCCGCGTTTGGCAGCGTCTCTCTTCCAACCACGGCGACAGCCCAGTTCGCGCCTCCACCGCCACGTAGCTGGAACCGCCCACCGCCCGTCAGGCGCTGGCGTCCTCCGGTCAGGCGGACTTATCCGCGCTGGCGTCCACAGCCAAGGGTCATCTATCGCCAACCACCACCGCGCTATTGCAATGTCCGCGCCTGCTCCATACGGTATCGCAGCTTCCGCGCTTGGGATTGCTCGTACCAGCCATATAATGGACCGCGGCGGCGGTGCCGACTGTAAGGAATCTCAAAAGGCTTGGATCTGGCTTCTGAGCTGTTTGCCTGATTTCTTTGTCAGATCTCTTTGTCAAACGTGACCATCATTCCCCGGAACGGAAAGCTCCGGGGGAGCAAGTGGAAGATGTGCCTGCTTGTCTTGGCCCGGTATTTTTCAGCTATGAGATCGCCTTGACAACGCGCGCCATGCCTGCGGTGAATTCCTGCTGACTTTCGGCACGCAACAGCAGCCCCTTTGCGCTGGCAGAAAGCGCAAAGACCTTGTCATCTGCCTGCTGCCTACTGCTTGCCAGTTCCCATTTGACCAGCAACCTGCCCATGCGGGTGAAAAGCTCTTCGTCTCCCTCGTGGCCCTTCTCGCGAAAGACTTCCAGCGCGCGCTCAAATATCTCCGCACCATGCGGCGTGCCGCAGACCATGGGAACGAAATCTCCCGCCCAGCGATCAAATGCTTCAATTATGCGCCTCGTCCCCTCTTTGCTTTCATCGCTCAAAGCGGCCATGGCTGCCGTATGCGCTTCTTGCGTAAGAGCCATGATGGCCCATTCAAAAACGCCTTCCTTGGATTTGAATTTTTTGTAGATCGACTGACGCGACAAATCAGCGGCCTTGGCAATGTCTTCCATTGAGGCTTTACGGAAACCATATTGGCAAAAAATCATCACAATTTGATTGACATTCATGGCATCTCTATCACACTTAGGTTACACAGTTGACACTTATAATCCATTTTGTAAACTGTGTATATTGATGCTTGACCGTAGCCTCTTCGTTATTGCCTCTCAAGCCTTTTGGACAGTTGATATGAACGAACAGCAAATTTCACAAACCAAAATCGAGAATTGGCGCGAAGACCGCTTGCCGAACCTCTCGGGCAAGTGCTTTGTGATCACCGGAGGCAATTCCGGTATCGGTTTTCAAGCAGCCCAGATGCTCGGACGCAGGGGAGCAGACCTTATATTGGCCTGCCGCTCCGCACAGAAGGCAACCTCCGCACGCATGAATCTTGAGGCCAGCAGCACCGGGACAGTCAATGTGGTGACCCTTGATCTGGCGGACCGATCAAGCATTTACAGAGCTTCGGATGGCGTGCGTGCGATGACAAAGCAGATCGATGGCCTCATCAACAATGCCGGTATCATGCAAACGCCCCACCGTCTGACAGCCGATGGATTTGAACTGCAGTTCGGCACCAACCATTTAGGGCATTTTCTATGGACCAGCCTGCTACTGGACCGGGTGGAAGCCGCTGGCGGGCGTGTGGTTCAGGTGTCCTCCATTGCCCATCGCCTGGGGCGCATCCATTTTGATGATCTGATGGGCGAGAAGACCTATTCTTCCTCCAAGGCCTACGCTCAAAGCAAGCTGGCCAATCTTATGTTTGCCCTTGAACTGGATCGACGCCTTGCAAAAGCGCAGAGCCCAGCCATCGCGCTTGCCTGTCATCCGGGTTATTCCAATACCAATTTGCAAAGCACCGGCCCGACCGGCATTCTGAATTTGATCTACAAACCCCTCAATGCCCTGATAGCCCAGCCCAGTGCATTGGGCGCTGTGCCCACAGTCTTGGCCGCGGCAGGAACGGAAGCCCAGCGGGGCCATTATTACGGCCCGACCGGTTTTTACGATATGCGCGGACCGGTTTCCCAGAGCTACATCGCGCCCCATGCGCTTGATCAGGAGCAGTCAGCGCGCCTTTGGGCAGAGAGCGAACGGCTCCTTGGTATTTCTTTCCTGAGTCAAGACTAACTTATAAGAACTACAAATTCAGGCCTACCACCATACTGGTATCCCTGTTTTATTGTCCATTTTTATAGCATAAACACCAGTATTTTGTCTGTTGATATAGCAATTTTTATGCCGAAAACAGTACAAAATTAAAAATCACTCACGCGACGATATTTCCCTTGACTAAACTACATAGTTAAGAGCAAACATATACTTGCAGGGTTATTACGAGTCGATATATAACGACCAATGCACATCGCTTACAGGCGTCAAGAGGCAATATATTTATGACACATTGTTGTTCTACAAACTGTAGGCAGAAGGCAAACCTTGAAAAATAAGCAGAACTGCTCAGGGAAGCAGTGCAAGGCGTGTTCGTTCAAGTGCCGACAATCTTTATTTGTCGTATCAGTTTCGCGCATGAGTCCTCGGCTTCGATATGAGGGGGAATATCGAAGGCTTAGACAGGTCCCCGGATTTTTCATGTGCCATTATAGCGACACATATTCCGAACCGCCCTTCATCAGCCAACCCTGGCGCTTCATCCAACCGCGACAACTCCGTCGCAGACCGGAATTTGCTTAAAGGGAGGTCCTGTATGCAACTCAATAAGGTTCAAACCACCGAAGACATCAACTTTCACGCGCCCTACCGCGGCAAGATGGTGAAAAAATCAAATGCAAGCCTTGCCCATGACCTTGCCTGGCATGGAGGCCTGCATCCTCTTGAATCGTGGCAATTCTCGACCAGCCTGCGTGGCGGGGAGCATCATTTCAGCTTCCGCGTCCATCTGCTCATAATCCAGCAGCGAGACAGCGAGGCCCAGATTTCCGTAAGCATGTGCCTGATGGATCAGGATACAGGCTGGATTCGTGAGGTGGAGAATACTGTTCCTCTCAAGGATATCATGATCAGCGAGCAGTCCCTCAAATTCTCTACCGAGGAGCTGGAGATCTATGGCAGCGGCAATGAATTGACAATCAATGCCGAACTGCCCGATGCATCGATCGAGCTGTCAGGTCACGTCAATGCGCCTATTCTGGTGAATAACGGGGAAGGCAATTTCCACTTCCTTGGCGCACAGCAATATAAGTTCGCTCTGCCAGCCATTCAGCTTTCCGGCAATGTCATCCTCATGGGCAAAGCGCAAAGCGTTACCGGTGCCATGTGGCTCAACCGGCAGTTTGGTGCATTGCCACGGCGCTTCAGCCTCGACAGGAACCTGGAACATCGCCAGTGGATCAACCTTTATCCGCAGCTTGATAACGGAATCCGGCTCAGCGTCTCGCAATTGTGGGATTTCACACGCAACCGGCAGGATACCTGCTGCACCGTGGTGCTGCCTGATGGCACTCATATTGTCGAGAAGATCGATCCCTTGGAGATGAACGATTTCATGGATAGTCGGCTCTCTGGCCGTCGTTATCCGCGCCATGTGGTTCTTTCGCACGAACCTTTTGAAACTTGCCTGCAGATCAACCTGCCCTACCAGCAACGAGAAGTGGTTTCCAAGATAGGCAACCTGATCAAGTTCGATGGCAAGATTGATGTGAACGGCTATATGTATGGCGAGGAAGTCACCGGCGACGGCTTCGTAGAAATGGTTGGTCGCTGGCGCTAATCATTCCGCGCCGTTTTATAATGCTTGCTGATAGAGGAAGACCCCGCACCTCTCTTCAGCGCAGGGATGGGACGAGATTGGCGAACGATGTTCCTCGTCCTGTTAAGCCTGTAGTTCCCGGGTGTGTTGTGCATGGTCTAGTGAACCATACCGCCCGTACCGAACCATCCGAGAAATGTCTCCTAGTATTGGTTGATTGCAGTCCCCGCACATTTTTTGTCACGAAATGCCTTGCTGCCTAATACCAGCGCGGACGATAGAACACGGTCCGCTCGGGAATGGTTTCATCCTCGCTATGGTAAACTTCATATTCCATGCATTTTGGGGTGTTGGCCTTGTCCACTTGCACGGCGGTGCATTCCGCGATGAAGGTCTTGCCCTCATTGAGGGTAAAGCGGATATCATTGGCCGGATCATTACTGAGTTCGGACACTTTGCCGAAATAGGTCTTCCCCTCGAAGATCACCAGATCATCCAGCTTTGGCCCACCGGGATAAAACAGAATCTTGATTTTCGTTCCGTCCGGCTTCTGTCCACTTATCTTTGCTGGCACACAGGCTGTCAAAAAAACAAGCGGCAGGACGGAAAGGATCATTCGAATAGATGATTTCATGACATCTCCCCCTGTGACAGGTCGCGGTATCCTAGCACAGCCCTTCACACAGACCATCGGACAAATGAACTTGTTCAACGCTTCGTAAAAGGCACGAAGGCCACAATCGGCTGAAACGCGAGAGAGGAGCGCACAAAGAAAAAGCGCCGTTTTGGGCCATCCTTTCAGGAAAGCTCAAAGCGGCGCTTTTCGATATCAGGCACACGGGACATACTCAGTATGCGAAATCTTCAAAGACGCGGTTGATGTTGCCGCCCCATTCATTGTTATAGCGCATGAGCAGCTGATCGGACGGCGTCAAGCCAAGCGTGACGGTTTCTTCCAGCGCGGCAAGATATTGGGTTTCATCAAAGCCGGCGCCATTGACCCGTGCCCGCGCAGTCAGCCCTTTGCGGGCGATGTTGACAACCTTCTTGCCCAGTTCCAGAACGGTTGTGTCGCGGAATGGTGTCTTGAGGCCATGGGTAGCGACCGCGATGCGCAGCGCTTCGCGCTCCTCGGCTGTCCAATCCTTGACCAGATCCCAGGCAGCATCCAGCGCCGATTGATCATAAAGCAGGCCGGTCCAGAGCGCAGGCAGCGCACAAATGCGGCGCCATGGCCCACCATCCGCGCCACGCATTTCGATATAGCGTT
Organism: uncultured Cohaesibacter sp.; assembly: GCF_963676485.1. NCBI lineage: Bacteria > Pseudomonadati > Pseudomonadota > Alphaproteobacteria > Hyphomicrobiales > Cohaesibacteraceae > Cohaesibacter > uncultured Cohaesibacter sp. The sequence continues at coordinate 615,805 of NZ_OY781114.1, forward strand.
TGAGACGCACCTCGGGGAATACTGTGGTGAGATGATCTTCCCAATCCTGCAGGGTTGGCTCCGTATCCGGCATACCATCCTTGCGCTTGCCGCCAAGATATTCGCGGAAGGTCAGGCCGGTCATGTCATAATAGGTATGGTCACGCACGATAAAATACATCGGCACGTCGAGCGCCCAGTCCACATATTGCTCATAGCCGAACCCTTCTTCGAAGACGAACGGCAGCATACCGGTGCGGTCCTTGTCGGTATCATGCCAAATGGCCCCGCGCAGAGACTGGTAGCCATTCTTGTGGCCATCAATAAAAGGTGAGTTGGCAAACAGAGCGGTCGCGATGGGCTGCAACGCGAGGCCGACACGCATCTTCTGCACCATGTCCACTTCGCTGGAAAAATCGAGATTGACCTGAATGGTGCAGGAGCGGAACATCATGTCCAGCCCGCGGCTGCCGACCTTGGGCATATAGTTCATCATGATGCCATAGCGGCTCTTGGGCATCACCGGCACTTCATCCAGATGCCATTTCGGCGATACTCCCAGACCAAGAAAACCGATGCCGAGTGGATCGGCCACTTCACGCAATTGCGCCAGATGGCGATGCACTTCACGGCAGGTCTGATGCAGGTTGTCCAGAGGTGCACCGGACAGCTCGAACTGGCCACCCGGCTCAAGAGAAATGGCGCCCCCTTCGATGGGGTCGACAAGCCCTATGATCTTGCCCTTGTCTTCAATGCGCTTCCAGCCCAGCAGGCCTTCCATGCCCAGAAGCAGGCGCTCGATGCCGCGCTCTCCTTCGTAAGGAACCGGCTCGAAGCTATCTTTGTAGAAGGTGAATTTCTCGTGCTCGGAACCGATACGCCACTTTTCCTTAGGCTTCTCCCCTGTCGAAATGGACTCAATCAGAGTGTTGCGGTCGTTAAGGGTCAGGGCTTCAGCTTTTGTCTGGGAAGCGGCCATGAAACAGGCTCCTTGAAATATTGCAAGCGCGACAATGCATCTTCATATGTCACGTCTAGTCAAACTAGGCATTCGGTACAACGGTTACAATGGTTGAGCTTTGCTTGTTCTTAAAAAAAGTATGAAAGCAACTGGCCCAATCAGATGATCTCTTCGGCTGGCAACTCAGTCGGGGATTGCTTGTGGCTCTCTTTCAAAGCCACCTGTTCGCGATAGATAATGTAAAGGCCAGCAGCGACGGTCACCGCAATGCCCCAGGCTGCCATGGTGTTGGGCAGATCGGAAAAGATGATCCAGCCAATGAGTGTGGCAAAGGGAATTTCCAGATATTGCATCGGCGCAAGCGTGCTGGAGGGAGCATAATGAACCGCCGATGTCATCAGCAGATGACCGAGCGATCCGATGACACCAGCGCCCAGCAAAAACATCCAGTCCCGGGATGTCGGCCATGTCAGATCCAGCGCCTCAAATCCTTCCCCATTGAAAATGAGGATCGGCAGCGTGATAATCACCAGTGCGATCGCAGCTGAGACGACTTGCACGGAGACCGGGTCTATCCCTCGGCTCATCTGGCGCGTGACCAACATGAAGACCACAAAAGTGAAGGCCACGCCAACAGGCCAGAGGGCATTTAGCCCAACGGACATGAAGTTTGGCTGCACCACCATCAAGGTACCGCAAAAGCCGATCAGAGCGGCAAAAATCCGGTGTGGGCCAACAATTTCCTTCATGATGAAATGGCCCACAAACAGCATAAGAATGGGGTAGATAAAGCAGATAGCCGTGGTGTCTGCCATGGGCATATAACGCAAGCCAAAATACATACCCGCTATCCCGGCGATCTGCATGCTCGAGCGCCAGAACAGGCGCCACCAGACATAAGCCCGCAGGTTGATGATATGCGCGATAGAGCCCTTGCGCCGGATCAACATGGCGGTTCCCATGAAGATCAGCTGCATGGAGAAGCGCACCACCAGCACCGTGACCAGAGACACAGATTGCCCCAGAATCTTGACGAAGGCATCACTGAAGGGAATCATCATGCAAAAGAGCACCATCAGGAATATGCCCAGGAGCGGGTTATCACCTTCAAGACCGGCAGATCTTTTTATGCTGGCAGCCATGGACATCGCCTCTGTTCAATTGTGATGGTCGTCCCGCCAAGAGTAAGGCAAACATCGATAAAATGCTTCTAAGGGTTACAATCGGTGGACGCTGGAAAAACCAAAAGCCCGACCGGATCTCTGATGTCGGTCAGGCATAGTTACTTCTAACTCCCCTACAGTATGGGACCAGAGGCAACAAATGAAACTTATTGATCAATCCGGCAGCATCCTTGATGGATGAAATCAAGGCAACCCCAGTTCCCCAGCAGGATCGATCACTCAACTGTTTTTAGTCTGTGAGAGCCAACTTGGCCCCAAGGCTGACAAGCAGCCCGCCAAACGTACGATCCAGCCACAGGGCAACGGTCTTGTTATTGCGCAGATAGGCGCCCAAAGGGGCAGCCAGCATGATGAAGCCGGCCTCGACGACCAACCCAACGGCAATGACGATGGCTCCGAGCAAAACAGTATTCAGCAATATCTGATGACCACTCAAGGACCCATCATGTGGGATGAACTGGGGCAGGAAGGCAAGAAAGAACAGGGCAACCTTGGGATTGAGCACATCGATCATCACGCCTTGACGATAGGCCGCCCAAGCTGAAAGACGCACTTTTGCCTTGGCCTCTGTGGGCAAAAGGCTCTCGCGGGAAAAGAGGGTCTTAGCCCCGAGCCAGATCAGATAGGCCGCTCCGACATATTTGACCAACATGAAAGCAGTGGCAGACGTCGCCAGAATGGCCGAAACGCCAAGGGCTGCAGCCATGACATGCACCAAAGCACCGGAACAGACGCCGAGCGAGGCTGCAAAACCGATTTTGCGACCATGCCCTAGCGTGCGCGACAAAATGAAAATGAGATCGGGGCCCGGCGCAATATTGAGCATCAGGCAAGCGACAAGAAACAGGCCCCAGGCCTCGGCGGACATGAACATGGTCAAACGGCTTTCAGGATCAACAGTCTCGCGGTTAGGCCAAACTGCTTCTTGGGTCATATTGAAAGAGGAAACACCGGCGCAATCAGCCAGTCATTCATAGGAAAGTGTTCCGAGACTAGCGCCAATGAGTTTTTGAGACAACCCTCATCGGCTGCTCAGTGTGGCTGGTCCGCCCAATCTCCCAGCACAGCCTGAACGATGGCCAATGCGGCCACAGCGGCGGTATCGGCGCGCAGTATACGGGGGCCCAGAGGAATGGGCGTTACGAAAGAGGATGCGCGCAGCATCTCGCGTTCTTCCGCCGAGAAGCCACCTTCCGGCCCGATCAGAACCGCGAGCGGCGGTACGGCATTGCCCTCCCCGCGAATGGTATCAAGAATGGCCAGAGGGTCTTTGCCCAGCTCGCCTTCATCGCAGAATATAATGTGGCGCCCTTCGTCGGAGCTCTCCCAATCGGCCAGCACCTTGGCAAGGGTGGATGCCTCCGTCACCTCTGGAATGGCGAGAATACCACATTGCTCGGCAGCCTCGATGACATTCATGCGCATTTTATCGAGCTTGGGGCGGCGCTCCTGCGTGTGCTGGGTGAAGACAGGGCGCAACTGGCTGGCGCCCATTTCCACTGCCTTCTGCGCCATATAGTCAATGCGGGCGGATTTGAGCGGAGCGAACAGATAATGCAGATCGCTCGCCTCCGGATCGGGTTGCGGGCGCACCTGCTCCAGCGGAATGAGCGCACATTTCTTGCGGCCCATGGGGCGGACTTCCACCTTCCATTCGCCATCCCTGCCATTGAAGATGAGCATTTCGTCACCGTCCTGCATGCGCAGAACATTGAGCAGATAGTTTGCCTGTGCCCGTTCGCACGGAATGGCGATACGCTCTGCAATATCCTGTTCTACCCACAGGCGTTGGCTCTTGAAATCATAATGGGACATGGCGGCCTCGCTCGGTCGATCTGTTTTCCCCTTTTCTTAGCTGAATTTCCCCCAAGAGCAAGGGGGCTTTGTGCGATCCATGCCGCTTTGGCGCAAAAGCGCTGGCCCGAAGCTTGACCGGAGCAGCAAAGATGGGCACCAATGGGCCAATTCAAACGAATCTCAATCGGGAATCATCATGGTCGAACGTGCGCCCAGCAATGCAGCCGAATTTACCGTTTCTGAAATATCCTACGCGGTAAAATCCTCCATTGAGGATCAATTCGGCTATGTGCGCGTGCGCGGTGAGCTGGGGCGGGTGTCCCGCCCGGCATCGGGCCATATCTATCTTGACCTGAAAGATGAAAAATCGGTGCTATCGGGCGTCATTTGGCGGGGCGCTGCCAGTAAGCTGGCTGTAAAGCCCGAACAAGGGCTTGAAGTTGTCGCCACGGGCAAGCTGACAACCTTCCCCGGCCAGTCGAAATATCAGATGGTCATAGACCATATGGAGCCGGCTGGTGCAGGCGCGTTGATGGCGCTGCTGGAAGAACGCAAGAAGAAGCTCGCCGCCGAAGGTCTGTTCGCGCAGGAACGCAAAAAGCCCCTCCCCCATCTGCCCAGCGTGATCGGCGTTGTCACTTCGCCCAGCGGCGCTGTGATCCGCGATATTCTGCATCGCGTGCGAGATCGCTTTCCGGTTCATGTCATTGTCTGGCCTGTACGTGTGCAGGGCGAGAGCTGTGCGGAGGAAGTCGCCAACGGTGTGCGCGGCTTCAATGCCCTGCCGCTCGGCGGGCCTATTCCGCGCCCGGACCTGATCATTGTGGCGCGCGGCGGTGGCAGTCTGGAAGACCTCTGGGGCTTTAACGAGGAAGCTCCAGCCCGTGCGGTTGCCGAGAGTGATATTCCTGTCATTTCCGCTGTCGGCCACGAGACCGACGTGACTCTCATCGACTATGTCGCCGATCTACGCGCTCCGACCCCGACGGGAGCCGCCGAACTGGCGCTACCGGTGCGGTCCGAACTGGTGGCCACACTTGGCGATCTGCATTTGCGCCAATATGGCGCCATGGCGCGCATGATGGATCGGCGCCGCTCCGATTTGCGCTCGGCAGCCCGTGCCCTGCCGCAGCCACGGGACATTCTCGCGCTTGCCCGTCAGCGCTTTGACATGGTTTCGGGGCGACTGGAGCAAGGGCTCGTCGGCTCGACACAAGTGCGCCGCTCACGGCTGGATGTTGCAGCAGGCCGGTTGCGCCCAAACCTTGTGACCGAGAGGTTGAAGGTGCAGAGAGATCGCCTTGGCGAGCGCAGCGACCGTCTATACAAGAGCCTTGCCATTGCCAGCCAGACCAAACGCACCCAGCTTTCTAGCGCCGCTATCCGCCTGCGCAGCGAACTTGTCACAGGGCGCATTGACTTGCAGAAAGAGCGGCTTTCAGACCGGACTGCGCGTCTTAATCGCGTATCCCTGCTGACCGTTGAGCAAAAGCGCAAACAACTGGATGCAGCCAGCCGCCTGCTCGAAAGCCTTTCGCACAAGGGCGTGCTCAAACGCGGCTTTGCGCTGGTGCGTGACCGCAACGGAAAACTGATCCGCCGCGCCAAGCAGATCAATCCCGGCTCGCCCCTCAGCCTCAGCTTCGAGGATGGCTCCATCAGTGCCACCGCCTCGCTCATTGATAGCTATGAGCCCGGACCTGTTTCCATGGTGCGCCCTCCGGTGCCGCCAGAGGAAGACACAGCCACAGCGGAAAATAGACAGGACACAGAAGGCGGCGATGCGCTCGAAGCTGTGTCAACAGGTATCATGAGCGCGGATGCCATATCAGCGGAAGATATCGAAGCCCATTTGCGCACCATTGCAGGCAAGCGGGCGCGCCGTCGCGTGGCCAAGGCCAAGGATATTCCGGTTGAGAAGGTGCCAGAGCCGGAAACGCCGGAAGGCGAACCGGCTGCGATACCGCAAGAAGAGAATGCTCCGGTTGAAAAGGCCATCGCAAAGGTTCTGACTGAAGATGCCTCCGCGGAACGCCTGGAAAAGGCGACAGCGAAGCTGACCAAGGCGATCGAACAGGAAATCCTGACGCGCCTTAACGAACAGGACAAACCCAAAGAGCCGAAAAAGCCGAGCCGCCCTCGCAAGAAAAGCAGCAAGAAAGGCGATGACGACGCACAGGGGAGCCTGTTTTAAAAGCTCCCACCTTTTGGGGATTATGGGGAGCATTCTGCGGCAGGTGTGTCACCCTCGCATGCATATACCCTTTAACAAAAACGCCAGCGGCATTTTTCAAGGCCGCTGGCGTTTTCATATCTAGAGCAATCGCAGCAGGCAAGGCTTTGCCGCTGCGATATGATGAAGTCTATTCGCCCTTGAGCTGGGCGATGATGCCGGTGGCACCACTCTTTTCGACCTCACCGGGATTTTCTTCCAGATTGAAATGGGTCACGGTGCCATCTTCCACGATCATGGAGAAACGCTGGTAGCGAATGCCCATACCGCCAGCAGTTGCGTCGAGTTCAAGGCCCGTTGCCTTGGCAAAATCAGCATTGCCATCGGCAAGGAATGTGATCTGGCCTTTGCCGCCGCTCGCCTTGGACCATGCGTCCATGACATAAACATCGTTGGCCGCCACAACGGCAACCTCGTCGACGCCCAGCGCGTGCAATCCGTCGATGCTGTTGATATAGCCCGGCAGATGGTTGAGATGGCAAGTTGGAGTGAAAGCCCCCGGCACCCCGAAGATCACAACCTTTCGTCCGGCGCAAAGATCAGACACCGTGCGCTGTTCCTTGCCGTCCTCGCCTAGTACGAGAAATGTTGCTTCTGGAAGCTTATCGCCAACTTTAATCATCTTGGCCTCTCTTTCATTCAATCTATTTTTCAAGAATTCTTGTTTCGACCACGGCCTCATCGCCATTGGTCAGCGTAAAAGTTAATTTGGCCCCTTCGGTCTTTGCATCCTTGGGGAGCCCTTGTAGACGCAGAGAAAAGCGTTCCTGCCCCTCTACGTTATTTTCCATATGGGTTGTCAGGGGCAAAAACCAACCCTCCGGCGCTTCAACGAACAGATCTTTTTTTCCATAGCCATCTGGAATGCGCGCACTAATCACCAGGCTGTCGCCGCCGTCATCCGTCCGGGCATGGTCGATGCCCGTTATGGTGAAATCTTCGCGTGGACTTGTTGGCACCAAAGCCAAATCGCGATCAATCAGCAGCTCGGCGCCAAGATCATGATCGCCTGTGGGGGGTATCTGCAGAGAAAGCTCTGCATCAAGTGGCACGCAAAGCTCTGCACAAAGACCAATCTGCGCGGACAGATCCATTACGACCGGCGCGGTTTTGTCAGCCGGCTTGATGAGGAATGGAAAGATGATGGCATCCTTGTAGCCCAACAGCTCGATGCTGCCAGCCTTGATGCGGTGGGGAACTGGCCACAAGGTCTCGATGTCGGCTGCATTTTGGGAAGCGGAGGTGTCAAAACTGGGAGGCAATCCGGAATCACCAGGCACCTTCCAGTAGGTTTTCCAACCTTTATCCAACCGAATTTCCAGCCCCGCCTTGAGGCGACCATCTTGCATTCCGGCACTCACAAGACGCATTTTGCCGCCTTCGGTTTCATGCCAGGCTGTGGAAGCAGCCTGCGCTGAAGTCACCGCCAACGGTGCTGAAATAACAGACAGCAGCATGCAAGCCACGGATGCTCTTTTGAACTTTTCAAATAATTTCATGGACTTCACTTGCTTTATCACTCTGACATCGTTCCATGACAAGCTCCGTCCCGGCATGATGGCGCTCGCCCTCAATTGCAAATCTTTACAAGGATCACTATTGAACTTCAAAATTGATCCTATTGTGGCCACCAACTATGCTTATTGTGATTTGCATCAGAGGCTACACACAATTTTATGTGATGAACCATAGCATGATGACATGTCATGCCATTGAAGCGCTTTACAGTGCGCCATGCACACAGTTACCTTTATTGCCATGATCGAGCATGTAACAAAACAGCAGTCAAGCATGATGCCTTCTTCATTGGAGGGACAATTTCTTATTGCCATGCCAAACCTGAAGGGGCCGCATTTCGAGCGCTCTGTTGTCTATTTGTGCTCTCATTCCGAAGACGGGGCGATGGGGCTGGTGGTCAATCATGTCTCCACGCAGATTACCTTCCCCGATCTCTTGCGCCAAGTCGACATTTTGAGTGACGACGAGGACATGATCAATCTGCCACAGCCCTTGCAGAATATGGATGTGCTTGATGGCGGACCGGTGGATCAGGGGCGCGGCTTTGTGTTGCACAGCGCCGACTATCAGCTGGAAGCTTCCACGCTGGCCGTTTCAAGCGAAATCTGCCTGACGGCCACGGTTGAAATCCTGAGGGCTCTAGCCGAAGGCAAAGGCCCCAGTTCAGCGCTGCTAACGCTGGGTTATGCTGGATGGTCTCCCGGACAGCTGGAAGACGAATTGCAGAATAACAGCTGGCTTACCTGTGATGCAGACAGGTCGCTGCTATTTGAATGCGCACCGGACCAGCGCTATGAGGCCGGACTGAAGCTTTTGGGCATTGACTTATCGATGCTGTCAAGTGAGGCAGGACACGCCTGAGACCACCTCGGAGTGCGCCTTGTTGGTTTCACTTTCACAAGCGGCCTTTGAGGCTAGCAATGCACGCAGCCCCTATAAGCAAGCCAGCTTTCCAAATCAAACGTCCGAGTGGACGGGAAAGAAATCTCAGGACTTCTTGCCGCCACCGCGCATAGCCTGCTGAATGGCAGATGCAATATCCTGATCGATATCGGAAAGGTCAGGCATGTTGAATGGAAACTCACCATCCTCCTGAGCTTTGATCATCTCAGCTTGTGACAGCTGGGAGGGATCAACAGGGCTTTTGCCTTCGGGCTGGTGCTCTGGCGCATTTTGTTCGGGCTCAGATGGCACTGGTACAGCATCTACCGCCACAACCGGTTGGCTCCCCGGCACGGGTTTGGGCTGTGCGTGCACACCGGCATCCACGGCTGGCGCAGCTGTGGTTTCCATCAAAGCCGATTTTCGCTCCGTAGGGCTAATGGGCTCTGAAGACACTGCGCCTGTAGCGGTTTGCGGGCCAGCTGCCTGTTGCGGTTGCGCCTTTTGCGACTGGACAGCCTGAGCCTGCTTGACCTCAACTGTTTGCTCAACCTTCGCTGCCGGAGCAGCTTGGGCATGACGCGCCGGCTGGGCGTTCTGTTGAGGATTCTGCTGAGAATTCTGTGACCTTGAACGCTCATCCCCCTGAGGCCCGCCCTGTTGCGGACCACTTTGCGTTGGCGCTACAGGACGCTGCTGCCCTACCGGGGCTGCAGGATTTGGCTGGGCGCGTCCCATTTCTCGCCCATGCTCTCTGGTGTGCGCTGAGGGAGCCTGTGCCGCATGCCCACGACCAGCGTGACTGCCTTGTCCCGAAACAGCTTGCGCAGAACCTTGGCGGTTGCCCTGTCCGGAGCCAGCTTGCGCCTTGTTCGCAACGGGGCGATTGGCGACTGCATCTTTTGGCATGGGAATAGAAGCACCCGCTTGGGAGGCTCCGGCCTCATCCTCGGAATCGGCACTCTTTTTGAACGGATTGGACAGGAGGGATTTGGCTCCACTCATCTTTTCGCGCAATGCGCTCCCGAAGCGACTGGCGGCCTTGCCTTCCGCAGGCTTCTCTTCCGGCTCATTGCCAGACAGGTCCGCAACAGCTTTCTGGGCAGCAGAGCCAACCGCTTCCTCAAGCGAAGACTTGAGATCCAACGCCGGAGCATCATTTTTTGCTTCCTTGGCAGAAGGATGCTGCTGGCTCGGCTTTTGAGCTGCGCTCTGTGAGGACTGAGCGTTCCGTCCTGATGCCACAGGCACGACAGCTTTTGCTTGGCTTTCGGGCTTTGGCTTGGCCTCAGAGCCGCTTTGCGCTGCCGTGTGAGGAGCTGATTTAGCGGGCAAAGGACTGGAAAGCGTCTGCCGTGCTTGTCTGGTGATGTCTCCAGCTTTTAACTCAAACGTCGACGCGGCTTTGTTGGCTGGCGCCTTCTCGTTCCCATTGCCTTTTCCTGCCTGACCGGCAGGTGCGGCAGTCCCTTCCAGATCGACAGCCAGACTCTCGGCGAGCATGGCCTCAAGGGAATTGTCCTCGGCGGTGTCTGCTGCCGTGGGAGCGGCTGTGCTTTGCTCTTTAGGCTTGCGCTGAGGTTCTGGCGTTTTGAAGCCCTGGGCGGCCACTTCGCGTGCATGGGACTGAGCGCGTTCAAGCTCTGCGGTGTCCTTGCGGCTCTTTTCCTCGCGCAGACGTCTTTCTTCTTCAGCTTTCTTGGCTGCGGCTTCTTGCGCGGCGCGCTGCCGACGCGCCTGCATCTCTTGCTGCATCTGACGGGCAAGATCAATCTGCTTGGTAAGCAGGATTTCAGCATCACCGGCGGTCAGCGGTTTGCCAAACAGATATCCCTGCCCCAACGGACAGCCCATAGCGCTCAGCTGCTCGACAGACTGTTCGCTTTCAATACCCTCGGCCACAAGGCTCAAGCCCAGATCATGGGCGAGCTTGACGATGGAATGCAGAATGGTTTGCGAGGTGCCCTTGTCACTGGTGACAAAGCTCTTGTCGATTTTCAGCGTGTCGAAGGGGAAGTGCTGCAAATAGGCAAGCGAAGAATATCCCGTGCCGAAATCATCCAGCGAAAGCCCCGCTCCCAACTGACGCAGGCGCATCAGAACCTGAGAGGCATATTCGGGATTCTCCATCACCAGACTTTCGGTCAGTTCCAGCTTCAAGGTGCCGGCATTGACGCTGGAGCGTGACAAGATGGTTTTTACATCATTGATGAGATCGTGCCGCAGCAACTGCTGGGACGAGACATTCACGCTCATGAACAGCCGATCCATGCCTTCCAGCGTCTGCTGCCAAAGATTGAGCTGCCTAGCAGACTGCTCCATGACATACAGGCCGAGCGGAAGGATATAGCCGGTGCGCTCTGCTGCCGGGATGAACTCGGAAGGCGGAATGAGGCCGCGCTGTGGATGATGCCAGCGGGTTAGGGCTTCAAACCCCTGAATCATACGCGATTCCAGATCGACGATTGGCTGGAAAACAATCTCGAACTCATTGCGTTCGATCGCCGCTTGCAGATCCTTGTCCAGCGGACCGCGCAGCTTGCCCTGCTGACGCAGAGAAGGACGGAAGGGTTCTATGCGATCCCCGCCCATGCGTTTGGCATGATAGAGCGCCAATTCTGCATCATTGATCACGTCAGCGGCGGTCATATGGGCCTGAATGTCGTGAATGGCGATGCCGATAGAGACAGACAGGCTCAGTTCCTTGTCACCAAAGACAATCGGCGCGCGCAACACTTTGCGTGCGCTATCGGCAAAAACGGCGATGCGCTCCGGCTGCTGTTCGGACAGAAGCACAATGGCGAACTGGTCACCATAAAATCGCGCAATGGAATCCTGAACCTTGAGCAAACGCGTCAGGCGGCGAGCCACTGTCAGAAGGATAGAGTCGCCAACAGACAGGCCGAAATTGTCGTTGATATCGCGGAAATTGTCGATGTCGATCAGAAGCGTGGAAGGTCTGGCTGCCCCTTCTGCCTTGGTGCGGTTCATGGCCGCGGTCAAGCGATCATACAGCAATTCGCGATTGGCAAGCCCGGTAAGATTGTCATGCACGGCATCATGGAGCATGCGCTCTTCGGCGGTGCGCTGGTTGGTGGTATCCAGCAGAGTGCCCACGCAGCGCACAACTTCGCCATCGGTGCCAACAACAGGGCGTGCCCGCAGGCGGAACCAGTGATAATGGCCATCTTCGGCGCGCAAACGGAAATCGAGATTCACCCGACCCCGACGCTGCTCGATAATGGCATCCAGAACGGCAGTGAACCGGTCTTTATCCTGCGGATGGATCAGATCAAGCCAATCACGGGCAGGCCCTTCTAGAGCGCCGCGTTTAAGGCCCAGAAGCTTTTCCGCTTCGCGCGAGGTGTGCATGCGATCCCGCGGGACATCCCAATCCCAGACGATATCGCCCGAACCGACGATAGCCAGCGCCCGCCGTTCGCTATCGGAGACGATGCCTTGCGCCAGAATGCCGCCAGAGAAGGCATGCTGCATGATAGTAAAGCAGAAGAGCAGCACCAGAAGCACCAGACCGCCATTGAGCGCAGGCTGCACAAGGTCGTTGTTCAAGACACCGGCCACGGCAGCACCTGCCGCCAGCAGCCAGAGCAGCATCAGGATCCATGTGGGGATCAGCATGATGGCACGGTCAAAGCCGGTATAGGCCAGATAGAGAATGACAGCAAAGCCGGCGACCGCCGTAATGACCATGGACAGACGCGCAATACCGGCCCCAAGAGACGGGTCATAGAGCGCCACGCCAAGCACGACGATAAGGAACAACAGCCAGACGCCAGAAGCGTGCAGATAACGCACATGCCACCGGTGCAGCGTCAGATAGGTGAAGAGCAGAATGAGAATAGAGGCCGAAAAGGCAACTTCCGCGACGGCACGCCAGATCGGCTCATGCGCCGTAGGGATATCGAATAACCGCCCCATGAAGCCGAAGTCAATCGCCAGATAGGCCAGCACGGACCAGGCGAGCAGAGCCGCTGCCGGGAACATGGCCGCACCCTTGACCACGAACAGGATGGTCAGGAACAGCGCCAACAGACCGGCGATACCCAGCACAATGCCCCGATAGAATGTATAGCTGTTGACATAGTCCTTATAGGCTTCGGGCTGCCAAAGGGTCAGACTTGTCAGGCTTTTGGAGCTTTGCTCCCCGACGAATGTGACCACATTACCCGGGTCAAGCGTGACGCGGAACACGTCTGCCTCGGTATCGGGAATCCGCTCTGGTGCAAAGCCTTGCGACGTGGAAATGGAATAGACCCGCCGATCTCCCAGATCGGGCTTCAACAATCCTGAACCAGAGAGCTGGAAATGGGGCACGACCAGATACCGGTCGATCTGGCGATCGGTATTGTTGGCAAGAGCAAACACGAACCAACCCGGCACAGAGCCTTTCTGGCGGGCGCGCACTTCAATGCGGCGCACGATGCCATCAGGGCCGGGAGCGGTCGAGACCTGCAAACGATCTTTATCGCCTTCATAAAACTCGACCACATTGTCCAGCTTGAGCACTTTTGTGTCAGCATTGACATCGACAGCTTCCACGGCCCAAGCGGCAGACGTGGCCACCAAGCCAAGGAGCATGGCCATAAGAGATATGATCAGGACGGATACGCGATTCACCAGGGGCCCTCTCTCATTCAGCATCCGTGTGGACGCAGTGCACCATAGTTAAAATTTTGCTTTGCGCCATACAAGGCGTAATTCTCGATTTCCTGCCTTTTTAAAAAGGAAAAGGCCGCTTAGGCTGTTCTGAAGGCAAGGTTTCCCCTTACAGGCACGTTATTCGGAGCATCACTTCATGTCTGCCACGGACAAACGGGCTTTCCATAGCGAAATGGAATCGCTCAAACAAAACAAGCTGAGACTGCCATTTCAAAAGCCAACAGACATCATGACATCACTGCGCAAGGCGGAGAAGAGCAGATGATCTTCCCAAGTTCCGTTTATGCAGAGATAGCTACGCGCTTTGCCTTCCAGCTGAAAGCCCGATTTCTTCAACACCGAGATTGATGCGCTGTTGGTTGGCAAACAGGCCGCCTCGACACGATGAAGGCCCTGACAATCAAACAAATAGGGCAGAAGCAAGGCCAACGCCCGACTCATATTTCCTTGTCCTGCGTAGTTCTCTCCCATCCAGTAACCAATGGTTGCTGTCTGGCAGATGCCTCTGCGGATATTGCTGACATTGATCCCGCCAAGCAGACGATTGTCTCTGGCATCGAAAATCAGATAGGGCAATGCCCGGCCCGAATTGCGGTCCCGTCGATATTGCTCCAGCCGTCGCCGATAGCCCCGCATCGTCAAATCATCCCGCGGCCAGACCGGCTCCCAAGGCTTGAGAAACCCTGCACTGTTTGTGCGCAGACTGACCCACTGGGCGAAATCGCCCTTCACCGGATGACGCAAATATAGGCTATGCCCACTCAGTCGCGGATGAACAGCCCCACGCGCAGATGTGTAGCTGACGAGCGGCCCAAGGACTGCTGTAAAAAAGCTGCTGGATGCCCCAGCGCGGATCCCCTTGAAGCGGGCAGCTTTCTCAGGAAACATTTCCATGCCTTTCCAATTTGCAAACAACATCAGCAGCGCGCATTCTCCTTCGCGGGAACGGCAAAGCTGCCAGGACTGTCGGCCAAGGCATTCGTGTATGGATCGCCACCTGCTCTCATGCACCAGGCATTGCAAAAGAGCCATGGCAACCACCATTCAATGCCAATATCCAAGCTTAACGCAGAGAAATGACAAAGGGGAAGACATACTTTTTGAAAAGCTTTGAAATTCTTGCCCAATCATCGATTGTTACGGCACATTTTCACTCAAATGCGCCGCTTTGAGGGCTCTTCCCGCGCTCATGTCCCGTAAAAAAGGCATCTCAGGAACAAAGATCAGGCTTTGGGGCGTGGCGCGCCAAGACGCTCGGCCACTTCGTCAATCCACATCAGCTTCTGCACAGGCCCAACCGACGCCATGGACGGAACCCCGCCACAGAAGATCTTTTCGGCCAAGGCGCGTACATCGGCAACGGATACATGGGCAACGGTTTCTTCCATTTCCTCAAGCAGACGTGGGCGCCCATAGAGCACCACCTGTCGGGACAACTGGCTAGCGCGAGAGGCCGGACTTTCGGTTCCCATCAACAAACCTGCCTTGATCTGGGCGCGGGCGCGTTCAAGCTCCTGCTGAGTGAGATCTTCGACGACGCGTGTCAGTTCCCCTGTGATCACAGGCAGCAGTTCTTCAAGATGCTCGGCTGCTGTGGCTGCATGAATGCCAAACAGGCCGCTATCCTCAAATCCCCAATGCAGGGTGTAAATGGAATAGCAAAGCCCCCTCTTCTCGCGCACTTCCTGAAACAGGCGCGAAGACATACCGCCGCCAAGAATGGCAGCCAGCAGTTGGGCAACATAGTAATTATCATCGGTAAAAGAGCAGCCTTCAAAGCCCAGCACCACCTGCGCTTCCATCAGATCCTTCTGCAGATCGCGGCTTTCTCCGCCTTTATAAAGAGCCTTTTGCAAGGGCCGTGGTGGGGTATTCCCAAAGCCGGAGAAGGCTTTTTCGCCCAGATTGACCAAGTCGTCATGGTTCACTGCCCCTGCCGCAGACAGGATCATATTGGGACCATGATAGTGGGTGCCCATATAATTCTTGATGTCTTGGGACGAAAATCCCTGAACGGTTTCCGGTGTGCCAAGAATGGTGCGCCCAAGCGGCTGGTCCGGATAGGCCTGCTCCAGAATATGATCGAAAACGCGGTCTTCGGGCATATCATAGGCAGCGCCGATTTCCTGAACGATAACCTGCTTTTCGCGCTCAAGCTCTTCTTCATCAAAGGTAGAGTTGGCCAGAATATCGCCCAGAATATCAATGGCAAGCGGCAGGTCATCTTCAAGGATGCGCACGAAATAGGAGGTATTCTCTATACCCGTGGAGGCGTTCACATCGCCACCGACAGATTCGATTTCCTCCACGATCTGCACCGCCGAGCGGGTTTTAGTCCCCTTGAAGGCCATATGCTCAAGCAGATGGGAAATACCGTGTTCATTTTCTTGTTCGGAGCGAGACCCCGCATTAACCCAGACTCCGACAGCAGAGCTTTTCAGGTGTGGCATCTGATCGGAAACAACGGTCATGCCATTGGAAAGGCGGGTCATATTAACGGACAATGGGATTCTGCTCCTTGTTCCGGTCCCTCCAGAACCAGACTGAAGCAACCGAAGGTGCGCGCTCGGATTTGACTTTCCTCTCTTCGCCCAAAAGGCACTGAAGAGGCCGGGCGCGCCCTTTATTGGTGATCTTTTCCGTATTCTTCCCGGAGGCTGTTGCGCCCTCAGGACTCCTAGTCGTTGGCGGCGCGAGAGCGCTCCATAATGAAAGCCTCCACGTCATCAAGCTTGTTGTCGATGACGCTGAGGCGCTCTTCCCGCTCCATCAAATCCCCCAGCCAAACAGGCAGCGACGGATACTGGCCGGAGGCGGCCTCGACAGCCGCCGGGAACTTGGCCGGATGAGCCGTAGAAAGAACGATCATCGGAACCTGCGCTCCGGAAGAAGCGGCTCCCTCTTCAGCCTTGGCTGCTGCTGCAAATTTGCGGGCCACATGCACGCCAACAGCAGAATGCGGATCAAGCAGATAGCCGCTATCAGCCAGTACGGTCTTGATGGTGGCGGCAGTGTCTTTCTCGCTAGCCCGATCAGCGGCAAAACCGTCGCGCAACTGCGCAAGCGGCTCTTCATCGATAGAGAAAGAACCGGATTGCTTAAGACCGGCCATCATGCGGTTAACAGCCGAGCTGTCCCGCTCATGCACCTCGAACAGAAGGCGCTCGAAGTTGGAGGAAACCTGAATATCCATGCTGGGAGAAACGGACGGCGTTACGCCCTTCACCTCATAGGCACCGCTTTCCAGCGTGCGGGCCAGAATGTCATTCTGGTTTGTGGCGATGATCAGCTTGTCAATGGGCAGGCCCATCTGTTTGGCAACAAAACCGGCGAAGATGTCGCCGAAATTGCCCGTCGGCACCGTGAAGGACACCGGACGGAAAGGCGCTCCCAGCGACAGGGCTGCCGAGAAATAATAAACGATCTGGGCCATGATGCGGCCCCAGTTGATCGAATTGACACCGGACATGGCAATATTTTTGCGGAAGCTCACATGGGCAAACATCTCTTTGAGCAGCCCCTGACAATCATCGAAATTGCCATTGAGTGCGATGCAATGCACATTGTCATCCAGCACCGACGTCATCTGGCGCTGCTGCACCGGCGACACCTTGCCATTGGGGAAGAGAATGAAAATATCGGTATTGGAGCGACCGCGGAAGGCTTCAATGGCAGCCCCGCCGGTATCACCCGACGTCGCGCCGATGATGGTGGCGCGCGCGCCCTTCTCGGCCAACACATAATCCATCAGGCGCGCCAAAAGCTGCATGGCGACATCCTTGAAGGCCAATGTCGGGCCGTGGAAAAGCTCCAGCACATATTCATTCGGGCCGGTTTGAACCAGAGGTGCAACGGCATCGTGACGGAAGGTCGCGTAAGCCTCGTTGATCATGGTGCGGAATGTTGCTTCGGGAATTTCCCCCTCGACATAGGGCCACATGACCGCAAAGGCAATTTCCGCATAGTTTTTGCCGGCGAGCGAAGCAATCTCTTCATCGCTCAATGTCGGCCAAACCTTTGGCACATAAAGGCCACCATCACTGGCAAGCCCTGCCAGAATGGCATCACAAAAGCCCAGTTCAGGCGCGTTGCCCCGTGTGCTCACATATTTCACGTCTTCATGCCCTTATCTCTATGCGCCGGTTTCAAGCCAATCAGCGCTTTCTCGTTACGCGCGGCACCCTACATCCTCGCGATTTTAAGGGCAAGTACCTTGCCCGCTCCCGTGCGCACCGGCTTGCCGCCAAGCGGAGAAAACTCCCCAAACGCAAGAAAGCAGCGCGGGGCGCTGCTTTCTTTGAAAGGCTCACTAGGATCCTGCTACAAATCTCAACCTTATTCCGCAGCGATTTGCGGACGCAGCAGGCCTTTTGTCACGGGAATAGCGGGCAGAGCAGTGTCAGCATCGCCTGCAGCTGTTGCCAGCGCACGCATTGCTTGGGTAACGGATCGGGACACTTCCCCGACTTCTTGCTCGGTCGCGGTTTCTTCGTCCACGCCCTCAGCATTTTTGTTAACCAGCTTGTTTTTTTCCAGATGGAAACGCAGTTCCTGCTCTTCAAGAAGACGCAAACCGGCCTGCAATACTTCCATATCGCTGGAAAAACGACCGCTTGCCACCTGCTTGGAGATGAACTGTTCAAAGTAGGAACCGATTTCTACCGCATTGTCTGTCTTATTCACGTCAGCTTCGCCTTTCATGTGTGGTCTTGCCATCCTGCATATCGACGCCATTCTACCTGATGTGCCGCATCAAGAATGATCCGATATCCGCCACCGACAGATCAAGTGCTTGCCCAGCAAAGCTGCTGTGCCTCAATGCTTGCGACTTTTTTACTTGGGGCCTGTCGTTGAAAAAGACAAATTCGGGCATTTGACCCGATACTTTTTTCCGAAAACCCCGATCTGGCGATGTCGTGGCGCTACCTTGGCAAGCGCGCGCGCATTTGGAAATGATTCTTTCACGCTCTTTTCCACTTCTGCCATCAAGCAAATTCTGCACTATCCACAAATCCCCAATTAACCAATTCTTAAGCCTCTGAGGAATCTAGCACCACGCCATGTCAAGCGAGACTTGGCCCTAAAAATTTTATTTTTTTCGGTGCACCGCGATCAAATCCGTTATCCCCAGACGTACACTTTTCGTTCTCTTTTCTTCGCCGCCCGCCTGACCATTTGCGCGTTTTTCCTTAGATTCTCTTTGAGCTATGCGGGGGCTTGTCGAAAGCGTCGGCAAAAGATTTCAACCGCTCCGAGCCGGAATGAAAGAGCCGTGGGCCGAACTAATACTCTGAAACCAAGGAGCTTTATCAGGGATGGATTTGTAATAATTATTACGCATACCTTTTGTTAACGATCTTTCGTGTTTGCCCGTGCCAACGCACGCAAAAATTGATAAAATTTGAACAAAATCGAGATTATGGCAGCAAGATCTTTTTAAGACACCCAACAGGCTCATTTTTCCGTTCAAGGAGAATAACTGTAATGGAATGGATTGCCCCAAGAGAAGATCGTCGCAAGGAACCGCGCATTCTTGTCGAAAAACCTGGCAAGCTGTTTTGCGAGCATTTCTCATTCATGATTGATTGCCAGATCAGAAATGAGAGCGAGAGCGGTATGTCTATTCGGCTCGATCTTGATCCCAACGAGGGCCTCCCCTCTCACTTCTCATTGCTAGACAGGAAGACAGGCACCTTGGTGGATGCCCACGTCATATGGCGCAAGGCTGGCAAGGCCGGTATTCACTTTACAGGGAAACGAACCGATGTGGATCGCCTTCCGGGTGCCGATATCCGCCGTCTATCGATTATCGCCGCCGGAAGACAATATGCTCCGAGCCGAAAGCCCCGGCGAGCAAGAGGAAAAGCAAGACAACAGACCCTTTAACTAGCACGACCCAAATAGCACACTCACACGCCGACCAGAAGGCAGGCCCCGCGGCCTGCCTTTATTTTTCTGTGCTCGAGACAGGTAGGAAGGCCAGCGTCTAGAGAAAAACACCTAGACAGGAAAAAGCCTGCGCGGAACGCCTTCATCAAGAACCAAAAAGACTACACACCCTGACGAGGGCTCAGCTTCTGCTGATTAATCATTTAACATGTTGAATTCGCTTTTGTTATTGAGGCCTTACCGGATATCAGTCATCCCGATTAAGACTTCATTAACACAACCTATAGGTTTTACTTAAGAAAGATTGAAGATTTCACCTACAGGTTTACTGTTTGATAAGAATTGAAAAACGCGTTGAAACGCCAACGGGATAGCAAAAGAAAGGGGCTGGTTGGATGACCATAGTCCTGGAGCGCCGCCAGAGCCTGAGACGCCGCGTGTTTAAAGGGGCCAAGCTCTTTTTCCAGAATTACATGATGAGCGTCGATTGCACCATTCGCAATGAGAGCGAAAACGGCATGCAGCTCGTTGTCGATCCTGACCTGATGCTCCCTTCAGACATGACATTGCTCAACCGCAAGGAGGGCACGCTGTCTCCGGTCCAGATGATCTGGAGGCAAGGCCCTCATGTCGGCGTGGAAGTGGACGGGGATGAAGAAGATGTCCGTAATTCCGAGCAGTCCCACATTCGACAACTGACAACGATGCTCCGCAGCTAGAGAGCACCTCCGCACCGAGCGCCTGACAGCTTGTCAAGCCTCCCCCTCTTCAGGCTTCCTTGAATGGTGCCATGCCGCGACGGGCCAGCTCGTCCGCCCGCTCGTTGCCATCATGACCGGCATGACCCTTCACCCAATGCCAATCGACCTTATGACGCTTCAGGGCTTCGTCCAGCGCCTGCCATAGCTCGGCATTCTTGACCGGTTTCTTGGCCGCCGTTTTCCAGCCGTTTTTCTTCCAGCCATGAATCCAGCCTGTAATGCCGCCTTTGACATATTGACTGTCGGTATAAAGATCCACTTCGCAAGCACGTTTGAGGGCATTGAGCGCTTCGATCGCAGCTGTCAGCTCCATGCGGTTATTGGTGGTGTTGGCTTCACCGCCACAGAGTTCCTTTTCATGCTCCCCCATGGTCAACAAGGCCCCCCAGCCGCCGGGCCCTGGATTTCCAGAGCAGGCTCCGTCGGTATAAATTGTCACTTTGCTCATGCTGGCTCCTTGTGCCCCTTGCGGCGGCGTGTCTTTTGGGTTTCTCGTCCTCGCGCCTTTAGCGCTGCGGGCCTAGAGGGCAATGGCCCCTTGTGGGGATCGTCGATTTGCTGCCCTGTCTAGCCAACCCTTCATCAAGGCGCAAGATGCTTGCTCTCGCATATGGGGCGGTGTAGAGCTTACTCCAAACAGAAACCGCGCCACTGGCCCTGCGGCCAAAAGATCTGGAAGAAGACCATGTCCGAGATTGACCTCGACGCCTTGCAAGAGGCTTACAACAATGCATTGGAGCTTGAGAAAGCCGGCAAATTTGATGAAGCCGCAGAAAGCTACCGCAAAGCTCTCGAGCTGGATCCGGAAGATCACGCCGGAGCCTCGGTGCGTCTGGCCTCCATGCAACGCGGCCCTTCACCAGACAAGGCACCTGTCGCCTATGTGGCAACCCTGTTTGACCAGCATGCGGCGGCGTTTGAGAAAATTCTCGTGGATGATCTGGGTTACGCTGTACCAATGATGGTGCGCGAGATGATCCATGCCGCAGCTCCAGAACGCCGCTTTGCCCGCATGCTTGATCTGGGCTGTGGGACCGGCCTGACGGGTATTTCCATGAAGGACAAGGTGGACAACATGATCGGCGTGGACATCTCCACCGGCATGTTGGACGAAGCCTATGACAAGGAGGTCTATAATGACCTCTATGCGGGCGACGTGGTGGAATTTCTCAGTGAAATCGAAGATGACGGCGAAGGCGAAGCCGGCGGCTGGGATCTGATCGTCTCCACCGATGTGTTGCCCTATCTGGGAGAGCTGGAAGAAAAATTCCATCATGTGGGCCGGTGCCTTGATGCAGGAGGCCTATTTGCCTTCTCCTCTGAAACAATGCCGGAAGAAGCCTTTGAAGGGGTCCCTTACAAGGTGGGGCCCAAACAGCGCTTTGCCCATTCGGAAAGCTATATCCGCCAGCTACTGGAGGCCAACCGCATGGATGTGAAGCATTTCGAGATGATCGTGGTGCGCACCGATGAGGGCAAGCCGATCTATGGTCATCTGGTTCTGGCTCAAAAAAGACCCGATGCAGACTAGGCCCCCTTGGGCTTCTTCACTACATCTGACGAAGTGAGCCTCTTCGCGTTGGCTCCCTATCCTACCTGAGAGATGCGCTCAAACCGCGCGCAATGCTCCCCTTTTGCCTCTCTATGAGGCAGCACTTGTGGGCGCGAGCAACTTCGAAGAGGCCCCTCCTGCTGTTTCACACATATTTTGTCATGGTCGCCAGCCGAAAGACGGCATTGGCGACTTGACTTTACGCGCACCGCCAAGCACCTTTGTCCGGCAGGAGAGACTATCGCGCTTCTGTAGCCAGATCCGCTTTCTGCGATTCTGGTTCAAGGTCAGCGGGAGAGCGTCCGGCCCATAGGGGACCGAGCGCGCCGAAGGAGCAACCGCCTCGGAAACTCTCAGGCACAAGGGACCGCCCGACCAGCGAACTCTGGAAAGCAGCCCAAAGACGGCGCCCTTCACAAGGGGCACCGCCTTGAACGCTCACCGAAGGAAGCAGCTGCTCCCCTCTGTTCTGGCATAATTGGCCGGAAGCAGAAGGAAGCGGGAAATCTCTCAGGTTCTGTGACAGAGGAGGCACCGATGCGAATGGACGCTTCAAACAAGGAGCCTTCCACTCAGCACCCGTGCAACCACAGAGCGCCTTGTTGCGAAACGCAGACAAGGCCTTCTGCAACAGAAAGAGAGACGCTATGGCCGACCTGAGTGGCGCCAAAAAAACACCCCTGTTTGATCTGCATGAAGAATTGGGCGGAAGCCTTGTTGATTTTGCAGGCTATGCCCTGCCCGTGCGCTATCCGGCAGGCATCATGGCCGAGCATATCCATTGCCGCGAAAGCGCGGCCCTGTTTGACGTGTCCCACATGGGACAGGCCCTGCTTGAAGGCCCTGATCATGAGACGACAGCCAAGGCGCTGGAAGCCCTGACGCCGTCTGCCTTCTCCAAGCTGGCTCCGGGCCGCATGCGCTACAGCGTGTTTCTCAATGAGACCAGCGGCATCATTGACGACTTCATCGTAACCCGTCCGGGCGATCCGGCACTGGATGGCATCCTCATGCTGGTGGTCAACGGGGCTTGCAAGGAAAAGGACTATGCTTTCCTTGAAGCCAACCTGCCAGACGGCATCTCCCTCAAACGTCTTGATGACAAAGCCCTTCTGGCACTGCAAGGCCCCAAGGCTGTGGATGTCCTCAAGCGCCATGCGCAAAAGGCCGATGCCCTCACCTTCATGTCCCAGACACCCGATGAAATCAACGGGGTTCCCGTTGGCATTTCGCGCTGCGGCTATACTGGCGAAGACGGTTTCGAGATTTCCTGCGCGGCAGGAGAGGCCGAAGCGATCGCCCGCCTCTTACTGGATGAGCCGGAAGTGAACCCTGCCGGCCTTGGCGCACGCGACAGTCTGCGACTTGAGAGCGGGCTATGCCTTTATGGCCATGATCTGGATGACAGCATTGATCCGGCAGAAGCCGATCTTGGCTGGGCCATTCAAAAGAGCCGCCGACAGGACAAGGCCTTCCCCGGCTCGGAGCGGATTTTGAAAGGGCTTGAAGATGGCCCGACGCGCATCCGTGTCGGCCTGCGCATTCTCGGCAAGGCACCAGCCCGCGAGGGAGCTGAAATTCAGGATGCTGACGGCAATGCCATCGGCATCGTGACCTCGGGTGGCTTTGCGCCGACCCTACAGGCTCCCATCGCCATGGGCTATGTACCGCCAGCCTTTGCCGAACCGGGCACCAAGGTGATACTGGCCGTGCGCAAACGGGCACTGGAGGCTGAAGTTGCCCCCATGCCGTTTGTTCCGCAACGCTATGTACGCAAACCCTGAGCACCAACCGGGCTCACGGAGCCCTTGAAACCAACAGCAAAATGCAATCAGCATCATCGCATATTCAAAGGGATGAGAAACATGACCACCTATTACAGCGAAGACCATGAATGGGTTGAAGTAGAAGGCGACGTTGCCACCATCGGCATCACCGATTTCGCACAGAAACAGCTCGGAGACGTCGTATTCGTAGAATTGCCGGATGTTGGCAAGGCTCTGGAAAAAGGCGACGAAGCCGCCGTGGTGGAAAGCGTCAAGGCCGCTTCAGAAGTCTACGCACCAATCGATGGTGAAGTGAGCGAAGTCAACGCTGCGCTTGAGGAAGATCCCGCGCTGGTCAACAGCGACGCGGAAAGCGGCGCATGGTTCCTCAAAGTCAAGATTTCAGACAAGAGCCAGCTTGACGACCTGATGGACGAAGAGGCCTATAAGGCACTTATTGCCGAACAGGAATAGACCGACCAGACAGTATGATTTAAAAAGGCGTGCAAGGGATCTTCCCCGCACGCCTTTTTGATATGCCGGTTTGTTATACCGACTTGCTCTGCTGTCCCGGGCCGAGGCCTGCTGCTTCTTTTGTGGCTAGGGGTCCACAATTGTTCGCGGAGGGCCGGAAAGATCGGGCAGAGAGATCGTATTGTTCAAGACATCCGGTTCGACATTAGCAAGCAAGGCCAGAACAGACAGTTTATGCATTGGACGGCCAAAGAGGTACCCTTGGAAGATGCTGCATTTATGGGCCTGTAGAAAATGCATCTGCTCTTCGGTTTCTACCCCTTCGGCGATGACCTTTAGCCCCATGCCGCGCGCCAGATTGATAATTCCCCGCACCAGTTTGCGGTCTTCTTCATTGTCTTCAATCTGCTTTACAAAAGCGCGATCTATCTTGAGGATATCCAGAGGCAAGCTTTTGAGATAGCCTAGGTTGGAATAGCCCGTGCCGAAATCGTCCATCGCCAGAGAAATGCCGCGCGCCGATAGCTGCGAGAGCATCTTGGCGGCCTTGCAGGTGTCCTTCACATCAACGCTTTCGGTGATTTCAAGGGTCAGATAGTTGGGGTCGGCACCGGTCCGCTCAAGCAGTTGAATAATCTCGGTAGCGAGATTTTTATTGTTGAGCTGTTGCGGCGAGAGATTGATCGAGAGGCGCAGCTTGAAGCCGGATTGATGCCAGTTGACGAGATCTGTGCAGGCTTCCCTGAAGATCCAGTCGGACAGGGTTCCGATGAGGCCAGCATCTTCCGCGATATTGATGAAATCCAGCGTCGGGATTTGCCCCAGGTCGGGATGGAACCAGCGCACGAGCGCTTCCACGCCGGTCACCTTGCATACACCTGATTTCAGATTGGTGGAGACTTGTGGCTGATAATAGACTTCCAGTCCATCACCGCCGCATTGCAAGGCATGGCGCAGATCAGCCTCAAGGCAAACCCTGTTCTGAATGGCAATACTCATGCTTGTTTCATACAGGCAGTATCTCTGGCGCCCCTGCTTCTTGGCTTCATAGAGCGCCAGATCTGCATCACGCAGCAGCTCTTCAGCAGAATGGGACAGATCGGGATAGCGGGATATGCCCACCGACGATGAAATGCGGATATCATTGCCCGATAGCTCAAAAGCGGAGCTCAGTGCCTTGATTACCTGCGCAACAATCCTTTCACTGGTAGCAAGATCCGCTCGCTGCAAAACTGCGAATTCATCTCCCCCCAGACGCGTCACGATATCGGCTTCTCCGCAGAAGATGGCCGTCAGACGCGCGGCGGCATTCTTGAGCAGCCGATCCCCCATGGGATGGCCGAAGGTATCATTCACATCCTTGAACTTATCAAGATCGAAGAGAATGAGATTGAACCCCTCCCCATGCGCATCGGCAGAGTCAATGAAGCGGTTCATTTTCTCATTCAGAAAAGACCTGTTGCCAAGACCGGTCAAGGCGTCATGCTCCGCCAGAAAGCGAATGCGAGCTTCTCGCCCCTTGATCCGGCTTTCCTCCTTGCGCGCCCGATATGCCTCGGTTCCGAACAGGGTGAGGATGAGAACTCCGCCCGCCGCAGAGCTCAACAGCAACATATCCATAGAAGTGAGCGCCCCATCCAGTCGCTTCTGGAGAAGAGAGGCTCGTTCGGCACGCGTCTGGGCAATGGACGCAGCCATGCTGGTGATATCTTCCTCATAAGGCGCCAGAATATCTTCTATCTTGCGAAAGGCTATGAGATTTCCTGGCCGCAGCGTCTGAACCATAGGGTCCACTTCGCGCAGCGAGGTGCGAAGATTGATCAACAGGGTATTGAATTTGTCATGCTTTGCTTCGGGAACTTCCACCCCAACGGAATTGATGCTAAACACGCGGCTCCAGAGAATATCAAACCACTGCACCACCATGTCATGGGAAACATTCTGGGCGGTATCTGGATCGGCGCCAACTTCCTGTAGTTTTTCCCCGAATACATATTTGCCGGTTATGCTTCTGAAACGGCGATATTCAAGCTCCAGTCGAATGCCTTCATCTCGGCCGGAAATCATCTCATAGCTTTGGGAAATCTGGCCACGCAGACGATCAACTCTTTGAAATTGGGACAATTCTAAGAAAAGCAGTCCAACGACCGAGATCAGATAGGCAATGGCCAGAGCTTTGGAATAGAACTTCATTTCACTATCATCTTTTCGATCTGCCAGACGAAACGTGCGGTATATTTGGGATCGAGAAGCGAGCTGTCATGGTCGATCGGATAGATAATTCTGATGGGGCCGCGGCGGCGAACGCTCAGATTGCGGCCATCCTGTCGGGTCGCCAGAAGTACGTCATAATCATAGAAATCATGAACAGGTATCTCGGTCTGATAGCCATCCAGCGCATGCACCTCGACGGTCTCACCCTTTGCTCCGACATAGGCGAGCAGATCGCGCATCAGAACACCGTGCCATTGATGGGCCTTGGTTGAGTAGACCGTATGGGTGACGACTTCGTTCAGCCCGATAGCCTCAATCATGGACCGATCCAGATAGACAAGGCCCTCGGCGTTGTGGTTTGAAACTTTGCCCGAGATCGTCAGAATGATGTCGTCTTGAGGTTGTTCGAGTTCTTCGGCCCCAACATGCGCCGACAGCACGCTCATACAAGCAAAAAACGCTGTAACAATTCCCCAGCATATACGCTGAAACAGCCCGTTAAAAGAAGCTGCTCCAGTTCCCCGACGAGCCATTTAAACACCCCTGTCCTGTTCAACCAAATCAAACCACAAGGGACATTCACAAAAGGTAAAACCTTGTACCAATTGGATTTTTAGACTGCGGAAAATGGGGCAATTGTCTTATTATAGTTAGTATTCGGTTAAACTGCCCAATCGGTATATGGATACTTGTATTCTCCATACGCGAAGGGGAGCATAAGCCCCCCTATATTGTAGCATCACCCCTCTTAATCAGGAGGGAGGCGGAATATGTTGTGTCTTTTACTTCTCGTGCCAGTCTTTGAGGGCATCAATCGTTGCAGGAATATCGACAAGGCGACGAACGACGGTCTCCGCTCCGGCATCCATCAAATGCTCTCCGTGCCCTGGGTAGCTGTGACTTGCGCCAATGAAGCCGATCACGCGCATCCCGGCCTGACAGGCGGCCTGAACGCCGTGGGTGCTATCTTCGATGACGAAGCATTCAGACGGGTCAGTTTCAAGCACTGTCGCTGCGTGCAAAAAGACGTTCGGATCCGGCTTCGGCTGTTTGGTTCCCACTTCAACGGCAGAATAGACATAAGGACGGAAGCGATCCCACAAATCGACTAGGCGCATATTCGCTTCCAGCCGCTCCATGGCGGTGTTGGAGCAGACACAGCGCGGATAGTCCAGCTGATCCAGCATCTCGTGGGCACCCTCAATCACCTTGAGCTTGTCCAGCTTGCTCATCGCGCGGTCAGTAATCCGCTGCAGGATGTCATGGGGCAATGAGCGCTCGATATCCTCTTCGATGAGCTGGATAATCTCGGAGTTGGTCATGCCAGCGTAGGTGCTGTTATAGGCCTCAAGATCCATATCAAGATCTTCTTCCTTGAAGACCTCCAGACTGGCTTTGGCCCAGATGATTTCCGTATCCACCAAAGTGCCATCGCAGTCAAAAATCACCAGCATATTGTCCATCCTTGCAAACTGTCTGTCATATCACGCAATCCCGTAGTGATCATAAACGCAACGGACAAGCGCCTCACCACAAGATCTTTCATGTGGACCTTTGCGTCGGCAACGTCAATGCTCAGGATGGCAATTTATTGGAATCAGAGAGGTCTTGCCCAGCCTTGTTGTCTCTTGAAAGGCTCTTGCGCAGGAATAGCAGAAAGATGATGGCAAGAACTGCAGCCAGTCCATACCATGTCACGGCATATTGCAAATGGCTGTTGCGGAAGGTGATGCGGGTCTCCCCGCCTTGAGGCAAGCTGGCAGCTTCTGTGCCCCAAGGCACGCCCTGCCCCTTGACCAGATCCACCCAGTAAGGAGCAGTACGTCCTTCATCCATCCCCAGAAACGCGGCCATTTCGCCCACCTGCCTGACGATCCAGACATTTTTCTGCTTGTCCGTCTTCGGGCTCAGCCAGTTTTTCGGTTCATCAAAGCGCATGAGACCGGTGAGCGTCTGAGGGGTTTCAACCAGCGTTTCAGGGCGGCTTGCCTTCTCCTTGAGCTTTTCAGGCACAAAGCCCCTGTTGACGATCACCTGCCAGCCCTCAGTGGTGACAAAGGGCGTCATGATCATGTAGCCCGGGCCGCCAAGGGGACCTCCTTGCGGATCATTGAGCGCAAACCATACATGCACTTCGCGCGCATGATCATAATGGCCGGTGAGGCGCACGGGCCGGTAGACCGCATCATCACGAGACAGGCCGGCCCATTGTTCCGGCCCCGGCGCAGCGATGGGGGGCGCAGCCACGCGGGAAGTGACATCAGCGATCAGTTGTTCTTTCCAGGCAAGACGCCGCACCTGCCAGTTGCCCAACGCAATAAGAGCGGAAAAGGCCAACAGGGCGGCGAGACTGAACAGCACGATTTTCGGTCTGGAAATCACTTTTCCTGCACACTCCTGCTCTGTTTATGCTACCTCACCTGAGGCTACAGGCTTTTTGACCACTGCGCTATCAGATGCCCGCCCGTGGGTGGAGCAAAAAGGATTTTTCCAACGATGCCTTCCCAACCAGCCCGCTTTGCCCTGATTTTCTTTTCCCTCAATCTGTTGTTTCCCCTTGCGGTGCAGATCGGGGTGGCGATCATCGGCCTCTTTGGGCCTGATCTACGCAGTCTAGCCGTGGCCCTGCCGGTCATTTTCGTGATCAATGTGGCCAATATCAGCCTTGCCTTCCATTACAAGGCGTGGCAGCGGGTTGCCCTGATGACCATCATGTTTTTCAACGCGATTTCCGTTTTTGCCATGGGGGGATTGTCTTTCTTCACGTCGGTCATTGGCTGGGAGGATATCGTGCCCGATCTGATCACTTTGCTTCAGCCTCATTGACCTCGTCCTTGAGCGGACTATCAAGGCGCTGGCCCTGCTCGGCCTTGGTCTTATATTGCTGTGCAATGAGCGCCCCTTTCAGCCAATAGAGAAAAGCAAGGCAAAGCAAGGTGGCAACAGGAGCCCAGATAATCACCTGTAGCCAGACCGGAGGCTCATAGGTGAATTCTGTATAGAGCAGCCCACCGGTGGCGATGAAGCCGACAATCATGATGACAAAAGGCGCAGGACCATCGCCACTGTCGATGAAAGCATAATCAAGTCCGCACACATCGCATTGATCCCCCACCTTGAGGAAGCTCTTATAGAGCTTTCCCTCGCCACAGCGAGGGCATTTCCCCGCAAGAGCCGTGCGGGCAATGCTTCCCTTATAGTCTGTCATCATTGTCACTCCTGGCCATCAGGGACGGCAAAGCCGCCCCTTCAATGGCGATGGTGCTAGTGGGCGAAGGTGCCGCCGAAATTGCCCCACACATAGATGGTGGTGAACAGGAACAGCCAAACCACATCCACAAAGTGCCAATACCAGGCCGCCGCTTCAAAACCGAAATGCTTTTCAGGAGTGAAATGGCCCTTATAGACCCGGATCAGGCAGACGATCAGGAAGATCGTGCCGACAAACACATGGAATCCATGAAAGCCGGTGGCCATGAAGAAGGTCGCTCCATAGATGCTTTCCTTGAAGGCAAAGGGCGCATGGACATATTCGTAAACCTGCACGGCAGAAAAGACGATGCCCAGAAGGATTGTCAGCGCCAATCCCTTTTTGAGGCCCTCTCGATCATTTTCCAGAAGTGCATGGTGGGCCCATGTGATGGTGGTGCCGGATGCAAGCAGAAGAAGCGTGTTGAACAATGGCAGATGCCATGGGTCGATCACCTCCAGCCCTTTTGGGGGCCAAACGCCGCCCAGAAATTCTTCCCGCATATATTGCTTTGCTTCACCGGCAAACAGGCTGGCATCAAAGAATGCCCAGAACCAAGCCACGAAGAACATCACCTCTGAGGCGATGAACAGGATCATGCCATAGCGCAGATGCAGTTGCACGACAGGAGTGTGGTGGCCTTCGAGGGCTTCCTTGATCACATCGCGCCACCAGCCAAGCATGGTATAGAGCACGCCCAGTGTGCCAGCGATGAGAATAAGGCTTGTGCCGCCATGAAACATCGTCACAGCCCCGACAGCCATCAGGAAGGCGGATACCGACGCGATTATGGGCCACGGGCTGGGGTCTATGATGTGATAATCGTGGTTCTTGCTGTGAGCCTCAGCCATTGTCTGCTCCTCCTCCAAAGCGCGTCAATGTCTTGCCGCTGGTTGCAGTGTTCCCGTTCAGGTTTGCCGCCTTGTCGGCAGGCTCCTTCTCCAGCGGGAAGAATGTATAAGACAGGGTAATCGTATCGATGGACTTGAGATCGGGATTCTTGTCGATATCGGGATCGATAAAGAAAATCACCGGCATGTGGCTGGTCTCGCCTGCATTGACCGTCTGTTGTGTGAAACAGAAGCATTCCAGCTTGTTGAAATAGGCGCCTGCCGCCTGCGGCGTCACATTGAAGGTCGCCGTGCCAGCCGAAGAGAATGCGCCGGTGTTGACCACCAGATAACTCGCCTCGCCGGTTTCTCCCACTTTGAGGGTTACTGGCTTTGTTTCCGGCTGGAAGGACCAGTTGAGCCCGCTGGACACATTGGCGTCAAAGCGCACCGTCATTTCGCGCGTGATCGCAGCGGACGGGGCCGCATTGGCTGCCTGCGTGGTGCCACCATAACCGGTTACCTGACAGAAGAGCGAGTAGAGCGGAACGGCAGCATAGGCCATGCCGACCATGATACCGACAAAGCCCAAGAGGCCGTAGGCAAGCCGCAAATTGGCGCGCGCGTTGTCGGCAGGTTTGGGCTTGCCGTCATTTTCGATGTCATGCTCGTTATGCACACTCATTGGCAATTGGTTCCTTCTCGCCTGCAAATCAAAGCGGACGATTCATCACGCCGGGGCCCATCTTGACGATGGTGATGGCGTAGAAGATGAGCACCAGAGCCCCCAAAGCGAAGGCGATGGCGAGCGAGCGCTTGTGCTGGCGCTTTTTCTGCTCTTCAGTCAGAGTGACCTTTTCGATGATTTGAGCCATGGGCTTTTTCCTTGGTTATTCGGTTGCGAAGCTTGCTCTTGTTGAGCTGCGCGCCTCATATAATTGCGGGCAGCGCTTCAAGGCCGACGAGGCGCTCAAAGA
The DNA here is from genome assembly GCF_963676485.1 of uncultured Cohaesibacter sp. Classification (NCBI taxonomy): domain Bacteria; kingdom Pseudomonadati; phylum Pseudomonadota; class Alphaproteobacteria; order Hyphomicrobiales; family Cohaesibacteraceae; genus Cohaesibacter; species uncultured Cohaesibacter sp. The sequence continues at coordinate 646,752 of NZ_OY781114.1, forward strand.
GCAAGGTGGCATAAAGCAGAAACAGATAGAGAATGGAGAAGCCGAACATCTGACCGGCTGCCTTTCTGGCTGGTGTTCCCTCGCGAATGAAATACACCCGCAAAGCAGCCCCAACGAAGAGCATCCCCAGCGCCACCGACAGGGCGCCATAGGCCACTCCGGCAAAACCCAGCAGTGCGGGCATTACCCCGATGGGGGCCAGCAGCAGCGAATAGATGAGAATTTGCGAGCGGGTTACGGCCTCCCCGGCCACCACCGGCAACATGGGCACCTTGGCTGCGCGATAGTCATCGCTCTTGATGAGGGCCAGCGCCCAGAAATGGGGGGGCGTCCACATGAAGATGATGAGGAAAAGCACAATGGATTCGATGCTGACACTACCCGTCACCGCAGCCCATCCGATCATCGGCGGGAAGGCGCCTGCCGCTCCCCCGATGACAATATTTTGCGGCGTAGAGCGCTTCAGCCAGATGGTGTAGACCACTGCATAAAAGAAGATTGTGAAAGCCAACAGACCGCCTGCCAGCCAGTTGACCAAGAGGCCGAGCATCAAGACCGAACCAAAAGAAAGCGTCAGCCCGAAACCAAGCGCCTCGCCGGGAGTGATGCGTCCAGCCGGAATGGGGCGTTTAGCCGTACGCTTCATCACTGCGTCGATATCGGCGTCATACCACATATTGAGCGCTCCGGATGCGCCGCCGCCAATGGCGATGCAAAGGATGGCAACAAGGCTTTCCAGCGGATGCAGCCCCCCCGGAGCGACCATAAGGCCGACCAGCGCAGTAAAGATCACCAGAGACATGACCCGCGGCTTCATCAAGGCAATATAGTCGCGCACCTCCGCTCCACTGAAATCGGCAACGAAATCGGTGCGGGCGATGGCGGTGGCCGTCAGGGCCTGTTTGCGCTCGGTCTGGTCCACAAGGGTCATGGTCTTTCTCCTGGATTTCCTTATGGGCAGGTTTCAGCCTGCCTGCTTGTTCTGTGTCCTCTGTTTTCTTCTGTCTTCTCTGCTTTTCTCTGTCTTGCCTTGCATGCTTGCCTTCGAATTTTCTTGCTCTCGGGTCAAACAGAAGGGCGAGGCGCCAAGGTTTGACGGATCAAACCTTGGCTGAATGCCTCCTCGCTGGCCTTCGCCCCTAGCGAATGCGGGGCAATTCTTCCCACTGGTGGAACGGTGGCGGCGAAGACAGCTGCCACTCGAGGGTATCGGCCCCTTCGCCCCACGGATTATCCCCGGCCACGCGTTTCTTGGAAAAGGCCTCGAATACGCCGTAGAGGAAAATGCCAACGGCAACGAAGGTGATGTAATAGCCATAACTGGAGACGGCGTTCCAACCGGCATAGGCGTCCGGATAGTCGGCATAGCGACGCGGCATGCCCTGAAGCCCAAGGAAATGCTGCGGCATGAAGACAAGGTTGACGCCAACAAACATCACCCAGAAATGCAGCTTGCCGAGGGTCTCGTTATACATGATGCCAAACATCTTCGGGAACCAGTAATACCAGGCCGCGAAGATGGCGAACACCGCCCCAAGCGAGAGCACATAGTGGAAATGGGCCACCACATAATAGGTGTCGTGCAAGGCGCGATCGAGACCGGCATTGGCCAACTGCACGCCGGTAACACCTCCGATGGTGAAGAGGAAAATGAAGCCCACGGCCCAAAGCATCGGTGTGCGGAAACTGATCGACCCGCCCCACATGGTGGCAATCCACGAGAAGATCTTGATGCCCGTAGGCACCGCGATGACCATGGTTGCAAACAGGAAGTAGGCTTGCGTATCCACATCCAGCCCCACCGTATACATATGGTGCGCCCAGACGATGAAACCGACCACGCCAATGGCCACCATGGCATAGGCCATGCCCAAATATCCGAAGATCGGCTTGCGCGAGAAGGTCGACACGATGTGCGAGATGATGCCGAAGCCCGGCAAGATCAGGATATACACTTCCGGATGGCCGAAGAACCAGAACAGATGCTGATAGAGCACCGGATCGCCACCACCGGCAGGGTCAAAGAAGGAAGTGCCGAAGTTGCGATCTGTCAGCAACATAGTGATGGCACCGGCAAAAACCGGCAAGCTCAAGAGCAGAAGGAAGGCAGTGACCAGCACCGACCATGCAAACAGCGGCATCTTGTGCAGGGTCATGCCCGGCGCACGCATGTTGAAGATGGTGGTGATAAAGTTGATCGCCCCCAGAATGGAAGAGGCGCCGGAGATATGCAGCGCGAAGATTGCCAGATCCATCGCCGGGCCGGGATGCCCCAGCTTGCTGGAAAGCGGCGGATAGGCTGTCCAGCCACCGCCGAAGCCGGTTCCGCCCGGAGGCCCTTCCACAAACAGCGAAATGATCAACAGCAGGAAGGAGGGCGGCAACAGCCAGAAAGAAATATTGTTCATGCGCGGAAAGGCCATGTCCGGCGCGCCGATCATGATGGGCACAAACCAGTTGCCAAACCCACCAATGAGCGCGGGCATCACCATGAAGAAGATCATGATCAGGCCATGGCCGGTGGTGAACACGTTGAACAGATGCGGATCGGAGAAATATTGCAGCCCCGGTTCCTGCAGTTCGAGCCGGATGCCGCCGGACAAAAGGCCACCAATGATCCCTGCCATGATGGCAAAGATCAAATACATGGTGCCGATATCCTTGTGGTTGGTCGAATAGACCCAGCGTTTCCAACCAGTTGGAATTGCATGCGCATCACCATGCGCATTTGGGGCAGTGGTAACAGACATTGCGTTTGCTCCCTTGTGCGTTGGCGCTATTGCGCAGCCAGTTTCAGGTTCAATTGCGGATAAAGCTCGGCCCGAAGTGCCTTGTTGGCCTCGAACACGTCGTCGGATGCAGCGGTCAGCCAGTCTTTATACTGCTCTTCGCTGACCGCACGCACGACCAGCGGCATGAAGGCGTGGTCCTTGCCGCACAGCTCGGAACATTGGCCATAATAGACACCTTCGCGCTCAGCCTTGAACCATGTTTCGTTGAGCCGACCGGGCACTGCATCCATCTTCACGCCCATAGAGGGCATGGCGTAGGAGTGGATCACATCACCTGAGGTAATCTGCAGGCGCACCACCTTGCCCACGGGCACAACCATTTCGTTGTCAACGGCCAGAAGGCGCGGTTCGTTGGTGCCTTTTTCGGCGCGTTCCTCATCAGTCAGCATCAGGGAATCGAAACTGACGCCTTCGAAATCTGGATATTCATAGCCCCAATACCACTGATAGCCCGTCACTTTCACGGTGAGGTCAGCGGGAGGGACTTCCATCTGCTTGTAGAGCAGGCGGAAAGAGGGCACCGCCAAAACCATGAGAATGAGGATAGGCACAACCGTCCAAGCCACTTCAAGCAAGGTGTTGTGCGATGTTTTCGATGGCTCAGGGTTCCGCTTGGCACTAAATCGCGTCAGCACGATCGCCAACAGAATGGCGACGAACAGCACAATCGGGATGACGATCCAGAAAGTGAAACTACCGAACCAGTGCACATCTTCCATCACGGGCGAGGCCGCAGCTTGCAAGCTGGCACCCCAGCTTGTTGGCTGAGAGGCCAGCGCCGCCCCACTTCCCGACAATATCCAAGCCGCTGCAACAGCAAGCAGCGCCAGACAATCCCGGCCCGCAACGACTAGATGTGTGCGGATTTGGCTATCTGTGTTGATACCCTCTTTGGCAATCACCACGTTCGATCCTCCTCATGTCGATCCTCTTCACCGCCCTGCCCGTCATAAAATGGCCAGATTGACGGCGTGATCTGTCTTCTTACGGAATTGAACGCGGCTTGCTCGTCAGCCTCTGGTCTGACTTGCCTTCAGGCAGTCTGGAATAAAGGTTCCAACTGCGGTTTACCTGAAGAGCTTTTACAACTGCGCCAATCTGAAATTTGATACAGATCAAGTCTTCATGCATTCAGACACATGCGACCGTCTGTCGCAACCTCTGCACATAGTCCATTAGTGCGACATCCTGCCCCACTTGGCGAATTAAGCTTTATTATTCAAAAATATCCACATAGGGTTTTGGGCCTAGGGAGGGTTTCCAGACAAAATATCCCCAATATTTTATTGCCACAATTCCGGCATAGAGCTGTCGATGAGTGCATTTCAAAGACATGGGTATGACGAATCAGGCAAATAGATTATTGATTGCGTTAACCCCAATTCAGGCCCCTAAGAGCGATAGTCATGGTGACATCTTCAATGACCCCAAAGCACGCCCCGGATCGTTTCTTCAATAAGCTTCAGCATGGCGTCCTGCTTGTTGCAGCCCTTCTTATGGCATCTCTCGTGACCGTCGGCTTTTCGACCAGCGACGCAAGTGCCCAAGGCGCGGTGCGCTCCAAGCATGGCGACTGGGAAATCCGCTGCGACACGCCTCCGGGGGCTCCATCCGAGCAATGCGCTCTGATGCAATATGTCACCGCGTCTGATCGCGACAATGTGGGCCTGACGGTGATCGTGCTCAAGACAGCCGACAAGTCGGCGCGCATTCTCCGGGTTCTGACCCCGCTTGGCGTATTGTTGCCCCATGGCCTCGGGCTGCATGTGGATAACACCGATGTTGGCAATGCCGGTTTCGTGCGCTGTTTGCCGCAGGGCTGTATCGCAGAAGTCATCATGGATGACAAATTGCTCAAGCTGCTCGAAGGCGGCAAGACGGCCACCTTCATTGTCTTCCAGACGCCGGAAGAAGGTATCGGCATTCCCATCGAGCTGAACGGCTTCAAAGCGGGCTTTGAAGCGCTGAACTGATTGCCTCCTCCAAACGCTTTGAGGTTTGGAACCAGACGGATACGGTTTACATGACGCAACATTCCCAAACAGAACGATATGAGGGACGGTGCCTTTGTGGCAGCGTCTCCTTTGTTATTGAGGGGAAAAGCGAAGGAACCTTCGACGGCTTTTTTCTGTGCCACTGTTCCCGTTGTCGCAAGGGAACGGGCTCGGCTCATGCATCGAACCTGTTCAGCCATACAGCTACGCTCACATGGCTGAGCGGCGAAGATCTGGTTTCGCATTACAACCTGCCGGAAAGCAGACATGGCCGCAGCTTCTGCAAGGAATGCGGCTCTCCCCTTCCACGCGTCGTCAAGACAAAAGATGGAGACGAGGACAGGGGCGGAGGGCTGGTCATCCCGGCTGGCTGTCTGGAGACCCCTTTGCCCATACGTCCGACTGCGCATATCTTCACAGGCTCACGGGCCGACTGGGACCATGATCTGGAGACGGTTCCGCAATTTGAAGATTTTCCACGCTAGCAGCAAAAGCTGTTCAACGCTCCCAAAGATCAGTGCAAGCGGTGCACCGAGCCTGAAGCGTGATCGTCGCTCTCGTTCCGGCCGCCATCAATCACCCTTGCCGCCCCACGCCAACGATTGGCCAGCGCCTTAAAGCCGGACACATCCACCATGCCATGGGTGCGAAAGCCCATCAGAGTTCGGATCTTCTCGGCCTCTTCTTCAGAAGGGAACGCACCGAAAGCTGGCAAGCTGTCACCATTTTCCAGAACCGGATGGATCTCGATCACCGTCTCGTCGGTTGCCCAGTTGGGCCGGTGAAACTCCAGAATGGAAATATCGGCAAAGGGCGTCCGGGTCGCGCGACGACGAAACAACCAGTCGCGCGTGGTCTGGATCACTTGCTGGCCTTCCAGGTCAAGGCGGGTATCACGTGCTTCGCCCAGAATCGCAGAGAGCAGGAAGAAAGATCCACCCACAGCCCCCAGAAGCCCCAGAATGGCATAGGGTATCAGCAGCCAGCTGAAACTGTTCCATTGGGGTGCAATGAGCAGCGCATAAGGCAATAGCCAGAGCACTCCGCCGAACAGCCCGATCATCACACGGACAGGCATCGGATAATGGTTCCGGAAGAGGAAGGGATCATCCTTGGCTTTGGTGCCGGTGTTGATGCCGCAGCTTTTCATCGTGCCTCACTTGCCCGCGCGATGTCTTTTGCAGGCAGCCTATCGCTCTATGCCATAATCCATCGGCGTCCGGATGGAGCGATGGAAACGGAGTTTCTTGAGATATTCAATCGGGTCTTTCGGCGTTACCTGCGCCCCTTCAGGCACATTGAGCCAATCATAAAGGCGCGTTAAGTGGAAGCGCAAGGCGGCCCCGCGCGCCAAGAGCGGCAGCGCGTTATATTCCTCAACTGAAAGCGGGCGAACAGACTGATAGCCTTTGAGCATGGCGCGAGCCTTGGTGACATTGAACATATCGTCTGGCTCAAAGCACCATGCATTCAGGCAGATTGCAATGTCATAGGCCAGAAGATCATTGCAGGCAAAATAGAAATCGATGATGCCCGACAAAGCACCGCGCAGGAAGAAGACATTGTCCACGAACAAGTCGGCGTGAATGACCCCTTTGGGCAAATCCCTTGGCCAGCTGGCCTCGAAAAATTCCAGTTCCTTCTCGATTTCGGTTTGCAGACCTTTTTGCACTTCATCGGCCCTGTTGGCACACATGGCAAAAAGCGGACGCCAGCCACCGACGGAAAGAGCATTGGCCCGCTGGATCTCGAAGCCTTCACCAGCCTTGTGCAGCTGGGCCATGGCAACGCCGAGCTGTTCGCATTGCTCGACCGAGGGGCGGCGCACCCACATGCCATCAAGGAAGGTGACCATGGCAGCAGGCCGCCCGGCCAGATGACCAAGAGCCTTTCCTTCTCGGTTCTTGAGAGGGGTCGGGCAATTGAAGCCCCGTTCGGAAAGATGCTCCATCAGCCCCAGAAAGAAGGGTAGGTCAGATGGGTTCACCCGTTTTTCATAGAGTGTAAGGATGTAGGGGCCGGTTTCGGTCTGCACGAGGAAGTTCGAGTTTTCGACGCCCTCCGCGATGCCCTTGTAGGATGTGAGCGCGCCGACATTGTAGCTGTCGACAAATGCACTCAATTCTTCATCGCTGACTTCCGTATAGACCGCCATATCGGTCCCCTTTCAACTTGTCTTCTCTGGTGTCTTGTCTTCAATCACCGCGCTGTTTGTCCGGCGGTGCCTGCTTTATCTTACAGGTTCTGCTTTGGGGCCTTCTTCCAACACACCGGCGGCAATAGCCGCTTCGCGCAATTCGCGCGGGATGTTGAAGACCATATCTTCATTGGCGATTCTGATCACCTCTACCGAAACCTCATAGCGTTCGGAGAAGGCATCAATCACTTCTTCCACCAATATCTCTGGCGCCGAGGCCCCTGCAGTGATGGCCACCGAGGAAATATCGCCAAGGCTGTCCCAATCGATGTCGGCTGCGCGCTGCAACAGCAGCGATTGCTGGCAACCGGCCCGTTCTCCCACCTCGCGCAAACGTTTTGAGTTGGAGCTGTTGGGGGCACCGACTACGATCATCACATCCGCACGCGGCGCAACAGTCTTGACCGCCTCTTGCCGGTTGGTGGTGGCGTAGCAGATATCATCCTTGTTTGGTCCCTGAATATTGGGGAACCGCGCCTTCAGCGCTTCAACGATGCCAGCGGTATCATCAACAGAGAGGGTCGTCTGGGTGATCCATGCCAGATTGTCGGGATCTTTCGGCTCGAAATTTTCGACATCATCAACGGTTTCGATCAGCTTGACCACATTGTCGGCGAGCTGGCCCATGGTTCCGATCACCTCGGGATGTCCGGCATGGCCGATGAGAACGACTTCGTGGCCGCGCCTGTCATGCAGCATGGCCTCCTTGTGCACCTTGGAGACCAGCGGACAGGTGGCGTCGAGATAGAAAAAATTGTTCGCTCTGGCAGCCGCGGGCACCGACTTTGGCACCCCATGGGCTGAGAAGATGACCGGCTGTTCGGTCTGCGGAATCTCGTCCAGTTCTTCCACAAACACCGCGCCCTTGGCCTTAAGGCTCTCGACGACATATTTATTATGAACGATCTCGTGGCGCACATAGACAGGGGCCCCGAAGGTCTTGAGCGCCAGATCCACAATCTGGATCGCCCGGTCGACACCGGCGCAAAAGCCACGCGGCGCACATAGCAGAATTTCCAGGGGCGGTTTCGTATCGCTCATAGTGTCCTTACCTTCGATGTGTTTGCATTCAAATCGATATGGGCTCTAAGGGATATGAAGAGTGTGTACCGGCCCATGTCAAGGTGAGATGAATTGGAAAATCTGCTCCGAGGCCTTTTCTTGGCAGAAATTGATGGAAAATTCAGCCCCGATCAGGCAAGAAAATGATGGAACAAGGCAAATTTGGCAGCTTAGATGAATTGCAAATGCCAGATTGCCGGTTATTATTCGCATTGGCCGCACTTTTGCTGTAAGTCTGGGCCAAATAGGGCACGGGTTGGCTTGAGTCGTATAGGCGACCATATTTCCCCTGCTTGATGTGACGCGTAAAGAAAGAGTGGATGATGTCGGTGTCTTTTTCCAATATCTGCAAACTGGCAGCCTTGTGCGCCTTGGGGCTTTCGCTTTCGGGCTGCGCAACCGGGCCGGGCGGCTTGAGAATGCCGACCTTCGGAAGCAGCAGCGCTGATGCGCCACAAGCCGCCTCGACAACAGCTACCACACCGGGCGTGACTTCGAGTGCACGGGACGTTGCCAATGCGGGCACCATCGTGGACAGCACCACCAACCTCATTCTCAACAATGCCAAGAAGATCAATGGCTACTGCCCGTCGGTCAGCATTCTTGGCGATACCAACGTTTACCAGAATTATGCACGGGGCGGCGAAGGCAATCCCAATATGCTGATCCATCAAGCCAACATCACGCAGACGGCGCGTGAATGCACCGACATGGGCGCCGAGATGTATATCAAGGTTGGCGTGGCTGGCCGTGTGTTGGGCGGGCCAAAATCCACTGCGAAGGACAAAGCTGTTCTGCCGCTGCGCATTGTCGTCAAGCAGCATGACAAGGTGCTCTATTCCAAGCTGCACAAGGTGTCTGTCATGCTCGCACCGCCAGATCGCTCTGGCCTGTTTGCCAAGGTGGACGAAGCAATTGCCATTCCGATGCCGCGTGAACGGAATGTGCAGATTCTGGTCGGCTTCGATTCCGGTAAGAAATAAATCGGCAATCGGGAGCGCCTGGCACTCGTCATGGCGCCAAAAACATTTTGCGTCGGGGGCTACTCCCCCGGCATGGTCTGTTTCAACTCTTCTATGAAGCCGGGCACGGCGCGCGGATCAACCGACGCTTCGCGCACCAGTCTGTCAAAATGACTGGTCAGCGAGGTGACACGGGCGCTTTCGCGAAAAGCGATGTAGAATTCCCCGATATAAACCACAGCCAGCTTCGGCCCGAAGATGGTGACTGGCGCACTGTATATCTGGCGGGCATCAAAGAGAAAGAGCCGCAGGCGCGGATACATATCCTCACACATACGCGCAATGAAGCAGAGCTGCTCGAGCCGCACATCGCGTGGTATACCGGCATAATAGGCGCTTCCCGCTGCCAGAGCCCGCAGCTCATGCAGAGGCATCGCGATTTCATAATCCGATTGTCCGAATTTGAGCCAAGAAAACAGCTCCCGCATGGCTTCGATGGCCAAAGCAGAGGCGAGGTCCTGCGCGCTTGCATATTCCCATTTCAACATCGCCTCTGTCTTGAGCATATCAGGCAAGGTGGCAGGCACATGACGCAATTTGTATCCAGCCGCTTCCTTGTGCCACTCCAGTATCTGGGCGTCGGCCACGCTGCGTTCTGCCGGACTGAGGGCTAAGCTGGACGCCACTATATCGCCGGGGCGCTCTGGTCGGTCGGTGAGCCCGAGCAGCCAATCGGTGCTCACGCCAAGAGCTGTCGCGGCATCGGCGGCCAATTGCGCGTTAGGCAAACGGGCGAGATCCTGTTTGAGCAATTGCCCGATGGTGGAGCGATCCACACGCGTTGCACGGGCCAGCGCACTGCGCGACATGCCACATAGATCCATTGCAGCAAGCAGACGCTCGCGGAATAGGGACGCTCTGTCTCGCCTGTCCATTTTTATCCCCAATGGTGATTTTAGTCTACAAACTGCATTTTATGCAGCAAAAGAACAGACTGTCCAATCCTTCTCCCGGAAGATAGAAAAGAGCAAGGCGCTTTGCGTTTCCTTTTTTCAATTTTTGCGTCGTTTCAATCATTTGGCTTTTGTCCGCGCCCGACCGCATGACGCCGCCCTGCCCTCAGGGCAAGCGCTGAAGCCTAACCTGATAAATTCAGATAGATTCGGATGAATGAGGAAAGACTGATGGATACAAAAACAAGAACCATGGCCAAGGCCCTGACCTGGCAGATCCTGGGGCTCATTTCCATGACCCTCGTAGGCTATCTTTTCACCCACTCCCTTGCGGCGAGTGGCGGCATTGCCTTCGCTTCAGCCCTGACCGGCTTCGTCTTCTATTGCTTTCATGAGCGCGCATGGTCGCGGGTGCGCTGGGGCCGCATGACTGATCAGACCACAGCACGCCTCTAAAAAAGAGCCTCAAGCTTCATCCGGATCCGCATCCTCGGCAACTGCGGCCTTGATGCGGCTCACAATATCCTCGGCGGCAGCGTGGGTTTTAAAAGTCCCGGCATAAAGCAGAACGCCGCCATTCACATCCATCATTTCGATAACAGCTTCGCCACTATCTGCCGACTTCCCCTGATCCCCTGCCGGTTGGACATGAAAACCGGAAATGCGGACGAAAGGCACGATGAATGGGCGCGAGCGCCCCAGAACGGACGCCGATGTCTGGCGCATCTGACGCTTTTCAAAATCAAAATCGATCTGGCGCGACCAGCCCATGAGGCCTTGCGAAGCAAAGGTCCAGCCGAAGCCGAAAGCCACAAAGGCCACAATCAACACCGCCGTGAAGATATAGGCATTATCACCATTGAAGGAAAAACCGAAAATCAGGTAAAACGCCAGCAGAAGCAGACAAACACCAACCACCGCCTTGATTGCGCGCGTCTTGCCTGCAATATGATTTCTGATTGTTGTGATGTGCGGATTGTCCTTGCGCATGAGCCTTGAGGTCTCTCTGATTACAGTTGACTATAGACCACATAAAGACTGTATAGAGAGAGCATGGTCAACCCGCAAAAAACCGCAAAGGATCCCAAATCCTTGGCCTGACGGGCAAATTCGGCAAAATCATTGGTGAGATGATCCACCAGAACTTCCACTGCGGTGTTCAAGGCCTCCAGCGCGATGGTCAGCAGAAACAGAAATGTCAAAATGGCGAATTGCTCCAGCGTCGCACCGACCAGACCATAAAGTGCCAGCAAACCCGCGAAAAATATACATTCGGCCTGCGCTGCCGTTTCATGAAACAGCCGAATGCAGCCTGCATAAGAATATTGCGCGGCTTTGATGACATGAAGGAAATGCTTCATTGGTTGTTTGCTCTCGTGTTTTGCTGCTGCGGGCTTCTGACGCATATATTTCAAGTGCACATCTCTCATGGACACTGATTTCGGGCAATGTTTCACTTGATTGGTGTGACAGACAGATGACGCCCCCCATTCGGCATGAGCCTCAGGCACGCAAAAAGCCGGGGATAGTCGCTTCAACCATCCCAAACAGCACCCTGATGGTGTAAATTCAACTATATACACCTTTTACTTGCTCGCAATAGCTGCCCGTTCTTCGCTGCTGCGTGAGAGATTCGCCATGAAACGCGCTTTGTGCCTGATCGTCTGTCTTTTGCCCGCCGCTTGCGCCGACGGGGTCCAGTCGGAGATGACTGAGGATATCATATCCATCACCGATGTACGCCATGTGGACCTTGATGGCCTTGCCTATCGCATCATGGAAAACAGTATAAAGCAGACCATCACGACAACACCGCCCCTTGGCGCTTCCATCAAGGGAGGGCTCATCAACGGGCTGGCACTGGGCATGGCCAACGTGCTGCCGGGCAAAGCCCGTCATTATAAGGCTGCGCGGAAATATCTGGATGAAACCGGGCGGGCCGATTGCCCGATCAAGAGCGGCTATCTGGTGGTCGAGCCGCGTTATCGCTTTCTGTATGAATGCCCGCAGCAGGATGGCGATCAAGCCCCCACTGACAATGGGTGACACTGGCCCCTAATGGCCTCCAAAGCGAACCACTCCAGCTGGCGGCAAATGCTAACTGCGCGAGAAGAGCCGCTCAATGTCACTCAGTTTCAATTCCACATAGGTCGGGCGACCATGATTGCACTGGCCGGAATGAGGCGTGGCTTCCATTTCGCGCAACAGGGCGTCCATTTCTTCGGCGCGCAACCGGCGGCCAGAGCGGACAGATCCGTGACAGGCCATGGTGGCTGCCACATGCAGGATTTTCTCCTCCACTCGCGTGGTCTTGTCCCATTCGGCCAGATCATCGGCGATGTCGCGCACAAGGCGATCAATGTTGGGTTTGCCCAGAATTGCGGGTGTCTCGCGCACGGCAACAGCCCCCGGCCCGAAACTCTCCAGCGCCAGCCCGAGGCGCTCCAGTTCTTCTGTGGCTCCCAAAAGACGCTCCACATCATCTTCCTCCAATTCCACCACATGGGGAATGAGCATGCCCTGCCGGGCGATACCCTTGGCGGCAAGAGAGGCCTTGAGCTTTTCATAGACGAGGCGCTCGTGGGCGGCATGTTGATCGACGATGATCAAACCGTCCTCGGTTTGCGCGATGATGTAATTCTCATGGATCTGCGCCCGGGCCGCGCCAAGCGGCCTTGTGAGAGCTGCCGCATCGGGCAGGCTATCGTTGGCGCGGGCATCGGCTGAAGGCATGGAGACATCAGCCATGCGCCCTTGCACTTCCGGCATTGGATAGGAGGGCGGTGGGGAAAAGCCATCCTGAGGCTGCTCCCGCATTTCCTGCAAGGAAGCCCCCACTGGCCGATCTGGCTGATAGGACTGGGCTCCATCAGCTCCCGCCTCTCCGGTTGCCTCTGCTTCTTGGGATTGAGGAGCATAGACGCTCTGGCGCCAATCCCAGTTGAGGGGTTTGGCGGGTTGATAGGAGGATGCGGGCCGATAGGGAGAAGAGGATGCAGGCGCATTCGCTCCTGACGTTCCTGTCGCACCTGGCACTCCGCCAGAAAGCACAGCGTTGCCTGCTTCCGTCGCCCGCACGCCATCGGGTCGCAAGGCTGCAAGGGTTGCCGAGCCGCCCGTGTTGGTTGCCCTGTGGCCCGCCGCTGCAATCGCTTGCCGGATGGCCCCGACCACCAGCCCGCGAATATGCCCTGCATCGCGAAAGCGCACATCCGCCTTGGTGGGATGCACATTGACATCCACCTCATGGGGATCAAGGTCGATGAACAGCACCACGCAGGGGTGGCGGCCACCAAAGAGATAATCGGCATAGGCGCCGCGAATGGCCCCAAGCATCATCTTGTCCCGCACGGGGCGTCCATTGACAAAGACAAACTGTTGCAGGCTGTTGGCGCGGTTGAGCGTCGGAAGGCCGGCAAAGCCGGTCAGCCGGACTGTATCGCGCAAGGCGTCGATCTCCACGGCATTGTCGCGGAAAGCCTTGCCCATCACCTGCCCCATGCGCACCAGATGAGCGTCGGGGCCATTGACATTGGCATAATCCAGCCGTGAGCGATCTTCCCCCGTCAGGGTAAAGCGCACCTTGGGGTTGGCCATGGCGATGCGCTTGATGATTTCGGAAATGGCCATATTCTCGGCGCGATCGCTTTTGAGAAATTTCAGCCGCGCCGGAGTGGAGAAGAACAGATCCTTGACATCGATCCGTGTGCCGATGTTGAGCGCAGCGGGCTTGAGCGCACGCTCGCGCCCGCCTTCCACGGCAATTTCCCAGGCATGAGGCTCTGAGGCGTGGCGGGTGGTAATCCCCAAACGGGCAATCGAGCCGATGGACGGCAAGGCTTCACCGCGAAACCCCAGATGCCGAATATCCATCAGATCATCGGGATCCAGTTTGGATGTACAATGACGCCGAACCGCCATCTGCAAATCATCTCTGGTCATGCCAAGGCCGTTATCAGAAACACGGATCAGATTCTTGCCTCCCCCGGCGGTGATGATCTCGATCCGGTCGGCCTGAGCATCTATGGCATTTTCCACCAGTTCCTTGACGACACTGGCCGGCCGTTCGACCACCTCGCCTGCGGCGATCTTGTTGATGGTGGCTTCGTCCAGTTGTTTGATAATGGTGGAACTGTCGCTCATGAAGGATCACATATGTTTGAGAGAGCGGGCATCAGAATCAGTGCCCTGTTTCCTTAAACGCGGAGGATGCCACAGACGACCAACCGCTTCAAACGGCTTTGCCGCAAGCCTGCTGCCGATCAAATTTTACCAGACTATTCTGCATCTTGACGATAAGGCATTGCAGCTATGCATACCAAGACGACGAGCTGTGCAAATCCGCAAAAACCTAGGCAAAACAATCTATGTAATACTACTTGGTGTCTTGCATTGCGGTCCGAGAGGTCTAGTTTGAAAATCAAGAGGAGAAATAGTTTCAATGAAGTGCAATTAAGGATATTGCCATGCTTAACAAAATTCTCACTCTGATGCGTGAAAACGAAGGGATGACCATTCACGAGGTCGCCAGCAAGCTGTGTGTTTCTTCCGAAGCTGCGCTGGATTATGAACTCGGTAAGGTCCGCCCGACACCAGAGATCATCAAGAAATACTCCGAGATTTTCGGCGTTCCGGTTTCCTCAATCATGTTTTTCAGCAAAGAAGATGAAGACGGTATTCTTTCTACCGAATCCCGCATGTTCTTCGCCGATAAAATGGTTGTTCTCGTCGAAAGACTCATGCAGGTCCGTGGTCACAAACGGGCGCATTCAGCCTGGTAGCCTGCCCGAGAATCCATCGACCCGATTTTCTGTTAGCCCCTGCCCTGATTGTTCCGCTGTTTTCCAACCCTTTGGCTTTCAGTCTCTTCGTGATTGGAAGAACAGCTTCAGAAGTTCAGCACTCTGCCGCTCATTGATGCCGGAATAGACCTCTGGCGCATGGTGGCATATTGTCTGGTTGTAAAGCCGGGGACCGCTTTCGACAGCGCCGCCCTTGATGTCTGCTGCGCCATAATAGAGGCGTCTGATGCGGGCAAAAGAGATGGCGGCCGCGCACATGGGACAAGGCTCAAGGGTGACATAGAGATCACATTCCGGCAGGCGCTGGCTCCCCAGCTTGTTGCAAGCCTCGCGGATCACTAGAATTTCGGCGTGGGCCGTAGGATCATTGTCAGCAATGGTTCGGTTACCGGCCCGCGCCAACACATCCCCCTCATGCACCAGAACGGCGCCAATGGGCACCTCGCCGCGGTTTTCTGCCTGGCGGGCTTGTTCCAGCGCCATTTCCATGAAACTTGGCTTGTTTTCCATCGCCATTTCTGAAGACCCTGTGCCCACAGTGGGATGCGCCATGCCTTTGCCCTTTGCTTGCTTATGCCGCATTTGTTAGTCCTACCGACAAAATCTGACAGCTATGCATTGCAGGCAAGCTTTTTCTTCTCGCCTTTTCTCTGGCAGTTGTGGTAAAGGCTTTCGCCATGGAACGCAAATCTGCTCACAATGGACCCCGTTCTGCCGACGCGACGTCGCCAGAGGGCTCCGAAAATGCGCGCCGCGATGGCGCCCATCGTAACAAACCCGCATCAGGCTCTTTCAAGGGCGGCATGCGCAAAAGTGGCTCTAGCAAATTTGGCGACAAGTTCGCTGGCAAGTCCGGAGGCAAATTCTCCGGCAAAAATGGCTTTGGCAAGAAGCGCGACGACAAACGCGACAATGGGCGCGACAGTGGACGCGCCGACCGCAAGGAAGGCTGGTCGCCGAACGTGGATGCTCGCCGCGAGACCCCTGATGAGAGAAGCCTGCGCCAGTCACCTGAACGCACAGATCGCAACGCCCGCCCAGATAGCAATGACCGCAACGACCGTCCACCCCGCAATGATCGCGGCGGCTGGAACAGTCGTGGTGACCGCAACGAGCGAAGCGGCGATGATCGTCGTGGCAATGGCCCGAAACGCGAAGGTGGCTTTGATAAAGGGCGTCGCTTTGGTGGCGGCGGCGGAGCTGCTGGCTTCAAAGGAAAAAGCTTTGCGTCCTCTCCGCGCATGAGCGGACAGAAATTCTCGAAACCATCGGATGACCGGCCCAAGGGCCCAGCTTACACACCGCCGACCCGCGCACTGGAAGAAGGCGAACGCATTGCCAAGATCATGGCGCGCGCTGGTCTGTGCTCGCGCCGCGACGCTGAAACATGGATCAAGGAAGGCCGTGTCTCCGTCAATGGCGAGGTGCTGGATACGCCTGCCGTCAACATCCATGCCAAGGACAAGGTTCTGGTCGATGGTGCGCCGCTGCCTGTGCGCGAACGCACACGCCTCTGGCTCTATCACAAACCAAAAGGCCTGGTGACCACTACTTCCGACCCGGAAGGACGGCCAACCGTCTTTGAAAAACTGCCGCAGGGCTTGCCACGGGTGATCACCGTGGGGCGTCTTGATATCAATACGGAAGGGTTGTTGCTTCTGACCAATGATGGCGGTCTTGCGCGTGTTCTGGAGCTGCCGACCACCGGCTGGCTGCGGCGTTATCGCGTACGCGCTTATGGTAGAGTGACGCAGGCTCAGCTGGATACGCTGGCCGACGGCATTGCGCTGGAAGGTGTGCTCTATGGCTCGATTGATGCGCAGCTGGAGCGAGAAGTCGGCGACAATGTCTGGATCACGGTGGCTCTACGCGAAGGCAAGAACCGCGAAGTCAAGAAGGTGCTCGGCCATCTGGGGCTTGATGTGAACCGCCTGATCCGCGTCTCCTATGGACCTTTCCAGCTTCTGGATCTGGATGAAGGCAAGGTGCAAGAAGTCAAGGGCCGCATCTTGCGTGATCAGCTTGGTGAGCGCTTGGTGGAAGAATCCGGTGCCGATTTCGATGCGCCGATCCTCACGGAAATTCCCAAGGAAGAGCCCAAGCAGGAAAAGAAAGACGATCGCAAGAAGTCTGGCGGCGCCAAGGGTGGCTATCTTTCGGCCAAGGAAGGCGCGCGTGTCATTGCAGGTCAGAAAGGTGCCAAGAAGCGTTTTGATGATGATGATCGCGGCGACCGCAGAGGACGCCCAGATCGTGGTGACCGTCCTGACCGTGGGGATCGACCTGACCGCGGTGACCGTTTTGCCAAAGGAGATCGGCCGGACCGTGGTGATCGCAGAGATCGCCGCGATGGCGATGATCGCGGCTATGACCGGCGTGACAAGCCAAGCTACAACGCCATCCCTTATGCCGAACGCAAACCGTTTGACCCGAGCGCTCCGCGCCGTACAAACTTCGTGTTTCGCGAAGAAGGCGCCGACGGCAAAAAAACCGGCGAACGCTCGGTACGCAAAGTTGGTGGACGCCCGCAAAAAGCCGATCTGATGGATCCAAATGCACGGATCGCCAAGAAGGGCGGCAAAAAGGCTGACACCGGTAAATTTGCAGGCAAGCGCGGTGGCAAGTTCTCAGGCGGTCCGTCGTCTCAAGGCCGTTCCGACAATCGCTTCGGCGGACGCTCAGATGATCGTTCTGGAGGCCGTTCAGATGGACGGTCTGGCGGACATTCTGGCGGCAAATTCGGAGATCGCTCTGGCGGTCGCGGCGGCTTCAAGGGTGGCAAGCCACGGGGTGGCGGCTCTGATCGGGGCTCCCGTTAAGGCACTTCTTTAAAATAGAGAGGGCGGAAATCGCCCTCTTTTCTTATTCTTTCGCGGTTCCAGAGGCATCAAACCTCAAAGCAGGCTTGATGCCTCTGGAACCCGACATCAAGACCAGGTGAGGATTCCGTCTCATGCGCATTGTTGGCGGTCGCTGCAAAGGCAAGCAATTGGCAACCCCGAAAAGTCAAGCCATTCGGCCTACGACGGATCGGGTGCGGGAAACCCTGTTCAACATTCTGGCGCATGGATATGACAACGCAGTGGAAGGCGCGCGTGTGCTGGACCTGTTTGCCGGCACTGGCGCACTTGGATGTGAAGCCCTCTCGCGTGGCGCCAAAGCGGCCTTGTTTGTTGAAGATGGCGTGGAAGGCCGCGGCCTCATCCGCACCAACATGGAAACGCTTGGTCTGAATGGCGTTGCCAAGATCTTCCGGCGCGATGCCACCAAGCTGGGTGAGGTCGGTACGATGGAGCCTTTTTCTCTGGTTTTCATGGATCCACCCTATAACAAGGGGCTCGGAGAGCAAGCCCTCGCCAGCGCGGCAAAAGGCGGCTGGCTGGTGCCAGAAGCGCTGATAATCTGGGAAGAAGACGCCAAAGCAGAGCTAACCATTCCTGCAGATTTCGCAATGCTCGAAGAGCGTGGCTATGGCGACACAAAGCTGACCTTCCTTCGCTATAAAGGCTAACCGGCAAAGCCGCCGAGCATCTGATTCGCTCTATGGGAAAAGGTAGGGCCAGTGGCTTCTGCCTCCTGCCCCGATCAGGAAACTTGGTGCTTCCGGGCAAACCGCCAGACACCCACCTCCCCTTATAAGTCCCTTTACTTACCCTCTTTTTTCTAGCTATTTACAATTTCACAACATATGTGGAAAGCTTGGTCAAAGATGTACAATACTTAAAAGTAGGGCCGTTTTTCACACTATTGAATTACCCTATCTTAAGGCTCTGGCACCACTGTGCTGAGACTATAAAACACGTGCCGAAAAGAGCGCGCCATGAAGAAATTAGCCGAGCCCCCCCTGCCACTCAGCAAAAAGAAAGGGCCTCTACAGACCGGACTTTCTCCACTCTGGTCAAGTAGGACTTTTTTTCGTTTTGCAAACTGCTGGCATCATTGCCTTTGCATCTCGCCCCCATGCACCCAACAATAGGATTGTTGTTTTTATTCCCCATGCTCGCCGCCGACCGCAGCGGATCAAGACATTGTCAGAGCTAGCAGTGTCATTTTGGGCATGGAAAACGAACTTGGAATAACAATCGGCGTGTTGGAAGGAACCGGCTTTCACAGCGCGGTTTCATCATTCAGGCGCCCGGTTTGCGGGGCCCAGAATGGCCTTTTAGGCTGACTTGCCCGCAAGCCTTTCTGCGGACGCGCGCAATCTAGGCGTTGTTCGGCATATGGATCAGTTGAATAAGGATAATAATGGACGAAAGTCATGACCGATCTTAACAGCATCAGAGCACAGTTTCTGAAATTCATCATTGGGCTGCTTTGGCTCAATGTGGCCCTCGCAGCCATTTTGACGGTTGCTCTGGACACCAGCACCGGTTGGATCGCAACAGCAGCCGCCTTGTTTGGCGCTGGTGCGACAACCCTCTCCGCCCTCAAAAGCCGGGCCTCTATCCTGACACAGGATCTCAGCGCGGTGGCCCTTTCATCGCAAGTGGCACTCCTCGTCTATATTTTCGCCGACCATCCCTATCAGGTCGACTGGCATATGTATTTCTTTGCCACGCTTGCTGTTCTGGCAGGTTGGTGCAACTGGCGCGCCATCATGGTTGGTGCGGTCGTGATGGCCGTGCATCACCTGCTGTTCAACTTCGTCTACCCAATGGCTGTATTCCCCGATGGGACCGATTTCCTGCGCGTGCTTTTGCATATATCTGCTCTGGCCTTGCAGGCTGGTGTTCTGGTCTGGCTAACGGCAACACTGGCCAAAGTCATCTCCACTGCAAACAGTGCGATGGAGGAAGCCAACAAACATCGCACAACGGCTGAAGCCCTCGCCCGGGATCAAGCCAAGGCGCAAGAGCGTGAAAAGGCTCGCTCCGCTGCGGTTGAAACCCTGATTGATCAGTTCCAGTCGAGCATCAGTGACATGCTGGATCAGGTCAGTCACCACAGCAACAGCCTGCAGTCTTACTCCGAACAGATGTTCCAAAAGACAGAGAGCACCCTGCATCGCTCCCGCGAAGTTGCGCATGCATCGACCAACGCCAGCACCAATGTGGAATCCGTTGCCGCATCCGCTGAAGAACTTGCTAGATCCATCGATCAAATCTCATCCCAGATCAGCGAAACCCAGCGCATTGTGACCGAAACATCGCAAGCGGCTCAAACCACCAACCAGAAGGTCGCCGACCTTGATAAAGCCGCCCAGCGCATCGGGCAGGTGGTGATCCTTATCAAGGACATCGCCGAGCAAACCAACCTGCTGGCTCTTAACGCAACCATCGAAGCGGCCCGCGCCGGAGAAGCTGGCAAGGGCTTTGCTGTGGTTGCATCCGAGGTGAAAGATCTGGCCACCCAGACCTCGAAAGCAACAGAGGAGATATCAAGCCAGATCAGCGGTATCCAGCTCTCCACCAAGGAAGCGGTTGAGGCGATAGAAGAGATCGCCAGCACGATGCAGAATGTCAATAGCTATACCAGCTCGATTGCATCTGCTGTTTCCCAGCAAGGGGACGCCACCCTTGAAATCAGCGCAAGCGTGCAGAAGGCGGCGCAAGGGACGACCGCCGTTGACAGCAACATCGATGAGGTCACCACGTCCGTGTCCGAAACGACTGAGAATGCACGCGATGTTCTGCAAAGCTCGCAAGACATGGTCGAGGAAACGGTCAAGATCCACGATCAGATTTCTAGCTTCCTGCATGCCGTCCGATCGGCATGAGTAACACGAGACTATATCCGTAAACTCATTTGAAGGGGGCCTCTGTGGCTCCCTTTTTTTGTGCCTATCTTGTGCGTAGCGCTGCACCAGAGATCAGAAACGACAGCGCTTCTACTGATTGGCTCACAGCTCTGCGGGCTTTGACAAAGAGATTTGGACGCTTTCGATATCACTGTAATAAAGACTTGAATTCACACTGGTTCAAACAGATAATCACCACGATAAATTTCTGAAGCAACGCACGCGTTGCTTGCGGTATTCCCTACGAGTTTCCCCCGCTTTGAAAGCCATACCATGCGACTTTCCGGTCCCTTCTACGCCCTCTTGGCCGTCACGATCTTTGCCGGTCAGGATTCCATCACCAAAGTGATCGGTTCCAGCTATCATCCGGTGCAGATCACCATGGTGCGCTATTGGGCATTTGCTCTGTTTGCCATCATCTGGGCGCTTCGCTCACCGAAGGGATTCCGCGAAACGATCCATACCGATCATTTGTTGCTTCAGATTGCGCGCAGTTTTCTGCTTGTCGGGCAGATCATTATCTCCATTCTGAGTTTTGCCTATGTGGGCCTTGCGCTCAGTCAGGCCATTTTTGCGGCCAGCCCGCTGGTGGTCGCCATCCTTTCCGTGCCCCTCTTGGGCGAAACGGTCGGCTGGCGCCGCTGGGTTGCCATCATCATCGGCATGAGCGGCATGCTGTTGATCATCAATCCCTTCGGGCAGGAACTGACCTTCTGGTTCTTCATGCCCGTGCTCTGTACGATCACATTGGGCTTCTACAATATTTCAACGCGCATCGCTGGTCGTCATGATCCGGCCAGTGTCAGCTTTTTCTATACTGGCATCATCGGCCTGATTGTAACCAGCATCATCGGCCCCTTCTTCTGGTCTCCGGTAACACCGACCGACTGGGCCTGGCTGATCGGGCTATGCCTTACCGGCGTCAGCGGGCATTATTTCCTCATCAAGGCGCTGGCGCTTACAGAGTCCGTCACCGTTCAGACCATCACCTACTTCCAGCTGGTCTATGAGCTTTTCATCGGCTATTTCATCTTCAGGGAAGATGTTACGATGGCCATGCTTGCGGGCAGCGCCGTTGTGGTCGCAGCCGGTTCCTTTACGATCTGGCGAGAGCATAGCCTCAAGCGGGCAAGTGAAAAAGAGCTGCGCGCAGCAGCCAGAGCGCAGCTTGAGCGCTGAATTGTCATAGTTTTGCCGTTTGAAGGGTGAATACTGCGCCCAGACGTCAACGAGTATCCCGTTTCTTTGTACTGCCTAAGTCTATGCCGGATCATGCCAATTCCGGCCAATCCTTGATCCCTGTCAAAGCAGCAGGTCAAACCAAGGCGTCATAATTTTTGTGCATGGATATTGCTCCGGCCCTTCAAGCGGGAAACGGGGCCGAAAGATACGCAAAGCAATATAACAACGGGCCGCAGGACCTATCCCGTGGACCCGGCATTTAAAGGAGCCCAACCATGGCCATTAAAGACGTAGTCTGCGTTTTGGACATTGAAACGGATCTCACAACAGCCACAGTTCAGATAGCGAGCGAGCTGGCCGCAAAGATGGATGCCCATCTGACCGGTGTCGCCCCCCTGATTGAGCCCGTTGTGCCAGCGCTCATGGTTCAGCCTGTCCCTGACCAATTCATTACCGACGCTCGCAACCGCGCCAAGGAAAAAGCGGAATCCGCCATCGAGCGCTTTTCCGACTATGCCAAAGTCAACAATCTGCCCTTTGAAACCCGCATCCTGGACATCATGCCCGGCGGGCTCGATACGTTGCTCAACCATGCTCGCATGTGCGACCTGATTATCATCGGGCAAGACCATCCGGACCGCCCTGAGCCTCTCAGAGTGGACCTGATTGAAGCTGCCCTGTTCGATTCTGGCCGCCCGATCATGATCGTGCCTTATGTTGGCGTGGAAGCCTTCTCAGCCAAGAAGATCATGGTGGCATGGGATGGTTCGAAAACATCAGCACATGCGGTTTATGCCGCCATGTCCATTCTGGAAAAGGCCGACGAAGTGGAAGTGGTCATGGTGGATGCAGAAAAACTGCACCTGCCGGGTGATCCGGGGGCTGATCTGGCGGTTTATCTGTCGCGCCACGGCGTCAATGTCTCTGTTCAGAAGATTGCCTCGACTGAGGAAGGCGTTGCAGACGCGTTGATCAAATATGTTGAGGCCAATGGCAATGATCTGGTCGTCATGGGCGGCTATGGACATAGCCGTGTTCGGGAATTTGTGCTTGGTGGCGCTACCCGCGGGATGCTGGAATCCATGCCAGTGCCCTGCCTGATGGCGCATTGATCATCCGCGACCAGCATGAAACAACAAATGAAAACCCGGTGCCACTCAGGCACTGGGTTTTATTGTCTTGCGGGGCAAGCATACCGATTATTTGAAAAAGATAGCCCAGCTCAAGACCAACTGGATCAGGGCAAAAATTGGCAGCCATGTATGGCGCAATTGTTCCACTGACATCAATTGCTTGATCTCATCCTGCTTTTTGAGCCGGCGCTCCACGCGCTCAAGCCTTGTTTCGACCGCAAGGCTCTTGAGGTGAATGTCTTCAATAGGGGCGACTTGATGGAGCAGCATATTGATTTGCTCCTTCAGATCTCCCATCTGCTTGGCGACCATTTTCGCATCGGACGAATGCCCATAGTCAGCAGCCCGGATCTTATTACCCAAGCTATTGATGTCAGACCTGATCCTTCGGATCTCGTTGGTAAACTCTTCTGGTTCCACTGTTGGCCTCCCAGCAGCAATTCCACTACTTTTCTTCAGGTTAGCAGCAAGGTTTTAAAATTTTGTTCATACGCTTCAAATTCTTACCACGAAAAAGAAGGGAAATTTATTAAATACACCAAGGTTTCAAATATATTCACATAAATAATTCAATTAAAATTTTAATTTTAATTTCAATAAACAATAGTTCCATACCCAATAAATCCACCAACTATTTTAAAAATACTTTCAACCACACCATCTTGATGAATTTCTGTTCGTTAAGGATAATTCGAAATTTCGCTTTGAGTTTGTTCAGCCTTTTTGAAAATAGGCCCTGAGCCCTGATTTTGTCGCTAATACGTGCCTTATACTTCTGGTCAATTTGACGTGAAAGTCTTTGAGAATCGAACAACTTTCACCGAAACTGGAAGCTGCAAGATATTTCAGGCACATGCCCTCGACGACGCTGTGTTCCCTTAGGCAGAGGCTCCGACTTCAAATGAGCAGTTTCAATCTCGATGTATTCTTCCGCCCTCGCAACGTCGCCCTCATTGGGGCTTCTTCCAAGGCAGGCAGCATAGGCAATGCGCTGGTGCGAAATCTTCTCGAAGGGCGCTATAAGGACAAGCTCTATCTGGTGAACCCCAGAGGCGGCGAATTGGAGGGGCTACCGCTTTACAAATCCATTGACGACATCGATGCGAAGATCGATCTGGCTATCGTCGCCATTGCCCCACCATCGGTTATCGAGACCATTGAGCAATTGGGCCAAAAGGGATGCCGCGGTGCCATCATTCTCTCCATCGCCATGGGCTCTGGCGCGGGGTCGCTAGCCGAAGAAGCTGCAAAGGTAGGAGCGCGATACCATATGCGCCTGCTCGGCCCCAACACCATCGGGGTGATGTCGCCTGCGGCCGGCCTCAATGCCTCCTTCAGCCATGTGCCAGGCCTTGCGGGCGATCTGGGTCTGATCTCCCAATCGAGTGCAATCGTCACCTCCGTCGCGGAATGGGCAAGCCACAACAATGTCGGCTTTACCGGCCTCGTTGCTCTGGGCGACAAGGTTGATGTCGATATCGCCGACATGCTGGACTATTTCGCGATGGATGCGCGGACGCGAGCCATCGTGCTCTATATTGAAAATATCAGGGATTCCCGCAAATTCATGACCTCGGCCCGTGCTGCTGCCCGCGCCAAGCCGGTTATCCTGATGAAAACCGGCCGTCACCCTCAAGGGCTTGCTGCAGTTGCCTCGCGCAAAAGCGCCTTGGCAGGCGCCGATGAAGTTTATGATGCCGCGTTCGAACGCGCAGGCATGCTCAGGGTTTTCAGCCTGCAAGAAATCTTCGATGCCGTTGAAACGCTCACCCATATCCGGACCCTGAAGGGATCCGATTTGGCCATCGTAGCCAACAGCAATGGCGTTGGCGTGTTGGCCGTTGACCATCTGGTCGAACAAGGTGGTAATCTTGCGACACTGAATGAGGAAACCATTGCCAGTCTGGACGCCATTTTGCCAGAAGGCTGGTCACGCAACAATCCCGTTTACATCGTCACCGATGCTGACACTGCCCGCTACAAGGCGGCCCTTGATGTGGTGATGGACGACAAGGGGGTGCATGCCGTACTCGGCCTTTTCTGCCCCTCGGCCATCGGCTCAAGCGAAGACGCAGCCCGCGCTGTTGTCGATTTGATGGCTGAACGCAAGAAAGCAGGCAAAAGGCGGATTCCGGTGTTTGCCGTCCGACTTGGCGGCGGCCCGGATCTTGTCAAACTTTATGAAGATGCCGACATTGCCCATTTCGAAACACCGGCAGATGCGATTCAAGGCATTTCCTATGTCTTGCGCCATATGAAAGCGCAGGACCAGCTCATGTTGATGCCTCCCGCATTGGGGACTTTCCAGCCTGATTATGAAGAGGCACGCACCGTCATCGATGAAGCCCTGATGGAAGGGCATGAATGTCTGGATGCAGTGGACGTCTCCAAACTTCTAAAAGCCTATGGATTGCCGATGGCAGCCTCTTATGCCGCCAGCAATGCCGTGGAAGCAGCACAATTGTCAGCGCCTATTCTCTCGGCTCATGGCGCGGCTGTCGTCAAGATCGATAGCCCCGATATCCGCTTCAAATCCGATATTGGCGGGGTCGTTCTGGGATTGACCAACACTGGTGCAGTGGCAACGGCGGCCCAGCAGGTACTCGAGCGCGCCAAAGACGCCTATCCAGACGCAGATATCAAGGGCGTCACCGTGCATCCGATGATCCGCAAACCACACGCCATCGAGCTGCTGGCGGGTATGATGGTGGATGAAGTCTTCGGCCCGGTCATGGTCTTCGGGCGCGGCGGCACGGCAGTCGAAGTCATCCGTGACAAGGCGCTGGCCCTGCCACCGCTTGATCTGTTATCCGCGCGGGCGATGATCGAGAAGACGCGGGTCAATCGCCGCCTTGAGGGCTATCGCGATACGGCGCCTTGCGACAAGGGAGCGTTGGCCGAAATGCTGGTACGCATGAGCCAGATGATTTCCGATTTTCCGGAAATTCAGGAGTTGGATTTCAATCCCGTATTGGCCGATGCCAGCGGGAATGTCATTGCAGATGCGCAAGTAAGGGTGACCAAGGTAGATGATCATGAGCACCCCCATGAACGCTTTGCCATCAAGCCCTACCCCAGCGAATGGGAGCAGGAGCGCACCCTCAAGGATGGACGCATTGTCTTCATCCGCCCCATGCGCCCGGAGGACGAAGCGCTGTTTCCCGCCTTCTTCGATCGGGTTACGGACGACGATATGCGCCTTCGTTTCTTCTCGTCAGCGCGCAGCCTGAGCCACGCCTTCATCGCACGGCTGACACAGATAGATTATGCCAGATCGATGGCCTTCATCGCAGTGGACAAACAAAATGGCGAGATGCTCGGCTCCGTGCGCCTGATGGGCGATGCGAACCATGAGAAAGGCGAATATGCCGTGATGGTGCGATCCGACCTTAAGGGGCTGGGAATGGGCTGGATGCTGATGAAGCTCATTTTGGCCTATGCCGAGAAGGATGGCTTCAAGGAAGTGGAGGGAGAGGTGTTGCGCTCCAACCAGACCATGCGACAGATGTGCGAAGCGCTCGGTTTTGAAACCCACATGGACCCCGATGACCCGGATCTGGTGCGCATGATTTTCAAGGTGCCGAATATCTCGAGAAAAATCGCCAAGCTGATCTAGAGGCAATCAACGAATAGGCATCATCAGCTGAAAGGATAAACGGGAGTGCAATATTGGGGGACAATTGCACTCCCGTCCTTTAGAAAAGCATTCCCGAAGACGACCGCACTCGCCTTCCCTGCTTTCCTGTCTGCCATGTTCCTTGCGCCGGGCTCTCTTTTCACTTGCTAAATCTGGCAAGAAAACAAGTTCATCTTTGCGGAAGCCCGGGGCTCTTCCTCATGGCCTCCAATGCAAAGACAAAAATAGCATCCCGATTCGTCCTTTTGCCCTCGTTGATATGACTCAATTGTCGCCCCAAAGTCTGAACGGAACATTATATCACCCATTAGTTTTCAACAGTATTATGTATCTTTATTTTTCACAAAACCAATTTTAATACCGATCAAATACCATTGTCAGACCGTCTCAACCGTCGATACCTGAAAGGTAAAGAGGTCTCCATCTTCGTCTTTGATCGAAACATATTCGCCCGGCACAAAAGCATGTTTACCAAAGCGATAGCCAGCCTCGACATCGTCTTCTCCGTCAATATCATAGGTAAAGGCCCAACTGCCGCCGGGCCGATGAACAAGATGGCCATGCTCGTCATTCTCTCCTTGCCAGAAGCGACGCACACGACATAGCTCCCTATGCGTACGCCAGATTTCGGCATCAATGAATCCCTCCTCGTCCAAAGGCGCGACGAATTCATAGCCGTGCATCGCACTGCCGTTGGGATGGTCCGCATTGCGCGCCAGATTAAGGCGGATTTTCTTCATAGTGCCATTGGCCATTTCCAGTTCCTCCCCATGTTTCTGCCTGATCTGCTGCCTGCTTGTTTATAATCATTATAAAGCACTTGGCCTGGATACGATCGATTACCCTATCAGGGATAGAATTGACGCAAAGAGCCTGTGCTTCTTATTTCCAGACAACAAAGACAATCAATTTACTCCCTAATTCATACTACAAATTCAAACATAAAACGATGATAATACTTATGTATTTCTACTTTTTACTTATCTTGATTTCCATCAATGCATGTACAGGCCATCACCGCCAAACTCCGGGCCGACCTCTCAGCACGCATTTGGTGTCGGTTTACAAGCATTGAGAGATAACACCCCAAGTAAAAGGCGATCAGGACCAGATCCAATGGGCATTCAACGTTCCCAAGGCAGAAGACCAGCTCCAGTGGGCAGAGCCCCCGAAGCTGAAGGCGCGCTCGGCAAAGCCGCTTCGCACGCCAAGGACCGCTACCAGTCCATTCAGGAACGGGTTGTGGCCTTTCTTGGCGATCCGCGCAGCTATGGGTTGGATGCACCTGTCGAGCGTCTGGAGACGCCTCAGTTCCTGTTTTTCGTGGCTGGTCCTTTTTGCTACAAACTGCTGCGCTGTAATGCGCTTGGCCGAAGTGAGCCATTTTCCCTTGCCCAGCGTCATAGTCTTGCTGCGCAGGAAGTGCTTCTGGGGCGCAGCTACGCGCCGGAGCTTTACCTTGATCTCATTCCCATTCGTGAGCGCGGCACGACACTCACCATGCAACTGCCTGTGCCGGATGCCGAAGAGAATGCACAAGAGGTTATCAGCCATGGAGACGAAAGCGCGATCGTAGACTGGGTCATCGTTCTGCGCCGCTATGATTTCTCCAAACGCTACGATCATTTTGCCGAAATCTATCAGCCCAATTTTTCCGAATGTCGGGATCTGGCCCGGCTTGTTCCGCAGGGGCAGACCTTCGAGCATTCCAGCGCTCATGTGCATTCATGGCTCATGTTGATGGATGAAATGTTTGATGATCTGGAACCGGTGGTGCGCAAGTTGGCCAAAAAGTCACGCAAGACCACCTTACGGGCCTGCTTCAATCGGGCTCAGGATCAGCTTGAGCGTATGAAAGACGCGATTTATCGGCGCGCAGAGCGGGGACTTTTTGCTCAGATCCATGGCAACCTGCGCCTGCGCAACGTCGTCAAACTGAGCGATGGACTGCGAATGGTCAATCCCAAGGTCAATGGCTCCAAGAGCCTGATGCGTGACCATATCGGGGATCCATTCTACGACCTTGCCACATTGATTGGAGAATTGTGGTCGCGCGATTTCTCGCGTCAGGCCAACTGGGTCTTCTCGCACTATTGCAACCGTCTGTTTGACAGTCACGCTCTTGAAGGGTTGCAGGTGCTGGATCTTTATATCTTTTTGCAGGCTCTCGCCGATGCCAAGACCATCAAGGCAACTGTGAATGCCCGGGCTTCATCAGTCCAGCCGCTGCCCTCTGCCCTGCTGCGCGGCGGCACCGAAGAAAGTGTCCTGCAAGGCCATATGAAAACCGCGCGCGATAGCTTGCTGCATGATGAAGCGCGCCTGATTGCCATCAATGGGGCGAGCCAGTCGGACCGCTCCAATCTGGCGCGCCTGCTTGCTCCGATCACCGGCCGTATGCCCGGAGCGCTCTATCTATCTGCCGAGCAGGAATGTCTGGCTCTCTATGAAGTGGACACCAAGGAACAGCTGCCGCAATCAGCATTACGAGACTCTGTTTGGGACTTGGTCTACCGGCGCATGATGGAAAAGGCCCGTCTGGCGCTGGCTGCTGGCTATTCGGTTATTCTTGAAGGACCGTTCGACCAGCCGATCCATAGTGAAATGCTGGAAGATCTGGCCGACGAAATGGGGATGTCTGCGTCTTTTGTCGCTCTTACCCTGCTCAAATGCCGAGAAGAGGATCTGCGCAGACGGGAGGCGCTTTCAGCCTTCTTGCCGCAGCATCTGGAACCCCGGCAGTTTGCGGCCCCTACGACGGGCAACGAGCCTCTGCAAAGCACCCAGAGCGTCAGGGAGCCCATGCGCTGGATCGAGCTGGATGCAACAAAGTCGGTCAGCGATCAATTGAGCCTTGCCCTTTGCCACATCAACGCTGCCTGGACACCAACAGAGCGCAAAACCCTGCATTGAGCTTTTGTGTTTTTCCGCATTTGCAGCGCATTCAAACTGCGCTTTACCGGGTCCCTCAGGCAACCTTGCTTGCATTGCGCTGTTGTTTGGTCTGTCTTTTCCTAAAGCGGCAGCGCAGCTGGGTTCCGGCCTGATGTGCACTCGATATGGCAAACTCTCCGCCCATGGCCCTAACGAGGCGCGAAACGAGAATAAGCGGCAGGATTTGGCCTAGCCCCAAATCTTCCAGCGATCGATCTTCCGATAGAGGATCGCGGATGGCGCGTATCTGGCGCGAAGACAAAGCGGTTCCCGTATCAAGGCAATCGAGCACGACATATTGCCCCGAGCTATGCTCCTTGAGTTCCAGCCGCACGGGGCTTGCACTATCGCTGAGCTGTCTGTTCAGCGCGCCTTCCACGGTCATTGTGAGGATACGCGCAAAGGCATTGGCGTCGCCATTGACCGTCAGCCCCTTGGTGACGGTGCAATCGATCTGCAAAGGTCTGTTGCGTACTTCGGCAATGGCCTTGATGCGGGAGGCTTTATCATTGAGCAGAGCAGCAATATCGCAATCATGATCACGGGAGAAGAAGCCCTCCACCTGCGCCTCTTCCAAATCGCGCATCATCTCGATCTGGTGCACACCGTGAGACAGGATCTCGGCAGCCGTGATGACGATATTCTCCAACTCCGTCAATTCTGCCTGCAGGGGAATGTGGCGCGCGAGCTTGCTGATGTCCTTTTCAACCGGAGCCAGAAGCTTCTCCACCGCCTCCTGCCCCCACAGCAAGAAACGCTCACCGCCGAGATCACCACCATCGCCAGACTTCAGAATATCCTCCAGCAACATCAGGATATCCTCGGCCTTCACCCGCACGCTGTCTTCGGCCAATCTGATCCGGGAGACCATGGCGGCGCCCTCTTTCGGGTTGGCACTGGAGGAGAGGATCCGGTCAGTGGCCTTGCTGGTTGCGTCATGAAGAGTGACGATGACCGCGCTGAAATCTGAGGCAATTTTTGCCAATCGGCTGTTGCGCTCGCCATTTTGCCAATCGGCCCGTTGGTTCAGGTGCATCACACTGGAAATTATGAAGTCCGGCTCGCTGACAAAACCGAAATGCGAGACGGAAAGACCCCGCTTTTCTTCAACCTCGCCCACGCGCAAGCCGACAACCAGTTTCAAAAACAGGGCAATGATGAGCGTGACAAAGAACGCCCATGCGGCAATCGCGCTGATGCCGATCAACTGGTTTACGAACTCACTGGCCAACGATGGACTGAGACCTGGCCTGGCGAGAGGGGCCATAAAACCGCCAACAAGCCCGCCTGACAAAAAGGCAGAAATCAATTCGGCTGGATCGTCCACTTCAATGGAGGCAAGAATGCGGTTGAAGCTGACCGAGAGCGTCCCTGCAAGAACACCGATAAGGGCGGCGTCAACAGGTTCGGCAAAGGAAGCAACGGCAGTCAGGGCGACTGTGCCGGCCAAGACCGATGTCGACACATTTTGTGTTGTCTCGCCGCGCCGCGCTATCATCGGCACCAGCGATCCGGCAACAATGGAAAAGCTCACCCCGATCAGCAAGACGTAAAAGGCCGCCGCCATATCTTCAAGATTCTCAACATGCATGACAGCCAGGGTAATGGTCGAGGTGACGATCACAACCATTCCCATGCCATACCATGTCGGGCTCTGCCCTCGTGGACGACCAACCTGCATGGGGAACCGGCCAAGCCGCGGTCCCAGAACGAGAGAGATGGCAAGCCCGACAAAGCCGGCAGATATGAAAACCACAATCGCGCCGCCAACATCCTCAAAGCCGTTCGCGACCAGCCACCCATCGCCACCAACACCGGAATGCATCGCCCAGTGGGTCGTGACAGGGGCAATGAGAACCGCAACGGCTGCGACCAGAAAGTTGCCAACATGAAATTTGCCACGCTCAACCATACCCGCCGCAGCAGCAATAGGGGGGACGGAGAACAGCACCAGAAGATGGAGATCCTGCTCGCCTTGCAACAGATCCTTGCGTTGCATGAAGCCCTTTGTCATGCCGATCAGACCGTTGATCGTTTCTCCGCTATAGAGCCCGTAGCCAACGACCCAATAGGCAATGATCGAGATGCAATAAGCTGAGACCATACGCATGAACGTATCAAGCTCGTTGCGATACTTGACTCGCCCTGACAGCACCATAATGAGCCCCAGCGGCAAACCAAGCCCGGCGATAGACATAAACATTCGGGCAAATTCTAGCATTCAGGGTCTCTAATACTTCACGGCATTATTATGCGCTCTGGTTTTTACGGTCAGGAGTGTCCTGAGGATTCAAAGCGCAAGCCTAACGGATTATGGTTAGCTTTGCGTTAACCATAATACACCGCATAAATCCACCCAGACCAAACGAGGCCAGAAAAGCCAAGCTCATTGCACGTCGGATTGTTCGGGGCTGATTGTCTCACCGGCCTCATTCGCAAGGCCCACCAGACTGTGCGCGCCATTGGCTCCAATCCGCATCATACCAAAGCGCGCAAGGCTGAAAGCCTGCCCGTACCCTTCCTGAAAGAAAAAGGACTCTGGCATCAAGCGGATAGGATTGACCCCGGCTGAGGCGTGAAACTCAAAGCTGATCAGGCGTTCATTCTCGGCCAGAGTTTCGCTCTCCTTATAGAAGCGGGCAAAACTGGCTCTGGCCTGTCCATCGAGCTGAAGCACTATTTTCCCGGTCCCATTGCCGGGAGCCTTCTGCTCCTCATTATCCTTGCGTATCTGCTGCCAAGCGGCATTTGCCTTTTGGACAACCGAGTAACGCAACACCATATAGTCTCCCTGCATGATCGAGCGGGGATCAACGGGCGCCAATTCGAGCAGAACCAGCTCACCATCACGGCGTAAAGTTTCGCGCTCGAAAACGGAGTAATTGAGGATGGCCAGAATAGGCAGAAGAGCCAGCAGGATGAGATGTTTCCTCATGTCACGCCCTCACCTTGCCTGTCTGGCGGTACCATCCGCGCCAGTAGATATAGCCAGAAGCAAGCAACAGAAGCGCACCCGACATGATCAGGATCATCGACTTCTGCAGCAGCGACAGATCCAGATTATAGTAATAGAGAAAGCCGAAAAAGAGCGCAAATAGCAGCCCTAGCATGGTATGGCCGGGCCGATGGGTGGCAAAGCCGAGAATCATCAGCCCGATTGCGAGCAGAATGCCCGCATTGGAAAGCAGAGCCAGCACCGCAGCGCCCAGAAGGCTTGCCACCACCGGCTCGCGGCCGAGGCTGCCCTTGCGACCGGCGATCCACAAGATCAGGGTGATCAGCGCGACGCCGAGTATAATTTCGACAGACCAGCGATAGCCAAGCCCCAGGAAGACTTGCACATCATCGGAAACATCGAGCCACACCTGATGGCCAATGGACACGAAACTCTGGATCACCCCGACCGCAAGGCAAAGAGAGATCAACAGCGCATCATAAAGGCTCGTCAACTTCTGACGCACCAACGGCCAGCGCAGAAAGGCCGCCAATGCCAGAATATGGGCCACGAGCATGATATTGAAACCGGCAAGCTCGAAGTCATCGGGCGAATCCTTCAGCAAGCAAATCCAAAGCGACACCAAAAAGGCAAAGCTTGCGACAAAGCGCTCGATTGAGGAAGGAAAAGCGAAAAAGCTGAGCAGCATGATCAGCCCGAGAATGGCAGAAACGGTCCAGAACCAATCGAGCCCGAACGTGTCATGGACGATTTGCGCCAATCCTGTCACGAGTGCAACCTTGCCTGCCTGCAAAAGCGTGAGCGCCAGCTGGATGTAGAAATCCCGAGCGAGATTTGTCTTGCGCAAGCCACGTGCATGCAGCAGAGCCGCCAGGCCGATGAATAGCAGACCATTGATGCTGAGGCTGGTCTCGCTAAGATCAAACAGGCCGAACAAATAAAGCAGATAGAGCAGCAGAAACCCCGAAATAACGGCTCCGATGGCACTCAGGGCCCGCAGATAAACCGGCGCCTCTTTGTTCTCTCTGGTCTTTATGACGAGAATATCACGGCTGATATCGGCCAATTCTTCATCGCGCACCAATCCGCGCGTTTGCAAAAACGAGACCCATTGCGATACCCCCGGCGCCTCCATGAGGAAGCGGTAGCCTTTCTGGCCTTCCATCATTGCCCGGCCTCCTCACGATCAAGACCCAGCGCCAACA
Source organism: uncultured Cohaesibacter sp. (assembly GCF_963676485.1). Classification (NCBI taxonomy): domain Bacteria; kingdom Pseudomonadati; phylum Pseudomonadota; class Alphaproteobacteria; order Hyphomicrobiales; family Cohaesibacteraceae; genus Cohaesibacter; species uncultured Cohaesibacter sp. Next base: position 680,301 of record NZ_OY781114.1, read on the forward strand.
GGTGGCGCAAATATCCCGCCGCCGCCGCAAAACAGACGATGGCAGAAACGCCGGTAAAGAAAGTGGTGCCGAGCGAATCAAACAGATTGTCAAACAGCAGGATCGCCAGCCCCATCACGGCAAGAATACAGATCATGAGGAATTGCATGGCGAGCGCAGGAATATCGGGGCGCCAATAACGAAAGGCAACAAAGAGAATAAGCGTTACTATGCCGGCCACCAAAGCGCAGAGGGCGACCTGTGTATTCGCGGTCTCCCAATTGGCGATCCAGATCATCAATGGCGGGAAGAGAAACACCAGCATTCCGGCCAGCAACAACCAACGGGTCCATTGGGGTGTGAGCCAGTAGAATTGAGAGCCTTCTCCCATATGCTCCTTTGGCAGAAGCCACTCTCGTGCACAGAGCACAAGGCCAATAATCAGCGCATGAATGAGATAAAGGGCACTTGTATCATCCTTCCTGAGCAATGGCGTGCTGTCCCACCAAAGATAAAAGGCCAGATTGATCAAGCCCAGCCAGAGCACCCAGAGCGGCAAAAAGCGCCCGATAAGGGTCCAGAGCGTAATGAGGGCGGCCCAAAGCGCAAATAACAGCCAGGCATCGGCACCGGTCTGGTAGATCTGCCCGAACACAGCCAGAAAGACACCCGTCAGAACCGCAGCCGCCATAAGCAACAAGCGCCCTGCGAGACTTTCCCCCGGCAGGAGCCATGCGCCAAGTGCAGTTAAAATAATTCCAGCCTCAATGAGAGCAAGTTTGGCCAGATCGGGTATGGACGTCCAATTGAAGGCAAAGAAGAAAACGATGCCGGTGAGCACCAATCCTGTACCAAATGCCATCAGCATGACCATCGCCCAACGCGCCCATAAATGGGCGGGATGAAGCCAGTTGAGGCTCTCAAGGCGCACCTGTGCACTGATCGTCCCTCTTTGCGCCAGCTCATCAAGCAAATGGCGATCAAGCGCCACGCCCTTGAACCGGTCCGGATCGATTGGGCTTTCGGGCTTAAGGTCCATGTCTGCGGCGATCCTCATTTCTTGTGTCGGAGCATTCCAATGAGGCATCATCACCTTATGAATTGGGCCTTTTCAAGATTATTCTGCAAGCTCCCCTTGCCGTGTCAGAGCATTTCCCTATCTCGGCGCTCTCTCCAGCGTTCCGTGAAGATGGTCAATAGCAGGGTAATCGCACTGCCGATCATGAAACTGCCAAGCAAAGCCAGAACGGAGCCGTCATAGACTTGCCCCATCACCGTCGCAATCGTCATGGCGATCAGCGTCGAAACGGCACCAATCCATGCAGAGGCCATACCGGCAACATTGCCCACTTCTTCCATAGCAAGGGTGTTCATATTGCCAAATAGCAGACCGGTGCAGAGAAAGAGCGGGCTGAAAATGAGGAACAGCATCCACAGGGGCGGCACGAACCCAAAAGGCAGCGTGCAGACCAGCCCTATCACCGCGATGGTTGCCATGGCGATCAACGCACGCCGGACCAGATAGCGCATGCCAAAACGCAGCACCAGACGGCTATTCAGGAAAGATGCAAAGCCGAGCGAGAAAGCAAGACCCGCAAAAGCGAATGGAAAAAGAGTGCCCAAGCCGTAAGTGGACTGGAACAAATGCTGGGCCGTGCTCAGGTAAAGCATGAAGGGGCCCTGAACAAAACCGACGGCAACCATATAGCCCAGACAACTGGGGGTGCTGAAAACGATTTTGGTGTTTCGCCACAGATTGGCCGGCGTCACCTTGATACGCTTTGAAGCATGCAGCGTCTCATTCTGGCGCAGCCCCAGCCACAGCCCACCAATGCTTGCCAGCAGGATGAAGGCGAAGAAGACAGAGCGCCAGCCCGAGATCGCCATGATGGTTTGACCGGAGATGGGGGCAAGCGCAGGCACAAAGATGAACAGGCCCATCACGAAGGACATGATGCGCGCCATTTCGCGCCCGGCATAAAGGTCGCGAATAAGGGCGATCATCACGATGCGCGGACCGGCAACCCCGAAGCCCTGCAAGAAACGGCCCAGCAACAGCATCTCGAAACTGGTCGAGAACCAGCTCAACAGATTGCCGATGATGAAGATGACCAAACCGATAAACATGCCGCTTTTGCGCCCGATCTGATCGGACAGCGGCCCGTAGATCAGCTGACCTATTGCCAGACCGGCAAAGAAAATGGTGATGATCTTCTGCAATTCCTGAGGGCTGCTGTGGCCGAACTCTGTGCCAATAACGGAAAAAGCAGGCATAATGGCGTCGGTGCATAGCGCAGCCAGAGACATCAACAATGCCATCAGAATGATGAATTCCACAAATGGCATATTGGGTTCGGCGATATGCGCCGTTCTGGCACTTCGAGTCTGATTGGCAGCGGCCCCTGCGTCTTGCAGACCGTTCTGTTTTGTCATTACGGAGGTCCTTAAAATCCTTGGATCGGAATATACCGGAAAGGAAAGAGATAAAATCTGAATGGCAATAAATTCGGCCGCGAACAATACCGGGTGGAAGCAAGATAGAACCGGAGTGACCGATCTTTGCTGCCATTGCTGCGGCGCAACAGCTTTTACCATTGGCGAAGAGACAACGCCAGCCCAAACTGAAAAGCATCAAAAACCGCCATATACAGTCATATACAGCCATACACAGACAATGAGAGAAAAGAAATCAACACAGACTGCCCCCCATTCCCAGGCGGGCTCTCCCATAGCAGCTTTGAGAAAAGGCCGAGACTAGGTTGCGGGGTGTAATCACACGAGGGACGTTGCTTTTAAGCGGTCGCCTATCTGAAAGCAGTCCGGAGCAAAACGCTTGGCCCTTTTTCTTCCATACAGCTTTTTTACTCCTGCAACTCTCAAAACAGCTCAAGCAAACAACAGCACGCAAGTAATATTATTACGTTCGCACATTTAAAATAGAAATATTCATTCAACTCAATAACTCTATTAAACGCCCCCATTTACGCTTGATACCATTTGCCCAAACTCACTATGCACATACATATCGATAACTTCAGGCTAATAATTGACCAACTACCAGCACATATTCAAATAGACAAATTCATGAACTTTAATAAAAGACAGAAAAGTATGTATTTTCAACTATATGGAAAACATAAATTTCGTAGTTACTACTTGATATTTTTCTAATTGTTAACTTTTTCTCTCAATCCTATTGTCAATTATCACGAGTTCGCTTGTGTCATCTTCCTGATCCGAAGATGACCGGTAATTGTCATTGGAGCCCCGATCATGATTTCCCCCTTGTACGCGCTTTTGCCCCAATGGGCTCGCGGTTTGTCAGCTAAGATCTACTCAATTGTGTTTTTGGCAATATTGGGTATTGGCGCTATTACTTTTCAGGCAAGTCTTGCGAGCAAGCATGACCTTGAAAAATCCAAAGCAACGGAATTACAGCATCTTGTTCAATCTGCGCTGACAGCCGTCTCGGCTTTGCATGACGATGCCAAAAGCGGCGTCATCAGCGAGGAGAAGGCAAAAGAAGCTGCCAAGGACTTGCTTTCCAAGCTGCGCTATGATGGCAAACACTATTTCTGGATCAACGATATGAACCATCGCATACTGATGCATGGGACGGATCCTTCGACGGTGGGAAAGAACTATTCCGAGGCAAAAGACCCTAATGGTCTGCATTACTTTCAGGAATTCGTGAAGGTTGGCAGCCAGCCAGGTGGTGGCGTGGTTGCCTATTCATGGCCACGCCCGGGCAGCACGGAGCCTTCTCCAAAAATGTCCTATGTCCAAGCCTATAAGCCATGGGGCTGGATTGTTGGGACCGGCACATATATCGACGATCTGCAAGCGACATTCTGGGACAATTTGACAAGTTTGCTGACCAGTTCGGCTTTCATCTTCCTGGTTATCTTCGGCAGTTCCGTCTTGCTCGCAACCTCGCTCACACGCCCGATCAAAAAGCTGGTCCATTCGATGCTAAAGCTCGCGGAAGGGGATTTGAATGTCGAGATCGCCCAGACCAACCGGCAGGACGAAATTGGCAATATGAACCGGGCCATGCTGGTTTTCAGAGATAATGCCAAGGAACGCAAGGAACTGGAGCGCAAGCAGGCATTGAAAGATGCCGAAGCGGAAGCCCAGAAACGCCAAATGATGCAGGATCTAGCCGACTCGTTTAATCAAAAGGTCGGCTCCATCATCACACAGGTGCAGAATGCAGCGAGCCAACTTGGCGTCGAATCCGAAGGGCTGGCAAGCCGATCTGTCGAGAATAATGAGCGCCTGCATTCGGTGCAGTCTTCGATGGAAGAAGCCAGCAACAATGTCGAAACGGTGGCCAGCGCATCCGAAGAAATGACCGTGTCCATTTGCGAGATTTCCAGCCAGGTGAACGAAAGCGGCAAGGTATCCCAGCATGCGGTAGATGAAGTCAAACGCGCCAGCGATGTGATCTCGACCCTTTCCAACGCCTCAATTGCCATTGGCAAGATCGTCGGGCTCATTCAGGACATCGCCGCCCAGACCAATCTTCTGGCTCTCAATGCCACGATCGAAGCGGCACGCGCCGGAGAAGCAGGACGCGGCTTTGCTGTGGTTGCTGCCGAGGTCAAGGATCTTGCGGCACAAACAGGCAAGGCCACCGAAGAAATTTCCGGCCAGATCTCATCCATCCAGAATAGCATCGGAGATGCTGTCGATGCTGTCGGCGAGGTGGAAAATATCATTCATCAGATGACCGCTATTTCAGGCACCATCGCTGCTGCGGTCGAGCAGCAGGGCGTAGCCGCCGGTGAGATCAGCGAAAACATCGCTCAGGCCGCATCCGGAACCCGAGACATTGCCAACAATACCAATGTCATGAGCGATCTGGTCAATTCCAACTCGGAAAGCGCAGAGACCATGTCTCAAAATACCAACGGCCTGCGCGGGCAGATCGAGACGCTTTCCTCTCAAGTTGAAATTTTCCTCAATACAATTAGAGATCAAAGCAACACTGAAGATCAAAGTATTGAAACTTCCAAAGCGGGCTAAAATCTAAATTCCCTATTGAATTTACGATCAAGGAATTCCTTCTTTTCTTAACTGCGCTCATTAGAGCGCAGTTTTTGTTTACGCATGCAAAAAACCTTTTTGCTTCTATTTATACTTATTTCAGTTTTTTTTGAGACACTTATGAAGATCACCTCTGTAAAATTGCAGACCATGCACGCAGTATATCCCTACAAACAGGAAACTTGCATGGAGGCACATAAAGAGACGAATGGGGCTGGGTAGGCCATGAAACATCTTGTGAAGAAAAAACAATTCATTGCCTTGATTGCAGGCATCCTAGTCCTGACGTTGCTCAATGAACTGCTACTGGCTCGGTTTTTCAACATTGACGAATTTGAAAGCAAACATCTGTTTTTCAAAAGCGTTTCGCAGTTTCTCTTTTTTCTCCTTATCGCCTTTCTGGGTCTTTTGTATTTCGGCTACAAGGATAGGCAGAAACAGGCGGAGGCTTTAGCCAAGGAACGCGATAAATCTCGCAAACTTGCCTCCAGACTAACGTCTCACAAGCTGGGTATTGACGCCCATGCCATTGTTTCGATTGCGGACCCCGAAGGGCACATCGTCTATGCCAACGACAAATTCTGCGAGATTTCCGGCTATGAGCGCGAAGAGTTGATCGGCAAGGATCACAACCTGCTCAACTCCGGCTATCATGAAAAATCCTTTTTCAAAGGCATTTATGAGGCCATCGCCAAAGGAGAGGCTTGGACTGGGAAAATCTGCAACAAGGCCAAGGATGGAACCATCTACTGGGTTTCCACGACCATTGTGCCCATCAAAGATGCCCAAGGCAGGTTGGAAGAGATCATATCGATCCGCACGGACATTACCGAGATCAAGAATAAAGAAGCGGCTCTCAAACGCAGCAGCGATCTACTGAACTCGACCTTTGACAATTTCCCCGGCGGCATATGCGTTTTCGACAAGAATATTCAGCTTATTCTAGCCAACAAAGTCTTTTATGATCTGCTCGAACTCAGCCCTGAAGAATTTCCCGTTGGCTCCGATTATTCCGCCATCCTGCGCCGGAACATCGAGCTCGGCCTTTATGGAGATATCAATGGCGATATGCTGGTAGAAGAGCGCTTGCGGATGATCAAATCCAGACAACCATTTCAATTAAGCAGAAGGACGCCCAATGGCCGATTCATTGAGATCCGCTGCTGGCCTCTGGAAGGCGGTGGAGTGGTTGCGGCTCAGTATGATTTAACAGAACGCCAGCAGATGCTTGAAGATCTGGAGCGTCAGAGCTCCGAAGCCAAGGCCAATGCCAGCCAGTTGAAGGCCGCACAGGATGAACAGGAGAAGGCGCACAAACGCCTGATCAATTCCATCAACTCGATGCGCGGAGGCTTTGTCCTTTGGGATTCGAACGCCCGGTTGGTGATTGCGAATGATGCTTTCCGCGACTATCACAAGGAGCTTGGCCATCTCATCCGGAAGGGCATGTCTGCACGGGACTTTATGGAGGCTGGCGAAGCAATCAACTTCTGGAAATGGAACGAAGAGCTTCCGCTCAATTGGCTCGATCTGTTTTTAGACCGCTTCAAGTCAACGAAATATTTCGAAGAAAGCTTTGAAACCGTCGATGGGCGCTTTCTCCTCATGCACAGCTCGCAGCTGTCAAATGGAGACATCATTTGCAATTTTACCGATGTCACCGATACTCGCCTGCGCGAAGCGGAACTGGTGCGTGCGCGGGACGCATTGGCACATATTGCCTATTTCGACGCTCTCACGGCGCTTCCGAACCGCGCCCATGGGCAGCAGGATCTAGAAGCCCTGTTCGCGAACAAGCAGCATGATACGCGCTTTGCTGTCATCCAAATCGATCTGGACAAATTCAAGCGCGTCAATGACACGCTCGGGCATATCTCGGGCGACCATCTGCTCAAGGAGATCGGCTCGCGGCTGGCTTTCCTTGCCTCAAAGGTGCCAAGCTTCCAGCCCTATCGCTGGGGCGGCGATGAATTTGTCGCCATCGTCAAGGATGTCACCAACAATCAACTCGAAAGCCTGTGTCAGGAACTGACCGATTTGATTGCCATTCCGGTTCCCTATGAAACCGCGACCCTGTGGCCCACAGTCAGCCTTGGCGTGGCCATCTATCCCGACGATGCAACAACCCTCTCCTCCTTGATGACCTATGCGGATCTGGCGCTCTACAAGACCAAGGAAATGGGGCGTGACGGCTATCAGTTCTTCTCGTCAGAAATGAAGGAGCGCCTGGACAGCGACGCCTCTATCGAAGCTGATGTGCGAGACGCGCTCAAGCTCGACCAGTTCGAATTGCATTTCCAGCCTCAGATCAGCACGCTGGACGAGAGCATTACAGGCATCGAGGCACTGGTGCGCTGGAACCATCCCAAACGCGGCCAATTGCCGCCCGGCCTTTTCATGGATATCGTGGAAAGCAACGGCATGGCCGCAGCCCTTGGCAATACCATCTTCGAAAAAGCCATGTGGTCTGTCCGCCAGTGGGTCGACGAAGGCATCGAATTCGGGCGCCTTTCTGTCAACCTGTCGCCTGCGCATCTCAAGCGTCAGACGTTGGTGGAGGACTTCTGCCAGAGCATGGAGAAATACGACATCAACCCGGACCTGTTGGCTGTCGAGTTGCTGGAGGGCGTGCTGCTGGATGATCAATATTCGAATATCAACGAACTGTTCGAAACCCTGTCCGCAAAGGGTGTGCATGTAGAGCTGGATGATTTCGGAACGGGCTATGCATCCCTTTCCCATCTTTCCAACCTACCGATAGATGGCATCAAGATAGACCGGTCTTTCGTCAACAATATCGTGGTCAATAAAAAGCAGAAGGCAATCGTGGGCGTGGTCATGTCCATGTCCAAACTGATGCAACTCCGTGTGGTATGCGAAGGCATCGAGACCCACCAACAGCTCTCGACAGTATCCCAGATCGCCAATTGCTCCGTGCAAGGCTATCTGGTTTCACGTCCGCTCTGCTTTGAGGATATAACCAACTGGATCAGAGAAAGACGCAATATCGGGTTGCTGTCTCCTTCTGGGCCGCGTCAGATCCGGAAAGATCACTCCAGCCTCGTTTCACCGGACCTTATCGGGCGGTAGGATCACTTTCCAACACATATGAATAAAAAAGTTCAAATCGCTCAAAGGTTGCAGATTATTCAAAAACGCCCTTATTGATACTCTTTTTCTGCCTCAAGATAGAGAAAAATACCTAGAATCTACTTATTGGTGCTTGTCGGTGCCGGTCATTTCTTAGAGCTATTCTCATATATGTTATAGACATATTTGAAGCTCTTAATTTATTAAGACTTAATTAGGCGCACTACCTGAGTATTACCTATAACCAGATAATATTCAGGACCGCCAATTATGAAAATATCCAAGCTCCCCCTTTCCTGGAAGATTGCAGCACCCACGATTACTGTTTTCGTATTCATGCTGGCCCTCTCTGCGGTCAGCCTCTCCAACCTGAAAAGCTCCATGCGCGCTGAGCGCATAAACAGTCTTAAAAATATTACCCACGCCGCACAAACCATCGCCCATTCCTTCTATTCGCTTGAGAAGAGCGGCGAGCTTTCCCGCGAAGAAGCACAGGAGCGGACCAAGGCAGCCATAGATGCCATGCGCTATGACAATGGCTCCGGCTATTTGTTTGTGTATCAATATGACGGTACCAATCTGGTTCTTCCCAACAAGAAACTCGTTGGCAAAAATCTGATGGACATGAAGGATGCCGAGGGCAACTATCTTATCCGCAGCATGATCGACATCGCCAAGAAGGGCGGTGGTGAATATTCCTACTACTGGCCAAAGCCGGGTAGCGAAAAAGCCTATGAAAAGCTGAGCTGGGCTGAAGGCATTCCCGAATGGCAATGGATGCTGGGCACAGGCGTTTACATCGATGATATGAATGCCGCCTTTCTCAATCAGGCCATGACGGTCGGGCTGGCCACACTGATTGCCTTGCTCCTTGCAGGCTCAGCCTCTTATGTCGTTATTCGCTCGATCAACAAACCGATCACGGGTCTGGTTGCCAATATGCGCTCTCTGGCAGATGGCAATTCTTCCATCGAGGTGGCCGATCAGGATCGCTCAGATGAAATCGGCCAGATGGCGCAGGCAATGCAGGTGTTTGTCGATAATGAGAACAACCGCAAAACCCTGATGGCGCAGCATGAAAAGAACCAGAGCGAAGCCCTGAAACGGGGCGAGAATGTTCAGAATCTTTGCCGCTCCTTCGATGAAGAGGTTGCCCGCATGCTGACAACTGTGGGGGATGCTGCCAAAGGGTTGCAGGATGCCTCACTCATGATGAATCAGGATGCCCAAAGCACCTCGGCTCAAAGCGAGCAAGTATCCAGTGCATCCGCTCAGGCTTCCAGCAATGTTGAGGCCGTTGCCTCTGCTGCAGAAGAGCTCGCAGCCTCTGTGAGTGAAGTGGCCCGTCAGGTTCAAACCTCCAACGACATGGCACTGAAAGCCTCTTCTGAAGCCAACAGTACCAACGATCGGGTTGAACGCCTGGCACAGGCTGCCAAACAGATTTCCGAAGTGGTCACGCTCATTCAGGCGATTGCCGAGCAGACCAACCTTCTGGCCCTCAACGCCACCATCGAAGCGGCTCGAGCCGGAGAAGCGGGGCGCGGCTTTGCTGTCGTGGCTGCGGAAGTCAAGGAACTGGCCAACCAGACCAGCAAGGCGACCGAGGAAATCGACAAGCAGATCTCCGAGATCCAGCAGGAAACAAATTTGGCCGTCAATGCCATTTCTGAAATTTCGCAGACCATCGAAAGCCTGAGTTCAGTGTCCAGCCAGATTGCTGCGGCCGTGGAAGAACAGCGCGCTGCTACAGAAGAAATCGCAACCAACGTCACGCAGGCCTCCCGCGTTACACATGAAGTATCCACCAGCATCGGCAATGTGACGCAGACGGCTGAAAAGACCCGCGAGACCTCTTCCGTCGTAAACGACTCCTCGCTGAAACTGCAGCAGGAAGCCGATCATCTCAGAAGCCGCGTCAACGGCTTCCTTAATGATGTGCGCAAAGAGTCTGCCTCAGCCGCATAAGGAAACAGCCAGCAAGAGAGGCATACCGCTGCTCTTGCTTGACCAAGAAATAGAAAACGCCCGGACAGGCCACTGTCCGGGCGTTTTGTTTGAAGAGTGATGAACCTTAGAAGAGCCCTCCCCTAGGAGGCATTTTTCGGCTTTCTTCCAGATCGCAAGACTAGCGCGTGCTGTCTTTATCTTTTATATCGTCAGAAGCCCCATCTTCCTCGTCCTCATCTTCCCCATCCACATCGCCCTCAATGGCCTTCTTATCCTGAGAAACACCATTTCCTTCCGTGATGGCATTGGCAACCGCTTCATCCACCTCGACTTCCGGAAGTTGGGCTGGCTCTTGAGCCGCATCTTCGGGGAGCTCCCCTTCGGGTATTTCCCCACCATTGACCTCATCCTCGGGATCTTCCTCCTCGGAAGGCTCCCATTCATCTGGAACCACAACATAGCGGTCTTCTTCGCTGAAGACCTCCGGAGAGACCACACCCAGAACCGAAGCGGTCGCGGCAAGGTCGAAGTCCTCTTTCTGTGCATCCCGTACAGGGTCTTTCTGGCTGATGCGGACCATCAGATAGACAGCCAGAATTGCAAGCAGCACCGTGGGGAACAGGAACAACACATCCGGCCCATAGAATTGCATCAAGATCGATGTGACAGACGGGCCAATGGCTGAACCCAAGCCATAGGAAACGAGCAAGCCTGCGGCCATGCGCACATAACCACTTTCCTTGGCATTGTCATAGCCATGGGCGGCGGCCAGAGAATAGGCAGGCTGTGTGAGCGCCCCGATGACCGCACCGACGATCAGGAAGAGATAGAAGGGCACATCATCCAGCAAGGTTATGGCGACCGATGCGACGCCCCCCAGAATACTGATGATCAACAGAACAACGCGCCGGTCCACGCGGTCGGAAAAGCGCCCCAGCGGCCACTGGCTGATAATCCCGCCAAGCCCCAGCATGGCGGCAAAGACGGGCGCCTGCGTCAGCGGATTATAGCCCTTTTCAACCGCATAAATCGGGGCAAAGGTCAGGTGCGAGCCAAGCACCACGCCAATCAGAAAGGCCGAGATAATGGCGGCCTGCGATGTTTTGAACACGCGGCGCAGATCCAGCTTGACGATAGCGATCGGTGCCGGTTGCGCAGCCTTGGTCATGGCAACAGGCATCACGGCAACTGAAATGATGATAGAGGCAATGGCGAACAGATAGAAGCTTTCCGGTTGCGCCAATGTCACCATCAACTGTCCCACCGTGAAGGCAGCATAGTTGACGATAATATAGGCGGACATGACCAGCCCACGATTCTCGTTATCTGCAAATTCATTGAGCCAACTCTCAATGATAAGATAGAGGCCGGACACGCAAAAGCCGGTGATAAAGCGGAACAGCACCCAGGCATAGGCATCCGTCACCAAAGGATGCAACAGCGCTGCGGCCGACATGGACGACACCATCACGGCAAAGCCACGGATATGACCAGCCCGGACCACGACATGAGGCGTGATGATGCCACCCAGAACAAAACCGGCAAAATAGGCAGACGCAGCAAAACCAATCAGCAAGTCGCTGAATTGATAGGCGCGCGAAGCGAGAGGAATGAGGGTGCTCTGCAAACCGTGCCCCAGCAGCAGCAGGGTAACGGAAATCAGCAGTGAGGCGATCGGTGCAAATATCTTGGCCATGACAACCATCCTGATAGGGGGTCTGCGAGATTTGCTCGGAAGTCAAAAGTCGGATCTATTTTTTCATGGAGATCGCGAGTGCCCTGGCTTGGCAATCAGGGGACTCTTGAAGCTTTGGCTCGCCTCTTTTCGTCCACAGCTCTGCGTTGGAAACAGACATTGGAACGATCGGCACCAGCGCGGCCACCCATGATAGAATTTGCCAACCGATGCAAGAAAAAAATCGCGCGTTTCATAGGGAATTTTGCGCCATTGCAAAAAGGTCACGCTTGGCTTTCACCTCTCCGGTATTGGCATGCACCATTCAAGTTTCCCTTCAGAGCATAACTATAACATTTGCGTGGGCGCACCCCTTGAGATTGATCGGGCGCAGGCGCTAAGCTGAGACGAAAGCCCTCCTTTAAGATGGGGCAACGAAGGCGCTTCGAAATAGAGCAATATGGCTTCCTTGCTGCAGTAAGGACGATGGGAAACAGACAATGTGCGGACGGTTTATCCTTCAGGGCTCATGGGCGGATATCCACGAAATGTATAATCTCATTCGCCCTGAAGACCGGCAGCGCAATGTGCCTGCCCGCTATAATATCGCGCCAACACAGAATGTGCTCTATGTTGGCGAGCCAAGGGGCGAGCGGCGCTTGATGGAAGGGCGCTGGTGGCTTGTACCCCATTGGACCAACGAGCTGCAAAACAGATACCCCATGTTCAATGCCCGCTCGGAAGAAGCCCATACCAAGCCGTCCTTTCGCGATGCCTACAAGGTGGGGCGATGCCTCATTCCAGCTGATGGCTATTATGAATGGACCACAAGCAAGGCAGATGGCAAGAAGGATCCGCATCTGTTGCACCTGCCGGATTTCGAACCCTTCGCCTTTGCCGGGCTCTCGGCCTATAACCCGAAGCTGGATCTTTACAGCTGCACCATCCTCACGGCGCCTGCCGTGGATGAAATCCGGTCCATCCATCCGCGCATGCCCGTCATCCTGAAGCCCTCGGTATTTGATGCATGGTTGAGTGCACAAACATCTGTCCAGGAGGCCCGAGCACTTCTTGCGGAGCATCGAGACAGCGAATTGATCTCCTATCCTGTTGATCGCGCAATCGGGAGCAGCCGCGCGTCTGAAGCTTGGCTCATGGAGCGCTCTGACACGCACTCCAAGACTTTGTTATAATTAGTCTTTCTCTTCTTTAAAACACATTAATCGCTATCGATCTGCCATGCGAGCGGGGGTGCATTGCGCATGCCTGTGCGCATATGTCTTTGGGAAAATGGGAACAATTCAGGCTCTAGCGGCGTTTACTTGTCGAACCGGGCAGGAAGCCAAGAACAAGAATAAAGGCTTCTATGCCCATGCCGAAATTGCAAGGAATCTGGAGATTGATCCTATGTCCCGTTTTATGAAATATCTTTTCATGGCCACCATCCCGGCGTTGGCTCTCAGCGCTCCAGCGGCGGCTGAGTCCATTGACCGTGTCGAGATCGGTCAGCTCAATTGCGCGGTCAAAGGTGGCGAGGGCTTTATTTTCAAATCCACCAAGGATCTCTCCTGCACATTTAAATCAGCCGATGCAGATGTTCCAGATGAAGCCTATTTCGGCGCTATCAACAAATTCGGGCTTGATATCGGCACCACAGATCATGGCGTGATTTCATGGCTGGTGATGGCACCGACCACAGACGACTATCGCCCCGGCGCTCTTGCCGGTGATTATGCTGGTGTAAGTGCCCAGGCAACCGTTGGTGCTGGTGTTGGCGGCAACCTGCTGGTGGGTGGCTCCGACGAGACCATTGCTCTGCAGCCGCTCAGTGTTTCCGCTCAAACCGGATTGAACTTCGCTTTGGCTGTCAGCGAGCTACAGCTGCGTTCGCTGGCTGACTGATAGGGCTAAGCCCTCCCTGCCCGACCGTCCCTCGCACGGTTGGGCATTTCAGGGACATTCATTTGACCAAGATTTTCTGGGCCAAAAGCGCATATCACAGGGCCCTCCCGAATAAACGCTACTCAGGAGCTTCATCATGTTTACGGGTTATGGCCTTGTTGGCCTTATCATTCTTATTCTCGACATTTACGCCGTTATCAAGGTCGTCGGCAGCCATGAAAGCACGGGCGCCAAACTGCTCTGGATTCTTGGCATCATCATCTTCCCGGTGCTAGGCCTTATTGTCTGGTTCTTTGCCGGTCCCGGCGGTCGCAGCGCCCGCCTTTGATTTGCCCTTCGCGCGGCCATTCTGAGGCAAAGGCACGGTGATTTCCACTGTAAGGCCGTGCTTCTCAAACCGCCGCTCGATTGAACCGCGCAACTCACCCCGGATATTGGCGTCAATAAGCTTGGTGCCAAATCCCTTATGCTCAGGAGCCGCAAGCGCATTGTCGCTGAGTTCCTTCCAGACAAGCCTAAGATTTCTAACCTTGCCTTTCTGCTCAAGAGACCAGGTCACGTTGAGGGCCGCATTGTCCTTGGCGACATCGCTATATTTGAGCGCATTGGTTGCCAGCTCGTGGAAGGTCAGCGCAAAAGCCTGCACCGTTGTTTCATCCAGCTCCACCTTCGGCCCTGAAATAGTGCCACCGAATTGCTCTTCTCCCAAAACCTGACCCAATTCCTTGGACAGCAGATCGGCCAGATCGGCCCGCTGCCAATGCGAGCGTGTGAGAGCGTCCTGTGCGTTTGCCATGGCCTGCAGCCGCGCCGTAAGGCTTTCGGAATATTCTTCGATGGTCTCGGAGTGATGAGCGGTCTGGCGCGCCATGGCCAGAATGCGGGCGATGGAGTTCTTGATACGGTGCTTCATTTCCTGCAGAAGCAAATCTTTTTCTATCAGGTTCTTTTCCGACAGCTTTTGCAAGGTGTTGGCCGTACGCACGGCGCGCAGCTGGAAATGGGTTATCCATGCCAGCATGGCGGCCAGAAGGAAGAAGACCGCAAAAGACACATAAGGGGCAGCAGTCTGAAGCGTCCAGTCCAGCTTGTTCTTTACCCGAATATCCAGCACCCATTTGCGCCCGCCAACCTCCATGACACGGGTCACACGCGAGCCGAACAGCTCGGCATCATCATAAAGCGCGGATTTGAACAAGGGACGGCTCTTGTCATCCAGATCACGGACCTGCAGCGCCAAAGGCAACATCGGCTTCTGAGAGAGAGCCGTCGTAAAGAGGTCACCAGCCCTGAAGGGTGCATAAACCAGCCCCTTGATCGGTTTTCGAGCAATTGATGGGCCCAAGCCAGAATAGGCGTCAGGCGTGTCGGTATCATCATATCTTGAATAGACCAGGAAACCGGCCTGCTTGATGGCCGTGATTTCCTGCACCAGTTCTACCGGCCCGGAGGCAACCATTTTCCCGGTCTCATAGGCCTTTTGAATGGCTAACCGGCGCACGGGTTCGGAATACATATCATAGCCGATAGCAGCGTGGTTCCGGTCTGTCAGCGGTTCAAGCAGCGTAATGGCCGCCCGCTCGGTCTGGTCCGTTTCAGGCCAAACCTTGGCGTCGGGTCCGTAGTCTCGCTTGAGAATTGCCCCAAGCGCTTCGTCCTGGCTGGGAGAAATAGATTCAGCAAAGCCGATCCCCTGAAGGCCGGGATAATTATCCTCAAGTTTGAAACCGGCGATGATCCTGTCAAACTGCTTGTGCCGAATACGCTTGGGCGTTGCAGAAATGAACGCAGTGGTGGCCCTGAGAAGCGCAAAATGCTGCGACAGGCGCAGGGAAACGCGGTCAACAACCTGGCCGGCCAAGTCTTCCGCACGTTTTTCGGTTGCCAATTCTGCGTTGTTATAGAGCATCAGCGATGCACCAGTGCCAATAATCATGACTGTTGAAAAGACAATCGGAGCAATAAGTCTGTGCATGCGTCTACCATAGTGCGGTGTAAATTTCAGGAAACGGAATAATGCCCATTCAAGGCAGCTTTTTGATTATAGGAAACTTACAAAAATTTGGCAGCGGAAAAAAAAGTCATCCCCGAAAACAATACAAGCCAAACAAAAGCGAGTTTATCCTGACCCTTAGGGAAATTCTTACCTCATGTAACACATGCCTCACGCGCCCAATTTCTGTTTTCCCACCCTGTTTTCTTGGAACGTTCACAGTCTCCACACGTTGATTAAGTGAGGATCGCGAAGCGGTCTTACGACAAGTCAAACAAGGAGAAACGCTATGAACTGGAATCAGATCGAAGGCAATTGGGAACAGATCAAAGGCAATGTTCAGGCACAGTGGGGCCGATTGACTGACGACGACATTGACGTGATCGCGGGCAACCGTAAAGCCTTGGCAGGCAAGCTGCAGGAGCTTTATGGCAAGCAGGAAGAGGAAATCGATCGTGAAATCGATGAATGGATGGCGAACCACTGACCGCTCGCAACAGCCTCAGTCGGGATAAAGCGGAGCCTTAACGGCTCCGTTTTTTTGTGCCCGTTTTTGTGCCCGGTCAATCAGCAATTGGCCAGACCAGACAGAGACAGAGACAGATTTTTAAAGGCACTTATCTTCTTTTCTTAACTACGCTTTATCTTCAGGCAAAAGAAAAGCGGTCCTGATCTGGCAGAACCGCTTTTGTGAGAGATTGGTTGGCCTGTCGTCTCTATCGACCGCGTACAAGATGCATCAACAGGGATATGACGAGAAACGCCAAGAACAGGAAGAACAAGATCTGAGCGATCCCGGCCGAAGCCCCTGCAATTCCACCAAACCCAAGTACACCCGCGACGATTGCGACAATAAAGAACACCAAAGCATAATAAAGCATGTTATTTCTCCTTTGCACTACATGAATAAAACGATTCATGACAAAGGTTTGTTCCATGCTGCATCAGCATTTTTTCTTATGAAGTCCTTTCAAAGAACAATGCCTGACTAATCAACGCCTTCACCATATCTTCATTGAAGGGCTTAGTAACCAGGAATGTCGGTTCCGGACGCTCTCCGGTCAGCAGGCGCTCCGGAAAAGCCGTGATGAAGATCACAGGAATATCGCTATCCTTGAGAATGTCATTGACCGCATCAATCCCCGAAGACCCGTCGGCAAGCTGGATGTCAGCCAGCACCATTTTGGGTTTGTCGCTGTTGTAGAGTTCAATCGCCTCGTCATAGGTGCGCGCAATGCCCGTGACCCGATGCCCCAGACTTTCGACCATCTGTTCGATATCCATCGCAATCAGAGGCTCGTCCTCGATGATCATGATGTCGGTCGCCACCTGCTTTGAAATCAGCTCAGAAGCTTCACTCAGCAAGTCAGGCACAGCCCCTTCTTCTACCCCAAGCACAACGGCTATATCGCCAGGAGCAAATTCTTCGACAGACGCCAAGAGGAAGGCCTGACGCGGCGCGGGGGGCACATTCTGAAGATTGGTCTGCGCGCGGCTCTCCCATCCATAAGGAGATTGGGCAGGCGGGACTTCTACATTGGCTCTTCGATAAAGATCAGAGAACAACTTATAGAGCGAAACGCGATCACTGCTGGCTTTCGGAAAAAGGGAAACGTCAGCAATCAACGCTTCCAGAGTGGCTGCCACAAAGGCATCACCAGATGTTTGAGATCCTGTCACAGCGCGTGCGTAGCGACGAAGATAGGGAAGATGCGCGGCAACACGAGTAGAAAGCGTCATCTATAATCCTCTCCTTGATAGTATCGATCGTAGAATCGAGAATGTAGTATATCGATACAATCCGCCAGCCAAAAAAAAGTTCCAACTTTGCGGAACTTTTTTGCAAATGAGGCGTTTTTGTAACAAGACCGAGACAAATCCTTGGCCTCTAAAGGTGTTCTAAAAATGATCAATGATAAAGAAAAATCGGGCATTTTGAGTGCGTCCGACATGTTGGGAGGGACCGTTCAGCCAAAAGAAGACTTGGATCCGAACGGTGCCATCGCCCAAAAGCTAAAGGCGCTATATACCCAAACCGAGCAGGAAGCCATTCCGGATCGTTTTCTGGATTTGCTTGAACAGCTGGACAAAGCCGAACAGGCTGCCAACAGCCTTGGCGAGAGGTAAACGCTCAAGATGCAAAAAGCTGACAACAGTTTCAAGCGGGAGATGCTCTCCGTGCTTCCAAGCCTGCGCGCCTTCGCGATGTCACTTTGTGGCAAGCATGACCGCGCCGACGATCTGGTTCAGGACACGGTGATGAAAGCCTGGTCCAAGCAGGAGAGCTTCGAGGCAGGCACCAACATGCGTGCTTGGCTCTTTACCATCCTGCGCAATGAATTCTACAGCCAGATGCGCAAAAGCGGACGCGAGATTCAGGACAGCGAAGGCACTTTCACGGACAGCCTCTCCATCCAGCCAGCTCAGCATGGCCAGATGGATTTGCAGGACTTCCGGAATGCGCTTTCCAAGCTGCCTGACAATCAACGCGAAGCGATTGTCCTTGTGGGCGCTTCAGGCATGTCCTACGAGGAAGCTGCCGTGATTTGTGAATGCAAGGTCGGCACGATCAAAAGCCGCGTCAACAGGGCACGAGCCCATCTGCAGGAGCTTTTGTCTCTGGAAGAAGATGGCAACTACCACCCGGACAATTCATCTGCCTCTGTTGTATCTCAGGCTTTTGTGAACTGATCATCTCCTCATTTGAAAAATTTCTTTTCATACCCCAATTCTGACAGCCCTATTTAGCCCGATGTGCCCAAACCGCGCATCGGGTTTTTCTTGTCCTGTTCCGGCCCGCTCTTTGCATGCACCGCCCCAAAGAGCGGACGCAGCTTTCAATAGTGCCCAATCAATTGGACAGGCGAGCGCTGATGGTCGACTAGTTCTCCTCAAGACAGAAAACTTCAGGGCGCCTCAATATAATAGAGACAGCTTGGGATCAGTATCCCACCTGCTTTTGCAGCACAAAAAATCCCTCCCCATTCGCGGTGAATAAGGAGGGATGAAAAGCTCTATTCTATTTCTGGCCCCTGTCTATTGCTGACCCTTGCCAGAAAGATTTCATCAGTCGCTGACGATGGCCCGTAGCATCCAGAGGGCTTTCTCATGGAATGTCAGGCGCGCAGTCAACATATCCTCGGTTACTAGGTCTCCCGCGTCTCCGGCAGACTGGCCTGCGCGACGCATGGTACGCACGAGTTCCTCATGCATGGCAATCAGATCTTCCACCATATCTTGCGCCTTGAGATCTTTTACATCTCCGCGCTCAGGCATGAAATTGCCGAAATTTGCTCCTTTGACCGGCGCAAGAGCGTCCAACGCACGAATGCGCTCGGCAATAACGTCGGCTGCGGCAAACAGGTCGTTATAATGCTCTTCAGTCAGCTCGTGCAGCGACTTGAATAGAGGGCCAACCACGTTCCAGTGATAGATATGACTTACCACTGTCAGCTTGTATGTCGCTCCGAGGATATCGGACAGAGCCTCAGCCATGTCTTTGCGATAGGTTTCGTCCAAGCCGTTGTTCATACCCGTTTCACTTGGAGTGGTTTGCAATACAGCTTGTACAGTCATTATCAGGAGTCCTTTCTGAATTTGTTTCGTCAATAGGAGGAGCGAGCGCGGATCTATCTGCCCAAGGCCCGACCCTCAGCCATCACGCCACATCCGGACCTTTCCAGACCTGACCCATAAGGCTCAGCGTTCGGACGAGCGCTTGCGCGATACATATCCTGCGGCAGAAATACCGGCGCCGAGCGCCATCATCAGCAACGGAGAGGCCCTCACGATTTGAAGGATGGCCTGCATGGTTGCCAGATCAGAGCTGGTCGCAGCTCGTGCAGCGGCCCTTATGCGGGCCCGGCGCTTGCGTCTCCTAGCGAGAAAATACAGCACAACCGCGCTGGCCAAAAAAGCCAAAGCTGCCAGAATGATCGACGCCTCCAGTGCGCCAAGATAGCGTTCCAGCACGATGAACAGCGCTAGAAGCCCAAAGGCCACACCGATGAAGCCGGCAAGGAAGGCCACTAAAAACAGCAGCCCGTCCTCTGCGCCCCCTTTAAGCTCTCGCTTTATGCCGGGGCCTGCCAGATCGGCCAGGATGGAGACCAGAGCGCCCATGGGTTATTTGCGAACCAAGAGGGCAGCCAAGAAACCAACACCGGCAGCCAGACCAACCGCAACCAGCGGCTTCTTGCGAATTTCGAGCATCATGCGCGCTTCAGCACGGCCGGCATCTTCGCTGAGGTCTGTCAGCTTGTCCTGCGCCTTGTCTACGGCAGATTTTGCCACGCCACGAGCGCGCTCCTGCAAGTTGATCACATCTTCGGTCCCGCGTTTGGCTAGCAGTTCCGTGATGCTTGCAATGTCGCTGCGAAGCTCTTCGATCTGCTTGGTAAGATCAGCATCTTTCGTGGATTCGCTTTTGTTGTTGGCAACAGCCATAACGCAATCTCCTGTTTCGATATTTGTGTTCGTCAGATATCTAAACAATGCATGGAAGCCAGCCTTTGTTCCTGAATTTTCCGGTTATTTTTATTTTGAATTTTTCGGAACCATTTGCTGTTCCATGCGTTTAGAAAATGAATCGTGTGCGTGCGCGTGCCTTTTTATTTGCAGGAAGCTCGCCAGAAAGCCCGATAGAAGCCAACGATATGCTCGTTGAAAAGGAACTACACGAGACCGAGAAAAAGGGTCATTTTCTCTCTTGAGGCCTAAGTTGAGATGATCGATTTGAATATCATGCACAAAGAGTTGCTTGCGTTGGTGCAGGATGAGCGGCGCCTGAAAGTCGTTGAACAGATTTGCGGCCTCGGCCTTATGCCGGATTCCGATTTTTCGACCCTCATCGACATGATCAGAGCCCAGACAGGGGCGGATACAGCTTTTATCGCGGTGGTCAAGAGCGGGGAAGTCCTGTATCAGGCTTGCTCAAGCGATACCCCTCTACGCACCGGTTTGTCCGATGTGGTTTCCATCGCATGCCTTATTGAACGTGAGCATTTGTCTCTTTCTCCCCTGCCACAGCTGCTCACGCAAAGCGACTATCACGGCCGCATCTGGGGCATTCCCATCATGGTTTCCGATCATGCGATCGGCAGCCTTTGCCTGATGGATGAATCCAATCGCACGGCCGTGTGGGCTGCAAGAAATGATGATCTGCTTGAGCGATCTGCCCGATTGATTGCCTCCATGTTCGAATTGAAAGAATCCGCTCGTGCGCGCACGATGTCGGAGTTTGATCTCTCGCGTGCCAATGTGCGCTATGCTCTGGCTCTCAAGGCAGGTCAGGTAGCGACCTGGAGCTGGGATCAGGATGAACAGATCATCGAATGTGACCCTCATATGCGTCAGCTGCTCGGGCTTCAGGATGTAGGCACGGTGACCGGGTCACACCTCTTTCGCCAGATAGACCCAAATGATCTAGCTCGCATCAGAAATGAAATCGACCATATAGCCGACGCCGATGAAGATTTAAGCATCGAATTTCGCGTGCGCAGCACGGGACGCTATGTGCTGGCGCTGGGGCATATGTTTGAGCGTGATGAACAAGGCAAGCCAAAAAAGATTATCGGCGTTGCCATTGATCTCACGCAAAGCAAACGCAGCGAAGAGAAGACGCGCCTGTTGCTGCGCGAGGTCAATCACAGGGTCAAGAATATGCTGGCGATCCTGCAATCCCTTGCCAGCCAGACCCTGCGTCATTCCCAATCGCCAGAGCGCTTTACCCGCGCCTTTTCAGGGCGACTGGCAGCTCTTGCCACCTCCCACGGTCTGCTTTCTGATCAGGAATGGGAAGATATCGATCTGGTCGGCCTCATCCAGACACAGATCAGGCCCTATGCCAGCCATTATGCGGAGCAGGTGACCATCGAGGCCGAGCCCATCGCCATCAATGCCGACGCAGCTATTGCTCTGGGGCTCGTCATCCATGAATTGTCTACCAATGCCATGCAATATGGTGCGCTTTCCCGACGCGAGGGCAGGATCACGATTTCAATCACAGTCTCGCCCACCGCGCGCGGGAAAAAGATGCTGTCGATCCTATGGACAGAAACCGGAAGTCCGGCTCTCAATGAGGAGAGACGCAAAGGCTTTGGCTCGATCCTGATCGAGCATAGCCTGAATAAAATCATCGGCAGCAATGTGCATATAGATTACGAGAAACCCGGTATTATCGCCAAAATCGACATGCCTTTATAATATTTCTACGTATCCGGAATTTATATTTTTATAAAAAAATCGGAACAAACCCAATTCCTGCTCGTTCTACTCCTACAGACAGAGAGGATACAATGCTTATTCTTCAATAAACAAAGTATCCTTTCAACTAACGATAAAATTTATGAGGAGAAGAATTATGAATTACAAGTTTATTGCGACGACCGCTTTGGTTGCTCTTATGTCTACTGGCGCCGTTGCCATGGATAATTCAAAAACCTCCCAAATGAATGACAGTAAAGCGAAGACGGAAATGAATGCGCAGTCCGAAAAGTCGGACAAAGGTCTGGTCCCCAACGCCATTATGGAATTCAGCATCTTTGCGAAGGACATCTCCGGCGACGCCACAATGAGCGAAAATGGCTATATTTCAGCCAAGCCCGGACAGATTCTGGCCAGCGATTTGATGGGCGAAACCATTTACTCATCAGTGAAGGATGTTGACGGCGTCCGTACCATCATCGGTGATATCAACGATATCGTGTTGGATAAGGATGGTACCGTGCAAGCCGCCGTTGTCGGTGTTGGTGGCTTTGTCGGCCTTGGCGAGAAGGATGTTGCCGTTGACTTCGACCGCCTGCAGTGGATGACCTGGGATAACGAACGCCATCTGGTTATGGCCTCCACCAAGGCCGAACTGGAAGCAGCGCCAGAATTCAGCCGCGACGGTGTATCAACCATGACCAATGCAGAAATGCTGGTTATTGATCAGAACAAGCTGAGTACCGACCAGTTGATTGGCACCTCTGTTTATGGCGAAAAACTGAACGAGATCGGCGAAGTGAGCGATGTTCTCCTGGATAGCGACCAGAAGGTTGAAGCCTATATCGTTGACGTAGGCGGCTTCCTTGGCATCAATGCAAAGCCGGTTGAACTGGATGCAGACAAGCTGAATGTCTATGCCGATGCGCAGGGCGCCCTGCATGTCTACACCCCGTTCACTCAGGAACAGCTGGAAAGCATGCCCGCCTATGATGAAAATAGCGCTCAGAGCAGCCTTCTGAAATAACGGTTCGGAGCCAACAAAAACAACAATAGCAAGGCTCTGATATAGAAAAATAAAAATAGCCTCCCCTCTGATCGCATCAGGATCTGCAAGATCCCTAATATGCGAGCAGCAAATGAAGAAGGCACCGTCCATCCTCCAGGGCGGTGCCTTTTTGTTGTTTAAGGCTCTTGACTTCAGGGCTCAGCCTTTCGTTGCTCAGGCGTTAGGGCAGCTGAAATTTTCAGGGAACTTTCACAAAATTGACACGTTGATTTTATGTAGGGCGAGCGCTGCCTTTTATTGGCAGGCGCTCCTCAAAGCTTAAAGCTGCGCCTGCCTTCCGGCTCTGCACGCGGCCTCATAAAGGCCAATCGGATCGCTTGCCGTGATCTGGTTTTCCCTGGCACGCAGCATTTCTTATTGAGAGGATAAAACATGAAGATTCTACCCGATCGATATTCTTCGGGGCCTCTATTGCTTGTTGCAAGCGCGGCTGCTGGGTTGGCTATCACGCTTTATCACTATATGGCCCCCCTCACTGGCGTGACAGAGACCATCGGTGCCGGACTGGTCGTCTTTTCGACCGGCATCATGCTGGTTGCCGCTCTTGTGCACCCCATTCTCCCCTCCGGCGTCATGCGCAAAACAGTGATGTTCCTCATTCTGGTTGATGCCATCTGCTCCATCGCTGCGGGATATTTCCTCCACGAATGGCTGTTGATTGCCGCCATGGTTGTTGCCCTCATCGGCGCTATGATCAGCGCGTTTAGCGGCACGCCAACCGGAGGCGGCAAATCGGCAACCAGCCACGAGACACAAGGAGCAGCAGCATGACATATCTCTCACGCCTGCTATTAAGCTCCGCCCTTTGTTTCACAGTCTCCGGATCATTGGCTCTGGCGCAGGGAAATAGCGAAGCGAGCACCCCGCACAGCAGCGCAGATATCACCTTGACGGAACCCCAGGCTGAGACCGATGGCACTGCCGAGACTGCCGGCAATCTTTCTACGGTGGCTAATGGCTCTGACAGTTCAGATGGTTACGTGGCACCCGCCCCTATTCAGGATGTCAATGAAGCCGTTGTGGCACCCATTCTCAATACCACCCCACGCAAGCGCAAAGGCATTCCTCTTGTCCCGCAACAAGCCACCTGGAACAGTTTCCATGGTCAGCTGAATGCCCAGAAATATGCGCCCCTTGACCAGATCAACAAAGACAATGTGAGCACACTCAAAAAGGTATGGGAAGTCCATACCGGTGACGTATCCGATGGCAGCGGCGACACGCCAGCCACAGTCTGGTCCGCCACACCTGTCTTTGCCAATGATACGCTCTATATCGGCACTCCCTTCTATCGCATTCTGGCTCTTGATCCGGCGACGGGTAAACAGAAATGGTCTTTCGACACCAAATCAAGGCTGGAAACCCTGACGCAACCGGCGCTGAAGAACCGCGGAGTCGCCTATTGGCAGGCGGATAATCCGGTTGCCGGTGAGCCCTGCCAGAAGATCGTCTATATTGGCACCATGGATGCACGCCTGTTTGCGGTCGACGCCGACAGTGGCAAAGCCTGCGAGTCTTTCGGTGACCATGGCGCACTGGATGTGAACCAATGGAACACACGCCCTGACCGCTTCCCGCTATCGCTGCTGCAACCGCCCACGGTGACCGGCAACCATTTGATCATGGGTTGGGCTGGCTCGGACTGGGAATATTCCGAAGCCCCTCCGGGTGCGGTCTTCTCTGTTGATCCACAGACCGGCGAGCTGCAATGGGCTTTTGACACGATCCCGGAAAAAATCCGCAAGCAAACCGGCACGGCCAATGTCTGGACCGCAATGTCCGTGGATGAAGATCTGGGGCTCGTTTATCTGCCCGTCGCTTCGCCTTCTCCCAACTATTGGGGCGGCAACCGCAAACAGCAGATCCCTTATGCCACCTCGACCACAGCGCTGGATCTGGAGACAGGCAAAGTTGTCTGGTCGCGCCAGTGGGTGCATCATGACATCTGGGATTATGATATCAACTCTGCGCCAACCCTGATGGATATCACGGTCGATGGCAAAGAAATTCCTGCACTCCTTCAGGCCACCAAGATGGGCTTCCTATTTGTGGTCAACCGGGAGACCGGAGAAGATGTCTGGCCAATCGAAGAGCGCCCAGTGCCTCAGGGCGACGGCTCGGTTGACGGCGAAGTCTATGCTGCGACCCAGCCTTTCCCGACCAAACCCGCGCCTCTTCTGGACCAGTCTAAAAAGCCGGAAATCTGGAAACTTGCCGATATCGTCGGTGGTGGATCCTGTTCGGCCCTGTTTGACAATCTCAGCTATGAGGGCATGTATAGTCCGCCAACCACCAAGGGCGAAGGCGTACTCACCTACCCTGACAGCGCCGGTGGCGTGCAGTGGGGCGGTGTGGCCTTTGATCCGGAAAGCCAGACGGCCATCGTGAACACCTCCCATATCGTGCAGTATATCAAGCTGTTTGCACGGAAAGAGTATGACCGCATCAATGGCAGTTCAGGCAATGAAAGTGGCTTCCATCCGCAAAAAGGGGCGCCTTATGGTATGAGCCTGATGAATGCCATGAACTGGCTTGGCATGCCTTGCTGGAAACCACCGTTCGGCGAGCTGGTCGCGCTCAATATGCATACCGGAGACGTCAAATGGCGCAGGCCGATCGGGGAATCCCAGCGTTATGGCTTCTTCATGCCAAAGAGTATGGGGTCCCCAACCATCGGCGGCCCCGCAGTCACCAAAGGTGGGCTGATCTTTATCGGCTCGACCATGGACGCCAAGGCCCGCGCCTATGACCTTAACACTGGCAAAGTGCTCTGGTCCGATCAGTTGGAAGCGCCGGTTGTAGCCAACCCTGCGGTTTACGAGTATCAGGGCAAACAGTATGTAGCCTTTATATCGGGCGGCAACTCGATCCTGAAGCCTACGGTTGGCGATCAGGTCGCGGTCTATGCCTTGCCGAACTGATCAGCATTCGCCTGATCAGAAACAAACTATCCAAGCATGCAGAAAGGGCGCCTTACGGGCGCCCTTTCTATATCAAAAGCTTGCTCAATCGGTACTGAAAGTTTGCTGCCCATACCTGCACAGCCAACCCAAAAGATTGATTTGAAAGCCTCAAGACAGAAGAGGCGGAGCAAGTGTCCGTCAATGCTGCGCTCGTATACGATAGGATTGCTGAACTTGGGGTATGGCAGACGAAGTGGGCGAGCCAATCAACCGGCTTGAAGCCCAAATGACATGAAAAAAGCCAGGCTAAAAGCCCGGCTTTTCTGATTTCTTCTTTGAACGCTGTATACCTTAGCTCTGTGCACCCGGTTTGAAAGCCGAGTGGAACGTGCGGCGGCGCTGTGCAGCCTTAAGGGCTGAAAACTCAGCTTCGAGCTGATCACCCCAAGCCTTGATGTCGCGGCGAGAAACAGCCTCAGACAACAGTTTCATGCGGGTGCGGCGCTCTTCCGCAGGCATCTTGAGTGCGGTCAGAATGGCTTCATCCATGGACCGATGCGAGAAAGGATTGGCGATCACAGCCGAGCCCATTTCCACAGCGGCACCGGCAAATTCGGACAGCACAAGAACACCATCTCCATCAACGCGGGACGCCACATATTCCTTGGCGACCAGATTCATGCCATCAACCAGCGGCGTGATCCATGCCACGTCAGCGGCACGATAGTAGGCGACCAGATCAGAGAATGGAATCGCACGGGAAATCAGGGTCACGGGCTGCCAGTCCAGCGTTCCAAAGCGACCATTGATGCGACCTGCGGCAGCCTCAATGTCATTCTGGATCTCTTCATAGGCGCTCATATTGCGGTTGGCGCTGACAGAAACATGCATCAGGCGAACATTGCCTATCAGATCCTTGTTATTCTCCAGCAAACGCTCAAAGCTGTCGAGCTGCTCAACACCACCTTTGGTGTAGTCGGTACGGCCAACGGACAAGATCAGCTGGCTATCTCCCATTTCTTCCTTGATGGCGCGGGCACGCTTGAGATTTTCCGGATCGTTGCCACATTCCTTGATATAGTCGACATCGACACCGACAGGGGCAACCGAAATACCGATCTCTCGATCTTCCCAGTTGAGCAAGGTCGGCACGCGACGCTCTGTCAGGGCTGTTCCTTCAAAGATCAAATCATCACTGACCAGCTCGCGGCGCAGAACATCCACATCCACAAGGCTGCTTGCTGCGGAAACGAAGTTGGCTGCATAGCGCGGAATATGGAAGCCAACCACATCGCACTGCAAGAGGCTTTCGATGATCTCCTTGCGCCAAGGCAGAATGTTGAACATGTCTGCTGACGGGAATGGCGTATGATGGAAGAAAGCAATGCGCAGATCAGGGCGCATCTTGCGCAGATAACCGGGCACAAGCCACAGGTTATAATCATGCACCCAGATCATCGCACCTTCGGCAGCTTCTGCGGCAGCGGCTTCGGCAAAGGCCCAGTTGACCTCGCGGAAGTTCGGCCAATCCACCGGGTCATAATTGTAGCGCTCGCGGAAACCATGCAGGATCGGCCAGAAGGCCTCTTTGGAAGTGACGTGATAAAATTCCTTCACCTGATGGGCAGACAGGGGCAGGCGGGAGACGGAATATTTGCCGTGAGCGTCTTCCACTTCGATAACCTGCTCAAAATCTGGATTGGCAGGATCTTCTGCCTGTTTCCAGGCCACCCAGGCGCCATGATCGACGGCTCCAAAGAAGCTCTTCAGGGTTGGAACGATGCCGTTCGGGCTTTTATTCTCCCGTAGTTCGGTCTTTCCATTAACTTCAACTTCTTCATAAGGTTGGCGATGGTAAACGATGACAAGATCAGAAGACATGGGTCTAGCTCTATTTCCTTTTGACAAGAATGCGTAATGTAATTTGGTAATTTAGTTATTTGGTCTGAGGCTCGAAGGCTTCAGACTTTGATATTCATGCCCGGATGCAGGCCGAACGCGCCAATCGCTTCAGCGATACCGGCAGCGCCAATGGCCTTGGCCACATGAACATGATCCAGAAAATGGACCTTCTCGAGAAGCGGCTCTTCGGCCCCGCCAACGGCGACAGCCGGAACGCCACATTGCAGCATGGACAGATCATTCAGCGTATCGCCTGCTGCCAAAACGCGGGTTGCATCCAGACCGAGATAATCAATCAGCTTGAGCAATGACGGCCCCTTTGAGAAGCCCTTGGGCAATACATCGAAAAAGCGATCCGCCGAAATGATCCAATCAAGGCCCATGGCATCCACGATACTGCAGGCAGACGGGTCGAAAAGCTCCGGCTCCATATCGTAACTTACGCGATAGCGAAACCCGGTGGGCTGAAGGGTCAACCCCTTGATATCGACCAGTGCATCGCGCACCCTGTCGCCGCTATCATTCCAGGCAGCAGCAATATCATGCTCCAGAGAAGGGATCGGCTCCACATGCCCTTCAGGCGTGACGCTTGCGATGGTTGTTCCGATATCACCGATGACATAGTCCGGACGCGGCACCCCCTCTCGGGAGGTCAGATCCACGATGAATTCGGGGTCACGCCCAGTGACGAACACAAGGCCGACGCTATCGCGATTGGCTTCAATCCAGTCATAGAGCGCCTTGCGATCTTCATCGCTCCCCCCCAGAAAAGTACCGTCCAGGTCGGTCGCGAGAACAAATCGCTTCTGTGCGATGTCCGTTTTGATATCTGCACTCATTTCGTTCATGTCAGCTCCAATAAATTGCTATTCAAAATGGCCAATGGGATGCGATCAGGACATTTTCTCGGCAGCGCGGGCAAGGGCCTCTTGCGCTTCCTGACTGGCCGGATGCGAATAGGAGAGATCCATAGCACTCGGCTCCGCCTCAATGGGGCGGGACCAGAGCGCGGCAAAGGCCTCTTCAATATCGGCTCCCTCATATAGAATGCTGCGCACCGCTTCGCAGATCGGCATGGTGACACCGAGGCGACGGGCCAGATCGGTGATCGAGCGGGCATTTGCCTCGCCCTCAACCACCATATGGCGGCCTTCAAAGCAGTCTTCCCTTGCAATCCCCTGCCCCAGTTGCAGACCAAGGGACATGTTGCGCGAGGTCGGCGAGGAACATGTGAGTGTCAAATCCCCAACGCCAGACAGACCAGCCACCGTTTCGCGGCGACCGCCGAGCTTTTCGGCCAGCACCATCATTTCGTCGATACCGCGGGTGATCAGCGCTGCGCGGGTATTTTCAGCAAAGCCGACGCCCTGCATCATGCCGCAGGCGATGGCGACCACATTCTTGACAGCACCCCCGATTTCAACGCCCACCAGATCATCCGACACATAAGCACGGAAGGCTTCTGTGCTGAGCGTCATGGCAAAGCGTACGGCAGGGCTTTCATCCGGGGTCAGGCGATCCGCATAGCTGAAGGGAAAGGCCGACACGACAGCCGTCGGGTGGCCAATAGCGGTTTCTCGGGCAAAGGTTGGACCGGAAATGACGCCGACAGAATGATTTGCCAGCACTACTTCAGCAACCTGCGTCATCAAAAGACCGGTATCTGCCTCAATCCCCTTGGCGCACACAGCGATTGGCACACCTTCAGGAATATGCGCTGCGACCTGCTCGGACACAGCGCGAATGGCACTTGAAGGCACAACAATCATCACGGCATCAGCACCCGTCAGGGCGGCCTTCAAATCGGATGTTGCCTTGAGATTGCGCGGCAATTCACAATCGGGCAAAAACACCGAATTGGTGTGCGCCTCGTTGATTTCATTCACCACCTTCTCAGACCGGCCCCAAAGGGTTGTCTTGGTTCCGGCTCGTGCTGCCGTCGCGGCAAGGGCTGTGCCCCAAGAACCGGCACCAACAACGGTCAGAGACGCAAAAGGGTGCGCATGGGTTTCAGAATTTTCCGGCAAAGAGGTTTCAGGACGCAAAGTCTTGTCGTCCGCATCTGTCGGAGCAATGGGGCTCGCAGGCGTAAATTCAGCGACAGGAACCTGTCGCCCGCCCATCAGCCACCCTCCTAAAAGAGAATCCCAAAGGGTTCGAACTGCTACACCATCCAGCACTTTATTTCTCCGTAAAACAAACATCATCAATCGCAAATTCGCTCGTATTTTCAGTTTTTTTGATTGGACCCAAACAGCAAACCACAATGCCAAGGGTCCTTCGAAATGTTTTGGATCGGTCTGGTAGAAAATCAGGATATGTCTTTGCTTGAGAAACATCTCTTGATTGCCTGCCAGCGGATCGCTCCAACTGGTCAACGCGCCAAAATGGATTTGGTTTCAAAGTTTTTTGAATAAATTTTTGCGGTGTGACTATTTGTGGCTCCAAGACCGAAAACTCAACAAAAATAGAAAATATAGTTTTAATTGCATTATGTCAAATTTCGACATTCATCGGATATAATCGTTAAATATACTAAAAAAATATAATTTTTTACATTTATTATATATATCAATACATCATAAATCGATTAATATAAAAAATTATTCTTCATTTATATTCAAAAAAATTTCTAAAAATCGCATGCCCACCAAGTTTAACTCAAGACAAATCAAAGCAATATGAGGCACTGACAGTATAGATACAGGAAGAATCAATTGATTTTGATGACAGGTTAGGCGCGCACAATTTTTAAGCAAAACAAAGCCCGCAGCCGGAGATTCATTCCGGCTGCGGGCTTCTTTATGCATAGAGTAGCCAATGACATTGACCACAGGCTGAAAGAGAGAAGAAGGATTTTGACCCCGAAAATGCGCCTAGGGTCAGACTTTCAGTGAAGCGCGAGGCCATTGCCTCGTTGCGCCTCGTCGGCGCGCTTCATACCCGGCGGGTGTTGGCATCGTTATCGCGACCTCAGCACAATTGAATATCGCGCCGTGATCAAGGTCAAGACGACTTCGCACCCGGTTTTTAGCGCTTATCCAAGCGCCAAACACTAGATGTGAAAGACATCCTCGATTCCCAATTTCTGAAGATCGGAACGAGACGGCTGACAACCATATTCAATATCATTTGCAATGCGGGAAGCCGCTGGCAAACAGGTGAAGAAATGACGCGTGGTCTCAAAGATTTCGCTAAACATAGGGACGTTTCCGTTTGTTTTTTGTAATTTTGTCGGGACCATATACCTGTTTTTATCGTTGTGAAAAGCACAAGACGACAACGACAGCCATGCACTTAACGCATAGGCAAAATCATTCAATTTAGAGCCAAAACCGGCTGCCCCAGAGGCTTTGAAAACAAGCTTCCCAGCTTCTTTCGCGAGGCAAGCAGACCAACAAAAGCAGCATTTTCCCAAGGCCAGCCCTCAAAGAGCCCTTACTTGGAGGACTTTTCTTATACCCGCAGAGATAGTTGGAACGCATTTCATGCACGCCTCAAGCTTTTGTGATGAGCGGTATGCTTGCACTTTCGCACAACAAACCAAATCTTAGCTTGAGGACGTTAAGCCGTTTCGCCGGATCCCATCTCTGGTGCAGCGACAAAGCAAACCAGAGGAGACACGCTATGCATGCCCTTCCCCTAACCGGTCTTGTTGCCTTAAGCCTTCTGACAGGCACAGCAACGGCTTCTGCCCAAAGCTTCAACGATGCGCCACCCAACGGCGAAGGTCAGACACCCGCCTTTGAAGGTCAAACCCGTGCTCCCTATCTTGACGATGATATCTCGGTCAAACGCGAGACCATAGCCGATGGCCTGCAAAATCCCTGGGGTATGGACCAGTTGCCCGACGGGCGCTGGATCGTCACCGAGCGCCCGGGACGCATGCGGATCATCGATGCAACGGGCAAAAAATCCCACGCGATTGAAGGCCTGCCAGAGGTCGACGCCCGCGGACAGGGCGGGTTGCTGGATGTGGTCGTCAAGGATGACTTTGCTGAAACACGCCGCGTTTGGTGGAGCTTTGCCGAGCCGCGCGGCAATGGCACCAATGGCACAGCCGTTGCGACCGGCATTCTTTCTGATGATGAAAGCCGTATGACTAATGTGGACGTAATTTTCCAGCAAAATCCGGCATGGCGCTCGACCAACCATTATGGCTCACGGCTGGTGTTTGACCCATCTGGTGCCTTGTTCGTGACAACCGGCGAACGCTACTACACCGAATCCCGTCAACTGGCGCAGGATGTGGGCACCCATCTTGGCAAGGTGCTCCGCATAGACCCGATGGGTGGTGCGGCGAAAGGCAATCCAAACCTGAAAGGTGGCCTGCCCGAGGTCTGGTCTTATGGGCATCGCAATATCCAGTCTGCGGCTCTGGGGCCGGACGGGCATTTATGGACCGTGGAACATGGCCCCAAAGGCGGCGACGAGCTGAACCGACCTGAAGCGGGCAAGAATTATGGCTGGCCGATTATCTCCTACGGCGAGAATTATTCCGGCACGCCTGTGGGGGAAGGCATCACGGCCAAGGAAGGTATGGAGCAGCCGGTCTATTATTGGGACCCTGTAATCGCTCCGGCTGGTATGGTCTTTTATGATGGCGCGATGTTCCCCTCCTTCAAAGGCGACGCCCTCATCGGCGGGCTCGCCAGTCAGGCCTTGGTGCGGCTGAAACTGAAAGACGGCAAGGTCGTGGGGGAAGCGCGCTATCTTGAAGGCCGAAGCCGTGTCCGTGACGTGGATGTGGATGCAAAGGACGGCGCCATCATGATTTTGACAGATGCCAAGAATGGAGCCTTGATGCGGGTCACCCCGGAATAACCCGAGCGCTCCCGGGTGTCTTCGTGCGCCCAACGCGGCAGACACCTGCCTTCTGTTGCCGGAGGCAAGCTTTTCCTTGAAGCTTTCAAGCTCATTGGCAAAGCGCACGGGCGCCCTTGTTGCCAAGACCAACCATGATGGATTGAAGGCTTTCACCCAACTGCTCGGGTTCAATCCATTTCCCGCCTGTCGCATGAGCCACACAGGAAAGCGCATCGCCGCCGCCAAGCGAGACCACGTCAATCTCTACGTCCGGATGGGCGCGAGCCACGGCACATGGATCACCTTCAGACGTGTCCTTGCCATCACTCACCAGAATGATGCGCCCGCCCCCCTTCTGCCGCACTTTTTCAAGTGCGAGAGTCATCGCCTCAGCGGCCGCAGTGGATGACTGCAGCGTCAACCCGTTGGTTTTCGCGATAAGGTTCCCGCGCTCCTTTGAACCAAAGTCCCCCATATCTTTCACAAAAGGGCTGCCTGCGAACGCCACCACACCAATTTCCGTCTTTTTGTCAATCTGATGGGCGACCTGTTCGACGGCGCTTTTCAGATCATCCAGACGCTTGCGACCGGGCTTCTTGATGAGCCCGCTATAGACGACTTCGGCAGCCTTGCCCACAATCCCGCCAGCCGCCATGCGGTTTTCCAGCTTTGTTGCCAGTTCGCTGTCCATATCCGCAGGCAAACCCATACTGAAAGAATGATCAAGAACAAGCACGATATAGCTGCGGTCTTCCGGGCGGGCGCAGTGTTTTGAAGGAGGCTTGGGTGCCTCGGCCTGAGGGGCAGGCTCAGGTGGTGGGGGTGTTGCAACCGGCCTCTCGGGCTTGGCCGGAGGGCAGGATTCCTGTTGCTCACCTGCCACCTGCATCAACATATGCAGTTGATCCTGAAGCGCGTTGAGCCTTGTGAGATCAGGCGAAGCGTCACCTGTGCACCAGCTCCATTGATAGCCCAAGACCCTGACCCCACAGGATTTCAGCGAAAGATGGCCAAGATAGCCCACCAAAGCAACGAAGATCAGCCATAACAGAATGAACCCAACAAGACGGAGATGCCTCATCAGCAGCCCCCTCTTGCGCCGTTCAGGCCCAACTCGACCAGAATTTGCTGAAGGCTCTGCGCTTCCTTGGCGGGCTCCACCAGCTTACCGCCGGTGGCCCGTGCTACGCAGGAGAGCGCCTGCCCGCCCCCAAGAGAGATGACATCGACCTGCACCCCGGAGCTTTGCTTGGCCACCGCGCATGGATCAGCATCACATGTGTCTTTGCCGTCGCTGACGAAAATCACACGCCCGCCATGCACGCGACTTGCCTTTTCCATGGCAATCTTGAGCGCATCAGCGGCCGGAGTTGCCGGTTTGGTTTGCAACTGGTTGATCTTGCTGATCAGGCGTTCACGTCTGCCTTGATCATAATCCCCCATATCCACCACACCATTGCATCCGGCGAAGGTGACAACACCAATGCGGGTTTCTGGCGGCAGGCGTCGGGTGACTTCACCAACAGAGGATTTGACCTCATCAAGGCGCTTGCGACCGGGGCGAGCGATATAGTCATTATAGGTATTGGAGGCTTTCCATGCATCCGGGCCACCATTCTCTATGGTGTTCTCCAGCCGTGTTGCCAATTCGCTGTCCATTTCGACTGGCAACCCCATGCTTCTGGAATGATCTAGCGCCAGAACCACATAATCGAGCTTCGGCTTACCATCGGGGCATTGCGGCGGCGGTTCTGACGATTGACTATCAGCTGAAGGCGGTGGACTACCTGCGGCTGCGCCACCATTGCCTCCCCCGGGCGGAGGCGTGCCACCTTCGCCGCCAGCTCCTGCAGGTGGGGTTCCGCCCCCTCCGCCTCCTCCGCCGCCAGCCGCGCCACCGATACCGCCAGCTCCACCACCACCTGCAGCCTGCCTATGAGGAGCAGGTTCAGGCAATGGCATCGCTCCTTCTCCG
The DNA here is from genome assembly GCF_963676485.1 of uncultured Cohaesibacter sp. NCBI lineage: Bacteria > Pseudomonadati > Pseudomonadota > Alphaproteobacteria > Hyphomicrobiales > Cohaesibacteraceae > Cohaesibacter > uncultured Cohaesibacter sp. The sequence continues at coordinate 714,798 of NZ_OY781114.1, forward strand.
GAGGGCGCCGCCCCTTGACCATCGGTCGCAGGCATATCGACATCCCCTTCCGCAAGCGGTGTCGGATTAGGAGATGGTGCCGCATCGCCATCGGCTGGCTCACGACCACCAGATGCGGGCGCGCCCGAAGGCAAAACCGGACCGGAAGCGGGTGGCCTAGCGCTTGCTCCTCCGATAGCGCCCACAGCGCTGTTGCCACCAGCGGGAATACTCCCCAAAGGAGCGGGCACAGGCGCGCGCGCAACCGGGCCACACTGGGCGCTCATCTGACCATTCATCTCGATAAGGGTATGGAGCTGGCGCTGCAGATCATTCAAACGCGACAGATCCGGCTGGCGGCTCGCCGTGCACCAGCTGATTTCGTAGCCCAAAAACCTGATGCCACAGGCTTTGAGCGACAAACCAGCCAGCAGCGCAACCAGCACCACAAACCCCACCCACAACATGACCAGAATAGCCAGACGAAAGCCCTTCATGGGATGCCTTCTTACTGCGTTTGCATCAGGGTTTCGACCTGTGACCGCAAAGCGGCCACTTCGGCTTCAAGGCGCGCAATCTGCTCGGCAGAACCATTGCTCGAGCGCGCCGTCGACAATTGTTGTTGCCGCTGGGCGAGCGTGGCACGCAGCCTGTTCAACTCGGCCTTCCGGGCGGACAGATTGGCCTTTTCATCATACATGTTGGCCTGAGCATTGGCGGCCTGATACTGACGGTGAGACGCGATGGACTGAAGCTGATTGGTCTGTTGCTGATATACGCCGTTGCTCAGATTGCTGCGTGCACACCAATAGTCATCATAGCGGGCATCTCCCGTGCATGAGGTTGTTTGGCAGGCTGCCAAAAGAGGCAGCAGGGCTCCCAGCGCCATGCAGGGCACAAGGGCCTTTGTCCGAATCTTTGTCATGATTTTATCTCTCTTTTCACAATGGGATTAAATGGTTACGCCGACTTCGGACGGAACGCGGGAATAGGCAGATACGAGCGCATCACGCTGTGTTTCCAGCGAGACTTTCTGAGCCTTGAGCTCTGCAATCTGCTTTTTGACGTTCATGCCTTTCTTGGTGGCCCCTTCAAGATCGGAGATATCGCGATCGACGTTGGAGATCTGGCTATTCACGATCTTCACGTTGCCACGGGCACTGGACATCTGGGCCCGATAGGCGTCAGGGGCGAGCTGTCCTGCGCTGAGCTGGGCATTGAGGCGGTCGATCTCAGCCTTTTCTTCGGCTGCCAGCTGGCGGGCAAAATTGGCCATTTCCTGATAATGGGCGATATTCTTTTCAGCGTTGGCGATGACGCCCTTGAGCTGATCCTGCTGGGCGGCCTGAGCACCGGCTTCCTTGTTGACGCGTTGGGCATCGGCCGCACCGAACACTCCACCACCAAGGGCACCAATCATTGCGCCTTGAGCCATGGATTTTTCATCCCCGCCGAGCAACAGGCCAAGCCCGCCGCCGACGATAGCGCCCACGGCCGCGCCGGTGGCCACGCCCTGGAGAATGCGCACATTCTCATTCTGTTTCTGGCGCATGGCCATTTCTGTCGGGCTCAGAGAGCCGGTTGGCTGCTGGGTGGTCACACACCCGGCAAGGGCAAGCGAAGCGATGAGCGCTGCAATCAAAGCGTATTTCTGTGACATGATACTGACTTTCCTGTGTCTCTATAAATCTGGTTCAATCAATGGATGCGGTTGGAATTTCATCTAAGAAATGCAGCACGCTATGCTGATTGCGCGCGTGCCGGAATTTCTCAATCGAGCTTTCCAGAGCCTCGACAAAGCGGATCATGTCCGTGTCGTTGCGTTGGGATAGTTCCTGCTTGACAACGCCCGACTGCGTATGGATTTCCGGCGCGTCATATTCGGCCAGCGTGTCCACTGTTTCGTAATAGGCGTTTGAAATCAGGGCGTAGTGGTTATATTCCGCCTCGATGCGCGGGGCGTAGAATTCGGGGTGGGTGTTGGTCAGCTTGGCCTGCTTGTAGGCCGCCTTGAATTTTCGGATCGCTCGAGCGCTCAGGAACACTTCCATGGCCTGCAAACCGCCATTGGAGAGCATGACGCGCATATTGCGCGCCTTCAATTCGTTGCGGTGGGCAAACTCGTCCTGCAGCTGCCCTTGCAGCTCCCTGATTTTGGTCTGCAATTCAGCATTCTGCATCTGATCGGCCACCGCTTGCATCTGCTGAAGCGGCTGCTCATCGAGAGGACCATCCACCTGACGCTGTGTTTCTTCAAAGGCGGTTTCCAGACGAGGAACCTCAGACATATCACGCGGTAAGGACGACGTGCTCACTGCGATGCGGAAGCCCATTACACGACGTTTGAACTCCCCTCCCGCCTGAGCATCAAAAAACGGATATTCGTCGCGCCGGGCCGAGGTCATCAGATCTGGGCTATCCAGAAAAGACCCGCCACGCACCACGAAGCCACCAATCGCCCCATGCAGACGATCCGAACGGGTCATGCGGAAGGAATCCTGCACGATTTCGGCGGCGTTGCCATAGATGTCATAGAGCCCCAGCGGGTTGGGCTTTTTCTTGCCAATCGGCTTGGCCTTACCCGAGGAAGACATGGCGCCATTATACCAAGCGTAATCATCTATGGTGCCTTCGCTGAAGAAAACAGGCTCATTGCGCAGAGCAGCAGGAACAGCACTGCCGCCTCTGGCCGCAAATTCCCATTCCACTTCGCTTGGCAAGCGGGCAAAGCCATTGGCGGCCCCGATCTGGGAGAGAGTGGCCATCATGCTGGAAGGGTTGCTATAGAGCCAGATATTGAGCTTTCTGGTGAAATCAATCGCGTCATACCAGCTGACATTGGTAACGGGCACGTTGAGTTTTCGGCTCATGCGTCTTGGACAGCTATCCGGCCCTTTCATCACGGCATCATACTGGCCTTGCGTCACCTCATAGGCCCCGATCAGATAATAGCGCTCATGGGTTTCGTCATCCATGAGAGTGCCAGAAATATATTCGTGGTGGTTTTCCTCGATATAGCCGCGCGTCCGACCGGCATCGCGGCCAATCACGATGCGTTGGTCGCTCAAGGGGCCGACCGGTGAGCTTGGGTCTTCGGTGATGGTCACCACCTTTTTCAGCGCGATCTTGCCACCGCATGGAATGGGCAACAGCAGGACGTCCGGATCACCAGCCGGATTGTAATATTTGGCGTCCCAAACCTCCTGCGACGAGGCGATGCCAGCGGAAAAAAGAAATAGGGAAAGGCCAGCAATGGCCCGTCTGACAGCACGAGAATATCTAATAGCCACGGAACAGGTCCCCCGGACGAATATAGGTTGATTTCAAAGCGACAAAGGATGCGATCATGAGCTGGAGCAGGAAGGCCCCAGCGTCGATCAATGCGATATGGCGCATGGGAAGCGCGAAAATGGCAGCAAAATTGCCATAAACACCCTGAAACTGCATGTTGCCCAGCCATGCCAGCAGCAACGTCAGACCATCGGCCAGAAGAATGCCTCCCATGGCATTGAACAGGCCGATAAAGACAAAGAACATGGAAACACCGAACAGGCTTTGTCCCATGAGCCCCAAGAGGGCGACGTGAGGCCTCAGGCGCTCCAGCTGCACCACCATGCCCGACCAGACAGAGAGAGTAAGCCCGACAAACAACACCAGCCCGATAGCCAGAACAATGCCGCTGAGAATTTTGTCCAGCTGCTCAATGGCCTCTATGCGGGCAGCGTTGCTCTGCACCGAAAAACCCAAGCGTGTCATGTCATTGGCCAACGGCGCGACATGTTCGATGCGATCAGCATAAAGGCGCAGGCCTGAATAAACATCCGGCCGCTCGGCAAGAGACTTGCCCTTCTTGCCCCTCTCGGGCAAAGCAAAACCATCAATGAAAGCTTCCACTTCCTGAATAACAGAGGGAGCGACCATCACCCATTGGCCAACGACATTTTCCCTCGAGATCACGCTGGCAATCGTCAGCGGAATGCGCAGCAGCTCTCTTTGCTTCTTGCGGTTGGTAGATATCTCGAAAGCATCACCGACACCAAGTCCGAGCTTTTCGGCCAAATCCCGCGTGATGATGGCATCGCCCTTCCCAGACAGCGCCTCACCGGCTTCCAAAAGCGGATCTCCCGCACCGGTCGGCAGCAGTGACGCAGGGGTTCTGTCCCGGCCATTATCATGGCTGGCAAAAGCGCGGGAGGCCAGATAGCGGGCGGTCGGCATGATGAAGCCGATGCCATCGAGTGCTTCTATTTCCTTGAGTTTTTCCGGCGTCAGGACGTAATCCCCCTTCACCCGGATTTCCAGGCTCGCCGGAGACGTGCGAAGGTCGTCGAGCATTGACTGGATGAAACCGACTTTCATGCTCCAAAGCAGCATGGTCGGCACCAAGACCGAGATAAGGGCAATCATCGCCGCAATATTGGGTTTTGGAGAGCGCAGGATGCTCTTTATGGCCAGATCCAGTGCAATCATGATCTGCTTTTCTCCACGCCTGATTGACGGGCGAGCGTTGCAGACATGGCATTGTCCGCAAGCATTCTGGTCTTGATTTCGTAAAAATCAAAGCCATAGGCTTTGGCCAGATCCCAGTCATGGGTGATCATGATGAGAAGGGCGCCGGTGCGTTCGGCAGCCCAGATGATGGTCTCGATGCAGTCTCGTGCAGTTCTGGGGTCGAGGGCTCCCGTTGGCTCGTCGCAAAGAATGATGGAGGGGCGGTGGGCCAGCGAACGGGCAATGGCCGTGCGCTGTTTCTGTCCCACCGAAATTTCATCAGGCATGGCATCGGCGATCATACCAATGCCCAGCCGCTTAAATAGCTGATCGACAAATGCTGCATCGGGGCGGGTTGAAATGCGTTGTTGCAGCAGGGTGTTCTCCCGCACAGACAGAAAGGGAAAGAGCGGGCTCTTCTGCATGACATAGCCGAAATAGCTGGCGCGCAGGCGGGCACTTTTGCGCCGGTTTTTCGAGGCCGCATTCAGATCGTGGGTTTTACCATCAACAGAAAGCTCAAACTGCTCGCAGACGCTCGGTTGGCTGGCCATGGCCAGAATATCCATGGCCGTTGTCTTGCCCGAACCTGTGGTGCCGACCACTGCAATCTTCTCCCCGCCCTTTGCCTTGAAGGCGGGGATATGCAGGTCGAACGCCCGATCAGGGTCTTTCAGGCTCTTGCGTATATTGCGAACAGTGAGTGCGATCATGGCATGCGGTCCAGCGAAATCGTCGTGACGGCTTCTCCCGGCGCGGCATTTTCATGCAAGTCGAACCAACGGTCGGGATCGGAATGCACCCGCTCGTAATAACGCAGCTTTGATTCCAAGCCATTCATGATGTCCCGCTGCTCAGGCGCGCTGAGGGTCACCCAATCGGCCATGGTCATGGCCGTGGTCTGGCTCTTGTAGGGAAGATCATCAAGATATTCGGCGATGGCGTCGCCAAGGCTCTGGTCATCGCGGATCTGGGTCGGATCGTTCGAGGTGCGCAGTGCCAGATCCTGTATGCTGCGGAAAAAGGCGTTGGCATCGATGATGCCACCGGGCTTATTGGCCTGATCCACGATCTCGCGCAGATTCTGCGCCATTGTCGAAAGCTGGTTCTTCGTCAGCAGAATGCGGATATCAAGAGCCTGTCGCGCATAGGCAGCGAAAGCACGGTCGATGGTCCATGCGCGATAGAATTCCGGGGCCTGCTCGCCCTGCTGATTGCCGCGATATTCCAACTGGAATGCCTTTGCCGCGCGGCGCAGATTGGCCTCGGTGGAATTGTCATTGGCGTCCGGCTCTTGGATTTCCTTGTCTTTCTGGATGTCCTGCGAGGTGGCAACGATCTGGCTGGCAATCAGGCTGACGCCATTGCCAAAGGCGCGCACACTGCCATCGGACACGTCGGTGTAAAGATCATTCATGGAACCGACAAGGCGGGAAGCCTGCCGATATTGCAGCTCGGCGGTGCGGTGGTCTTTCTTGCCCGCGGGCGTTTTCAGATGCATCACCAGAAGGCGGATGCCCTTGTCGTTGAGGTCTCCGGCCAGCTCGGGGATGTCCAGTTCGTGCGCATAATTGTCGCCAAACTCAGGTGACTTGGCCCCGGCATCAGTGACCAGAATCATATATTTGGCCGCGTAGGGCTGCCAGTTGTTATCGTTGCTGGCAAAGGCGATGCCCCCAATGGCATCCTCGTCGAACCCGACGGTTGGCACCTTGGCAACGTCCATATTGTCGATTGCCGCGAGGAACTGGTTGACATCGGAATGCTGATCAAGCGGCAGCAGGTTCTTGACATTGTAGCCGATGCCCGGGTTGGTGCTTGTCGACTGGCGATAGCCCACCAGCCCGAAGGAGACCTTGCCTGCCAGCGGAGAATTCTCAAGCTGCACACCGATCTGCTCGATGACTTCCTTGGTCTGGCGGATATAGGGGCCCATGGAGATGGTGGTATCGATGACGAAGACGACGCCTGCCCTGAAATCCTCAACGGTGCGGCGTGCACTGGCGGCCGTCACCGAGCCCACTTGCAGCATGTTGCCTTCATTGTCATCGGGGAAATAGATGGATTCATGATCCAGAATGGGCAACAGGTAGAAGTTATTATTGTCGTTGATGGCGTTTTCCGGCTCCACAGCCACGATATCGGGGCTGTTGGCGAATTCATCGGGCGTTTGATACGCCTCAATATCTTCCGCAAGAACATTGAAATCCTTGAAGAAAAGGTGACGCACACGTCCGGCTTCAGCCCGGTTGTTAAAGGCCACAACGATAGACTGTTTCCAATCGACCACCTTGTCAGAGGCGATCCAGCCAGCAGCATCACCCCGGCTGTTGATCCCCACTTCGGTGAAACCGTCCTGCTCGCCATACACATAATAGACGGCAAAGGCGGGCACATTGCCCTTGATCACCTGCGCGCTTGGCGAGGCGGCAGAGAGCAACTGGCTGCCCGGTTTGGTCACGATCCTGCGGTAGAGGGTCTTCTTGCCTTGCATGAGAAGCGCTTCCCGCGCGAAGGCAGACTGTTCAAGTCCGGCAAGAGGAATGAGCGTCAGGTTTGCAATCAATAGAACAAGAATAAGAGCAAATTTCTTCATGGAGCCAACCTTTCAAGCTTATCTGCAATAGTCGTCGACGGCGGTGCGGGCGTCTGCATCCTGATAATAATTCGGCTCAAGGAACTGACAGAGAGACCGGATATTCGCTGCAGCATTGGCGTCTCCACCAGCCTTGAGGCGCGTATAGGCATCCAGCGCCGTATTGGCATTCTTGATGACCGATGCGCCCGCCTCATCCGGCTTGGTGGGGTCATAGCGTTCTGCATAGGCGCGCAGAGCTGGCGCATAGCCCTTGTTGGAAGCAAGGCGCAGAAATTCAGCCGACATATCGCTGAGTTCGGCGGTCCGAGCCGTTTCCTCTGAGGCTTGATAGAGTTCCTGCCCGGACATCTGCCCGTTCATCATCTGCTGCTGCCAATAGCTGCGGCCTCTGGCCATCTGACGCTCCGGCGCCCCTTGATCCGGCGCAGCAGCGGGTGGCGCTGAAGGCTCTGAAACGGTGGCAGGCTCTTCAACAGGCGCTTGGTCAGCCTGCTGGCTGAAGGAATCCAACCCGGCCAGCAGATAGGGTTGGAAATACCAACCAAGCAATCCAATCGCGATCAACAGCCAGAAAACAGCCAGCCCGACAATGGCCTTCCGGCTAATCCGTGCCGACGGTTTCTCCGTAATGGACGGGTCGGCATAATCGATCAGGCTCGGGTCCAGCGCGATGGTTTCCCCCGGCATAAACTGGCCGCCCTTGGCTGCCTCAGTCTCTGAGAGCTCGGCATTGGCTTCTTCGCCTGTCTGCGCTGTGCTCTTGTTGGAGCCGCTCCCTTTGACATTGACCGCCAGATCGCTTGGTTTTGTTTTTTGATGCGCATCTGCGGCAGGTTTGGAGGAGACGATGCCAAAGCCGGATGATTTGCGACCGGAAATGGGCACAACAGGCCAGAAGTCTTCTTCGAAAAGACCCGTGCCTGCGATGGTTATCTTGATGAAATCCCCTTCACCGAGATGGTCGACAATGGACGGGCCAAGCAACATGCGCCCACCGTCCACCGCGTCGACGGGCAGATGTTCCGGCACGCTTTGCCAGCCACTGCTGCCGAGATAGCGATCCTTGTCTGTTTCGCGCTCAATGATCAAGGCTGTCTCGGGCGTTGCAGCGTGGTCCATGCTGAGCCAGGCATGCCCGGGACCGTGTTCCTTATGCGCCGAAAGTATTCTCATTTCCTGCTCACTTTCCGATAAATTCTCGCGTGCCATGCGCTGCTTTGCTGGCGATCTGTAAAGGGCGCGCCCTGCGCCCATAATGCATTCCCTTGGATGCGTTACTTTGAGAGCCTTTCCAGAATGCCGCCCAATCTGGCATTGAGTTCAGGATCAACATCGAGCGTGTCGCCCAGAGCGTTATCCTGCACGACCTTGAAAAAGGCATGCAGCCAGCTGTCGACATAGCGGGTTGTGAAGGCGTCGGGTTCATTGGTGATGCCACTGGTGTCAAAGGCTACGGCTCTTGCCTTGAACACCGGCTGGCTTCCCGTCTCATATTCGATCACGGCCCGTTTTTCCTCAGGCAGCAGCGACATGCCCAGATCGGCAATGAAACCGTTGGTTACATGCTCGGCGGCAAGCGTGGCCTTATTGAGCAGTTCATCACGCCGATCCACGAAGGCGATACTCGCAATCTGTTCGGCCAGAAGATCGGTCAGTTTGACCCGACGCACAGCCAGCGCGATTTCCTTGGCAATCTCGCGCAAGGCGTCGGCGGACACCCCTGTCAGGGTCGAAAGGCTCGGATTGTCAGCTTGCTCGAACAGATTTTCAATCATCGTCACAATGGCCGCTTCGGCCAGCAGGCGCTGACGGTTCTTCGTTGGGGCTTTTGAAGGTGTCTGGATAATCTTTGCCTCCGCCCCTGCCCCTGCGGGCGCACTGGCCGGCGCGCCGCTTCTACCCGGGGTTGGCCTTGGCCTGACGCGCCCGGCTCCGGGACGGGGACGAGAGGGCGCAACCGATGCCACCGCCTGGGACGCCTCAGTCCCGTCGTCCGTGCGGGTTTCAATGGCCCGACTAAGACTTGCCTCATGAAGACGGCTTGCCAGCACACCCGGATCCAGCATCAAGCCACGCAACAGGGAGCCAAAGCGCATCCGCTCATCGCAGATATAAAGCTCTTGCAAAACCTGATCGGCCACCGCCAGCCGTTCGTCCAGCCGAACAGAGGAATCCGAGCTGACATAATAGGCAGACAGGCGTTCGGAAAGACGCAGCCGCAGCTTCTTGAGGCGGTCCTGTATCTGCCTTTCCTTGATCTGGGGATTACAGACCGGCGAGAGATTTCTTGCGATGTGGGACGCGCCGCCATCATTGAGCTCCATCATCTGCTCGAACGCTTCGGCCGGATTGCTGAAATGCTCCTGCACTGGCTCAACGCTGACGAAGGTGTTCTTGAGGTCATCAAGGAACCCTTTTTCGCTCTCCCTGACACCAATCTCGCTCTGACCATCGATATCGAATATTTCGCGGTTGAGAATGTTGGGATTGCGCATCAAGTAGCAATTCTTGAAAGGCTCACCAGGCGTCCAGTTTTTCACCCATGTATCCGCACTGCCGCCATAGGACTGGATAAGCGGATTTTCCACCGCGCCGCCCAATCGGCCTTCCAGCCCGAAGGAACTGTCGCTGGTCTTACGGGTAAAATGCAGGTCGAACTTGGTGAAAATGAAGAATAGCAAAACTTCCTTGTTCAGCCGATCTTCAGGCTTTGGCCCGTGGGTCGCGGTGATCCATTTGGCCACCACCTGAGGCAACTGGTCCACGTCAAGATTGTTGGGCTGGGCGCAGAGCAACATGGAGGTGATCTCCTGCTCTGCCACATAGCGCTGGAAGAGATATTCCACCTTTCCGCGCAATAGCAGGGTCTGCAGGGTCTTGTCCGGATTCTGCGCCAGATATTTGGCGATACCCTTCAGATTGCTATCATCATCATCTTCTTCGAAATCGGCAGCTTTCAGGCCGCGACTGCGATAGCCGGGAAAATCGAGCAGGTCGGTATGATCGAAAAAGTCCCAGGGCTTGTCCTGAATGGTGATGAGGATCTCAGCCGTCAACGCCGCCACTGAAGAGCGCGGCAATGAGGCTGAGGCCCCGCTCAATGTCTTGACTTCGATCAGCTCGCTGGAACCCTTCGAGATGTCGGACAATCCCGCCACCGTGATGATGCTGGTGATCTCGGGATTGGTTGCGTCGATGGCAGCAAGGGGTACATAGGCGGTCTTGGGAAAATCCAGACGCTGCAGAGCCGTGACCAGATCAACATAGAGCTTAGTGATCGGCTCTTCCTTGCCCCAGAGGATCGAGAAGAATTGCCCCAGATCGGCGATAGACAAATTGGGACAAATATCGGCAGCGGCCATCCAGAAGGCATCAAGCTTGGCAGTAAGGGCCGAAGCGCTCATATATTGGGTGAAATATTCTTGCAGATCCCAGACGTCTTCCGGCTTCAGACCATTATTCTGGCCGCCACTGCTGGCACTAGAAAATCCGCTGATATGTTCGGCAATCTCGCCACTTTCCGGAAAGCTGTTCGGGCGTCCATCAAAGAAATAGGCGTTTGCGATGATCTTGATCAGATCCGCGTGCGAGAGCCAGCGCAGGCAGACCGGAAAGCCGACCGGCGTCGTCTCCTTGTTGATCGTGAAGCGGGTAACAAGCCCGGTGGATTCCCCTTCCTTGTCGATATTGATCTGCTTGATATAGCTGATCGGCTCATCAACGCCATCAAAGACCGCGTAAAGCTCGTCATTGGAACGCGCCAGCACGGAAATCAGGTGCGACTTGCCAACCTGACTGGCGCCGAACACGGCAACCGCCATGGGGCGAGTGGCAGCTTCGGAAAGGCGAAGGGCATCCACCACACCGCGCTTGAGCTCTCGCTCAATAGACCTGGCGGCCTCCCCGATGCGATCCACATTGGCGGGCATCTTGAGCCAGTCAACGCCTTCCTGTGCGGCGTTGGCGGTTTCTTTTGTCTTTTTAAGCAGCTGCTCGTTTACAATCATCATTTTTCGGCCCCGCTAGATGTTCAAGATGCCAGAGTCGAGCCAATATTCGCTCTGGGACAATGGGAAGGTCCTGAAGGAAATCGACACCACGCGCTGCACGTCGCCTCCATTGGCATCGACGGCATCAACGATGCGCAGATCTTCCTTGGTCGCCTCATAATTCATCAGCTTTGCCGCCTTCACATCGGGATGATCCATTTCATCCTCATCCAGCTCGTGCGTCATCTCGCGCGCCAGCGTGACGGAGATCGGCTTGGCCGGACCGTTGTCTTCGAGCTTGATGTGATAAAGGGGCGAGGTCACCCAGCGCTCGAAGGGCAATTGGCGATAGCCAACGAGGCTCTCGGTATAGAGCTTAAGCACCTTTTCATTGTCGGCGTTGGCATCATCCAGTTCATCGAAGGTGAAGAGCACATTGCCATTCTTCAGCTTCATGTCCTTTTCCAACTCACCGATATAGCGCGTGGTCGAGCGGCCCTGCAGCATGTGGGTGTAGAGTGTGAAATTCGTGATGCTGTGTTCAGCCAGAGAGCAGAGCATCCCCCCAACCACAGCACAGGATTTGGGATCACCGATGCGCGTGTTGTCGCGGCTTCTGAAGGGATACCAGTTGCCCGCGCGATAATCGCCCATGGGCAACAGCCGGTCCGGCCCGATCACGAGGCGATTGAGCAGCCCCTCCTGAATGGCAGAGAGTTTGGAAGGGCGCCCGGACAGCAACACATAATCACAATCGAAATGAGCGAGAGCTTCGGCCACCGGCTCAAACACCACGTCCATCACTTCCTGAATGGCATCGGAAACCAGATGAAAATTGAGAGGCACGGCCATGGACATGATGTCAAACGGTTCATCAGCAGACCGGTGAAGGCCGGAGACAAGATATTGCTGCACGGACGGATAGACCGCCAGCGAATCCTTGATCAGTTCGGCCATGGTTGCCGAGTGGATCACCTCATAGCGGTCTTCGCCTGAATTCTCGTAACGCTCCATGATACCCAGAGCGGCGGGCACCAGAATCTGCTGTACGAACTGGCGCCGTGCGTGCTTCTCATGTTCGGCCATGTTGGCCCGATCACCATGGAAGAGATCCCTCAACATGACGACAGCATCCCGCACGCCATGTTGAGTGAGCGCCGCTTCCAGCACCGGAATGATGCAATGCTCGATCACGGCCTTGGTAATATCATCTCCGGCAATCCGCACCCCTTCGCGGAAGGTCTGCACCGGCAGGATGGCGCGATCATCATCCTGAAAATAGGTGGTGATCATCAGATCCGTCGTGCCGCCGCCAATATCAAGGCTGGCCACGCGCAGGGATGGTTCCTCCGGCGTGTCTGGTCTGGGCGGTTCATCGGGCAGGAAACGCTGGCGCGGCTTGCCCATCATATTGAAGAATTCGCAGATACGACCACCGAAGCGACAACTGATTTCGCCATAAAGCCAGACCAGTTGCACGCAGCTGGATTCATCCCAGGCGACGTGAATGGACGGGCGCACCAGCCCCGGGGGCGGGTTTTCATTCCATTTCATGATATCCCACAGGAAGCTGACGGCCGCCTCGGCGCGCATTTTCATGATCTGCTGCTCACGCACTGGCAGGGCGGTGGGCAAGGTAAGAATGATCCGCCTGAGGCTGCGCGGCGCTTCGCTCTGGCGGCGATCTGCCCGCACAGCGGGGTCATTGATCATGACCATGGCCTGAAAGAAGATCTCCGAGAGCATGAAGCTGTAGAAGGATGAGCGCGAATAGCTCAGTTGCTGGCTTGGGCGTTGATATTCCGCCGGTTTGCTCTTTGGATAAAGCGCGGTGAAAAGATCGCGTTCCTTGCGCACTTGCGAGAGCACATCCCCATGGGCATTGAGATAGCGGCGCGCAACCTTGCCGACAGGAGGCAGCTCGCCTTCTTCGGAATAATCCGATTGCGGAAAGCGCCATGGCTGGTTGACGGGCGAGACATCCCATAAATAACGTTTGGGAGCCGACATGCCGATAATGGCTTCCAGACCGGACTGGGTGGACTTGATGCGCGAAGCCTCAGGCCCGACGCGCACCATGGTTGGCCAGAAGAAAGCATCGCTGCGGCCAGACATGCGCGACAGATTTTCCTTGCCAAACCAGGCCTGCGACAGGGTGACATGGCTTTCGAACGGCTCGTCATAGGTTTGCCATGGGCGCTGGATGTCGCGCATCTGCAGCTTCATGGAATTGTTGAGCTCGACGGAATCCTCATTGGGGTAATTCTCGATCAGCATGCCACAGGTGCGGCTGTTGCCAACATCGAGAATGAGATCCACATTCACCGGACGCACCGATCGGGCATCGGAAATCGTATCCACGAAATGCACCACACCGGGTTGCACCAGTTGATCAAGCAACTGCAAAAGCGCAATCCAGCGGGCCGCATGCTCAAGATGATATTTGCGCTGCGGCTGGCGTCCCTTTGAGCGCTTGGTCAGATATTCCTCAAACAATTCATCGAGCCATTCGGCCACCCAGATCTGATAATCCTGCTGGGCGTCGCTGCCATCAACAGAGATCGGATTGGAGAGGAACCAACCATTCTTCGCCATGGAGGACACCATGCGAAACTCGCAAGGATTTTCGACATCAAGCTTGCGGGGAGCCACATAAAGCTGGCTGCTGTCATCGGCTGCATTGACCGTGACATTTTCTGCGTCATCCATCGCGAGCGCTGTATCGAAGGAAAAGATGACCTTGTACCAAAGCCCCTCGTCGCTGTTCTTTTCATAATCGCGAACAACCATCGCGCGGGCCCAGTTGGTGGGTCCCTTGTCGAACATCATCTCGCCATTGGCCCCACGCCCGGGCAACCGGCGCAAATAGGGTACAGGCACCCATTTTCCCAAAAAGGGCTCCAGAGCCGCTATCTTGTTGATGTCGTAGCTGATGTCATCCATCTGCTCCTGTTCGGGCTCTTCGTCGTTGGGGTTGGATTCCAGCAACTTCCACGGCACGCCTTCCTCAGTCGCTTCCTGAGGAAACGGGCGCTCGATGAAATGAAGGCGGAAGCTGTTCAGCTGATTGAGGTCAAATCCATATTCTACGAATTGAATGCCCGAGAAAGGAACCAGAGTGATATCAGCGAATATAGTCATGTTCTTGCCTATTGTAGCGCTATTGCTTGTTGGCATAGCCGATAAGGATCGGCTGTTTCACCTGATAGCGAGACGCCACTCCGTTGATTGTATAGTGAGATGTGATGGCACCATCCTGCCGCCTGACGACGCGAACGGTGTAAGGGATATTCTGCTGGGGCTGGCCGCGATAATCGAACAGGGTCACATAGATGGGAAGGTCACCGGCCGGGATGGCTTCTTCGGTCTGCCAGACGATATTTTCCACCGGTGTCATCGTGACTTTCGTGCGGCCATTGGAATCCGTATCGAGGTTTGCCCCGCAGTTGTTTTTCTGTTTGAACCAGATGAGGCTATTGCTGCATTTGACAGCCAGATCCATATCGGAACCACCGTTCCATGCCAGCGAGATCTGCAAGGCGCCATCGCCCGCATTGCGCTCCAGCAAGCGCTTGTCCAGTTCTTCATTGGCAATCGGTTCTTCCGGAGCCTGCACCCGGTCGCAATTCTCGTTTTTAAATGCGAGCGCATTTTCCAGAAGGCGTACTTCCTGCTGCAGACCGACCAGATCATTTTGGTAGCGACCCGGGCAATAATCGATCCAGGGGAAAAGAAGCGAGATGGAACAGGCCTTCAACAACACATACAAAATAGCTGCAATGAGCAGAGCAAGAAGCGCCCACAACAGGGCAATCAGCCAGCATCGTCCGTGTTTTCTCTTCTCGCGGGCAGGCGGTTGAGGGTCTTGAAATGTGGCGTCCAGCTCTTCTTCCGGCTCGGCCATATGAGGCTCGACAATCCGGGGCGGCTCTTTCGGCTCAGCCATGGCGGCAACAGGTGCGACCTTGCTGATACCGCCGCGCATGGGTTTATGATCATTCAGGCGATAGCCCCAGGCCACCAGCACCGGCTGTCCATTGAGGGCATAGATATGCTCGCGGCTCGGCACGCAGATCGCATTGGCCAGAGCCTTTCCCAGAGCGCGGTCCCCGGGGGTTGAGGCCCCTTGCAGCTCTTGGGCCAGACGCCCGATCTTCTCTTCGGCTTCGTGCAGCACAGCCAGCAGCCTAGCCTGCTTCTGCTCATCAAGCGCTTCGAGGGCTTCGATGCGACCGAAGGCTTTCACATACCAGTCGATGCGGGCACCATCCATGCTGCCAACCGGCTCGGCAAACAGCGCTGCCATGCCATCCCCGAGGGTCGCAGCAACATAGTCAACGATGGTGTCATAGTCTCGCTCTTGCGCGCTACCAATGGGCGTCAGCTCGGCAGAAGGGGTCGTGGCAATTTTGATGCTTCTTGCCATGTCACGAACCTGCCTGCTCGTTTGCTAATGCCAACGGACAAGGCGCACTCACGGTTGCTGTCTCTACGCCATTCTGGGAGAGGAAATCCAGCAGGCTGTCGCTTTTGAGCGCAAAGTTAAGGCGCAACTGAGCCTCATCACTGGTCTTGATGAAGGTATTCACCCCGACAACGCTGCCGCAGGCATCCACCAAGGGACCTCCGCTGTTGCCCGGCGATATATCTGCGCTATGCAACACCAGCTTCAGGCCCGCCGGGCTATCCTGAAAGACCGTTACAATGCCTTGCGTTAAAACCATGCTTGGCGCGGCATGCGCGTCGCCCTGCAGCAACTCGCGGAATTTGGCATCCGTTTCCATAAAAAAGCCCGGAAAACCAGCCGCATAGGTCTGCTGCCCCTTGCCGATGGTGCGGGTCAGCTGCAAATAGCGTTTGGCAGGCACCCCGTCCATCGCCAGCAGGGCATAATCCTTGTCACCCAATTCGCTCGTGCTGCTGGTTGCCAGGATTTTGGCCTTGCGCGCATCTCCCAAGGCTTCATTGATGACGAAAACCTGTCCGCCCTCAGCGGTCTCGATGACATGGCGGTTGGTCACGATCTGATTGGGGGATATAAAGAAGCCGCTACCGCTGCTCACCTGCCCCTTCGGGCCTGTCGCCAACACCAGCACGGTCGCCTGATCAAGCAGCGGCACCAGATCGGAGGGAGACTTGGCAGCAACCGGCCCTGTGGGCACAGCCGCAGGCCCCTTGGCACCTTCAGCCCCATTTGCACCTTGTGACAACGCTCCGTCTGGCGCCAACAATCCCGGCGCAGCGACGCAACGTCTCTGCGAGAGCTGGCTGCGCAAATCGGCAATGCGGGTGCGCAAGGCCTGTTCGGATTGTCGGATTGTCGCTTGGGAAAGAAGGGAGGCGGAAGAAGAGCCGTAAGGGTAGATCAGAACACCGGGGATAAGGGCTATAAGCAGGAGGAGCAAGGACAGGATGCAGGCAACCAAAACCGGCACCCAGCAGATCCGGCCCCGGGGCTCATCCTGATCACCCCGCCTGTCGCCGGGGAAATCACCTCCCCTGCCCCCATGGGCCCCCATTGTCCCAGCAGCGCTAGCCGCGCCATCTTCCGTGGCAAAATTCACGTCGGACTGTTTTAGTTTCAACGGATCAATCGCAGCGGCCCCTTCTACGCCTTCACTTTGATAGGAAGCAGAAACCGTCTCTCCCCCCTCAGCCTCATAACGGCCTGAAGACGCCCGATCACCAAGCGCCCCTGCCGCAGCGGCAACCCCGGCGCCAGCAACTGCGCCGGCAGCCATGCCAGCCATGGCTTTGTCCATTTCCTGCGGCTTATCATGCTCTTTGGCACCGGAAGGGCTCTCATTAAGCTCCATCATCAATTGCGACAGATCGGCCAGATCGTAATTTTCCGGCAGGAACTGGCCAATCCCGTGCAGCAGATGATGGGTCATCCGGTCGGCATTGGAAGCCACTCCGGCAGGCACGATGCCCCAGTTTGTGATGATCGGCTGTCCGTTGATAACGAGCATGTCTGCGTCGAACGACAAGATATTGAGCCATCCCAGGATCATCCGTGCCTGCGGATCATCAAAGCGATGAATGCGGGTGAGCAGATCACTCAGAAAGGAACGCAACATGGCGGCGACACGCACCTTGCCGGTTTGATCCAAGCTCTCCCAAACCTGCATCTGACCAACATCCTCGCCATACCAGGCCACAGTCAGGAGCGTGTCATTTTCATCTCTCTTGACAGCAGGGGATGCAAACAGCCTGACATAGCGCGGCATGTGAGCGGCAAGATAGTCCAGTCCTTCATCATAGGTATCCAGAAGCGGCGTGCCCTGAAATCTGATCTCTTCTTCGCTGCCATATTTGTTGCTTTTAAGGAAGGTGTGCTGCCCACTCACTAAAATTCCCCCCGGGACAATGCCTTATCGCCCAATCCACAATCTTTAATTGATTAAACCTGAAATTGAATTTTATAATCTTTTTGAAACACATAAGACAAAATTGCAACACAATTGTTTCCTAGAATCTATCTATATAATTTTATTCAATAATTTACATTAATATGGCTATGAAAGAGGGCAAAATTATCAACAAATAGCGGAAGAACGCCCTGACCTGACAGATTCCATTCAAGGCTTTAACAACTTACAGTATGTATTTATGCGAATGTTTATCGGTTGCATTACTAACTTAATGCGGGTATTTTTCTCAGTTGCATGTATCTAAGGTCAAAAAGGGACAGGATAAAATAAATACGGAAGCTGCTAGAGGTGCCGTACCTATTTTCACTTAGGTCATCCGTTCGAATTGCACGCCCTTGAATGAAAGCGTATATAAAGAAGTGTTTTATAACCTTATTTTGTTGAGGCTGTGATTTTTCCGTTTGGCATCGGCACGTATAAACGGGAAGTCAGATTGATAAGGCTCCTCTGGCGGCAGAGGGGCCTTTTTTTAATCTCCTTCGAGATTCTCCTTTCAGCCCCCTGTTTTGGCCTGGCGCGCGCAAAAGGCCCGACCAAGATAAAAAAATCCCCTCACAGCCTTTAGCCATGAGGGGGATTGGTTGGAGCTGGCAAGGGATTGGAGCCTGCCAGCCCAAGTCTCAACGATAGGGTCTTAGCTGATCTCAGCCTTGCTCTGCATACGCCAATCGCGCGCGAGGGTATGGAGCGAGCCTGTCAGGTTCACCTTGGCCTTGAGGCGAATGTCCCCGCTTGAGGCTCCCACCATCAGTTCAAACTGTCCCGGCTCTACGATCCGGTGCCCTTCTGGGCCGGTGAAGCAGAGCATGTCGGTTGGCACCACAAAGCTGACCTTGGCCGACTGGCCTGCTTCCAGTGCGACCCGCGTGAAGGCTTTCAGTTCCTTGACGGGACGGACGACACTGGCCAGCTCATCGCGCGCATAAAGCTGAGGCACTGCAACGCCAGCCCTTTGCCCCGTGTTGGTTACGGTGAAGGTCAAGCGGATTTCGCCGCTTTCACAGTCCACCTCGTCATTGGCGAGGGAAAGGTCCGAGAAGGCAAAATCCGTATAGCTCAGGCCATGACCAAAGGGATAAGCCGAACCAAAGTGGCGAGCAATCGGAGTGCCGGAGCTTTTGAAATTATGATTATAGAAGTAAGGCGCAGCCCCTGCACTCTTCGGGATAGACAGGGTCAAGCGTCCGGATGGTTCCACAGCCCCGGTGAGGACATTGGCCAGAGCCACGCCACCCTGTTGGCCGGAGAAGAAGGTCATTACCTGCGCGGCGAGTTTGTCTTCAAGCCCCCCAAGATTGTAAGGACGTCCGGAGGACAACACCACGATCACCGGCTTGCCCGTTGCAACCACAGCATCCAGCAATTCCTGCTGTACTGCGGGGAGCCTCAGGGTGTCGACATCGGAGCCTTCCCCGACAGTGCCGGTCTGGAAGATGCCGGAAAGGTCGCCCACGCAAACAATAGCCACATCGGAATCTTTAGCCGCGGCCACCGCTTCGGGGATCATGTCCAGACGTTCGGAAAGGCTTGATGCCTGCTCCAGACTGGTGCTGTCATCCACGTCACCGGGGAAGACAGGGGCCCCAGCCTTACGATCATCAAGAATGTTGCAGCCTCGGGCATAGGTGATTTCCACCTTGTCGCCGATCAGATCCTTAAGGCCCGCAAGCGGCGTGATGACATTGCCGATTTCTTCCTCTTCGTCATTGTGGATGAGGTGAACCGGGAAGCTATAATCGCCCAGCAAGGCCAGCGGATCATCAGCCGTTGGGCCAATCACAGCGATCTTCTTTTGGCCTGCAAGCGGCAGAATGCCATCGTTGGAGACGATCACGACGGATTGCTCGGCAACCTCGCGTGCTACATCCACGGCCTTTTCGCTTTGCAGCTTGATGGCGCTGTCATCAGCATAAGGCTTCTCGAACAGGCCGATACGGAATTTCTCTACCAGAACCCGTTTCACGATTTCGTTGATGGTGTCCTCGGTGATCAAACCACGTTTGACGGCGGCTTCCAAATCCTTGGCGCAGTCATCGCCCGGCAGCTCGACATCCAGACCGGCATTGAAAGACAAAGCGGCCGCTTCCGCTTCATCGCTTGCGACACCATGATGCTGATATAGCAGAGAGACACCTACATAATCAGCAACAACCAGGCCATCAAAGCCCCAATCCTCGCGCAGCACCTTGGTCAGCAAATGGCGAGAGGCATGAACCGGCTCATTGTCGATATCATGATAGGCAGGCATGACCGACCCGGCGTTGGCCAGTTTCACTGCCATTTCAAACGGCAACAGGAACATATCGTTGAGTTCGCGCCAGCCCATATGCACTGGAGCATGGTTGCGTCCACCCTCACTGGCTGAATGGCCTGCATAATGCTTGAGCGTAGCCAGCAGATCGCGTTTTTCGCCCTGCAGGCCCTTCACATAATGGGTAGCCATAAGACCGCAGAGATAAGGATCTTCGCCGAAGGTTTCCTCGGTTCGGCCCCAGCGGGCATCGCGCGCCACATCCAGCACCGGTGCCAGCCCTTGATGGCAGCCCACTGCTCGGGCTTCCTGGCCAATCATCTTGCCGACCTCTTCGATAAGATCCGGGTTCCATGTCGCACCATAGCCCAGTGCCGAGGGGAACAGGGTTGCCCCCTTGATCATCAACCCCGAGAGGCATTCTTCATGAGACATGACCGGAATGCCGAGACGGGTCTCTTCCAGCATGAATTTCTGTAGGGCGTTCAGTGCCCGCACGCCCTCTGCCGGGTCAATGCTGCGGGTGCCGAGCGGACGGGTGATCTGGCCAAGGCCCCGCCCCAGCATCTGCCGCAGGGTGTCGGCATCGCTTTCACCGGTGAACTGGTCGCTGCGCACATTATGTTCGCCATTCTCATTGAGGAACAGCCAAACGGCATGCATCTGTCCGATCTTCTCGTCCAGCGTCATACGGGACAGCAGATCATCTGCGCGCGCTTGAGGGCTTTGGGTTGCGTCTTTGAATATGTCAGTCATTTATTTCAGTCCTTGCAAGCACACATCAGAGCGAGAGAGCGTCGAAGCTGAGAGATTTGGGAGCAGGGTTGAAGTGGGTCAGAGCCTCACCGTCCCCGTCGAAAAGATGGCAAAGCTCCGGCCTTACATGAAAGCGGATGGTGCCGCGTACATTCACCACGGATTCATCGGAAACCTTGGCGATCATCGGCTGCTCGGCATTGCCCGAGAGATAGAGGAAGCTGTATTCACCGAAATTCTCGACAGCGTTGAGCGGACGGGAGAAAACCTGTTCACTCACCTCTTCTCCAACGGGCAGCATATGCTCGGGACGGACACCCAGGGTCAGCGATGCGCCCGATGCAAGATGACTTGCGGAAACCGGTACAAATAATTCCTCGCCGCTCTCCAGCCTGACCTTTGCGCCTTCATTTGAAGAGTCCAAGAGGGTCACAGGCAGAAAGTTCATCGAAGGAGACCCAAGGAAGCCAGCGACGAAGAGATTCTGAGGCCGGTGGTAGAGCTCCAACGGAGACCCGATCTGGGCTATGGAGCCCTTCTTGACCACATCCTCCCCTGCGCGGAGCAAGACAATTTTGTCAGCCAGCGCCATGGCTTCGGTCTGGTCATGGGTTACATAGATCATGCTCGCTTCAGGGAACTTGCGATGCAGGTTGGCAATCTCGGTGCGCATATGCACCCGAAGGGCGGCATCGAGGTTGGACAAAGGTTCATCAAACAGGAACACCGCAGGCTGACGCACGATGGCGCGGCCGATGGCCACGCGTTGGCGCTGACCGCCGGAGAGTTCCTTGGGCTTGCGTTCGAGCAGATTTTCGATCTGCAGGATGTGGGCGGCCTCATTGACCCGTTTGGTGATTTCATCATTTGGCGTCTTGGCCTGCTTGAGGCCGAACGCCATATTCTCAAACACGCTCATATGGGGATAGAGCGCGTAATTCTGGAACACCATCGCTACGCGACGCTCGGCTGGCAAGGCCTCGTTCATGCGCTGGCCACCGATCTTCAGTTCGCCAGCGGAGAGGGTTTCGATACCGGCGATCATGCGCAGCAACGTGGATTTGCCGCAGCCGGAAGGTCCGAGAAAGACGCAGAATTTGCCATCCTCGATGTCCAGATTGATGTCATTCAGCACGGTCACCCGGCCAAACCATTTGGCTGCATTGTCTAGGGAAATGCTTGTCATGACTGATGGATCCTCTTTGCAGAGATGTCTTTGGTCTGCCGCAGTGCGCGCCCATCAAGGGACAGCATTGTGCGGCGAAGGGAAAAGGCTTGGTTCGATTGGTTGGATCTATGTTCTGACATGGCCTATCCTTTCAAAGATCCGGCCATCATGCCGTTGACGATCTTTTCCTGACCGATGGCATAGACGATGATCAATGGCAGGGTGCTGAGCGTGACCACGGCAAGGATCGCCGGGATATCGGCGGCATATTGCCCCTGGAAATCCCATACGGCGAGCGGCAGGGTGCGCGTGCCGGGCGAACTGGTCAGCACATAGGCAAACACGAACTCGTTCCACAGCATGATGCCGTTATAGATAGCCACCGTGGAGATGCCCGGCCCCGAGAGCGGGAAGAAGATCTTGAAGAAGATCTTGAACGGGCCACAGCCATCGAGAAAAGCGGCTTCTTCCAGCTCCTTGGGTACCTGCCGCATGAACTCGGTGAGAATGAACACAGAAATGGGCAGGCTGCAAGCCACATAGGGGCCGATGAGAGCGAACATGGTATCATAGAGGCCCATATTCTTGATCATCAGATATATGGGAACGAGCGTAACATGCAGCGGCACGATCATGCCCGCAACAATCAGGCCGAACAGCAGATTGTTGAAGCGGAATTTGAGCCGCGCCAAGGCATAGGCCGCCATGGAACTGACGAGCACGATGAGAATGACGGAGACGGAAATCACGAATACCGAGTTGCGCAAATAGGTCAGGAATGACCCATTGAGCAACTGGATATAGTTGTCGAAATTCCAATGCTCGGGCGGCATCCAGACCGGATTGGTGTAGGTTTCCTGCAGGCTCTTGAAGCTGGTGAAAGCCACGAAGATGAAAGGCAGCGTGGTGACCAGAAGCCAGAACAGGCCCAACACGGGAAAAGCGATTTTCGAGAGTTTGAACGGTTTCTTTTGCATCGCTCAGACCTCCGTTTCAAAGCGTTTGGAAAGACGCATGGAGATAGTTGCAATCACGGTAATGATGATGAACATCGCCGAAGCAATGGTGCTGCCATAGCCCATCTCGAAGGAGTTGAAGACGGTGTGATACATGTAGGTCGCCATCATTTCCGATGAATGTTCAGGGCCGCCATCCGTCATCACATAGACAAGGTCGAAATAACGCATGGAGCCAATGACCGCGAGCAGCACCGCCGTGCGGAAGGTGCCTTGCAGATGGGGCAGCTTCAACCGCCAGAAAATGGTCGACTGGCTGGCTCCATCCAGATTGGCCGCTTCCACGATCTCCCGGGGGAAGGAGGAAAGGGCAGCGAGGAACAACACCATATAGAATGGAACATTCTGCCAGCAGACAACAGCAATGACAGAGCCCAACGCCAGATCCGGATCGCCCAGCCAATCTTGCGTCCAGTCATAAAGACCGAACTCTGCAAGAATAGAGTTGATAGGGCCGAAGTTGGGGTCAAAGATATTCTTGAACAACACGCCTAGCGCCACGCTCGACATCAGCAGCGGGATGAAATAGAGGATCTTCAAAATCCGCGATCCCTTGGCCGCTTCATCCAACACCACCGCCAGCACGACCGCGATGGGCAACTGGATCAGCACGGAGAAGACCGCCAGATAGATGTTGTTGAGCGCCGATTGCCAGAATATGGAATCGGAAAGCAGCCGCTCCCAATTGTCCAGTCCGGTGAAGCGGGCACCGTTGCCCAGCCCGTTCCAATCAAGGAACGACAGCTGAAAACTGTAGATCAGCGGATAGAGGAGGAAAACCGACAGCAGGATGATTGCCGGAGCGAGGAAGACAATCGGAGCCAGCTTTTGCGCTCGCCGATAGGATTGTCTTGAACGAAGTGTCATGGATTGTTGAGATCCACCAGACATGAGGAGTATCCCTTCATTTGGCCGCAACCGACCGTTGCCCCTGTAAGGCAGCGGCCGGAAAGATCGAACACAATGTCGACGGATTATCTCTCAAGAGAGATTATTTGCTCGCAAGTTCTTTTGCAGCAGCTTCCATTTTGGCGGCAGCTTCTTCCGGCGTAATGGAAAGCCCCAGCAGTTGCTGCGTGGTGTCCTTGTGAACCTCAGCCAGCGATGGCGCCAGTTCCTGATCGTACCACAACTGAATGCTCGGAGCCTTGGCAACAGCATCCATCACGCCTGAAAGATAAGGATCATCGACCTTTGCACCCTTGATAGGCAGGATCTTGTTGTCAGCCAATTTCAGTTTGGCTGCCGTATCATCGGTTTGATACATCAGCAATTCAAAGGCCTTATCCTGATACGGACAAGCGGAGTTGATGGAGATATAGTTGTCACCCATCGTGCCGATGGCATTGTTCGGGTCGCCCTTGCCCCCTTCCACAGCCGGGAAGGTGAAGAAGCCAACATTCTTGGCGAATTCCGGGTTCTCGTTCTCGATCGAGCCGAATTCCCAGCTTCCCATCAGCTCCATGGCAGCGCGGCCGGAATAAAGCAGACGACGGGAACCGCCGATATCATAGTCGAGCCCGTTGTAGCCGCGCGCAAATCCGTTGGCCTTGACCAGATCCTGCAATAATTTGCCTGCCTTGATGAAGGCCGGATCTTCAAAGGAACCACCTGGCTCGCGGTCTGCGGCTTTCTGGAAGACTTCCGGTCCGCCGATGCGATCAGCCAGATAGACAAAGAACATGGAGCCGGGCCACTTGGCCTTGTTGGCCAGCGCAAAAGGAGCGATCTTGTGCTCGTTGAGCGTCTTGACCACATCCATCAATTCAGACCAAGTCTTGGGAGGCTTGATGTCGAATTTCTCGAATATTGCCTTGTTGTAGATAATCACGGCCACAGAGGTGCCCATAACCGGCAGACCATAGACATCGCCATCATATTTGACTGGCGAGAAGCTGGCTGGCAGGAACCGGTCAGCGAATTCCTTATGCTTTTCCAGATACGGCGTCAGATCGGTCACGTTACCGGCCTTGATATATTCGCGCAGAGGGCCACCACCCCAGCTGGTGAATACACAAGGAGCTTCGTTTGCACCGAACGCGATTTTCAGCTTGGTCTTGTAGGCATCGTTTGCGATATGCGCATCTTCTACCTTGAAACCGGGATTGGCAGCTTCAAAACGGTCCGCAGCATCGCGAATCGTGGAAACTGTGCGTTCCTGGGTTTGCAAATCCCATGATGTAATGACTTTGGTGTCGTCAGCTGATGCGCTCATTGGCAAGAGACCTGCCATGGCAACACCGCACAAAAGACTGGCAATGCGACTTGAAAGTTTTAGCTGCATACTTTCCTCCCGTATTTTAAATGTTGATCAGATCAGACGCTTGATCATTCAATCTTACAGGTGTTACGTTACCGGTAACGTTTCAGTGTGTCAATGAGCTTGAAAAGCGCGCAAAAGACTGTATGAAGATCAAACTCAATGACAAAAAGGCAGTTTTCTGCGGTTGTAGTCAGAAAACGGGGGCTAGACCCCTAGATAACTATACAAAAGTCGAAGTACAATCTGTCTGCGGGCTTCTGGGAGGCAAGCGGGTTAAGTATAAAACTACCTATCGGGCAGGGCTATTGCCTTACATGATAGCGTTATGCAGTGATCAATTTGCCAATTCAGGCTGAACAAGACGGTTGTAAGTGAACATGCCAACCCCTACCCTTGCCGATGTTGCTAAAGTTGCTGGCGTCTCACGCATGACGGCTTCCCGCGCACTCAATGACAAACCGGGCGTTTCCGACAAGACGCGCGAAGATATTCAGCGCATTGCCAGTGAAATGGGCTATGTGGCCAATCCACTGGCGCAGAAGCTCTCCAACGGACGTACGCATATCATCGGCGTCGTGGCGCAATTGCACACCTCCTTCACCGGCGAAATGGTCATGGGGATCGGCACCACCATCCGCGGTGCTGGTTACGAGATGCTTGTCTATTCTCTGCCGGATAATGACACCCAACCACCTTCCAGCGTGGTCAACCTGTTGCAACAGGTTGCAGACGGGATCATCGTGTTGCTGCCTTACGAGGCGGATTATCTGGAAAAGCTGCGCGATGCATCCCTGCCGGTCGTAACGGTGGAAACCGTTTTTGATGAACCCACCTTCCCCGCAGTCATCACTGATGGCTATCAGGGCGGGCGGCAAGCGATGTCCCATTTGATTGATCTGGGCCATAAACGCATAGGCTTCATCACGGGCAATCTCAAACTGCTTTCCGCGCGTAGCCGATTGAAGGCCTATCAGGATATGGTTGCCCAATATAATCTGGATGCAGACCCTGAGCTGATCTGCGAGGGGGACTATATGCAGTTGGGTGGCTATGATGCAGCCAAGCAGCTGTTGGCCATCAAAGACCGACCTACCGCGATTTTCGCGTCCAACGACGTGAGCGCCCTTGGGGCCATGTCGGCCATTCGCGAAGCCGGCCTGACGGTGCCGGACGACATTTCCCTTGTCGGCTTTGACGATATTACCCTTTCCGAGCAAATGCATCCTGCGCTCACAACCGTCCACCAGCCGCTTCAACAGATGGGGCGCTCTGCGGTCAATATGCTGATGGCCATGATTGCCGGTCTGGATGTACCGTTCAATCAGATCACGCTGCCGACGGAATTGGTGGTGCGGCAATCAACCAGCAGCCCGAAACGATAAAAGCTCCAGCACGCCAGCATAAGCGATCACCCCTCTCTGTCTGACAGGTCATCCTGCCTCAAGCCCCCCTGTTGTCCTGCCGCTGGATTACTCGGCGTAGTGCCCCTGATCACCCCCATTTGAGTATTCCTTCAAATGCTATTGTATTGCCGAACTTTGTTCAATCTCAGTGATGGTTTCGGACGCTGGAGGGCAATAGCCCAATGCCTATGGGATCGTTTAATTTTGTAATGTTGCCTACAGTTTTCAATCAGGATTCAATCTTGCTTCAAACTACAGAAGATCTCTCCATTCAAGAACTCGTCCTTAAAACGTGCGTTTAAGCTCTCGCAGTAGCAGTTATCCCATGGTGATCCAGGTTTGATGTATACAGTCTGCGCACTGACAGCCTTGGTCCAATCTCGCACATTCTGAGCAATAAACTCTGGTCTATTATCCATTGTCCGGCATGCAAGCGCAGCGCCGCCGAAGGCGGGCTTGTCATTGGCTTCCCATTGAGGGCAGGTGATTGCAACAATCGCTGAGAGGGCTCGGTAGTAGGTTGGTTCTATCACACCGAATTGCCGGATCGCATCGAGAAGAAGCAATTCTTGCCCTCAATGACTTGAAGGCCGCAGTGCTTTTGCTTTCGTGCCTTAGAGCACCGGTTGTCACTGTCTGCGTGATGAAAGAGCAACCACTCCGGCTGCCACCAGCCCCAAAATTCCTGCACACACAACTGCAAGGGAGAAGCCGTGCGTGAAGGCGGCTGCCAGCATCGCATTGAACGCCTCAGAAGGGACAGGGAGCATTGATGGCACCTCATGCCGTTGAACGGCGGCGGCTGCAATAGCGGTAACATCGTCAAGGCCAGATTGTGCGAGCACATTCTTCAGTGAAGAGACGGCCCGTGCGCTCATGATGGTTCCAAGAAGCGCGATACCGATGGTCATTCCGCCTTGTCGCAACGCGTTCATCGTTGCGGACGCAGCGCCCGTCCGCTCACGAGGAGCGCTTGCCATCGCGGCCGCTCCGGTTGAGGGCACCGCTAGTCCCAGACCGACCCCGAGCAACGCAAAGACTGGGGCCACAATGGGATAAGGGGTCAGTGACGTGAAAGAGATCATAGCCAGCATTGATCCGCCGATCAGAGCGTAGCCTGCGACCATCAACCGGTTCATGCCAAAGCGCCGCGTGAGTTGGCCGAAAATAGATGAGGCCGCGAGCATTGCAGCAAAGACAGGGGCCATACGCCAGCCAGCTTCCGTGGCCGTCCAGCCCTGTCCACGCTGCAAGAAGAGAGAGAACAGGAACAGGCTCGTATAGCCTGAGAAACCCAGCACGAATGATGCAAAGTTGGCCGATGCGAAAGCTCTCTGGCGCAGAAGATCAACGGGCAAGACGGGCCGGGAGGTCCGTTTCTCAACGGCGATGAATGCCAGTAAGGCCAGCGCGGAAATGACCATCGGCACAGTGGTTTCTGGAGCGCTCCAACCCGAATGTCCTGCGTTGATCAAGGACAGCGTCAAGGCTCCAAGAAAGGCGATACTCAGAATTTGCCCGGCAGGATCAAGAGCGGCGTGGTCCGGATGTGAGCTTTCTTCGATGCCCACAAGCCCAAACACGAGCGCGACGATGCCCAGAGGCAAGTTGAGCAGAAAGATACTTGGCCAGCCAGCGTAATCAACCAGAAGACCACCCAGCATCGGCCCAAGAATGAGCGAGATCGCGTTAAAGGAGGACCAGCCGCCGATGACATGGGCACGTTCCACCGGGTCAGGAAACGCCTGGGTCAAGATGGACAGCGCACCGGGAATTACGAGTGCGCCTGCAAGGCCCTGAAGCGCGCATCCGGCGATCAGCGTGGCAAGTGTACCTG
This sequence comes from uncultured Cohaesibacter sp., assembly GCF_963676485.1. Lineage (NCBI taxonomy): Bacteria > Pseudomonadati > Pseudomonadota > Alphaproteobacteria > Hyphomicrobiales > Cohaesibacteraceae > Cohaesibacter > uncultured Cohaesibacter sp. Next base: position 742,984 of record NZ_OY781114.1, read on the forward strand.
CGGCCGCGCAGATGGCCGATCCAAGCGTGAAGAGAGCCACACCAATAAGCCATGTGCGCTTGCGCCCATAGCGATCTGCAAGTGGTCCGGCAGACAACATGAACGCCGAAAGACAAAGGGTATATGTTCCCACTTGATCCTCCCCCACTGAATTGGTCCACCGTTATAGTTAGGAAAACGGAGGATTCGATATGGCGAACAACCGACCAAAGCCAGAGGAAATTGTTACGAAGTTGCGGCAAGTTGAGATCTTGACGGGGCAAGGGATGTCTCGTCTTAATGCAATCCGGCAAATTGGCGTGACGGAGCAAACCTATTACCGGTGAAAGAAGTATGGTGGAATGGGCACAGATCAACTCAAGGAACTCAAACGGCTCCAGAAGGAGAATGAGCGCTTGAGAAAGGCGGTTTCTGACCTGACGCTGGACAAGCTGATCATGTCTGAAGCTGCAAAGGGAAACTTCTAAGCCCTTCTCGCCGTCGTGCCTTCATCAATCTGTCCGCAGCAAAGTAAACGTTTCTGAGCGTCGCCTCTGTCGTGTTTTGGGGCAACATCGTTCAACGCAAAGGCGGTTGCCACAGGGACAATCAGATGAAGAGCGATTGGTGGCGGACCTGGTTAACCTGGCGCGGCAGTATGGACGGTACGGCTACCGGCTGATTGCGGCGTTGTTGCGAGATGCCGACCTCCTCTCAGCGATGCAAGCATCGCCTGCCGGGCAAATGGTCCAGCAGTTATGGCGACGAGAAGGGCTAAAAGTGCCAATGAAACAATCCAAGCGAGGTCGGCTTTGGCTCAACGATGGGTCTTGTGTCCGGTTTAGGCCAGAACATCGGGATCATGTTTGGAGCTATGCGCTGCCCCGGCAGGCGTTTGCTTGCAAACGCTGAGAGGGGACTTTGTTCATTGTCGAACCGACAACGGCAGGGTCGTTCGAACACTGCATATCATTGATGAGTTTAGTCGGGAATATCTGGCCATCAAGGTGAAGCGAAAACTGAATTCGGATGATGTCATTGATGCTTTGAGTGACCTGTTCATAACGACGCGTGGTGTGTCGGCATTCATACGATCAGACAATGGCCCAGAGTTCGTTGCCCAGAACGTGCGTGATTGGATCAAGGCTGTTGGAGCAAAGACTGCTTACATTGAGCCGGGATCACCCTGGGAGAACGGTTACTGCGAAAGCTTCAATGCAAGGTTCCGAGACGAGTTCTTAAATGGAGAGATATTCTACAGCCTAAGGGAAGCGCAGATCCTGATCGAAAAATGGAGGCAGCACTACAACCTCAAACGGCCACACAGTGCATTGGGCTACCGCCCGCCAGCGCCCGAAACCATCATTCCCATGGAAACAAGGCCCGCGATGCACTAACATTCAAACCGGACCACTCAAGTGGGCTGATCAGGACCTGTCACGAAATTGTGCCGCTCCTTTGAAAGCTTATTATGCAACAAAGGAGATTTGGTATATGGGGCGATCCAGAAGCGAAGGGTTTCGACAAGAAGCGGTTCGCATTGCGCTGACCAGAACCTCTCAAGACAGCAGGTTGCATCTGATCTGGGGATTAAGATGTCAACGTTGACTAAGTGTGGGGTACCTCTCACAAGGAGGCAGATGTGGTCTCTAGCGACGAACGACACCTTGCGGCAGAGAATGCACGACTTCAACGTGAGAACCGTATTCTCAAGAAGGAGCGGGATATTCTAAAAAACCGGGCCGGTCTGCCGGCCGCCTGTGTGCGATAAGAACCAGCTGTGTTACATTCCGTGTGAAGGGTTGTTGCCGATAGCTTATTGGCGGGTCAGGTTAGGCACTGCGTTAAAAAAATAGCACATGGGCAGATGCGTACTTGAGAGTGGAGGCATCGCCACCAGCGATGATCCCGGTTAGGAAGATGGCGAACTTGTATGGCTCATCCCTTCGCCCAGGACGGAGTAGCTTACATGACCACGTCGACCAAGCCACCCGTCCACGCTGACATTCAGTTATATCCCCCAACATGGCATCAGTAAATGCTGATGACAAACCCGTGCGCGCGTTTGGCACATTTACACAAGACTTGCATGCTCTGGCGGATTAGTTCAAGGCTTGTAGCATTACCAGAGTAGTTTTGGAGTCCACCAGTGTTTACTGGATGCCAACTCTTGAGATCATCGAAGCGCGCGGCTTCGATGTGTTTCTTGTAAATACGGGGAGTGTCAGATAGTCTGTGTATCTGGTTTGGCCATGCGGTTTCAAACTTGATCACGTATTGAAGCGCTCTTGGAACATGATAGCGAATTGGTTCCTTGCCGCAAACCATTCTCTGACATTTCTGCCTCCGTTTTGAAAATTGCGAATGGCCAAATAGATCAGCTTGGTCGCAGCCTCCTCGGTCGGGAACGAGCCTAGCGTTTTAATGGTCTTTCGGATCACCCTATTCAGGCTCTCGATAGCATTGGTCGTATAGATGATCTTCTGGATGGCCGGATCGAAGGCAAAGAAGGGAATAACCTCCTGCCATGCCGGAGCAATGGAGGGATATTTATCCATCCATTTTTCCTCGAAGTGATCTAGTTCCTGCGCGGCCAGATCGGCAGTCGGGGTGCTGTAAATAAGCCTGAGGCCGGCCGCCACACCCTTGCGATCCTTCCAGGAACAAAAGTTCAGCGAATGACGGACCAGATGCACGATGCAGGTCTGCACAATGGTATCAGGAAAGGCGGCTGTGATGGCTTGGGGAAAGCCTCTGAGACCGTCAACCACGGCGATGAGAATGTCCTCGACGCCCTGGTTCTTCAACTCATTCATAACTGAGAGCCAGAATTTGGCACCCTCATTGTCGGCAATCCAGAGGCCCAGAACCTCACGAACACCGTCTCGCGTGATGCCAAGGGCCACATAAACGGCCTTGTTCTTGACCATGCGGCTGTCGCCATCCCGGATCTTGACGCGCAGTGCATCGAAAATCACGATAGGATAGAAACGCTCAAGTCCACGCCCCTGCCATTCCTTCACTTCATCCAGGACAACATCCGTCACCCGACTGATCAGATCAGGGGAAACTTGAAGGCCATAAACATCCTCAAGATGAGGTCGGATGTCGCGAACCGAGAGACCGGCAGCATAAAGGCCGATCGCAGTCCTTGAGAAGCTCGTCCAGTAATTCCTTTGATATCGTCATAATCCTTGCTCCTTAATCGAAGCATGGACCAAATCTCAAATACACAAAAGTTCTGACACTCTCTAAATACGCACTATGCCAAGAATGTTCCCGGTCGTAAAACCGATGTAAGTGATGCCGCTTGGCTGCGACAACTGCATTCCTACGGTTTGCTCCGTGCGAGCTTCCGCCCAAAAACTGAGATCGCAACTTTGCGCGCTTATATGCGCCAACGCGAACGCCTGCCGAAGTATGCTGCCACACATGTCCAGCACATGCAAAAGGCATTGATGGACATGAATTTGCTGCTTCATCATGTCGCATAGGACATTACACCTTTTATGTAGCGTGATCTCTCACCGAGTAGAATATCAATACACCGATAGCCCAAACCAACATTGAAACAATGAATGTTACAAAAATATTCATGAACCTCTTTGGATAGAGAGCCACCTCAGGAACAGAAGGCTTTACAAATGTAATCAAGTAGCGCTGCCTTCTGTTGGCATCCTGCCGAGCTGACTCGACAGCAACCATTGCACTAGTAACAGCTTTTTCAGCAAACTCTTGATCCATTAATAGGTCTCTATAGGTCTGAATTAACTGAGAAATAGACTGATCATCAGCACCTTCAACTTCGCTGATTTTTGAACGCTCTTGCGAAATCTGACTCTTCATTGAAGCTATTCTGGCTTTTAACATCTGCAGAGAAGGAGCGCTTTCATCAAGATATTGGCTTTTCGCCCTAAACTCTGATTCAGCTTTAGCAATTTCCTGCTCTAAGCCCGACTGAGTTTCGATCTGCGATTCTGCGGTTTTCGAGGGATCTATAATCTTTTCCCGGTCTCGAAAATCTCTCACTTTCCGACGCATTTCTTTTAACTCAATCTGTTTCATCCTTAACTCGGAGTTTGCAAGTCTCAATGTATCCTCACGCTCTTGCTCAGATAAATTATTCACCAATTTTTCGCTCAGACTCAGAGCTCTTTGAGCAATTAAATTCGCATCTTCTGGCGTAAAGGCTTTGACTTCCATTACAATAATCTGTGAAGTGGTATCATAGCTAATTGAGATCATCGTTTTCCAATAGCGCACCACCTCTTCCATTGGAGCATCAGGATTAAGGGCTGCAAAAAAATCTGCCTTGCCGCTTCCATAGATTTCACTTAGCTTTATCTGGGATTGAAGTGTTTCTAACATTGGTCGACTAACTAAATAGTCCATGAGGATGTAGGAGTCTGTTGTAGTAGAGCCTCCACCAGAGTTTCCTGCAACCAAACCTAGAATATCACTTGAACCAATACCGGAAGAACCTCTTACCGAAAAGCGGGTCTCAACAGAGAACTGATCTGCAGCAATAAATAGATAGTATATAGAAACAACAAGCGTTGGAATCAATATAATAAGCAGAGCGGACAACTTGGTAAAAAATCTTCGCTTTTTTTGAGGTCTCATTATCATTAATTTCCGTGTCAAGTAATCTCACTATACTGGATTTCGAATGTATTAGAAACAGACCTTTGCAAGGATCCCTTTTAAAACTATCGATTCATATAATTTTCATGATCTTCAATTGCCTCATCCAGATCTTCAAATACACGAACCTCACCATTTCTCATTACGACCCCAATGTCGCAATAGTCTTTCAAAGTAGAGTTGGAATGCGATACCATAATAATTTTTGCAGTTTCCAGTTTCTCTAAAAAGGCCTTCTTTGACTTCGCCTTAAACCGCGAATCTCCCACTGCGGTAATTTCATCAACTAAATAGCATTCGAAGTCGATAGCAAGAGATACACCAAAAGACAATCTCGCTTTCATCCCAGAAGAATATGTTCGAACGGGAGCATAATAATGCTTCCCTAGTTCGGCGAAATCCTCGACATAGTCAATTACCTTTTCAGTATCCTTTCCGTATATACGAGCTACAAAACGCGTATTTTCAATTCCAGTCAGAGATCCGTTAAAGCTGCCAGCAAACCCCAAAGGAAATGAGACTTGCAAATTACTCCTTATGTGGCCGGTATCCGGTAATTCTGCACCTGAGATCATTCTTAATATGGTAGACTTACCAGCACCATTCTCACCTATCAGTCCTATATTACGAGGAGGAAAGGTAAAATTAAGATCCTCTAATATCGTTTTGTATCCTCCCCCAGGTAATTTATACTTTTTTGATACACCGTCAAAAACTATCATACTATCTCAACCTTATAGCACGCTCGGATGCAAGACCAATGAACACTAGAATCAAACCCAATCCGTACAAATACAGTATATCTACATAGCTATCCCGATAATTTTGGAAATAGCCCAATCTAATATATTCAACACCATGAATAATTGGATTCCAAACCAAGAATTTTCGAAAAACATCGGGCAAGCTCTCTAAAGAGTAAAAAATACCAGACAACCATAGCAACGGCGTTGAAAGTAACCGAAAAGTATTCATCCATGATGAAATTTTTTCCGATATAACTGCATTAATCACCCCTATTCCAAACCCAAATATACATAAGCCTCCAAGGCCTACTCCCATTTTAAGAATATTATAAGGCAAAGGAGCTCCAGTGAAGATAACCATACCAAAAAGAATTACCGACAAGATAATCAAGAACGTAACAATCTCTAGTATAGCCCTAGCAATAACTGTGTCTATTTCTTTAACGATTGGGAAATTCAACAAGGCTTTGTTGGCGTCTATAGCACTTCCACACTTAATAGCGACAGAAGAATACATCCGAAAGGGCACGACACCCAAAGAGACGAACAATCCTACATTATCTCCATATGGGGGAGTGCTTCCTCTAAGGCTAAATAGAGCAGAAATTACTACGATCCAAGCAATCGGATTTACAAAAGCCCAAAGGTAGCCCAATTGCGATCTACCAAAACGCACCCTGGTCTCTCTTAGTACTAAGGCTCCGACAACCCTAGCCTGAACCCTAAGAGCATCCCTTAGCATGAGAAATTCTCCACCCTACCTGCATAATAGCTGATACCTAAGATAAAAACGGAAATTTTTGCAGCCTAAGGGCTGTTCGTAACGTTTAATAAATGATCCAATATCATTAAACGAGCATCCTATAAACACCTAGCTTGCTTTAGAAGAGATATCCAGCAAATATATCCGTCCTATCTTTCTCTCTCTTGAGGGCCTTATATGGCGATTGGATGAAATTGTGAATATGCCATGACGAGGGGATTACCTGAGCCAACCGGCTGGTTCAGCTAGCTACGCCGAACATAAGAAGTCTATAGACTTGCTTTAGTGATCGCATCACTTAGAGCTTTTGAACACGAATTGCAAACTTTTCGTTCGGTTGACTTTCTGGAGAGTGCTCACCTCGGGGCTGCGATAAATAAATTCAGAAGTGAATTAGCCGATGGAAAATCCATAGAAATTTTGCGCCTAGAACAAGCTATGAATTTGCTCGGCGTTAAGCAGCCGGATCAGGTTAAAAAAGAAAAATTAGCTCTTCACATCGAAAATATCTTGGATAAAACACTTGGCAAACACAAATGGAAAGGTGCGCGAGCTCTTAGTTTAGTTGAGGCTGAGAGATGCCTTTTTGAGCTACAGACTGAGATTGCTGCGTATACCGAACAAGACGTCTCACATTTCGATCTATCGGGATTAGAAATGAGCCAATTTTCCGAAATTCCGTCGATCCACCAAACATGGATATACCAGGATTGGCAAGCCGCCAATTGGGGATGCAATGTCCGTTGAAGTAAAATCTTCATTTCGTAAATTTGAAGTAGTGGGATTCGGAGAGTTTGAAGATTTATGGGTTAACGCAAAGCCAAGGAGGATGACGCATCAATAAAAAAGCGATGGAGACAACGCTTCATAAGGCTAGATCTCTTTCGGAAAATGTAACTCAAAAATAGAAGTTCCAAAGTCTTTTAGCGGGCACCTTTCTTTCTGTTCTTTGCTTTTAGAATAGCAAATATCTTGAGTTTTTGCACGGTATGAATTTGCGGGCAATGTCTCCTGCTCCCCATGCAAATATAGTCGCCTTTTGGACGGAAAAGGAGAGGCAGATCAAGCCATCAGACTATGCCGAAAAAATGCTACTAAAGCGCGGGACTAAAGGCTTATTGACAACCAGCTTGTGCAGAGAGAAATGGCGCGCCACAGCAGGCTGAGATTAAAACCAAAACCGAGAGGGAAAAGAAGGGCTCTTCTAACGCATTGAGATTGTTTAGGAAAATGGTGCCCGGAGGCGGATTCGAACCACCGACACGCGGATTTTCAATCCGCTGCTCTACCAACTGAGCTATCCGGGCATCTGCAATATCAATCTGCTTTAAAAAGCCAACCGACACAAACTTTTGCTTGGGTTATCAGAGCAACCCTGCAATTTGTTTCGGCGTTATAGAAGGTTCATATAGCCCTGTCCAGTGCGCTTTTGATGTTTTCTACAGGGCTTCGCATTTTTTTTCATCTGGTGAGGAAAAGTTTCGAAAATGCACCTGAAATCCCGCAAGGAAATAGGCGTTGGCCTTTAAAGGAGATGACTATCTCCTTGTTTTGTCGCTCAAAACGGAAAAGAGGAAAGATCTTTAGTCCTCTAGATCGAAATCGCTCTCGTCGGGATCATCCTCTTCGCTTGCCGGAATAGCATAGACACCACTCAGCCAGCGGCTGAGATCGACCTGCCTGCACCGATCCGAGCAGAAGGGATAGTTTTCTTTTGTTGAAGGCTTGGAGCAGATCGGACAAGGACGAGACCGACGCAAACCGGTCACCTTGCCGCCCGCAGCCGCTTTTTCGTCTTCCGATTTCTTTATCATGCTTGCTTAATCCTCGAAACGCATTCGGATCTGCGCCACCTGCGGGCAGGCCAGCTTCACTCAACACCACCCAACCATTTAAGCCTCAGAGGATAGCCCTCCCCGATCAGCAGATTCGCTGTCTCGTGCAACGGCAAGCCCACAACCGAGCTGTAGGACCCGACAAGATTGACCACGAAGGTTCCGGCAATGCCCTGAATGGCATAACCACCAGCCTTGCCGCGCCATTCGCCCGAAGCGATATAGGGGTCAATATCATGGTTGAGACGTTTGAACCGCACCTTGGTGGTCACCACCTTGGTGCGCGTCTTTCCCTTTGGGGTAATGAGGGTGATGCCGGAGAAGACCTTGTGTGTCCGCCCAGAAAGCAGGGTGAGACATTGGGAAGCCTCTTCTGCCAGTTCGGCCTTGGGCAGAATGCGGCGCCCCACGGCAACCACGGTGTCGGCGGCGAGGATGTAGCATCCCGCCAGATCCGGATCATCTTTGCAGGCCTTGCAGACGGTCTCTGCCTTTGCTTCTGCGAGGCGTTTGGCCAGCGCCCGGGGCTGTTCGTTCTTTTGCGGTGTTTCGTCCAGATCAGCCGGTTTGAGGGCGTAGGGCTCGATGCCGATCTGCTGCAACAATTGTAAGCGGCGCGGTGAGGCCGACGCCAGAACAAGGCGATGAGAATCAGTCATAACGCTATCAATATTCATATGGCTTGAGCGCAGCGGGCATAGTGTCCCCTTTACGCACAGGCATTTACACAATGACAAACGGGCCTGATCCGAAGATCTGGCCTGGACGCAAGGCAAAGGCCCTTTGCGCCTGTTTCACCGCCTTCAAAACATCCTTTGCCGGTCGCCCCCCAATCGGCGGGGTGCTGTCCGGGGTATAAGGAAAAGGGCGCGTAGTGGATCGTCTCCGCCTTGCGCGCATCTCTTATTTGAAGCGATAGGTAATCCGACCTTTGGTCAGGTCATATGGGGTCATTTCAACCTGAACCTTGTCTCCAGCCAGCACACGAATGCGGTTCTTGCGCATGCGTCCTGCTGTATGAGCCACGATTTCATGGTCATTTTCCAGTTTCACGCGGAAGGTGGCGTTTGGCAGCAGTTCGGTTACAACACCCGGAAATTCCAATACTTCTTCTTTCGCCATAAGCGTATTTAAATCCTTTTTAGGTTGCTATTCTGATTGAAAGACCACACGCAACAACAACGCATAATCCTCATCTTCGTTTCATCTTGGCCCGATTTGGCCACCGTTGGTGCAATCACCTTGTGGCATCTGGCAAGAAGAGCGGAACGGTAAGACCGCCAACACGCCAGCGCCTTGCGCCCGAATTGGCTACAATCCCCATCCATCCCACAGATTTGCTTGATAATTGACAGTAGCATGAATCCGCTTGCGACGGCGCAAGAATTCGACCCGATGCGTTCCGTTCTTATCAATGAGATTGCGCGCAATCTAGTCCAAAGCGGATATGAGTGCAATCGCTTCACGCATTTTTCACGTATTCTACCGACAAAGCGGCGGAAAGCCTCATCTGTTCTTCATCAGACCTTCGTGAATTCTTTCCCCCTCAAGGCAATACAGGTGCCCCCAGCCTCATATTATCACGCCTTTATATCGGAAATCCACTCGAAGCGATCCTTGAGCTTGACGATCAGGCCATCACGCACCGCACGATAGGAATCCATGATCTGTTCGCGCGAGCCGGTTACCAGAGCGGGATCCATCGTTGGCCAATATTCCGTTTCCACCGCATGCCCACGGCTCCATTCCAGCGCCCTGTGATGGGCTTCAGGTGCCAGAGAGACGATCAGGTCAAAATAGCTGTCTTCCAGATCATCAAAACAGCTTGGTTCATGCTCGGATATGTCCAGTCCGATTTCTTCCATGACAGCCGCTGCGAACGGGTCCGGCTTGCCGCAGCGCACCCCGACCGACTGCACATAGAAGGTGCCGGGAAAAAGATGTTTGGCAAGAGCTGCCGCCATGGGCGAGCGAATGGCATTCATGCCGCATGCAAACAATATGGAGTCGGGGCGAAGATCGGGCCCCATGAGACCAAGAACCATGCTACCCCCGCCAATGCAATGCGCAGATCAGCGTGAATAAACGCCGCGCGGTGGCAAAGTCCGTGTCGATTTTTCCATCGAGCCGGGCTTGCAGGATCTGGGATCCCTCATTGTGCAACCCGCGACGCCCCATATCTATAGCTTCAATCTTGCTTGGCGTGGCGGTTTTAATGGCTTCATAGTAGCTATCGCAGATCAGGAAATAATCCTTGATGATACGGCGAAACGGGGTCAAGGACAGAATATGGGTGGCGATCTGATCGCCATTCTCCAACTTGATATCCATGACCAGTTTCCGCTCGATCATGGAAAGATCGAGCCTGTAAGGCCCACCTTCGTCATGACCGACGGGGTGGAAATTGTTATCCTCGACAAGGTCATAAATGGCGACCGAGCGTTCATGCTCGATGTCGGGAGTGGCTGGTTGAATGGACGTTGGATCCAGCACGATCATGCAAAGGGAAAACGGTCCCTTATCGGCATCCTGAGCATTCATTTCGCAGCACTTCGCGCCCTGCTGCTGATCGGAGGTTTGCATAGTGTCAACCTCCTCTTCCCGTTCAGCCATTTTGCACCATGCGTTATTTTCCCGAGCATTCGGCAGGCATGTTTGCCCAACTTGGCTGTTGGAGTCAAACTTTCTGCTTAAGGGGTTGCACGAAATTCGCGCTTTCCGGCCAATTATTCCATGTTCAATCGCTTGGCAACAGAGCGGGCATGTGCTTCCAGCCCTTCCTGACGGGCCAAAGTGACGGCTGCAGGGCCGATCTGGCGCAGATTTTCCACATTGCACTCAAGCACAGATGTGCGCTTGACGAAATCAAGCGTGGAAAGGCCCGATGAGAATCGAGCCGAACGCGCCGTTGGCAAAACATGGTTGGATCCGCCGACATAATCGCCGACAGCTTCCGGCGTATAGTGGCCCACGAACACCGCACCGGCATTGCGCACCTTGTCCAGATAATCGGGGGCGTTATCCATGGCCAGTTCCAGATGCTCTGGCGCAATACGGTTCGCCAGCTGCATGCCCGTTTCCCAATCGGGCACGGTGATCACGGCGCCATAGTCGGCCCAACTCGCCCCGGCGATGTCGGCCTTTGGCAGCGTGGTCAACAGGCGTTTCACCGCTTCCTCGACCACATCGGCTGTAGCTGCATCATCAGTGATCAACATGGCTTGCGCCACCTTGTCATGCTCGGCCTGCGCCATCAGGTCGACCGCCAGCCAGTCCGGATCATTGTTCTTGTCGGCCAGAATGAGCACTTCAGATGGGCCTGCGATCATGTCGATGCCAACCAGCCCGAAGACACGGCGCTTGGCAGCAGCCACAAAGGCATTGCCCGGCCCGACGATCTTGTAGACTGGCGCGATACTGTCCGTGCCATAAGCCAGCGCAGCCACGGCCTGTGCGCCACCAACGCGATAGATCTCGTCCACACCCGCCAGTTTGGCCGCGGCCAGCACCAGCGGATTGAGCACATCATCAGGGGTCGGCACGACCATCACAAGTCGCTCCACACCGGCCACTTTGGCAGGCACGGCATTCATCAAAACCGAAGAGGGATAAGCAGCCAATCCGCCGGGCACATAAAGCCCCACAGCTTCAATAGCGCTCCAGCGTGAGCCGAGCTTAACCCCGAGGGCATCCTCATAGAAATCATCTTTAGGCAATTGGCGTGCATGATGGGAGCGGATGCGCTCGGCGGCCAGCACCAGCGCCGTCATCACATCGGGATCAACCTTGGCGACCGCAGCGTCTATTTCTGCTTCACTGATGCGCAGGCCTTTGGAGCGCGCATCAAAGCGATCAAACTTGGCTGTATAGTCATAAAGGGCGTCGTCGCCTCTTGAGCGCACATCCTCGATAATATCGCGCACGATGGCGTCGACATCATCTGAGACTTCCCGTTTCATTGCCAGCAAATCAGCAAAGGCGGCATCGAAATTGCTATCGGTTGCGTCAAGACGGATGGCCATGGCGGGGTCCTCTCATATACGGCTTTTCTTGCAAACAGACGCCCCGAGCATAAAAGATCGCCAGCTCGGACGTCGGCGCATTTATGAGAGTTTCTTGAAAGAGAGGCAAGGGAAAATCCAAGCGCGCAGCAAGTTTGGCATGCGCAGCCCGACGAAAGGCCAGCAGAGCCCCGATATATGGATGCCTTTTTCACATGGCTAAAAGCCATCCAGTTGGGTAGCACTCTCTACAAGGAGGCGCATCAAAAGCTAATGGGCAGGTTCTGCTGAAGGCACCATAAAAGCGCGCACTGCCCCTCCTTTTCCTTCAGGCAGCAGTCTTTTGCCACCAATAAAGCGCCCAAAGCTATTTCTGACCGCGCGTCCAGCGGCCATCTCTGGGTGAGCGAAACCACATCATGAACAGCCAGAAAGCCCCAAGAGCAATCACGGCGCCGAAGATGATCCAGTAGATATTCTCAAGCATTGTCTTTCTCCCCTATAATGCAAGCCTACACCACAGCAATCCTGAAGCATATTCGGCTTTTCGTGCAAGCCTATAAATATACGAATATTTCCTGATGGTAATAGTCTCTCTCACAAGCAGTGCCAATATGCGACCATTGTGCAAGGCCGGTGAAATGCCGCCAAGACGAAAGAGTTTTCTTTCGTGATTGCTCAGACCGTCCGCAAATAGGAACGGCATTCCACGTCTGTAATGGCCGCCGATATGATCCGCTCTTCTGCCTGGCGCGAGCGGGTATAACAGACATGAAAATCTTTCCCGAACAACGCTTCGGCCCAGCTCGAAGTTCCAAAGCTGGTAATGGCTTCCTGCCATATGGGCGTCAGCGGCTTTTTAGCAGCCACATCTTCAAGAGTTTCAACCGGTTCTCCGGGGTCAATTGCCCCTTCAATGCCCGTCAGGGTGCCTGCCAGAAGAGATGCGATCACCAGATAGGGATTGGCGTCCGCCCCTGCGACCCGATGCTCCAGACGGGCCGCGGCGCCCTTGGCAGTGGGCACCCGAATGGCCACGGCCCGATGATCATAGCCCCAGCATGGAGTGGTTGGTGCATAGCTCTCGGGTTGAAAGCGACGGTAGCTGTTCGCGTGAGGAGCATAGAGAATTTGACATTCGCGCATATGCAGCAAAAGGCCACCGATGGCATGGCGCAAGGGCACATTGGCCTCGATTTCGCTTTCGCCAGCGAAAATATTGGCGCCCTCGCCATCCTGTACCGACATGTGGATATGGAAGCCATTCCCCGCCGAATGTGCGTAGGGTTTGGCCATGAAGGTGGCATCCAGCCCGTGCTTGCGGGCCACATTGCGCACCACCCGCTTAAACAGCATGCAGTGATCCGCCGCTTGCAGAGCGCTGGGCACATGCAGCAGATTCATCTCGAACTGGCCGGGGCCAAATTCGGAGATGGTGGTCTCGGCGGGGATATTCTGGATCTGGCAGGCCTGATAGATTTCGGCGAGCACCGGCTCGAAGGCGGCGATGATATCCATGTTATAAACCTGACTACCGGTCAGCCGTTCGCCAAGGCCGGGCACCACGGGCCCTTGCGGATGGCCGGAAGCAGCTGTTTCACCATCGATGAGATAAAATTCCAGCTCCGTGGCAACGACGGGCGTCAGCCCCTTCTCAGCAAAGCGCTGCTGCATCCGGGCCAAAGTGCCGCGGGTGTCATAGCCGCAGTCCTCCCCCGTCACCAGATCCTTCATGGTCACCAGTACCTGCGCTGTGGGTTCGCTCGCCCATGGCACCATGCAGAGGGTTCCCGGCACGGGCATGCAGACACCGTCCGGATCTCCCTTCTCCAGCGCGATCCCAACAGCGGGCACGTCATCGCCCCAGATATCAAGCGCGGCAGTGGAGCGCGGCAAGCGCACTGCACCATCGGCAAGCTTTTCCAGCATGTTTGCGGGCAACCATTTGCCCATCAGAGAGCCGCAGAAGCGAGGCAGCAGCATTTCCACCTTCACCAGATCCGGGTGGGCTTTGAGGAAGGTCTTGGCCTCCTCCTTGAAGCTTGTCATTTGCTGGTCTGTCTTTTCGGTCTTCAGCATGTGTATCTCGTTTGTTCAGATGGCCCCTACGGCCCGGATCGATTGAATAGTCTGGCTTACAGGGTTGGCCGCTTGTAATCAACGGTGTCGCGCCCTGGAGCACTGGGCCCATATCTACCTTGTTTGTGATTTGGGCGCAGCTCAAGTCGCCTTAAGCCTAAAGATCGCTCTTCCCGCCCCCAGCAACTGCAGCTCTTTCCTCTCGACGTCGACGTACTTCCCGCCGTTTGGTTACAAGCGACGTCGCGATGACGCCTGTTGAGACAAGCACCACGAGGATGGTTGAAAGGGCGTTGATCTCGGGGGTTACACCAAGACGCACCTGAGAATAGATCTTCATGGGCAAGGTCGTCGCCCCCGGACCGGACGTGAAGGATGCAATCACCAGATCATCCAGCGACAATGTGAAGCTCAAGAGCCACGCCGAGACGATGGACGGCAGGATGATCGGCACCGTGATCTGAAAAAAGGTCGCCATGCGGCTGGCGCCCAGATCCATGGCTGCTTCTTCCAGCGCCATATCAAACGTGACAAGCCGCGAGGAAATCACCACAGCTGAATAGCACATGGAGAAAGTGACATGGGCCAGAATCACGGTCCAGAAACCGCGATCGAACCCCAGAGAGACGAACAGCAACAAGAGTGACAGGCCGGTTATCACTTCAGGCATGACAAGGGGGGCGTAGACCATACCAGAGAAAAGGGTCTTGCCGGGAAAGCGCCCTGCCCGTACCAGCACCAAGGCCGCCATGGTGCCAAGGATGGTGGCGAGCGTTGCTGAAACCAGCCCGACCCGCACTGTAACCCAAGCCGCATCCATGAAACCTTTGTTGGCGAAAACGGCGCTATACCATTTGGTCGAGAAACCGCCCCAGACGGTCACCAGCCTGCTTTCATTGAAGGAGAAGATGATAAGAAGCACGATGGGCAAATAAAGGAAGGCAAAGCCCAGAGTAAGCGCTGAGGCATTGAACAAGCTGAACCGTCTCATGATCTATGCTTCCTTTTCCTGTTGCTTCTCCTGCATGCGCTGGAACAGCACGATGGGCACCACCAGCAGAATAAGCAGAATAACGGCAACGGCAGAGGCAACCGGCCAATCGCGGTTTGAGAAGAATTCTACCCAGAGGGTTTTGCCGATCATCAGCGTGTTAGAGCCACCCAGAAGATCGGGGATAACGAATTCTCCCACCGCCGGAATGAAAACGAGGAAGCAGCCTGCCAGAATGCCGGGCATGGAGAGCGGTACGGTAATCAACCAGAAGGCCTTAAAGGGCGAGCAGCCCAGGTCCGTCGCCGCTTCGAGCAGGGAATCATCCATTTTCTCAAGACTGGAATAGAGGGGCAGCACCATGAAAGGCAGATAGGAATAGACAATGCCGATATAGACCGCGATGTCGGTGTTGAGGATCGTCAGCGGATCATCAATGATGCCCAGATGCATCAGGGCCATATTGAGCAATCCCTCTTTCTTGAGAATGCCGATCCAGGCATAGACGCGAATAAGGAAGCTGGTCCAGAAGGGCAGAATGATCAGCATCAACAGCGTGGGCCGCCATTCGCTCGGCGCGCGCGCCATGGAATAGGCAATGGGATAGCCGATCAGCAGGGCCAGCAGGCTGGACACCAGAGCGATTTCAAGACTGGAAAGATAGCTTTTCCAGTAAAGATCATCTTCCATCAGCCAGGTAAAATTCTCCAGATCCCAACCCGAGATCATATCAAGAAAACCAGCCCAACCCTCAGACCAGTTGAAGGTCGGCAGATAGGGTGGCATGGCGATGGCCGTGTCCGACAGGGAAATCTTGACCACGATGATGAAGGGCACAAGGAACAAGGCCAACAGCCAGAAATAGGGCACAAGAATCAGCAGGCAGCGGCCCCCGTTTTTCGGCAGGCTTATGCGGCGCTGCCCTTTCGCGCTATCCGGCGCGCCATTGGTCATCCGGTCCGCCCCTTCGGTGAGATTGGTTAGCTCGCTCATGGCCTCATCGCTCCAGCAAGACGCAACCGCCGGCACGCCAATGGACATAAACCTCGTCGTCCCACGTAATGGCACGGCGATGCAGATGTTCCAGATTGGCTTCCTGCGATTTGATGATCTGGCCGTCTTCGGTCTCGACATGATAGGTGGAGATGTTGCCCGTATAGGCAATGTCGAGCACCTTGCCCTTGAGACTGTTGTGGGTGTCGGTGGGATACTCCTTGGTGATGCGCACCTTTTCCGGTCGCACAGCGACCCACATTTCCGTCCCCTTTTGAGGGAAGCAGACCGGTTGCGGCAAACGAATACGCAAGGGAGCATAATCCTCATGCCATGCGAGCTGGACGATATCCTCTTCCTTGTCGTCCGGACCAATAATGTGCCCGCCAATGATATTCACATCACCAAGGAAGTCGGCCACATAGCGGCTGTTCGGCGTCTCATAAATTTCCTGCGGTGTGCTGACCTGCACCAGCTTGCCCTGATCCATCAACGCGATACGGCTGGCCACCGTCATGGCCTCTTCCTGATCGTGGGTAACAATGACAAAGGTCAGGCCAAGCTTTTCCTGAATGGTCATCAATTCAAACTGGGTCTGCTCACGCAGCTTTCTGTCCAGCGCGCCCAGCGGCTCATCAAGCAACAGGAGCTTGGGCTTCTTGGCCAGAGAACGGGCCAACGCCACGCGCTGCCTCTGGCCACCGGAGAGTTGATGCGGTTTGCGCTTGGCAAAAGCCTGCAACTGCACCAGCGAAATCATCTCCTCGACGCGATCCCTGATCTCGGCCTTCGGGCGCTTTTCCTGCTTGAGACCGAAAGCGATATTCTGCTCCACGGTCATATGTGGGAAGAGCGCGTAGGACTGGAACATCATGTTGACCGGGCGCCTGTGAGGCGGAATATCCGTCAGATGCTGTTGTCCCATCATGATGGAGCCCGAGGTTGGCTGTTCAAAGCCGGCAAGCATGCGCATGAGGGTTGTCTTGCCACAGCCGGACGGGCCGAGCAGCGCGAAAAACTCGCGCTCGTAAATCTTCAAATTCAAATTGTCGATAGCTGTAAAATCGCCGAATTTCTTGGTGACGGCGTCAAACCGTATCAGCGGCTTTTCCTTCGGATCACTCCAGGGCGCAAAATTGCTGCCGGATCCGGAATTTGGGGAACCATTCATACTCTCTCTCGCTATCCAAACGCCCGATGGATCGCCTGAAGGGGAGGCTTCTGGCGATGTCCTCGAACCACATACCGTGCGATTGCCCTGTTCATGGCCTGAGCCACTGCAGGGTGCACCGGCAGATCACGCGACCACCACAGTGCGTGCCTTGCCTGAAATCTGGCTGCAATGCCCGACCGGCAGGCTTTTTGCCCTACCGCTAAAGCGGGCCCAGACAGAAAAACCGGGCCAAAGAGGCCCGGCACATCATCATTATTGTCCTGATTTTACCTTGGTCCATGCGCGGGTAACGACACGCTGGATCTTTGGCGGATAAGGCAAATGCACAAACAGCTTTGCCGTGGTTTCCTCATCAGGATAGACCGCCGGATCGTTGATGATATCTTCATCAAGAAGCTCTTGCGAGGCTTTGTTGCCGTTGGCGTAGTAGACATAATTTGTCGCCTTGGCGATCACTTCCGGACGCATGATATAGTTGAGGAAAGTGTGGGCTTCTTCCACATTGGCGGCATCGGCCGGAATAGCCATCTGGTCAAACCACATCTGGGCCCCTTCTTTGGGGATGATGTAATTCACCTCCACACCATTTTCCGCTTCCGCAGCGCGATCTCGCGCCTGAAAGACATCGCCGGACCAACCTATGGCCAGACAGATGTCACCATTGGCAAGCGCGTTGATATATTCGGAGGAGTGGAATTTCTGAACATAGGGGCGAATGGAGAGCAGCAGCTCTTCGGCAGCTGCAATGTCGCCCTTGTCATGGCTATTGGGATCCTTGCCCATATACATCAGGGTCAGCGGGATCACTTCGGTGGGAGCATCCAGAATATGAATCCCACAGTCGGCGAATTTCTCTGCGAATTCCGGTTTGAAGATCATGTCCCATGTGTTGAGCGGCACCTCGCCCATGCGCTCCTTGGCAGCAGCCACGTTAAAGCCGATACCGGTGGTGCCCCACATATAGTTGATGGAATAGTCATTGCCCGGATCATAGGCTGCGGTACGCTCGGAAACCACGTCCCACATATTTTTGAGATTGGGCAGCTTGGATTTGTCCAGCTTCTGGAAAACGCCTGCCTGGATCTGGCGCTGAAGAAATGTGCCGGTCGGGACGACAATGTCATAGCCGGTGGAGCCCGCCAGCAATTTGGTTTCGAGCACCTCATTGGAATCGAAAACGTCATAGGTGACCTTGATTCCGGTTTCCGCTTCAAAATCGCTAATAATGGATTCGTCTATATAGTCCGACCAGTTATAAATATGGAGTTCTTTGTCCGCCGCTATCCCTGCACCTGTTGCGGTAAGCAGCGCCGCTGCAGCGAGTGCGGTTTTGGAGAAAAGCTTGCCTGCTTTGTCTGCCATCGTGTAAGTCCCCTCGATTCTATCGGGAATTGTGATGATTGCGATGGGCTGTTGTCGCCCGACAGGCCTTTTTGGCCATTATCCCAAAATTTGATCACAAAATTTTTCCTACCGCAAGCCTTTTCGATCAAATTCTCTTTGCATGCCCGGGAAGCGCCGGTATAAAGGAGCCATGACCAAGGACGAGATTTCAGCACTTCAAAAAACATCCGAAAGCGCAGCTGAAGCGGATGCCAGACCACTCACCGCCCATGAGCGGATCTATCAGGCCTTGCGCGAGCGCCTGCTGTTTGGCGGCTTTCTGCCTGGCAAAGCCGTTACCCTGCGTGGCCTTGCTGACAATCTGGAAGTGTCCCCCATGCCGGTGCGTGATGCGGTGCGGCGCTTGACGGCAGAAGGTGCTCTTGAAAGCCATGGCAACCGGCGTGTTTCCATCCCGGCCATGACCGAGAAGAAATATCGCGAGATCAATCTCACCCGCTCCCTGCTGGAGCCGGAGCTGGCGGCAATGGCGCTTCCCAACGTGACTGAGGCAGATATCCAGCATTTGACATCCATTGATGACGCCATCGACGCCTGCCTGAAAAATGGCGATGTGGAAGGCTATATGCGCAGCAATCATGCATTTCACTTTGCCCTTTATGACATGGCCCAGTCCGACGTCATGATCAAACTGGTGGAAAATGTCTGGATGCAATTTGGCCCCTTCATGCGTCTTGTTTACGGCCGCCACGGCACGGCAAACCTGATTGATCAGCATAAACAGGCTATTGAGGCCTTACAAAAGGGCGACAGCGCAGCGCTACGCACCGCCATCTCTGAGGATGTGCGTCAGGGTACGTTGCTGTTGAGCGACGATCTATAAAACATTCCCTTTTCAAACATCAAGATTGCCGACAGACTGACCACAGTCGCCCCTTTTGTCGCACCTTCATAGAAGAAGAGAAGGGCAGAAACCGCATCGACTTTCAATTTGTGATCACAAATTTTTCTTGCTTTGTGATCACATCCTGCAGTAAGTTACACAGGCAATCGCACTGGCTGCAATTTCACTTCAACAGGTAATTTCATGACCAGCTCCGAAGACAAGACACCAATAGCCCCTGCCCTCTCCCCATCATCAAGCAGCAGTCTGGGAGACGGCATTCCCCTGCCGCAAAAGGCCGAAGAGGTGCGCGAATGGATGCGCTCGCGCCATATCGATGAAGTCGAGTGTGTCGTGCCCGATATCGTAGGCATTGCCCGCGGCAAGGCCATGCCGGCGTCGAAATTCTCAGGCCTCAACCCGACCTATCTGCCAACCTCCATTTTCTTTCAGACCATCACCGGTGCTTATATTGAAATGGAAGACCGGCAGGATTTCATGATGGAGCGGGATATTCAGCTGGTGCCTGATCTTTCCACGGTGCGGTCCGTTCCATGGGCCAATGATCCGACGGTTCAGGTTATCCATGATCTTTACACGCTCGACGGGGAGCCGGTGGAACTGGCCCCGCGCAACGTCTTGCGCCGTGTGATCGGGGGCTTTGAGTCCATGGGCTGGAATGCTGTTGTCGCCCCAGAGCTGGAATTCTACCTGACCAAGCGAAATTCCGACCCGGACTATCCGCTTGAGCCCCCCATCGGGCGATCAGGCCGTCAGTCTGTCGGACGACAGGCCTATTCCATTGCAGCGGTGGATGAATATGATCGCATCATAGAGGACATCTATGATTTTGCCGAAGCGCAGGGACTGGAGATCGACACGGTCATTCAGGAAGGCGGCGCTGGGCAGCTGGAAATCAACCTCATTCATGGCAATCCGCTTGATCTGGCCGATCAGATCTTTGTCTTCAAGCGCCTTATTCGCGAAGCTGCCTTCCGGCATGATTGCTATGCCACCTTCATGGCCAAGCCAATGGACAACGAACCGGGCAGCGCCATGCATATCCACCAGAGCGTTGTGGATGCAAAGACCGGTGCTAATGTCTTTTCGGATGAGAATGGCGAGCCAAGCGAATTATTTTATCAGTTCCTTGGTGGCCAGCAAAAATATCTGCCGGATGTGATGAGCATCCTTGCGCCTTATGTGAACAGCTACCGACGTTTGCTGGCAGGCGATTCAGCTCCCATCAATCTGGAATGGTCCATCGACAACCGCTCTGTGGGCTTGCGGATACCCAATTCAACTGCCAGAAACCGGCGCATCGAAAACCGCCTTGTTGGCGCGGATACGAACCCCTATCTGGCAATTGCCGCCAGCCTGGCCTGTGGCCTTCTGGGCATCATCAACAAGGACAAGCCCAAGCCACAATTGCAGCATCATGCCCATCACATGCCCTTCACCTTGCCGCGCTCGGTGCATCATTCGCTCGGACGGCTGGAGAAAAACGAACAGTTGCATGATCTGCTGGGGCCGGATTTCGTCACCATCTACAGCCAGATCAAGCTGCATGAATCGGAAGAGTTCAATCAGGTCATCAGCCCATGGGAGCGCGAGCACTTGCTGTTGACCGTCTAATTCACCCTTCGCCTTTGCCAATCGCCATCTGCCGAGCCGCCATAAAAGAGCAGCATCCAGAGACGGGAGACCAACATGACTTTCATGGCCAACCTGCCACCGACCCACGAGCTGCAACAAAAGGATGCCGCCTTTCATTTGCATCCCTTCACCGACACCAAGGAGCTCAATAGCAAGGGCGCGCGCATTATCACGCGCGCTGAAGGGGTGTATCTTTATGACAGCGAAGGCAACCGGCTGCTGGATGGCATGGCCGGGCTCTGGTGTGTCAATGTCGGCTATGGACGCAAGGAGATTCAGGAAGCGGCCATGCGGCAGATGGAGCAGCTGCCCTATTACAACACCTTTTTCATGACCTCACACCCGCCGGTGGTGGCGCTTTCGGAAAAGCTGGCCTCTTTGGCACCGGACCATATCAACCATGTCTTCTATGGCAATTCCGGTTCGGAATCCAATGATACGGTGGTGCGTATGGTGCGCCACTATTGGGCGAGCATGGGCAAACCCGACAAGAAAGTGATCATTGCCCGCAAGAATGCCTATCATGGCTCCACGGTGGCTGCGGCCTCTCTGGGGGGCATGAAGGGCATGCATGCGCAGGGCGGGTTGCCCATTCCCGATATCACCCATATCGACCAACCCTACTGGTATGGAGAAGGGGGCGATATGGATCCGGCAGAGTTCGGCCTGATGCGCGCCCGTGCACTGGAAGCGGAAATTGACCGCATCGGTGAAGACAAGGTCGCCGCCTTCATCGCCGAACCCATTCAGGGCGCAGGTGGCGTTATTATTCCGCCGGACAGCTACTGGCCTGAAATCCAGCGCATTTGCGATGAGCGCGACATCCTGTTGATCGCCGACGAAGTGATCTGCGGCTTCGGGCGCACAGGCAACTGGTTCGGCTCGGATACCTACCAGATCAAGCCAGACCTGATGACCATCGCCAAGGGGCTCTCTTCGGGCTATCTGCCCATCGCAGGCGTATTGGTATCCGACCGCGTGGCGGAAGGCTTCATTGCCCATGGAGGCGAGTTCGCCCACGGTTATACCTATTCGGGCCATCCGGTGGCTTGCGCAGCTGCTCTTGCGAATCTCGAGATCATGGAAAATGAGCATATCGTTGAGGGCGTTCGCAATCGGGCAGCCCCTTATCTTGCAGAGAAATGGGCGGCGCTGGGCGATCATCCGTTGATCGGGGAGGCCCGATCGAAGGGGCTTGTTGCCGCGCTGGAACTGACACCAGACAAAGCGGCGCGCGCGCCTTTTGCCGCCAGCAAGGGGACTGTCGGCCTGCTTTGCCGCGAACATTGCTTTAACAACGGTCTTGTGATGCGTCATGTGGGCGATACGATGATCATCGCACCGCCTCTGATCATCTCAAACAGCGAAATCGACGAATTGGTCAGCAAGGCCGTCAAATGTCTGGACCTGACGCTGGCAGACCTCAAGGCCCGCGATCTCTATAAATAACACTGCCCTGCGAAAGGGCGTGGGCCACGGCACAAAGCCAAGCCCCCGCCCCCCTTCCCACTTCCGCGCGAATTGCAATAGGTGCTTTCATGAGTCTTAGTAGCCCCAAGGGCGGTTTTCTGCATGGCAACGACAAGCAGGGAACCTATCCCGATAGCTATTACGCTGCCACTGCCAACCCTCACGAACCGCTGCCGCCTCTCAAGGGTGAACAACACTGCGATGTCTGCGTGATTGGCGGAGGCTATGCCGGGCTTTCCTCGGCCCTCCATCTGGCCCAGCAGGGTCACACAGTCATTCTGCTGGAAGCCCACCGCATCGGCTGGGGCGCTTCGGGGCGCAATGGCGGGCAGGTCTGCACCGGCCAGCGGCTTGAGCAGGATGCTCTGGAGAAAATGGTCGGCTCGGCTGAGGCGCGTCTTTTATGGGATATCGCGGTGGATGGCATCCAGATGGTCAGGGATCTGGTGGAAGATCATGGCATTGCCTGCGACCTCAAATCCGGCACGTTGCATGCCGATCACAAGCCCCATTATGCCGAAGACTCCAAGGCCTATGTCGAGAAGCTCAATTGCGAATATGGCTACGAGCATATTCGCTATGTGAACAAGGCCGAAGTAGAAGAGATGGTTGGCTCGACCGCCTATTATGGTGGCATGGTGGATATGTTTGCTGGGCATTTACATCCACTCAATTATGCCCTTGGTCTTGGTGCCGCCGCACGCAAGGCGGGCGCGACCCTCTTCGAAAATAGCGAAGTGCAGACCATCGAAAAGGGACCAACCATCACCATCAAATGTGCGGACGGCCAGGTCAAAGCCAAGCATCTGATCATCGCCTGCAACGGCTATATCGAAAATCTGGTGCCCAAGGTTGCCGCTCGAGTGATGCCGATGAACAATTACATCATCGCCACCGAACCGCTGGATGAGGGGCTGGCGCGGGAGCTGATACGGGATGACCTTGGCGTGGCGGACAGCAAATTCGTCGTCAACTATTATCGTCTTTCAGCGGACAAACGCATGTTGTTTGGCGGTGGCGAGACCTATAGCTTCAAGTTCCCTGACGATATCAAATCCTTCGTCCGCCAACCGATGCTGGAGATCTATCCTCAGCTAGAGGATGCACAGATCGACTATGGCTGGGGCGGAACGCTGGGTATCACGGTCAACCGCATGCCCTATTTTGCCAAACTCGACAAAAATATCATCAATGCCAGCGGATTTTCCGGCCATGGCGTGGCCATTGCCACCATTTCAGGCAAACTGGCGGCCGACCTGATCGACGGACAGGCAAGCCGGTTCGACGCCATGGAACATGTGCCAACCTACCCTTTCCCCGGCGGACGCCATCTGCGCCACGCCCTTCTTGTCATGGCGATGCTCTATTACAAGATGAGAGACAAGATCGGCACGCCAGCGCGGCCCTAAAAACCCGAAATCTTTTTCATTTAAAAAGGGGCCAAGCGGCCCCTTTTATCGTCTAGGATTGATCTTTGTTATCAAGGGCGTGAGATCGCTTTGATTTCGAGGAAGTCGTCGATGCCGAAATGGCCGCCTTCACGCCCCAAGCCGCTCATCTTGTAGCCGCCAAAGGGGCTGCCCCAATTGATGTCGGAACCATTCAGGCGCACCATGCCAGCCCTTAATGCCTTGGCGACGCGCATGCCGCGCGCTTCGTCGCCCGTTTCAATAAAGGCAGCAAGGCCATAGGGGGTGTCGTTGGCAATGGCGATGGCTTCGTCCTCGCCTTCAAAGGGGATCATGGTCAGCACCGGGCCGAAAATCTCTTCCCGTGCGATGGTCATATCGTTGGTCGCATTGCCAAACACGGTTGGCTTGCAAAAATAGCCCACATTGCGGCCTTCCGGTTTGCCTGTGCCGCCTACCAGCAATGTTGCACCTTCATCAATGCCTTTCTGGATAAGGGCCTGCACCTTGTCATATTGCATCTGGCTGACCAATGGCCCGATATGGCTTCCATCCTTGGTGGGATCGCCAACCTCTGTCGCTTCTGCAGCCGCCTTGGCGATCTGCATGGCTTCCTCATAAACACTTTTCTCAACCAGCATGCGGGTTGGCGCATTGCAAGATTGGCCAGTATTGTTGAACACGGCGCGAGCGCCACGGGTCACGGAGGTTTGAAGATCCTGAGCATCGGCGAAGACCACATTCGGGCTTTTGCCGCCCAGTTCAAGCGCAACACGCTTGACGGTGTCTGCCGCATCCTTGGTTACGGCCACCCCGCCACGGGTCGAGCCAGTAAAGGACATCATCTGCACATCCTTGTGGCGTGAAAGGGCAGACCCGACCACCGGCCCTTCGCCATTCACAAGGTTGAACACGCCTTTTGGCACGCCCGCTTCCTGCAGGATCTCCGCATACAGCATGGCCGAAAGCGGCGTCAGTTCGGATGGCTTCAGCACCATGGTGCAGCCAGCAGCCAACGCTGGGGCGATTTTCAGCACCATCTGGTTCATCGGCCAGTTCCACGGTGTGATCAGACCGCAGACCCCGATGGGTTCACGCAGGATGATGTCACCACAACAGGTGCTTTCAAACTCATAGTCTTTCAGCGCATCGATAAAGCCTTGCAAATGCCCTACCCCGACGCCAGCCTGGGCCGCATGGGAAAGCTTGCAAGGCGCCCCCATCTCGGCGGTGATGGCATCAGCCATGTCATCATAGCGCTTTTTATAAACGGCCAGAATGCTTTCCAGCAGATCAAGACGCTCGGCCTTGCTGGTCTTTGAGTAGCCGGGAAAAGCCGCATTGGCGGCCTTGACGGCCGCATCGGCATCCGCTTCGCTGCCCATGGAAATGACCGCAATCACCTCTTCTGTCGCAGGGTTGATGACATCCAGATCCGTCGCAGAGATCGGGTCTACCCATTCTCCACCGACAAAGAATTTGCGTTTGTCCAACATAAGTGCTGCGCCCCTCTGCGCTTATCTCAGTATATGGTCACGTTAAATGGCGTTTGCAGCCTCTTTGTTGAGCCACTCGGCTTCCCGCGCTTTGAGAAATTCCACAATCCCCGCGCCGATGGCCATTCTATCAATCGGTTTTTTCAGTGATGTCGCGGCCTTGTCGGCCACGGCCTGCCCCAGAACATCGTCCCGTTTTTCCTCAATCAGATCGGCCACAAATTCGGCGCTGAATTCGGGATGCCCCTGAAAGGAAAGCACCTGCTCGCCATAGACGAGCGCTGCCGCAGGGCAGAAATCACTCGATGCGATCACCTTCGCTTGCGGTGGCACTTCAACCACCTGATCCTGATGGAACGCGAGAATGGCGAAGGCGTCCCGCCCGGTCAGATCGGTCGCGGACAGCCAATCGGGCTTGGTCTTGCTCCACTGGTATGCCTGATAACCGACACCCCAGCCTTTTTCGGATTTGATCACCTTGCCACCGAGCGCCTCTGCCAGTATCTGGTGCCCAAAGCAGATACCAACCATCGGCACCCCGGTTGTATAGGCCTTGACGATGAACTCCTTGAGCGCATGAATCCATGGATAGTCCTCATAGGCACCGAATTTGGAGCCGGTAATCAGCCACGCGTTGCAGGCATCCGGACTTGGCGGTAATTCGCCTTCAAGGGCACGATAATAGGCAAAGTCCCAGTGGACGGGTGCAGTTGCTCCGACCATCTGGGCGAACATTTCGGCATAGGACGGGAATGTGCCCGCAAGTGCTTCAGGCGGGCGCCCGGTTTCCAGAATACCGAGCGTGAATGTGTCTGTCATAGGTGCTATCCAGAGTTCTTGCCTCAGAACTGTCTTGAATTGAAATTGTGATCACAAAATACTGTGTCATCAGCTGCGCGTCAATCGCCCTGATGCACTCTTCTTCATTTGCTCAAAAGGAAGAAAGCCATTGAAATCGTGAAGAATGGCTTCCGGTGCATCTTCTTATTGGTCAGAAGCAGGAAGGATTACGCATTATTTGGTAAATTTTGTGATCAGAAACATGTCATCAGAAGCAAGTGAATGATGCGCCGCTTCGAGCGGACCGGGTTGCCCCCACGCAGCAGATCGAGAGTAGAGTCCTGTACCATACGCGCTAGGCGCGGGCAGCTCACCTCTTCATTCAGTCGTCCTCAACGATGCTGAGACGACTTTCCAGATGATGGGCATCCAGCATGGCGGCGCGGGCCTGCAGCAGATGATATTTCATATAACCTGCGGCCGTATCCCCATCCTTGGTATCAATCGCATCGCGAATGCGAGAATGCTCCTCGATAATGCGCAGACGTCGGGTCGGGGCCGCCTCTCTGGCCAGTTCAAGGCCGATATTCATGGTTTCCATCACCGGTGCGCGCAGATCTGCGAGCAGATGGACGAAGAAATCATTATGCGCAGCCCGCGCAATGGCATCGTGAAAGGCCATGTCTTCCTTTTGACCCAGCTCTCCCTTGGCGATTGCCCGATCGAGAGCCTCGACGCTTTCTGCGATTTCCTCCACCTCAGCCCTTGTGCGCCGGGTTGCAGCCAATCGCACCGCTTCCACTTCCAGAACGATGCGCGGTTCGAACGAGCGAATGAAGCGCGATAGATCAAAGGCATTGGCAAAGTCTGTCAGTCGCTTGGAGGGCTTGGTCGCCACGAAAGAGCCAATGCCGCGCTTGGAATAGATCAGCCCGTCTGTGCCCAGACGCGAAAGCGCCTCACGCACGATGGGGCGGGAGACATGAAAAGTTGACGACAGCTCTGCTTCGGACGGCAGCTTGTCCCCCGACGAATATTCCCCGGCGGTTATCTGCGAGAGAATGTGAGCATAGATCGTATCGGACAGTTTCTGTTTGCGCGCAGGCATTAGCGGTATTTTTGCCATATCCAAGCTTTTTGGGTTTCCACTCGGTTCAACATCAAGATATCAACTCGCTCTCTTTGTAGTTGGAAATAATCAAACAAGCCAGAGCGAAGAAGCCGCCTTGATAAATTATTTTACAAGATCTGTATAGTTTCCGCCCTTCTAGCTGTCCAAAGATCCTGGCTGACTGGTGCAAAAGACCACGCTGCAGGATCGATTTGCGGCTGCTTTCAGCCCCATACCGCATTCGCCTTTGAGCTTTGTTTGGAAGGTACAGCATTTTCCATAGAGACTTGGTGGACCCCTACTAAATACCAATGAAGAGCAGAATATCTCTGACTTCTGGGTTGATCGGCGACGCGCTGTTCGTCCACAGGCTCGCCTTTTGTGCGCACATGACAAAGCAATCACAAAAAGCTTTGCAGTTCCCGTCAGTTGCTCCCGCTCCCTTTAGCACCAATGTGTCCAAAAACATCAAGCATTCTCCCTCATGTAAAATATAATTACAAGTTACATGTAAAATTTATTGACAACAAGTAAACCCAAATCTACGCTTCCCATACCGATAAGCGTGCCATTCACTGCACTGGAAACTGCGGTGAATCCATAGCTTTTCAATAAGGGAAGACCAATGGAAGCTCACGAATCTGCGCCTTTGATGGAATTTGAAAAGACTGGGTCGACACGCATTGTGACGCTCGGCAACGCATTTTTGGATACGATCCTCTATTTACCCGAAATCCCTGACAAGCCAACAAAAATGCGCGTCATGGATGTAAAGATGACAGGTGGAGGCATCGCTGCAACTGCGGCTTGCGCTGCCGCAAGGCTGGGTGCCGATGTTGCCTATTGGGGGCGGCTGGGCGTGGATGAGGTGGGAGACAGGATTGTCGAGCACCTTTCCCGGTGTGGTGTCAAAACGGATGGCGTTGCGCGAGTAGAGGGCGGGCGCAGCCCTATGGGCACCATTCTGGTCGATCAGGGGGGAGAACGCACTGCCCTTGGTTTCATTGGTCGCGATCTCGGCGATGAAGCCGATTGGCTACCGCTAGAGGATGTCACCGCGCTATCAGGCGTTTTGGCAGATTATAGCTGGTGGCAGGGCGCGGCGGCGCTTTTTGAGGCAGCCAACCGGCAGGGCATCGTGTCGGTGCTGGATGCCGACGTCGGCGACATGCATGCTGTGCACAACCTTTTGGCGTTGCCCGAACATCTGGTCTTCTCCGCAGCCTGCCTCAGGCGCTTGACCGAGCATAGCGATTTATCCGACGCCTTGCGAAAGGCCGATGACATGTGCCGGGGCATTGTTTCAGTGACCGATGGGGAGCGGGGCTTTTTCTGGTGTGCCGAAGGGCAGATCCACCATGTACCCGCCTTTAAGGTAGATCCAATAGACACCAACGGTGCAGGCGACATTTTCCATGGCGCCTTCACCCTCGGGCTTTCCGAGAAGATGACGATTGAGGAGGCCGCGCGCTTTGCAAGCGCCGCAGCAGCGCTCAAATGCGCCTGTGGCAGCGGCTGGGAAAGCATTCCTGACCGGAAGCAGGTCGAGACTTTGATAAATGGAGGAAACGCATGAACATTACCCCTGGTAAATATTGGAGAATGCGCCGTCTGGCGGACGATAATGGGCGCTTCAAGATGCTGGCCATGGACCAGACGGGTCCGATCGTCAACCCAATCAAGGCGGTCAGGAAGACAGACAAGGCTCCGTTCGAGGATGTGGCTGCTGTAAAGTCGATGCTTGGCCGCTATCTGGCCCCCAAGGCTTCGGCGGTACTGGTCGATCCTCCACTGGGATACGCCCCAACGATTGCCCAGATCCCAGCGCGTCGGGGTCTACTGATCGGAACAGAATGGGCAACATGGGAAACCACTGAAACGGGCCGCAAATCGTCCAGCGTACCTGGCTGGGGGCCGGACGTGATCCGCACCATCGGCGGCGATGGCGTCAAGGTCAATCTGTGGTATCGCGCAGATGCCGACGAAGGGGTCAAGCTGCACCAGCTCAATTATCTCAACGGCATCAAGAAAGCCTGCCGCGAAAACGACATTCCCTTCATTCTGGAATATCTGGTCTATCCTTTCCCTTCTGAAACGCAGGAAGACTTCCTTGCCCGCCGTTTGGAGTTGGTCAGAGGCACGCTGGCTGATAAGGAAATCATGGACCCCGATGGTGTCGATGTATTCAAGCTTGAACCACCGACAGAAACCACCAATGTGCCAGACCCTGACGGCCCGCAAGCCGCTACCATTCAGGCCCGGTTTGACGCCATGGCCAAGGATCTTGGTCGCCCATGGGTGCTGCTCAGTGCGGGCTCCACTCCACAGGATTTTGTTTCCCTGTTGACCTATGCCTATAGAGCTGGCGCCAGCGGCTATCTCGCAGGCCGGGCCATCTGGCTGCAACCTTTCTCCAATTTCCCGGACATCGCCACGATGGAAAAGGAATTGTCAGAAACTGCCCCTGCCCTGATGGATCAGCTCAACGCCATGACCGACGCAATGGCAACCCCATGGACAGATGCAGCACCATGGAACGGCTCCGTGGAAATGGCCCCGTCAGGTGAAAGCTTTGCACCTGATTACTCCAAGAAATTGGCAGCGGGTTTTTAAGATGGAACTGGAGTGGATAAAATGAATTATCTGGACTTTGGCGGCGTCTTCTCTCGCATGGATTTGCTCATATCGGGCGCAATCCTGACCATGCAGATCTCGCTTGTGGCAATGCTCTTTGCGCTGGTCGTGGCAACGCTCGTCGCCGTCATGCAGCTCAGCTCGTTTCGAGTGGTGCGCTTTGTTGCCGTGGCCTATATCGAAGCCATTCGGAACACGCCGTTCATCGTCCAGCTATTTGTTATCTATTTCGGATTGCCCGCCATCGGGTTGAGCCTTGAGCCCCTGCCTTCGGCGGTGTTGGCCATGACCTTCTATGGCGGGGCCTACACTTCCGAAATCATCCGCGCAGGCATTCAAAGCATCGACCGTGGGCAGGTCGAAGCGGGGCGGTCTCTGGGGATGTCACCTCTTGATATCTTCCGATACATCATCATCAAACCCGCGCTCGCTGCCGTATTCCCCTCACTGGTGTCTCAGTTCATTCTTCTTTTGCTGTCTTCCAGTGTTGTCTCGGCCATTTCTGTTCCCGAATTGACGGGCATCGGAAATGACATTCAGGGCATAACCTTGCGCAATATGGAAGTCTATCTGGTTATCGCGGCCATGTATGTCGGGCTCGTCGCCTTGCTCAAGGGCGGGCTGACCCTGCTGGAACGCAAGGTCTTTCCCTTCAAGTTTCTAAGAGGATGAGGGCGCTGTCATGATGTTTCAAGACTTTACCATGGCGCATGTCTATTTCATGCTCAATGGTCTTCTCTGGACGATAGGCCTCGCCCTGATCGCCCTTACCGGCGGCTCTATCGCAGGATCCGTTCTGGCATTGATGGCCGTTTCCCGCAACAAGCTCGCACGCCGCATCGCCAAGTTTTACATTTTCGTTGTGCAGGGAACGCCGCTGCTGGTGACGCTGTTCATCGCCTATTTCGGAGCCAACTATGTCGGCGTTGATGTGCCGCCACTGGTTGCCATCTCATTTGCCTTTTCCTTTTATGCCGCAGCCTTTCTGGGGGAGATTTGGCGTGGTTCCATCAATTCTGTGCCCATGGGGCAAAGCGAAGGATCGCATGCATTGGGGCTGAGCCGCGTCGATTCCATGCGCTTCATCATCATTCCGCAGGCGGTAAAGATTGCGACGCCGCCAACCGTCGGCTTTTTTGTGATGCTCATCAAGAATACATCGCTCGCTTCCGTTGTGAGCATCACCGAATTGACGCGCACATCCCAGATTGTCAGCAACGCCACGTTCAAGCCGCTGCAAGTCTATCTCTTGGCGGCCCTGTTCTATTTTCTCGTGTGCTTTCCGCTGACGATCGTCAGTCGCAGGCTCGAAAAAAGACTTCATAAATCTTGATTATCGTAGGAGGAGTTTAAAGATGATCAAATTACTGAAAACCGCAATGGCAAGTGTGGTCGCTACCGCGCTGCTTTGCACCGCCGGGTTGGCTCAAACAACCGACGAATCCCTGCAGAAAATCATCCAGCGTGGCAAGCTGATTGTCGGCATTTCTCTCTCAACGCCCCCCTATGGCATGACCGACGCGAGCATGAAACCAGCCGGCTTTGACGTTGCCATGGCCAAACTGATCTCACGCGACCTGGGGGTGGAGCTGGAGATCGTTGACCAGGTCTCTCAGGCCCGCATTCCGAACCTGACAAGCGGTAAGGTCGACATCCTGATTTCATCTTTCGGGGTAACCGCCGAACGCGCCAAAACCGTGATGTATACCAACGCCATCTATGTTGACGAACAGATGGTTCTGGCTCCGGCCCAATCTGACATGGGGAGCCTGAAGGATCTCGTCGGCAAACGCGTTGGCGTTACCCGCTCGACCACCAACGATACCCTGATCACAGAACGCGCCGTGGAGGGCACGATCATCCAACGCTTTGAAGATGACGCCGCCACCAATCAGGCTCTCTTCACCGGCAAGGTGGATGCCATCGTTTCCGGCGTTGCTGCCGCTATCGCCATCAGCAAGCATACCGATAAATTCGACCGCAAATTTGCCGTTCGTCAGTCGCCTATGGCTATTGGCGTGCGCCATGGCGAGTTCAATTTGCGACAGTGGCTCAATACCGACCTGTTAATGCTGTGGAACTCGGGTGAATTGCAAGCCGCCCAGAAAGAATGGCTCGGTGTTGTCAACGAGGAACTGCCGCGCTTTTAGGGCGTGCTTCAGCAGCCAAAAACGGAAGGCCCCGGGATCGTCGGAGCCTTCAGAACCGATGGACGAATTGCGCAACAATAAGACCACTCCTGTGTCGAAAACCTTTTATCGAAGGTGGAAAAAATGACTAGTTCAGAACACGAACCAGCCCCGATCATTCGCGCCAATAAAATGAATAAATATTTTGGCGCATTTCATGCGCTTAAAGATATCGACCTGACCGTCGCAAGAGGGGAAACGGTGGTGCTCTGCGGGCCGTCCGGATCGGGAAAGTCAACGCTGATCCGCTGTCTCAATGCCCTTGAAAATCATCAAAAGGGCGAGCTGGAAGTGGCAGGCGTCCACCTGACCGGCAAGCGGCGGGAAATCGACATG
Source organism: uncultured Cohaesibacter sp. (assembly GCF_963676485.1). Classification (NCBI taxonomy): domain Bacteria; kingdom Pseudomonadati; phylum Pseudomonadota; class Alphaproteobacteria; order Hyphomicrobiales; family Cohaesibacteraceae; genus Cohaesibacter; species uncultured Cohaesibacter sp. Next base: position 775,497 of record NZ_OY781114.1, read on the forward strand.
GTCCGTCGGAAAACAGGCATGGTCTTCCAGAGCTTCAATCTTTTCCCCCACATGACGGTTCTTGAAAATTGTATGATTGCGCAGATGCGCGTCAAGAAAACATCAAAGGAAAATGCCAGAAAGGTCGCCGAACGCTTTCTTGCCCGCGTTCACATTCCCGAACAGGCGGGCAAATATCCAGCCCAGCTTTCCGGCGGGCAGCAACAGCGCGTAGCCATCGCTCGAGCCCTATGCATGAGCCCTGAAGTCATGTTGTTTGACGAGCCAACTTCGGCGCTTGATCCTGAAATGGTGCGTGAAGTGCTGGAAACGATGGTGGAACTCGCCCGCGAAGGCAGCACCATGATTTGCGTAACCCACGAAATGAACTTCGCTCGCAAGGTGGCCAACAAGGTTGTGTTCATGGATCAGGGGAGCATTCTGGAAATCGCCAAGCCGGATGACTTTTTCAACAATCCGCAGCATGAGCGGGCCAAGGAATTTCTGGCTCAGATTCTGCACTAGGCACTAAACAGATCGCAAAACGAAAAAAGCGGGCTTGATACCCGCTTGTTTTGATGGAGCTTTATATCTGACGGCCTTGCTCCGCCCGTCTGGCTCTTTTCTTTCTGATATCAAATAAACTCAAGATAGTCAGAAGAAAAGCTTCGCAGCTATTAGCCGCGAAGATCGTTCGACATGTCGACCATAACGTCAAGACCACGTTCGGCAATCATTTCATCAACAAAACGCTGAGCCTGTTCTTCACGAGCGGCGATGACTTTTTCGAATGCACGGTTAAAGAAGTTCATGATATTTTCCTTTTAGCTTCTGTTCGGTGTATTTTTCTTGTTCTTACGCAAATGAATATGCTCCTTTTGCCCCGCTTGGAAAAGATCCAATTGGTCAAGCTTGATATGCATCCAATGCATAACGGAATTTTGAGCTATTTATTTGACGCAAGTGAAGCGAGAAGCTCTTTTTTATGTACCCGTTTACAAATTAGCTCTGTTCCAGTTTTACCCCTCCTCTCAGCGATTATTCGAATCACCTGCCGGTTAGTGGGAAAAAAGTACGATGGTCTGGGTGCCAGAGAAGGTGGCATGAATGTGATGCAAGGTCTTTTGACCCGCTTCTCCGATCTTGATGCTGTCTTTGGTGCAAATGACCCAATGGCTCTTGGTGCCCAACTCGCAGCCAAACAATTGAAGCGGACCAACATCATCATCACGGGTGTTGATGGCGCGCCTGATACCGAAAAAGCCTTGGCTGATCCGGATTCCCTGATCAAGGCCTCCGCTTCGCAGGATCCATATGTCATGGCTGGTGAAGCCTTGAAAATGGGCTACGATTTCTTCAACGGCAAGAAGCCAGAAAAAGATACCGTCTTGATCGATCCTGTTCTAATCACGGCAGACAATCTCAAAGACTATAAAGGCTGGACCTCTCCACGCTGATTGAGAGAAGAGCCAAAGTCTAAATCGGGGCCGGAACCAATAGCGTTGGTTCCGGCTTTTGTTTATTTGCACTGTGCCATTTCAGGTAGAAAGGCAGGGGCCAATCTCGTAGCACTTTGGAAGACAACACAAAAGTTGACCTCCTATCGGGCCTGTTTTTGCCTATCAGTAAAGCATTTTGGGTTTATTCATTTGGGTGGTCGACGTCGGATAAGGTCACCTCAAAGACGGATGCTAGAGGGCTGAATCTGTTCGCTGACAATGCTGCTAGGATAGCTGAATGTCTGTAAGCGCTGTTCGAGCCTCACATTGCGTGGTCTGGCGGAATCTGCGCGAAACGCGCGCGGTAAGGCCACGTCAATGTTCAGATGAAAAGAAGGAGCAAGATTGCCTCGGAAAGTCTTCAGCCCCGCGTTCGCGTCGGTGACGTTGCCGAGCGGCATGGTATTCGACAGGATGATCGGATTGCCGATTTGAAGAGATCAAGCAGCCTTTGTATGGATGAGACGTGGGCTCGGTCCTTGAGCCCGGCAAAATCGACTCTGGGTCAGGCCCTGGTCTAAATTGCCAATTGCTGGGAAAGCTTATCCCTCTTCCTCGCCGACGGGCGTATAGAGATAGATAGCAACAGCGTCGAGCGGATCATCAGACCAATCGCCCTCGATCGCCAGAACACAACACTCTTTGCAGGCCATGATGCAGGGGCTGAAAACCGGGCAACCATAGCTTCGCTTATCGAGACCTACAGACTCAATGAAGTCGATCCTCACGCATGGCTAGCCCGAATGCGCAAAGCGATATCGATGACCAACTGCCGCAGGATTTCAAGCCCAACGTATGAGCGTAAATGCGGTTACGATGCGGGTTGCTATACCTATTGCATGTTTAGGGCGATAGAAAAACCGCTCGATAAGATTCCCATAGCGGTAGAGAAAGGCACTAAACGCAAATCTCTCCTTACGGTTTCGTTTGGCAAGAATGCTGGAAAATGCTTTGGCTTGAACCGCTTTCTCCCGGATGACGTCTGTGTCATAGCCTCGATCTGCTGGTGAAGTTGTTCCCGCTTTTAAGTTTTGCAACAGATCTTCAGTATAGCGGCTATCAGCATAGCTGCCCCTCAACAGAAGCAAGTCAATAGGAAGCCCCTCAGCATCGACAAGAGCGTATATCTTCGTTGCCAGGCAGCCCTGGAACGCTCCATGCCCCGATTGGATCCACCTTTTACTAATCCCACCATGCAGGTGATCCCAAATATCAGCCTGACGCCAACCTACGAACGGTTATACTAGGTTGCGTAAGGCCCAGACCTCTCAGGAATACCGGCCCATGGACTACCTCCACCAAAGTATCCCATTAATAATACGGCGCTCATCAACGCGCTGCTCGCCTCGGCTACTTTGTGGCAAAAGCGACGCAATGATAGCACATTCGAAATTCTTCAAATCAATGCGGCGTCTCATCAAGATCCTCGTTTGGCGGACCAGCACATTAAATCAAGACGTATTTGTAATGTTCCATCTCAGCATCTATGGGACGATTTTAGTTGATTTAACAAAGGAGGATTTTGGCTCATCGTAGCTCTATCAAAGAAAGCGAAGATGAGACAGAGAATCGGTCTGCGGAAACCATCTTCAGAAAAGACCATCACATATATCCGCCGCAAGTCCCGCAAGAAGTATTCGGCAGAAGAGAAGATCCGCATTGTGTTGGACAGTTTGCGAGGTAAAGACAGCTTCGCCGTCCTGGGCCGTCGAGAAGGGATCTCAGAGAGCCTGTATCATACCTGGTCGAAGGAGCTTCCTGAGGCCAAGAACACAAAACGACTGGCCGGAGATACGGCTTGTGCGGTGACCTGCGCCCTCAAAACTCTTCCAGAATTTGGTAGAGTCCGTCCCACGTAGCGGAGACGGATAATGAAGCGCACACGATCTTCAAAAGAACAGATCATCGGAATGATCAAGGAACAGGAATCCGGGATTCCGACTGCCGAGGTTAGCCGCGAGCACTGGATCAGCTCTGCATCCTTTTACAAATAGTGAGCCATTGAACGCGCCATTGGTTCAAGCACAATGGCGAACGCCAAATATGGTGGCATGGATGTCTCTGATGCTCGCAAGCTGAAGGCCCTCGAAGAAGAGAATGCCAAACTCAAAAAGCTTTTTGGCCGAGCGGATGCTAGACAATGAGGTCCTGAAGGATATCGCTTCAAAAAAAATGGTGACGCCTGTCGGCAAGCGAGATGCTGAGAGGGGCGGGCGAGTGCCATTCTTCAAGTTGATCGGTCCAGTGCGCGCTACAAAAGCATTCGGGATGATGACGCAGATCTTCGAGAAGCAATCAAGATAGAAGGATTGCGCTCATGCTGTCCAAGCAAGGTATCCATATGAACCACAAGAAGCTCAGGCGGCTTTATCGCGAAGAGAAGCTGCAGGTTCGCAAACGCACCTCTCGGCGACGCTCCGCTTGCCTGCCGGTCAATGGGAGTGCGCAAACGCGCTCTGGGCACCAGAAAGCCTATTGTCGTGCCCAACCAGGTAAATGAGCGGTGGTCACTGGACTTTGCCTCCAATGCTTTCACTGACGGGCGTAGGTTCCGAGTGCTGGCAGTCATCGATGACTTCTCCCGAGAATGTCTGGCTATCGGGTGGTTCGAGAACTTGATGAACTGATCAGGCAAAGAGAAAAGCCCAAGACCATCGTCAGCGACAATGGAACGGAATTCACTTCGATGGCTATTCTGAAGTGGTGCCAGAAGACAGAGATCGATTGGCACTATATGGGAGTGTCAGATAGTCTGTGTATCTGGTTTGGCCATGCGGTTTCAAACTTGATCACGTATTGAAGCGCTCTTGGAACATGATAGCGAATTGGTTCCTTGCCGCAAACCATTCTCTGACATTTCTGCCTCCGTTTTGAAAATTGCGAATGGCCAAATAGATCAGCTTGGTCGCAGCCTCCTCGGTCGGAAACGAGCCTCGCGTTTTAATGGTCTTTCGGATCACCCTATTCAGGCTCTCGATAGCATTGGTCGTATAGATGATCTTCCGGATGGCCGGATCGAAGGCAAAGAAGGGAATAACCTCCTGCCATGCCGGAGCAATGGAGGGATATTTATCCATCCATTTTTCCTCGAAGTGATCTAGTTCCTGCGCGGCCAGATCGGCAGTCGGGGCGCTGTAAATAAGCCTGAGGCCGGCCGCCACACCCTTGCGATCCTTCCAGGAACAAAAGTTCAGCGAATGACGGACCAGATGCACGATGCAGGTCTGCACAATGGTATCAGGAAAGGCGGCTGTGATGGCTTGGGGAAAGCCTCTGAGACCGTCAACCACGGCGATGAGAATGTCCTCGACGCCCTGGTTCTTCAACTCATTCATAACTGAGAGCCAGAATTTGGCACCCTCATTGTCGGCAATCCAGAGGCCCAGAACCTCACGAACACCGTCTCGCGTGATGCCAAGGGCCACATAAACGGCCTTGTTCTTGACCATGCGGCTGTCGCCATCCCGGATCTTGACGCGCAGTGCATCGAAAATCACGATAGGATAGAAACGCTCAAGTCCACGCCCCTGCCATTCCTTCACTTCATCCAGGACAACATCCGTCACCCGACTGATCAGATCAGGGGAAACTTGAAGGCCATAAACATCCTCAAGATGAGGTCGGATGTCGCGAACCGAGAGACCGGCAGCATAAAGGCCGATGATCTTGTCATCCATGCCATCAATCCAGGTCTGACCTTTCTTGACCAATTCTGGCTCAAAACTGCCATCTCGATCGCGGGGAACCGAGATCGGCAAGTCCCCATCCTGGATCTGCAGCCGCTTCCTCGATGTACCATTGCGGCGATTAGGCTGATCGGCAGGTGCGTCCTTGCTCGCTTCATAACCAAGATGGGCGCTCAGCTCAGCACCAAGCATCCGCTCCATCAACTTGATCTTGAGTTCCTTCATAAGACCGCTATCGCCAAGCAGATCTTCAGGCCGATCGCAGTCCTTGAGAAGCTCGTCCAGTAATTCCTTTGATATCGTCATAATCCTTGCTCCTTAATCGAAGCATGGACCAAATCTCAAATACACAAAAGTTCTGACACTCTCCACTATATCGCACCTGGCAAACCCCACTCTCAGCGATTGCAGGCAATCGCTTGCCGTGCAACGATGCAGAATGGCCTTGTCGAAAGCTTCAATGGCAGCTTCAGCGAAGAGTGCCTGAACGAAACCCTGTTTTCCTCATTGGCGCAGGCCCGGCACGAGATCAAAGCATGGAAGGACGATTACAACACCGAGAGGCTCCATTCTTCTTTGGGTAACCTCACACCAAACGAATATGCAGCTCAATCAGCCTTGAAACTGGCTGCTGCATGAAGGCAACTTAAACCCATGGGCTCTCCTTAAAACTGGTAGAGACGTGGGGCGCAGGTCAGTCTGGAGAATTGCTTCTTTCCCGCCGATCTGGGAAATTCAACCGCTGTATTCATCGGCCACTACAATCATCATCGGTATCATGAGAGCCTTGGAAATCCCGCGCCAGCCGGCGTCTACTTCGGAAGAGGACAGGCAATTCTGAAACAAAGGACAAGCATCAAACGGAAGGAACCCCAACGCCGCCACTTGCAACATAAATCACAAGCCGCACAAATCGGAAACACTGATGAGAAGAATCATCCAGTCAAAACCGTCGACATCAGTCTCAAATCAATCGACGACGGACAGGTGAACCCAGTTATGGGGTTACAGCCTAATGGAGCGAATGGATACCCGCCAGTAACCACTTATCCATTGAACTACCCAAATCCAACGCGACTCCACCAGCCTCTTTTGCGGTGTTGATAAATATCTTTCCGATAATGCCTCCTGCGACCAAAACTAAGGTTCCCGGGGTTGTTTGCTCACGGACTTTTTTATCTATTTCTTCGTAGATGAGGGGAAGAGGAAGGTTAATAGAAGAATATTTACTATTTCCATTTGTACGGAAATGAGTAGGTATCTTTATATGCTTTATGTGATCTTCTTCAGTCAACCACTTAGGTAGGCTGCCAACATCAGCGCTACTAACAACCACACATTTTTCCGCGTTTTTGATAAGAGAGTGAATTCTATCGCAAGGTTCAAAAAGATAATCATTCATCTTTTCCTCACCAAACAAAGAATCTCCTGAATAATTTGCAAATTCATTAAGAACTTGCACCATTCCTCTTCCTTGAATACTCAAAACAAAACTCCCAGTCTTGTTTTGAGTATCTCTAACAAACCGATGAATCGAAGGAATGCCGATAATATCTGAGTTATAAGCTGCATTTCGGACGCGGTTCATAATAGTTTCTCTACTTTCCTCGTCTAACTCAACACCCCACCAATGACGTTCTCGATTCAACTGATCGTCCAGCGTGAAGAATTCATGCTTTTCCGAAAAGGCATATCCTTCGCCATCACTCAGTCTAATATTTGAAAAAGGACATTTAGCTTGAAGAGCATTTCGTACGATAAGGAAAAAATCGTCAACTTCATTTCTATTTGAACGAACATCCATAAATCGCATTCTGCTTCTCAATTGACTATACGTCGGCTTAAGAAGTAATTTAAATTCTGATTTTAGAGGATCTGGCGCACCAAGCTCAAAAGCAGTTTCAGTCTGAAAATGATCATTTTTGCTATAGGCAGTATTGAAAGTAGCATCCAAGTCAAAAATCTTCAAACAATGGAAACTGGGTTCAGTTTCCAAGAAAGCTTTCCTTCCTTCATCATATTCCTCCATCATGTCGTTTCTTAAGTAGTATCTAAGGAGAGAAATTTTTCTGGTAGTAGAAAGCTTTTCCTTTTTTATAGCAAACCCCTTTTCAAACAATTCACTCAACAAATCAAGTCGAGACCTTCTAAGACATGCACCAAAAGCCAATCCCTCAATAGTGGCTTTAACATATTTTACATTTGGCAAGCTTATGACATCTTCTATCAAGGCATCAAATTCATATGGCTCCTTTGTTCCTGATATCTCCATCTTCCTCAAAACCAACCATAAGTAGACAAATGGATATTCCACCAACTTTTCTGCAGAATCAAGAATAGCAAAAGCTGTCACATCGCGATCAGCGTACAAAGACTCAACTGCGCGAATAACGTCTTCACTTTCAATCTGCCCGAGTTTGAGTGACAATCTCATCCATGAAACAGGCTCTGTCTGAGTAGAAAGCGTATAAGCAACCCACTTTATGTCTTGTACCACTTTGGTTTCTAAATGCACCTTATGGCTAACATCTGCGGATCGTAGCTCGCGCATAGCTTGCTTTTCTTTAAGGCTTGAGTAGTAGGCGATATATTTAGCGGTTTCTAAAACATTTCTAGTTGATTTTTTAGCAAAAAAATCTATCAAAATACGCAAATATTTTGGAAGCTTGCTTCTCGGATAACAATTCTTTTTGCTCTTCACCACAGAAGAAACATTTATAGAAGGAGCATTTACATCAAAGTTAAGAACTGGTCTTTTTCTTTTACTTATAATTCTACTTACTTCATTAAGAAATTTATCTAATTCTTTTTCGGACTGCTTTTCTTCTGGCGCGTATAGTTCGCGAAACATACGAATCCAATCGTCGTCATAATAGTTATCTTCCCAGAATTTATCTGATAATGACGCTATAGATACCTCTTTCACAATCCCATTACCTACAAAGCCATAATAATCCCGCTCCACAGGATCAAAATCAAAATTCTGAAATACAGGTATGCCCATACAAAGCAACTCAGTAACAACGGAAGAATTTGCAACGATCGCAACGTGCTTAAAATCCGGAGTATCTAATAATATAGGAGCATCACTTGGCCAGTTTAAATCAGCTTGAGACGGGTGGGGCTTAATGAATACAGAGGATACATTCGGATTCTTTTGCAACCCCATCAACACTCTTCGCAAGCCTTCAATACAAGTTCTTCCTGTTGTATATACACCAACCTTAATATTTCCATTCTTAAAGGTAGATATATTCGGTTTCAAAAATTTTCTTTTGAATCTAGAAATAACGAAGACTTCGCCCCTCATATCTCCTATTTCTTTATAGATCAATCGAGATTTTTCGTTTCTCAAAACACTAAATTCAAAGTCAAGAGGAGGAAAAACATCAGATACTTCAGCATGTTGAACATATACTCTTGGCACATTAAAAGCTTTACACGCTAAAGAAAAAGCTACAGGGTTTGGGGAGTGATCATTTGATACGATGGCAAGTAACGGAGTATAACTATCTTCTCGGCTCAAAGAGATCAAATACCGATAGAAATGGCAGATAAACTGACCCAACTGATATATCAGTCCGGGATTGATTTGCGAACGGCCCTCCAAGACTTCCTTAAATGCTTCCAAACAAATTCCAGAGAATTCATCAACACCTTCTTTTGCCAAAGAACAGCGCGACATTTTCAAGTCTATAATATTCTTACTAGTGAAAAATTCATCAATATATTGAATTTTTTCTAATATCCATTCAAATTCTCTAATATTATTTCTTGTTCTCCCCATAAGTAAACAAGAAACCCTTGGTATTCTATATGACGCTTTCTTGCAATTTATAATAGTTTCTTCTATATATTCAATTGAATAATTACATCTATCTTCATGTATATCACTTCGACAAAACTGATCTCTAAAGTCTTTGCTAATTTTATGGCCAATGATTGCATCATACTCATCATTACCATCAATAACGGAAGAAACCTTCCTAATTCCAACTTTTACGAGATCCTTAATTCTGCTTTTATCTGGAAACGATTCTGGCAAAGACATATTTATTCAGTCCCTATATATTTGAGATTACATTTTTTGAATCTGCAAAATTTAAGATATTTTACAATCGCCCTTCTACTACGAAACGCGTTTCCTACATAGATGCACGACTCCTAACACCACGCTCAACTTGGTTGAAGTCTGGAAGCACCTATTTTCTATCTCTTTTGAGTTTACCTAACAATTGCACGGCATCTTCAAACTCCATTTTTGCGTTTGTAAATGGATTCCGGTAAACTGGATACAGTAGATAAGCGGCTGCAAAAATCTCAACAACAGACCTCTTCTTTGTTCTCCTTGGACATGTTTGTCGATCTGATGTGACGCCCCAACCCGCATAGAACGGCATTCCATAGCAAGAAACAGGGATTCCTCTCATTAGGGCCTCAAAGCCCGCAAGAGAGGATATGGTATATACTTGATCTATAGTACTAAAACAATCGGACAAGATAATGTCCTCTTCGAGTACCAATGCCACATCTTTCACGTCATCGGGGTTTGATTGGCGGGGCTGCTTCCGTATCCCACTTAGCACCTCGGGATGAGGTTTATAAATAATTTGTGAACCTGGGTTATCTTTTGCAACAATCCGCACAAAAGCATTATTATCGATTGAGCAATCACACCCCTTTATGATTGACATATCCCCTTCAACCTGACCAATCACCAACACTCTCTTCTTTGTTTTTTTTCCGTATAATTTTTCAATATCTCCGTCATTAGAAATATTGTATTTGCTTAATCTAGACTCAACCAGCTTCGCCATCCCCCTTTCGGCTCGCTTCATTAGCAAGGGGTTCGAGTCAAAGTCGTAGTTCTGTATTAAGTTCTCCAGATCGCTTTGACCTGAAGCATCAAAATACAAATACCCTGAACGATCAAAGCACAATGATAGGGGAACTGTATGTCGAGCACCCAAATCAATAGAGCGAAGAAAACCATCTTCGACTCTAACTAGAGGAATTCTATTTTCTTTGCAAAATTTTTCCAAAAATTTTGGACTATTATAGCTCCACACATAAACTTCAGGCTTCTTACTGAATAGAATGAGCCATCTCCATTTCAATCCAAAGCTCCGTTTGGATATTCGAAATGGTCCATTTATAACTAATCCATTTGGAAACCAGTGCTCGACAAATGTTTTCCAATGACTGAACCCAAAAATAAAAATTTTCTTTTCTTTTGAAAAATAACTTCCAAACATCTTATATCCCGTTAGGTATCAGTGCGTGTTGTGTAGCTAACTAAATAATTCTCATTAGTCATAATAGCAAGCTTGAGCCTAGCAAAACCGGACGTGGGAAGTGGCTCGGTTTGTCTAAATTATTTGAGTCGGCTTTATAAGTGGATCCAGCCTGCTTTCATACTGCTATATTCATCAGTTTCATTGGGTTGAATTAGGCTTGATCTGGTGTCTTGCGGTAAAGAGACGAATGGTGCGCTTGGAATTGTAGAGGGTCGGATACTTCTGAATGCCATTTTTTGCCTACAGCGCGTTATTTTAGGCATGAAGATAAACCTCTTCATATTTAATGGTTCGCCAAAGCCACTCGAAAAAGACATTGTACCGCTACGCCCCTTTGCCATTCCTCATGATGAGCTCCCCATTGTGTCCCCGTTTATGGGTTAGTTTTGATCCTGTTTTGATTGGGCAACAAATTCGATTGAGGCTAGCCCTTTGTAGGCGGTATGGGGTCTTTTGGTATTGTGGTCAATTCTCCATGCAACAATCAACTCTCTGGCTGCAGGTAGGCTCGAGAAAAGATGCTCATTGAGGTATTCGTCTCGCAAGCGGCCATTGAAGCTTTCGCCAAACCCATTCTGCATCGCTGCACGGTAAGCGAATGCTTGCAATCGCAGAGAGTGGGGTTTACCTGGTGCGATGTAATGCTATTCGACCTTTCGATCCTCCTGCCATTTCAAAATCGCATTTGAGGTTGGTTCCATTCCATTGTCGCTGACAATCATACAGGGATAGCCACGCCGTTCCGCGATGGTGTCCAATTCTCTGGACACTCGGATGCCGGACAGGGATGTATCAACTACGGTTGCCAGGCATTCCCGGGAGAAGTCAACCATGACACAGTGGATGCGGAACCCGCGTCCATCAACAAGGCTATCAGAGACAAAATCGAGGCCCCCATTGATCGGCAAGCAAGCGAAGAGCCGCCGATAGGAGCGCTTCACACCGCCAGCTTTTCCTCTTTATAGAGCCGATACAGCCTTTTCCAGTTCACGTGACAGCTCTCCCGCTTGAGAAGAATATGCTGGCGCTGGTAGCCAAAGCGCGGATGACAATTCGACAAGCCTGTTGCGAAGGCCTGCACCGTCTTCACGCTCGGATCTATAGCGATAAACCCGTGGGGCAACGCCAACCAGTTCACATGCTTTACGTTGGGAATAATCCTTCTGTGCCGTCGCCCAGCCCACCGCACGTCGTCGCGAACCGGGCTTTAGACGGTTTTTCCGAGCATCTCGTTCAGTGTCGCCACATCCGGTATTTGCTCGGCCAATAGCTTTTTCAGCTTCTTGTACCCTTCTTCAAGAGCTTTCAGTCGCTTGACCTCAGATACTCCCATGCCGCCACCCTTCGAACACCATTTGTAAAATGGGCGCATCACAGACACCATACTTGTGGCACAACTCCGCTGCACTCATACCTGCCCGATGCTCTTTCAAAAGGCCGACAATATGTTCGTTGCTGAAACGGCTTCTCTTCATCGTCTATCTCCTTGTTGAGAAACAGACTAACCAAAAAACAGCAGCATTTCAGGGGAGCACGCCACAGCTTAACCGGCAAGCTAAATTGAGGTTGTCTTTTTCTCACAAGCGTGTTTTGTTTTTTAATCTCAGACTCTCAAATAGATATCATACTCAGCTTTAATACTACGATGGGAATTTTTCGTGAAATACGTGTTGGTCAGCACCTATCCTAAAGAAGGCACTCAAAATATTGGCGACAAATTGATTGAGCAATGTTGTTCAAATGCGATCCGTTCGGTAGATCCAAAAGCAGATATTTCAGCAATATGGAGGGCCAGTTCTTGGAATGATGTGAAGGACGTCATTCACAGCTCGGACCGTATAGTATTCGCTTGCCTCGCCATTCGGAAAAACATCCTTTCCGTTTATCCATATCTAGAGAACATATTAAGCGCAAGCATTCCATTTTCCGTATTATCCGCCGGCACAGCTCTGCCAATTGAAGCCGCCAACTTGTTCTCAAAAGGGTTCACCGCAAATGATCTCGACATACTCAAACGCACAGCTTATGCGGCTCAGACATTCACTACACGCGGCGTCCTTTCACAAGCCTTTTGTGAAAAAAACGGTCTTCATGAAGCTAAATTAAGTGGCGATATCGCGTTTTTCGACAACCGTTACGACGAATTAAAATTCGCCAAAACGAAATCTATAGCGAACATCGCAATTAGTGACCCACATTACAGTCAATTTTATGAGTCTGCGTTTGAAGAATTGGTCAATTCTTTAAAGAATTTTTTCCCTAATGCTAATATTGATTGTCTTCTTCATGGTAAAAACTCTACTATAAAAACTCTTTGCGATAAGCTTGAACTCAAATGTCACGCAATTTATCAACAGCCCAACACTGGCCTCAACATTTATGACAACTACGACCTACATGTAGGATTCCGTATACATGGACATGTAAGCGCTTTGAAAAGACGTATTCCAAGCTACTTGCTGGAGCAAGATGGTCGAGGGACGGACTATGGCCTCACTTTTTCACGCAAAATCAGCATTCCTTGTTACAGAGTTCCACGCCCTGTTTCACAAAAGCTTTGTAACGAAAAAGAGAAGATGCCTGCTCAAGTTACTGCAGCTCCCTCATCAATTCAGCTTCTCAGTACAATAATAGCGCAGGACTATCTAGACGGTTTCGTTCGCTTTCTTGGTTTTGAAACTGAAATAAATAGGTTTAACACACGAAATATTTCTGAAATTAAGAAAATCTGCTCACCCTATCTAGAGTGAACGCATTTCTCTTAGTTAAAGCTAGTTCGATTTTCCGCCCCCACATAACTCAGATCTTCGCAAAGCAACATCAAACTCGGATAGCAGAGGTCGGAAAACGACAGTGTAGGAATATTTTAACATATCTAAGTACACTCACTGTAGAAATCGGAAAATTAAAGACAAAATACACTTGATGACAAAATATCTCGCAAAGAAATCGCCCCAAATTGATCATTCATGTGAAAATAGTCTTGAGGATCATGCAACGCTTTAAGTCCACGCTTCAATTTTACCGAATTTTTACTATACCTTTCCCTTGTAAACATTGCATTTACTATCGTTTCTTCTGGCTGAGAAAAAAATCTCACGCCCTTATCTGTAAATACCGCGTCCACACTCTCGTTGTAATACCTAAAGGCGCGTTCCATTATTTCCGTAAATTTAAAATATTCGTACTTGTCACTACTGTCATCAACAACACTAATAGACGGATAAGGATTAGGCGCATAATACATTGGGGCATCAGTTATTTGCTTCAACATATCCACAATAGTCGAAGCGTTACTATTGTATAAGGTCCCCTCCATTGCTTTATTAAAATAACTTTCAGAAATGAGCTGATGAGTTGAATTTTCATCATAATAATCAAACAAACGATGCACCTTTTGAAGAGCAAGTAAGTGGAGAAAACTATATCCCATTCCAACCAATATATATCCACTCATATCTTTTGGAATATACTCGCATCCATCAGAAGTCCATTTTATATTCTCCTTTAAAATATCTGTTTTAGGAAAAAGTCCATTTTCATTTATCTCGAATGATCGCATCGTTGTTGCTGGTGATCCAAAAAAGACAAGATCAATATTGGGGAAGTCACTTTTAATAATTTCCCACCCAAGTTTAAAGGCAGCTAAATGTGAATTACCAATAACGCCAATTTTATTTTTCATTTTTTACACCTGCAAAAGCATCTAAAAGAGCTTCTTCACAAACCACCTTATCTGAATCCGCCTCGGTTTGTTCTGATCCTGCTTCAGGTAAAGACATCTCATTGTGCTCCGAGAAGAAAACTTTCATTACCTCGGCAACTCCTTTTCTTGAAACGGTTCTTTTGTTTTCCATAAACATTGGTTTACCGAGGAAAGGCGTGCTAAATATCTCATATGATGGAAAATAGTCTACGTCTACGAACTCATCATAAAGCTGTCCAGCCACTGCCCTTAATATAGATTTGGAGCGCACCGTCGCAACCAATACATGATCATTAGATGCTGTAGCGGTAAGGGGAACGGGAGAGACCGTCAGTATGAATTTCGCTTTTGGATTATTTTCTTTTACCAGAGTTCTAAACTCAACAAAATCATTATAAACTTCCAAAAAACTCAGATTTTTAAACTGATACAGTCTAGAATCATATTGCCCTGCAATAACACCAGGCGCAGTTGGGAAGACCAAATGTGTGCCGGTATGTTCCCAAGTCTCCGTAAGTCCCAAGGTAAATATAAAAATATCGCATTCCAACAATACTTTTCTAAATCTTTTCAAATGGTCTAGTCTCTGTGCAATAACTTCTTCCTGAGACGGTAGCCCGCAAGGTTCTACAGAAGGGCGAAATGCGTCAAAAAAATTTTCTTCCTTTTTCCAAATATAAACATCCGGATGTGGGCATAATATTCCGAATGCTTCTTTACACAATTGCAGAAGCTGCCTGGAAGTGTAAATATTGCCATGCCGCGCGGAGTAAAGTCCATATCCAAAAGATTTCTGAATTTCACCACGGATCGGGTGCCCGCCAGGACACGGCTCAGCATCAATAACGGAGTATCCGTTCTTCCTTAAACCCCTTGCTATTTCTTGCGCGAAGCAACTTCCTGCAGTTGCGATATTTTTGCCGGAGATGGAAAATTTCTTTTTATATAAATCCTTGACCTCTTCGATACGATCAGGAACAGATAACCTCCAGAACTTTTTTGAAGGTAAATTACTATATGGAGACATCAGAACCACCTCTATATTCACCTAACCAAAATATTGGTTAAAGTTTATTAAAATTCATTCACCCCAGTCACAACTTGAGAAGCACAAAACCGTCCCAATCTGAAAGCCAATCCGTTTACGAATTCATTAACACGTCAAACACAAACAGATAAGCAAAATGCAATCGAAATTTAGTGCTCTTTAAAGAACATCTCCAACTCAGGACGCTTAAAACTAGTTTCAAAGCAGCAGAGAACTTCAAATTTTATACACCCGAAGAACTTCTATTATTGTCCAGATTCTTGGATTTTTTGCAAAATTGAAAACTCTAGAAAAAGATGTATGCGCCGAGAAATTTCCCACATGCCATAATGGCCTGCTCCTACAAGCTTACTCAAAGAGAGGTAATGCTAGATTTCAACCAAATCTCGGCTGAATCTCAATTGTCCCTTACCAATTCCCATGCCAAAGGGGTACCAGCATGAATTTTTTTAGCGGCTCTTCGATTAAGAACTTCAGGTAGGAACTTGGGTTTCAATCCATACCCAGGACGAATAGATTTTACATTATCAGAGGTAAAAGCTTCTCCTACTTCTATATCCTTCACAGCATAGATTGATCTTCGAAACTTTATATTGGCCCTCTCACTCGATTTCCGTCCATAATCCACACACCCTAAGGATAACCATGCGGAAGACAACTGATCACAAAGATCCGTCAGGTCTTTTGGCTCTAAAGAAAAGCTATCATCAGGTCCTCCTCCATCACGATCTAATGTCACATGCTTTTCTACAATTGAAGCCCCGAAAGCGACACTCAACACAGCGGTAGTGTTGCTAATAGTATGGTCAGACAGCCCGACTATAACACCGAACCTATCGATCATGTCCGATATCGTTCGTAAATTATAATCTTCAGCAGGAGCAGGATATCCAGACACACAATGCAAAACGGCTAACTGTTTGCATCCAGCCTCTCTTGCCGCAGTAATAGCTTCTCCAATCTCGGTTTCGTCCGCCATTCCTGTTGAAATGATCATAGGCTTACCAGTGGCTGCAACATAGCGAATGAGAGGCAGATCAATAGCCTCAAAGGATGCTATCTTGTATGCAGGAGCATTTAGTTCCTCCAAAAAATCCACTGCGGTTGTATCGAACGGAGAACTAAATATCGTTATTCCCATCTCTCGGGCAAAACTAAATAGCTCTCTGTGCCATTCCCATGGTGTATGAGCCTGCTCATAAAGCTCATAAAGAGATTGCCCCGCCCAAAGCCCATCTTCGATCATGAAATCAGGAAGATCGGATTTAATTGTAATTGTATCAGCGCGATAGGTCTGAATTTTTACAGCGTCTGCTCCAGCTCTTTTCGCCTCAAGGATGATTTTTTTAGCCTTGCAGATATCACCATTGTGGTTGGCAGAAATCTCTGCAATGACATAGGGTCGATAACTTGGCCCGATCTCCCTGTCCGCAATCTTGAAATCCATATTGCTCTCCAAATCGAAAAACTAAACCATCAATCGCTTCGGACCGCTTTTCTTAGCGGCTCCACAAAAACACCTCTGTTCATGACTTCACGCTATCAACTAAATCATGTTGAAAAAGACCATAACAGTAAACATCTACGTATCTGTTGTCGAGTTTATGCTGATCCTTTAGTAACCCTTCTTGCTTAAAACCAAGGGATCTATGCATTTTATGGGATCCTTCATTGAAGGCTAGCACACGCCCGCAAACCTTGTGTAACCCCAGAGTTCTAAAAGCAAAGCGAAGAGCAGTCACTCCTAATGCCAGGCCGGTTCCCCTAGGGGAAATAGGCGCTTTGTAAAACCCCCACTCCGAAATACCTCCAACTTCCACTTCAGAAAATTGGATAAATCCTAGAGCTTGACTATCGTGTTCATAGATTAGCAAGCGGCGCGTCGGATCCGCACTTACCTTATCAAACCAAGACTGATGTTGTTCAGTTTTTATTACAGATGCATCAAACATAAACGGCCGCACGTCAGGGTGGTTTCGCCAAGAGAGTACTATTTCTAAGTCCCCATCTTTCATATTGCGAACACGATCAATAGCCATCTTCAATTGCAATCCTTTTGCAAAATAAGTTCAGAAACTCTCTCTGTTCCTCTTCCATCCACCAAATGTTGACAGTTCTCTTGAACCTGCTGAAAGAAAATAATGTCATTGAAGCGCAGGAGGGCAGCCTGAAGATAGTCTTTACCAAAGCAATTTTCAGGCAAAGCGATTGCACATTTTTTTTCAACCAGAGCATCAGCAACCTCTCTCTGATTTTCGGCCAGAATTGCAACGATTGTGGGGAGCCCCATGCAACAACGCTCCCAAGCGGTACTCCCTGCAGCGCCTATCGCCAGATCTGCTTTACTCATCAACTGGTCCATATCACTGACATTCACATGTACAGAGGTATTGATCGATGAGGGCTTCGCAGCTATATCTTGAACACTTTCCAGCCAAGGAGCATTAGCTCCCATCACTATAGTGATATGATCTAGATTAAAAAGTTCAATCTTTCGCAAACTATTCAGGATCTTCCCTGTGACATTGTCCTTATCTATACCACCCATGGATATTAGAAGATGCTTGATTCCACTTTTGCGTCGACGACGTAGACTCTCACTACGGGAAGCTGTAAATTCAGGCCGCAACAAAGCATACTTAACTCCCGTCAATACTTGGCATCTTGTAGGAACCAATCGACTATATGCATCAGTTTGTCGCCCCAAGGTCTGATCAAGCAATAAATCACAACAGTGATACCTATCGGCTAGATCATCAATGACCATCAAATTTCGAAATTTGGAAGAAACAATTTCCTCCCACTCAAAGTCAATGCCATAGTGATCAACTATCATCCAATCAAATAGTTGCGAAGGAAAATACTGACACGTCTGAAGGGCATCCAGCTCTTGTGGCACACCAAGCCAGGCAGCGTAGATGCTACGACCAGCCATAGAACGGTCTATCCGTCGCATTTGAATTGGGGGCAACAATTGGACAGAAAAACCTTTAGATTGCAAAAGATCAACTAGGCTCCCAGGTAGATCTCGGCAAATAAAAACAACATCAACCCCTTTGCTGCGCAAAGCGGTGGCAAGAGTCAAACAGCGCATCACGTGGCCTGAGCCAGCCTCAAAAGAGGCATCTGTTCGAAAAGCGACCTTCATCGGTGACCTCAGTTACTTCGCTTGTGGTAAGTGAGTTAAGGCGATTTTCATAGCTTCAGCTCGGATCAAATCTTCTTCAGTGTCGATATCTTGTACGCGATGACGAGGAAGAGAATAGCCGTAGGAATTGGAACTAAAGATCTCTTTGTTCTCGTCCACCCAACAGCCGGCCCACCCCCAATAAAACTGTCCTGCATCGTGCCACATTTCCTCAAGGTCCTGACTGCGGGTCAGCAGTTTAGATGGATCGGCCATGGAAACCATCCCGCCTTTTGTCATTCTTAATGCCCGTTGAACTGGATAAGCAAAACTAGTAACCGCCATCAAGAATTCTGCATCAGACTCAGAAAACTGTATCCATGACCTTTTTAAATCGGCTGCAGTAACAAATGGCGCTGTAGCGTATAAACAACAAATTCCTACATTCGGATGGCAAGAAAGCTGGCGAACGCCGTCCGCAACAACAGGCTTCGTGGCCACAAAGTCTCCAGATAGTTCCGTTTCACGAATGAAAGGAACATCAGCCCCGCAATCCTTTGCAACCTCCGCAATTTCTAAGTCGTCGGTTGACACAATGACCCGATCAAAACACCCTGCATCATGGGCAGCTTCAATAGACCAAGCAATCATAGGCTTTCCTAAAAATGACCGTATATTCTTCCGAGGAATCCGTTTGGACCCTCCGCGAGCGGGAATGATGCAAATGGTCATGAAGATAAGGCCTTTTTCAAAGCACCAATGACTTGATCCTGCATATCCGCATTTAGCTCAGGAAAAAGCGGAATACTAATTGCTTCTTTATAATATTGCTCAGAGTTCGGAAAATCTCCCTCTCTAAAGCCCATTGATTGATAATATGGTTGAGTGTGGACTGGAATATAGTGAAGATTAACCCCTATTCCATTTGCGCGTAAGCTCTCAAATACTTCCTTGTGGCTACGTCCTATCACATCAAGTCGCAGCCGAATAATATACAGATGGAAAGCGGAATAAACTTCCTTATCGATTTCCGGTGTAGCTAATGGTAAATCCAAAAGAAGCTTATCATATCGGCGAGCAATTTTATTGCGCTGCGCTACATATTCGTCAAGTCGATCAAGCTGGCTAAGAACCAAAGCCGCTTGCATTTCAGTCATACGGTAGTTGTAACCAAGATCAATCTGCTGATAATACCAGAAGCCATGTGGTTCGTGCGTCATCAGATCTGCATTTCGAGTTACACCATGGCTGCGAAGCAAGGCCATTCTATTCGCCAAATTTTCATCATTTGTTACAGCAACACCACCTTCTCCACTGGTAATAATCTTGACGGGATGAAAACTAAAAACTGTTATATCAGAGTAACGGCAATCACCTACATAGCAATCTTGATATTTACTTCCAACTGAATGGCTTGCATCTTCAACAATCTTTACTCCATAAGATCTTGCAAGTCTTGCGATCTCTTCCGCTTTAGTTGACTGACCGGATAGATGCACTGGTATAATGACCTTTGGAAGTCGACCAATAGTTTCGGCTTCGGCTAGTTTCTTAGCCAGCGCTTTGGGGCACATATTATATGAAACAGGATCGATATCAACAAAGTCTATATCGGCACCACAATAGAGTGCGCAATTAGCGCTAGCAACAAAAGTTATCGGAGAAGTCCAAAGAACATCACCCGGACCAAGATCTAGGCTTCGTACAGCCAGATGCAAAGCCGAAGTTGCAGAGTTAACTGCAACAGCATATTGCACTCCCACTTTTTGTTTTAACGCATCTTCAAAGCGAGGCAAAACAGGCCCTTGGGTAAGAAAGTCTGATTTCAAAACATCAACTACAGCATCAATATCTTGCTGAGTAATATGCTGTCTTCCATAAGGTATCATCAGATTGCTCCGATTTTGTCTTTGTTGGCCTCAAGCCAAGCTTCAAGCTCTTCGTCTTTCATCCAATGCTTATTGGTATCGCTCGAATATACGAAGTCATCAGAAACCTTCACACCGTCCTTAATTCGCTCTTCGCTTTGGCTCCATTCATTGATCGCGGGAAGAATTTTATAGTGCTCGGGATATTCATAAGTGAATGGAGCATCCTCCAACCCGACCATCTGTTCGTGAATTTTCTCTCCAGGGCGAATGCCTATAACTTCTTGTTGGCATTTTGGAGCTATTACTCGCGCGACGTCTGTTACTTTCATGGAAGGGATCTTCTTTACATATATTTCCCCGCCCTCCATGTCCGAAAATGCATGCCAGACCAGTTCTACCCCCTGTTTTAGAGAGATCATGAAACGCGTCATACGCGTATCAGTTATAGGTAAAACACCTGATGATTTAACTTGCATAAAAAATGGAATAACTGAGCCTCGAGACCCCATCACATTTCCATAGCGCACCACAGAAAACCGGGTATCGTGCTCTCCGGAATATGCATTTCCTGCTACAAATAATTTGTCTGAGGCAAGTTTCGAAGCACCATAAAGATTGATAGGACTGGATGCCTTGTCTGTTGACAATGCGACAACCCTCTTGACCCCTTTATCAATGGCAGCATCGATAACATTCATTGCCCCATTAACATTTGTTTTTATGCACTCAAACGGATTATACTCAGCCGTGGGAACAATTTTGGTAGCCGCAGCGTGGACCACATAATCAACTCCGGTAAACGCTCGGTATAGCCTCTCTCTATCTCGCACATCGCCAATAAAAAACCGGACTCTAGAATCGCTACCATATAGCTTTGCCATTTCCCACTGTTTCATCTCGTCACGAGAGAAAACAATAATTTTCTTTGGATTGTATTTTTCCAGTGTCATTGGTACAAAGCTATGTCCAAATGATCCGGTTCCACCGGTAACCAAAATGGTTTGATCTTTAAGCATCGATTCACATCCTCAGCATTGAATCTATATGTATGAATAGGAGCATGTTAGTCTCCTATCCCCAACCATTATCAATCACAAGACAATCGCCATAAAAAAGATAGTTATGGATTGATACCGATTTCCACGGACAAGATATTACAAACTAACCCGTGTTTTGAAATGAAGCATTTTCCTGTCAATGCCTTGCAATAAAGAACGGGTTGGCGAAGGGAGCATCATCCTGAACAACCTTGCCATATTTAAGGCGATTGCCTTGAGGTGTTACCACCGTTCCTCCGGCCGCAGAAAGAATGGCATCGCCAGCGGCAGTGTCCCATTCCATTGTGCGGCTAAAGCGAGGGTAAAGGTCCGCTTCTCCCGAAGCGAGTAGGCAGAACTTAAGGGAAGATCCGATAGGGGTTTTGGTCCGCACATTAAAGGCTTCGAGAAACTCTTCCGCTTCAGGAGTATTATGCGAGCGGGAGCCGACGACGTCCAACTCTTCCCTTGGCTCCCGCACTTTGATCTTATGCCAGCCAGTTATCTCGTGAGAAATACGCGGATCAACAACATCTCCCCGCCAGCTTCCTTTTCCAGCCACACCAGCATAGAGCCAACCTTTAACGGGCGTAAAAATCACCCCCATGATCGGCAGCTCGTCTCGAATAAGAGCAATATTGACCGTAAACTCGCCATTCTTCTTGACGAATTCCTTGGTACCATCCAGCGGATCTACAAGAAAGAACTCCTGGCCTATTTCGGGAACACATCCAGCAGCAACGGCTTCCTCTGCCACGACAGGAATGTTGGGCGCCAGACGAGACAAGTGATCAAGAATAATAGTTTCAGCGGCCTGATCTGCCTTTGTGACAGGAGAATCATCGCTCTTGATCTCAACATCGAAGCCGGTTTCATAAATATCCAAAATGGCTTCAGAAGCGCACAAAGCCGCCTCTATGAGGCCGTTCATCAGGTCAGACATATAGTATCCTTGCCTAGCGGTCCTAGAGACAACATAAGTTGCATTTTCATAGAACAAGGGCAACTCACAATGATGCGCCCTTGCCTCAGACATTGCAGGCTAAGATACAAATTGGAAATTCGTTGGAACGCTTGAAGGAGCAACAGATCGGTATGGTCCCGGCCGCTCCATACATTTGAATAGCTTCAGTTGGTCTCGCAGCTTGAGTGCCAGCCATAGCGGCTGCTCCAAGCGCTACCTCTGGGCGACCGGAGTACAGGTCTTAGCAGGGCTTTTCTGCTCTATACAATATATATGAGGGGAAGAAACCTGGTGCTGCAAGAGAGAATTGAACTCTCGCAGGAAAAGTAAAAATATCTGATAAAACAGCGACTTAATATTCTTCGTTCCTCTTGAGTGTAACACTCGCATGTAACACTCGTCTCAACGGATTGTCCAGCCCCCAACACGCCGATGAATACTATTTTCAGTTGATTTCTGCTGAGACGGTGTTCTAGATTGCACCATCTATAAGGGGCAAGAAAAATTATGCCAATGAGTGAAGTAGACGAGAAAGAAGAGCTAATCTACGATATCAGGGTCGTAGCAGACGCAAGATTTGCCAAAGCGTTCCGTTGTGAGTTTTCAGGTTATGCTAAAAGGTTACTCATTAACGGATTGACGGCAGCTTCTATCTTTGTCAGCGCGGGTCTCCTAATCACGGAAAACAAAAATTTCCCGGTTGAACTCGTTGCTGTGATTCTTGTTGGTATTTCGATTTTTACGATGTGGATGAATCTTGACTACAGTGAATATGAACTTAAAGAAAAGGCTGTTTCCGCTAGACAATGTGCAGTAAAACTGAATGAGATTCGTAAAAAACTTCAACACGGACATTTATCCAAAGATGAAGCTCTTATTGCATACGAGCGAGAACTACTGGATTACCCTGATAACCATCGTAATTCCGATAGGGATTTCGCAATATATAAGCTCAGGAACAAATGCAAGAAAGCTAGAGAGAGTTGTCTAATTAGTGCGATACCATATTTTATTTTACTACTTTGGTATCCTTTGTTGTTTATTATTTGGACAATTTTTGTTTTTATTATATCAAAGCAAATAGTGCCAACCTAATCGGATAGTTTTTCCTTAGCGCCTTTTATGCAGAAGTTTTCTAATATCTCACTGTCCAGATTATTCTGATCAATCTCATCAACAATAGAAATCAATTGTTTCTTTTCGATCCCGAAAATTTCCAAGGCCCGTCGCTCATCTCGTATTAGTTTTAAAAAATTTGCTTTGGGAGCGGCAACTTGTTTCTTGCAAATTGATTTCCTCAACTCATCCATTCGCAAGGCGCGATCTTTGAAGATGACTACTGAAGCAAGCATTTGCTTATTGGTTAAAGAAGCAAAAATTTCAGGATTCGAGCGCAAGCCGTTCTCAATAAATTTTAAAACTTGGTTGGTCCGCAGATGGGGTTTTCTTCGGGCGTGACCAATTGCAGCTCTGATGGCGGTGTCGAGCTTTACTTGTTCCCCGGTCTCTTGCATTTTACGTATAGCATCGATCTGCTTCAAAAATTCTTTATCGTTTTCATCATTAACCGCTTGTAGCAGAGGTAGACACCTGTATTTCCGAAATTGAACCCGAGTTAGGATCTTTGTCTTAGGTGCACTAAGATTTAGCCCATCAGATAAAAGAAATTTTGATGCCTCGTACAAGGAGCTCTCTATCTTTTGCCTTGACGATGCAAAGAAAAGCATGTCATCCGCCCAGCGCACGAATTTCACTCCTATGCTATCGCAATATCTAATTATCTTTCGATCAAAATCGTGCAAATAAAAGTGTGACAGATTGCGGGAACCGTCAGATATAATTTCTTGAGGAATGCCTTTGTTTGATCTTTGATAACCAGCTAGTCGGCGATTCCAGTATCTGAGGTAAATGTCAAGTATTTCTAGATGTCTTTCTATTTCTTTTTCTTTTCTTTTTAATTTAGATATAAGCTTTTCAACGTCAATTGTGTCATAAAAATTGGCAACGTCAGTAATTCCTACATAGTTTCCGAAATTATTTGAATTTACAATTTTTCTTATGTAAGCTGTAAAACTTTTATAATTTTGAAACCAAGCTGCTGAAGAAAAAGTTTCTGAGAAATATTCCTGGCTATAAAGTAGGGATACTTTTTCATCTTTACTAAGTTTGTCAATGTAAGCTCGTGTTGCTGGGGTGGGAACAACTTGCCACCCACCAAAGACACCATCAATGTTTTCTACAACTCTGTCACCTATCTCGCCGCAAAGTTGATAATATAACGCCATGTCGATATGGGTGATTATTGGTATAAAGCGTGTAACGCCTAGCTTTTTTCCAACGCCTAAGTAACCGTGCACGTTGTCGGGAAAATACTGATTAGATTTTATACGACTATTCAGGTCATCAATGATTTCACCTAGGTGCTTGAAATCATCATTTTTAACTATAGGAACAGCAGTATCATTTAGCTTATCCCACACTTTTTGGGTTAGTACGCGCGAAACGCTAAATTCAGTCATGTACAACCCTTCTCATATCTTGCAAAGCAACGGAAAGTCAAACTGAGAATTCAGAGCCGTTTGCCGAATTTTTAGCTTTAGCTCCAGTCCACATATCACCTACTTAAAATTGAATCCATAGCCGACCAATAAAAAGGTTTTTGTGGATACGCATCGGAAACGCAACGCAGGATAGCCATTAGTAGAGTGCTCCATTTAGGTATACCCTTGCGGGACGTCCGGTGGATACCTGAAAACCGTCCCATTTAAGTCCTTTTCAAATTATCGGACCAATGATATTGATATGCCTAGACCCTATTCGGACACTACGGGACAGGCATCAATGAAGAAATATGGATATGCTCGCGTCAGTACCACTGACCAAGATCTCACCGTGCAGATAGAAGCTCTGGCACCATTCACTGACATGATCAGGGAGGAGAAGCAGTCCGGTACCAGCTTGAAGAACCGCTCTGAGCTTCGGACCATCCTTGATTTCATCCATGAGGGTGACGTTCTGGTGGTCACTCGGATTGACCGCTTGGCTCGTTCGGTGGCTGACCTGTCTGCTATCGTGAAGGAGCTTATGGACAAAGGAGCATCCCTTGAGGTAACCGAGCAGAACATCGACACCAACACGGCAACTGGCAAAGCCTTCCTCCAGATGCTTGGTGTGTTTGCCGAGTTCGAGACCAACATCAGACGAGAGAGGCAGCTTGAAGGGATCGCCAAGGCCAAACAGGAAGGCAAATACAGGGGACGTAAGAAGAGCATCGACAGGGAAGCGGTCAAGAAGTTGCAGCAAGAAGGCAAAGGACCGGCTGCTATCGCCAAGGAGCTGGGTGTTGCTCGGTCCAGCGTCTACCGACTACTTGATGAGTAATGATGCGGCGGTGTTGCTTAAGCCACCCCTGCCTTTATGGAGCTCGCGGCATAGGCCATTCGGCAACGCCTAGGTGCCCCCAAGGGGGAAACTCAGCTTTCCCTTTGTCTGATATATGGTCTCAGAAATTTTTCCAAAAAATGAGCCGTTGGGACTCCGGTACCTGCTGCCATGATCTGTTTTAGACTTGAATATATACTACTCCACACCTTTCTTTGATCAGGAGCAGCGGTGTTAGACTCCATTTTCTGCCATTTCAGGAGTAGGCGTCTCCACTAGTCAAGGCATCTCCGCAAGTGGAGGTTTAATTCTTGAGACATGCAATCTGTTACGTGAATAATGGGAGGCCTCTTCAACGCCCTTCGGGCTAACCAAGGAGGCCCTTGCCATGAACGCGAGACCAATTCCCGATACTGTCTTCACCATCATCTTTTACAACGACAACAATCAGCGTATTGCAGACAGCACTGTAGAGGCTCCAGATTATTGGGAAGCCTGTCTTCATGGTCATGCAATCCTGTTTGACGGTTCGGTGGCAGGAGCAGAGGAGTTTGACATCGTAGAACCCCCTCTGGCTGCTTAGGAACTCAGAACGCTACAGGAAGCACTGAGGGACTCTCTGAGAGCCTTCGGGGCTTCCTAAGCATCTCTTTGTGGTAGCTGCTAAAATCGACACCTACGGCTCTCTGTGGGCCTCTGAGGAATCCTTGAAGTTGCCCTCTGGTTCGCTTGCTTCATTGAACAAAAAAGGTGGGAGGGAACAGTAAGGGATAATACATACTCCACAACAGCCAATGCTGCTGACCAAGTATAAGAAGGACCAGTAGTGGCATGACCTTCTGGGTCAACCTATGGTCATCTGTCAGTCTGCCCTTGAGCCCTGCTCCTTCTCCATCATCAAAGGCAAAGATCAATGGTTGCCTCAGTGGGGTGGTCAGTGTTTCCGTAGAAGGATGGTCAAGAGCTAATACCAACTACACCAGTCAAGAGAAGGCCTCTCGGGCCTCCTGAGGGCGCTCGGATCAACAGGAGAAGGACTGATCTCGGAAGGGGCCTAACGGCTCCTGAGCGACGCCTCAAGGGCTCCTGAGAGGTATCTTGAGATGGGTATAGGATTGTAAGCAGTAGTGGTGGCCTGAGCTACCTTAGAGATGACCTTGGAAGGTTGACCTGCTGACCAAGCAGGAGGAGTGGAACTCAGGGATACCTAGAGGTAACCTTAGGGAACCCTTGGAAGGGAAGCTCACCCTTCTGGATGGGATGGTTTTAAATTCCTGCGACAGGCTACCGCTTCCAGTTGGACCTTGGGAACACTAGAGGTAACCTTTGGGGACACTGAGAGAAGGAGTCTCGCCCTTCTGTATGATGACGTTTTAGATCGGCCCCGCATCGATGGGCGTTTGATGTCTTCAGAATGGGATGGTTTTAAGTGGTCACCTTCTCCTGCTCCATCCTGAGCTGTTCCTGAAGACCCTCAAGAACCTTCATGGTCATCTCGGTCAGGCTCATTTCACCAAAGGCAACCTTCGCGGCATGGACGTTGTATTGGCCGGTCTTGCGGATGGCAGGGAGGACATCACGGGTCACCCAGTCTTGGAAGGTGCGAGCTTCAGGCTTGTCCGAGCGCATCACGAGTTTGTAAAGGCCGGACTCTGAGATAAGCACTAACTCTGCCCCCTCCTCGTTTTTCAATATCCGCTCGGCGGATGGTGGAAATCTCGTCAGGACCGAGGCGACGATAAGCGGACGCCTTTCAAGAGACGGTTTCTTGGGAGAGCGCATGACCAACCGGTAAAGGCCGCTTTCGTTGATCATAGATACTCCCCATGCACGGCTTGCAATAAGTTGAAGGCCAATCCGTTTGGCCTCTACGTAGGGGTATAAATCGGATATATCCCCTTCTCATCCTTGTAGAGGCCGGACTCTGCGATGAGCTTCGGAGGGCGTCCGCGATTATTACCAATTGGACTGGTAATAACCTCACCTACGTCCAACTTAGATACAGCCATCGGTACGTTAGCTGTCCCGTTAGTCCTGATTGCCAGCCCCAGCGCCCTGCATACGTCAACCGCTAGAGTACGGAGTGCATAACCATCTTGTAGAGGCCACTCTCGGAGATAATTTTCATCTTGCGACTAGTCCTTAGAACACTAGCGGGGGCGACGCCAAGTTCGTCCGCATCTAAGCGACGGTAGTGATTCTGATAGGACCGATTCGTCTGATCTGCTTTTGATCCCAGCGCCTCGCAGACCCCCGCAGCGACGAACCATAATTTCCCGTCGATCATCAGAGTCCGAATTGGCACGAGCATTGTGCCGTGGTCGTTGCTGGCGATATCTAAGTTGAAGACTGTTACTTGGTTGTCTGCGAGAGCCTCAGGTGTCCTAAATCGAGATCAGGATACTGAATTTTATTCATTGCCTCATTCAGCTTCTTCAAGGTGAAGCCGCTGCCATATCTGGCCTTCATTCCCTCTCCACTGTGGCCCTGTAGAGCATCCATTATTTCAGCAGACACCCCGCAATTCCGACAAGCGTCTTCAAAGTTATGCCGGAAGCTGTGAAAGGCGTTCTTACTTCTTTTCACGTCGATCTTTTTCAGCAAGTTGCTAAAAGACCTTGAGAAGCCCGTAGACCAATAGCCATCACGCCCCTGTTTCAAGTCAAGGAACAACCGCTTCGCCTTTGCCGCCTTACGTGCCTTAAGGAGGTCATTGAAACCCAATTCTATCAGAATGGGATGCACTGGGATTTTCCGCCACGAACTAAGGGTCTTAAGGCTTTGCGTCTCATCCTCCACTCGGAGATTGAAGTATAGGACCCCCTCTTCCTTTTTCACATCCTCCTGTCGGAGCTGGATTATCTCCCCCATCCTAGCCCCAGTGTAGAGCCCTATCAGCGGCACCCAGAATTTGCCGGTGTCTCTTAGCACCAAGTCACCCTTAGTCATCCATTGTTTGGTCGATGCACAGCCTCGGTATATCGGAGCATTAAAGATTGCCGTGAGTTCTTCCTTTTTGAAAGGTTCTCGCTCTTCACGCACTCTCTGAGTAACCCGTGGCTTCATTCCTTTGAACAAGTCTCCGGGGGCCTCGTCATACTGACCTTCAGCCCATGTCCAAAATGACCCCACAAAGCCCAGCAGTTTGTTCATGTTCTTGGTGGACATGGTATCCAGCTCAAGAGAGCTTGCCTTCTCAGCAGCCTCCTGAAGCCGTGTGATGCCCTTGAGTTCCTTGCGTTTGGTCCAGTTGGCTGGGGTTTTCATCAGTATGGCCTTGAACGCTCGAGCGTCTGCTTTGGTGTAATCGCAGATAGCCCGATCACCCACGGCATCGATAAAGTGCTGCATCCAGACACGGTGTTCTCGCTCGGTCTTAGTCACCCAGCTCGTCTTGCTCTTCTCTGCAATCCAATCGGCAGCCGCTTCAGACAAGAATGGAGCATTCGTCTCATTGGCACCGCTCTGAGACTGCTTAGGCTCCTCGGGGGTTTCAATAATTTCGCCTTTTGCCCTCTCACGAAAGACACCCAGCGCCCTGATCCGTGCCTTTTGATATTCAATCACAGCAGCCCTAAGACTTGGCGATTCCGGGTCGAGACAGATGCCCAGTTTCGCCTTCACTAATTCAAGAACGTAGGAAGCGAAGTTATCGTCTAGCTTGCCTCGCCCATGTGCGGATTTCAGAAGCCCTTCACCTTCTTCCACCAAAGAAGAGTGCTCATCAAACAGTCGATCCGCATCAGCCTCTGAGAACCCCTCTTCCAGTCCGAAGCGGTGCTCTCGTTCCCAGTCGTTATCACTGAGACACTCCCAGTAGTGAAGCTCACCCACTAGCTTGATTTGCTCGTCAGTCAGCTCTGTTTGGAGAGGAGCGTTTTCATCAGCCAGCCGCTGTCTGTGGTCCTCAAAGCGCTGATCAACTTCAACAGCCTTAATACGGACGCGCTTCAAAGCCTCACGATAGTCTTTGGTCTTAAGAGAAAAAGTTTCTTCTGTTTTCGGATAAGTATCTTTGATATCCACCGGAATAGCTGCGCGGTGATAGTATGTCGCATTTCGGCGGTACAGGCGTGGGTGTCCAGACATTTTCTCCATAGCTCCACTGTAACAGTCTACAGGAACAACAGGAAGATAAAGCCTTGAATTATCAAGAAGATATTGAATCTAAAGGGGAAGAGATGGTGCTGCAAGAGAGAATTGAACTCTCGACCTCTCCCTTACCAAGGGAGTGCTCTACCACTGAGCTACTGCAGCGTTCCTAGGTGTTTGAACCAGATGATAACCATCTGGTGCGGGCGGTTTTTTGCATACAGATTTCGAATATGCAAGCGCGATTTTGAAAAAAGGCAACAATTTTGTGAATTTGATGACAACTGTGAAAATCCTGTTTGGCAAAAACATCCTGCTTTGCTGCCAGACAGGCTT
This sequence comes from uncultured Cohaesibacter sp., assembly GCF_963676485.1. Classification (NCBI taxonomy): domain Bacteria; kingdom Pseudomonadati; phylum Pseudomonadota; class Alphaproteobacteria; order Hyphomicrobiales; family Cohaesibacteraceae; genus Cohaesibacter; species uncultured Cohaesibacter sp. The sequence continues at coordinate 805,520 of NZ_OY781114.1, forward strand.
ACATATGGCATAAAGGCACCGCTTTTGAAAAAGCGCATTTCAGCCGCTAAATGGCCTCATTGTGGGCTTTCTTGGATCGCACTTTTGGTATAGAACCTGCCATCAGACGAATTTCATGATCCTTCATTGCGCACGCACAGAAGAAACAATGCCTTCTAAAGATATCAACACCTCTGGCAACCAACTCTCCGGCGCCTCCAAAGGCAAGGGCGATGATCGCAAGGCACGCCTGTCGCAGGCCTTGCGGGATAATCTCAAGCGCCGCAAGGCGCAGACCCGCGCCAGACGCACGGACAAAAGCAGCGCAATGAGCGCGCAATCGCCACACCCGCCCGCGCCCTCTCCTACCAAAGAAGGATAGCTGAAAGCACAAGGCACCATCGTGAGACGCTTTGCCTGCTATGCGTTGGCCTTAGGCCTCAGAGGCAAGGATCAGGATAACAGAATCATTCCCGTATAGGGTTTCATAAGAATAATCGGCCAGGCGGGCGCATGATGACCTCACAGATGGCCGGCAACAGAAAGAGTTTGAAATGGACGCAATTCGCATTGTAGGCGGCGCAGAATTAAACGGGGAGATTCCCATTTCCGGAGCAAAGAATGCAGCTCTTCCCTTGATGATTGCTTCGCTTCTGACCGATGAAGCGTTGATTCTGGATAATCTGCCACGCCTGCGCGATGTGCAGCAGCTCCAGCAGATTCTTTCCAACCATGGCGTCAGCTACATGATCGAGGGCAAACGCCCCGGTCAGGATACCATGGCCGGCCAGACCGTTCATCTGCAAGCCGAGGAAATCATCGACACCTGCGCCCCTTATGATCTGGTTTCCAAGATGCGTGCCAGCTTCTGGGTCATCGGTCCGCTTCTGGCCCGTATGGGCCATTGCGCTGTGTCCCTGCCGGGTGGCTGCGCCATCGGCACCCGTCCGGTTGACTTTTTCATCGACGGGCTGGCCGCTATGGGAGCCAAGATCGAAATCGAAAATGGCTATGTCGTCGCCGATGCCCCTGACGGGCTAGCGGGTGGCGAATATGTTTTCCCGCGCATCTCTGTGGGCGCGACCCACACGCTGATGATGGCGGCCACCCTTGCCAAAGGCAAAACCACGCTCAAGCAAGCGGCCAAGGAACCCGAAGTGGTGGATCTGGCCGAGTGCCTGATTGCGATGGGCGCAAAGATTTCCGGCGCCGGAACCGATACCATCACGATTGAAGGCGTTGAAAAGCTGCACGGTGCGCGCCACAGCGTGTTGCCTGATCGCATCGAAACCGGCACCTATGCCATGGCAGTTGCCATGACCGGCGGCGATGTGCTGCTCAAGGGCGCGCGCGCCGATCTTCTGCAGTCTGCGCTTGATGTTTTAAGTCAGGCTGGCACGACCGTTGAAGCCAATGAAAACGGCATCCGGATTGCGCGCAAGGGCTCACCACTGAAGGCGGTCAGCGTGGAAACGGACCCCTTCCCGGGCTTCCCGACAGATCTTCAGGCTCAATTCATGGCGCTGATGACCATGGCTGAGGGCACATCGACTATTACCGAGACCATTTTCGAGAATCGCTTCATGCATGTGCAGGAGCTGGCGCGTTTAGGTGCCAAGATATCGCTGGATGGTCAGAAGGCCTTTGTAACGGGCGTGGACACGCTCAAGGGCGCACAGGTCATGGCCACAGATTTGCGCGCGTCTGTCTCGCTGGTCATTGCCGGACTGGTTGCGGAAGGCGAAACCAAGGTCAACCGTGTCTATCATCTTGATCGCGGGTTCGAGCGGCTGGAAGACAAGCTGGCCGCCTGCGGGGCCACGATTGAACGTATTTCAGCATAAAATCATTTCTTTAAGGGGCGCACTCAGGTGCGCCTCTCTTGCATTTGATAGCTTTCCTGCCTATGTGAGTTCTAGAGCGGATGACTGACCCGTCCGCCACTACCCATGACAGGGCTCGAATGCGACTCGAGCGCTGTCAAACGCGGCGAAACCTGAGTTTCGTTCGTGCAATATGGGAAGCAACCATGCTTTCCAAGGATTATGTTTTAAGGAGAGTGCCATGACCATGCTGAAGCTCGCCGCTCTGGATGCAGAAGATCTGAATGTGCTTTCCAGCCAGACGCAGGATGCTGTGGTCAAGGTTGGAGACATCAACTGGCTCAAGGATGAGGGGCGGCTGGTGGTCTCCATGCACCGCTTCGCTTGGGAAGAAGCAATCCGCCAGCAACGGCGTTTGTTTGGCTCCAAGCCATCTTACGAGCGCCATCAGGCCGTTTTGCACTTTGATCGGGTCACCGGCGTGCAGAGCCGCAACATTCGCATGGCGGCCAAGGATGCCATCCTCAATCTTCTTGCACTGACTTTCGAAGCCAATGGCGAAGGCCCGGACGGCTTTATTTCGCTGATCTTTGCTGGCGACGCAGAAATCCGCCTCAGCGTGGAATGCATCGAGGCACAATTGGCTGACACTGGCGCCGCATGGGAAACCGAGAATCTTCCCGAGCATGAAGCGGCTGAAAATTTCGAGCAGCTCGCAGCGTCCCAAGGCAAATAGCCACCTAGGCCTTAGCGCTAACGCCTCTGTTAAGAGGGGCGCTTTCTGCGCGGTCTGAAGGCGGGCCAAAAGCGATCAACAAAATCACAAGCTCTCAAGTTGGTTGGGGCCTCCCCTATCGACGGCTTTGCTGCATCCACCGATCTGGATGGCGGCATATAGGGAAACTGGGCTCTCTCTTGAGTAATCATGTCCTTCCAAGGCTTTCAGGCGCGTATTTGGAGGCTAACGCCAAGACGTTTTAGAGGTGATGAATTTGACTGTCTCAGTCCATTGAATATGCGCGTTTTCCCATATCAAGCAAATTCGCATTGCAGATATTCGCTTTCGTCCATGGCATTTAACAGACTAATTAGTCTATTAAATAGAAACCCAAGAGAAAGCCACTTAGATGACCGATCAACAGATGCCAACGCAGACCAAGAGACCGAGGGGCCGCCCACGCAAGGCGCCCGCCGATCAGCTTGCGCGCAAAGATCTCATCCGGGTCGGACTTGTCTACCTGACCGAGCGTGGTTTTACCGATGTCAGCGTCGATGAAATCCTCCAGGCATCCGGCAAGACCAAGGGCACTTTCTATCATCACTTCAAATCCAAGGCGGACTATGGTGAGGCACTCATAGAGGCCTATCACGACTATTTCGCCGCCAAGCTACAGAGCTGTTTTTCCAATGAGCGCCTGTCGCCTCTGGGTCGCCTGCGCGAGTTTGTCGAGAGCGCTGAGGCTGGCATGGCCAAACATGATTTCCGTCGCGGCTGCCTGGTGGGCAATCTCGGACAGGAAATGGCAGCTCTCACCCCAGATATGTGTACCCATCTGATTTCGGTCCTGAACGACTGGCAGAAGCGAACGGCCAATTGCCTGCAGCTAGCCCGGTCCGAAGGCCAAATTGCTCCTGATCAGGATCCTGAGGCTCTTGCGGAGTTCTTCTGGATCGGTTGGGAGGGCGCGGTGTTGCGCGCCAAACTGGAACGCCGCCCCGAGCCCCTGAGGCATTTTGCGAGCGGCTTCTTCTCTCTTCTCAACAACACACCCTTTTCCACTCCTCCGTTTCAAACTGAAGGAAAACAAAATGTTTGATGCCATTCTGATCGAAAAAGACGACAACGGACAGAGCGTTAGCAAAAGCCAGGTCTCCTTTGAGCCTCTGGCCGAAGGCGAAGTCGCAGTCGACGTCGCTTGGTCGACCCTTAACTATAAGGATGCCCTTGCGATCACCGGTTCTTCGCCTGTTGTGCGCAGCTTCCCAATGGTGCCCGGCATCGACTTTTCCGGCATCGTCAGCGAAAGCCGTCATCCGGATTACAAACCCGGCGACAAAGTCATCCTCAACGGCTGGTCCGTGGGTGAAAAATACTGGGGTGGCCTTGCCAAGCGCGCGCAGGTCAATGGCGACTTCCTGATTCCGCTGCCCGCCGGCATTTCCATGCGTCAGGCTATGGCTATCGGCACAGCAGGCTACACCGCGATGCTGTGTGTGCTGGCGCTGGAAAGCAATGGCGTAACTCCGGATGCTGGAGAAGTGCTGGTAACCGGCGCAACGGGTGGTGTAGGCAGCGTTGCCGTCGCTCTGTTGGCTGCCAAAGGCTACAATGTGGTTGCCGTAACAGGCCGGGCCAGCGAAACCGATTATCTCAAGGATCTGGGTGCAAGCTCCATTCTTGACCGCGAAGAACTCAGCGGCAAACCGCGTGCGCTCAACAAGGAACGCTGGGCTGCTGCCATTGATGTCGCGGGCGGTCAGGTTCTGGCCAATCTGCTCTCCATGATCAAATATGGTGGCACCGTCGCTGCCTGCGGTCTGGCAAACAGCATGGATCTGCCCACCACTGTCGCACCATTCATCCTGCGCGGTGTAACGCTCAAGGGCGTTGACAGCGTCATGGCACCAAAGGCTGCCCGTCAGGCAGCTTGGGCGCAGTTGGCTACAAATCTCGACAAAGAAAAACTCGAATCCATCATCAAGACCGTTGAGTTTGAAGATGTGATCGAAACGGCTCCGCAGTTCCTTGAAGGAAAAGTTCGCGGACGTATTGTTGTTCCGGTATCCCCCGAGCTGGTCTGAGTGCAGCTACTTGTCCAGATTGACCTCGGTTAATCCGGGCAGGTCCTAATCAGACCAACAGGAAGCCCCCCATCAAGCAATTGATGGGGGGCTTTTTTATTCCTATTCACCGCATGATTGCGGGGGTCGACTGACCTTACTCTTCGTCTTCTTCTTCGCCCGTCGACATGAATTTGGCGCAATAGGTTTTCTCGCCAAGGCGTTCGATCAGATCGAGCTGAAGCTCAAGCCAGCCCTTGTGGCCTTCTTCGTCAATGGCGATTTCTTCAAACAGGGCTTTGGAGCCGATATCTCCCACTTCATAGGCTTCCTTGGACGCCTTGGTGTAGGTCTGAATTGCATTTTCCTCATCGGCGAGATCTGCTTTGAACAGCTCAACCAGAGAGTCATGCAGCACAGGTGGCTTCTCAAAGGCCATCTCAGGGGTGCCCTTCATGAACAGAATGCGTTCGATGAAACGGTCAGAATGGCCCCACTCTTCGCGCATTTCCTGGCGCATCTGATTGGCAAGTTTACCCAGACCCCAATCGTCCAGACGTTGCGCATTGAGCTGATACTGATGAGCTGCGCTCATTTCCATTTGCAGGGCTGTGTTGAGATTCTCAATGGTCTTGTCGTTTGACATATTGTGATCCTTTTGTTTGCAGGCGCGATTGCGTCAATCCTACTCTCTATTTGCGATAGATAACGCCGCTTTCAAGATCTCTGGGGTGGATTCAGACAAATTGTCATGGAATAACTTTGTAAGTTATTTTTCTATAATTTATGAATATAATAAAACGCTTAGATAAACCGACATAGATTCTTTCCCGCCCCTTTTGTCCCCTATCGCCGCGTATTGGCGGGCCTTCCGGCGGCGTCGGCGGGACTTTGCACAACCCGATGCAACTTTTATCATATATGCCACATTCTGGCCCACCAGACGATTTAGTTAACCATTTGTTAACCATCTTGATTAACCATAAAATGCAGCTTTTCCGCCATATGCAGGCTGCTTTGCCTCCTTTTCTTGTTTGAGACAAAAGCGGAATTCTTAACAGGCAACATCTGGGGAGATATGATGCCCAAATATATTTCAATCAGGCCACACCTGCTGAACGAAACCGAAATCGAATCCGTTATTCTGCATTCCGGCATGGACCCGCATGATCGAGGCCTCATTGTCGATTTCCTCGTGGAGAATTATGCCGTTGATCTTGATTTGCTGGCCTCGGTTTTCTCGCATTTCGAGTGCGACACTATCCAGCCGATGCAGGAAGCTGCCTGACAAGGCCAGATGCGCCCTCGCTGGCCTTTCTTTCAAGTCCGCTGCCATCTCTGGCCGGGCCACCTCGCACAAGATATTTGAGATGAGCATTCTCTTCCCTTGCCTGTCGGCATGATATTTCTTTGCACGCCAGGCTCCTCTCCCCGCCTGCCCCTTCGTGCCACCAGCCGCTGTGATGGCCTCTCCTAAAAATCCTTTCCGCTTGTCGCTACCAATAAGAAAAATTCTTTCGTTGTGCGACCTGCAAAAATCATTCATTGATCTTAACTTAAGGAGACGTTTTCAATCTCAGCTCGTTTCCGCTCTCATAGCCTGTGAAACGAGGCAATTTTCGGAGAAATTCATATGATCGACCCAAAGAAACTGTCTGATTATCCCATTACCAAACGGTGGCCAGCACAGAATCCGGATGTGATCCAGCTTTATTCCTATCCAACGCCCAATGGCGTGAAAGTATCCATTGCGCTTGAAGAAATGGGTCTCCCCTATGAAGCGCACAAGGTTACGCTTTCAGACGCAGATGTGAAAAGCGACGAATTTCTCTCTCTCAATCCCAACAACAAGATCCCGGCTATCATCGACCCCGTTGGCCCGGATGGTGACCCCATCGGCCTTTTTGAAACCGGCGCCATTCTGATCTATCTTTCTGACAAGACGGGTAAATTCATTGGCGCAACCGAGCGGGACCGCGCCAAGATCATCCAGTGGTTAATGTTCCAGATGGGTGGTGTCGGGCCGATGTTTGGCCAGCTTGGCTTTTTCGTGAAATTCAAGGGCGCCGAAATTGAAGATCCGCGACCACGTGAACGCTATATCAATGAAACCAAGCGCCTGCTCAATGTCCTCAATGGTGTTTTGGCAGATCGCGACTGGATCGCTGGCGACTATTCCATTGCCGATATGGCAATTGCCCCATGGCTGCGCCCGATTGGCGGGGTTTACGAAGCGGCAGAGCTTGTAGACTTCGACAGCTATGGCAATGTGGTTAATTATCTCAAGCGCTTCATGGATCGCCCGGCAGTTCAAAAGGGCATCAATATTCCGTCTCGGGACTAGCCCCTTTTCCAAGAAGGGCTTTAACGGTTTTTCCAGTTGGTCCGCCGGTTCCCCCATGGGGCTGGCGGATTTTTATATTTGGTCAGAAAGCCTGTTAGGCGACCTGCCACAAATCATCATTATCTGGAAGAATGACCTGATTCTTGCCCTGCTGCTTGGCTGCATACATAAGCAAATCCGCTTGGCCAAACAGGGCTTGAAAATCATGCGCATTGTTGGTGAAGGCCAGCCCGATGCTCACGGAGAGCCCATGGGTGATCCCCTCTCTGGGTTCGAAGGTCATGGCTTCGACAGCCTTGCGTATCTGCTCGGCAACTGCCCGGGCCGCTTTTAGATCCGTCGGCTGAAGAAAAACAGAAAATTCCTCTCCGCCCATCCGGGCCAACAAGGCGTCTTGCGGCGTCGCGCGGGAGATGGTTTCCGCGATCAGCTTGAGGGCCTCATCCCCGATCAGATGACCGAAGCTATCATTGATCTGTTTGAAATTATCGACATCGATGCACAGGATGGCCCCGTCTTCGGCACCCAGGCATTGCTCGTTGACCGCCTGTACGAAATAGCGGCGGTTTAGAAATCCCGTCATATAATCAAAGCGCGCCTGCTTATCCAACTCGGCATTAAGCACTTCAAGCTGGCTATGAGCGCCTTTGAGTTCTGCCAGTGCGTCATTGAGCTTGCGCTTTTGTCTATCAATGACAATGATAATCGGCACGCCAGCCATAATGGGAACAAGCGCCCCGATGATCAACCCGGACCGCGGAATGTTGCCGAACATGAATTGCATTAAAATGGCGGTTAGGAGCACGGAGACCAAGATTGAGCCAAGTGTGATAACGCACAGACGCAACAAACGCTTTTTCATTTCAACAGTGCTCCCCAAAGACCTATTGCCCAATATTTTAAATAAATTCGTATAAAGACGTATTAATGCAACCCCACAAAACCGTCCAAAACCAAATATATTTAAGCTAATATTAACCTCATCAGCAACCGGAAATTGCAAGCCGGTGGTAAGCTGTATATCCCAAGCTTATTGTCTATCGACCATGCATATATAGGTAGCTGCATAGCGCATTTTAAAAAAGCTATTGTTTTCAACGTAGTTTCAGCTCTTCTAACTCGGGGCAGTGAATCAAAGGTTACTACACCACACAATAACATGCTGTTGCACAGCCACACCCAGAGAGCGCAACCATCCTGTTAGAAGGGGCCCCAAGGGGATGAGGATGAACTATGCCGATAGCCACCGACGCAGGAGATAGTCTGCAAGGCGATGCAAAAGCAGCGTCATGGCCACGATCACAACGAGCGCAGCGAACATAAGCGCGATGCGCGAGCGGGCATTTGCCATCAGCATCAGATAGCCCAAGCCCTTGGATGCTCCAATCCACTCGCCAATCACCGCTCCGGTGGGCGCATAGGTTATGGCGATGCGGATGCTTGCGGCCAGTTGCGGCAAGGCATGGGGTAACCGTAGCCAGATCAGTTCTCGCCAGCGACTGGCTCTGGCGATCCGCGCCATATCGAGGCTTTGTTGCGGCGTTGAAAGCATCCCGTCCAGAAGGCCCGAAGCGATGGGGAAGAAAACCAGTAGAATGGTCATGATGACCTTGGGGGCCAAACCGTAACCGAACCAGAGGGTCAGGATGGGGGCGAGCACAAAAACGGGGATGGCTTGGGATGCATTGAGGACCGGTCGGAGATTGAGACGCACGACCGGCGAAATCATCATGAGAATTCCGGCCCCCATCCCCAACAAGGCCCCAATTGCAAAGCCATAAGCAACCTCTTCCAGAGTCACCAGACTATGGGTGAGCAGCAAGGCCCGATCGGACCACAGGGTGGCAGCAACATCCAGCGGGCCGGGCAAGATAAAGGCGGGCAACAATCCGGCAGATACGCCCCCTTGCCAGAGCGCAATCAGCGCGAGGGGAATCATCAGCTTTCTCATACACACATCCTCACTCACTCTTGCTCTTGTTATGGCGCAAGCACGCTCATTCCGGCTCAGGCGCTTTTTCTGATATCATCCAGCAGGCGGGCTGCGGTTTCCAACAGCACAGGATCTGCCAGATCATGGGGCTTGGTTCCGGACAGAGGCGCGAGCGACTGGAGTCGATGGTTGTTGAGGCCCCAGATGGTTTGGCAAAGGCGCAGAGCCTCTGCCGGATCATGGGTGACAAGCACGACCATCCGCCCGGCAAACTGGTCAAAAGCCAGATCCTGCATGGTGGCCCGCGTGGCTGGATCAAGCGCGGAGAAAGGCTCGTCCAGCAAGATCAGATCGGCATCGCTCATCAATGTGCGAGCCAAGGCGACCCGCTGTCTCTGTCCGCCGGAAAGGGCCGATGGTTTCCGGGTCTCAAAGCCAGATAGGCCGACGGCTGCCAGCAGATCACGGGCACGATTGCGGTCCGGTTTGCGCCCTGCCAACGTTTCAATGAGCATAACATTTTGCAAAACCGTCAGGCGCGGCTGCATGAGATCGGATTGCGCCATCCAGCCAATGCGCTCTGCCCCCTTGCGGGTTCCTTGCAGGTCGGCTTCGCATTCAAGCCCGCCCAGAAGCCGCAAAAGAGTCGACTTGCCCGAACCCGAAGGTCCGAGCAAGGCTGTCCAGCCTGCCTGTAGCGACAGAGTGAAGGGTTCAATCAGCGTTTCCCCATCCAGCAGAATCGTTCCAGACAGACCGTAAGGATCCATTGCAGCCACGCTAGTTGCCTGACAGATCACGGGTGACGTCATCAATCGATGGATTGGTTTCAATCATGCCGATTTCATTGAGATAAGCTCCGAAGGCTTCATAGCGCGCCTTGTCCAGTGCCATAGGCTTCATCGAGAATTTGGGATAGGTGTCAAACCAGGCATCATGATTGAGCTGGTCATCCAGCTCGGCTGCGTAGCTCTTGAATTCTTCCCATGTGCCTTCAGGATCTTTGGCAATCTCTGCGGCAGCTCGGGCGGTTGCCTTGAAGAAAGCCTTGATTGCACTGAAGTCTGTTCGATCGGCGGCGGTTTCATAGATCAATTCTTCATAGACCGGCACACCATTCTCCTCAGGGAAGAAACATTTGCCCTTGCGCCCAACCATGGCCATCTGATGCAGCTCGAAATTGCGGAAGGCACCGCCAACTGCGTCCACCTTGCCCGCAGCCAATGCAGATGTCAGCGCAAAGTTGACATTGACCTGTTCCACTTCATCCGGCTCGACACCGTTGGTGCGCAGCATGCGATGCATCAAGGCTTCCTCGATGCCCGGAACGGAAAAGCCGACGCGCCCACCTTTGAGGTCGGCAAGGCTTTTGACCGGCCCCTCCGCGTCCACCATGATGCAATAGAGCGGGCTGTCGATGAGCGAACCAACCCGTACCACAGGAAGACCTTCCTTATGCTGGAGATAGAGTTGTGGCTGATAGGAGACGCCAAGATCAATTTCTCCCGCTGCGGCCATCTTGGGTGGATCGGAAGGATCAGCAGGTGCGATGATTTCAACATCAAGGCCGGCTTCCTTGAAATATCCACGTTGCTTGGCAACAATAATCGGACCGTGGTCGGGGTTCACAAACCAGTCGAGCATCACAGAGAAAGGCGTTCCGGCAGAAGCGGGTAGCGAAAGGCCAGCGAACACAAGAGACATCGCGAGGCTTTTGAAAAGAGACATGAGTCAGTTCCTCAACATGAAAAAATGGTCTGTCGGGCCATGACCTGATCCGACATTAAGATTGGCGCTAGCCTGAATCGCGTGAGAGATGTAACGCTTGGCAGCTTTGGCCGCCGCAAGACCATCGCCCGTGAGAGCCAACTGGGTTGCCAGCGCAGAGGACAGGGAGCAGCCGGTGCCGTGGGTGTTTTTGGTTTCGATGCGCGGAGCGCTTATCCATTCGCTTTGCGCAGTTGACAAGAACAGGTCCGGACTATCCTTGTCGGATAGATGCCCCCCCTTGAGATAAACCGCTTTTGGGCCGAGTGCTATCAGGGCTTCGGCCTGATCCTGCATGTCTTGTGCGTTACGCGCTTCCATAGCCCCCAAAAGATCCGCCGCTTCAGGCAAATTGGGGGTGATGAGTGTTGCCATGGGCACAAGTATGGTGCGGACCGCTTCGACTGCTTCCTCATTGAGCAAGCGTGATCCGCCCTTGGCCACCATCACCGGATCCAACACGATGGGCGCTGGACAATCGGCAAGCGCATGCCCTACGGCTTCAACAGCCTTGGAAGTGCCCAACATACCGATCTTGATGGCATCAACCCGAATGTCCGCCAGAATGGCCGCGATCTGGGCGATAATGAAATCCGGTTCGGTCGGAACCCAACCACTTACCCCTTGGGTATTCTGAGCCGTCATGGCGGCTATAACTGCCATGGCATAGCCGCCATTGGCCGAGATAGCCTTAAGGTCAGCCTGAATGCCAGCTCCGCCCGAAGGATCAGAGCCAGCAATCGAGAGGATATTCGGGATCATGCAGCCTCCCAGGCGTCGACCAGTTCGCGGGTTGCCGCTTCTGGGTCAACCGCTTCCGAGATCGCCGATACGATGGCAAGACCGGCACAGCCTTCCGCCTTGACGCGAGGGATATCAGCCAGCTTGACGCCACCAATGCCGACGCAGGGAAAAGGCGCGGCGCGGGCTATGCGGCCCATGGTTTCCAACCCGATCGGGGTGGCATGGTTTTTCTTGGACAGCGTCGCGCGGACCGGTCCGCAGCCGATATAGTCGAGCGTGCCTTCTGGCAGGGCCGCAGCAATGGCCAACTGGTCTTCATTCTCGATAGAGAGGCCCAAGATCCTGTCTGGCCCCAGCGCCTTGCGCATGGCTACAGGGTCGCCATCAGACTGGCCCATATGCAGGCCAGCGGCTCCGCATTCGAGAGCCACATTGAGGCGATCATTGATGATGAAGGGCACATTGAAGGATTGGGCGATCTTGTTGAGGCGCGTGGCCTGTTCGATCAACACATCGTCAGGCGCGGTCTTGTCTCGCAGCTGGATGATCGACGCACCGCCCTTGAGCGCAGCAAGCACAAGTGAGTCGTCGGGATTGTGAGGGGTTACGAAATAGACGGAGAGATTCATGATTCCAATATCCTTGCGGCGTTGGAGAGCTGATCTGGTGTAATGGTGTAGAGCGCGTCAATGAAAGCGGTGGCAAAAGACCCTGGCGCAGAGGTGGTTTCGGCCGCAACCTGCCCGGCGAGCCCGTAATAGGCGATGGCCGCAGCGGTGGCTTCCAAATGGGGCTTACCCACTATGAAAGACGCGATCACGCCATTGAGCGTGCAGCCGAGAGCCGTAACAAGCGGCATCATGGCGTGACCATTGTCCACCCTGAAGGCGCGTTTGCCATCGGTGATAAAATCTTGCGGGCCGGTCACCGCCACGATGCCGCCAGTGGAGGTTGCCAGAGCGCGGGCACCGGCCTCTGCTTCTGTCACGCTGTCAGAGCTATCCGCCCCCTTGCCCTTGGTCATTTCGCCGCAAACAGCGAGAATTTCGGAAGCATTGCCGCGAATGACAGACGGCTTGAGCGCCAGGAGCGCCGCAGAAGTTTCCCGCCGGAAGCCCGTTGCGCCAGCCGCAACAGGATCAAGAACCCATGGGACACCATTGTCGTTGGCGCTTTCTGCTGCCACGATCATCCCGCGGACCCAATCTGTTGAGAGCGTGCCGATATTGATCGTCAAGGCTGACGCTATGGCGGCAAATTCGCCCGCTTCTTCTTCGGCATGCAGCATGGCCGGCGAAGCCCCCGAAGCAAGGAGGGCATTGGCCATGACATTCATGGCGACATAGTTGGTGATATTCTGGATGAGAGGCGCATTGGCGCGCATATGTGAGAGATAGTGGCCCCAGTCGGTCATTCTTCACTCCTACTGAGGCGGAAGAATTGACATCGGGTCGAAATGGAAACCATCGGGCTCCCTTGGGACCAAAAGCGCAACTTCCTCCGCCAGTATGATCTGGTTCAGGTTCGAAGGGTTCATCTCAGCCCAGTCTCCCGGACGCCCCTGTTACACTCTCGATTTAAACGCAAACCATCTCGAATTACCAGTGGCTGCCTGCTAATTCCGCTAGCTGCAGGTAGCAGCCCAGCTTTCAACGGAGGCAAACCGCCCTGCTTAACCGGGGCACACACCAATCAAGATATTGAAATGAAAAGTAAATTTCTTCATCCAATGGCGTTACGCTCAACTGAAATCTCTCTTGTGCACAAGCCATCGCCCGGGAGACAACTGCGAAAACGCGCCGGACAGAAAATTGCCCCTGGAGCTTTGAAGAATGTCGCTATTTCGACAGAGACCAGCCGAGACTCTTGCGTGAAGAGTCCGATCTTGCGGCTTGGGGTGCATTTTTCAGAAGGAAACTTCAGGGGAAGAGAAAGCGAGACACTATGGCCTATTTTCTCAGAACGGCGCCTATACGCCCAGCGCTTTTGCCTGCGCAGAGAAAGGTCTATGTTTCGGAGAATTGAAGGGTGTTTGATCCGCGCACCAACCGACGAAACGGTTCGGGCAGATGAAAGCCATCATGACAGAAAGGCAAACCAGATTGCTTGCATCCGGTTCTGATCGGCCCTGAAAGGTCTGTCGCAGTTGGTTGCTGAACAAACCGATGGGTACAACACTTTAAAAAGGGGGGATATCTACAAGGAAGCCTTTAGACATAAAGACGCCTGTCTTTATCAGCATTTCCGAGGAACTTTTGACTTAGAGAATTATTTTCTCTTTCGCGATTGCCTGGTTGGTTTTGGCGCTTCGCTCGCAGCTGTTTCATTTGTATTCGCCAGACGCAATGCCCTCAGGCGCGCTGTTTTTTCCCTCGTGATCAGGCTTTGGGTTTCATATTCACTAAGGGCTTCTTTTTTGGCTTTCTGAGTCGCATCAAAGCGATCTTTTGCCAATTTCTTGGAATCTTTGATCATGCATGGCTCTCCAAAAATAGATGGCCACTCTAGTAACTAGAGTGGCCAAATAACATCATTCTGTCAGCCGAGTTTAGTCAGCCAAAGAGATATTTACAGCAGAAGCCTTGCCATCACGGCCAGCTTCCAGCTCGTAAGAAACCTTCTGACCTTCGTCAAGACCGCGAAGGCCTGCGCGTTCCAGAGCGGTGACATGTACAAAAGCATCTTTGCCGCCATCATCCGGTGCGATAAAACCAAAGCCTTTATTAGCATTGAAGAATTTTACGGTTCCAGTAGTCATTGAAATTTCCTTAACTAAGCAAACCAGCGCATTGTGCGCATGGCGAAAGGTCCTTTGGGCGACGTGCCCAAAAGTTAAAACGTTCACAAAATCAGGGAAAAACAACGTATCTAGCAAGCCAGAAAACTATTTACCAATGATGGTATGAAACATTAGATGTGAACTATTATCAGAAAATATGTAAAAATCAAGTCATTTCTAAATTTTACTTGTATGACCGAATTTTTAATTGAATTTAGCGCGTCAAATTCGGTTTTATGCATTTCCACGTACCAAGCACGGCATGTATTTCATTCTTTGAAAGGGATCTCGAAAAGTGTCTCTCTCCGCTCTAGGAACGCAGAGAGGTTTTCAGGCTCATGCTATCTTTTGAGCTGGAAGTCATAGCCACGCGCATTGGCCCAAAACAGGGCCAGCGCTTGCCGCGCGGCTTCACATAGCGCGCATCATATCCGTAGGTCGCCTCTTTCATCCTGCCTTAGAATGCAAAATGCAGGGCAACTTTGGGCCACAAACAATATGAAGATGCCAAGCATTTCCAAGCATATTGTTTTTAGTTTTTAGGGATTTTTTGGTTGGTACAGGTGGTACAGTCGGGTGGATTTGAACCACCGGCCTTCGGAGCCACAATCCGACGCTCTAACCAACTGAGCTACGACTGCATGGTACCCTGTAGTGCGCTGTTTTTTAGGGAAGCTTGGCGCAAAATGCAAGGGTAGATGTTGTGACTTCCCACAGCTTGTCAAAAAAACGTCATCAGAAGCCGTTTTCCGCCTTTTTGAGGCTGCGAGCTTGTGGATTCCTGTTTGAAAAGCTCAGATAAAGGCGATCAACCAGCTTCACCATAGCCTCTTGGCGTGAGTCTCTTGCCAGTGTCTGCATGGTTCGGAGCGCGACCGGTCCTGTCCACATGGCAATCACCTGACACAGCAGTAAGCCATGTTGTATGGGTCCATACTGTCACATTTTGAGACAGCTGTAGAAGAGCCAATATGCTTCGGCCAAAAGCCAGGCGCAGACCGCCAAATCTCTTCCATCATGCGCATAGCTTTAAACCGCACGGCCAGTGTTGCAAAATGCAACAGTTACTCTCAAAGTCAGTAAGCGGCAACTCACTTCACAAACCTCATAGGGAAAGCTAATCAACCCCGGATCGAGAGCGGGATAGGGTTTGATGCGAATCTGTCTCTTCAACTTTTCTTATTGCAATGCACCGATTTCATGAAGCAATGTCTCTTTAACGCCCCTCTCCTTCCAACAGGATCGAAACCTATTCGCTCTTTCCCGACTTTGCGGCTTCAGCTGTCATCTTGTTTGCTATCTCTGCCATAGCGCTGGCCACCTCGCCAAAACGCATCATCTGAGACTGCATATATTTGGTCTGAAGCATCATGACTTCCTGAAGAGAGGTTGCCCGTACCAGATCACCTGCCAATTCAAAGGACGCTTTAACGCCTTCATCCGCCGCAACAAACGCCTTTTGGTTCGCTTCAATAACGGTGTTGTTGGCTACTTTTGCAGACCCTTCAAAACGCTCGGCAGTCTCACTGGCAACATCACGAAAGCCTTCATAGGCCTGCAGGGATTGCTCAATGCCCTTCTCGGCGAGTGCGCGAAATTCTTTGGGAATATCAAAAAAAACCGAGGCTGTACTCATGAGACTGTCTCCTGAATTCGGGATTGGGAAAGAAAATTGTGCAACGCAACATATCAGCAAATATGGCGCGGCGCAACATCCAGATACGGTCTTCTACTCCTTCGGATTTCCCCTGATCTACAAGGGCTCCCACCTTAGAAAACCATCAGCGTATGCGGCCAGAAAGCCAATTGTTACTTGTAGAAATGACTATGCAGGAACGGGGTGATTGATTTATAATTCGTTAACGGGTCCTGCTTGGGTAGATTAACCATGCTTCTTGTTTGACGGGTCGAAATGGCTCGAAATATTGGACCTCGTGGGACGAAAAATGTAATAACACTTTATTAACACAACCGGTTCTTCAGACAGAGTCTGGGAGCTGCACAACCCACCAAGCAACATATTCGAGACCCAATGCCTTCATTCCAACCAGCCTCATTGGCGAGCCCCTATCTGACGCTGTCGGCCCACCCGACCATCGGCGCTGTATTGCTGGATTCCCGCCCGGCCTGGGTGTGGAATGGCGAGGGAAATCGCATTCTGTGGGCCAATGCCGCCGGATTGGCCTTCTTTGGCGAAACGAACATGGATGCTTTGCTGGACCGCAGCTTTGGTGATGTTCACCCGGCGCGACGTCATCTGGCGCGGCTTGCCCGCAATGCGAGACCGGATGCGCCAACGCTGGACACATTACGTTTCTTTCTCGGGCTCTCGTTTGTTACGCTTTCATGTCTCTGCAAGAAAATTCAGGTTGAAGGGGAAACGGTTCTTCTCGTGCTCTCGTCCGAGCCGCTGGACGCCATAGAAGCGCCGAGTCAAACGCCGGATTGGCCCGAAAATGCCGACCCGAAGACGTCCCTGCTTTCTGCCCTTTCTTGCGATGGTGCCTTATATTCTGCCCTGCTGGATAATGACGGCAAGGTGATCGACGCATCCGAAGGGTTTGACCCTTTTGGCAAGGATGCGGAGGCGCTTGATAAGCTGCTGGAAAATCTGGCTGATGAAAAGCGCTTTGCGGAAGGGTTTTTGCCCCTTTCTGATAGCCAGACCAGAGCCGCTGTAGCGCGCATTTCCGATGCACCGGATATCGGCTACCTTCTGCTGGTCCATAATCCGGCCATGGCGTTCGATGAGGACCTCACGATTTCCGACAATCCGTTTGCCGAGCTGGAAGACGAGAATCAGGAAGAGATCGAGAAGGCACTGGCAGAAGAATTGGCTGATATTTTCGACGATCCGTTCGGCATCGATGAATTGTCAGATCTTGAAGAGCATCTCATCAAGGGAGCGGATCGGCTCAAGGATCGCGATCTGCAGCCTTTCATCTCCGACGAAGGCAAGCCCTATTCCTCCTTGTCCTTCACCGACCCGATCACTGGAAAAGAGCTTTCCAAGGACGATCTGAGCGGAGATGGCAAGGATCTGCCTAATTCGGAAGCGTCTATCTCGGTTATTGATTCGCACCTGCAGCAGAATAGGGATGACAATGTCTACCGGCTGCAATTTCCAAGGCGGAGCAAAGTCTCATCGGATCAATCCGCTGTGAATGACATGACCAACGACTTCCATGCCAACGGCGCTTACCATTTTGTTTGGGAAAGTGATGAAATTGGCCGTTTCAAGTTTGTATCGGAAGAATTGGCCAACAGTGTTGGCCCTAAAAACGCCGATATTGGCGGATTGACTTGGAAAGACGTGGCCTCCCGCTTCGAAATGGATGAAGATGGTGCCATCGCAGACGGTTTTGCCTCGCGCGATACATGGGCAAGCCTTGATGTCTGGTGGCCCGTTGAGGGCAAACCATACCGTATCGCCGTGGAACTGACCGGACTACCAATTTACGGCCACCTGCATGGTTTTCAGGGCTACCGGGGCTTTGGGCTATGCAAGCAGGATCAACGACAAGACATTTCCGGTTCAACCGAGCATCAGGACGCTCCTGTTTCAGTCGTGCCCGTGCCGGAAGAGCCTTCAAAAGACTCCCAGCAAATGCGAAGCGAAAGCCAGGGGCTTCTGCTTCAAATTGCACAAATTGAAGAACTGATATCTGCAGACTTACTCAAGGCGGCGCAAAATGCCGTAGCATCCACGACAGAACTGATTTCGCCAGAAACAGAAGGAGACAAGGGACGGTCGCCTCAGGAACCTGACGAAACGAGCGGGGTAATCGCCGTGTGTGACGATAGCAAGAAGGGACCGGAAGACCAGAGCCACGAAAATAATAACAATCAAAGCGAGCCTGAAAAGCCGGAGATCCAGGAAACTCAACCGTCTGATGACGCTGAGGCCATTGCGCATAAACACAATTATGAGCTTGTCGACTCGCTACTGAGTGGCAACCCGGAAGGTGTTCGGGAATTGGCACTTGACGCAAGCGACAAGGATCTGACCACGCGTGAAGCCAAGCTCAGCGCAGGCGAAGAACATGCCTTTCAGGAAATCGCCGAGGCCTTGTCTGACGAGAGCTTCGAAAGCCGTTTACCTGCAGAAGATCTTGATGACGATTACGAAGATCTTGACTCCTTCGGCGAGGATGATGCGGACGACGAGGAAGATGATATTTCAAAGGAAGCCTCCGCGCCGCAAGCCACGACCTTCTCGACCGACGAGATCGCTCAACAAATTGCCAATGAGATTGAAAAAGCTGACAACGGCGATGCTTCCGCCCAGCCCGCTGAGGCAACCGAAAGCGAGAAAAATAAGCCAGCGCAAGCGCCTTTTTCGCGGCAACCTCTTTCTACCCTCATCAAGAAGCGTCTCAAGAATGATGAAGAGCCAGCTTTGCCTTGGCGCGCATCCAATGCATCCCTCGGGGATCTGCTTGCAGCACGTGAACGCAGGGATGAAGCCCACAAATCGGCCACCAGCAAAGCCTTTCTTGATATTTTTTCTATTGATCCGAAGCTGAAATCCCTGCATGAGCAGACCGAGATCTCAAAGTCCGCGAGCGCTGCACCACAAGATACTCGGGATGATGCTCCTGCCAACGAGACGATAGAAACAGCTGAGGATGCCGAAACTGTCGATCCGCAGCAAAGCGAGGGCATTGAGCCGAGCGAGCCGAAGCACTTCTTGGTGCCAGACATGGACGTCACCGATGCCAATGACGCTGACGAAGCCGAGGAGCAAAGCCCTTGCACGGAAGACGCAACCTCGGATCTTGAAGAAGGACCGCAAGAGGATCCTTTCGAAGAGCCTGTGGTGTCCTCAAGCCATTTTGTCATTTCAGCGACGAGCGATGATGATGATGGATTGCCAGAGCCTCCTGCCATGCCATCTCTGGAAGATGAAGACGCTGAGGAAGAGGCGCCCCTTTCGGAAAGTTCTGCCGATTTGACCGCAGCGACCGTTGCTGGTGTGGCAGCGCTCAGCATAGACTCACTCTGGGACAAGGCGGACAAATCCTCCCCACTCATTGACATGCTGAACAAGTTGCCAACCGCAATCATCGTGTCATCGCAAGGGAAAGTCCTGTTCGCGTCAAAAACGGCACTCTCGCTGCTGGGATTCAAGACGCCTGAAGCCTTGCAGGCGATGGGGGGCATGGAGGGTCTCTTTTCCGGTCGCCCGGGTGATTGGCTCACCAAAACCAACGGGCGCACAACGTTGCGCACCGAAGATGGCAGCCCAATTTCTGTTCAGGCCAACATCTCGTCCATCAATTGGGGTGAACAGCCTGCCGCCATGCTCTGCTTTGAAGAAACACCCGCGGTTCCCCCTTCCGTTGGCGTCTCCGAAGAAGACGAGAAGATTGCCGAGCTGGAAGCCATTCTGGACACGGCGACAGACGGTGTTCTGGTGCTGGACCGGGATGGATGCATCCTGCGGATGAACCATTCCGCCGAGGCGCTGTTTGAAGTGGATCGTCACAAGGTGGCCGGGGAACGCTTCATCTCGCTGCTGGCCAATGAGAGTCACAAGGACGCTCTTGCCTATCTGGAACGGTTGCGCAACAGCGGCCTTGCAAGCTTGCTCAATGGAGGACAGGAAGTCATCGGGCAATTGCGTTCGGGCGGTCTCATCCCGCTTGTAATGACCATGGGGCGCGTATCCATTCCCGGAACGAGCCGTTTCTGTGCTGTATTGCGCGATGTAACGGACTGGAAGCGCACGCAGGAGGAACTGCTCACCCAAAAGCTGCGCGCGGAAGATGCCAGCAAGAAAAAGTCGGAGTTTCTGGCCAAGGTCAGCCATGAGATCCGCACACCGCTCAACGCAATTATCGGCTTTTCCGAAGTGATGATGGAAGAGCGGTTTGGCTCTATCGGACCGGAGCGCTACAAGGATTATCTCAAGGATATCAAGCTTTCCGGCACGCATATCATGAGCTTGCTGAATGACTTGCTGGACCTGTCCAAGGTTGAAGCCGGGAAGATGGATCTTCAGTTTGAAGCGGTCCGGCTCAATGGACTTGTCGCCGAATGTGTCGGCATCATGCAGCCACAGGCCAATCGCAGCCAGATCATCATCCGCACCTCGACAGCTTCCGGGTTGCCTGATGTCGTGGCGGACAACCGGTCGCTGCGCCAGATCATTCTCAATCTGCTTTCCAATGCCGTGAAATTCAATCACGCTGGTGGGCAGGTTATCGTTTCCACCACACAGCAGGAAAATGGCGACGTGGTGCTACGCATCCGCGACACCGGCATTGGCATGAGCAAGGAAGAGATGAAGCGGGCGCTGGAACCGTTCCGCCAGATTTCTCCGACAACGCGCAGTGCCTCGGAGGGCACTGGTCTGGGATTGCCGCTGACCAAGGCGTTGGCTGAGGCCAACCGGGCTCGGCTCTGCCTTTCAAGCGAAAGCAATCATGGTACATTGGTGGAAATCATTTTCCCCGAGGATCGTGTGTTGGAAGCAACCCTTGAAGACCTAGCCGAAGCAGAGCCGGCCAGCTGAGAGCAGCCCGGCTGGTCCTTGCTTGCCAAATGAAGACGCTGGATTATTCCCAGGCCAGTGACAGGCGCTTGCAGGCTTCGAGCAAGTCGGCGCGATCACGGGGGGCTGTGACGCATATGCGGACCCCGTCTGACAACATACGCCCGGCGCAAAATGTGGAAGCAGGCACAAGATCAACACCAGCAGCCCGCGCCAGCGAGGCCAGCTGTTCTCCGGTCCGTTTGCTATAGGGGCTCCCCTCTGCCGTTGAGATCCAGAGATGCGGTGCGGCGGGGTCACGCCCGAGCGCGGGCAAGTTCAGGCGTCTGCGTACGAGCGACTGACGGGCACGCGCCTCCTGCCTCTGCCAATCCATATGCTCCTGCGCGGCACCGCTCTCGATCCAGTCGCAGGCAAGTTCGAGCATGACCGGAGCCGTCATCCAGCTTGTGACATGCACCAGCTCATCGGTGGCAAAGTTCAGATTCAATGCCTTGGATCGATCTTCATCAAAGGTCACGACGATATAGCCAAAACGCAAGCCCGGTGCGACCAGCTTGGAAAGCCCGCCCACCAGAATGGAGCGCCCGGCAAGCTGAAGGCTGAGCGGAGACTGGTTGGAGAAGCCGCCATACACATCCTCTTCGATCACCAACAGATCTAGTTTTTCGGCCATTTTCGCAATATCCGCACGTCGCTTGCGGTCCATGGTGGCCCCTGTCGGATTCTGCAGGATCGGGCTAACCACCAGCGTTTTGGCACCGCTGGCTCTGGAGGCTCTGTCCAGATCTTCCGGCAGGATACCATGTTTGTCCATGGCCACGGGTACCAGCCGCAGCCCCATCTGCTTGGCAGCCACTTTCATCCCCGGAAAGGTCAATTCTTCGACCAGCACCGGCAGATCCGGTTTAGCGATCATCTGCAAGGCAGCAAAAAGCGCAGCCTGCGCGCCAGCACAAGGAAAAATGTTGCTCTGACGGGGATGAAAGCCCCGCACCCGACAGAGCTTGATCACGGCATCGCGACAGCGCGCAATAAGGTCCGGCGCATGGTATTCCATGACATCGGCCAGATCATCGCGCGCAAGAAGCGCGGAAAACCGCCCCCGCACATCTTCGTTGGAAAAGGCATGCGCAGGCTTGATGGTGGAGAGATCAATGGCATTTTCCGCGTGAGGGCGATCGATGGCATAAAGCTGGGTGGCCGTATTGACGGGCAGAACATAGGTTCCTCGCCCCACTTCACCAGCGATGAGACGCAGGCGGGTTGCTTCTTTGAAGGCTTCCGTCACGGTTGAGAGATTGACCTGAAGAGCCCATGCAAGATCCCGCTGGGTGGGCAACCGCGCCCCAGCCGGCAAGGCACCGCTGCGTATATCGGTTTGCATGGCATCCACGATGGCGCGGTAGAGAGGCCCGGTATATCCGGTCAGGTCCGGACACCAACTTACCTTTTTATCTTTCATTTTACCCTTCCGAACCGTCTTGCACAAAGACCGGCCATTTATCCTCGCCCTCATTATGGATCTGAGAGGGAAAAACGGATTTTGAAAATTGTATGGAAGGCAATAATCTTGCACCCCATACAATATAATATTTGAACCATACAATATCCTTTGCCATGATTTTTCACAACAGAATTTTACGCAGTCGGTAAACCCTCCCTGCCCAGCCTTTTCCATGATGCCCCATTGGAGAGCTGCGCGGAGGAAAGCGCACCAACCGGATAGAGCCAGATGGCCGCCGCCCCGTTTTGACAAACAAAGGATACATACAATGCTTAGCTGTCTGGATTTTGAAAAGGCCGAAGAACTCATTTACAAGATTCTCGCACCAACCCCCTGCTACAACTGGCCTCTGCTGGCTGCCGAGCTTGGCGCCGATGTCTGGATGAAGCACGAGAATCATACGCCGACCGGTGCTTTCAAGGTGCGCGGTGGTCTGGTCTATGCCAACCGCTACAAGGCACGCTTTCCAGGTGGGGCCGGTCTCATTTCTGCGACACGCGGCAACCATGGCCAGAGCTTGGCCTTTGCTGCCCGCATTGAAGGGCTGAAAGCCACCATTGTTGTTCCCAAGGGCAATTCTCCTGAGAAAAATGCTGCCATGCGCGCCTTTGGCGCAACGGTCATCGAGGCCGGTGATGATTTTGACGAAGCGGTGGCCAAAGCCAAGGCAATGGCTGCAGACGAAGATCTTCATATGGTTCCCTCCTACCATGAAGACCTTGTGGCAGGCGTTGGCACCTATTCCTACGAGATGCTGCAGCAGAACCCGGATCTGGACACAGTCTATGTGCCGATCGGCAAGGGCTCTGGCATTTGCGGCATGATTGAAGCCCGTAATGCGCTCAATCTCAAAACCAAGATCGTCGGTGTTGTCACCGCTCGTGTCGATGGCTATGCCCGTTCCTTTGAAAGCGGCATCCTGACGCCAGCCGACCGCAGCGATACCTTTGCCGACGGCCTCGCCGTGCGCGTGCCGGATCCCGATTCTCTGGATATCATCATGAAGAATGCCGAACGCATCGTGCGGGTTGAAGAAGACACCATTGCCGACGCAATCCGGCTCATTTATCGTGCCACGCACAACGTTGCAGAAGGCGCTGGCGCCGCTGCACTGGCTGCACTGATGAGCGAAAAGGATAAAATGGCGTGCAAGAAAGTCGGCGTGGTCCTGAGCGGCCAGAATATCGATACCGACTGGATGGCCACGATCCTGAATGGCCAAACCCCAACGGTTTGACCCCAACGGTTTGACCGCCTGTCCGAAAGCATAATTTTGCAAGCCCGAAAGACACAAGACCGGCGACGCCCCATCGCCGGTCTTTCTTTATGCATCAGGCTTTACACAGCAGGCATCTGCCGGAGGCCCTAGAAAAACAGCTCCGGCTCGCTCAACATCAGATGCTGGATGAGGAGGATGGTTTTGGCATCCCTGAGATTGCCTTGCAGAACCGCTTCACCCAGCTCATCCAACGCGATTTCCTCGACAATGATATCCTCGCCCTCCTCGGCCAGCCCGCCCCCTTCGCTGACACGATCAGTGAGACTGTAAGAGGCCAGATAGGCATAAAGGCGTTCGGTCAACGTGCCCGGCGAGATAAAAAAGCTGGAAACTTTCTGCAAATCCGAAATGCGGAAGCCAAGCTCTTCTTCGGCTTCGCGCAGGGTCGCCTGCTCCGGCTCTTCGCCCGGGTCAATCAGACCCGCAGCGACTTCAAGGATCATCGGGTCCTTTTCCTTATTATAGAGCGCTCCGGCCCGCAACTGGCGCACAAGCAATGCAACGCGGCGCTCACGATCCACCGGCAAAACACAAATCGCTTCCCCATGATCATGAATTTCCCGCTTCAGCGACAGCTTCTCGCCATCGCTCTTGGTAAAGGAAAGCGTGCAGGTAGACAGCTTGATAAAGCCGTCATACTGGAGTTCGCAGTTGGTTAGCTCAGCGTCCGTCTTGTCACGCCGAGGAAGGAAGCGATCCGACATTTCATGTGCCTTTATTGATTTCGGGTTGCTCTGCCAGATCGAGAATCGGGCAGACCGGCAGCTTTCAGCGGGGACCAAACAGCAAGGTGCGGGCTTCAAAAGCACTGGCCTGAGGGCGACCGAGGCTCATACCCAACTGCCCGAACACGGCAACCTGCTGCTGTTGGCTGCTATAGGGTTCTCCATCCACTGTATGGATATTATATGCCCAACCCGGAGCAATCTGTCCACCCAAGGCGATGGCCGTGGCCAGTGAAACCGTTTCCTGAGGGCCGAATGCGGCCACAGACCAGCGGACGGTTTCCAGCAAATGAAGCTTGTCCAGCCCGGCGAGATATCTGCGCAATTCATGTGCATTGCTTGACGGCTCCTCGCCATCATCGCCCAGAAGGAACAGAAGAGCGCGCTGGCTTTCGGGAATAACGCCATATTGGCGGAAGGCGTAATACCAGTCGACATCGGATGGATCGGTCATGGCGAACTGGACACCAATTCCCAATTCTTCGCAGACATCGAGCAAATCCCTTGCGCTGTCTTCGTCGCGTTCGTCGCCATCGCGCGGAAATAGTTGACCAAAAGGCAAGAGACAGGCATCCGGCTTCACATCGCTCAAAAGGCGGGCGCAGCTTTCCACCGCGCCCATATCGGTCAAATCCGGCTCCAACTGGATCAAAGCGCTTTCCTCCAGCGTCTCCCGCAGCGCCACGACCGTTTCCTTGCAAACAGCCTTATCCAGTGATGCCAGGCCGCGCTCGTCTCGCGGAGCACAAGAAAAAAGGGCAGCTCCGGACGCACGTGCCTCAAGGGCTGAGGCCTGCAATTCAGCCAGTTTGACCGGGAGGAAAAGATGGTCCCGCTTCGTCCGTTTCGGACCATTGGCAGACATCGCGATAATCAAGGGTTTCGGGATTCCGAGCATCAAGGGTGTTCCAGCAGCAAAGAATGGGCGTTTCATCAAACCATTATTAAATATCAGAAGCTTAACACCAGAATGCAGCAAATGAGAAACCATTTTTCTCTATTAACAAGCAAGACGTGTTTGGCCCCAATGCTACGCCATAAAGGGGAATGCAGCTGTTTTTGCAAAAGCGGGCCATCTTATGTAATAAGAAGCGACAGACCAACTCGGCGAGCTTGGATTTCCTGATCCCTTATTGCCTTGCCCATTTTTGATGCCGAATGAAGAGAGCCACCATGACACTGGATGACCTTCGCCAAGAAATTTGGGAGTCCTATGCGGACCTCTCTCCCCAGATGAAGGTTGCCGCCTCCTATATATTGGAGAATCCGGCTGACGTTGCCTTCAAATCGGTGCGCCAGTTGGCAAAGGCTGCCGATGTTCATCCTTCAACGGTGGTGCGTTTGGCACAGGTGGTCGGCTTCTCGACATTCGAGCCGTTCCGGGCCGTTTTCCAGCAAGGCGTGCAAGCACGCGACGTGCGCTTTGAAGATCGCGCAGCAGCGCTCCAGCAAGATGGCCGCTGGGATGGAGAATCCGACATCTTCTTTGAAATCGGCAAAGCGACCCTTGGGAATCTGGCCAGCCTGTTCCAACCAGACACGCAAAAGGCCGTACAGCGCATCGCCCAAGCCATTCTTGACGCCAACCGTGTCTATGTATCCGGCTATCGGTCGTCCTTCGCCTTTGCCCACTATCTCGCTTATGCGGGGCAGATCGCCATGCCCAAAATCCAGCTTCTGGAAAGTCCGGACGGATCGCATTTTGATGTTCTGGGGCAAGCGAACGAAAAGGATCTCATCATCCTGTTCACCTTTGCCCCTTACGCATCGGAAGGCGGACGATTGCTGACGGTAGCCAAGAAACGGGGCTGCAAGATCGTCGCCATCACAGATACCATGTCCTCTCCAGCCGTGCCTTTTGCCAATATGGGACTGTTCGTTCCCATGACCGGCCCGCAGTTGCTGCCATCGCTGGTACCAGCCGCATCGGCCTGTGAACTCATTCTGGCCGAATGCACCCGCCTTGGCGGATCTGTTGTGGTGGACAATCTACGCCGCTTCCGCGATCAGGTACATGCGGTAGAGGGCTATCTCAGCCCGCTGGAGCCGGCTGAGGACATTGAAGACGAAGAGCTCTTCGACGCCTGAGAGGCGCGCACCTGACCGACTGCAAAACAACTTTTTCTTAACCAACCGAGCTAAAGACTGGGGCCAGAAACTGTCTTCAGTCATTCTTTTCGTGGCGAATTAACCGCTTGTTGCGCTCTGGCCATTTAGCCTTGATGGCACAGGTCTAAACGTCAGGCGCAGTCATGATAAAAAGAACAAACGCATCGGATGAGCATATTTCAACCCCTCTGCATGAAGGCATCGTCAGTGCCCAGCATGCAGGAGCCTTCGCGGATGCCGCGCATAATACCCATCCGGCAGCCAGCCTTGGTGCGCCTAGCGGCAGGGAAACGGCACGCTCCATCCTGAAGCGCCACTTCAAGGATGCTCATATCCATTACGGGGCCGGTTGGTCTAGCGCTCTTTATACAGCACTGCTCGCCTGTCACGTTTCACCCGGCGACGAGGTTATCATTCCGGCGCTGGCTCCCGCGGGCATCATGCATGCCATATTGCTGGCAAAGGCACGGCCGGTTCTGGTCGACGTCCGCGCGGACACCAAACTCATTGATCATGATGCTGTGATGGAAGCGATTACCGAGCACACACGGTGTGTTGTCCTTTGTCATCTTTATGGGCAGGTTACATCCCATGAAGCATTGCATGCGCAACTGGCCGCCCGCGCCATTGCCCTGATCGAAGATGGCTCTGATGCCTTCCTGTCATTGGGAGAAAGCGAAAGCCCGGCCGCCCATTGTGATCTTTTGGTGGGATGTCTGCCCGGCTGGCGCGACGTCGAGGGCGAATTGCCAGCTTTCATTGTTACGCGCAACCAGCAACAGAATGCGCGATTGTCCTATTGGACTGCCCAGCATGATATTGCCGAACGCCTGTTCCAGACAGTCGAGCCCGAGGCTGAAGAAGCCCCCTATGTCGATCTGGTCGGGCAACTGACAGACAGTCAGGACCGCTACTTTCAGGAGAATATTAGTTATAGCCTGAATACTCAATCTGCCATCCAGAAACAGGTGGCTCTCTATGATGAAGCCTTGTCACAAATGGGGCTAAAAACGCTTACTCATTCTGAAAATTGCGTCAGGATATTACAGAGTTATCCGATTTGTCTGGAGCCATTCCAAAGAGCAGCGCTGTTCGACATCCTCTATAAGAAGGGCTTCCAGATATGCCAAAGTTACCGCAATCTCGGGCAGTTGAAATTCTTTTTCCCACAAGAATCAGTTGGTATTTTCCCGAATGCAGCGAACTGGAGCGGGGGTGCAATCAGTTTACCCACAGGCAATCACCTGTCTGGTCGCGAGCAAAAACAAATGATCACCACAATTGAACAGTTTAAGAGGGCTACGGCTGAATCGGCCTAAAAGTGCTACGCAATTATACTTATCTTCAAACTTTCTTTCTGTAATATGCCAATAACATCAAATATCTGGCGTAATTTTTGGTATTTTTCCATTCTAGACATGCAAAACCAATTGCATAGATTTAATAATATTATGCATAGGATTAATAAAATTTTTGACCTGATATTTTTCTCCATTCCGTACAATCTACTAATGTATTAGTACGACTTGTCCTAAATTTTATTGGTCAATATTGTTGCTCCCCCTGCAATTGAGAGGTAACTTTTATATTTATAGTAGTTACAACTTGTCGAAACGCATGACCTAGGGGGGTATGATGGGCCGACCTAAAGAATTCGACTCAGAAACTGTACTTGAAGCCGCGACTAATTGCTTTTGGGCCGATGGCATCGTGCGTACATCTATCAGTTCTTTGGTAGACGCGATGAAAATACAACGATCGAGCTTCTACAATAGTTTTGGATCTCGAGAAGGTATTCTTACAACAGTTCTTGATCGATATCTTGAAATCTCACCTTTGAAAGAGCTGATCAAGAGTGGACCCGTTGAGGATGATCAGCAACCGGACCTCGTTTTGGTGGATCTCATCCTCGATTTCAGCCATTTCCTTGCAGAACAAGGGCGCGGACGTGGCTGCCTGATCTTTAATGGCCTGAGCGAGCTGAATGCCGAGGATGCCCAATCCTACGAAATCTTTCAGGATCAATATGCAAGCCTGACAGCAGGCTTGTCGCGGCTTATAGAGCGGATCAAACAGGAAAGCCCCAATAAGGAGGATCTAGGTCGCTTGAGTGTGCATCATGTTATGGCCATTCTGATTGGTCTTGCGCACTATTCCAAGCTCGATTCTTCGGAAAACAGGCTCGCCATGATCGGATTGGATCAATTGTCCGGTCTATCGCCTCACTTTGCCGCCCTGATAGACCGCGAAGTGCGTTCAAGGGACATATCGGATGGTGTGCTCCTAAGGGCCTAATCGCTTCCGGCTTCTCAAGACAGCTAAAGCCCCTTGATCGCCAGAGTTGCACAAGGGGGCTTTAGCCATTCCCTTTCACACCCCTCCACTTTTGCCAGCCTTAATCATGTAGAAGACTGGCACGATCTATCCATAGATCCTTACAAAGTCATCCAATCGACTTGATATTTTGCCTGAGCTTGGACAGTCTTGGCCCAATCAGACACGAATCCGTCAAAGTGATTCCATACAGGATTTCATGAAGAAAGAAGCTGCCGCGCCAAAACACAGGCGAATACGGCGGCTTTGCGTTTGTTGCGAGGCAGGAATGGACTGGTCACCACAGCAGGATGCGGCGCTCAAAGCGGTCGATAACTGGATCAAGCGCGGCGATGACCCGATCTTTCGCCTCTTTGGCTATGCCGGAACGGGCAAGACCACGCTGGCGCGCCATCTCGCCGAAGGCATTAGCGGCAGCGTGTTGTTTGGCGCTTTCACAGGCAAGGCAGCGCAGGTGTTGCGTCAAAAGGGATGCGCGGGTGCCAGCACCATCCACGCGATGATCTATCGGCCAGACACCCGCGATGACGAGGAGCGCGATGAAGACGTGCCTGCCTTCGTTATCAATCGCGATAGTCCGGCCCATGATGCTGATCTCATCATCATCGATGAATGCTCCATGGTAGACGAGATGCTGGGCTCGGACCTGCTTTCCTTTGGCAAACCGGTGCTTGTTCTAGGGGACCCGGCGCAGTTGCCTCCTGTTTCGGGCGGAGGCTATTTCACCGATGACGAGCCGGATATCATGCTGACGGAAATTCACCGGCAGGCACAGGACAACCCGATCATTCGTCTGGCTCAAGACGTGCGCGAAGGCAGAACGCCAGATTATGGCGACTATGGTGCGGTGCAAGTGATCGGCCGCCGTGGCCTTGAAACCGAACAGGTGCTGGAAGCCGATCAGGTGCTCGTCGGGCGGAACATGACCCGCCAGAAATACAACAAGCGCCTTCGTGAGCTGAAGGAATTTGAAGGCCCCTATCCACGAGTGGGGGACAAACTCGTGTGCCTGCGCAACAATCACCAGAAAGGCCTGCTGAATGGCGGTATCTGGATTGTCGACAAGGTTACGAGCCGTACCGGCAAGGATATCAAACTCCGCGTCTCACCCGAGCTGGGGCACGAGCTATCTGGTCGGGTCGCGCTGAAGATCCCCAAAATGCTCTTTGAAGAGCATGAGGGAGAAATTCCCTGGACTGTACGCAAGAAAGGCGATGCCTTTGACTATGGCTACGCCCTGACGGTGCATAAGGCACAGGGCTCCCAATGGAACAATGTGATGTTGTTTGACGAGAGCTGGGCCTTTCGCGACCACAGGGCTCGCTGGCTGTATACGGGCGTTACGCGCGCCGCAGAAAGCCTGACAATCGTACGATAGGCAAACTGACTCGTCTTAAGCGAAAGCTGTTGGTACGGAAACGCCGGACTGTCCGAGATCGGCGGTCCCATCGCCAGCGCGTCGCGTGACAGATTCCCTTGGTGCAGGGCCATAATAATTGTCGGTGCGCACAAAGGGGCGATCCATCGAAGTGGCAGCCACGATCCTGAGATACATATCCTTGGCGGAGAATGGCTTGCGCAGGAATTCATGCACGCCAAGCTGCTTGGCTTCCATGATGCGGTGCTTCTCGGCGTAGGACGATATCATGATAATCGGAACCGTTCCCATCGGGTGGTTCGGGTTGCGCACCAGACGCACCAATTCAGGACCATCCAGAATGGGCAGAACCCAGTCTATGATCAATAGATCAGGGGAGAGCTGCTCGAGCTTTTCAAGGCCAACGCCACCATCTTCCGCTTCGAAGATTTCGCGGACTCCAAGCCCCTGCAAAATGGTACGAATAATCGTGCGCATATACGCACTATCTTCGATGACCAGTACTCTCAAAGCCGAAAGAACAGTTACAGGCATATAAAACTCCGCACCCGCGATCCTCGGTATGGATATACGGATAGATCAACAGTGCTAAAAGTGTAAATGCAAAGCGTTTATGAATCTTTACTAGGCTCCCCGTGCAAGAATGCTTACGTTCCTCATGGAGAGCGGAATCATCCGACGTGGCTTGTTGATCCAGACAGGCACGTCCAGATCAAGCCGTCTGCTCTGCCCCTGCCTCGGCCCTCTCTCCTTTTTGTGCGGCGGCTCTTTCCTTTGCCACTTTGCGCTTGGCAAAGAAGAGCATTCCCCGCAAAGCAGCCAGATAGAACCCGGCATGCAAGACACCCCAGACTTCCTTGAAGAAATATTTAGGATAGAAGACAAAGAAAGGCTCTATGGGAAGGCCGGGTCGGCGCAGTTTTCGGTTGCGATAGCGCCCTGAGCCGACTTCATAGACACCCGTGCCGCCAACACGATAGCCAAGGGTCAAGCCGACCGTCCATGCAAAATTGGTGACCGATTTGGTCGGGTTGCGCAGGCCTTGCAGCATGATGGCCCAAGCGCGGCGCAGGGAATAGACTTTGGGCACGATGCGTGGTGTCAGGCTCTTGAGTGATTTTTTATCGAGCGTGTCGTGATTGAAGACGAAATGGCCCAGATCATAATTGTTCAGATCCGGATCCATATAGGTTCCCTTCTCATCCAAACGCTTGTGATCAACAGAACCCGGCAGCGGTGTCAGAACCGAGATGGTAAAGATCTCGCCTGCATATTCACGCAGCAAGGTGTCGACATTGCTTAAAATTCGCTCTTCTGTTTCTCCGGGGAAGCCTATAATAAAGCCCGAGATGGTAACGGCGCCCGCCTTGTACCATGAGCTGAACATATCCCGCACATTGGCCGCGCGGTTGTGCTTCTTGCCTGCTGCCTTGATGATTTCCGGATCAATGGATTCAAGACCGATGAACACATCCGTGACCCCGGCTGCGGTGGCTTTTTCGATGAATCGAGGGATCTTGTAGGCGACAGTGTCTGCCTCGATAATCAATTCATAGCGCACTTTATGTTTGCGACGCATTTCGATCAGCTTATCAAAGACCTCTTCCCAGCGCTTATTGCGCGCGATGTTGTCATCAGAAAGGAAGAATGACTTTACGCCCTTGCACGCATAGTCCAGCACATAGTCCGCAATCACCTGTGGGTCGCGCATCTGCATTTCCACCCCTTGCGTGTTGGGGATACAGCAGAAGGTGCATCGGAAAGGACAGCCACGGCTGGTCTCAATCGGCACGATGCCAGTAAAGCTCTTCTTGATCGTGTCAACATCATAGGCTGGCATTGGCGCCGCGCTCAGATCCGGCAGGTCTCTGAGATAGTCGTAAACCGGCTTCAGCGCATTCTCATGCAAGTCTTTCAGGAGATCATCCAAATGCCCTTCAGCCTGCCCGACAAACAGCGAGGCCCCCATGTCGAGGGCATCCTGCAAGCCGTAGTCATTGCCTTTGAACAACGCCTTGATACCGTTTATGTGGACCCCGCCGATCACCACAGGAATATCATGGGCACGAAACAGGCGGGCCAAATCAAGCGCCCGCGGAAAGAAAGCGCTCAGGACACCGGTTAGAAAAACCGCGCCGTTGCCCGCCTCCCTGATCCGGGCGACGATGCCTTCTATCGGCACGGGTCCGAAAATCTCGTAATGATCTTCACGTGAAATCGGCTCGCCATCGCCCAATATATTGCGCTCGTTGCAATCTAGCAGCAGGGCCTTGATAGCCGCTTGCGCCTGGGTGACCATAACCGGACGCTTCCATTACTGAACATAGCCGTCGGTATCATAACGCGAAGGTGTTATAAGTGCGATATGAAGAGCCATTCTACTTCTCCCCCAAGAAAGTAAAAACGTATCTTACAAACCAATATTACTTACATATTATATTTTACACGACCCTATTGTTCACTAAACCATAACATTGTCAAATTTCTGAAAGTGTTTCAATTCTTATACATTTGTATTACATGTTACCGACCAACTCAAAGCAATGGCTCCCATATGCAACTAAGGCGAAAGCGCATCGGCCCACCCTATGGCATTGGTGAAAAGAGAAGTTTGGAGCCATTCCAAGGATGACAAAGATGCTAAGTTATACCAAGGCAGTAGACGCCCTATGTTCGATGGCCAAGATGACTGTTAGCTTACCGCTGCCTTAACAATTTGTAAGCCAAGCAACAATTGACAAATCTCAACGCCTCGGCGCAAAGTGTCGTGCAAAAGTCAGACCTGTAGAAAAAAGGACCAGGGCCTGATACAAGAATCAATAAATGGCCCATTCCGACCAGCAAGCAAGGCCAAGACCTAAGAGACCGACCGGTTCGCTTACTTTGGACCAGAAACAAGCGGATATCAGTGATAATGCAGTATCTTGATTTTTTTGAAAGCGCCGTATCTTCCCTCAAGGAAGAGAAACGCTACCGTATCTTTGCCGACCTCGAGCGGCAGGCAGGACGATTTCCGCACGCCATCTGGCGCGCCGACAATGGATTGGAACGCGAAATCCTCGTCTGGTGCTCCAATGATTATCTGGGGATGGGACAGCATCCCAATGTGATCGACGCAATGAGCGAAACGGCACAGAAAATGGGAACCGGCGCTGGTGGTACACGCAACATTTCCGGCACCAACCATCCGCTTGTCCAGCTCGAAGCCGAGCTGGCCGATCTGCACCACAAGGAGGCATCTCTGGTCTTTACCTCCGGGTTCGTATCGAATGAAGCGGCGATCTCCACAATCGCAAAGCTGCTGCCAAACTGCCTTATCCTGTCTGATGAACTCAACCATGCCTCGATGATTGCCGGGGTCAAGAATTCCGGCATGCAGAAGCAGGTCTTCCGCCATAACGACATGGAGCATCTGGAAGAATTGCTTGCGACCGCTGGCAAGGATCGCGCCAAGTTGATCGTCTTTGAGTCGGTCTATTCGATGGATGGCGATGTGGCCCCGATCAAGGAAATCTGCGATCTGGCCGACAAATATAGCGCGATGACCTATATCGATGAAGTGCATGCCGTTGGCATGTATGGCCAACGCGGCGCAGGCATTGCAGAGCGCGAAGGGCTGATGGATCGCATCGATATCATTGAAGGGACATTGGCCAAGGCTTTCGGCACGCTGGGCGGTTATATCACCGGCAAAGCAGCCGTCATAGATGCCGTGCGGTCCTATGCGCCGGGCTTTATTTTCACCACAGCCATGCCGCCAGCCATTGCAGCGGCTGCCTGTTGTTCCGTTCGCCATCTGAAAGAAAGCCAGAGCGAACGTGACGGTCAACAGCGTCAGGCGGCACGCACCAAAGAGGTCCTGTCCAACGCAGGCCTGCCGGTGATGCCATCAGACACCCACATCGTTCCGCTTTTCGTGGGCGACCCAGACCTGTGCAAGCAGGCCTCCGATATTCTTCTGGATACCCACGGCATCTATATCCAGCCGATCAATTACCCAACCGTACCACGCGGCACAGAACGCCTGCGCATCACGCCGACCCCGTTCCATGACGACAAGCTGGTCGATAGCCTCTGCGAAGCGCTTAAAACAGTTTGGGCTCAACTCGATTTGCCTATGATCGAGCCCGGTACATTTCATGACCTGACCAAGCAGCCAGAGCAACAGGTTTTTCAGGCCGTTGGCGGCTAAACTGCACTTGTAGGATTACAGGTGATCAAGCCACATGAAGCACCATTTGCCTCGCGCAATGGTGCTTTTTCTTTGCATGGAAACCTCTCCCTCGCTTTAAACAGACCATATGTAAAAATCGCGAAATACAAATGTAGCGATAGCCATATATTTCCAATTTTTTTACAATTGGAAATTGTTTTAAATATTTAAAGCCATCTGACTGCAAATAATTGGAGTGGAGGAAATGAGAAATCAAATTGTAAAATTGGCTTTCGTAGCACTGGTGCTATCATGGTCACTGCCAGCCAGTGCGGCTTCCTATTACGTTCGGTGGGACAAGATTGGGGGCGGTTGGACAACAGGTTGGGTTAAGCAAAGCTCCAGCGATCCCCATGCGGGACAGTGTGGAAATTTCGACACGCACAAAATGAGTTGCCGCTGTGACAATTCTTGTGGCTGGTACTCACATGGGCAGAAAATCACGCATTATCCGAATGGTTGTAATGGCAACCGCTGGACCCTGGTTTGTAAGACCAAGCGTCAATGAAGTCGCTATTCAGACCGCACCATTCTTGAGCGAATGATGCCCCAACATGGCGAACCTTTTGCCATGTTGCCCGTCCTGTCCCACAAGAATCAAGCGTTGTTGCTCCCTGCCCTATTCGACTTAACGCAACAGCTTTCAGGTCTTTGAAAATTTTGTCGTTACGAGCCTTAGGGCGAGCGCCAGAAAAATCGTGCCCGCGACATAGTTGATAGCAAGCTGCGCGATCCGTCGTTTCTTGAGCCATTCCCCCAGATACCCGGCACCAAGCGCAATCAGGGAGAAAACAAACAGGGTGACAATATCAAAGACAATACCAAGCAGCAGCAACTGTAGGGTCATTGACCCGCGCAATGGATCTGCGAATTGCGGCAGGAAGGCCAAAAAGAAGATCGCAACCTTGGGATTGGTTACATTCATGATGATGCCGCGCATATAAAGGCGGTGCCATTTGAGTCTGGAAGCTTTGGCCTCCCCTTCTTCCAAGTCACTCGCTTTGGCCTTGAAAGCCTGCCAGGCCAAATAGGTAAGATAGCTTGCCCCTGCAATCTTGAGCAGAGTAAAGGCAATTTCCGAGGTTCGAAAAATAACCGAAACACCCACGGCAACCAGCATGGTGTGAATGAGAATACCGGTGCACAGCCCTAATGTGACGATGAGGCCCGTTTTGCGCCCCGTCAGAGCCGACTGGGTAAGGATGAAAATATTATCCGGACCGGGAGCCAGACCGAGCACGACAGACGTCACGACAAACAAGCTCATGGTATCCAGCGAAAACAGCATGTCAGCTCCTTAGAGTTCCTGCCCTTTTTCACCCGGCTCATGAGGCGACAGGCCTTCTGGTGTATGTTCGACCAAACCCCGTTCGCGATAGCGTCGCCAACTGGCCCATAGCCACCATCCAGCGCCCCCTGCAACGGCAAATGCCGCAATGAAGCCCATGCCATCATTGGCAAGCTGGGCAAGCTCTGCCAACCGGTCGGCAAAGTAATACCCAACCAGCCCATAGGCTGCAACCCAACAGGCCGCGCCGACCAGAGACGCTGCGGAGAAATACACCCATTTCATTCGCGCCGCGCCGCATAGATAGCTGACCCAAGGACCAACCGGACTGACAATCGTGTGCGAGAGGAGAACGGCAAAGACACCACGCCTTTCGAGCAACCTCTCAGCTCGCCCAATCATGGCAGAGGCCCTATTGGATTTCCGAAACCGGCTCAACAGGGGCGGTCCGGCAGCATAGGCAATCCGGTAGGCGGTTTGATCGCCTGCGATATAGCCCGCATAGGCAACGCTCATGGCCAGATAGAGATCAATATCTCCCGAAGACGCAAAGGAGCCAGCGGCAATCATGAGCATGGAGCCCGGCAGGGGTATCGCCAAGGAACAGAGCAGCAATGTGAGAAAGATGACCCAGAGACCATAAGTCGGGATGAGCGCAAGGATCGTTTCGGTCATTGGCCCTGCCCGCCCTTTTGCGCCAGAGGTCTTTTCGGCCCTGTCTCCTGCGCCATGAATTCGAGCTTGGCCTTGCGAACCCTGCGCTCCAGCTCGGCAAGGGAAATCCCCATACGGTCGGCGATCTCCCCGACCTTTACACGTCGCCCTTCGGTATTTTCCAAATCCATGACATCAAAGATGACATCACGCGGCAGCTTGTAGCTCATGCCCACATAGCGCGGGGTCATCCATGGTTCGAGTGCCTGATTGCGATGGGCAGGATCATGAAAATAGATAAAGCGATCCACAAAACGGATGCCGAAGAAGACAAGCAAGACCACCGCCACAGCAAATATCGACAAGGCAATGGGCTGTTCTTTCCAGAAATATCGCAAAGCCTTGCGCATTCACCCGCCTCTCTTCTATCTGTCTATTCGCCAGAGCTCGAACCGCCAACGCTCTCTTATGCGCCTGTCACCGGCTTACAGTCTTTGCCTGCTCTTGTGGTCCGGCATGGATCTTGGCCTGCTCTTCGGGCTCCAGATCGGAATCATCCAGAATGCGATAGGCCGCCCCTTGCAGATCTTCATATTGGTTGCTTTTCAAGGACCAGAGGAAAGCAACCAGCCCAAGCGCACCAAGGCCCAGAGCGATGGGAATAAGAAAGAACAAAACGTTCATGCTGCGCCAGCTCCTGTCTTAAGACTGCCCGTCCTTTGGTGGTCTGCGATAGGGTATTGGTAGCAAAGGGGCAGGTTCAATGAAACGAGAATTTTGTAACGAATGTTATCCCTCCCTTTACGAGGGAGGTCCGTCTGCGAGATTTTCCTCGAAGCCACCATTGTCAGTGAACCATGGGTCGCTTTTGGCACGGGCGCGCAGGGCGTTGATGGTGACCACCAAAGACGAGCCAGACATGGCAAGAGCTGCGATGAGCGGCGTGACAAAGCCGGCAATGGCAAAAGGAACAGCCACAATATTGTAAAGGGTTGCCAGAAACAGATTCTGCTCCATGATGCGGCGGGCACGCTTGCCAATATCCAGAACATGAAGCACGGGCGCAAGCTTTTCGCCAAGAAACAGGGCATCTGCGGCGGCCTGACTAACATGGGCAGCGGTTACCGGCGAAAGGGACACATGAGCACTGGCAAGGGCTGGTGCGTCGTTGAGACCGTCCCCCACCATCAGCACCCGGTTGCCCTTGGCCTTTTCCGCTTCGATCAGGGCAATCTTGTCCGTGGGAGAAATCCCAGCATGATACCGGTCGATGCCCAACTCTTTGGCGACGGTCTCGACCGCGCGAGGCTGATCGCCAGAAAGGATCATCAGTGCCAGTCCACGTGCCTTGAGGCTTTCTATAACCTCTTTTGCATCCGAGCGCAGCTGTTGTTCAAGAGCAAAGACAACAGGCCTGGCCTCCCCACGCCGGAAGGCGATGAGCGAGGCCGAGGGATGGGCCAGCTGAACGATCCCGGCCTCATTATGCGCATCACAAAAAGCGATAGAGCCCAGCCGCAACCGTTCACCGGCATGAAACACTTCCAACCCTTTGCCCTTCTGCTCTGCGGCTTCTTCAAGGGGCTCGATACGCCGATCCATGGCAGCCAGAGCCGCAGAAAGCGGATGGCTTGATGCCTTGGCAAGGGCTATGGCAAGCCTGAGGCTTTCCTCGTCACACGCATCGGGATTAACCAGTCCGGCGGAGGGGCGCGTCAGGGTGCCGGTCTTGTCGAACACCACGGTGTCTACCTTGGCAAAGCGCTCCAGCGCGTCGGAGCGATTGAGCAGAACCTGATTGCGGAACAGCGACCCGGAAGCGACCACCTGCACAGCAGGGATCGCCAGCCCCAAAGCGCAAGGGCATGTGATAATCAACACCGAGATGGCAATCACCAGAGAAGGCTGCCAACCGATACCATAGAGCCACCAGCCCGCAAATGTCACGGCAGAAGCGGTATGAACGATGGGCGCATACCATTCGGCCGCTCTGTCGGCCAGTTGGCGATAGCGGGATTTGGCCTCCATGGCCTCATCAATCAGGCGGTTGACTTCGTCGAGCAGCGTCCCTTTGGCTGCTGCTGTGACCGAAATGGTCAGGGCATTCTCGCCATTGAGGGTGCCAGCATAGACAGGGTCTCCATCGGTCACTTTGACCAGCACCGTTTCGCCCGTCACCAGACTTTGATCGATATCGGAGCTGCCGGACAGCACCGTACCGTCCACCGACACCCGTTCGCCAGGACGCACCAATACCCTGTCGCCGGGCTCGACCTTGGAAAGGGGTACTTCGCGCAAAGACCCATCAATAAACAGCTTCATCGCTGTTTCGGCTTTGAGTGCGGTCAGGTTTTCAGCAAAAGAGCGCGTCTTCAGCCGCATCATCTGATCAAGCCAGCGTCCAACCAGAAGAAAGAAGAGCAGCATCAGGGCGCTCTCGAAATAGGCTTCGGCCTGATGCTGCACGGTTTGCAGCACAGACAGGAACAATGCCAGAATGACCCCGATGGAGATGGGCACATCCATATTGAGATGCCCTTTGCGCAAAACGCGCCATGCGGAGCTGAAAAAAGGCTGCCCCGCATAGGCTGCAGCCGGCAGCGTAATCACCGCCGAGAGCCAGTGGAAGAAGTCGCGGGTTTCCGGCGTGATATCTGAGACATTGCCCGACCAGACAGAGATGGAGAGCAGCATCACATTCATGGAGGCAAAGCCTGCCACTGCCAAGGCGCGCAACAAGCGCTGACTTTCTTTTTTCTCTTCGGTCTTGACGCGACCGGGATCAAAGGGGTGAGCACCATAGCCCAGATCGGCAAGGCGCTTGAGCAGCTGCTCCGGATCGGTCTCTTCAGGTTTCCATGTCACAGCGAGCCGGTGAGAGGAGAGATTGACGCGGGCATTGCAAACGCCATCGAGATCCATCAGGCCTTTTTCAATGCGCGTCATGCAGGCAGGACAATAGATGCCCTCCACTGCCAGTGCCAGCTTTTCACTGCCATCTGGCAGGCTTTCGGAAAAGGCAGACCAATCCCGCTCAATTGGTTGATGTGCGGTCATCAAGAAGCCCTACTGCCAACTATCGGAAACATCACTTCAAAGCGACGATTTCATGGGTCTGGAACAGTTTCTGCCCCTGCTGGGACGCATCAAACTCGACGCGCCAGCGGCCCGGCTCCAGCGTTCCGACCTCGCCCTGATAGATACCTGTCCCGGAAGGGGAAAGCGTCACCACATGATCGAACTCTTCGGTAACCTGACGCCCGACTGTGGCGTTGATGGTCAAGTCGGTCAGAGGTTGCCCATCCTTGTCTTTGGCTTCAACCACGAGAATGACAGACTGCTGGCTGCGCTTGAGCGCCAACTGCATATGCCAGTCGCGCTGTTTTTGCGCTGCGGCTTCGGCCAACGTCTTGTTATAATTCTGGCTTGCCTGATAAGGGCTCTCTTCCACCACACCGGGCCATGTCGAACGGGCATAATAAACGAAAAATCCGTTGGCGATGAACATGACGCCAAAGAAGCCAAACAACCACAAGAGCATGTGTTTGCCGGTAAACTTCTTCTCTGCCTTATCGGTCGTAACTGCCATTTATCCTGCCTTCTGATCCCTCTGGCTTCGGGTTTATCCTTAGCCATTATGCGCAAAACTTACCAGAAATAAAGAGAGGCTTTAGAGCGAGATCCAAAGCCTCTCGAAGTGCTACTTGTCAACGTCCCTAAGGCGCTTTGAAATAATCGGTCACCAGCTGCGCTTCGCCCGTTTGGGTGTCGCGCAGGTTAAAGCCGATCTTCTGGGACTTGTCGAGCTTTGCCCGTGGCGGCGAGAAAACCTGAACGCGCAGTTCCTTGGTGATGTCCTGATCAATCGGAATGACCATGGAGCGCGGATCATCGCTTTCAATGCCCACCGCTTTCATCGAGAACCCTTCCGGCACGCCAACCAACGACATTTCGAAATCCCGATGTGTCGACGCCTTGTTGATCAGGCGAATGGTGTAGCCATTCCGGATTGATCCGTCAGACAGGGTGACGAACAGAGGATTGCGATCATGCAATACATTGAGGTCCACCAGCTGCCGGTTGGCCAGCGTATAAAGCATCAGACCACTGACCAATGAGATCATGGCGATATAAATAATCGTACGCGGACGGATGAACCGGTAAACGCTATCCTTGCCTTCCAGATGGCGCTGAATGTTGATGTCTGTATCATAATCGACCAGACCGCGCGGCTTGCCGATCTTTTCCATCACATTGTCGCAAGCGTCGATGCAGAGGCCGCATTGGATACAGGCAAGCTGTGCGCCATCGCGGATATCGATGCCGGTGGGGCAAACCGCCACGCACTGGCCACAATCGACGCAATCCCCCGCAGGCAACCCCTCTTCGGCGCGGGCCTGCATTTTCTTCAGCGACCCGCGTGGCTCGCCCCGATCCTTGCGGTAGGTGACATTGAGCGCCCATTCATCGGTGAGTGCGGCCTGAATGCGTGGCCACGGGCACATGTAAACGCAAACTTGCTCGCGCATGTGACCGGCCATGATGTAAGTCGTGGCTGTAAGAATGCCGATCCAGACATAGGCCACCATCGGCGCCTGTCCGAAGGCGAGCTCTTTAACAAGGGTCGGCGCATCGGCAAAATAGAGCACCCAAGCACCCCCGGTCCACCAGGCGATGAAGAGCCAGATGATGTGCTTTGAGATCAGTTTGCCAACCCGCTGCAATGTCATGGGCTGCTTGTCTGCCTTCATGCGTTCGCGGCGATCGCCTTCAATCCAGCGCTCAACCAGCATGAAAAGGTCAGTCCATACCGTCTGGAAGCACATATAGCCACACCAGACACGCCCTGCCAAAGCGTTCATCAGGAACAGTGTGAGCGCAGCGAGGATCAACAGCCCAGTGAGGTAATAGACCTCCTGCGGCCAGATCTCGACGAAGAAGAAATAGAAGCGACGGGCCGGAAAATCGATCAAGACCGCCTGATCAGGCGCATTGGGGCCGCGATCCCACCGGACGAAGGGCAGAAAATAGTAGATACCGAGGGCAAAGATCATAAATGCCCATTTGAAATTCCTGAACCGGCCCTTGACGCTTTGCGGGTAGACCTTCTTGGCCTGGGCATAAAGCTGCAAATCGCCGGAGTTGTTGGCCGAGCTGGTCTTCGGGGCATCAACCGTCATCTATCGTCTCCTCGAAATGGTCTCTGAGATAATCCAGCTTCGAAACGGCTCAGCAAAGCCGACATTCTCCAGATCATCCCGATTGCCCGCAAGTGGAAGCGCTTGAAGGCAAACTGGTCCTGAGCATACGTGTAACAAGAGTCTCAGGAAAAACTCTCCAATTCTTTACTGTCATCCGATATGGCAAAGGAATACTGCAGATATCCTCACAGGTCTAAAGAGGTCAGCAGTAATTCGCATTTCATCTACCAGTATTTGATCAAAAAAAACGCCAGTCATTCCTGTTTACAGAAGAGCGGCATCGATTTTAAGGATATATACTGAGGCATATTGACGCGCATATCATCGTGTCACATCGAAACAGATCCGGGGTACGCACCCCGACGAATGAAAAGCCGGAGAAAGACGCATATGTCACTCCCCGGCCTGTTCTTATCGGTGTTTACTGGCCGCCACCGCGGGTATGCACATAAACTGCAAGCGATTTGATCGTTACCGGATCAAGACGCCCTTCCCAGGATGGCATCACGCCCTGGCGACCATTGGTAATGGTTTCGATGATCGTGTCACGATCTCCGCCATAGAGCCAGATGGCATCCGTCAGATTAGGCGCGCCAAGCTCCTGGTTGCCCTTGGCGTCTTCACCATGGCAAGAGGTGCAGTTGTCGGCAAACAAAGCCGCCCCAGCTTTCAGATCAGCGCCTTTCGATGGCTCCTGCCCGGAAATGGACAGGACATAATCTGCCAGCGTTTCGATCTGTTCGGGTTCCAGAATCTCGTCACGGCCGAAAGCGGTCATGTTATTGAGTCTGGTATCCTCGTGGGTTGACCGGATACCATAGCGCAAGGTCGTATAGATATCCTCGATGGTGCCGCCCCAGAGCCAGTCGTCGTCGAGCAGGTTGGGGTAACCTTTGCCGCCAGCGGCGCCGGATCCGTGGCAAGCCGCGCAGTTGTCACCAAAGGCCGCAGCCCCTTGTGCAACAGCAAACTGCCGCAGATCATCATTGCCGAGAATTTCCTCGACGGATGCGGTCTGCAGGCCTGCGCCCTGCTCCATACGTTTGGCAATCAGGCTTTGATAGGCCTTGATACCATCTTCACGGTTGGTCTGGCCAAGATAGCCCTTGGTGTAGCCAGATATCATAGGCCAGGCCGGATACAACACCCAGTAACCGATTGCCCAGACAATGCAGGCATACCAGGTCCACAGCCACCAGCGCGGCAGCGGGTTGTTGAGTTCCTTCAGGCCATCCCATTCATGACCGGTGGTCTCTACGCCGGAAATGTGGTCGATTTCTTTTTTGTGGTCACTCATTCTCAGTCCTCCCGCAGTGGCATCTGGGCCGCATCATCGAACCGCTTCTTGTTGGAGGGCCAGAAGGTATAAACCAGCACACCAGCAAAAATCAGCACAAAATAGAGCAAGCCCCAGGTCTGCGCGAAGTTAGCCAAAGTTTCATAGGTCGACATGAGCCTGCTCCCTAGCGAAGGTCCGCCTTGTCATCATAGATCGAGAAATCGACCAAGGTGCCAAGCATTTGCAGATAGGCAACAAGCGCGTCCATTTCCGTTACACGGTCCGGATTGCCATCAAAATCCCGAATGGTCGGCTCTCTATCCTCGTCCCCCACAGTCTGGGTGTAACGATCAAGAAAGTCGTCGACATTGTCGTCGTCAGGATTTGCCTGAGCCATCATATCGGCCTTGGCATTGGCAATCTGTTCGTCGGTGTAAGGCACACCCACCATCCGGTTGACCTTGAGGTCAGCAGAGATGTCAGGCACCTTGAGGTCCGTTTTGGCCAGGAATGGATAGCCGGGCATAACGGACTCCGGAACAACCGAACGCGGATCCGTCAAGTGATTGACGTGCCACAGATCGGAATATTTGTTGCCCACGCGCGCGAGATCAGGACCAGTACGCTTTGAGCCCCACTGGAATGGGTGGTCGTACATGGACTCGGCTGCGAGAGAATAATGGCCGTAACGTTCGATTTCATCACGCATCGGGCGGATCATCTGTGAGTGACACAGATAGCAGCCTTCACGAATATAGATGTTGCGGCCAGCGAGTTCGAGCGGGGTATAAGGGCGCATGCCCTCAACCTTCTCGATGGTGCTCTTGAGATAGAAGAGCGGGATGATCTCGACCATACCACCGATGGCAACCACAATCAGGATGCCAACGAGCAGAAGCATGGAGTGGCGCTCGAGAATGCCGTGTTTATTCATCAAAGACATGCGAACCACTCCTTATTCTGCAGGAACCAGCGCAGGATCGGCGGCATCTTGT
This sequence comes from uncultured Cohaesibacter sp., assembly GCF_963676485.1. Taxonomy (NCBI): domain Bacteria; kingdom Pseudomonadati; phylum Pseudomonadota; class Alphaproteobacteria; order Hyphomicrobiales; family Cohaesibacteraceae; genus Cohaesibacter; species uncultured Cohaesibacter sp. The sequence continues at coordinate 849,128 of NZ_OY781114.1, forward strand.
TCCGCTTTCTCGCCCACGCGAATGGTCATCCAGATGTTATAGGCCATAATCACGGCACCGGTGACGAACAGAAGGCCACCAATAGCGCGGATCATGTAGAATGGGTGCATGGCTTCCACGGTTTCGATGAAGGAATATTCAAGGAAGCCGAGTTTGTCATAAGCACGCCACATCAGGCCCTGCATGATACCGGAGACCCACATCGAGGTGATGTAGAGCACGATACCCAGCGTGGAAATCCAGAAGTGCCATTCAACCAGCTTGGTTGAATAGAGGCGCTTGCGGTTCCAAAGCCATGGGATGAGGCAGTAGATAGCACCAAACGAGATGTAACCAACCCAGCCAAGAGCGCCCGAATGCACATGCCCGATGGTCCAATCGGTATAATGCGAGAGGGAGTTCACAGCCTTGACGGACATCAGCGGCCCTTCAAAGGTTGACATGCCATAGAAGGCAACGGAAACAACCATCATGCGCAGGACGGGGTCGGTGCGCAGCTTGTCCCAAGCGCCCGAGAGCGTCATCAGACCGTTGATCATTCCGCCCCAGGATGGCATCCACAGGATGACCGAGAAGGTCATGCCAAGGGTCTGAGCCCAATCAGGCAGAGCCGTATAATGCAGATGGTGAGGGCCAGCCCAGATGTAGATAAAGATCAGAGCCCAGAAATGCACAATGGACAGCCGGTAGGAATAAACCGGGCGTTCGGCGCGTTTCGGGATGAAATAATACATAATGGCCAGAAAGCCTGCCGTCAGGAAGAAGCCGACCGCGTTGTGGCCATACCACCACTGAACCATGGCATCCTGCACACCCGAGAAGACCTGATAGGACTTAATGCCGAAAACGGACACGGGGATCGACAGGTTGTTGCCGATATGCAGCATGGCAATGGTGACGATGAAGGCGAGGTAGAACCAGTTTGCCACATAGATGTGGGGTTCCTTGCGCCGCCAGAGCGTTGCCAAAAAGACCAGCAGATAAGCCACCCAGACGATGGTCAGCCAGAGATCCGCATACCATTCCGGTTCTGCATATTCCTTGGACTGGGTCGCGCCAAACAGATAGCCGGTACCGGCGATCACGATAAAGGCGTTATATCCAAGGATAACGAACCATGGTGCTACACGCCCAGGCAGGCGTGCATGGCTGGTGCGCTGAACGACATAGAAAGATGTCGCGAGCAACACGTTCCCACCGAAAGCGAAAATCACTGCAGAGGTATGCAGTGGACGCAAACGGCCAAAGCTGGTCCATTCCAGATCAAAGTTCAGGATCGGGAAGGTCAGCTGCCACGCGATCAGGTCGCCAACAACAAAGCCCGCGATACCCCAGAAGACAGCGGCGATCGCACCGAATTTGATCGGTCCGAGATTATACCCGCTCTCCACGGCATCCGCAGGACGCTTGAAGTATGAATTGAAAATCAGGAAAACCCCGATTGCCGAAAAAAGCAATCCGAGCCCTGCGTGAAATGCCATAACGCCATCTACCGCTTTGCCGGCGATAACGAGGCAAATGAAAGCCAATGCAGTCAGGAATCCTGCAAACAGGCTTTCTTCTAAAGAAAGTCGTTTCGCTGTGTGAGCCATCTTTCAGTCCCATCTGTGGCCCGAACCTCCCCATGAAGTCGGGCTACAGCACCATTGTAAAGTCACCCTGACGACACCCGGATGTCGACAATTTCAGGTTGATTTTTGAGCACACTTCCCCTTAACGGGTCCGAAAACCCTAGGGATCGCCCATTTTTTTAGCTTTGACTCATATCAACGAAAAGGGGGGGCATCACGCTGTTTGTGCGACTGGTTGTCGCAGACAAAAGACTTACAGGCTTGCAAAATCAGCATATCTGCCAATCATTACAATACCTTAATATTCCACCCCGATCCTAATCTCAATGGTCGCATGCTGCTTAAGTGGCAGAAAAATATTCATGCCCAATGCACTTTATACACGGATATAACCAAGGCTGACAAAGTTGAATTTGTCTATACAGAGAAAAATGGCAGGTCATTCGCCTCCAAAGACTTATGTAGAATCACATTTTGTCTTTTAACTCAAAGATATAACAAGTAATCAATATACTTATTTTATATCCTGCGGGCCGAATTCACGGCCTATTCTGCTTGTCTGTTTGGGCTTCAGATCGCGTCAGACGCGATGCGATCAAAGGGGTCAGCATGACCAGCCCGAGATAGCGCACCAAATGGTGGCCAGTGACATAGGCCGGATTAAGATTGATCAGGAAGGATAGCAGGACCATCGTGTCAAATCCGCCCGGAGCAAAAGCAAGGATCACTTGCCCCATGGGGAAGTTGAGCAACGTGGCACATAAAATGGCAGCACCTCCCGAAACACCGGCGGAGACCAGCAGGGACAACATGGAGATACCCGACAGGCGAATGAGATCCCTGACAGAAATCGCGGCAAAGCGGGCGCCAATGTTGATACCGACGGTCAGATAGCCCGGAATGGTGAACCAGTTGGGGAAGGGTTCGTGATAAAAGCCTGTCAGATAAAGCGTCCCCGAGACGGCGATACCGGAGAGCATCAAACCCGAGGGAATATGCAAGCGCAACATAATTGGCACCAGAAGCGCAACACCCGCTACCATCATTGCCAGATGCTGCAGATCAAGCGTCACCGTATCGGCGGTAACGCGACTGGTCACGCCATCGGTAAAGGGCATCAGAATGATCGGCAGAATGGAGACCAGCACAAATACGCGCAGGCTTTGGGCAATTGCCACCTTGGTCATATCGGCTTTGGACTCTTCGGCAACCACGATGATGTAGCTCAGCGCACCGGGCAGAGAGGCAAACAGCGCCGTTGCGTGATCCCAGCCCCCCACTTTGCGCAAAACCCAATAGGCAGAGATGGCGATGAGAAACACTGTCACGGCCAGCATGAGGATACTGAGAGGCCAGGCGGCAATGGCGTGCAGCATCTCGGGTGAGAAACCGGAGCCGAGGATGAGCCCCACCTGCGCAAAGCCCAGATCCCGCAACTGGGTGGGCAATTTCAGATGCAATCCCGCCAGAGAGGTTATGGCGACAGCCAAAAGCGAGCCGGTCAACCAGGCCGCCGGAAACTGCACCCAATGAGCAAGCGCGCCACCGGTAATCGCAATCAGATAAAGTCCGATGACATGAAGCACTTGCTTGCCAAGCCCTCCGCCAAATCCACGCACGCTCTCCTCGTTTGAGGTTTTATCGTCGTTTTCCGAAGGCATGGCAATCACCGCGAACAAAATATCAAGGAGTCAAAATTAAAGACGCAATTGTCGCAGAAGAACCTTAAAATTCAGGGGCGGCAAGACCTTATCCGTTATCATCCATGCGACATCTTGGCAAGTTGTCAGACCCTGCAATATATTTGTCCCTGCTGCATTTATCGAGTTAGCCTATTCTTTCGCACAGCAATGAGAGCGTCGCACTCCTGATGCCAAAGCCATCGTAGAAGGAACACAGCGGTCGTCATCTTTGCTATTTGCGCAAAAACTGCTAAATATCATGCCTGCACGCCGGTAGAGTGCGTTGGTTGGCCAGAAACAAGAGCACCCATGAGCCCCCTCAGGATCAAACATCAGCCCCAGACGATGCCCAGCATCAACGCGTTTCGCAGCGTGGCCCTTGTTTTTGCCATGGTGCTTCTTGCTGCCTGCTCAACGCCTACGGGGGTCAAATTCACCCCCTCCCCTTCAGAAATCCAAAGCCTCGAACCGGTGCTGGTTGCCACCACGCGGACACCAACACAAAATGCCGACTATAGTGGAGACCGCGACGTCAAATTGCATCTGGCCGCCTATCAGATTTCCATTCCCAAAATTCACAAGGTGGGCCAGATCGAGTGGCCCCGGGACAAACCGGACCCGAAGCGACATTTTGCGGTTGCTTCTGTTGATCCGTTTCCTGACCCCAAGGCCTATCAGGCCCGGCTCGCCAAAATGGCGGCAGAGGCCAGTGCCAAACAGAAAAATGCCCCTCGCTCAGCGGCCCTGTTCGTGCATGGCTACAACACCGACTTCTCAGAAAGCCTCTACCGCGCGGCACAGTTGCGTCATGATTTTGGCTTGGACATGCCGCTAACATTGTTTAGCTGGCCATCCGCCGGAGAACCGGGGCTTTATATCTATGACCGGGACAGCGTGAAGACCTCGCGCGATCAACTTGCCTCGCTTATCGGATTGATGGCATCTTCACAGGTTGACGACATCGTCCTCATTGCCCATTCGCTCGGCTCGGAGCTTCTGATGGAGACTTTGCGGCAAATGGCACTGGCCAATCATGGCACCCTGCCCTCCAAGATCCATTCCGTCATCCTGATCTCTCCAGATCTGGATATCGATGTGTTCAATACGCAGTTAAGGGCCATCAAGACGCTGTCGAGAGAATTTGCCATTTTTGCCTCGCAGAAAGACAGGGCCTTGCAACTCTCCAGCTTCCTTGCCGGCGACCGGAACAGGGTGGGCAATAATATTGATGAGACCAAGATCAACCGAAAGGGCATTACGGTGATTGATGTGTCCGACTTCACCGGAGGCGATGGAATGAACCATATGACGGCGGTCACCTCGCCCAGCCTTGTTGCACTGCTCAAAGGCATGACGGCGAGCAACCAGCAGGTTTTCCTCAATGCGCCGGGGGAAACCCAGACCTTCTCGGATATCGTCGTCGACACCGCCACCTTGCCATTGACACTTGTGGTGAAAACGACAAGCGCTATCTTGAACAAATAGGCCACTGCCCTGTAAAGCGGTTCGACCCGCCGGAGCTGTTCGCCTTTATACCAAAGCCTGTGATGACAATTTGGTAAGAATTGACAAGGCTCAAAGTCCTTTTTCCGCTCAGAGATCTAAATGCCATAATGACCAATGTAACCTTGAAATATGCAACGCGTTCTGTACCGCGTTACACCTCTTATCCCACCGCCCCGCATTTCTCCAATGCTGTGGGAGCAGAGACCTATAAGCAATGGCTGAAATCAGTGGATCCGCAAACGCCGATCTCGCTCTATCTGCATGTGCCCTTTTGCGATTCCATGTGCCATTATTGTGGCTGCTACACCAAGGTGACCAAGCAGGAAAAGCCACTCAGGGACTATACAGACCATCTGGTCAAGGAAGTGGCGCTTGTGGCCAGCAAGCTGCCTGCCAATCAGCCGGTCAGCCATATCCATTGGGGTGGCGGTACGCCTTCCATTCTGCCTCATGATTGTTTTCTCAAGGTCGTGGATGCAGTGCGATCGCACTTTAGTTTCGTGGACGACATCGAGCATGCAATCGAACTCGATCCGCGCACGGTAACGCCTGAGCTGGCAGACACCTTGCGGCAAGCGGGCATTACCCGCGCAAGCCTCGGGGTGCAGGATTTTGACCTGCAAGTGCAGGAAACGGTCGGGCGCGTGCAACCTTACGAGCAGGTCAAGGCTTCAGTGGAAGCGCTCAGGGCTGTCGGCATTGAGAAGATCAATCTTGATCTCATGTATGGTCTGCCTTTCCAATCTCTGGATACCATCCGCGAGGCGGTCGCGTTGACTGTGAGCCTTGATCCCTCCAGGCTCGCACTGTTTGGCTATGCCCATGTGCCGTGGATGAAGAAGCATCAGCGCCTCATTCCTGAAGACAAGCTGCCAAATGCGGAAGAACGTATCGCCCTGTTTGATGCAGCGACCCACGCGCTGGAACAGAATGGCTATGAGAAAATCGGACTGGATCACTTCGCCAAGGCCGACGACCCGCTGGCCGAGGCGGCACGGGCTGGTACCATGCGCCGGAATTTTCAGGGCTACACCACCGATGAGGCCGAAATCCTGATTGGTATTGGCGCCTCCTCCATCGGCAAGATGCCGCAAGGCTATATCCAGAACAGCCCGGACTTTGGCGGCTGGGAACGGGCCGTTGATGCAGGCACTCTGCCTATCGCTCGGGGCATCGAGCTTGATCAGGATGACCGGGCCCGTGCCGCGATCATCATGAGCCTGATGACAGCCTATGAAGTTGATGTGGCTGCCGTGGCCAAGGCATTCGACGTCGATCTTGATCCTTTGCGCGCCTGCTATCCGCATCTGGAGGAGCTTGAAGCAGATGGCATCGCCGAGCGCACAGAAGATATTGTGCGCGTGACCCACGCAGGGCGCCCTCTTGTGCGGCTTGTGGCTGCTGTTTTCGACGCCTATTTGCAAACCGGCAAGGCCCGACATTCCGTCGCCGTGTAGTGATGCACCGCCCCGGCCCCAATGCCACGCGTTGGGCCGGGCCTGTTTTTCTTTGACAATGACAGAGGAATGGGGCCTATTCAGCGCGCAACCATACCGCGAAACACGCACGCGTAAACGCATACGACGATGGTTTAAAAAGTCGCAGATATGGGCAAAAAGCGCAAAAACCTACCCATTTGGATAGGTTTTAACACGCATAGCCGTGCGCTTGTTTTGTGGATATCTCTCAGAAACTAGTTAGTTTCACCTAACTAGAACTTCCCAGTCAGATGGCATAGACCACACACATTCATCACACGAATGCGGTCCTGTTTCTCCATCGTGATGACCTTGCGCCTTTTCATGTCGGAAAGCACGCGGCTCACGGTCTCGATGGTCAGCCCCAGATAGTCCGCGATTTCCTGACGGGTCATATATAATGTAACCACAGACTCGTCTTCAATTTCGGATTCAGGACCTGTGCAGGCAAAGCCTCCCCTATCGGGAACAAAGCGCATGAGAAAAGATGCGACGCGCTCATGGGCAGATTTCCGACCGAGCAGAACCGCATGATCATGCAGATTCTGAACCTGGGATATCAGGCATTTCTTCATATGCTGCTGGATTTCGTTGGAGCCTTCGGCATCCTTGCGCGAAATCATGTGCACGAGGGTTTCTGTCAGGGTTTCTGCTGAAGTATCATAAACTTCACCAGCGGGAACACCGAACAGGTCTCCCGGACCGAGAATTTCAACAACCTGTCTGCGGCCATCCGGCAGGAGCTTGTAAAGCATCACTGAGCCGTCCGCGACTTCATAGATGTTGTTGGCCGGATCGCCCTCAAAGAAGACAACGCCATGAGCGGGGAAGGTTTTGTGTCGGCTCTGATCGCTTGACATAATGCCTTTAAATTCAGATTCGATGGGGAAGTTGGATCGACAACGCGCCGCACCGGTATCAAAATCGGATTTTGGCATTCTGGCAATTCGTTCTTCCGGCATCACTCGTTTTCTCCCGATTCAGACCACTTGGCCTTTGAACCAATATACTTATTTTCAGAAGACTGTCAGCAGCTATACGACATGTTGACCGCCGTAGCAATCTGTACAACTGAAAATACTAATTACACGTATTTTCACCTACCGTGTCGATAAATGCAATCAAAACATGGTGAAACGATGACACTTGACAGCTGGGAAGCGATGCGCATGCCCTCCCAACGCGCAGCAATCGTGGGAAGATGCGGTCTGGAAAAATCCGGCGGATAAAATCAATTTTTCAGATTGGAAAGGTCGTCATGATCATGCCGGCATGCTGGCATGCTGGCATAATAGGGTGACAAAATAAAAGGACCGGGATGACTCCCGGTCCCATTGGCCATTGCCCCTCATCCTGCTGCACATCCTGTGTGCCTGCGGGAGAGAGTGTCCTCCTTGTTCGGCCCCTGTCCACCCTTCGGCTCTCTAGAAATAGATGCTCGACGGCGGCAGGTTGGCCTATCAATGGCCGGTCAGTACAATACGAACCAGATCGGCCGTATTGCGTGCTTTCAGTTTTTCCATAATGCGCGCCCGATGCACCTCAATGGTGCGGGGCGAGATCGCCAAATGCTGACCTGCTTCCTTGTTGGAAGCCCCTTGCGTTATCTGCAACAATACATCACGTTCACGCGGCGTCAAGGTTTCTGCGCGCGGGAAACTCCAATTGGTAAGGGCCGACTGTCCCGGATCCGGAGCCTTGTTGGCGGTTGCCAGAATTTTCTCGATACGGTCTACAACCTGTGTCCCATCGAAAGGCTTTTCGATAAAGTCGTGGGCCCCTTGCTTGATGGCTGCAACGGCCATCTGGATATCGCCCTGACCGGAAATGATCATCACCGGAGCGGAGATATGGCGCGCGGACAGCTCTTCGAGCACTTCCATGCCAGAACGCCCCGGCATATGAACATCAAGCAGGATGATCGACGGGATGGAATCGCGCAGATTTGCAAGAAAGTCCTCACCATTCGAGAATGTCTCGACGTGATACCCTTCCAGTTCAAACAGAACCGACAAAGCGTCCCTCACAGCGGGATCGTCATCAACAATATGGATAGAAGGATGTAAGTCAGTTGTCATTTTTCTTCGCCTCTTGGCTTTATTCAGGCTCTTAAGGGGCCGGTGAACTTTGTTGGTGACTGCCCGAGGGATCTTCTGCATTTCCATCTTGCGGGGAAGAGTGTGCAGAAGTCCGGGAAGCGATGGGCAAAGTCAAAACAAAACAGGCTCCCGGCTGTTTGTCATCAAAGGGTGCCAGATCCAGGCTGCCGCCATGGCTCTGGGCAATGGAGCGCGCAATTGCCAGGCCAAGGCCCATACCGTTGCGTCGTTCCGAATCAAAAGCTTTGAAAAGATTGCTGTGATGTGTTTCCGGCACACCCGGACCATTGTCCTTGAAGCGCACGACCATGCGTTCCTTTTCCTCTGCATCAGAGGATTTTTCAAGGGACAGGGAAATCGTGATTGCCTTATGCTCGATATTCCGCAGCGCCTGAAAGGCATTGCGCAGAAGATTGAGGAAAATCTGTTCGATTTGAACCGGGTCGACCCAGACCACAGGCACTTCATCGGGGGCAACGAGATCCACCTGCACATCCGTTGCCGCGAAGCCGACCAGCGCCAGCTCGTGCGATTTTCGGATAATATCTACGATGTCACAGGCGCTGCGCTCTGGTTCTTTTTTCTCAATGATAGATCGAATGCGCTGAAGCAGAGAAGACGAACGCTGGGCTTCGCGCACGCACCGGCCGCAAAGATCAACGAGTTTATCGATTTCCTCACGGCTACAGGGCTTCTGCTCATCATAGGATTTCAGCTGACGCTCGATAGCCTGCAAATAGAGAATAATTGCGGTCAGCGGCTGGTTGAGTTCGTGGGCAACGGTTGCCCCCATCTCGTCCATCGCATTGATCCGGGTGAGCTGGTTGAGCTCGGTCTGCAAGTTGCGCAAATGCTCTTCGGCCTGCTTGCGACCACGCAAATCGCGCATCACGCCGATAAACTGCTTACCATCCTCCGTATCTGCAACACCAACGGAGAGATCAAACGGAAATGAGGTCCCATCCTTGTGACGACCGACCACTTCACGCCCGATACCGATGATCGAATGCTCACCCGTGCGCAAATAGCGCCCAACCCAGCCATCATGATGCTTGGCATATTGTTCCGGCATCAGGATATCAACGGATTTTCCGATCACCTCATCTGCGCTATATCCAAACATGACTTCTGAAGCCTTGTTAAACAGGAGAATGCGGGACTGTTCATCAATAAGGCACACCGAGTCTGCCGCCACATCCAGCAAGGATGTGAGGCGCGAATCAAGTTCGCCGATTGGTCGGAACGGACGCTCGGGCCTGTCATAGGCTCGTGTTTGCATCCGTTTAGGGCCGTTAATGGTCACAGATCCGTTCATTCTTTCTTCTTCTGTTAACAAGCGTCTGACCTGAAAAGGAAGACCTGCTGATTATACGTGTTTTTCCTAGGAATTGCACATTTTACCGGTTTAGCCATTTGTTCAGTCGGTAAATTGCCTGATCCAATCTGTCCGGATTTGTCGCGAAACATAGTCGCATAAATGCGGACCCGCTTTGACCAAACGCAAACCCGGGCGCCAAACCAACATTTGCTTCATCAACAAGGCGTTTTGCAATGATGGAAGCATCTTCCTCCCCTTCCAGCCCGAAAAAGAAGTAGAAACTGCCCAAAGGCGGCGCAAAGCGCACGGCATTGTGACCCTGAAAGGCCGAGATAACCTTCTCGCGTCCCGAGCGGGCCCGTTCGATTTGCTCTGCAATAAACAATTCACCTTTATTGAGTGCAACGCTCGCAGCCTTCTGCATGAAGGGCGCCACGCCGGACGTGGAACATTGGGTCAGATTGCCAATGGTCGGGATCAGGGAGACCGGAGCCGCAAGCCAGCCAACGCGCCAACCGGTCATGGCCCAGTTTTTTGACATGCTGTTCACATACAGAATCTTGTCGTCATCCTCTGCGATCTCATAAAAGGATGGTGCTGTTTCACGATCACCGCCGAAATAGAAGCGTGTGTAGATTTCGTCAGCGATGATCCAGATATCTCGTTCCCGGGCAAATTCCAGAATGGCTTTCAACTCATCAAGGGTCGCCACCCAGCCTGTCGGGTTGTTCGGGGTATTGATGAACAGGGCTCTGGTCTTTTCCGTGCAGGCATCAAACAGCTCGTCGATATCCAGCTTCCAGCCTTCGGGGTGGAAATGCAGCGGCAGATCAACGGGTTTGCCACCTGCGACGAGCACCGCAGAGCCTATATTCGGCCAGGCGGGCGATGGCACGATAAGCTCCTCGCCAGCACTCATGACCATGCGTACAGCCAGCTGGATCGCCTGCATGCCCGAACCGGTCACTGAAAAGCGGTTGGCATCGAAGGGACGTCCATAAAGGCGCTCATGATAGCCCGCGATGGCCTCGCGCAGTTCGGGGATACCATTGTCATAGGTATAGAAGGTGTCTCCGGCCTTCAGTGCATCTTCAGCAGCCTTGCATATGAAATCCGGCGTTGGCAGGGCGCCCTCCCCGATCCATAGCGGGATGACATCTTCCCTTCCAGCCGCATACGATCTGATGCCGGTGATGCCACTGTCAGGGGCATTCCTCGCTTCCGGGCTGAGATGCGCCAAAAGATCAACATTTATAGGGGAAGAAGACGGGGCAGGCACTGGATTGGTCATGGTCTACTCTGGAAGAACGACTGTTGTTTTAGTTTGAATTTAGTCGATAAAAGAATGGGAAGGCTTTATATCGCGATATAGGAAATCAGGGATATTTGCATGAATATTCAGTATCATTGCGGCTTTTGCTCCAAGAGTGCAACAAAGTGTAGGTGTTTTTCTGTGCTCTCCTTGCCAAAAGATAGACAGTTTTCCACCAAAATGACCAGCCAAAGTTGTAGGAAAGCTGCGGCATAAAACGGCGGCAGGCCTTCGCCAAACAGGGCCCTAGGACTGGCCCGCCCACCGTGTTACCCCCAATTGTTCAGATTTGTCCTTAAAAAATGGTCTAAATTTCAGCAGCCGCCCCTCTCTTTTTGGTGCCTTTGATATTTCTTATGCTATATCTTTGAAGACTCTAAACAAGGAGCAGGCTTTATGCTTCAGGGCTGGATGGTTGTTCTCACAACCCTTCTTTACATCGGGCTTCTGTTTGCCATCGCGTCTTACGGCGACCACCGGGCGCGTAACAAGACAGCAGCTCAACGCCATCCTAGCCTTTATGCGCTCTCTCTGGCGGTTTATTGCACCAGCTGGACCTTCTTTGGCTCGGTCGGCATGGCAAAGGCCAGCGGGCTTGATTTTCTAACGATCTATATCGGCCCTGTCATCGTCTTCACGCTCGGCTATCCTCTTGTCTGGCGCATCATCCGGCTTTCCAAAACCGAACGCATTACCTCGATCGCAGACTTTCTGGGCGCCCGTTATGGCAAGAACCAGCAGGTGGCCGCCGTGGCGACCATTATCGCCGTGGTGGGCACGATGCCCTATATTGCGCTGCAGCTCAAAGCCGTGGCCACTTCGGTTGCCACGCTGATCCAGCATATGAATATCGCCTTCCCCACCGGGTCTGTTCCGGTGTTGGCCGATATCGCCTTCTTTGTCGCGCTGGCCATGGCAGTCTTTGCCATTCTATTCGGCACACGCCATGCCGATGCCACCGAGCATCAGGGCGGCCTCATTCTGGCGGTTGCCACGGAAAGCGTCGTCAAGCTGTTTGCCTTCCTGACTGTGGGGCTGTTCGTTACCTTCTGGATTTTTGATGGGCCGTTTGATTTGTTTGCCAAAGCAGCAGAAGCGGGCATCTCGATCCATGGCGTGGAGGAGGGGCCGGATGCGATCCACTGGATCGTATTGTCCATGCTCTCAGCCAGTGCAGCGCTGCTGTTACCGCGCCAATTCCATGTAGCGGTGGTTGAGAATACATCAAAAAAGTCTCTGATACGGGCCACGTGGCTGTTTCCGCTCTATCTGATCGGCATCAACCTGTTTGTCATCCCGATTACGCTGGCTGGCCAGTTGGTGCTTGGCCCCGGCGTGGATGCGGACAGCTATGTGCTCAGTCTGCCCATGGCCGTGAATGCGGATGTCATCACGCTCATTGCCTTTTTGGGGGGGCTTTCTGCCGCCACGGCAATGGTCATCATTTCCTCGGTTGCACTGGCCATCATGATCTCCAATGATCTGGTCATTCCTCTCATTCTGAGGCGCCATGCCGATGACGCTATTGATGCGCCGGATATGGGGCGGTTGCTCCTCAATGTGCGGCGGATCTCGATCCTCGTGTTGTTCACGCTGGCCTATGCCTTCTATCGTCTGGCGGTCAACAACAGCTCTCTGGCCCAGATCGGGCTGATAGCCTTTGCCGCCATGGCCCAGTTCCTGCCTGCCCTTGCCGGAGGGCTCATCTGGAAACGGGCCAACGCTCGCGGCGCCATCGCGGGGCTGATTACGGGCTTCATCATCTGGGGCTATACCCTGCTTCTGCCGATGTTTGCCCAATCGGGGCTGTTTCCGACCAGTTTCATGGCCCACGGCCCTTTCGGGATCGAGTTTCTCAAGCCTCAGGCTCTTTTGGGCACAGATCTGCCACCTCTGCTGCATGGGGTATTCTGGAGCATCCTGTTCAATATCATCGCCTATACTGCCGGCTCGGTTTCCCGTCGGCCCGAATTGATCGAGCGCCTGCAGGCGAATCTGTTCGTGCCGGATGAATTGCGCCCCTCCCCGAGCCTGCGTCTTTGGCGCTCCATGCTGTCGGTGGGGGATCTGGAGGATATGGTGGCGCGCTATCTAGGCGCCGAACGCACGCAACGCAGCTTCCGCTCCCATGCCCAGCAACGGGACATTCTCTATGATCGCAACATGGAGGTGGACCCGCAATTCATGCGCTTTGCAGAGCAGTTGCTGGCCAGTGCCATTGGCGCTGCCTCTTCGCGCCTCCTGATGAGCCTTCTGATCAAGAAGCGGGAAAGTGCCCCGAAAGGCACAATGAAGCTGCTGGATGATGCTTCGGAAGCTCTGCATTATAACCGCGACCTGCTGCAGACAGCGCTTAATCATGTGCGTCAGGGCATTGCTGTTTTTGACGCAGATCTGCGATTGACCCTCTGGAACCGCCCCTTCCGTGACCTGCTGCGCATTCCTGCCGATTTCGGTCAAGTTGGTACGCCGCTCTCCTCTGTATTGAGCCATATTGCGGCGCGCGGAGATCTGGGTGAAGGCTCGGTTGACGATCTTGTCAGCCATCGCCTCGACCTGATTGTTGTCCAGCAGGCCCCCTATCAGGAAAGCATGGCGAGCTCCGGACTGACGCTGGATATTCGTGCCAACTCCATGCCCGATGGCGGCATTGTGATCACCTTTACGGATGTATCCGAGCGGGTCCGTGCCGAGCGGGCGCTGGAGTCGGCCAATGAATCCCTTGAGCGACGGGTGAAGGATCGCACCCGTGAGCTGATGCATCTGAATGATGCCTTGCGTAGCGCCAAACAGGCCGCCGAAGAAGCCAGCGTTTCCAAGACCCGCTTTCTCGCCGCAGCCGGGCATGACATCATGCAACCCATGAATGCGGCTCGCCTTTATACCACCGCACTGGTCAACCGCCTTGAAGCGCTATCCAAAGCCGATGAAGACAATGCCGGGTTGGCAGAGAGCGCTGTCATGTCAACCAATATCGACAGCTCTCTGGAAGCGGTGGAAGATATTCTGGCCGCTTTGCTCGATATTGCCCGTCTGGATTCGGGAGCCATGAAGCCGCAGCTTTCCGCCTTCCCGATTGATGAAATGCTGGACCGGATGCGCATCGATTTCGAGCCTCTGGCCGATGAAAAGGGCCTGAAGCTCAAAATTGTCTCATGTGGGCTGCATGTGCGCTCCGATAAACATCTGTTGCGACGGCTCTTGCAGAATCTCATTTCCAACGCCATCAAATACACAACACATGGCACCGTTCTGGTGGGGTGTCGCCGCCTTGACAGCGCCATCGAAGTGCAGGTGCATGACACCGGCGTGGGCATTCCGCCGGAACAACAGGAAGAGATTTTCCTCGAATTCCAGCGGCTTGACGAAGGGGCCCGGATCGCCAGCGGGCTCGGGCTTGGGCTTTCCATCGTGGATCGCATTTCCAAAGTGCTCGACCATCCGATCCGGCTCATGTCAACACCGGGGCAAGGCTCTGCCTTTGCCATCCAGCTGCCAGCCTTCCGCCTGCTCCACAGCGCCAGCCGCGCCGAGGCACCGCGCACCGTGGCCAATCAGCCGCTCAGTGAGCTTCGTATCCTGTGCGTGGATAACGAGCCGGTCATTCAGGATGGTATGAAGGTTATGCTTGAGGGCTGGGGCTGCGATGTCATGATCGCCTCATCTCTGGAAGAAGCCGAAAAGGTGCTTGCTGAAAGCGAGAAAATACCGGATGGCATTCTCATCGACTATCATCTTGACGAAATGCTCGGCACGGAGGCATGCGAAAAGCTGCGCGCCAAATTCGGGCAGGAGATCGCCGCCAGTCTTATCACGGCAGACCGCACAACCGAGGTGCGCGATGAAGCCAAATCCAAGGATATGGCCATTCTCAACAAGCCCGTCAAACCGGCCCAACTGCGCGCTTTGCTGAACACCTGGAACATGACAGCCATCCGCAAGCGCGGACACTAAAGCCATCAGGGATAACTGGAAGAGCGGATTGTCAGTGGCCCCTAGCGCGCGTCTGGCACCCAATGGATCGGGACATGGGGAGACTGAGGCATGGAGCTCGCGCATGGAGCTGGCCAGACAACAAAAAACCCGCAACCGAACCGGTGCGGGTTTTTCAATTCGATAAGCAGCAAATATTAGCTCTTGGCGCCGATAGCCTGCCACTGGCCTGCTTCAATCTTGGCCGCAGCAATCACGGCCTGCGTGCGGCTGTCCACATTGAGCTTTTGCAGGATCGCCGAAACATGTGCCTTGACGGTGGCTTCGGAAACCGAGAGCTCATAGGCGATCTGCTTGTTGAGGAGCCCTTCGGACAACATCATCAGAACGCGAACCTGTTGTGGCGTCAAAGTATTGAGGCGCTCAACGAGATCGGTGATTTCATCGCTATATGGAGCGCTAAGATCAATGCTTTCAGGCACCCAGGTCTCACCATTCAGAACGGCGCGAATGCCCTGAGCGATGTCGTCGATCGGCAAAGACTTCGGAATGAAGCCCGAAGCGCCGAATTCCATGCAGCGACGAATGGTCGGCACATCTTCACTTGCAGAAACAATAACAACCGGAATGGCGGGATATTGAGCCCGCAGATAGAGCAATCCGGAAAATCCGCGTACACCCGGCATGGACAAATCCAAGAGGACAAGGTCCATATCTTCGAATTGTTCGAGTTTCTCGCCTACCTCTTCAAGAGTTCCGGCTTCATGGATGGCTATCTGATCGAAGATTGTTTCCAGTGTCTGGCGTAGCGCCCCACGAAACAAAGGGTGATCGTCCGCGATAATGATATTTAGCGAAGCCTGTTGCACTTTCGGTCCTCCCCAGCGACTGAACGGAATGATGGGCCCTCACAAAGGCAGCATTTCATCATCCCACGAAGCGTATTCTCAGGTCCTAAAGCCCGCAGGCCTTCTGTTTGCTTGAATACGCGCAACCCAATATTGTCAACTTCATCTCAAAGCAGATGAAGCGCCCCCTCAATAGAGGGGTTTGAAGACAGACAACAGAACAAGTCAAGGCCCAACACCCTGTTTGCTGCTGACGATACTGCCAAAGAAGCGGCACCCGTCTTCGTGCCGAGTTCTGTCAAAGTGTTACAAAACCCAACACACGATCAAGTTGTTGACAGAATACTCGACTACTTTAGTACAAACTATGAGCGGTTGCATTGCGGTTGGCAAGTCATAGCTGCGATATATTGAAAATTTAGTCCATTTAATCAGATATTTCTGCTGGAAACCCTCTAATCAGTTGGTACGCTGGGGAAATTGTTATAGGCCGCTCGGTTTTACCGTATTGCATCCCGGTCAGGTTGTTTTGCACCACAGGAATCACCATTCCACCTTCAGAAGAGATGGCAGACACCAACATAAAAACCTGCGCAATAAGGCACCCCGCGTATTCGTTATTTCTTGCAATGGGGCAAAGACATCTGGCCGTAACATTCCGCCCTTACATTGCCCGCGCATTTGGAGTTTGTTTCGGTTGGCCGTCACTTAGCGGTCATTTTCCTCATTTGCCCGCCCATGGAAACTCTAGCATGGACGCCATAAAAGCGTGCGCAAGCCACTGCGATTGAAATAAGGGGGATCCAGAGAATGAAATTGTTCGAAAAGGCGACATGCGCGAATCTTCCCCCGGTCGAGGACGCACTCAAACAGGAAATTCTGCAGGCGGAACGCACATATCAGGCCCATGAAGCGCTGTTCAAGAAGGTGGATGCCTTGCATAGGCTCGAAACTGGGGGCGAAATGCTCGCCTCCAAGAAGCTATCAGACACCGTCTGCGTGATGGGATGGAACATGCAGCGCTGCCTTTATCCCGAACAGAGTGCCGAGCTGCTCCGTCCTCATGCACCGGAAGTCATCGTGCTATCCGAAATGGATTGCGGCATGGCCCGCACCCATCAGCGCAATACAACCCGCGCATTGGCTGATAGTCTGGGCATGCATTATGCCTTCGGCGTGGAGTTTTTCGAGTTGGGATTGGGCAACGATCTGGAAAGGCGACTGGCTGCCGATGATCACAATGAGAGAGGCTGGCATGGCAACGCCATCCTGTGTTGTGTGCCCCCTCGTGACCAAGCCCTCATTCGCCTTGATGCTTCCGGGCTCTGGTTCTGTCCCGATGACAAGTTGCGCAATAGCAGCGTATCAAAGCAACCGCGCATTGGCGGGCGTTGCGCGGTCGCTGCGATCCTGCCAACGGAAGCGGGCGAGATTTGCGTTGCATCCGTTCATCTTGAAAGCCTTGAAGATCCATCCATTCGCCTTGCACAAATGGAGCGCCTTATTGCGGCTCTGGACGCCTTTGCTCCCCGTATGCCCACCATCATCGCAGGCGATTTGAACACCGCGTACACCCCGGAAGACGGAGACGCTTTGCAGGAGCCCATTTTTCGGGCAGCGGAGCGTCATGACTATAGCTGGGAGAATAATGCTTCGGGCACGACAACCCGTTCAAGTCAGTTGACCTACAAGCCGCGCCCGCCGCGCAAACTGGACTGGTTCTGTAGCCGTGGTTTTGCGTGTCATGGGGCGCATATCCTGCCAGCTGTCAATGATATCGGCAGCGCCCTCTCCGATCATGACATCATAAAGGGCCAATTTGAGCGGGCATAAGACAGCCTAAAGAGCGTGACTGCAGAGCGAGTTTGCCCTCAGTGCCTTCCGGGGGCGCATTATCAAACGCGATTGTCGTCGAAATCCTTGCGGAATTCTTTTACCACGCCGAAGAAGCGACGCATCATGGCCTCGCCCATATCCAGAAAGCGCTGAAAGTCGCTGCCTATTTCCTCATCCTCTTTATCGGAGGAGTTTTTGCCCGAAGGCGCAGGGGACTTGCCTTTTGTATCGGGCGTCTTTTCTGCCTGTCTGGAAGGTCCTTGGCCCAAGTCGAGCGCCGAGGACGGGGCTCTGGATGCTTGCCGTAGGGCATCTTGCAGGCTTTCAATGCGCTTGGCCTGCTCCAGGGTGCGCTGCTCCAGCGTATCAAGACGATGGGTCATATAGTCGACTTTGTCTTCGAGCAGAATATTGAGACGGCGCTGGGCATCTAGATCATTGGCGATACGCCCCATCTCCGCAAGCAGAGGCGCGCGCCAAGTGGTCGCGTCACTGGATTTGGCCGCGGGCTCGTCGGCAGCACCTTCTTCCGAAGCCTCTTCCTGAGGGGCAACTTGAGAAGCGCTTTGCGCATAGACAGGAAAAGATGTCGCCACAATGCCGACAAGGCAGATGGCCCCAAATCCGGCAAACACAGCGTTCTTTGAGACATGCGGGAAAGAGGCGGCATCAAACATCAGCGTATCCTGTATCCGGAGCAAGACAAGTCACACAAGCTATGGCAGGCGAGCCAAAGCCCACTGGCATAAAACCGGCAGAATACAGGATCATGCCAGAAGCCCTTTGGACCTCTACACAGGACCGAATCTTCCCGCAAACCGACGGCCAGTGTGAATTTTAGCAGATTAGGCAGGAAAATTGTGATGAAAATCAGATTACGCCGCGCATCTGCTTTTCGCTCTTGCGCTTCTGGGAAAGTGATTGACGGTAATTCTCAACCTCCCGATGGACATGCCGATTAGGGAAACCAACATGCTCGACCCGCCACTTTGTGAGAGCCGCAAAGGTTTTGACCGAAACGTCTTTTTCAAGCAACAGGCGGGTGAGAACCCGGTTGGTCTCGCTGGCCAACAGATGCTCCATCGCATTGCTCGATAGGCCCGGAGCGTCTTTGAGCAGCCAGATCACATCTTCTTTTTCCTTCTTGGAAATCAGCGATTCAAGCAGATTGTCAAAGGTCAGCTCACCAAGATTGATTTTGACCAGCAATTCATCGCGGGTCGGGTCGTCACTCATCTCATCGGTTTGAAAGAGCCTGGTTTCCATATCCGCAACCAACTGCTCAAGAGTGCCATCAAGAGTGGCTTTTGAGAGCGGATCAGGCAGGAACGGACAGCCCTGTTCGGCATGGAGGCGCATGCGCTGATGAAAGATCTGGTCAGCCAGCCCGCGCGCCGCCATGAGCGACTGGATTTCAAGAGAGGTCTGGCAAATAATGGCGCAAAGAAGCAAGGCATTGCTGGAAAAGTCGCTGCCCAGATTGCGCAGCAACTCGCACACCACTTCATTTTGCCCGCGCGACATCAGCGCATCCACGACTGGTTCAGGCACCCGCTGACGGCGTGCAATGGCGCGCAACACGCTCTCGCTGCGTTCCCGCGCTGCCTGCAGCAGGGTTTCCTGACTGAGCATGGGCGAATATTCATAAAGGGTCGTGACCAACTCGTCATTCTCACCCGCCAACTTTTCTGCCAGAGGCGTCGAGATATGTCTGGTTCGCGCCAACAAGGTAATGATGTCGCGACGCACGGATAGGTCGATCTGATCGTAAAGATCCAGCACAAGCGAAGAGAAGAGCTCCCGTTCAGTTTCGGTCGGCTCATGCCCTGTTCTGCGCACATATTCAGCCGCCACCTTGCGTACCAGCAAGGAGCGAGCCGAGGGATCTTTTTCCCGTGCCAAAGTCTGAAATTGATCAACGATATTTTCCGTCATGAACTCCCCACAAGCATGCCTACGCCCGGAAGGGCCTGCACCCTATTCCCGAAGCTCCAGACTCAGACCTGCTTATTTCACTGGTACCATCGTGCGCAAGTGATTGCACACAGCAAGAGCATAGAAGCAATTTCTTAAGGAGATCTCCATATTGGGTTAAATTGTTGTTACAATTTGAATTTTCCTGATTTGAGCACCCTTCCAACGATCAATGTTTCAAAGCCATCCCTTGTAAAGCCGACAGGTGTCCGCAATTTTGGGGCATGGTTGTTTTTCTGCCATAATAATGGCACACGGCTTGATGCCAGAGTGCGCATCTTTTGATAGCCTTAAACCAAACGAAATTGATTTTAAAACCGAGTTGATTGATCCGATGAAAATGAAAAGTGACAAGGAAATCGTCCGGCTTTCGCGACGCACGGTCTATCAGAACCGCTGGATGCAGGTGAATGAGGACAAAGTGCGGTTCCCCGCCGGTTTCGAAGGGATTTATGGCGTCGTTGAAAAGCCGCCCTTCGCCATCATCATTCCGGTCCATTCCGATGGCCGCATCCAGATGGTTCAGCAATTTCGCTACCCCATAGGCCGGCGCTGCTGGGAGCTACCGCAAGGATCATGGGAAGACACCCCTGAGAGCACTCCGGAAGCATTAGCGCGTGGCGAGTTGGCCGAAGAAACCGGCTATCGCGCCCAAAGCATGCAAAAGATCGGCGAGATGTTTCCTGCTGAAGGCCTTTTGAATCAGTTATGCCACATATTCGTCGCCCATGGTCTGGAGGAAGGGGAGACCAGCCGCGAGGCAACGGAAACCGACATGGAAACCGCCTCCTTCAGCATGGAAGAAATTATGGCAATGTTTGAAAATGGCGAAATGCCGGATGCCAATTCCATGGCAGCTCTGGGCTATTGGAAAATGAAGGCAGGGTTTGGTCTATAGAGCTGCCTTGTCCGGCCAGCCCGATTTGCATGTGTTTGCATCGGCCTACTATTGGCGCGTGTATTGGTGCGTGCCTAGCCTTTCTTCTTTTCCTTTTCGCGCAGCATGCCGGAAACGACCTCGACTGTCCGTTCCAGATCGGCTATGGCCTGATCCACATCGGCCCTTTGCTGGCGCAGGATATTGATATGCAGGCTGAAGCGGTCCAATGCTGCGCGCAACTGTGGTACCTGCCCGTCGCGCAGATCATAAAGATCGAGCATTTCCTTGATTTCGGTAAGAGAAAAGCCGACTTTTTTACCCATCAACACAAGCTTGAGCCGGGCCCGGTCGCGCCGACTATAAACCCGGTTCACGCCATCCCGGCGCGGGTTGAGCAGATTTTTGTCTTCATAAAAGCGTAAGGTACGCAGCGTAACGCCGAATTCACTGGCGAGATCTCCGATGGAATAGGAGAGAGGGCCAGACTGGTTGGTGGCCGCGCTGAGTACATCCTTGCCTTCATCCTTGCCGACATCTGCGGCAGGTGTGGGCGCTTTTTCCTCTTTCAAAACCATCTCCCCCAAGACCGGCTGATATCAATCCGGTCTCCTTCTCTACTTCCATTTCCTGTCGTGAGCTTACCCGTGGGTAAACCACCCTGCACCCCGACTGTCAACGCTCCGTTCGAATAGACACCTCTTGATTGTGCACAGAAGCACTGAACAACCTGAAGAAATCGAAGAAATATGGTGAGCAAATGATTAAAGCGGTCAGTATTTTTTGCAATACGCATCAGGATTAACGCGTTATTTACCCTAACTTATCACAGTACTCTGGGAAAAGACCGTTTTCGCGGGGGTTCGGGTGCCCGCATTGCGTAGCGGATACCGAGAACCGCAAAGAGTTGAGCCAGTAGTATGATTGATGACACATATAACACCGATCGCGATGTAGGCGAATATATAGAAGGTCTTCGGGGCACTGATCGCAACAGGCGTGCGCAGGGTCGCATTCGTACTGCTGCATCCAAAGGTCGGCCCCAGCAAGATTCGGCTCTTCTGGACGCTATCGAAGATATTGAAGCTCAACTCCATGCATTGGCGGGGGAAGCCGCTCAGGCTCCCGACATGGCTTATGACCGAAACCAAGCCCCACAAGAATATCGCACGTCCCGTACCCGTCGGGAAGCAAGAGGAGACCTTGGCTCATCTCCTCGTCGTGGCGGATCACGTGGCGCGCCGTCCCCTCTGGATCAGGCCAACTATGGCAACGCTCTTGAACGCATAGAAGCTCAGTTGCAACGCGTGGATCAGGCGCTGGAGAAAAAGGGCAGTAGCCAATTGGCTCGGTCCCGCTCTGGTCTGCATTCTGGTCAGAGCCCGCTGCGTGCCGGGTATTCCGCAGCGGCAAGGCCAGACCATGCCGCAGTCCGCGAGCAGGAGCCCTACTCCCACTATCAGGACCGCTTTTCGGCCCAGAGCGGAACCGCAGGCCCGAACGCGTCTCTTGATACAGCCATGCGTCAGATGCTTGATTGCGGCCAGGCGCTGAATGAACAGGTTGCTCGCAGGGCAGAGGCCTCCGTTTCCGAAGTGACGCGCACGGCGCAGAGCGCCTTGAGCGCAGCACAGGAATCCCAAGGCACATACCGCGATGCACTCGACAAATTGGCCAAACTGCAGGCTCAGGATGACAGCCTCACGATATTGCGTGACGATGTGACCTCCCTGCGCAGGCTGATCGAAGAAGCCAATTTGACGGGCGCCTCCGATCAGGTATTGCGCGAAATTGCCAGCCTGTCGGGCCGCATCGAGCAATTGTCGACAGCCATTTCCGAAACCCGTGAAGATCCCGCTATTCTCGAAACGATGCGCGATGTGCGCGCATTGCTCGACCGTTCGGCGCAGGATCCGTCCATCAATGCCCAGTTCGATCGCATCCTCGCAAGGCTGGATGATATGGATACTGGCAAGCATGAGGAAGATTTCGCCAAATTGTCCGAGCAGATGGACCATTTGCGCGAAATTCTCGCCACCCAGCCCGATATGCAGCATCTTTCAAGCATTTCCGGCCAGATGAATGAATTGATCGAGCGCCTCGCCACACTGGAAAATGACGTCAAGCGCGTCAACGCGTCTGATTCGAATTTTGCCGAGCAGAATGGCCTTGAGCAGCGCCTTGCCCAGATGCAGGCTCTGATTGAGCGCCTTGATCCCAATGACAGGCTGAACAGCCTCGAAAGCCAGTTGGCTTCTCTGGCGGATCGTCTGGAAAATGCTTCCGATCACGCCAGCATTCATAAGCCGCTTGAGGCTCTTGCCCGTCAGGTGGAGAGCCTTGTGGAATTGACCGATCAGAGCACCCATCGCGACCAGCTGGATATTCTGGCAACATTGGCCGAACGGGTAACCAATCTGGATCAGTTTGTGCGCACCGAGCAGGCTCCGGCAGTGTCCGAGCGTCGGTTTGATCAGGTTGAGCAAACCCTTGCACGCATTGACGATATGCTCGCCAACAAGATGGAAAGCTCCGATTTGGGCGCGCTTGAGCGCAGCCTTTCGCGGCTTGCCGACCGCATGGAAGCGCAGGAAGACATTCTGCGCAGCGCGCCTCAGGCTGCCGTTGCGGGCAATAGCTCCGGCCTTTCCAGCGGCGTTATATCGCAGCTTGAAAGCCAGATCATCGATCTTGCCCAGCGCCTTGACACTGCCAATCAAGTTTCCGACGACCATCAGTTCTTCGAGATGCTGACGGAACGGCTGGACACACTGGCTGCAGAATTTTCGCGCACGCAGACCCGCTTCGATGCCGTTGACCGCATCGGCGAGGATATTCGCAAGCTTGCATCGAACAACAGCTTGGGCGGCTCCAACACCGCCAAGGTAGCCGAGCAGGCAGCGATCAAGGCCCTGCAGCAGGTTGGTCCCATTTCCGGTGGTGGCAACGATGCCGCGCTGGAAGCCATTATCGATGGCCTCAAGGATGATCTACACGGCTTGCGCCGCTTCGCCGAGACCAGTGAGACGGCTACTCAACAGAGCCTGAACGGCGTCAGCTCCATGCTCAATGCGATTGTTGATCGCCTTGGCAAGCTGGAAGAACAGGTGCGCGCAGAGGAGCAGAAACCACAGGCCGCCCTGCCTGGCGCCCCTTTCGAACCGGTCGCAGAGCCCATTGCCAAAGAGCCTAAAGGGCGGGGTCTGGGGAACATCCTGCGCCGCCGGAAGGAAAAAAGCGAACCCGAAGCATCTCAGGCAAGCCCACAAGCGCCAGAAGGTCGCCCCTTAAGCGCCAGCGAGCTGCTGCAGAATCGCGGCAAGCAGCCATCTCGTAGGCAACAGGCAGACACGACCGCTACGTCAGCCCCTGCGCGAAGCAGCACGGCTGCCCCCAGAGCTCCTCAACAGGGAACGCCTGCCGCTGCCTCTGCCGGAACCGCGGCTCCCGCTGCTGCTTCTGACGAAACCAGACAACCCGGCATCTACCTCTCAGGCAAGGCAGTTAGTGTCTCCAAAGCACAGGCTAATGCAGGTGCAGCGCGCCAGCCCGGCGAGAGCGCCGCAGCCCAGCATCAGGTCACGGGCAATGTTGCCCTTAAAAATACCGAGCAGGAAGCCCCTGTGGTCAAGCCGAGAACCGCTCGTATCGTGCAAGGTGCTCAGGGCTCCCAGTCTGCCCAGGCCGCAAGAAGCGGGTCGCAGCGCGATCAGGGACAGTCCAAAGCCGACTTTATTGCAGCTGCGCGACGCGCTGCGCAGGCCGCCGCGCAAGAAAGCGCTCAGGTCGAGAAGGAACAGGGACAAGCCGGCAGCTTCCTTGCCCGCTTCAAAGGCAGCAAGAAAACCTCTGCAAACACAGAGGCGGAAGCGCAGACGTTAGCCGCAGACCAAGCAGACAAAAGCAAAGGCATGAGCCGCAAAGAGCGCCGGGCAGCCATCAAAGAAGCCGCCCGAATGGCCAAGAAAATGCAGAAGGAAACCGCAAGCGACCCCGCCAATGCAGCTATGATTGAGGAAAGCGCGGTTCAATTGCTGGAAAATGAAGAGGCCAGCAACAGCCTGTTCGCCAAACTTGGCCAGACCTTCTCGCGTCACAGTCGCCCGCTGCTTATGGCCGCGGCAGCCATTCTGCTTGCCATCACAACCATCCAGTTGGTGAAGAATCCTGATTCGAGCCTTTATGGCCTGTTCAATGCCGACACCACGCAAACAGAGGGCGTCGAGCAAGGCAACAAAGCCAATGGAGATATACCTGCTCCAGCAGGAGCGTCTGAGCCTGTTCAAAGCGAACCGCAAGCCTCCGAGCCCGCCGAGCAGCCAGCAGCTTCTAACGATCAGTCCAGCATCACGCCTTCCTCTGGCAGCGTTACGCCGAATATGAGTGATGAGGATGCCTCGCGCGCCATTGCCTTCTCCCAGCCCACCCTTGCGCAAGACAAGCTTGGTGGTCCGCGCGTCAGCAAGCCCGCCGCACAGCCGCTTTCCCATGAGGCGGCGATGGCAAAGGCCAAGGCCTTGCTCAGTCAGCCTGGCAATCAGGGTATCGACCTGACGCCTACGAGTTCCGTACCCAAAGGCACCAAGCTTGGCGCCTATAAGGCCTTGCAGCAGGAAGCCAAGTCGCAGCCGATGCCTCCGGTTGTCTCCGAGGACAATAACAGCCCATCGAGCGCCAGCCTTGGCAATGACGTTGGCAGTGAAGAGCAAACGCCCATCATGCAGGCAGCCTCCAGCGGCAATGTTTTGGCGCAGTTTGAACTTGGCCGCCGCTACACAGTGGGCGAAGGGGTGGAGGTTAATCTCAAGGAAGCAGCCAATTGGTTCGAGAAAGCCGCCAACCTCAATATGCCACAGGCGGAATACAGCCTGGCCAATCTTTATGAAAAGGGCCAAGGGGTCAAAAAGGACCTGCAGGTTGCCCGTCTCTGGTATCAACGCGCCGCCGATCAGGGCAATGTGAAGTCCATGCACAATCTTGCGGTTCTGTATGCCGAGGGCGGCTTGGGCAAACCCGATTTCAAACAGGCGGCCCAATGGTTCCTCAAGGCAGCCGATCATGGCCTCAAGGATAGCCAGTATAACCTCGCCATCCTGTTTGCTCGCGGCATGGGCGTTAAGCAAGACCTGTTGCAGAGCTACAAATGGTTTGCCATTGCAGCCAAGCAGGGCGACAAGGGCGCTGAAGCCAAGCGCGATGAAATCCTGCGCGTCCTCAAGGGGCCACAGCAGAAGGCTGCAAAGGCGCTGGTGGCAGCCTGGGTGCCCAAAGTGGCCAAGGCATCAGTGAACCAGCTTTCGGCGCTACCGCCCGAATGGGTGGCCACGACACCGGAACAATTGGCCAAAGCCAACAAACGGCTCGGAGCAGACCCGCGAGTGATCGCCAAAGCCCAGTCGATGCTTGGCGCTCTGGGCTATAACGCCGGACCGGCCGACGGCCAGATGGGACCTCGTACACGCACAGCGATCCGCAATTTCCAGGAAATTGCCGGATTGAAGGTGACAGGGACTATCGACGCAGCCTTGCTTGAGGCGCTGGCACAGCGGGTTATTTGACCCGCTCCGTCAGCTCCAACAGCCCTTCATTCGATGGCGCTTAGGACGCCCTTTTACGCTTGGATCGACTTATTGCAGACTGGTGCTCATCCATAGATCATAATGGCCTGTTCTGGTTGCTCCATCATGCGTATAGAACCCTAACGGGATAAACACCGAGTAAGCAGGCATAAACGCGTCTCTTTCCGTCAAGGTAGTGCAATTTAACGTTATTTACGAGATGTCTCGTTGACACCGGGGCGCTCTATATGGGATGCATGAAAGCATATATCTTGTGTTTGGAGCGACGCATGAACGGCGCTTTGAAATAGACAAAAACGCAAATAGCCTATCGGGCCACACCTTGAGCAGGCAAGGCTTGAGGCAATTTGTTCTTGAGCAACTTGCCGCGGAGGTCAGGGATAGATTTCCTGACAATCGGCAGAACTGGCGGCTGGAAAACAGGAGTAGCGCGTGGAGCTCTACCTGCCTATCGCTGAAATGCCTGTCAATATCTTTGTCATCCTGGGCATGGGGGGCACGGTCGGGTTTCTCTCGGGCATTTTCGGGGTTGGCGGCGGCTTTCTCCTGACGCCTTTGCTTATTTTCTACGGTATTTCTCCCGCTGTTGCGGTCGCCTCGGTGACAGCCCAGATCACGGCCTCATCCACGACCGGCGCGCTTGCCTATCTCAGGACAGGCAATCTGGACCTCAAGCTGGGAACGGTGCTCTTTACAGCCGGCATAACGGGGTCGACAATCGGGGTCTTCGTTTTCAAGCAGCTGCGTGCGCTTGGACAATTGGATTTGATCATCTCCGTCTCCTATGTAACCTTTCTTGGTGCCGTTGGCACTTTGATGGTCATGGAGAGCGTGCGCGCCATCGTCAAAGCGCGCAAGGGCGTCGTCACAACTCGGAAACCGGGCCAGCATAACTGGATTCACGGGCTGCCGCTCAAGATGCGCTTCAAGAAATCCAAGATCTATGTCAGCATTCTGCCAGTCATCGCCATTGGCGGCATCATCGGATTTCTGGGCACCGTTCTTGGTATTGGCGGCGGCTTCATGCTGGTTCCTGCCCTGATCTATCTGTTGCGCGTGCCCACCGCCGTAGTGATCGGCACATCGCTCTACCAGATTCTGGTGACCATGGGAGTTGCGACCATTCTGCATGCCACGACCAACCATTCGGTCGATATCGTGCTGGCGCTCATCCTGATGGTTGGCGGCACCATCGGTGCCCAGTTTGGTGCCCAGATCGGACAGAAGATGAAGGGCGAACAGTTGCGCGCCCTGTTGGGCATTCTTGTGCTCATGGTCGGCATGCGGTTTGCCGTGGATCTGGTTCTCGAACCGGCTGATCATTACAGCACCGAGGTGATGGAGGCAAACAGATGATCCTGTTGCGCCTCTCAAGAGCAATCTTCGGGGCCAGATTGCTGCTCTGGCTTGGCGTATGCATGGGTTTTTCCATCAGCGCCGCCCATAGCGAGCGCATCGTGGCAGATCTCTCCGAGCGGGTGATCAAGATTTCTTCCAATTTCACCGGATCGGACATCGTTGTTTTCGGAACGATCGAACGCGATCAGGCAACCGTGTCTCGTGGCGAGCCCTATGATCTGGTGGTCATCGTGCGCGGCTGGGACCAGACTCTGGTCTCTCGTCGCAAGGCACGCACCTTTGGTATCTGGATCAATCAGGACCGTAGGCTCTACAGCAATGCACCCAATTTCTATGCCATGTCGACCACACGCAAGCTTGCCGATATTGCACCCCCGACGCTTCTGGCAAAAATGCAGATCGGCACACGCTATCTGCTGCTACCGCCAACATTCGACCCGCAAGGCCGATTTGCCACTTTCGACCCGTTCCGCGTGGCTGCCTTGAGGAAAATGCGGGAAAAGGGCCTTTATACTGATGATCCCTCCTCGGTTACCTTCCTCAGCAAGTCCCTGTTCCGCAGCACCATCCCCATTCCATCCAATGTGGAAGTGGGCGAATATGAGGTCACGGTTCATCTCTTGCGGGGCGGCGCATTGTTGCATTCGTCGACGCAAAAGCTGCATGTCACCAAAACGGGCTTTGAGCAACATGCCTTCACGCTGGCGCGGGATCATGAATTCTTCTACGGGTTGGCCTGCGTATTGATCGCTCTTTTCACCGGTTGGCTCACCGGTGTGGTCTTCCGCAAGAATTGATCTTTCCCTCTCAATTCAGCAGTTCAGATGTCCGCTATCTTCTGCGTCTTGAAGAGGATCTGGGCACTGAGATGCTGACATCATGCATCGCAAGTGTCTGACGTCCGATCACCAGCAATCTGGCATCCTCCGGCACATAAGGCGCGAACGCCTCGTCACACAGTTCCAGCCCGCCGGTAAAGCTACCATAGGCGGGCATGATGATGCGTTCTTTGGCCAAGAGGAAGCATTTGCGGCGCATCGTGCGGCCTCGCGCAGGAATTCTCGCGACCGGATGCATATGCCCGCAAATCTCCAGACTATGCTCCAGAAGGGTGGCGCTCTCAGCCGCAGGTGACGCCACCGAAAGGGCCTTCTTGCTTTCTCCGGGTTCATGGCACAGGATGACAGGGCATTCAGCCCCTGCGAAGTTGCGGGTTTCGCCCCGCTCTCCGCCCAGATCGGCGGGAATGACGGGATCATGATTGCCGGTCAGCCAGATCCACTCCTGCTTTCCGATGAGCTCATTGAGGAGCTGGGCAACATCCGGCGCCATGCGGGCGGCTCCGCCTATATCATGAAAACTGTCGCCAAGGCACAGGACACGCGCTGGCTGGAAATGGTCAATATCGGCGGTCAGCAGGGACAGGGTCTGATGGCTGTCATAGGGAGGGAGAAACTGTCCGCCACGGGCAAAGGCAGAGCCTTTTTCCAGATGCAGATCCGCAACCAGCAGCGCTTGATGACGTGGCCAGTAAAGAGCGCCCGTCAGGCTTGCCTCAAAGGCCTCCCCGCGATGGGTAAATGCATAGATGCTGCGGGACTTTGCCGCCCCTTTACCTTGTTGCAGGCGCGTTTGCCAGTTCATGGGTCAAGCCTCTTGGGTCAAGCCTCTTGGGGTCAGATCTCTATCCTGACAGAATGCACAAAGGGGTTACAGGCCCATTTCTTCGGCCGCTTCCAGCAGCATTTCATCCTCCGCTTCGCCATAGATCGGCTCTTTGCCGATTTCCAGCAACACCGGAATGGCAAGCGGGGACGGACTGTCCAGAGGAGCGTGTATGATTCGGCCCTTGATGCGCTGGAGCATAGCGCCAAGGCGCGCGATATCCAACAGACCACCGGCTGCATCATCCCATGTGGCTTTCAGCAACAGGTGGTCGGGCTCGTGATCCTTGAGCACGTTATAGATGAGATCTGACGACATGGTGATCTGGCGTCCGGATTTTTCCATTCCCGGATGGCGGCGCTCGATCATGCCGGAAATAACGGCGCATGTGCGGAAGGTGCGCTTGAGCATGGCGGATTCGGCCAGCCAGCTTTCCAGATCATCTCCGAGCATGTCTTCGTCAAAAAGCTGCTCGAAGCTCCAGCCGAGCTCTTCCTCCAGTTTGGCCATGTCCCTCAGCCCCCAGATCATCAAGGCATAGTCGGAGGCAACAAAACCAAGCGGGCGGGCACCTGCCCTTTCCAGCCTTCGGGTGAGCAACATGCCCAGAGTTTGCAGCGCAAGCCGCCCTTCAAAGGCATAGAGCGCAAGATAGAATTTGCCAGACCGTGGGAAGGTTTCGATCAGCATCTGATCGGCAGAAGGAATGATCGAATGCAGCTTTTGCAGCGCCAGCCACTGTTGCACTTGTTCGGGCAGTCTGGACCAGCTTTCCTGATCGGCCAGCATGGCCCTGACGCGAGAGGCCAGATAGGTCGAGAGCGGGAACTTGCCACCATTATAGGCGGGAACCTTGGGCTCCCTGTGCTGGGTTCTTGTCACCAGGGCTGAATTTTCATCCAGCCGCTCGAAGCGCAAAACCTGTCCGGCAAACAGGAAGCTGTCCCCGGGTGCAAGCCCTTCGATGAAGCCTTCCTCCACCTCGCCGAGCACACGTCCGGAGCGGCCCAGACGCTTCTGCTCACCGCTACCGCCCTTCCATGAAGTAAGGCGCACCTTGATCATGGCTTCCTCGACAATGGTGCCGATATTGAGCCGATATTGCTGCGCCCGTTTGGGGTGAGAGAGACGCCAGAGGGTGCGCCCTGTTTCCTTGTCCTTCATGGGTTTGAGCTTGGCAAATTGCTCATAGGCCCGCATGGCATAGCCGCCCGTGGCAACGAAATCGATGGCCTGTTCAAACAGCTCCCAAGGCAGCGTCCGATAAGGATAGGCTGCAGTGATCTCGCGATAGAGATCCAGCGGATCAAAGGGACCGGCGCAGGCCCGCCCCAGAATATGCTGCGCGAGCACATCGAGCCCACCCTTGCGCACCGGCGGTGTGTCCTGATCGCCGATATAGTTGGCATCAAGCGCTGCGCGGCATTCCAGAAGTTCGAAGCAGTTGGAGGGCACGAGAATGGCCTTTGAAGGCTCATCAAGGCGATGGTTGGCTCGCCCGATGCGCTGTGCCAGACGACTTGCCCCCTTCGGAGCGCCGATATTGATCACCAGATCCACGTCGCCCCAATCGATGCCAAGATCTAGGGTCGAGGTGCAGACCACCGCCTTGAGGCTCCCACCTGCCATAGCCGCTTCCACCTTGCGGCGCAGGCTCACATCAAGCGAGCCATGATGGAGCGCAATGGGCAAGGTGTCATCATTGATGGTCCAGAGGGACTGAAACAGGAATTCGGCCTGCGAGCGGGTATTGACGAATAGCAGTGTGGTCTTGTGTGCCTTGATCAGGGCATAGAGGTCGGGCAACGCGTAGCGTGCGCTATGGCCAGCCCATGGAATGGATTCTTGAGATTCCAGCACCTCGATATCCGGGCTCGTACCGCCCTTTAGCTGGATGATCTGAGGTTCAAGCTGCGGCTTTCCATCAGCATGGGGCACCAGCCAGTGGCCCAGCTCCAGCGGATCGGCCACGGTCGCCGAGAGGCCCACAGGACGGGCATTGGGCGCAAGGCCGCGCAGGCGCGCAAGGCCCAGGCTGAGCAACTCGCCGCGCTTTGACGTGACCAGAGCATGCAACTCGTCCAGTATGATGGTCTTGAGAGAGGCAAACAGAAGCTCCGCCTCCCGCGAAGCCAGCAACAGGGCCAATTGCTCTGGTGTCGTCAACAGGAAGTTAGGCGGGCGCTGCTTTTGCCTTTGGCGCTTATCGGCAGGAGTGTCGCCAGTGCGCGTCTCGACAGAGATATCGAGCCCCATCTCGGCGATCGGCGTTTCCAGATTGCGCGCGATATCCACGGCCAGCGCCTTGAGAGGAGAGATATAGAGGGTGTGCAATTGTTCGTGCCATTTGCCCTCCCCCTCTTCTTGCCTGTCCCTTTCCAGTTCGATCAGCGAGGGGAGAAAGCCCGAGAGGGTCTTGCCCGCACCAGTGGGGGCAATCAGCAGTGTCGGCTGCCCTTCGGACTGCGCAGCCAGCATCGCCTTTTGATGCGGGCGCAACTGCCAGCCCTTGCTCTTTAGCCAATCGGAAAAGATGACAGGAAGATGCGTCCCGGCCTCGTCGGCGCAAGGCAAGGCAAAACGCGTGACCAGCTGCCCCATGGGGTCGGGGATCAGGGCACTTTCTGGCTGATTGGGAGCTGTATCTTTAAGCGGCATCTGCGTCATGCAAAGACTATGGGACAGGCGCTGCGCATTGTCTATCCGTTTGCGTTATGCAACATGTCCGGTTGAGCCATGCTCATCGTTAAACATAACATCCTGCTCGAAAGCAGGCACGGTTTCCAAGTGAGACCGCATAAGATGAACCCGATTGCGGCCTGCCGCCTTGGCCAGATAAAGCCCCTTATCCGCACGCTCGACCATGGCTTCCAGACTATCGCCTTCATGGGTCCATTCTGTAACGCCGGCGCTGATGGTCAGGCACAATGCCTTGTCTTTCCAGAAGAGTGGCGTCTTGGCGATCTTTTCCCGCAGGCGCTCGCCCCAGATTGCCGCCCCTTGGGCGTTGGCATCGGGCAAGATGATCGCAAATTCTTCTCCGCCCCAACGGGCAACCACATCCCCGTCGCGGCAGATCTGGCGCAGAATGTCAGAAAGATGCCTGAGGGCCATGTCACCAGCAGTATGACCACGCGTGTCATTGATCGTTTTGAAGTGATCCACATCGAACATGATCATGGACAAAGAGGACACTTCGCGCTCGGCTTTTATGGTGAGATTGCGCCCCCTGCGCAGGAAGCCGGCACGGTTGACCAGACGGGTCAAATCATCCCGCTCGGCAATCTCCCATAGATATTCATTTCGCCTATGTACTGTGGCAAAGCCGCGGATAAGCAGAAAGCTCGACACAAACACCAGAGAGAAAGGCAAGATATAGGATAGGATCTTGACCAGGGGTTCGACGGAAGAGCCAACAAACACAAAAATCAGGTGCGTGCTGAATAGAGATAGAAAACTGGAAATGGCGGCAAACAACCCGGCGGCAAGAATCATGTGGCGTGTGGTCTTGATCCTGCCAAGATAGCGGCAAAAGCTATCTGAAAATTCTTCACTCATCATCGTGCCCGGTGCCCCCGCTCTTCAGCGCGCTCCAAACGGTGCGGAGCAATCTCATGCTGATGTCTAGACTCAGCCTTATGCCTCTTGAGAGAGGGAAATACACCTGCATAGAAGTTGTTTCTAAGCATTTCTACGCCCTCTTATAGCCCGAATTCAAGCTATATGCTTAATCAAAGGTTGAAGCTGCCTTTCAAGTTGCCTACATGCACTTCTAAGATGTCACTGTCGGGGCGAACACCCTTTAAAGGAATGTCAATCTTGCAGATTTTCAGGATACAGGGAGAAATACTGTGACCGATTCGAAATTTTCCCGCTTTTTCGGCGGCTCGCCCGGCCCTGTCATATTACGACTGATCGGCCTTTCTGTTGTGGTTGGCATCGTGCTCAGCGCGCTCAATCTCCATCCCCGGCAAGTCCTTACTTATCTTTCCAGTCTTGTACAGCATATCTATTATATGGGCTTTGATGCAGTGCATTGGGCCGTGGAATATTTTCTGCTCGGTGCACTGATCGTCTTCCCAATCTGGTTGATCATGCGCCTGCTCAAGATCGGGCGCAGAGAGGACTGATCCGGTTCACTCGCCCATGCCTTCTGGCGAACCTTTCCAAGACATTACACATGTTTAAGATGACATACCCAACCGGCTGAGCAATACTTATTCCAACAGCAATGATCCTGGAACACAGGAAGCCATCTGATCTTTCAGGCGGCGTTTTGGGATCACTTGAGAGGCGGTTTCTCCGGTCTAACCAACTCTCTAGCCAGAGTGCCTGTCCCCGGCCCATCCCCAGTACCTTTTATTGGTAGGACCTGAGATTTGACACTGCAAATCAACCGTCGCGCGAATGGTCCCCGTGCGGCGGTTGATTGTTTTCAGGCGTGCTCCATTGCCTTGCCGCTGTTAGCCTTTCCTTACCTCCTCATTTTCTTCCTGCCCGTCCCTTGCCACCGGGCGTTTATCATCTTAGCGCTTTTCATGCCTTTCTTCTGATGCTAGAGGAAGGTTTCGCGCTACGCATGGCGTAGTCCCTTCCAATTTTCTTCCCGGACATTCCGGCATCACTGGATTGCTTTCAATGGACATTGCGCCAGCAGACAACAAGCGTGCTTTTTCTGTCACCCATAGGCTGGTTTTGGAAATTGCGGTGCCGATGACCCTTGGCCTCATCACAGTGCCGCTGGCGGGTATTGTCGATATGGCCGTCATCGGCCAGTTGGGGAGCGCGGCTCTGATGGGGGGCATCGCTATCGGATCATCGCTGTTTGATATCGTGGCGTCCTCGTTCAATTTTTTGCGCATGGGAACCACAGGGCTCACGGCGCAGGCGCTTGGCGCAGACGATACGGTTTCCCAACGAGCTGTGGCTTATCGCGCTTTGGTTATCGCGCTGCTGCTTGGACTTCTAACCATCATCGTCGGCCCGTTGGTAACCCCTTGGGCTCTGACTGCAATGGGTGGCTCAGAAGCCGTGAACGAGGCGGCAAAAACCTATTTGTTGATCCGGCTTTTTGCGATGCCTTTCACTCTGGGCAATTTTGCCATTTTCGGCTGGCTCTTCGGCCTTGGAAAATCACGCCAGGGCATGACATTGCTCATCCTGCAGAATAGCATCAACATCATTTTGACAATCTGGTTCGTGCTCGGTCTCGATCTTGGCGTTTCTGGCGCAGCCTATGGCTCGGTTGCCGCCGAAGCAATGATGACGCTTATCGGGCTTGGCATGATGGCGCACCATTTGCGGGCAGATTGGCGCGTGCCTCTGCCACGGCTTTTCCATAGGGAAGCCTTTGTTCGTTTCCTTGCTGTGAACAGCGATATCTTCATCCGCTCCATGGTGATGCTGTTCACCTTCACCCTGTTCACGGCACTAAGCGCCCGGCAGACAGACAACATTCTGGCAGCCAACGAACTGCTGATGAAATTCTTCATTTTCGGCGGTTTCTTTCTGGATGGGATCGCCACGGCAGCAGAACAGCTCGGCGGACGGGCCATCGGCGCGCGCTATCGTCCGGCCTTTGAGCAGACCGTGCGGCTGACCCTGCGCTGGGGGCTCGGGCTCGGGCTGGGCCTGAGCCTGATCATGCTGCTGCTTGGCCCCGCAATCATCGATGCCCTGACCACGGCTCCCGAGGTCAGGGCACTGTCAAGGGTCTATCTCATCTGGGTTGCCATGACGCCGCTGATTGCCACCATCGCCTTCCAGCTCGACGGTATCTACGTGGGCGCAACATGGTCTTCAACCATGCGCAATGTCTCCATTCTTGCGACCAGCGTGTTTTTCGTCGTGCAATATCTGGCCATGCCGTCTCTGGGCAATCACGGCCTGTGGCTTGGACTGATCTGCTTCCTCGCCGCACGCGGCATCTGCCTTGGCCTGATGTTGCCCCGGCGGATGGCGCGCGCATTCGCTTGAGCTCTCGCAGCACCCAAGACACAAAAAGGGGCCGCATATCATGCGCCCCCTTTTGATAAAAGTGTTTCCCGTGTTCCGCTTCAGACTTTGACGGCCAAAATGTTGACACTGCTCTCAATATCAGAGAATCTCGAGCACAGATTCCGGTGGGCGGCCAAGGCGGGCCTTGCCATTCTTGATCACGACCGGGCGCTCGATGAGCTTGGGATTGTCAACCATGGCCTTGATCAACGCTTCATTATCGGAAACATCTGCAAGTCCCAGCTCTTTGTAAAGCGCTTCCTTGGTGCGCATCAGTGCACGTGGCTCAATCCCCAGAAGCGCAAGAATTTCGCGAATTTCCTCAGCGCTTGGCGCATCCTCAAGATATTTACGAATAGCTGGCTGTTCGCCCTTTTCTTCAAGAAGTGCCAGCGTCTCACGCGATTTCGAGCAGCGCGGATTGTGCCAAATGGTCGTACTCATGCTTTATCTCCCAATCTTCAGGCCAACGGATGCTTGGCCCAGTCATCGCAGCTCTCGCCGCGGATTTGATCCAGATGCGAAATGCCACGCTCCGCAAGAATGGCCGACATTTCCATCACCATCAGGCTGACCATGGAGACACCTCCATAGACCATGGAGGAATAGAACTGCACGAGATTGGCACCGGCCCTGATCTTCTCGATGGCAGAGATGGCGTCTGATACCCCCCCAACCCCCACCAAGGGCATGGTTGGCCCCACGCGCTTGCGGGTTTTGGCCAATGCAATGGTTGACTTGTCAAACAATGGCTTGCCGGACAATCCACCAGCTTCGGCCAATTGCTTCTGGCAAGCAAGGTGATTGGGCCTGTCAAGCGTGGTATTGGAGACGACCATACCATCGACGCCCCGGGCAACAGCCACTGCGCATATGTCATCAAGACCAAATTCGTCAACATCCGGTGCGATCTTGAGCAGAATAGGCACGGAACGTCCGACCCATTTCGTCTGGGTATTGCGTTCTTCCAGCACACGGGCCAACAGGTTGTCCAGAGCATCCCTAGCCTGCAGGTCGCGCAATCCCGGCGTGTTGGGCGATGAAATATTGATCGTGAAGAAGGACGCCACGTCAGCAAAGGCTGCAATCCCCTTCACATAGTCCTGAATGCGGTCTTTGCTATCCTTGTTGGCGCCGACATTCACGCCGATGATACCCTTTTTCGATTTACGTGCAGCCAGCCGCGCGTGGGCTGCAGCATGGCCCTCATTGTTGAAGCCCATACGGTTGATAACTGCGTCATCCTCGATAAGACGAAAGAGGCGCGGCTTTGGGTTCCCACTTTGAGGCAGCGGCGTGATGGTGCCGATTTCAGTAGCGCCAAAGCCCAGAGCCAATGTCGCATCAGGCACTTCGGCATTCTTGTCAAAGCCTGCGGCCATGCCCAAAGGATTGGGAAATTCCAGATCCCAAAGCTTGATCTTGAGAACCGGATCATCGGGCAATTGGGGTCCGCGCACGAGCCCTGTCTTCAGCGCCAGAATGCCCATTCTGTGCGCGAGCTCAGGGTTCAGAGTGAAGAGGGCCTTGCGCGCCAGCGTATCGATAAAGGGGTTGGACATGGTCGTTTGCTCTTATTCTATTCTTCTTGTTGCAACTGCGGAAAGCGATGATATCCGTCACTATTCATAGGTAGGGCACGCTTATCACTCACAGCCTCTAGCGGCATGCTGTGATAGAGATGCGGGAACAGGGCTCCACCGCGTGATGGCTCCCATGTCACCGGGCCGGCGCTGCTCTCCAGCTTTTCGACAGAAACGGTAAGCAGCAGAAGATCATCAATGCCCTTGAAATGCTTGGCCGCGGTCTCTTCTACCTGATCCGCAGTCGAGAAATGAATGAAGCCATCCGCCAGGTCAACGGGGGCCCCTTCAAAGACTCCCTTGGCGTTTGCCTCGTTCCATTGGGCTCTGGTAACCAGTTTGTAGATCAGTTTTGCCATAGGACATTTGCTCCGAGAAAGACCGTTCGCTCTCCTCGACATCGCCTTTGGGGCCCTTAATGCTGCCAAATGTCCAGAGCCGAACTCATCGGAGTTCTAATAGCAGCCGGTCGCCAAGGTTGAAAGTAGCAATATTCCTTCACGCGCAGCTGTGCGAAAAAGGCTTAACAGCAGTCTGCCTGAATATAGGATTGTCAACAATAGACCCGGTGCCCTTGTGTAAAAAGACAACTATTGATTGTATTTTTTATTTTTCCCCCTATGGTTTAATTCATTCAGAATGAGTTTATTGAGAATCACCAATGCTATCTCACAAACGCCTATGGCACGCCATAGATGCGCTAGCGGCCAGGGAGGGGGTCTCAACCTCCTCCCTGGCTCGTATGGCAGGGTTGGATGCCAGTATCTTCAACCGCTCCAAGCGGTTCCAACCAAATGGGCGCCCCCGCTGGCCATCAACCGAGTCTATCGCCCGCATTCTGGATGCTACGCATTTGTCGGTAGAAGCCTTCTTCGTGCAATTGCTCTGTGAGAGACGCAGCGTTGTCTGGTCCTATCAAGACATCCTTGAGCAGAAGGCTGCAGGCGATATCCCCACTCTCGGTCATACGGCTCTTGGTCAGCCCCGGCTAGGAGGGCTTGAAATAGACGCATTGAATGGCACCACCCCGCATCAAAGCCCAGATCCAGAGGCCACGGCAGCGCTTATGCGAGAGGCCTTGTCGCCAGATGAGCGCGTTTTCCTGCTCCGAATAGAGGAAGACCGCTTCAAACCATTCTACAAGGAAGGGGTGACACTTCTGCTGGGCCTATGCTGTCCACTTGTGGAGGGAGACCGTGTCATTTTCTTTTGCCCCAATGCCGAGAAGAGCGCTCCCATCGTGGGAGACATATCCATCGATAGCAAAGGCGCATTCTCTTTAGTGCCTCTGAACCAAACCGAAACGGCGTTGCCTGTTACCGATGACAATAAGGTACATATCGCCAAGATCCTGTGGGCCAGCCAGTAATCCCCAATAGGCTCGAACGCTGGGAACAAAGAAAAAGTCCTTATCAGAACTGCCGCCTTTAAATCTCATTTATTGAGGTTATATTCTCCCATGTCTGCGTTCTGGGCTCCTCCATGGCAGGCAAGGCAGAAAGCCGCGTAAAAACCAGCTTGTTGAGTATAATCAGGGTCATGGGCAGAAAAAGGCGAACAATTGGCAAACCGGCGGACGATCACTATGCTGCCCGTCAACCGGCTCCCGAGCGCTCCTGGCTGGGTAAGCTTTTAGGCAATGTGATGCTGGTTGGTGCCGCTTTTGCACTAACGGCACTTGTCTTTTATCTCTTCTGGTACTGGCAAGGGGCTCCCTCCTCGCCGCAGGATGCCTATCTCTCCACGCAGGAACGCAAGAAGGCCGATGAGCAAAGCGCCGCCAAGAGAGCGCCCCGGAAATCCACACAGATCCCCAAGACAGAGCCAACAGACGAAGCCGCCTCAAATATGCAAGTGCTGCTGCAAGGCCCTGAGGCAGGTGATCTGGTTGCCCCTCCCAAGCGCAATGTGACGCCAGACTTTGCCCTTTCGCCCTATTATCAGGCAGCTCCCCTTGAGCGCGAACAGGGCATGCCCCTGCCCCCGGAACCCGAGCCGGAACCACTGCCAGAGATCTTCCGGCGTGTTGCGGTGCAAACGCCCACCAAGCTTACGCTAATGGTCAGCAAATATCGTGAGGTGGATATCAAGCTCGCCCATCTTCAAGCCCTTGATAGCACCAAGGATTGCTGGATGGCTGGCAGGGCTGCCAAATGCAACAAGCTGGGCGCCACCGCACTCAAGCGCTTCATCCGCGCCCGCGCCGTGCGCTGCGACTGGATCGGAGAAGACGGGGCAAGCAATGACGAGAAAGCCAAGGAAGGGTCGGATCGCGCAACCTGTTATCTTGGACCGGGCATCAACAAATTCAAGGCAGGTGAGACACCGGTCAATGTGACCGATCTGGCCAGCTATATCGTGCGCCTTGGCTGGGCCAAGCCTGAAGAGGGCTATTATCAAGACGAGCTTTTTGAAGCCAAACAGGCAAAGCGCGGCCTTTTCGCCACCAAGGCCACAGCGAGCAGCAGCGCTATCATAGCTCGGCAAAAGGAAGCTGAGGCGCTTTCCTCCTCGCTCAATGCGCAATCGCAGGATATCGGGCTGATTACCGCGCCAGATCTGCTTTCCGGAGCCAATGCCGGAGCGCTGTCCATCATGACGCCGCCAAGCGAGCCGGAAGTGGAAAAGGAGCTGCCGCTGCCACCCGGCTTTGAAATGCGCTAACACAGCAATCCTGACATTTGCCAGCTGCGAGGATAACCAACGCTCTATTTTTGGGCCTGTTGCGGGGTCAGCAGGAATGAAAGCTCCGCATGTTGTGCACACGCAGTATCCAGCTTTTCCGGCTCGGAGCCTTCAAGGAACGCACCGGCCAGTTTCCGTGCACAAGGGTTGACGCTGAGCACGTCATGGCCGGCAAATGGCAGCGTCACCCACGAAGCATTGGTAAAGAAGGGCAAGCTTTCAGCGACGGCATCGGGATAAACGATGGTGTCATACTCTCCGTTCAGAATGAGCGTCGGGCGCGCCGTTTTGCTCGCCTTGTCCCACCCTTGCGCGAGCTTTACCGTATGGGATGTTACCTGCCGGATGCGATCACAGGCCTTGCGGTAAAAGCGCATGGTCAGAGGTTGCTGCAAATCGAGCTCCGATTGATCAGCAAGCGGTGCAATCTCTTCGGCGCAGGCTACAGCGAAATGCATGAGCAGGCTGATCCGCTTCATGGATTGCGGTAAAGGATCTGGCGGGGTCCAGATGGCGTCATCGGCCAAAGCCTTGTCCACGCTTATAACCGTGGCGGCGATATCGGCAGGCAC
Organism: uncultured Cohaesibacter sp.; assembly: GCF_963676485.1. NCBI lineage: Bacteria > Pseudomonadati > Pseudomonadota > Alphaproteobacteria > Hyphomicrobiales > Cohaesibacteraceae > Cohaesibacter > uncultured Cohaesibacter sp. Next base: position 889,002 of record NZ_OY781114.1, read on the forward strand.
AAGCTGAGCCTTGCTGCGCGCCAATAGGGCGTTGAGCCTGCTCTGGTAGAAATAGGGCTGCGCTTCTGCAGGATAGGCTTCATCTTCGGGCAGCTTCACCTTGCGCATGGCAAAGGGAAGACGCTGATAATCCCAATAGAGATCGGGGAAGGCATCGCGACAGGCTTCATCTTCGTTGCAGGCGTCGATGAGTTCGTCTGTTTTCTCGTTCGGCTGCCAGTCAAACAAGCGGGTTGCCAGAAATAGCGGCCCGTTGAAAAGAATACGATCGATGCCCTCATTGTCGCGACGTACCAGCCCTTGAGCCACCCGCGCTCCGTAAGAGCTTGCTATGATTGCCCATTTGTCAATCTTGAGGGCATAGCGCAGGGCACGATAATCCTCGACAGCAAAGGCTGTGCGATAATCGGAAAGTCGCAGTCCGGCTGCATCTGCCGCTTTGACGCAGGCGACAAGCGCATCGACTTCAATCGCTTCCCCTTCGCCAAGCGCTTCCGGACACTGCATATTCTCAGCCAACGGCCCTGTGCCGCGCTGATCCATGAGAATGATCTCGCGCTGCTGGCGCAGATAGGCAAGATTCTTGACGATCTTTTTCTGAAGAGTGATGGTCGATTGCCCAGGCCCGCCAGCCAGAATGAGCAGCGGCGGCTTGCTCGCTTCCGGCCCCAGCGGCGCAAAGCGCATAACCGGCAATTCCATTGGGCGATTGGAAATATCATTCCAATCAGAAGGCACATGAAAGAGGAAGCAGACCACATCCTCTCCCTCGGCAGCCCCGGCCGGACAATCAATGGGTTCAAGCGGGACATGGCTGTCTTCAGCCCGTGCATCAGGCATGATTGCCAACAGGGCCAGAGCAGCGAGAGCCGCTAAAAGAAAAACCGGCAGAAGAAGGCGTGTCTGTCTCTTGCTGCCGGTTTTCATATATTTCGCTCCTAGTGGCGGTTCATGCAATCAGACTAAGCGCTCAGCAATTCGCCCTTCAAGCCTTTTTCGATCAGTGCGATGGTATTCTCAACCCCGTAAAGCGCAATGAAGGAGCCAAAGCGCGGGCCCTGATCCTGCCCCAGCAGGACCTGATAGAGCGCCTTGAACCAATCCCGCAGATTGCCGAACTCGTAGGCATTGCCAACCGCGAAGACCTCCGTTTGCAGCTCTTCGGCGTCGGTCACATCCGTCATGCCAGCAAGGCGGGTTGCCAGATCCTGCATGGCGGTCGCTTCCATCTCGGTCGCTGCGCGGAACACCTTCTTGGGTTTGACAAAATCTTCGAAATAGCGGATCGCATAACCGACCAGTTCGTCAAGCTTTGGATGGGTTTCAGCGCTGGCACCGGGTACATAGCGAGAAATGAAGCCCCAGAGGACATCTTTATCCTGCGCGTTGGCGGCGCTCACCAGATTGAGCAGCAGTGCAAAACTGATGGGCATATTGACCTTTGGCGGATTGCCAGAGTGAATATGCCATGTCGGGTTGTTCAGCTGCTTGGTCAGATCTTCCTTCTCGATGTTGCCAAGGAAGGTGAAATATTCGTCCACTGCCTTCGGGATCACGTCGAAATAGAGCTTCTTGGCCGTTTTGGGCTTCTGATACATGTAGAGCGACAGGCTTTCCGGCGAGGCATAGGTCAGCCATTCCTCGATGGTGAGGCCGTTGCCTTTGGACTTGGAAATCTTGGCGCCCTGATCATCAAGGAAGAGCTCGTAAGACAGGCTTTCCGGCTGTGGTTTGCCAAGAGCACGACAGATCTTGGTGGAGAGCTTGACGCTGTCGATCAGATCCTTGCCGCTCATTTCATAGGCCACATCAAGGGCTGCCCAGCGCATGGCCCAGTCGGCCTTCCACTGACATTTGACGGCGCCGCCGGTGACAGGCACTTCCATCTTTTCATTGGTTTCAGGGTCCATATAGACCACTGTGCCCTTGGAGACATTCCGATCAATCATCGGCACCTGCAACACCTTTCCGGTGCGCGGGCAAACCGGCAGGAAGGGCGAATAGGTTGCCTGACGTTCCTTGCCCAGTGTCGGCAGGATGATGTCCATGACCTTGTCATAGACTTCCAGCATTTTCAGAAGGGTCTCGTCAAACCGGCCCGAGGTGTAATAGTCGGTCGAGGAAACAAATTCATAGTCGAAGTCGAACTGGTCCAGAAAGGCGCATAGACGCGCATTGTTATGCTGGGCGAAGCCTTCGTGGATGCCGAACGGATCAGGCACCTTGGTCAGCGGCAAGCCAAGATGCGCCGCCAGCATTTCCTGATTGGGCAGGTTGGTCGGCACCTTGCGGAAGCCGTCCATGTCATCGGAGAAGCACAACAGGCGAGTCTTCACTTCATCCCTTGTCAGGGCGCGAAAGGCCGTGCGCACCATGGATGTGCGGGCCACTTCACCGAAGGTACCGATATGCGGCAGGCCCGAGGGGCCATAGCCGGTTTCAAACAGCACCTCATCGGGCATGCCGGATTTCTGATACCGTTTGACCAGCTTTCGCGCCTCTTCAAACGGCCAGGCCTTGGACGTTGCAGCTGCTTCGACGAGGTCATCGGAGAGCGCGAGCGAAAGGGCGGTTTGCGAAGTCATAGTCAGATTCCTTGAGTGTCCTTGATAATCAGGCAGCAGGCCATCAACGGCCAGCTTTTTGCCAGATCCCAGAATGGCAGCATATCGCATGCATACCGGATGAAGTTGCGACAATAAACAGCTGACGGCCCACCGTCCGGGCAGGCCGTCAGCGCTGTTCTAGCTGATAGACAAGCCCAAGAAAAGGGACTTTTTAGCCTCGCTCCCAGCCATTGGCTATGGAGGCCGCAATTGGCGGGGGTGATAGCCGGCAAGAGATCGCTGCCCACAAGAAAGGCCCGCACCAAAGCTTGATCCGAACGCCTTTGATGCATAAGTTCAAAAAGAGTTGATGAAAAGACAGGCAACTGTGCCCTTTTGCGCGACTTTTGCGCCCGAAACAGGAAAAGAAGAATGACCAAGATCGTCTCGCCTGAAGAAGCCCTGATCTATGTGATGGTGTCCACATCTGCTGCGGACCGGACCATGACGGACTCAGAACTCATGAAAATCGGAGAAGAAGTGCAAACCCTGCCGGTTTTCTCGGATTTCGACCATGAACGCCTCGTTACGGTGTCTCGCGATTGCTCGGACCTGCTTGCTGAAGGCGGTGTTGATCTCGTTCTCAAGGTCGTCCATGCCAGCTTGCCGATCAAACTGCGCGAGACAGCCTATGCGCTGGCCATCGAAGTGGCTGCTGCGGATTTGCGGGTGGAACAGGATGAATTGCAGTTTCTGCTGCTGCTGCGCGATGAACTGGAATTGGACCGGCTGCATGTCGGCGCTATCGAACATAGTGCCCGCGTTCGCTACCGCCGCATATAGTGGCTCATGCAAATACCCCCATCACGCAGCGCGAGATAGACTCACGATGCAAGAGCGGCGTGATGGTTCCTGATTGATTGGCTCACGCATTCGGGAACCGTATATGTTCGGCCACTGGCAATGAAAGCACACATAGAGGGTGCCCGGTTGGATATACCGCTTGATGTGTCCGCGATGCATCAAGCCGCTATTTGTTTGAATTAAGTCTGAATAACCATGCTTCTTTGGCACTACCTTTGTTCATCTGGTGCCATTTTGTCTGGCATGTCATCTATTTGTTGCAAGTTTGATCAATTCAATCAGCCTTGATGATGACAGATTTGTTCGTTCTATGAATGGCCTCCGGCCAATATGAGAAACGGCAAGCACGATATAGCAAGGCATGGCCCTCTGGGGGCAAAGCCTGTTTGGCGCGCAGAAGCGCCCGGCATATCAAGGGGGATATGAGCTATGGGGGAAACTCTGACACGGAAGTCCATGCGCGTCATATATGATAGGGTGAGCAAGGCTCAGTCTTCTCTCGCCGATCGCCAGACCCGTCGCCAAATGGAACGCACCGCCCATATCACAGATGATGTCCGGGAACTGGTGGACTGGTATATTGAAGTCCGCGCCCGCCATCTGGTAACGGGCCGCTTCGGGAAGGCCTATGCGCCGCTGATCCGCAAGGCGGTGCGCTATGACAATCTCTGCCGCCTGGTTTCTGGCTGGCGCTACAATGAATCCGGCTATGAAATGGCCGAAGCCATGCTGGCTCTGATGCAACCACGCGTGACAACGACCGGACTTGAAAAACTGCCCCAAGAGGGGGGATGTCTGGTCGCCACCAACCATCCCACCGGTCTGCCCGATGGTCTGGCACTGTTTGATCAGGTGCGCCATGTAAGGCAGGATCTGGCGCTGTTCGTCTTTGCCGATCTGCTCTCGATCAATCCCAACGCCGCCGATCTGATGATCCCCGTTGAATGGCGCCCCAATCTGCGCGACCGCTCGGCCATGCGCCGCACCATGTCGATTGCGGCCCAAGCCTTCCGCAATGATCGCTGCGTGGGCATTTTCCCCTCGGGTCGCCTTTCCTATTGGAACGGTGTCGGCCTCAAGGAGCGGCCATGGAATTCAAGCTTCCTGCGCATGGCCAAGAAACACAAGATTCCCATCATTCCGGGCCATATAAAGGCACGCAATTCTCTCACCTTCTATGCACTCAGCCAGATCTCTACCGAATTGCGGGATATCCAATCCATCCGCGAGCTGCAGAATAAATATGGCGCCAAGTTCCACATCACCTTCGGTGAGCCCATTGATCCGGACAGCCTGCTGGGCGATCAGGATGAGATGGCAACCAAAATGCAAGCTTATGTAGAGCGCGTTCTGCCCAAGAATCCCGATGAGGCCTTCGATCCGAAGGCCTGATGCGAAAGCCCCTATTGATCCTCCGGCCTATCGGCAGGCCGATTTTCGCGCCCCTCATCCACATCTACAGCCACGGGATGACCAGTCCCCTTGCATATTGGCACAAGCGGATTTAGCAACAGACAACCCCTTTTGATTGCGAAAAGACGATTCCCGCATGGCCAAGCTCTATTTCACCTATTCGGCAATGAATGCAGGCAAGTCGACCTTGCTGCTGCAAGCTTCCTATAACTATGCCGAACGAGGTATGCGAACCCTGCTCTACACCGCAGCACTCGACAATCGCACCAAGGTGGGGGAGATTTCATCCCGCATCGGGCTTGGTGCCGAGGCCTTCATATTCGCGCCGGAGACGGACCTGTTCGAGCATATCTCCAAGCAATTCAACGTGGAAACGGATGAGAAGAAGCCAGACTGCATCTTTTTCGATGAGGCGCAGTTCCTATCAGAAGATCAGGTGTGGCAGCTCTGCAGAGTGGCGGACATTCTGCACATTCCCGTCATGTGCTACGGCCTCAGGACTGATTTTCAGGGCAACCTGTTCCCCGGTTCAAAATGCCTTTTGGCATGGGCCGATGAATTGCGTGAGGCGCGCACCATCTGCTGGTGCGGACGCAAGGCCTCCATGGTGGTGCGTATCGACCATGACGGCAAAATCATTGATGAAGGCGATCAAGTGGTAATCGGCGGCGAGGAAAGCTATGTTTCCCTTTGTCGCAAACATTGGGCCGAAAAGGATCTGGGGGATGCCGACCGCTCCGATCCACAGGGAGATCTGCCATTTGACGCATAAGGCCATGCTGTTGCCACAGGCCGGTTGTATAGGCACGCTGATACGTTCTCTTATAGGAAAAAAGGCCGCGGGGATTCGGCTGACCTTGCCGAGAACGGCCCTTTTCAGCGAGCCGGACCATGCGACCATGTGAGCCAAACAAACCTGAAAGCTCCGGCTATGGAGGCGTTGTTGCCTCTACTCTCCTGCACGGACTTTTCCTGTTTGCACTCATGACCATCGCCCCCAAGCTGCTCCCCTCCCTGCCACCGGAAGATCCGATTTCGGTTGAAATCATAGTGCCCCCTCCTCCGCCGCCAAAACCAGCAGCATCTCCAGACACGCCTTCTATCGCCCCCGCTCTGTCTTCCCCATCCGAGCAAGCGCCCCCCGAGCCAAAAGTCAGTCCGAAACAGGATAGCCCGGATGATGGCATGATCCATTCAAGCCAGATCTATTCGGGGCGCGTTCTGGCGCGCGCGGGCAACGAAGAGGCGCTCCATGACTATCGCAATCTGACCGGGGACGAGCAGCGCGAGCAGCTCTGCGCACTGGAAGTTCTGGAGCAAATCGCTGCCTGGAACACCGCATACAAGCCTGAAAGGATGGTCACCTATACTTTCCAAGAGGTACGCTATGAGGGCAGCCATATGATCGCGGACGGGGCGGTTTTCTGGAGCCACGACAATTGGCATCGGGTCAAGTTCGATTGCGAACTCTCCCACGACCAAAGCACGGTGGTCAATCTTGCCTTTGCTGTTGGCACCATCGTGCCAAAGAGCGATTGGGAAGACTATTATCTCACGAAATACAAATAGGACAGGAAAGACGCAGCCCTAGGCGTTATGCATCGTCTTCGTCGTCCTCAAAATCGTCAACCGGCTGATCGGGACCGAAATCCATTTCCAGAATCGGCGGATTGGCAGCGAAGTCAGCAGCAACGCGGGCGGCATACAGCATGTTGCTCTTCATGGTCGCTTCGGATTTACCCGTCGGGCCAAGATCGTGGCTGCCATTGGTGATCCATTCAAGGGTCACTTGCGGGGGAAGGTCGATTGCATCCACTTCGTCCCACCAGCCGAAATCGTCGCGTTCACCCTGACAGATCAACACCGGCAGCAGGCTCTTTTCAAGGGGCTCAAGACGCCAGTTTTCCGGCTCGGATTTACCGATCGGATGGAAGGGATACCCCAGAACCACTACGCCCTTGACCGCCAGATCCAGATCTTCGTCGCACGCAAGCATTGCGGCCACACGGCCCCCCATGCTCTTGCCACCGATCAGCAATGGCAGGCCATCCCATGCGCAATTCCAGCTTTCACCCTGCAGCAATTCTTCCACTGCGCGGAAATAGTGGTGCGTCCAACGCTCAGCGCGGCCAGCCGGGCGGCGTTTGCCATCAACGCGACGACGCGCCATGTAGGAAAATTCAAACCGTACCACGACAATGCCATTTTCTGTCAGCATGGCCGCAATCCGCTCCATGAAGGAGGCATCCATTGGCGCACCAGCCCCATGGGCGAGCATCAAAACCGCACGCGAGCTCCCCTCCGGCTCGTTGATGAGAAAATCAAATGGGCTGTCGGCGGTGATCGGTGCGGGAGTGGACATGGTGCAATCATCTTTGGTTCGGTTGGCGTGAGGGGCTTTCTATCAGTTTCCATGCAAAAGGCAAAGGGAATCTGCAGATGGGAACGCTGGTGAAGCTTGGCGTTTGCCCGATTTCCCCACTCGATTACCCCTAGGCAGATTGGCGCTTGTCATAGTCTCTCCCATCCCGAGCACTGCGCTTGCGTCACGACAAAGTGAGAGGCTACGACCAACTTGCAATTTGCGCAAAAGGTCACTTCTGGCTATAGATGCAAAAAAGCAAAACTATGTCTCGCACCTTGGCATGGCTGGTGGCGAGGCGAGCAACATCTGAAGGTACACGATGGAAACCGACGGTCTCTTTTCCCTTTTCGGGCTCAGCGAGAGCAGTCTACGGCTTGTGGTGTTCCTGTCGGTTTTTGTCATCATGGCGCTGGCCGAGTGGGGGCTACCCAAGCGGGATCGCACCATGATGCAGGGGCGTCGCTGGGTGACAAACTGGGGTATTGTCATTCTGGATAGCGTGGTGACGCGGCTTGTCATGCCGATCCTGCCTATCGGAGTGGCCATCTATGCCACGGATCAGGGCTGGGGGCTGCTCAACTGGATTTCGCTGCCAACTTGGCTTTCCATACTCCTTGCCTTTCTCATTCTGGATTTTGCGATCTGGCTGCAGCATCTCCTCTCTCACCGCATTCCGCTGTTCTGGAAATTGCACAAGGTGCATCATGTGGATCGGGATATCGATGTCTCAACGGCCCTGCGTTTCCACCCGCTGGAGATCCTGTTGTCGCTGATTTACAAGATGGTCTGGGTGCTGGTGTTTGGTGCTCCAGCGATTGCCGTGTTCCTGTTTGAAGTGGTGCTCAATGCAGCAGCCCTGTTCAACCATGCCAATGTGCGCCTGCCGGAGACAGCTGACCGGCTGTTGCGATTGCTGGTGGTCACACCCGATATGCATCGGGTGCATCATTCCAACCGCCCACGGGAAACCCATTCCAATTTCGGTTTCAATCTTTCCATCTGGGACAGGATGTTCCGCACCTATGTGGCCCAACCACAGGACGGGCATGAAGGCATGACCATCGGGCTGGATCCTTATCAGGATGAAAAGCCCAGCCAGTTTTTCTGGTCGCTACTGCTGCCCTTCTTTCGTCGCTAAGCGGCCCATCAGTACAGCCCGCGGATCTGATTTAGTAGGTAGCGTAGACATCAAAGGCAAAATGCCTTGCATAAAGCTCGGCCAAGCGGCCGCTCTGGGCTAGTTTTTGCAGCCCGAAATTGAGCAGGTTGCCCATGTCACCCCGGCCCGCCTTGTAGGCAAAAGCCATGCCATCCCCAAAGAAATGATCATCATAATAGGGCTCACCGACAAAGCTGAAAAGTCCATTGCGTTGAGCGGCGATGGGCAGAAGCTGGAAAGCGTCTCCAAAGATCGCCACCACCTTGCCCTCTTCCAGCAGATCCCGCGCAGCTCGCAGATCATTGACGGGCACACGGTTGGTCTCCTCAAAATAGGCCCGCAAAAAGGCCTCATGCGCCGAGCCCCCGATGACGGCAACCGGCTTTCCTTGCAGGGCTTGCTTATCCGCACGCAAGGGGGTGTCTTTCAGATGCAAAAACCGACCTGGGCGCTTCAGGAATACATTTGAAAAGGAGACCTTCCCCTGTAGGTCCGGATGGCGCACAAGGCCGGCAAGCGCGGCGTCTGCCTGATCACTCTCCAGCAGATCGGGAATGGAATCAAACGGCACCACCTTCATGGTACAAGCGATATTGAGCTGCTCACAGAAGGCGCGCGCCAACTCTACATGATAGCCCACCGGTGCACCGGATTTATTGCGATAGTTGAAGGGTGGAAAATCCGGAGCGGTAAGAAGGCGCAAGCCATTGTCCATCACCGTCTCGCTGGGCTGTCGCAGGCGCTGGTGAATATCGATGAAGCCGTAAAAATCAGCTTTGGCCCAATCTTCGCTTGTTACGGGCTCATCCTGCGTAGGCGAGCGGGCTATGCGTGTCGTTTCCACATCCGCTGTAGCTCCGTTCGCGCCCTCGCCTGTGGGAGCCTGAGCCACACCCTCCGTCACAAAGGAAAACACCAAGAATAGCATCAAAGCAGGTAGCAAGCTCAGTTTCAGGCCTTTCCAGAGACCGTTCTTGGTGGCCAAAATACCAGACCATATGCGGCAAATGCTCGCACCGCGCAAAATTTTATCAATTAACAGTGGATTTAAAGCGGTTGCACAATCCATTTTATGCTCTTTTTGATCTAGTCTAATTCAAATAGTTTTCTGATTTTTATTTGATATAAAATTATTGATCCACCTTTGTCATGGACTTTCTGAACAAAGCCCCAGATCCGGCACCTCTTGAAGCGGCGGCTATTGAACAAACCGCTCTCGCCTTTGGCGCGCAGGACAGAGATTGTCAGGATAGGCCGCAGCCCGCAAAACCGGTTCAGCCCTCAGGGCCCGGACCGTCATCACGGTTGCCCTTTCATCTTTCCATTCTGCAATCCTTGCAAAGCTTCGATAACCCCTCCTTGCATCAGGCCCTTAAGAGAGCGGCACAATCGGGCGACCCTCTGATCGAACGCTGGACACGTGAGGGGAAACTGGATGAAACACTTTATTTTGCATGCGCGGCAAAAAAGCTGGGGGTTCCCTTTGTCGCGCAGCCATCCAGCTTTGGCGTTTACCCCCTACCTGATAATTGGCCGATAGAGAAACTGCATGATCTATCGTGGATCTTGATCAGGCCGTTTGCGACACTTGGTCATGCTCCGCCTGTGTTCGATAGCCTTTATCTTTGCGCGCCACATGGCAAAGAGCTTGATGCTCTTGCGGAAAAGATGGCGTTGGATCCGCAGTTCAAGGAACGCGTGCGGATAACCACCCCCCGGCAGTTGAGGCGCCTGCAGCGGGCTTCAGCCTCACAAGCGGCGATGGACAAGCATGTCTTCCGGCTCAAAAAGGAAATGCCGCATCTTTCGGCACACGGCAAGTTCAGGCCGTTCCATTCCTATTGTCTCGTTATTATTATCATAGCGCTTGTGGGCAGCAGCCTCGCTTTGTCACCCGTCGGTGTCCTGTTCAATCTGCTCACCATCATGTTGTTCCTGACAATGAGCATTTTGCGGCTCATATCCGTCTTCTGTTTGCCCCAAACCCGCACAACGCAAGCCTCTCGCATCCGCCCCTTGTTTGATGCGAGGAGAAAGACCAAAAATCCTTCTGACTGGCCGAGCTACTCGGTGTTTGTGCCCCTGTTTCGGGAGGGGCGCGTGGTGCCGGATTTGATCCATTCGCTCTGCAAGCTCGACTATCCGCGTGAACGCCTCACTTGCTATCTTCTTCTGGAAGAGGAGGATGAGGAAACCAGAGCTGCACTTGCCAAAGTCACGCTACCGGCCTTTATCGAGATGGTCGACATTCCCAAAGGAGGCCCGCAAACCAAACCCAAGGCGCTCAATTATGCGCTCTCCTTTGTTCAGTCGGATCTCACTGTCATCTATGATGCCGAGGACCGGCCAGATCCGCATCAGCTCAAGATCGCCGCCCTGCATATGCTGAGCGGGCCACCATCCCTTGCCTGTCTGCAAGCCCAACTGGCCGTAGACAACGCGCGCACCAACTTTTTAACGCGGCAATTTGCGGTGGAATATTCTGCGCTCTTTGATGGTCTCTTGCCATTTCTTGCCTTCGATCAGCTGGTCGTACCACTGGGCGGCACGTCAAACCATTTCAGGACCCGCGTGCTCAAGCAGATCGGCGGATGGGATCCGTACAATGTGACGGAAGACGCCGATTTGGGCTTGCGTCTTGCCCGCTTTGGCTATCGGATCGAAACCATCAGAAGCGATACATGGGAAGAAGCGCCGGAAAGCTATGCTGCTTGGCTCAAGCAGCGAACCCGCTGGTTCAAGGGCTGGATGCAGACCTGGATCGTACATATGCGCCAACCCCGCTATCTCTATAGAAAACTGGGTAGTGATCGCTTTTTCTCCTTCCATATCATGATCGGCAGCATGCTGCTGTCAACGCTGGTGCATCCCCTCTACTTTCTCACTTTCGGCATTACGGCCTGGAATCTGGCCCTCTATGGCAGCCAGAACGGATCCTTTTTCTTTGTGCTGTTGGCCATCAATAGCCTCAATTTGGCGCTTGGCTATGGAGGTGTCATGGTGTTGGGGCGCATATGGGCTGGCAAACGCTATGGCTTTGGCTGGCGGACCATATTGGAAATGCCGCTATACTGGCTTTTCATGACGCCTGCGGCTTGGCGGGCTCTGTATCAACTGATGCGCAACCCGCACCATTGGGAGAAAACCGACCACGGGCTGTCTTCAACGCGCACCCGGTTGCCACATGCCAAGGTTAGCTCTGGCAAAATGGCATCCAATATGGCAATTTTGCCCAAACTTGGCAGCCATTTCAAACGGAGACTTTTTTCCATGCGCCGCGATCCCTCCACACCCAAAGGCACCCTGCAAACCATCACCATTTCTTCCAAGGCACTGAAGAATAATGTGCTGGGTGACAGTTGCGAACGCGAGGTTGTCATCTATACGCCCCACGGCCATGACGGAGCCGGATTGCCTCTTTTGGTCGATCTTGTTGGCTTTACCGCCGGAGGTCCTGCCCATGTGAACTGGAAGAATTTCGGCGAGAATGTCCCCGAGCGGCTTGATCGGCTCATCGCCTCGGGCGAGATGCCCCCCGCCGTGGTGGCATTTCCCGATTGCTTCACCCGCCTTGGTGGCAACCAATATGTCAATTCTGCTGCATTGGGCAATTGGGAGGATTTCCTGATCGAGGAAATGACCCCGACCATCGAAACGCAGATCGGCTGTGGGGGCCCGGGCAAGAGAGGACTGTTCGGCAAATCTTCAGGAGGGTACGGCTCCATTCTCCATGCGATGAAGCATGCCGATTTCTGGTCGGCAGCGGCCTGCCTTTCTGGCGACATGGCTTTTGAGCTTTGCTATCTGCCCGATATGCCAAACTTGTTGCGTATACTGGCAAAAAAGAAGAATTCCATCGAGACTTTCCTTACCGAGTTTGAGCAAGGCCCGAAATATGACGGCAAGGATATTCATGCCCTGATGACGCTGGCCATGGCAGCCAGCTATGATCCCGATCCTGACGCCTTCTGTGGTATTCGCCTGCCAGTCAATATGCATGATTGCTCACTGATCGAAGAGCGCTGGGCAAGCTGGCTCGAGTGGGACCCTGTTATTCTGGCCGATCAACCCGAGGTGATTGCCAATCTCAAGTCCATGAAAGGGCTCTGGCTCGAATGCGGCTATGTGGATCAATATAATCTGGTTTACGGTGCCCGCCGTTTGCACAGCAAGCTGGAAGCCTCTGGCGTTGCGCATATCTATGAGGAATTCCCGGACAACCATTCCTCAATCGATTATCGCATGGATGTCTGTTTGCCCTATCTGGTGCGTTCACTGGAGAAATAAAGTCTCAAGGGCTATCCGAGAGAAAGCTTGAGGCAAACAGCCTTTCGCCAGATGTGTAAGCGAAACAGATGCTCTGAAGGGTGTAACCAAAAGGGCGCTCTTCACAGCATCACTACACTGGCAACAATTCGGTTTACCAAAGCGTTGCAAATCAGATACGGTCGCATCAACCCTTTCACCAACTGAAAATTCAACGCCTTTATGCCTCCTCCAGCCCAGCCTCTCCTTGCCTGTGACGCCGATACACTCGAGCAAGATCTGATTGCAGCAACACAGGCAATGCCTCTGGACAGCGACGTTAGTCCGGGCGAGCGTGCGCTGGAGATGCTCAAGACGGTTTATGGCTACGACCAGTTTCGTGGTCGACAAGCCGAAGTGATCGACAGCCTGCTGGAAGGCAAGAGCACGCTTGCCGTCATGCCGACGGGTATGGGCAAGAGCGTATGTTTCCAGATCCCGGCCCTGCTCTTTGGCGGCCTGACGCTGGTGATCTCGCCGCTGGTCGCTCTGATGGAAGACCAGGTGATGGCGCTCAAGCTGCTGGGTATCGCGGCTGACAGCATCAACAGTTCCCGCTCGCGCGAAGAAAATGTTTCCGTCTGGCGCCGTGTGGCCGCTGGCGAAGTGAGGCTTCTTTATATTGCGCCGGAACGCCTGATGACCGAGCGCATGCTGGCCGCGCTAGCGAAGCTGCCCATTCGCCTGATCGCGATTGATGAAGCCCATTGCATTTCGCGCTGGGGGCCAAGTTTCCGCCCCGACTATGAGGGGCTGACACGGCTAACGGATTTCTTCCCCAACACCCCCATCGCAGCGCTGACTGCAACGGCAGATGAGGCAACCCGCGAGGATATTGCCGAAAAGCTCTTCCCGCGCACCCCTGAGGGTCAGCGCGATGGCACCGTCATCGTTTCCGGCTTTGACCGACCAAATATCCGTCTTTCGGTTCAGCTCCGCAAGGACTGGAAGAAGCAATTGCTGGAATTCGTGGAAGCACGAGCCGAACAATCCGGCATCGTTTACTGCCTTTCACGCCGCAAGACCGAAGAGGCCGCCGAGTTTTTAAAGGATCATGGCATCAAGGCCTTTGCCTATCATGCGGGTATGGATAGCAGTATCCGGGCTGCTCATCAGGCGCTGTTCATGCGGGAATCCGGCACCGTGATGGTGGCCACAATCGCCTTCGGCATGGGCATCGACAAGCCCGATGTGCGCTATGTGTTCCACACCAACCTGCCCTCGAATATGGAAGCCTATTCTCAGGAGATCGGACGGGCGGGTCGTGATGGCGAACCATCCGAAGCCATGATGCTCTATGGCCTTGACGATATCCGCATGCGCCGCAGCTTCATCGATAATGAAGGGGGCGATGAGGATCATCTGGCCCGCGAGCATAAGCGCCTTGATGCGCTGATCGCCTATTGTGAAGCACCGACCTGTCGCCGCCAGTCGCTTTTGACCTATTTTGGCGAGACCATCGAGCCCTGTCACAATTGCGATGTCTGCCTTGATCCGCCCGAGCTGAAAGAAGGCACGCCTGAAGCCCTGAGCCTCATTGAGGTGGCCGAGCAGACGGGCGAGATGTTTGGCGCTGTACAGCTGATCGACATTCTACGTGGCCTCACCCATGAGAAGATCAAGAAATATAATCACCACACGCTTCCCTGTCATGGCTCCGGCAAGAGCACATCCAAGGAAGACTGGCGCGCCATTCTGCGCCAGATGGTGGCTGCCAATCTTTTGCGGCTCGATATTCAGGGCCATGGCGCCTTGAAGCTCACTGACAAGTCGGAAGCGTTGAAAAAGGGAGACATCCGCTTTTCCTATCGCACAGACGTCATGGCACCCAGTGAACTTAGCCGACCCAAGCGCACCAAGAGCAGCCTGCCGGAGCTGGATGCCGCGGACAAGGATCTCTATGAAGCGCTGCGTGCGGCCCGCTCGGAACTGGCCCGTGAGCATAAAGTGCCTGCCTATGTGATTTTCACGGATAAGACACTGGCCGAGATGGCTATCCATAAGCCGACGACCCGCCCCGATTTTCTGCTCATCCATGGTGTTGGCAGCTCCAAGCAGAGAAAATTTGCCGATTCATTTATCGATGTCATCGAAGCATGGCTTCATCTTTAACCGGCATCTATTCCGCCTATATGCCCCGCGGCCCGAAGCCGCAAGCTTCTGAAATTGCCACAAATCTAGCCTGAAGAGCCTTTGGCACCCCCTTCATCACATCCTGTCAAACTCCCGTGAGACGCCCCATTCCGACGAGACATTGCCGCATTCTGATGCCACACTCATCAGAACAAGGCTACCTATTGCCCATTTGGCAGAACGCCCAAGGATCTATCCTGTCTCATGTTTCTGGAGGAACAAGATGTTTGCCCACGCTCTCAAGTCCGCCCTGCTTGCCTTGTGTCTCATAGCAAGTTCCGCTCTGGTTCAAGCGAAAGAAGCGCCCAAAACTGCGATCTTTGCTGGCGGCTGCTTCTGGTGCGTGGAGAGCGACTTTGACCATGTGCCAGGTGTGTTGGAAACCGTATCCGGTTATTCAGGCGGCCACACGACCGAAAATGTAACTTATAAGAATCACACCGCAGCGGGCCATCGCGAAGTGGTGCGCATCACCTATGACAGCAACAAAATCAGCTATAAAAAGCTGCTCGACATCTTCTGGCGCTCGGTTGATCCGACAGATGCGGATGGTCAATTCTGCGATCGCGGCCATAGTTATACCACCGCAATCTATACCCTGAATGACGAACAGGCGAAAATCGCGCAGGCTTCCAAAAAGGCGTTGGAGAAAAGCGGAAAACTGGGGGCACCGATCGCAACCGAGATCAGTCCGGCCGGGCCGTTTTTTGTCGCCGAAGACTATCATCAGGATTATCACGACAAAAATCCCATTCGTTACACCTACTATCGCTTTGCCTGCGGGCGCGATGCCCGCGTGGAAGAGCTCTGGGGAGATGAAGCCATGATGGGCATAAAGAAATAGCATCACCCAGCAGCAAGGCCCGAATATCTCTTTCCTCTTGTTTGGGCTTTGCCTAGTGTTCTGGCCGATGATTTGTTGATTCCCTCTTGGACAGAAGGATACGGACGCCATGAAGCTATTCGGCATCAAGACATGCGACACGTGCCGCAAGGCGCTCAAAGCGCTGGAAGGGGCAGGCAAACCGGTAACATTTGTGGATTTGCGAGGTGACGACTTTACCAGCCGCGATCTCGATCGCTGGCTTGCCGCTCAAGGCTGGGACACATTGCTCAACCGTCGCTCCACATCCTGGCGTGCGCTGGACGATGCCGATAAGCAGGATCTGGATGAAGCAAAAGCCCGCGCGCTCATGCTCGCAACGCCCACGCTTATCAAGCGCCCCGTGATTGAAACGGATCATGCCATCATCGTGGGCTTTGGCAAGCCCCAGCAAGATGCGCTCCTCAAAAGCTAGGCTGTTTTGGCGAGCAGGGTCTTGAGCTGCTGGCTACGCCGGTCGGCTTCTTTCGGTGTCAGGTCCTTTGGCGCCACATCCTGCTGAGAAGCGAAGGTGACTTGCCCCCGGCCATTTTGCTTTGATGCATACAGAGCTTCATCGGCACGGCGCAAAAGGGATTTCACCGCAAGCGCATCTTCGGGCCAGCGCGCAACGCCTATGGATGCGCCCACTTCTGCGATACCGCCGGGCACCAATACAGGAATGCTCACTGCCGCAATGAGATCCGCGCACAAAGCCTCAAGCTTGTGCTGCTCAAGGCCATCATAAAGCAGGATGCTGAACTCATCGCCGCCGACGCGTGATGCCAAGCCTGATGAGCCCAAACGCTCCGAGATACGATTAGAAACAGAAGACAAAACCCTGTCGCCAGCCTCGTGACCGAGACTGTCATTGACGGATTTGAAGTGATCCAAATCGAGGCTGATAATGGCGCACTGCATCTGTTTTTTCTGTAAAATCGCCTCTTCAAGCGCCCGATCAAAGAAGAGGCGGTTGGGCAACCCCGTCAAAGCATCATGAAGCGCCAGAAACCGATTTTGCTCCTCACTCTTTTGCAATGCACGCAACATGAAGCTGAACCGCCAGGCAATGACGACAAGAGCAAGCGCTGTGATCACGAAAGGAATAACCAGCACTGGCAGGGTCTCCGCCCATATGGTTTTGGAGGGATCATCCGGCGTCCAGCGCGCGTGAACGATGCGCCCATTCGGCAAGGCAACGAGCGGAAGATAGCCTGTTTCGTTTATCTCCTTGTCGAGAAAATCAAAATGAAGGTCCTCGACAGCCAGCTTTTCACTGACGGAGGAGAGATATTCTTTATTGATCTGCTTGACAGTAAAGAGAATGTCGGGCTCATGATTGCCCAAAGCCTTGGCGCGATCAGGCGCAATGGCTTGGGCAATAACATAACATAGACGACCATTGATGGAACGGATGGACCAAGCGAAGCGCCCTTCATCCGGACCAGCCAGAATATCCCTGATCAGCTGGGCTGCAGGCAAAGGCTTGTCCAAGGTGAATTCCTTTTGGAATTTCATCCGCGCTTCGTCAACAAGATCAATATTTTCCTGAATGATATATTCGCCCTGGCCAGCCTTGAGCCGCGTCTCTTTGAGAACCGCGACTTTGGTTTTATTGGCTGGCGAGACGACATAGGTCATCAGAATGCCGAAATCACTCCACAACCAGTCAGTGATATTGTCGAAAACAAAGCCATCATCGATCTCCCCCATGAAAGCATCATAGGAGGCATCCCAATCGGAAATCTGCGCTTGAGCCTGCGCAAACAGCACCAGGAAATTCTTCAGCTCATGGTCGACAAGCGTGCTCTCTTGTTCATGGCGTACCTTATTGGCGATGTCACCGGAACGGTTCAGCAGGAAGGCATTGGAGAAGGTTAAAACGAGAAACACACCAAGGCAGGCCGCAATAACCATTGCGCCAAAATTCATTCTCACACGACCTGATGCGACACCCATGAATAGTCCCTTGCGTTGCCCCTGAACAACAAGTCTATTCCGCATAACTTAAAGGGCAGGTTATAAATGATAGTTAATATTGAATTAAGACAACAATAAATCACTTAACTCACAAATTTTTTGGCCTAAAAAAAACAAAAATCACAACCTGAGATAGCTATACAACCCTAACTTTTCATAGAAAATATTTAGACCTTCAACAATACTATGAAAAGGCACTTCTTCACTACCTTTACCACAAATATCTGCTATTTTCAGAGATAAATTCTGGTTGTATTGTCCTCTATATTTCAATCCAAAGCGTTAGCCGTCGCATTGGGGCTTTTGGCCGGCAATGAAGAGTAAACAAGCCATGGGCGTCAGTCTTCCGCATTGAGACCTGTCTTCCCCATCGGTCTATTCCACTTGGCGACGATGGTCTGCATAGCATTGCAATCCTTACCGGAATGGAAAGAGGCTTGGTCCGTTCAATACTATGCGACAATCAAGCGCGGACTATCTATGCCACGCCGCCCTCTTGGTACCACAGCAATCCCCTCTCCTTTATGATCTCATCAAATCGGAGATGATGGTGCCACTGCCGCCATCAATTCTGATTGCTTTGCCCTGCAACCTTCAAAACGGAATGAAGCAGAACATCGGCGCCAGCGGCTGCCCATTCGGGCGAGATGGCTTCAGCTTCATTATGAGACAGGCCATCGACGCAGGGGCACATGATCATGGCAGCGGGCGCCACTTCGGCAATCCAGCAAGCGTCATGGCCGGAGCCAGACACCATATCCATATGTCCGTAGCCCAACGCCTCGGCAGAGGAACGCACCGCATTGACCAGTTCAGGCGCAAAGGTGACCGGATCAAAAGAGCCCACTTCTTCCACCTTACAGCCAACGCCCAATTCCGCGCAGATCTTTTCTGCTCTTTGCCAGATGGTGTCATACATGCGCTGCAATTTGTCACCATCCACGGTGCGGATGTCGATGGCAAAGAGCACAGTGGATGGCAGCACGTTGGGCGAGCAAGGCGAATAGACCATCTTGCCAATTCCGGCCACAGCGTTGGGCTGCTCGGCCATGGCAACCTCTTGCACCACCTCTGTGATGCGGGCTGCGGCGAGCCCTGCATTGACGCGCATATGCATCGGGGTCGAGCCGGTGTGCACTGCCTTGCCGGTCAGGGTATATTGCGGGCGCTTCATGCCCTGACAATGGGTTATGACGCCGATTTCTTTGCCTGCAGCTTCCAGCACCGGCCCCTGCTCGATATGAAGCTCGAAATAGGCCTGTATCTTGCGGTTTCCGGGTTCTTCTTCCCCCGCCCAGCCGATGCGCCTCAACTCATCACCAAAGCGCTTGCCATCCATATCCTCGCGCGCATAGGCAAAGGCGATATCCTGCTTGCCAATGAACACGCCCGAGCCGAGCATGGCCGGATGGAACCGGGCGCCTTCCTCATTGGACCAGTTGACCACGACGATCGGATGTCTGGTGCTGATCTTGTTGTCATTGAGTGTACGCACCAGTTCAAGCCCGGCCAAAACCCCGAGCACGCCATCATATTTGCCGCCTGCAGGCACGGTATCCAGATGTGAGCCGACATAAACGGGCAAGGCGTCGGGGTCCGAGCCCGGACGCATCATGAACATGTTCCCGACCTTGTCGACAGACATGACAAGGCCTGCCCCCTTGCACCATTCAGCAAAGAGGGCACGGGCCTCGCCATCGGCGTCTGTCACGGTCTGGCGATTGTTCCCCCCCGCCACGCCGGGGCCGATTTTGGCCATGTCGGCAAGGCTCTGCCACAGGCGTTCGGAATTGATATGGATATTGCTTGTCATGATCTATTGCCTATCGTCCGATTACCAGACCACCGGATGGGTTTGCCCTGTGGCCACATTGACAAGCCCCTCGGGGATGCCCTCAGCTGGCGCAACCAGCACCCAACGCCATGGCGCGCATGTGAGCGTGGCAAAGGCCAAGCGCTCGGGGAAGCCTGCCCACCAACGCGGTGAGGAGGATGGCTCGAACATCCAGTCGATCTTTTCGCCTTCTGCATAGAGCTTCTGCATATCTGCATCCAGCGCTTCTGCCGGGCGGGAAGACATCAGACCGGCGACTTCATAGCGCACTGTGGCAACGACCTTGTTGTCACGCACCAAGGCCCAGCCACCACCGATTTCAGAAAGGGCATTGACGGCCGTGGCCATCGCCTCATCAGACGAGCCAACGCACCAGACATTGTGTTTGTCATGAGCAAGAGAGCTGGCAAGAGCGCAATCGGGCGTGCTCGGCCCTGTGCCTGCCCAAAACATTTTCGAGATGGATTTGGCGCCAGAAAAGCGGTCGACAATGGCAAATTTGGTGATGTTGCGGCTCACATCCCGCTGCACCAGCCCATCCTTGACCGGCAGTTCATAGGTGAGGAATTCTTCCTCCCAATGGAACGGGCGCAGCACCGCCGCTGTCATCGTCTGACGTCCTGCCTCGGCAGGAATGGCGAAGTCCTCGGCGGAAAGCGCACCACCGACTTGCACCGTATTGCGCGCCCAGTCCGGCCAGTTGATTTCGGGCACAGGATCGGTGAAGCGTTTGCCTTCAGAAATCTGCCGTCCATCGGCCCAAACTTCGGCAATCTCGAAGTGCTCCAGGTCAGACAGCAGCACGATATCGGCAAAGCGCCCCGGCGCAAGAGAGCCGACCCATGGGGTCAGGCGCATATGGCGAGCGGGGTTGATCGTCACACACTGAATCGCGATTTCCGGCTTGAGGCCGGATTGGATGGCGAGGCGCACGTTGTAATCTGTCGCGCCTTTTTCCAGCGTTTCAGAGGCCGAGCGGTCATCCGTGGTGAAGGCGATCTGGGACCAGTCTTCAAGCCCCTTTTCCATCAGGCCTTTAAGAACCTCAGGCATGGAATGGGGGCGTAATTCGATGAACAGGCCGTGGGTCAGCTTGTCCCAGAATTCCTCAGCCGTCCATGCCTCATGATCCGAGGCGAGCCCTGCTGCAGCAAAGGCATTGATGGTGGGCAGATCCTTAAGACCTGCCGCATGGCCTTCGACCACGCCACGGGCTTCAAAGGTCGCCTCGATCATGCCCCAGAGCCGCTTGTGGGAGGCATTCTCCGGGTTCCAGACTGCGGGCCAATCCATCACTTCATCCAGACCGGCCACCATCATGGAGTTGCCAATGAAATCTTTCTGCTCGTCATAGCCGAGATATCCGCCGCCATGCTCATAGGCTGTTGGCGGCACCGCAGAGCCGGGCAACGGAAAGATCTTGAGCGGTGAGCCCTGCTTGCGGGCCTCAAGCCAGAACTCCACGGTGCGTGCCCCGCGCACGTTGGAAAATTCATGGCTCGCCTCGCAAGTCCATGTATTGCCGCGCGGCAATACAAGGGCGGCCTCCCATTCCGGGGTCAGGTGAGAGCTTTCGATATGCTTATGCACTTCGCCAAGCCCCGGTATGGCCATCAGATCGGGGCGCTTGACGATGGTGTCGCAAGAGCCCGGCCAAGAGCCGACCGGCCCGACATAGGCAATCCGGTCTCCCTTGATGACGATTTCCTGTTCGCTCGCCCATGTACGTGTGGCGGTATCAAGCAGTTTGCCCACATGCAGCACCAGATCGGCAGGCGCTTTGCCCAGCGCGACAAGCGTCAACTGCTGGCGGATTTGAACTTCGGATTTTGCTGTGATCATTTTTTATCCAGATTTTTTGTCAGCAGGTCGATGGTATCGGCGGAGCATATGGACAGGATGCGCCCTGTCTTCGGGCCCACGGCATAAAAGCTATGGGGCTGGGCGGCATCAAAATAAACCGAGTCGCCGGTCGACATCAGGGTCGGGGCGTAGGGTTCCATCTCGAAAATAACGTCCCCGTCGAGCACATAGACGAATTCTTCGCCAGAGTGAGAGCTTTTAGGCGTCGGCTGTCCGCTCACGCGCGGATTGACCTCGATGACCATGGGTTGGAGCAATTTGGCCGCAAGCTCGGTTGAGAGCAATTCATAAAGGCCCATGTCATTGGAGAGCTTTTTGCCCTCTCCTGCCCGGCTGATGGTACGGGCAGCACCGACACAGCGCTGTCTGGGCGCTTCCGCTCCCACCAGTTCGGCAAAATCGACATTGAGGCCAGAAGCCAGACGGGTCAGGACGCTATAGGCAGGTTGGCTCTGACCGTTCTCGATTTTTGACAGCGAGGATATGGAGACACCGGTCCGCTTTGACATTTCGGCCAGGGTCCAACCATTTTTCTTGCGCAAGTCCGAGATGATCTGAGACACGGAAGATTGTCTGTCCTCCGGTTTCTCAAGTGACCTATCGTTGTCTACGGGCACGGTGATATCCCTTCCTGCCGGATCATGAGATCCATCTTCCCTCAGACCGCTTCATCATCGCTGATGATCGGCCCTTTTGTCTTAGTTATGATGTCATAATGCTTCGGTTCGCGATGACGGGCAAAGTCGAAGATGGTCCGCCGGTAGAGCGCAGCCATATCGAGGTCACATCGCGCGGTGATCACCTCATCCCCTGTGCCCAGCGCCATGGCTGCGATCTGGCCAGAGGGAGCAACGATCATTGATTGCCCAATCATATTGGAGCCTTCCTCTAAACCGGCCTTGGCGGTTGCCACAACCCAGATGGAATTCTGGTAGGCGCCGGCCTGAATGGAGAGTTGATTATGGAACTCGGTAAGGCTGTCAAAGTCATAGACACCGGTATGATCAATGGGGGTGTTATAGCCCACAAGGATCATTTCCGCGCCCTTGAGGGCCATCACACGGTAGGTCTCCGCCCAGCGCCGGTCATTGCAAATGCACATACCAATACGGGTGCCCATAGTCTTCCAGACCTTGAAGCCAAAATTGCCCGGCTTGAAGAAATATTTCTCCAGATGTTGCGCTTCCAGATCGGCTTGCGGCGCGTCCCAGCCGGGCAGATGAACCTTGCGATATTTGCCAACAATTCTGCCTGATCGATCCACCAATATGGCCGTGTTATAGTGGTTCGTCTCCCCATCTTCCACGGCGATTTCAGCGTAACCGAGATAAAAGCCGATGCCCAGCCGCTTGGCAGCGTCGAACAAGGACTGCGTTTCGGGGCCCGGCATCTGCCTTTCATAAAAGGCGTCAATTTCTTCCCTGTCGGTCAGGTGCCAACGGGGAAAGAAGGTGGTTAACGCCAGCTCGGGAAAGACAACCAGTTCAGCCCCCCGACTTGCAGCTTCTTCCAACAGTGCGATGAGGCGCTTGACGACCGACTTGCGATCATCACTGCGCTGAATTGGGCCCAGTTGCGCGGCTGCAGCAACAATGGAACGAGACATATCAAGTCTCCTCCACTGGCAGGATGCAGCAATGCTCGAAATTGAATTTAAGATTGATGGTGCCGCCCTCTTCATGCAACTGCGTCAGTGGGGCGTTGGCAATCAGAATGCCGGTCGGGGTGTCGACCTTATATTGATAGGATCGGCCCAGATAGGAGCGGGTTAGCAGCTTGCCTGCAATGGCGTTGGATGGATCTGATGAAAGCTCGATGCCCTCGGGGCGGGCTCCAACCACAAAGCGATCTTCCAGCGGGCCGGTTTCTGCTTGCGAGAGGGTAATCAATGCCCCACCCTCGACTTCTGCTGTCACCAGATCGCCTTCGCGTTTGACGACAGTCATCTCAATGAGATTGTCAAAGCCCACGAAGCGGGCAACAAAGGCGCTATTGGGGCGACGATAGAGCACTTCGGGAGTATCGAGCTGGACGATGCGCCCTGCATTCATGATGGCCACCCGATCGGAAATGGAGAAAGCCTCTTCCTGATCATGGGTTACATATATGGCGGTGCGGCCATTGGCCTTTTGCAGCTCGCGGATCTCCACGCGCATATCCACACGCAGCTTGGCATCAAGGTTTGAAAGCGGCTCGTCAAACATCAAGAGCGGTGGATTGATGGCAAGCGCACGCGCAAGGGCCACACGCTGGCGTTGGCCGCCCGAAAGGGCCGCTGGCAGGCGATCGGCATAGTCAACAAGACCGACGCGTTCCAGCATGGCATCAACGCGTGTCTTGCGCTCCGGCGCGGGAACCTTGCGTTGCTTGAGCCCGAAGCCGACATTCTCTGCCACTGTGAGATGGGGGAAAAGGGCGTAATTCTGAAACACAATGCCCGCGTCGCGCTTGTGCGGCGGCAATTTGGTGACATCCTTGCCCGCAACGGTGATCTGTCCACTGGTTGGCTGAAGAAAGCCGGCCAGCAGGCGCAAGGTTGTTGTTTTGCCACAGCCACTGGAGCCAAGCAGGGAGACCAGCTCACCCTCGGCTATGGTCAGGTTAAGCCCGTGCAACACCTGCGTCGGGCCGTAATGGGCAACAAGATCTTGAAGGATAACGGCGTTCTGTGCCATTTCAGCTCCTGCTATTTAATCGTCTTGGACAGGCCCAGACTGCGCTCGATGAGAGCCATGACGCCAATGGTCACAGCCATGAGCAGCACGGACACAGCGCTGACGGTCGGATCGAAAAACTGCTGAACATAGGTGAAGACTTCAATTGGCAAAGTGGAAACTCCCGGTCCGGTAAGGAACAGGGCCACCGCCATATCGTTCAGCGAGGTAATGAAGGCAAGCACGGTGCCCGCAATGACGCCGGAGCGGATATTGGGCAGCACGATGGACCAGAAGGCCTTGACCGAATGCATGCCAAGGCTGACCGCGGCTTCCTGAATGGAGAAATCAAAGCCTGCAAGGCTCGCCCCGATGACACGCACCATATAGGGCAGACACAGAATCGCGTGGCCCAGCATCAACGAGGGGAGAATCGGCAGATCAAACTGCACGATCAACGTCTTGAGCATAGAAAAACCGAATACGATCTCTGGAATAAAAAAGGGCAGGAAGAAGATGGACCCATACCAACCGGGCAGCCGCATTTTATACCGCGACAAGGCATAGGCAGCAGCAAGGCCTACGACCAACGCAATCATCGTGCCCCCAAACGCCACTTCCATGGACGTGATGAAGCTATCGACAAAATTGTTGAGCTCGAAAACCTTGTGATACCATTTCAGCGTGAAGCCATGCGGCGGAAAGGCCAGAAAAGGCGTATCGCTTACCGAGGTTCCGATCACGATGATGATCGGCCCGGCAAGATAAAAGACCACCAGCCAGCCTGCGAATTTGGAGAGAGGATTGATCTTTCTGGCGCTCATCGCATTTTCCTCCCTGCGGCAATCCGATTGGCCAGCGCCCCCATGGCAATGACGCATGTGATGGTGATGGCCATCATGATCGCAGCAATGGTATTGGCTGAAGCCCAGTCAAATGAAATCATAGCTTTGCGATACAGCAGGGTGGACAGGGTCATCTGTTGTTCACCGCCCAGCAGAACGGGCGTGACAAAGGTTGCCAGACTACCGGTGAAGACAAGGATCGAGCCAACGATCATACCCGGAACGGCGAGTGGCAGCGTCACCTGGAAAAAGACGCCAACCGGACTTGCCCCGAGCGATCCCGCAGCGGCATAGAGGTCATCATCGATATTCTCAAGCACACCAACCAGCGACAGGATCATCAGGGGCGTGAAAAGATAGGCAAGACCGGCCACCACCGCCCCTTGAGTGAACAACAGCTCCAGCGGCTGGTCGATGAGCCCGATTTTGAGAAGCAGTGTGTTGATCACGCCATTCCGCCCGAGGATCGCCATGAAAGAGAAGGACCGCACAACGACGCTCGTCAGCAGCGGGAAGACAGACAGGATCAGCAACACACGCTTGAGATTTGGCGAGGCATTGGCAATCATATAGGCCCCAACAAAACCCGCCACGAGCGAAACAATCGTCGACATGAAGGCAATGCGGAAGCTGCGGACCAAGACAACTCGATTGAACTCATCGGCGAAAAAAGCCTGATAGTTGGCCCATAGGCCACCAGACGCGCCATCAAAGCTCTCCTTGAGCGTGCCGGCTACAGGCAAGACCAGAAGCAGAAAAAGCAACATGGTTGCTGGCAGAACCAGCAACCATGGGCCCAAAGCGGCTATGCGCTTTGTCATTAAAGAATATGCAGACAAATCAGAACCCGAACGTTTTGTTCCAGCGTTTTTCCCAGTCGTCGTTGACTTCCAGAAGTTCCTTGTTTGGCGTCGCTTGCATTTTTTCGACCGTATCCTGACCATAAACAAGGCGAGACGCCTGCTCTTTGGTCAGCTTAACGGTCTTGTTGATCGGGCCAGACCCGCCGCCCAGTTCGATGGCACCGTCTTTCTGCACCTGCGCAGAGATCGAGAAATCGATGAATTTCAGCGCCAATTCCTTGTTTTTGGAATTCTTGGGAATGTTGTAGGTGTTCATCATGCGGAAGTCGCCTTCCTTCAGCTCAGCCCAACCGATATTCGGGTTGGCCGCCTTGATGGCCGGGAAGGCATAATCCTGTGACAGGCCAATGAAGGCTTCGCCAGTGGACAGCAGATTGGTCAGCTCGGAACCGGAAGAGAAGGTCTTGACGATATTCGGCTTCAGTTCGGCCATTTTCGCAAATGTGCCGTCCGGATCCTTGAAGGCGTCGGTGCCTGCGCATTTTGCTGCCATCATGATGGTGAGCGGTGCCCCCGTCGTATTGAAGGCAGGCATCGCGACAGAGGATTTGAAATCTTCGCGCCACAAATCGCACCAGGATGTGATCGGCTTATCTGTGCGGGTCTTGTCATAAACAATGCCATAGCGACCGAAGGTGTAGGCCGGACCATATTCACCCTGCGGATGCTTGGCCACTTCATAAAGTTCGTCGAGATGGGTCAGCTTGGAAGAATCAATCTTCTCGAAAGCGCCCTGATTGATACCGATTTGGGAAAATTTGTCGGTCAGCAAGATGACGTCGACACCGCCGCGGATGCGGGCCTTGTTCAAGCGCTCCGGAGCGCCACCGCTTTCGGTGATGATCTTGACATTATGGGCTTTCTCAAATGGCTCAAATACGAAGGGCTGGTAGAAATTGTTCGAATAGCCCCAGTTGGAGACCACCAGAGTATCTTGCGCATGCGCGAAAGCAGGAAGCGTCAGTGCGATCGCAACAGACGCTGCGCGAATGGAAGAAGGAAAAGACAGCATAGCGGGGGATGTTCCTGTTTTTTCGAGCTGGAAAAGAATTTTCCTGTAGGAAATACTGAGTAAATACAAAATGCACAGAATTGTGCAAGCGTTGATTTTGACTAAATCCTGTGCAAAGTAGCGCTGCTGGCCTTGCTATGTCCGTCTTGTCATTTCACGAATTGGGAAGATGGAGGGATGTGCCAGTAGACGATTTCTAGCTGGGATTTAACTTCAGTGAAACTGATTATTGATACGGACCCGGGCATCGATGATGCCTTGGCCATTGCCTATGCTGCTCTGCATCCAGACATCGAATTGGTTGGTCTGACCACGATTTTTGGCAATGTGACCACTGCGCAGGCAACGCGCAACGCGCTCTATCTTGCGGAAAAAATGAACCTTTCCATCCCCGTTGCATCCGGCGCGGAGAAGCCGTTGGTGCTTCCCCCCTTTGCTCCCAAAACACAGGTGCATGGCCTTGAAGGGCTGGGTCATCTGCCCGCTCCCGCCCCTGTCGGCAAAGCCAGCTCTCTCGCTGCGGCTGAATTTTTATGCAATATGGCAGAGCGCTATCAGGGCGAATTAGTCGTTTGTCCCATCGGACCAATCACGAATATTGCGCATGCTCTCCAATTGGATACAAACTTTTCACAAAATGTGGACAAGATTGTTTTCATGGGTGGAGCACTGGATGTGCGCGGCAATGTTTCACCTTATGCGGAAGCCAACGCATTCCACGACCCGCACGCGCTGGACTTCGTTTTGGC
Organism: uncultured Cohaesibacter sp.; assembly: GCF_963676485.1. NCBI lineage: Bacteria > Pseudomonadati > Pseudomonadota > Alphaproteobacteria > Hyphomicrobiales > Cohaesibacteraceae > Cohaesibacter > uncultured Cohaesibacter sp. Next base: position 916,449 of record NZ_OY781114.1, read on the forward strand.
GTCTGGTGCGGACGTCACCATGGTTGGTCTGGACGTGACCTTGCAAGTGCTTCTTGACGAACAAGACTTCAACCAGATTGCCTCAAGGAAGAACCCGATTGGCGGTTTTCTCAAAGAACTCGGGCGCTTCTATCTGGATTTTTACAAGAGCATTGGCTTATCCGGTTGCGGCCTGCATGACCCTATGGCGATCATCGCAGCCCTCTACCCAGACCTTTTCACAATGGAATCCATCCCTCTTGAAGCCATCACGGAAGGGAAAGCCAGCGGCCGAACATGCCGCAGTCAATCCAAGACGCGCACGCCATCTCTCGTCACCCTTGGCTGTGATGCAGAGGCGATTCGGGACACATTCTTCTCCATATTTGACCGCTAAGGCCCATCCCGAACGATCTCCGTCCAAAGGCCTACTGAAGTGGCAGTGATACAGCTGGGAGGGTGGGAAAAGGCCGGCGGGATGTAAAACTCATTTATATTGCGCAAGAAGTTCCACTATCAGTGCCCAAGCCTTCGATGCGCTATTGCCATGTTTGAATTTACCGCCTAGGTATGATTTTGCTGACCACGTCACGACAATTTAGAGAAATGTGTTCGGCGCAGTATTCTAGGCAATCCGCCTTCGAGGAGATATCGAGCGGGCTATCGAAACAAAAGGGGATAGAAGTGAATTATCCGTTTCGAGTTCAATATCATCGCACTCGCAAGAAAATTGCGTCTTCTATTGATCGTATGTGGCCTTCCCTTCCATTTTTAGATCAAGTTGAAATCCTGCACCAAGAACATCGGCCTCCATATGATTTTGGCCTTCCGACACCTCTGCCAGATCAAGCCCGCGTTTTTCTTAGCCAATGGCAAACAAGATCAGACCTCGAGGCCATCTACAAAGTCAAAGAACCTTGCACCATCGATCCCAAGATGGGAATTGTATTTTCAAACAAGAAAGTGCTCTGGGGCTCCAGCGATCTGCCTTACCGTGAGCGCAATCCGAAGTTTCTGTCGCATCTGAGAAAGCCTGATCGATACCTTGAAAAGGCAATTTCGCTTCATCATGTTCACGGCGACAATTACTTCCATTTCTTCATGTTTGTTGTTTGCAAAGTAATGGCCTGCCGTACGTTTGGTTTACCGGACTCTATACCTTTTCTTGTCAATGAGCAGACAGCGAACACCCCTTTTTTCAAGCAAGCGATTTCGTTGGGGCTTTTTGGAAAACATGAAATTGTCGTTCAGCCACGCAAAAAAGTGTTCGGCGTTAAGGAATGCTATCTTGTAAGAACCTTTGCTGTTCACGACCCCTATTTTGACCAAATCTGCAAGGCAATGGGACTTGAGGAAGACCCTGCTGACGGCCCTCCAATCCTACTAGTGCGAGATGAAACAGCGCCCAATGGGCGGACTTATCGCAATCAAGCAGAATTAAGTAATTTCGCTAAGGATAGGGGATTTCAGGTTTTCGATCCCGGTCAGTTGCCAATCATTGATCAGGCCCGGATTTTCAACCGATCTCCTCTTATTATATCGCCACACGGCGCTGGCTTGACCAATATTATTTTCCGAAGAAAAAAACCAAGTCATTTGATTGAGCTATTTAACCCGGGAATGGGATCCGGTCACTACTATCTTATCGCAATGGAAAAGGGCTTTCATTATGCAAGTCAGATGACCATCAATCCCGTCGGTACGTCATTTACAGCGAACACAGAAGTGGACCTTTCTGCCCTGAAAGCAAGAATAGACCCCTTGATGGATCAACTTTAGAATTTTCTCTCGATCTCGAGGAGGAATTTCTGGCCTCATGCCAATAGTCTTACACTGGGCTGCGATGGTCTTGAAGTCCCTAGGCGTGTTCTGCGCCTAACTTGCGGACAAGGTGCCTATCTCTCTGGATATTCACCTTGTTTGAAAGCTGAGACGCGATACGGAACTGTGCTCCAAGTTATCTGTGTTTTGCCTCGCCCCGCGCTTTATTTTTTAGACTCTTGAGACCTATCTTCAAGATATTCTTGGCGTGACGTAAGGCCATCAAAATCTTCGAACCGTGAAGGCTCAAGTGCGGGGGATTGCTTTCAATGTGTTGGTCGCCGGAAACAATCTTGTCGATAATCTGTTGCCAGCGAAGTAGTGTTTCCGGTGTTCGGTTGGCAAACCCATGGGCGACAGAGATAGATCTGTTGGACATTTCCTCGTATCTTTGAGAGTTTTCCGTCAGCCATTTGAGCTTATCGACTATTTCAAATGGAGATTTCAAGCTTAACTCCGGAAAGTAACGCATTGCATCAGCCATGCCAAAATCATCAGATGCAATGACCGGAACCCCCATAGACATGCATTCAAGTGGCGTTGCGGGAAACGCTTCCGTTCGTCCGGTAGGATTGAGTATAGCGACATGGCTGTTCTTTATGATGTCTGTTTTCTCTTTTCCGAGATTACCGTGAAACGTCACCCTTCCTGTTTGCAAGTCATTATCGGGTATGTGACTGCGAATAAGATCTGCATAGGCTTTCGTCGTCGGAATTATGGGATCTTGGCTCTCAACTCCATGCGTTTCTGAGCCTCCAATAACATGCAGTTCGGCATTGGGAAATGCAGCAACAATCTCACGCCATTGCCGGGACAAATGGTGGAAGCCCTTGCCGTGAGACAAGGCACCCATATAGACCAATTTCAGCGGCTGGTTGCTCGAAGGTAACTGCCGCACATTGGCTTTTCTTTTGCAAAAGGCAGGGAGAAAGAAGAGATTTGAAATATGCCAGTGAGGCCGATACAAAAGCTTGTTGGAGTGATACTGGTAATCGCCGACTGAAACGAAAACAGGGAAGCGCAACCTCAACAAATCAGGCGCCTTGTGGAATGGATGATGGATCCAAGGCACAATGCGAGAAATTTGTTCGTCACTGAGGTTGGAATTCAGTGCTCCCATTTGACAGATCATTATAGAATCGGATGATGAAAGAATGCCGCCCTGCAAGGCATCTTGAAGAGACAAATAATCCAGTTGGTCCAGATTTTTTGGACACTTTTCAATGTTTACAGCACTCTGATTCAAAAGAAATATTTCATAATCCGGCCTTTGGCGCGCTAGCGACAGCGCCAACATGATGGTTACAAATTGTGTGCCACCAACTCCGGGATTAATACCATCATCGGAAAATGTTTTGCCGATGATATTTTGCGCAAAAAGCGGGAAGTAAACTTTAGTCATTTGGATTGACCTTAGTATTTTGTCTCTTTCGACGGGAACATAGCTGAAAATCAGAACGGTATCCATGTCGCTCTATCATTATTGACTAACATATAAGATAAGCTTTTCAGGCGATCAGGCCACTGAAGTTGCCCGTGATCGTGCAGACTGAAGGCACTGACCTCCGAGGCTCCGTCCGGAAGGTGTCTCGTTATTTTTCATACAGCTGTGCTGAACTCTGTCTCACCGGAGGTGCAAAAGGAATTTGCGGTGCTCGTGAAAGATCTTGGAGCAGAGAGGCAGGCCAATGGAGGCGTGCTTACGCTCCCCGCTGTTGCTCCCGCCGCAAGGCCTAAAGCTCATCCGGGCGCCTTCGTCTTCAACCGCAAGGGTCGAACGATTGCTCACACCGGTTCGCATGGCCAGTTTGTGGCGTGGCTGTGATCTGGACGACTATGCTGGTTTTTGTTTGATGGGGAAGAGCGCTGTTGGAGCGGGTGAAGGGAATCGAACCCTCGTCTTAAGCTTGGGAAGCTTCTGCTCTACCATTGAGCTACACCCGCCTTCTGGCAACGGCCCAATTAGGTCATTGCTTCAGGATAAAGTGTATCTATCACACTGAGCCATTTGCTCAAGATGGCAAAGCTGCTTTTTTGTCAGTTTTTTGACGGTGCGAACAGTTTTCTTTCCCGTCCTTAATTTGGTCGCTGATCAGGGCTGATGCGATGGCATTTAGCATGCCATTTGACAAACAGCACCCGCTTATGCATGAAACTACTTATCTCCACCTTGAATTCTCTATTCCAGCCCCCAATTTCTGGCGGTTAACCCTTTTGATTCTTCAAACTGAAATGGCTTTGCGACAGGATTTCATTCGTATGTTGGACCGCATCAAATCAATTCTGGGCTCTCGAACCTTCGAACTTGGCATCACCGGACTTATCGTTCTGAATGCGATTACTCTGGCATTGGAAACATGGCCCGCCGCGGAAACCCGTTTCGGTGGTTTGTTCCATATCGTCGATCGTACTATTCTCGTCGTCTTCGTGGTGGAGATAACCATGCGACTGCTGGTCCATCGGCTGCGCTTTTTCACCGATCCGTGGTCCCTGTTCGATTTCACCGTGGTTGCCATTTCCCTGTTGCCGACAACCGGTGCGCTCTCGGTGTTGCGCGCCTTCAGGGTGCTGCGTGTTCTGCGGCTCATCAGTTTCGTTCCCTCGCTGCGGCGTGTGGTTGGGGCCTTGCTGGAGGCGCTTCCCGGGTTGGGCTCGATCACTCTGCTCTTGGGGCTGCTCTATTTTGTATTTGCGGTGATGGCGACCAAGCTTTATGGCGCCGAGTTCCCCGACTGGTTCGGCAGCCTTGGTGCATCAGCCTATACGCTGTTTCAGGTGATGACACTGGAGAGCTGGTCCATGGGTATCGTGCGGCCGGTGATGGAATCCCATCCCTATGCCTGGCTCTTCTTCGTGCCCTTCATTCTGGCGACATCCTTTACCGTTCTGAACCTCTTTATCGGCATCATCGTTTCGGCGATGCAGTCCGAGCATGAAGCCACAGCAGAGGCCGACCGTGCGGCCCTGCATTTGGAAACAGAAGGGGTCATGGCCGAAGTCAAAGCCCTGCGCACCGAGATTTCCGAGCTGCGGGCCTTGATCAGGGCACAAGGTACCGGCAAGTAAAGGACAATAGAGTCGGCCCGGAAGGCAGGCAGAAGCAACAGGCTTTTCACATTCTGTCCAGGCGCAGTCATTTTGCTGCCTTGATTGGAGGCTTTGGTCGGCAAATCTTCCACAATTCGGGATTTAGAACCAGAATGCCTAGCTCCAATATTCTTCCCATTCTCTATTCCTTTCGACGCTGCCCCTATGCCATGCGTGGACGAATGGGGTTGTTTGCTTCTGGCGTCGTTGTGGAACTTAGAGAGATTGTCCTAAGGAACAAACCGGCCCATATGCTGGAAATTTCCCCCAAGGGCACGATACCTGTTTTGCTGCTGCCCGACGGGACGGTCATCGATGAAAGCCTTGACATCATGCTCTGGGCCCTCAAGCAGAATGATCCTTGGGACTGGCTTTCTCCTGAAGAAGAAACACTGGACGACATGTTGGCGCTGATCGACGAGCTGGATGGCTCCTTCAAGCACCATCTGGATCGCTATAAATATTCCAGTCGATATGAGAATGCCGACGAGGTGGTGCACCGCTCCATGGCCATGGTGGCGCTGGCCTCGCTGCAGGCACGTCTGGAGCTTTCGCCCCATTTGTTCGGCTCACGCCCATGTCTTGCTGATATCGCGCTCTTTCCCTTTGTGCGGCAATTTGCCAACACCGACCGAGATTGGTTCGACACCAATGCGCCTATTGCCTTGCGCAAATGGCTTGTCGGGTATGAAACATCCGAGCTGTTCATGAATATTTTTTGCAAATGGCCCGTATGGCAGGAAGGTGATCCGGTCACCCTGTTTCCAGCCCTCAAGCAAGAGCAGGAGTGAGAGCAAAAGCGCGCGCTTTATGCGGTCAGGATACCCAGCGACGCAAACGCTCGGATATCGGGGTCCGGTTCATGGCCTCAGCGACCGTCAGGCCGACATTGCCAAGCACGGAATGGGTGTGCCAAAGCGTGAAGATCGGCATTTTACGCGTGCCGAATTTGAGCTTGTAGGGCTCGTCCCCCACCGTGAAATCGAAGATCTGCATGCCTTCCTTGATGCATTCCTCAATCAGGTCTTCTGTCATCAGCAAGCCGGGGGAATAACGCCCCACCCGTTCGAAATCGAGCCCCATCATCAACATCAGATACCGGCCGTTATGCTCAATGGCATATTGCACGGCGACGATCTGATCGTCATAGGTGAATTGATACAGGCGCACATAGCCGCTTGCTGCATTCTCGATTGCCAGATTGACATAAAAATCGAAAGTGACTGGTCTCTGGATGAGGTCCTCACCGGGGCGATCCTTGTAGCGTTCCTTATGGAAGGTGCGCAGTTGATCCATGGCCACGCGGATGGGCTCTTCATCAACAAGGCGATGCATTTGCCAATTGCCTTCACGCATCATGGCTCGCCGCTTCTTGTCGCGATGCTTTCGCTCACTTTTGGAAATATTGGCAAGACGCCATTCCTGATAGTCCGGAACGAGATCCGTGACATAGGCTGAAAAGTCCGCACGCTGGAAATTACCCGAAGGGAAAAGCCGCAAGACAGCGGGGTCATTGAAAGGCATATGCTTGACGCGCAGCACGTCATAAGCTCCCAGCGTTTCCAGCAGGCGCTTGCTCAGATAATCAGGGTCTGGAATCCAGCTTCCAATATCCTTGTGCATCGTGGGGAGCGCATAGTCGACCAGAGACATGTTGGCATATTCGAAGATCGTGGCTCCCAGCTTTTTACGGGCGATCAGCGGAAAAAGACCGACAAGGCAGCCGGACTTCTTGCAACGCATTTGCAACGTACGCTCTTCGATATCGGGAAAATTCTTGAGATATTGCTGCATCGCATGATGCCAGACAGGATGTTGGAAAGCAGTTACATCAGCCTGTTCAAACAGCGCCTTATACTCTTCGGAACGAAAATCGAAATTAGAACATACGCTCAAATCAAGCATATCAAATTGCCTGCAACTTTTTGGTCAATGAGAAGTGTTACGACATAACCATTTCATAGAGAAGATAAGCAATCGTGAATCGCCCTCACAAAAAAGCACCTGAAAGCCCAATAACAAGTATTTTATATACTTATTATGTAAGGCATCGCGCCAGATTCATTCTCATCGCCCCCATCAATATAAATTCAGCTCATGCATGAAGTCATCCATGCTTTCTATGGTGGCTTCAGGCCCTTCGAGCAGAATGTCAACACCGGCTTCATGATAGCTGCGGTCCAACACCGATAGCTGCAACAGGGCGATTTTCCGCTCTATTTCGCTGGTCTGCTCAAACCGGCCCGTCACAGTCTTCCGAACAATGCGTTGCCAGGGGACCAGTGTCGCGGCGTCAAGCGCCATGGACGCCACGCCGGAATAGGCCCGGGCCAATCCGCCGGCCCCCAATTTGGTGCCGCCGAAATAGCGCACAACAATCACGCCGCAATTGATGATGTCGCGCCCGATCAACACCTTGAGCATCGGCATGCCCGAGGTTCCTGCCGGTTCCCCATCGTCCTTGGCGCCTTCCTCGATATGATCGTCTTCATGAATGATGCGGAAGGCTGTCACATGATGGCTGGCCTTGCGATGCTCAATGCGCAAGGCCTCAAGACGGGCTTCGAATTGCTCGATTGGCACAAGGAAAGCCAGAAATTTGGACTTCTTTTCCTCAAGCTCGGCGAAGAATTCAGCTTCGACAGTTTTCAGCATGGCCCTATGCCATCCGGAAATGCTTGGATAGCTTCAGCCCCTGCGCCTGATAATTGGAGCCGATGCCTGCACCATAGAGTCTGGACGGACGGGCACGCATCCGTTCATAGGCAAGCCGTCCGATCAACTGACCATGTTCCACGATGAAAGGCACCTCATGGCTGCGCACTTCAAGCACAGCGCGGCTGCCTTTGCCCCCTGCCTCGGAGGCGCCGAACCCAGGGTCGAAAAAGCCCGCATAATGCACGCGGAATTCCCCCATGAGCGGATCGAATGGCACCATCTCGGCAGCATAGCAAGGCGGAACATGCACCGCTTCACGGGAGACCAAAATGTAGAACTGATCCGGGTCCAGAATAAGCGCATTCTTGCCGCGCCCCGCGATGGGTTCCCAAAAATCCAGCATGTCGAGAGCATCGCGCTTGTCGACATCGATGACGGCACTGTGGCGCTTGGCGCGATAGCCAATGATGCCCTCCCCTTCCAGATCGATGGAAACCGCGATGCCGTTGTCGATGAAGGGATCATCGGGTGCGATCACGAGACTGTCGCTGTTATGAAGCGATAAATGCTCGGCATCGCTGAGGCGCGAACGCCCCTGCCGGAACCGGATTTGCGTCAGGCGGCTCCCTGCGCGCACCACAATGGGGAAGGTGCGTGGGCTGACTTCCAGAAAGAGTTGGCCGCTATAGCCGGTGGGAATCGTATCAAACTGGCGGGATCGATCGGCAATAACGCGGGTAAAGATGTCCAACCGTCCGGTGGAGCTCTTGGGATTGGCCGCCGCCTCGATGAAATCGGGCAAAGCAAGGCTTTCCATTAGCGGGACAATATAAACACAGCCTGTTTCCAGCACCGCCCCTTGGGTCAGATCGATCTGATGAAGCTGCAACCGGTGCAACTTCTCTTCAACCGTTTCATTGGGGCCGGGCAAAAAGGAGGCACGGACACGGTAAGCCGTGGTGCCAAGGCGCAAATCCAGACTGGCGGGCTGGATTTGGTCGTCATCGGGGGGACAAGCAAACCGGATGCCCTCACCTTCAACCAGTTGGGCAATATCGGCGTCATTGAGAATGCCGCTTCCGGAAAAGGAGAAATCAGTCATGCGTAGGCCCGTTCATTAGGTTTTGATGTTGTTTATCAGGGATAGCATCCCTGAGCAACCAGACAGAAAAGCGACAATAAAAGGAGCCGCTCCTTCGCCACGCGCATGCAGGAAAAGCAACACTCTGACTTTATTCATTTGGGAGTTATTCCGGAAATGCATAGAAACAAAACTAGTTGTGCACAAATAGCCGGTTCTCTCGAATTTTATCTATTATTTTTACTGCAGAAACAGAGATATCTACTAATATTGTTCACGAGTCGACAGAAGGTGTCTGGCCAAATCTGGCCCCCGAACCAGGCGCCATTGCTATATGGTCACCCGGAACAATAGTGTCTTAAATGAAAAAGCTTTTAGCAGTTTGCGTTTTAACGGCTTGCTTTATCGCGGGTATCATTCTGACCTACGAGACCCCTGCAAACTCTAACCAGCTGAATGGGACACGTCTGACTTCAGCGGAAAAACGCGAAGCCGAGAGCAAGATCGAGTCCTTTCTTGAATCGAACATGGCCTATTTCGATCCCTTCAGCGATCAGGTTAAGGTCAACAATTGCAAGATCACCTATCGTTTGAATAGGGCTGGCGATTGTAAAAGATCGCCGACAGCGCGCTACAACGAGTTTCAGATTGATCTGAAAGATGTGCGCAAGGTGCGCATTTTTGAGAATTCACACCGCGGCACGGGCGCTGCTGGTGCCATCCGGTTTGAATTCACCCAAGAAGTGCAAAAGCGATTTGACCGCGCCAAGCACCTGTTCGAACGCTATAATCAGGACAATACCGGCTATACTGGGTCCATGTGGGCGCAGGAAACCTATGCAGCAGAACAGAATGCGGTGAAAGGCGCAGGCCTTTCAAATATGAGCAGCTATGCCAAAACCCAGAATTGCTCGCGTAGTATCCAGCGGTTCCATCTTCCCAAGACGCTGGGCACCATAACCTTGTCAACGGTGGACCGTGGCGCAGCCCACAGCCTGAAAAGCTATCACGCCAACTGTATCGAGAGCTAAGAGTTCCTCGGGTGGTTTGGTATAGCGCTTTGCGGAGTTTTGTACGTCTTGTTAAAACTACCTAAACCCTAGATTGATATTCTCCACATCAATCGCAAGATAGATTCAATTTTAATCTTCAAGCTATGTGCATTTAAAACAGTTTCGTTCAAAATAGCTCTTCGTTGAACGCCTCCACCAGACAAAGCCATTCCACGGAAACATGAAAAAAAAAATTATCGTTTTAACCTCTTTATTCTCGGTGATCATTGTTGCCATCTGTTTTATGGCGCTTTTCGAAGAGAAGAGCTTTGCCAGAATAAAGCCGCTCTTTAGCAAGCAAGAGGTCGCTCGGATGGAAGGCACCATCCAGAAAGCGCTCTCGGAGACGTCCAATGTGGCTTATGGCAGCGAGTTGGTCGTGAATGATTGCACCATTGTCAATCGCGTTGAAGCGGCACGCAATTGCTCGGACCCCTATGCGCTTCGCCTGCAGGAATTTCGCCTCGATATCAAGGAGACAACATCCGTCACCCAGTCCAGTCTTGTTTCCAGCAAACCGGGGCGACAAACCCTCGTGAAGTTCAATTTCAAGCCGGAAATCGCACACAAAGTGCAGAGCGCCAAACAGCAGATGTGGGACTATGTGAGCGAAAAGCACGGTTTGCGAGGGGTCGCCTGGAGCGAATTTGCAGAAACTGCCGAGCAGCACCTCGTAAAGCAATATGGCTTTGACAAACTGGGCAGCTATGATGTCACCCAGACATGTGGCTCCAGCAAGAAAATGCGCCATCTGCCAGAAAAACTCGGAACCTATATTCTGAACGGCGAAACCAGAGATCTAGTCCGGGCGATCAAATCCTATCACCAATATTGTGTGACATCCGGTTCCTCAAGCTGATACCCGTAACTTGGTGCTGGGCGGATGGCGTTGTCCGGACGCAGGCATCCACTGCCGCGCCATTGACAGTTGGCATCTTTCGGCGTACAGAATGTCGCACTTGTGGTCATTTGAGCCGACCGGCTTGCCGCCACGTAAAAGAATGTTGCTAAAAGGTCGGGGATGAAAAACAGTCTATCCCGGCCATACTAACCAATGTTGCCGGGTTTTATTTTGCCCAAAATCCGGTCTTCACAAAGAATGAGCCCAAGCGTCTGCGGTGTTCTGCTCCAAAAGGCGTGGGCAAAGCAAGAACAGGATTGTGCCATGTCTGAGACCAAAAAGCCCGAAACCGGTTACCGCCCCGCTACCGAAATGGTCCATGGAGGCGTTATGCGTTCGCAGTGGGGGGAAACTTCCGAAGCGCTTTTCATGACGCAGGGTTATGTCTACGACAGTGCTGAAGCTCAGGAGGCCCGCTTCAATGGCGAGGAACCGGGCTATGTCTATTCGCGCTATTCCAATCCGACCATCTCAATGTTTGAAAATCGCATGGCGCTGCTGGAAGGCGCAGAAGGCGCTCGTGGTACAGCCTCCGGTATGGCGGCTGTTTCCTCGGCCATGCTCTCCTGCGTCAAGGCCGGTGATCATGTGGTTGCCGCTAGCGCGTTGTTCGGCTCATGCCTTTACATCGTCTCCGAGCTGCTGCCCCGCTTCGGCGTCGAATGCACATTGGTCGATGGCACCAATCTGCAAGAATGGAAAGCCGCGATGCGGCCCAACACCCGCGCCTGTTTCCTTGAGAGCCCGACCAACCCGGTATTGTCTGTGATCGATATTGCCGGTGTGGCTGCAATCGCCCATGAGGCCGGCGCCAAGCTGGTGGTCGATAACGTCTTCGCAACGGCCATGTGGCAAAGCCCGCTGGCACTGGGGGCCGATGTGGTCATCTATTCGGCCACCAAGCATATCGATGGCCAGGGCCGCTGTCTGGGTGGCGTCGTCTTGTCGAGCGAACAGTTTCTGGAAGAAGAATTCAAGGATATCCATCGCCATACCGGCCCGTCCCTGTCTCCTTTCAATGCATGGATCATGCTCAAGGGGCTGGAAACCTTCCCGCTCCGTGTCAAGGAACAGACCCGCAGCGCGGGCATTCTCGCTGACCGTCTGGCAAAACACAAAGCCATCGAACGCATTTTCTATCCTGGCCGAGATGACCATCCGCAGGCTGACATCTGCAAGAAGCAGATGCGCGGCGGCTCGACCATGATTGCGCTCAATGTTGCAGGCGGCAAGGAAAAGGCCTTCCAGTTGGAAAATGCGCTCAAGGTCATCAAGATTTCCAACAATCTGGGCGATGCCAAGAGTCTGATCACTCATCCGGCCACCACCACACACCAGCGCCTCACCGATGAACAGCTGGCTGATGCCGGGATCGGTCAGGGCACGCTGCGTTTCTCGGTCGGCCTTGAAGATGTGGAAGACCTCTGGGAGGATTTCGAGCAGGCTCTGGCGAGCCTCTAGTCTTCACCAGAGATCACCGATTGATCAATTTGGGGGTGCTTTTTCCAAAAGCACCCCTATTGCTTTCCCGATGCCTTGAAGCTGTCCCCTTTCCTCGCATAGACTGGGGCCATCACGTCCAAAAGGCAAAGATAAATGTCTCAAGATTCTTCCGCTGAAAAAGACCCGACCACGCCCTATGACATGCCTATCAAGGTTCTGCCCTCCGATATCGACATGATGGGGCATGTCAACAACACCATCTATTTACGATGGGTGCAGGAAGCGGCCACCGAGCATTGGGATCAGGTTGCCCATGAGGATGACCATGGTCAGATGGTATGGCTCATCACCCGTCACGAGATTGATTACAAGCGCCCCGCTTTTGAAGGCGACAAGCTGATAGCCCGCACATGGGTGGGATATTATGAGCATCATAAATGCGAGCGCTTCACCGAGATCATCCGGGAGAGTGACAACCGCATTCTGGCCAGCGTCAGAACGCTGTGGTGCCCGATCAGTCTGGAAACAAAACGCACGGTGCGCCTCACCGAGGAGCAGATCGGGCGCTATTCCAAGGGGCGCAAGCCTACCTGATCTCTCCTTATTGCCGATCTTCCCGATAAAAAGCCCGGGCGAACCTGCCGCCCGGGCCATGCTTGCCACCAGTCTAGCTTACATACTCACTTTTTGGGCGGAACCAGAGCACAAAAGGCCCCGCTGGCGGCCTCATCGGAACCCAACATGATTGCGGCTGGCGCCTGATATGGGTTCAGCGGCTGGCTTGTCTGCAGATCGAAGATCAACAACGCCCCGAGCGCCAGCAGGGTTAGTGAGGCGGGTAGCGCCCGACTTGTGAAAAATCCTTCCATCTTTCTACCCCTCCAGCCCCAGCGGCTTACGCAAACGGATGCCAACCCAAGACCCGGCAAATGCGGCCACGAACCAGGCCCAACCATGTAGGCTTCCGGTCGAGATGCCTGAGAAGAAGGCACCAACATTACAGCCCAGCGCCAGACGGGAAGAATAGCCGAGCAGGAAACCCGCCACGATGGCCGCAATCCATGCCCTTGCTGGCAGAGAAGGCAGTTTCGCCTTAAGGCCGGACCGCCAGACAGCCACGATAAAGGCCCCCAGAATAATCCCGAGATCGGTCAGCGATGTATAATCGGTCAGCAGGCTTGCTGCGAGCCGCTCCTGATGAGCGGCACTCGCCCAATAGGGAGAGGCAGACAGATCCGTGCCAAGGGCGCTGGTGACTTTTGCACCCCACAGTCCGAGCCCATAGACAACGCCCCAAGGCTGACCGGCCACGACAAAGTTGGCCACCGCCAGCGCTGCAATCAACAAGGCAGCCATCACAAGGCGGCGTGGAATCCTGCGGGCCTGTTTGGGGGCAACGCCAAGCGCAACGAGGCCCACGGCTACGAGCCCCAGAATGGTGATGCCAAGACCGGTTGTTCCCTCAAGAACCACCAATGGCAGTTGGCCCAGTTCCGTCCACCAGAGCAGATGGTAAGATCCGGCAAAGGCTCCGATGATGAAGAAGGGGAGCGCAATCACGCTCACCGGATTGCCGCTGCCTGCATTGACCAGCGTACCGGAGCCACAGCCGAGCACCAACTGCATCGCGGCACCGAAGACGAAGGCTCCGCCCACCATGGCCCAACCGATGGCGGCATGCGCCCCGATCAACTCGGGGTGATCTCCCGATAGAAGCGGGAAGGCGACCCCAGCCACCAGTGCTATAGCGAGGAGCTGGGCAAGGAGCCCGGCTGGTTCGCGACGCAAAATCATGGCCCGCCATGGTCCGGCAAAGCCGAACCGCAGACCTTCAAGCGTCAGTCCGAAGCCAATACCAATGGCCAGCAGCAGCCCGTAACGAACGCCAGCTGCGGCAATCAGGACCAGAATGGCTGCAAGGGTCACCCCGATCAGGGCACCCTTCGTAAACAAGCGAGACCCCTTGGAAGGGGTCTCAAAAGAAGCGCTGATATCAGTCACTGGATTAGCCACCGGTTACCTGTTTGATGAGGGTCTGGAAGAGGCCGGGCGTGTTGGCCAGCTCATAGCCTGCGTTGGAATAACCAACCACAGATTCGGGATAAAGCTTCACATTGTCCAACTCGGCAAGTTCGGAAAGGGCAAACCAGTTGGTTGCAGCCCAATGACCAGTATTGCAAAAGCTCACAAGCTCTTCGCCCCCTTTAAAGCCAGCTTCATTGGCCAGTTGTTTGACCTTTGCCGCGTCGGCAATCACGGGCTTGTTGTCAAACCAGCTCGAATGCACGAAATATTCAGACTGAGGCAAAGTGCCCGGTTTGGCTGCGGCTGGATGCTTCTTCTCGCCTTTCCAGAATGCTTCCGGACGAGCATCGACCAGACGCGCTTTCTCTTCGCCATGAACGATTTTCAGGATCTCTTCACGAGAGGCACGCCATTCATCGGAGAAAGATACATCAATGGTGGTTTTCTGGGGCGTCACCGAACCGGTTTCAAAGGAAAGGCCCTGTTCCTGCCAGTTGTTCAGGCCACCATTGAGGATGGCTATGTCGGTAAAGCCGGCAGATTTGAGCGTCCAGTAGACACGGGCCGCCGCGCCGAAATCGGAAATATTGGCGCCTTGATAGGCGATAACCGTGGCGCGATCTTTAGTCGCCCCGATCTCACCGAGCACTTTCTCCAAATGCTCTTCTGTTACCAGCTGCCCCGGATTTTCCTTGGGTCCACGAAACTGCGCATAAGGCGCATTGACCGACCCTGCGATGTGGCCCTGTTCAAAGAGGCTTGCGCCGTCCTTGTTGTTGCCGCGGATGTCAATGATCAGGGGTTTGTCCGCCTCAGCGACCGCGTTGAGTTGCTGAGGGGAAACCAGAGGGCCGAAGGTTGCCGCAAAGGTCGGGGTTACCAAGAGCCCGAATGCAACGAAGGCCTGGAATAGTGTTTTCTTCATTAGTGTCTCCGAGTGAGCCAATTCGGTCTATGAGCGCCGCTGCATTTGCGAATTGTTAGAACCAGATGGTTTAAGCAGCCAGAAGCCTCCCCGGCCCCGAGCAGTTTTTGTTCAAGTCGTTTTTGTTGCGGCTATTGTGCTTTCTCGGGTCATTTTTACAAGAAAGAGGATCTTAAAGTTCATTTTCAAATTAGAATATCCTGCGCGCTCATCGGCATATCTTGACAAATTATACCATTCCCCTTGTTCAAACTCGCAAACAGAGAAAATTCCTTTTCCAGTATAGAGACTATCCTAGTAGGAAAATCGCAGCAGGAGGCTGCTTTATCATCATCGCCTGACATCACTATCTGGCTTGGAGGACATGCATGGACCCGCGGCTATCACTGGTCACCCTTGGTGTGACAGATCTTGAAAACTCTGTGCGCTTTTATCGCGATGGCCTTGGCTGGCCCACCGGTTATGCATCCGGCGATGGTGTTGCCTTCTTCAAGACATGGGGCACGGTGTTCGCCCTCTATCCGATCGACAAATTGGCAGAGGAAATTCCCGGAGGGGCGTTCAAACCACAAGCGGGAACTTGCGGCATAACGCTGGCGCATAATTGTCGGGAGAGGGATGAGGTGGAAACCGTGTTGCGCTTGGCAGAAGGCGCGGGCGCCGAAATAAAGAAGCCTGCCAGCGAAACATTCTGGGGTGGCTATAGCGGCTATTTTGCCGACCCTGACGGCTATCTTTGGGAAATCGCCTGGGGGGCCTTCCCCATCGGAGACGACGGCCATCTGGTGCTACCCTGAGGCCTCTTGCTGTCAGGAAATGAACGAAATCTTGGTTGGCCCTGCTGTGAACCGATTATCTGAAGCTTGCCTTGCTTTCATCTTCTTTTTCGACCATTTGATCATTTTGGCCAAACAGCTCTCTGGCCAGCAGAATGCGGGACAGTGTTGTGATCGCGGTTAAAGCGGCAAAGCTATAGGCGATCACGCCGAACCAGTCTGGGAATAGGCAGAAGAGGCCGAAAACGGCATATGTTTCCCCCGCTTCGGCCAGTCCGCCAGTAAAATAGAGTGATTTCGAGCCGTGGCTTTGGGTTGTGATGTTGCGCTTCTCCGCCATGATCGCGAAAGCAAGAAAGCTCGCGCCATTGGCATAAAAGACCATCAGCAGCACTGCGGCCGGCAGAGCATTTTCAGGCCGTGCAAAAGCGAAAGCCAGCGGGATAAGGCCGTAAAAAATGAAATCGAAGACAATGTCGAGATAGCCGCCCAGATCTGTTTTTCGGCCCGCGCGCGCGACAGCGCCATCCAGTCCATCCATCAAACGACTAAGGCCGATCAGCAATAGCCCCCAGAGATACCACTCGTAAGCGATCACTACCCCGGATATACCTCCAAGCAACAAACCCAGTACCGTTATTTGGTTGGCCGTTACACCCAGCGCATGCAGGCTTTTGCCAATATGACCAATTGAGGGGTCGATGATTCTTTTCAATCGGGCATCCAGCATGCTGATCCGTCCGTTTTTCTCTTATGCTTAGGTAGACCTATAGTTATTTACCTAATCAGTATTGGTAAGACATGTCTATTTGTGGATTGAATTATTGCCAATACAATTTCTGGTCTTCCTGCTCTAGAATGAAGTTAGGAAGTTATATTATTTCATATAGAGCTTTGCTAATAAATTCCGATGAATTTTTCGCGAGTTTTGCCGGACCATAACTCTTAATTCTTCATTCTATTGAGATGGGCAAACCTAGCATAAACCATCGTACCGCCGGAGTATGAGGACCAAGTGCAGAAATACACAGCAACGACCGGATCGATTCAGGTCATGGTTGAGCCGGAATACCAGCCGGACCAATCAACACCTGACAGAGGTCAACATGTATGGACCTATCATGTTGAAATCTGCAATAACGGCCAATCCAACATCCAGCTTCAAGCACGCTTTTGGCGGATTGTGGATGGTCAGGGGCGAATACAGGAAGTGCATGGCCATGGAGTGGTCGGAGAGCGCCCACGCATCAGAGCTGGCAATAGCTTCAGATATACATCAGGCTGCCCGCTCGATAGCGAAAGCGGCTTCATGTCTGGCCATTATGAAATGCAACGGGATGATGGCACGACGTTTGACGTCACCATACCCACTTTCTCGCTCGATATTCCGGGCCCTGCAAAAATCCTGAACTGACACTTGTCAGCTTTCATGCAAGAAGCTTCACCTGCAGCATATTTGCCATAAGGCTTGAGCCCCCAAACAGATGCTGCAGGTGAGATATCAACAATAAACTTTCGCTGATCACCCGATGTGGCCTCTGTGACCAGCCTGCATTCCGGCGCTCTTCGTGGATGCGGAAATTGCTCATTAAGCGTCTATAATTCAAGGCTTTACCGCCCATTTCAACACACAGAGAGCGACACTATACCAAGGCTCAATCGATTTTGATGCTGCATTAGCCCCGCCCTGCCCTGTTGCATCTTCCTGCGGATTGGCGACATTTTGTTCGAATTTCCCTCTGCAATGATTGCTGCAGGCCTTTGTTGTAAAATGGTTGCTTTCTTTTGGCATGGTGCTTGCCAGCCAATCGGGGAAACACGGCCCCGGCATTTTATGAATATCGTTGAACTGGAATGAAAGACATGGCACTCGACAAGCGCAAACAAGGACTTGGAACTTCGGCCGATCTGGACCGCCTTTTGGGCGGAGGGCCGCTGAACCGCTTGTATGGCGCTCGATGGTCGCTGATTGTCATGGCCATTGGCCTGGGCTGGATTGCCATCCAGAACGAGCGGGAAATGTGGCATGTGGGGCTGGTGTTTGTCGCTGTGATTCTCGCCACCATGTTCTTGCCGCGCCGTCGCAAGGTCACACGCCTCAAGGCCAAGGTGGAAGCCCGTCGCCGTGCGATTGTGCCTGATATCAACATGCGCAAACTGGCTTCAGCTCTGCCAGACCCCTGCTTCATTCTGGATCGCCGCGGTATTGTGCGCTTTGCCAATCATGCTGGTTCCTCGATTTTTGGCAATGTGAAGGAAGGGGACCCGCTCTCCTTCAGAATCAGACAGCCTGACATGCTGGCAGCATTGGATAATGTGCTTGATGGCGGCCCTATCGAAAAGGTTGACTATACGCTCAAAAGCCACAGTGAACGCTTCTATGAAGCATGGGTCACCCCCATACATCTGAATTCCGATCCCGAAGGGGAACATCGGCCCGAATTCATCCTGCTGCTCCTGCATGACCAGACCGAGCAGAAGAATATGGCCCGCATGCGGGCAGACTTCGTTGCCAATGCCAGCCATGAATTGCGGACCCCTCTGGCCTCGGTCATCGGCTTTATCGAGACATTGCTGGGCCCTGCCAAAGATGATCCGGTGGCCCGGGACCGGTTTCTGCGCATCATGCTTGATCAGTCAGAGCGCATGTCGCGTCTGGTCTCAGACCTCTTGTCCCTTTCAAGAATCGAGATGCGGGCGCATGTGTTGCCGGACACGCGCGTTGATCTCTCCAAGATCATGCGCCATGTCGTCGATAGCCTCAGCCCTCTGGCAACCGATCTGGAAGTCAATATCGACGCGAAAGAGCTGGCAGACGGGCTCTGGGTTTCTGGCGATCGGGATGAGCTGGTGCAAGTGTTCGAAAATCTGGTCGAAAACGCGCTCAAATATGGCAAGGATGGTGAAAAGATCGACATCAGCTACAGCCGGATCATCGATTCCGCTGACGGCAAGCCCTATCATTGCGTCAATGTCAGGGACTATGGCGCGGGTATCTCTCAGGAACATCTGCCGCGCCTGACAGAGCGCTTTTATCGCGTGGATGTTGCCTCTTCCAGAGAGCAGAAGGGCACTGGGCTTGGATTAGCCATTGTAAAACATATCCTTACGCGCCATCGCGGCAAGCTGCTGGTGGAAAGCCAACCGGGCGAGGGAGCAACCTTTCAGGTCCGTTTACCGGCAAGCGACTCTGCGGATTTGTGACAGTTTGTGACGGTTCTATAATTGTCCAAAAAATTCTCCATATATTTCAGACTCTTAAATTGTCACAAAACTGAAATACAGATGTCATATACCCATCACATACGAAGGATAGGTTCGCGCTTGTCCCGGCCACCCGGTCATCATCTTGCACAGATAAGGCGCAAGTTTTTTACGGGAAGGCTGGCATACTCGTGAGCGCACTTTGAAAGCCAATTGTGTGGCTCGTCGCTCGAAAAACTGACTTATGGAGAGGTCAAGTGAAATTCGCTTCTTTTGCTAGCGCAGCTGCTATTGCTGCCACCGCCGTTCTTGCTGGTACCGCCGCACAGGCACGTGATCAGATCCAGATTGCTGGTTCTTCCACCGTTCTTCCTTATGCAACCATCGTTGCTGAAGCTTTTGGTGAAAACTACCCTGACTTCAAAACCCCGGTTGTTGAATCTGGCGGTTCTTCTGCTGGTCTTAAACAGTTCTGTCAGGGCGCTGGTGAAGACACCATCGACATTGCCAACGCTTCTCGTAAGATCAAAGACAAAGAAATCGCCACCTGCGCTGAAAACGGCGTCAAGGAAATCATGGAAGTCAAAATCGGCTATGATGGCATCGTATTCGCTTCTGACGTAAACGGCCCGGACTTCGCTTTCGAACCAATCAACTGGTTCAACGCTCTGGCACCGAAAATCGTGAAAGACGGCAAGCTGGTCGACAACTCCAACACCAAATGGTCTGATGTTGACGCCAAATTTGCCGACTGGGAAATCGCAGCTTACATTCCTGGCGAAAAACACGGCACCCGTGAAGTTTTCGAAACCAAGGTTCTGGAAGCTGGCTGTAAAGCCGCTGGCGCCTTCGATCTGTATGTTGCTTCCGGCCTTGACAAGAAAGCCGCTGGCAAAGAATGCATGAAGGTTCGTAAAGACGGTAAAGCCATCGACATCGACGGCGATTACACCGAAACCCTTGCTCGCATCGACAGCAATAAAACCGGCTTCGGCGTCTTCGGTCTTGCTTTCTATGAGAACAACATGGACAAGCTGAAAGTGGCTACCATGTCCGGTATTTCTCCGAACGCTGCAGTGATCGCAGACGGCACCTACCCGGTATCCCGTCCGCTGTTCTTCTATGTCAAGAAATCTCATCTGGGTGTTATCCCTGGCCTGAAAGAGTATGTTGACTTCTTCATGTCCGACGACATGACCGGCGAAGGCTCCCCGACCGCTGAATATGGTCTGGTTCCTGCTCCGGAAGCAGAACGCGAAGCCATCAAAGCTGCTATCGCTGAAGGTAAAACCCTTTAAGCTTTGCTCTATAGAGCCATGCGCGGGGGTGCCCGCGCATGGTTTTTTGCTTCCCTCAGCTGGTTTTGCATCAGTTGATCCGCAAGGAAAAACAAGGCCCTGTCTTCAGTCTACGGAATGGCACATGAATAAGGGCAAACGTCTGGAGCGGCTTTCTCCGTCTCACCGGTTTAGACTATCAAATCGGGCGCAGGCTACCTGAGAAATCTTGTATAAATTTGCAATGCGATAATTGAAATCGCTCAAGGGGCAGATCGCTATGAGCCCGTTATGGCTTTTGGTAGCTATCATCGTTTTCGCGCTGGTCGGTGCAGTTCTGGGGCGTAATCGCGCCGTCTCCTGCGTCAACGGAAATATAGCTACACTTCATTCGCGTCCCGGATATTACGGTTCCTATGTGATGATATGGACCGCACTTCCGGCAATTTTCTTTATGGTCGCCCTTCTCATTGCGCAGCCATTCTACAACAGCTCGGTCATCGATTCCGAATTGCGCACTGGCTATACCGAATCCTGTGATCTCGCCATGGCGCGCATCCAGGGGGAAGCGGATGCAGACGTTCCTGCCATTTGTAAAGACAAAGAGCAGTATGAAACACTGGATACCCGCCGCGCCCTGATGCGCAGCGTTGTTGAAAGCGTCGCAGTCGGGGTCGGTCTTCTGGATGAAGAAACCGCAGCCAAGCTTCACAATGGCTTTGTCGCCGTGCGCCCGACGCTCAAATCGGTAGGTGTTGCGCTTGCCGAGGATGTGCCGGACACTGTCGTGGACGCAGCCAACCGGTTGAATGAAGTCAATGCGACCGGAAACCTGATACTGATCGTCGGCGTCGCCTTGCTTGTCATTCTCGGCTTCGTTCTTTCCTATCTGCGCATCAAACCCAGATTGCGCGCCCGAAACCTTGTCGAAAGCAACATCAAGATAGCGCTGGTGCTGGCCTCTTCCATCGCCATTCTGACGACCGTGGGCATCGTGCTTTCCATGCTGTTTGAAGCGATCCACTTCTTCAGCCAGGTGCATCCGTTCAACTTCTTCTTTGGCACAGAATGGGATCCCCGCTTCACATCGGCCGGCCGCGAAGGCGGTGGTGAAGGCTCGTTCGGCCTTATCCCCTTGATCTGGGGTACATTATATATCTCGCTTGTCGCTCTGCTTGTTGCCGTTCCCATCGGCATGTTCGCCGCCATCTATATGGCCGAATATGCCAACAATTCGGTCCGTGCCATCGCCAAGCCGCTTCTGGAAATTCTGGCCGGTATCCCGACCATTGTTTATGGTTTCTTCGCACTGGTAACGGTGGGACCATTCCTTCATGACGCCGGAGCTACGATAGGGCTGAATATTTCTGCCACCTCGGTTCTGACAGCAGGCTTCGTCATGGGGATCATGCTGATCCCGTTCATCTCTTCGCTGTCCGACGATATTATCACGGCGGTTCCGCAATCTTTACGCGATGGATCTCTGGGGCTGGGTGCAACCAAGTCGGAAACGATCAAGAGGGTCATTCTGCCTGCCGCCCTACCGGGGATCGTTGGTTCTGTGCTGCTTGCTGCGTCCCGCGCTATTGGTGAAACAATGATCGTGGTCATGGCCGCAGGCATCGCCGCCAACCTGACGGCAAACCCGTTTGAAGCGGTTACCACCGTGACCGTAAAAATTGTCAGCCAGTTGACTGGTGACCTTGAGTTCAACTCTCCGCAAACCCTTGTGGCCTTTGCGCTGGGTATCACCCTGTTTGTCATCACCCTGGGGCTCAACATCTTTGCTCTGCACATCGTGCGGAAATATCGGGAGCAGTATGACTGATGACTGATGCAACCAACACACAGGGCGAAACCATCGCCACGAGCTCGCAACGCGATCTGGGTCTGAAAAAGCGCTACGGCAAAGAACGTCGCTTTCAGGCTCTGGGCATCACCGCCATCATTCTGGGCGTGCTGTTCCTCGTGATGCTATTCCTGTCCATCGTCACGAAAGGCTACTCTGCCTTTCAGCAGACAAAGATTCATCTTGATCTCTATCTCAATGCCGAGTTGATCGACCCGTCCGGCAACCGCGATATCAGCACCATCCAGATGCCGATCCGCTACAACAAGGTTCTGGCACAGGCCATTGCCAAGGCCGTTGGTCTGGACCCCAATGACAAGGCGACACGCAAGCAGCAGCGCGTGGCAAAAAGCCTTCTTTCAAAGGGGGCATCGGTCGATCTGCGCGATCTGGTCGTTGCCAATCCTGACCTGATCGGCACCCGGATTGATTATTGGGCATTGGCAGATGGCGACGTCGACAGCTTCGTCAAAGGCCAGATCCCGCGCGATGTGCCTGAAACGCAGCGATTGGTCAAGGATGCCCAGATCGCTTATATCGATCAGCTCGTTAAAGAAGGGACGATGGAGAAGCAATTCAACACCAACCTGTTCCTGAACGGCCCGTCGTCCCGACCGGAATCGGCTGGTATCGCCGTGGCGGTCATGGGCTCCATCTTCATGATGTTGATCGTGTTGGTGTTGGCTTTGCCAATCGGGGTTGCCGCTTCCATCTATCTGGAGGAATTCGCTCCCAAAAACCGCTGGACCGACCTTATCGAGGTGAATATCAACAACCTCGCTGCGGTGCCTTCCATCGTATTTGGTCTGTTGGGACTGGCTGTGTTCATCAATTTTGCCGGTCTGCCGCGGTCCGCGTCGATTGTCGGCGGTCTGGTTCTGACCCTGATGACGCTGCCAACCATCATTATTGCAACCCGCTCGGCTCTCAAGGCTGTCCCGCCTTCCATACGTGAAGCCGCGCTGGGAGTTGGCGCCTCCAAGACACAGGCAACGTTCCATCATGTTCTGCCACTGGCAACGCCGGGCATTCTGACTGGAACGATTATTGGTCTGGCGCAGGCCCTTGGTGAGACCGCGCCGCTTCTGATGATCGGCATGGTGGCCTTCATCAAGGACTTCCCCACGACACCGCTTGATCCGGCAACGGCCCTGCCCGTCCAGATCTATATGTGGTCTGGCGAAGCACAACGCGCCTTCACGGAGCGGACCTCCGCTGCGATCCTGATCCTTCTGGCGTTTCTTGCGCTGATGAATATTTCTGCGGTGCTTCTGCGTCGCCGCTTTGAGCGCCGCTGGTAAGCCAGCGACGCACGGAACAACCGGTTTGAATGGCCGGGCAGCCCCAAATGAGATGGCGCCCCGCTCACAGGACAAAGAAAGCATTGACCATGCAGGATACCAACCAAAACTTTCAGCAGGATAGCGATATCCGCGCCAACCCGATCAAGATGTCTGGCGAAAAGGTAAACGTCCATTATGGCGCCAAACAGGCGCTGTTTGATGTCGATCTCAAGATCGAGGAAAATCAGGTGACGTCGCTCATCGGTCCGTCCGGTTGTGGCAAATCCACCTTCCTGAGATGTCTCAACCGGATGAATGACACCATTGATATCTGTCGTGTGGGCGGCAAGATCATGCTCGACAGCACAGATATCTATAACACCGACGTGGATGTCGTCGAGCTACGCGCGCGCGTAGGCATGGTGTTCCAGAAGGCGAACCCGTTCCCGAAAAGCATTTTCGAGAATGTCGCCTATGGTCCGCGCATCCATGGCCTTTGCCGTACCAAGGCTGAAATGGACGAAGTGGTTGTCACCTCTTTGCAGAAGGCAGGCCTGTTCGAGGAAATCAAGGATCGCCTTGATGAACCGGGCACGGGGCTTTCCGGTGGTCAGCAACAGCGTCTTTGCATCGCCCGCGCGATTGCCGTCAGCCCGGAAGTCATTTTGATGGATGAGCCCTGCTCAGCTCTTGACCCCATCGCTACGGCGAAGGTTGAGGAACTGATCGACGAGCTGCGCGAGAATTATACGATTGTCATCGTGACACATTCCATGCAACAGGCAGCGCGTGTTTCCCAGCGGACAGCCTTTTTCCATATGGGCAATCTGGTTGAAGAAGGTCCGACCGACCACATCTTCACCAATCCCGAAGACAAGCGCACCCAGGATTACATCACCGGCCGCTTTGGTTAAGCAATTTGTTCGCCTTCTCTATCAGGCAAAAAGCTTTACCCTATTGAGAAACGTGCGAATTTTAGGAGAGATTCGAAATGACCGAGCATACAGTCAGCTCATATGATGACGACCTGCGCAACCTGACCGGTCGCATTGCAGAAATGGGCGGCCAGGCAGAAAGCATGGTTGAAGAAGCCATCAACGCGCTGGTGCGTCAGGACGTAAAAGCAGCGCAGGCGACAGCCGCCAGAGACCGCGCCATCAACAAGATGGAGCAGGAAATTGAAGAGACCGCTGTTCTGATCATTGCCCGGCGCCAGCCGATGGCACAGGATCTGCGTCAGATCATCGCCGCCCTGCGCATCGCAACCGATCTGGAACGCGTTGCTGATCTGGGCAAGAATATCGCCCGCTCCATCAGCTCCATGGATGGCAAGACGCCTCCCAAACAGCTGTTGCATGGCATCGAGCATATGGCAGAGATTGTTCTGGACCAGATGCGTATGGTGTTGGACGCTTACACCACGTCTGACTCCAATACCGCTATAGCCGTTGTCAAGCGGGATGACGAAGTGGATGCGCTCTACAAATCCCTGTTCCGAGAATTCCTGACCTACATGATGGAAGACCCGCGCAATATTTCCTTCTGCGCCAATCTCCTGTTCGCTGCCAAGCATCTGGAACGCGTGGGCGACCACGCCACGAATATTGCCGAAAGCGTTTATTATGTAGACACCGGCAAGGTTTTGGAAGACGGCGCCTTTTAGCATCAAAGATCGGTCTTCGGACCGGTCTATCCTTTGCCTTTATGGCATATACACTGGAACAGATCGGCCCCAATACCAGCTGGCCTGCTCTCTTTAAATGTCAGATCCGAGCGACATCCGATCCTGTCGACCGTCCGGATCGCAGAATGCGGAAAAGTGGTTATGAGCCCCAAAGTCATGATCGTTGAAGATGAAGAAGCCCTCAGTCTTCTTCTTCGTTACAATCTGGAAGCCGAAGGCTATCAGGTCGAAGTGATCGCACGAGGAGATGAAGCAGAGAGCCGGCTGCAGGAAACCCTGCCGGACCTTCTTCTATTGGACTGGATGCTGCCAGGCCTTTCTGGCATCGAGCTTTGCCGACGCCTGCGCGCCAAGCCCAAAACAGTCAAACTGCCAGTCATCATGCTCACGGCGCGCGGAGAGGAATCCGAGCGCATCCGGGGCCTGTCGACAGGGGCCGATGACTATGTCGTCAAACCTTTTTCCGTTCCCGAATTGATGGCGCGTGTGCGGGCCATTCTGCGCCGGGCCAGCCCGGATCTTGTAGCCACCATCCTCAAGGCTGGCGATCTGGAGCTCAATCGCGAGACCCATCGCGTCAAACGCGCGAACCGGGAGGTTACGCTGGGGCCAACAGAATATCGCCTGCTGGAATTCCTGATGCAGAATCCGGGCCGTGTCTATTCTCGCGAGCAGCTGCTGGATGGCGTCTGGGGCCATGATGTCTATGTCGATGAACGGACTGTCGACGTGCATGTGGGCCGCTTGCGCAAAACCATCAATCGAGGCCGGGCGAAAGACCCGATCCGTACCGTGCGCGGATCTGGCTATAGCTTCGACGACCAGTTCTCGGTTGAATAGCGCATCGGCATCAAAGCCAAAGACAGATATGATGAAAAAGGCCTTGTTTCTGTTTGAAACAAGGCCTTTGTTTTTTGGTGCGCCAACGTCAGGATTGGCACCGCATTAGCGTGTCTTTATTTCGGTCAAACTCACACCGCGATTGATCAGCATGGAGAAGAGCCCCTTCTTCTTGGGTGCTTTCCGAGCTGGTTCCGCTTTCTTTCTTGCGATCTTTCTTGGCTTGGTGAGCTTTTTCTTGGCCACCTTATTCCGCACCGGTTGGGCAGCAGGAAGGTTCGGCTTGGTCAGCACGATAAAGTCGGTCCCCACCGGCGTCGTCTCGCGGCTGAAGCCGCGGTCAGAGATCGTAATCGAAGAGCCGCTATTAACCAGAAGATCGATCTGGGCACGGACTTCTTCAGGGATTTCGATCCGGTCAAGCACATCACTGGACGCAATCAGAGCGCCTTTATCGGTATCCTGCGTCACGCCAAGACGGGTCTGCATGGTTTCATTATACCGATCCGTCAGGTTAACGGCCAACCAATCGAGTTTGCCGCTTTCGGTGCGCGAATGGATCGCGGTCAACAGGTGCGCTCCGAGGGGCTCTTGAGGATTCTTGATCATGATCGGCGCATCAAACAGAGGCTTGAAACGGGAGCGCACATAGATGTGGCCGGTCGGCACGTCGCCCTTGCCCGCGGCATGGTACAGCGCAGTCAGCAAGGTCTTGTCGATGACGGCCTTAAGCGGCTTGTCGTCGCCCTCGATGCTATCTTTTCTGGACTTGATGAAAGCCCGCACGGCCCTATAGGTGGCCTTGCCAGCCAGCCCATCCGGCTCACCGGCATCAAAGCCCAACTCATTGAGCACGACCTGCACTTCGCGCACCAGATTGCCGCGCGGCTGGCGGGTGATGAAGACCCGAATAGGAGAGTTATCGCGTTTCACCTGATCGAGCAAATTCAAACGCATGGACACTTTCGCGGCCAACGGATCTTCCGAAGGACGATCATCCAAAAGCGCGATCTTGCCATGTCCCTTGATAGGCTGCCCCGGGCCGAGGCTTAATTCTGTCAGCTTGTTGGCCAGTTGCACATCTTCGGGTTGGAAGAGCCTTTCGCTGCGGATCAGCTCTGGCTCGGCTTCGCGATTGGCGATGACAACATGCGCACCGCGTTCAGTCATGGAAAACAGCTTGCTTGCAAAGCCACGCGGCAAGCGCACACAGCCATGGGAGGCCGGATAGTTTGGCACTGAGCCGGATTCATGCAGCGCGATACCAGACCAGGTCAGTCGCTGCATATAGGGCATGGGTGCACTATCATAAATATTTGAATAATGCTGCCGCCTCTTCTCGAGAATGGAGAAGATGCCGGTCGGCGTCGAGTGGCCGGCCTTGCCGGTTGAGACCCGCGAGGTGGCAATGATCTCTTGCCCGCGATACACCCGCAATCGTTGATCCTTGCGCGAAACAATGATCTGCAATGGAGCTTCCTGATCGGCCTCCAGCGCAGCCTGCACAGCCTTTGAAGGACTATCCGTCGCTGCGATTGGATCCAGCGGCTTCTCGGACGCCATGGCGGAACCACTAGCGGACAAAATAAATCCTGCGGTAAACAGCAATCGCCCTTTGACGTTCATTTTGACCCCCAAAAATCCAATCTGGTTCGCAGGTTCAGTCCAGCCCGTCATAAAAACACGTAAAGCGTTCGAGAGCAGTCCCACGACCATTGGCTCAATTGCACCATTTCTATCATCATTGCCCTTGGTTATGCCATAGTGAGCCTTAAAATCGCCCTAATATATAAAGATACGCACTTGCCCTTATTGCACAAGCAACCACAACTTTTATTGGCTCGCCTATACCATTCCCAAGGCTGCCCAAAAAATTATTTTACTTGCCCAAAAATTGGTCAAAACGCGATATTTCAAATTTTATTGACGAATATCGCTCGTCCAGAGAAATATTATTGCAATAGCATTGCGTTATTCTATAATTTTTCAAAATATAACCTGCCTATACGATTAAAAATGCGACATTTAAGCATGCCTTCGTTTGGCCCTAATCACGCTTTGAAAGATTTTTATTTATTTTTCCGAAAATATTCTCTATTTTTGTCGACTTCTAAAGACAAGGCCCAAACAGTTCCCCCGAAGTGCCTGTCAAATAGAACCGGGCCCATGTCTTTTTACGTAACGACAGGAGCAACCCCCCGCTAGATTTCGCCCTCCCAGCGACGTCTACCAAACCGAAACCAAGGAGATAGAAATGACAATAACAATTTCTCCTACCGGTATAGAAAAACAGTTTGGCGAAACTGAAATTCTCGTCAGCAGAACCGACAAGGATGGTTACATAACCTATTGCAACGCGTTCTTTAGGGATATCACGGGCTATGCCAACAAGAGCCTGGTCGGCCAGCCCCATAATTGTATGCGCCATCCTGAAATGCCTCGCTCCATCTTCAAGATCCTCTGGGACGGCCTTGAAGAGAGAAGAGACATGTTTGCCTATATGCAGAATCTGACGACCACAGGAGACCATTATTGGACCTTTGCCCGTATCAGCCCATCGCGGGATGATAAAGGCGAAGTGGTCGGCTATGAGGCTTCGAGCCGCGCGCCCAATCGCACCACGGTGCGGGAGGTCATCGCGCCTCTTTACAAGAGATTATGCGACATCGAGAGCAAGTTTGAGGACGCGGACAAGAGCCTTGAGGCCGGTTGCGCTCATCTGAGCGCCTTGTTGCAGGAGAAATCGACCTCCTACCGGCGCTTTGTTCTGTCCCTCTAAGGCAGAGCAAAAGCCAAGCTGATATGCTGATAGTCTGAAGGGCCGACATCTCCCATGCCGGCCCTTTTTCGTTTCAAACCATCCTTGCATGCATAAGAGCATGGCTAGCTTTTTCCAGAATTTGTTCACCTGAACCGTTTGATCAAAATCAAGGTCTATGGCACTTCTCGCATTGACTTCGCAAACGCATTGCTTATGGTTTGCGCAACAGCGAGATCATCCAGCCTCATGTTATTGGCAAAAAGGTGCGGATTGATCTTGCGAGCTTCATCACCATCAACATGACAAGCTGAAAGCAAGTGACATGACCCAAGTTGATCTGAGCGCGCTCCAGAGCACCATCGAAGCAGGCTTCGAAGCACGTGAATCCATCAATAGCAACACGACCGGCGACATCAGGGATGCAGTCGAGAAGGCTCTGACCCTGCTCGATAACGGCCGTGCGCGCGTTGCGGAAAAGGCAGAAGACGGCAACTGGGTTGTCAATCAGTGGCTTAAAAAAGCTGTTCTGCTGTCCTTCCGGCTCAATGCCATGGAAGTGATCAAGGGCGGTCCGGGCGACGCAACATGGTGGGACAAGGTTCCTTCCAAGTTCGAAGGCTGGGGCGGCATCGACTTTGAAAATGCCGGTTTCCGCGCCGTGCCAAACTGCACCGTGCGCCGCTCTGCCTTCATCGGCAAGGGCGTTGTGCTGATGCCATCTTTCGTCAATCTGGGGGCCTATGTTGATGAAGGCACCATGGTTGATACCTGGGCAACCGTCGGCTCCTGCGCGCAGATCGGCAAGAATGTGCATCTTTCCGGTGGCGCTGGCATTGGCGGCGTTCTCGAGCCACTGCAGGCTGGCCCTGTCGTGATCGAAGACAACTGCTTCATCGGCGCCCGCGCCGAAGTGGCCGAAGGCGTTATCGTGCGCGAAGGCTCTGTTCTGTCCATGGGCGTCTATCTTGGTGCCTCCACCAAAATCATCGACCGCGCCACCGGCGAAATCTTCATGGGTGAAGTTCCGCCTTATTCGGTTGTTGTCTCGGGCACCATGCCGGGCAAACCACTGCCGGACGGCACACCGGGCCCGAACCTTTACTGCGCCGTGATCGTCAAGCGCGTGGACGAGCGCACTCGCTCCAAGACCTCGATCAACGAGCTGCTGCGCGACTAAGTCGCTCCTCATCAGCGCTAAATATGCGAAGTCCTGCCATTACACTGATGGCGGGACTTTTTTTATTTTTTAGCTTGACCTAGAGTGCACTCGAACATTTAGCCTCCCTATTGATCGAAACAGGAGCTGACCCTTGAAGATTGGAAATCTGGCAGATCTGACCGGCTTGTCCGTGCATACCATCCGCTATTACGAGAAGATCGGCCTTTTGCCCGATGCCTCTCGCGACGCTGGCGGACGGCGGCAATATGGTATGGAAATCGCCAATTGGCTGACCTTTCTCAAGCATCTCAAGGCCACCGGCATGGGCATATCCAATATGGTTCGCTATGCCCAGCTACGGGCCAAGGGCCCGCAGACGGCAGCGGCACGACGGCACATGCTGGAAGACCAGCGCATCGCCGTGCAACAACAGATAGACGCTCTGCAAGCGACGCTTCCCGTTCTCGATCAAAAAATCGAAATCTACAAGGACATGGAGAAAGCCCATGTCATGGAGGCAGATCATGCAAGAGACACAAACACAATCCCCCGCATACACCAGCCAGACGAGCGCTCTTGAACGGGCCCGCGCCTATTGCGATGCACATCATCCCGGACTTGAGGACAATCTGAATGCCTGGTTCGGCGACATGCTGCCGGACTTCGGCGAGAGTCTGATCGAATGGGCGTATGGCCGGCATTATTCCCGCCCGGGCCTTGATAGCAAAAGCCGCCAGTTGGCTACCATTGCCGCATTAACGGTTTTGGGCGGCCAGACGGCCCCCCAGCTCAAGATCAATATCGAGCATACCCTGGCGGTTGGGGCGAGCGAACAGGAGATCGTCGAGGTCATCTGGCAAATGGCCGTCTATGGCGGATTGCCCGCCGCCATCAACGGGCTCAACGTGGCCAAGGAAGTCTTTGCGGCAAGGCAACAGACTAAGCGATAGTCTAAAGGGCCGGTGGAAACTATCTTATCATTTGTCCCGAGCGATGAGCCGCGCTAGGCTTGTCTCATCATTCATTTGCAGGGCGCTACACGTGCAGCGCTCTTCAAATGGGGATTTTGGGGGAGAGTAAGATGACCTTTGAAGGCCTGTTGTTTGACAGTCGCGGCGAAATCGGGAAAAGAGATTTCTGGTTTGGCCATTTGTTCCTGTTTCCCTTGGAGATCGGAGCGGCCTATCTGTTTCGCGTACCTCAAAACCAGCTCTGCTCGCAAGACCCGTCAAGCTTTCTGGGCATGGCCTATTATGGCGCGCTTGGCGTCATGGCCCTTATCTTTCTCTTCATGTGGTACTGCCTCGTGATCAAGCGCCTGCGTAAATTGGGGCGCGGCCACAAGAGTTTCTTTGCCTATGCCATCCCCATTCTGCTGACATTGAGCGCACTGGCGCCTCATTTCCCCTTGTCTTGTTCGGTTGCCTTTTCCACCCGCCTTATGTTTCTTGCGCCACTCATTCCATTCTGGCTGATCTATTTCTATGATCTGGGCCTCCGCGAGCGCAAAAAGATCAGCCTTGATGAGGATAGCGAGCCGCAAATTACGGCGATTTAACCGCTTATCATCAGGCATGATTGCTCTATCTCAGAAAGCAGGTTGAAGGCCGGCGCGCGGTTTATTATGCTCGCGCCAGACCTTGCGTCCTGCCGGCGTGATCGGTATGACGCCACCCTCCATTCCTTTTCCTACCCGAACGAAAGCGCTCCTGCGATATGACAAAAGCTCCAACGGCCACGGACCTTGCCAGCGCCCTGATCCAATGCCCCAGTGTCACCCCTGATGAAGCGGGGGTTCTCGGCCTGCTTGACACTCTACTCAGCCCATTCGGGTTTGAAGTGCATCGCCCGACCTTTACCCAAGAGGGCTATCCGGACGTTGAAAATATGTTTGCCAAGCTTTCGGGAAGCCAAGGGCCGCATCTTGCCTTTGCCGGTCATGTGGATGTGGTGCCGGTGGGTGAGGAAGCCCTTTGGCAGCAGCCGCCTTTCAGCGGCACGGTCAAGGATGGCAAGCTGTTTGGACGCGGGGCTGCGGATATGAAGGGGGGCGTTGCGGCCTTTGTTGCGGCGGCTCTGCGCTATGTCGAAACCCACGGTGCGCCAAAGGGCACGGTCTCCTTCGTGCTCACTGGCGATGAAGAAGGCCCGGCCGTCAACGGCACCGTCAAGCTCATGCAATGGGCTGCTGATCGGGGTGAGGTCTTTTCTGATTCCATTCTTGGCGAACCGACCAACCCGAACGCCATGGGTGACATGATCAAGGTCGGTCGTCGCGGCAGCCAGTCGGGCACAGTGACCATCAGTGGCAAGCAGGGGCATGTGGCCTATCCCCATCTGGCCAACAATCCGGTTCCGGTTCTGGCAAAAATTGTCGAGCATGTCAGCGCCCAGACGCTGGACGAGGGAACGGAGTTTTTCCAGCCCAGCAATCTGGAATTCATTTCTTTTGATGTGGGGAATCCGGCCTGGAATGTTATTCCCGAGCAGGCATCGGCCCGCTTCAATGTGCGTTTCAACGACCTTTGGAATGCTGAAAAGCTGGGCCAGTTCGTCACGAAACACGCCGCAGACTGCCTTTCGGGCGATGCCTTCAAGCTCTCTGTTTCCCTTGAAGCGGATGGCAGCGAGGCCTTTTTGACCCGCTCGGAAACCCTGATTGACCGCTTTTCCAAGGCCGTTGAGACCGTTACGGGCAAAGTGCCGGAACTGTCGACAGGTGGCGGCACATCAGATGCCCGCTTCATCAAGAATTACTGTCCAGTGATCGAATTCGGTCTTGTTGGCCAGACCATGCATATGGTCGATGAGCATGTCGCCGTGGCTGACATCGAACAGCTCACAGACGTCTATTATGAGTTCATGATGCAGTATTTCGAGCGTTGATCGCGTTTACACGCTTCCCTTGCTTTAAAGCCGGGTCGGCTATCCATAATGTACAACGCATCTCTCTTCACATGACAGGCCGTCAATGACCTATATCTTCTATCATCTTGAACTGTTGTGGTCTTTTGTGCGCGGTAAAAACGACGCCCTCTATGGCATTGATGCCACCCGGCGGGGCTTTTGGCTGTCATTCATGGCGCTGTTGATCGTCGAGCCGCTCAGTCTTTTCTATGCGCTTTTATTCGGCTATCTCGATGAGGTGCTGCTCTTTCGCTCCGGCGGTGGCGCCCTTTATTTGCTGCAGCTATTTCTGGATTGGGGCCTGCCGCCGATGATCCTCTATGTGCTGATTTCGGCCCTTGGCTATCGGGAGCGTTTCATTCCGTTGATCGTGAGTTACAACTGGCTGAGCGTGATCATGGTTTTGATCACCATGCTGCCCGGTGCGTTGATGACAACGCAGCTCCTCCCGCCCCAGCTTTCTATCTTGCTGATGCTCGGCATCTATGGTTTTGCGATGTGGGTGGCTTATCGGCTCTATAGCTTCGTTTTGGAATGTCCACCCTTTACGGCGCTGGGTCTGGCTATTCTGATGGTGATCATCGGCATTGCCTCGGCCTTCTGGCTGCATAGTGTCAGTCAAGCCACATTCAGCGCGTGACACCCTTTCCCGTTACATTTCAGCTTCCCGCTATGCCTTTTTGTGGCCGTGGCCCTGCCATGGTTCTTCAGGGATAACATAGTCTATATCTTCGGGATAATCGACCTGCGTAAGGTAAAGGCCATCCGGCGGGGCGACCGGGCCGCAGGCGCGGCGATCGCGGGCCTCTAGAATTTCGCTGATCCACTCGACCGGCTTGCGTCCTGAGCCCACTTCCACCAGAGAGCCCACAAAAGAGCGGATCTGGTTATGCAGGAAGGACCGCGCCATGGCATCCATATAGACCCACTCGCCCTCACGGCTGATGGTGAGCTTTTCCATAGTGCGCCAAGGGCTTTTAGCCTGACAGGCAGTGGCGCGGAAGGTGGTGAAATCATAGTGCCCTATCAACTTATCGGCACCCTCTTGCATGCGCTCCACATCGATCGCATAGCTATATTGCCAGGCGCGACCGATTTCGAAGGTCAGCGGCGCGCGACGATTGCAGATACGATAGCGATAATAGCGTTTGACGGCATTAAAACGGCTATCGAAGGCATCTGTTACCTTCCAGACGTTGAGGATCGCCACGCCGGTTTCCTTGAGGAAGAAATTCAGCGCTTCATTCAGTTTCAGGCTGTGCCAGTCGCGCTCAAGATCCATATGGGCCACCTGACCGGTGGCATGGACGCCTGAATCCGTGCGGCCCGCGCCAAACAGCGTTACCCGTTCATGGGTGAATTTGAACAGAGACTCCTCGATCAGTCCCATGACAGAGGGTGCGTTATCCTGCCGCTGCCAGCCTGAAAAGGGGCGTCCGTCATATTCGATTAAAAGCTTGTAACGAGGCATGAATTTTCTAGCCGGTTATGCGATCACATCGCCGATGGACAGATCTGCACCGCGCAGGAATTCGTCAGCATTCATGGCCCCCTTGCCTGCACGCTGCAGCTTGACAAGACGCACGGCTCCTTCGCCGCAAGCGATGGTCATGGCATCATCCAGCAGGGTGCCCGGAGCGTCAGCGCCATCGGCCAGCTCAGAGCGCAACAGCTTGACGCGCTGCTCTTTGCCGCGAATGGTCATCATGACC
Organism: uncultured Cohaesibacter sp.; assembly: GCF_963676485.1. NCBI lineage: Bacteria > Pseudomonadati > Pseudomonadota > Alphaproteobacteria > Hyphomicrobiales > Cohaesibacteraceae > Cohaesibacter > uncultured Cohaesibacter sp. The sequence goes on from NZ_OY781114.1 coordinate 950,873, forward strand.
CAAGCACCGGGGAATGGCGACAGTCCGCGAATGATATTATGGACCTTTCGAGCACTCATGGAAAAGTCGATGCGGCTTTCGGCCTTGTCGATTTTCTTTGCGTAGGTCACACCGTCATCAGGCTGGGGTCGGGAGGTGAGCAACCCGCGAGACAGGGCTCCGAGCGCGCGTACCATCAGGTCGGCGCCCAGCACCATCATCTTGTCATGCAGGTCTTCGGCGGTCATCTGTTCCGTGATGGGGATTGTTTCTGATAGGCAAATGTCGCCGGTATCCAGCCCCTCGTCCATGCGCATAACCTGAATGCCGGTTTCCGCATCACCCGCCATGATCGCCCGCTGGATGGGAGCGGCTCCGCGCCAACGCGGCAAAAGCGAGCCATGCAGATTGAGACAGCCTTCACGCGGCGCGTCAAGAATGGCCTTTGGCAGCAACAGCCCGTAGGCCACAACCACAGCGACGTCCGCATCAAGCGCCCGGAATTTCTCTTGTTCTTCTTCAGACTTCAACGATGTGGGCGTAAAGACGGGGAGCCCGAGCTGATCGGCAGCCTGATGCACCGGTGTCTTGCGCTCTTCCATACCCCGACCGGCCGGACGCGGCGGCTGGCTATAGACAGCGACCACTTCGTGGCCCTGGCCGACAATTTCCATCAGGGTCGGAACAGAAAAATCCGGAGTTCCCATAAAGACGACGCGCAGCATGGCATTCCCTCGTTGCGTTGAACTGAAGATGGAAGACCGCTTACAGGACGATCTTTTCTTTCTGTTTGGCCAGCTTGGTGAATTTCTTGATCACCCGATCACGGCGCAGCTTCGAGAGATAGTCGATGAACAAAGCCCCGTTGAGATGATCGAATTCATGCTGGGCGCAGGTTGCTGCCAGTTCATCCAGCTCAAGGGTTTGTGGTTTGCCATCACGATCGAGAAATTCCATCGTCACCTGTTTGGGGCGAACCACTTCTGCGTAATATTCAGGGATCGACAGGCACCCTTCCTCGTGGGTATTCAGCTCTTCAGACTGAAAGGTAATCTTGGGATTGATCATGCAGATGGGGGAATTCTCCTCGCGGGACACATCCATCACGAAGAGGCGTCTGTCCACACCCACCTGTATGCCCGCAAGGCCAATGCCCGGGGCTTTGTACATGGTCTCAATCATGTTGTCGATCAAAGTGCGCAGGTCATCGTCTACGCGCTCAACCGGAAGCGATTGCTTTCGCAGGATCGGATCCGGCAATGTTACAATATCCATCACAGCCATGAAGCTGACATAAGCTTTTCAGCTTCGAGCGTCAATCGCAAAGGCGCGAAAGAGGAGCAATTTCCTGCGCTTTTCTGAACAAGTCAGAGCAAAGCATGCTCCCGGCATGTTCGCACTTTGTTTCGCTCCGCTTCCGAATCGCTCTATAGTCGCGCCATGAATGATATTGTGATCACATTGGGCCAGCATGGCGTGACGACCTTCCAGATCCTGATCGGGGCATTGGCCCTGATCGGCGCACTGGTGCTCTGGCTTCTCATCAGCCTTTCGCGACAGAATAATGTAAGGGCTCAGGAGCTATTCGATGCGCAGGAACAGGCGCGTCGCCAACGGGCGCAGGTGGATGAGCTTTCCCGGCTGCAGGCCGAGATGACGGGCCGCATGCAGACCATGGCCGAGATCTTCTCAACCCGCCAGACAGAGATGTCGCAGGCGCTGACCAACCGGATGGATGGCATGGGCCACAGGCTCAGCCAGACGGTAACCAAGAGCCTTGGCGATCAGCAAAAGATGACCGGCGACCATTTGCGGGCGCTGCATGAGCGTTTGGCCCTGATCGACAAGGCGCAGGGCAACATCACCGAGCTATCGGGGCGCGTGGTCGAGCTGCAGCAGATCCTTGCCAACAAGCAGGCACGCGGCACCTTCGGGCAAGGACGCATGGAAGCCATTATCGAAGATGCGCTGCCCAAGCATGCCTATGATTTCCAGTTCACCTTATCAAACGGCAAGCGCCCCGATTGCGTGGTGCATATTCCCAACGACACCGCGGTGCTGGTGATCGACGCCAAATTCCCGCTGGAGGGCTGGACGGCGGTGAAGGAAGCGGCCAATCCGGATGCAGACAAGGCAGCCCGCACCCGCTTTCGCAATGATGTCAAAAAGCATCTCAAGGACATATCGGAGCGCTATTTCCTGACGGGAGAAACGCAGGATACAGCCCTCATGTTCGTACCCTCGGAAAGCCTGTTTGCCGATTTGCATGAGCAGTTTGACGATGTTGTGCAAACGGCTCATCGAGCAAGGATTGTCATCGTTTCCCCTTCCCTGCTCACGCTATCCATTCAGGTCATCCAGTCGATCCTCAAGGACGCCCGCATGCGCGAGCAGGCCCATATCATCCAGCGCGAAGTGACGCTCTTGATGGAAGATGTGGCGCGGCTTGATGATCGGGTCTCCAAGCTGCAGGCCCATTTTGGACAAACGCAAAAGGACGTGGACCAGATCCTGACTTCAACGGGCAAGATCGTCAAACGCGGGCGCAAGATCGAGGAGATTGATGTCAGCGAAGCAGAGTTACAAGCCGCAGCAAGAAGCGCAGCGGTGCACATCGCCGATATAAGCGAGGAGGAACAGGAAGCCACTGATGCCGATACACCGGCGCCCGTTGAAGAAACACCTGCTTTTCCCCTGAAAGGCCCCTATGGCATTGCTGGCCCGACCATCGGGGAAGCGGGCAGCCCAGGCTCCCTCTTCAGCATGGATGATGAAGAGCGTTGATCCACGCGTCCTTGAGGAGTGTGCAGTGTTCGAACCGCACGACCTTTCCCTACAATGCACGGCAAACCGCAATGAGAAGAGCCGCGCCACTGCCTTTATTCAAAGACCTTGCGGCTTCTGATGGCCTGTAGCAGCGTGCCTTCGTCAAGATAGTCAAGCTCGCCCCCGATGGGCACCCCATGGGCAAGCTGGGATATCTTGATCGGTTCATAGGCCGGATTGGTGGCCTTGATATCCTTGGCCTGCTCTTGCAATTGATCGGTGATATAGTGGGCCGTGGTCTGGCCTTCCACCGTTGCATTGACCGCCAGAATGATTTCCCGAATTTCACCCTTGGCCGTGCGTTTGAGCAGCCCTGCTATATTGAGGTCATCGGGGCCCACCCCATCAAGGGGGCTTAGTGTCCCCCCCAGCACATGATAGGCAGCGTTGATAACAGAGGCCCGCTCCAACGCCCAGAGATCGGACACATCTTCCACCACGACCAGAACGGACGGATCGCGGCGGGTATCGGTGCAGATGGTGCAGGGGCTGGTGCTATCAATATTGCCGCAGGTCTCGCATACTTGGACCTTTTCAACCGCAACCGCCATCGCTTCGGAAAGCGGGATCAGCAGCTGGTCCTTGTTTTTGATCAGATGCAGCGCTACCCGACGGGCCGAACGCGGCCCAAGACCGGGCAGGCGCGCCAGAAGCTTGATCAGTTTTTCAATTTCCGGGCCAGCAACATGACTCGCCATATCCGCCTCGCATTCCTGCCGTCTCTTTTATTGTCAATCAGAATGGCAGATTCATGCCAGCCGGAAGGCCCAGATCGCCAGCCATTGCCTGCATTTTTTCCTGCATGGCGGCTTCAACCTTGGCCTTGGCATCGTTGTGAGCTGCGATGATCAGATCTTCAAGAATTTCGGCATCATCGGCATTGATCATGGATGGATCGATGGACAGAGACTTCATCAGCCCCTTGCCGGAAATGGTCACCTTGACCATATCGCCACCAGCCACACCGGTTGCTTCCATTTCGGCGACCTGTTCCTGCATCTCGGCCATTTTGGCCTGCATTTCCTTCGCCTTCTTCATCATCTTCATCATGTCCATGGGGATCATCCTTTTTCGTTCGCGCCCCGGCGGCTTATAAGCGCCAGCGGGCTTTCCTCACATTTGTGGCTTTTGCAGGAGACGGTTTGTGGCCTTTACAAATTGTCGAGCCCGAACTCGTCCGCGTCATCGATTGTCAAAGACATATCGCCATCTTCGTCCGGGTCTTCAATGACCGGAGCCAGAAATTCTTCTTCAAAATCGCGATTGATGCGTACGTCCACCACCTTCGAGCCGGGGAAGGCCTTGCGCACGGCTTCGACCAGCGGATGGTTATCGGCTTCTTCGCGGGCCTGTTTTTCGCGCTCTTCCTTGCGCTCGAACAGGGTCGCTCCGCCGCCTTCCTTGGCCAGATCAACGAGCCAGCGTTCACCGGTCCATTCGGAAAGCTTGCGCGACAGTTTGGTCTGAAAGGCCTCTCCGTCGGCACCATCGTAAGCAACGACGACGCGCCCATGCTCGACACTGACGGGACGGACAGCGGACTCCAGCGTGAATTGCAGCGCAATATCACGATTGGATTTGGCCAGAGCGATGATCTGTTCAAAGCGTGTGATGACCGGTTTGACCGGGGAACCGGCATTTCCCTGTTCAGAGGAAGGATTGGCGCGCGCCTGACGGGCTACCTGCACTTCACTCTGGCTGGAGACCAGCCGCAAATTGGCTTTTTCTGCCTGAGCCGGATCGGCATGGCCGCGCTGCAGCTCTGGCGATGGCATGTTGGCTGGAGCGATGCCCGAACCAGCCTGCATGGCCGTCGGACCGCCCCCTTGGGATGGATCGGAAGGGCCTTGGTGTGTCATCCCCTGTGGCGGCATATCCTGAGCGCCGGAAGATGGCAGAACCGTCGCGTCCGGCGGGGTCGAAGGCCCCGAGCCAGCCCCTGTGGGCATCGGCGGGCGGAAGTCACGATTGGCAAGCATGCGCAGGGCTTCGTCCGGACTTGGCAAATCGGCCACATAGGCCAACCGCACCAAAACCATTTCAGCCGAGGCCAGCGGGCGCGGCGAGGATTGCACTTCGGCCAGTCCCTTGAGCAACATCTGCCAGGCCCGCGAGAGCACACGCACGGACAGATGGGAAGAAAAATCGCGCCCACGGGTCTTTTCCGCTTCGGTCGCGGCCGCTTCTGAACTGGCATCAGGCGTCAGCTTGAGGCGGGTCACCAGATGCACGAAGTCAGCGAGATCAGAGAGAACCACAGCAGGTTCCGCGCCGATGTCATACTGGCTCTTGAGTTCTTCCAGCGCTTTGGCGATATCGCCCTTCATCAGCGCTTCAAACAGATCGATGATCCGCGCACGGTCTGCAAGGCCCAGCATCTGGCGGGTGGTCTCGGCGGTGATTTTGCCAGCCCCGTGGGAAATAGCCTGATCAAGGAGTGAAAGCGAATCTCGCACCGAGCCTTCCCCAGCCCTTGCGATCATCTGCAGGGCGTCTTCCTCGATCTCCACCTTTTCCTTGTCACAGATCGATCGCATGTAGGACGCCATTTCACCCGCATCGATGCGGCGCAGATCAAAGCGCTGACAGCGGGACAGAACGGTAACGGGTACCTTGCGAATCTCGGTGGTGGCGAAAATGAATTTCACATGCTCGGGCGGCTCCTCGAGCGTCTTGAGCAGCCCGTTGAAGGCTGCCGTGGAAAGCATGTGCACCTCGTCGATGATATAGACCTTGTAGCGCGCGCTCACAGGTTTGTAGCGTGCCGCTTCGATAATCTCGCGGATATCATTGATCGAGGTGTGGGAGGCGGCGTCCATCTCCATGATATCTACATGGCGGCCTTCCATGATGGCCTGGCAGTGAGTGCCCAGACGCGGCATATCGATGGTGGGGCTGCTGATCTCGCCGGGTATCTCATAATTGAGAGCGCGGGCCAGAATACGGGCCGTGGTGGTTTTGCCCACCCCGCGCACGCCGGTCAACATATAGGCTTGCGCGATGCGCCCGGTTTTGAAGGCGTTGGTCAGGGTGCGGACCATTGGGCCCTGACCAATCAGATCATCAAAGCTCGCAGGGCGGTATTTGCGCGCCAGTACGCGATAACCTTCAGCTGTTTGATGTTCTTGATCGTCCATGAGGAAATCCCGCGCCTTCTTGCCAAATCGAATATCGCTATCCATAGCAGAGGAACGCGCGCTGCGTCACCTATCTTGTCGCTGGATGCGTCTTTGTTGTTGAAAGGAATGAACAACCGATGCCATTTCCCGCACCATGCAAGGGAGCAATGCGAAAAGGGCCGTTGGAGAACGGACACGGGGCACTTTATTGTGCGTCCTATCAAATTGCCGTGGGGAAGAGTGGAAGACTGAACAGATGACCCGCTCTGAAACTCGTTAGGGCTGCTTCCTTCCGGACCTGACCCGGTTGGCGAGGGGAACGTCCATTGCCAGCCTTCCGTCTGTTCATATGTCACTTGTAACATGCTAATGCAAGAGGCAATAAGCGATTCCTTGTCAGCAAAATTGGGCATATGGAGCAAAAAGATGGTTGAATTCACACTTGATCCCCAATTGAAGGCCGATAGCCTGCCTCTGGCCGAGCTACAGCTCTGCACTGTGAGGCTCATGAATGATTCCAATTTTCCATGGCTTATTATGGTGCCGCAGGTTGCGGGCGCAGAAGAACTGATCGATCTCTCTTCAGAGGATCAGCACCGTTTGACAGATGAAGTCGCACGCGTTTCCAAAGTTCTGCAAGCAGAAACCGGCTGCGACAAGCTCAATGTTGCCAGCCTTGGAAATCAGGTGCGTCAGCTCCATATTCATGTTATTGCCCGCTTTGAAAGCGATGCTGCATGGGCTGGCCCGATTTGGGGAAAGGTGCCCGCCAGACCTTATGAAAAGACATCCGCCTGCGCTTTGATCGAAAGGATTGCTGCCGCCCTCCTCTAGAAAGCCCTGCTATCCTACCTCTCATTTGCTTCCCCTCTTCTTTTCGGCTTTTTTCGGCCCGCCTTACGGCTTAGCCGCCGCCATACCGATCAGCTTCTGGACACATCTTGACCATGAATGATTTTTCTTTCTCTTCCGATCCCTTTGCTTCCGTCCGCTCCGCCCCTGATGTCGAGGGCGTCGGCTTTATGCATAATCGCCTTAGCAGAGACACCGAGCATCGCGATGACGGCTGCATCCCTGCCATGATGGCGCGGGAAGATGCAGGCTTTTATCTGTTTCACAAAGACACCCTTCTGCTGGCCACAAAAGAAGGATCGACAAGAGCGCTTTTTGACAAGGCCGAAGCTGAAGCACTGGGTGCCGACATGGACACGGCGATCATTCTTGGCACAGACCCCGAGGAAGAAGATGCCCCCCGACTGGCGATGTTGCTGACGGATGAGGCGGCAGAAAAGACGGAAGGCGCAGACGGCTACCTCTTTGAATCCGTGCGCACATTGGGTCTTCATGGCATGCTGCCAAACGATCAGCTGGGTGCCGTTGCACAAGCACGCGGGCTGCTCAACTGGCACGACAACCACCCTTACTGCTCAAAATGTGGGAGCAAAACCATCGTAACCCTTGGCGGCGCACGTCGGGATTGCCCCAATTGCTCGGCTATTCATTTTCCGCGCACGGATCCTGCTGTTATCATGCTGATTCTGCATAAGGATGCAGAGGGAGTAGAGCGCTGCCTTTTGGCGCACCACACCCGATTTACCGGCCCGATGTACACCACTCTTGCCGGTTTCATGGAGCAGGGAGAGACGATTGAAGCTGCCGTGCGTCGGGAAGTATTCGAAGAATCGGCCATTCATGTTGGGACCGTGCGGTATATGGCCAGCCAACCCTGGCCCTTCCCAGCGTCGCTGATGATCGGCTGTTATGGTGAAGCACTCTCAAGTAAAATCACCGTGGACCCCACGGAATTGACCGACGCCTGCTGGTTCACGCGCGATGAAGTGCGGACCCTGTTGGAACGCGGCACCGATAGCGACTTGCCACATATACCCGGACATTTCTCGATTGCAGCCTGGTTGATCCGCAGTTGGGTGAATATGGCCCAATAGCCTTAGGGGTACTCTTCACAAATGGCCGGTCAGGAAATTTTCTTGGACGGCTGAAGCCCTATGCCCTCGACCGTATGGCCCTCACCGAGCGAGAGCAGTTTCTTGCGCACCGGCCCCTCAAAGAAGCGCGCCGATAGCAGCGCTGTGACGATCGTCACGATGACGGCAAAGGCAAGCACAGGCGCGAAGCCGATGATCTGTAAAGGTTCGAGGATCATCAGCCAGCCCAGTCCGAAAATGGACACGGCAAAAACCGGATGCCACATATAGATACCGAAGGAAACCATAGCCAGAGGCATCAAGGGCATAAGGTAAGCGCTACGCTCCGGCGCATTGATTTCCACCTGAGCGGCGAGATAGAGCGCGATGGTTATGGCGACAATGTTGGCGTAACCAAAGCGGAAATCCATGAACATGACCAGCAGGGCGAATAGCAGGGCCCCCCATGCATACCAGTGGCTCTGCACCTTGATCAGGCGCATGGAAGCAACAATGGCAATAATGGCACCCAGGACGAAATCGGCGAAAACGCGATAGGCCCCCCATGTGTTGGCATCCAGCCATGTGGGAAATGGAATGATCTTGAGATAGGTAAGGCCTTCAAGCGCGACGACACAGACGGTCAGCAGGGCGATGAGCCCACCTAGTCCTGTTCTGTGGAAGATGAACACGATAACCGGCAAGGTGAGATAGCAGAACCACTCAGCCGAGAGCGACCAGGAAACGAAGTTGAAGGCTAAGCCACCCGAGAATCCCCATGCATTGACCAGCAGCAGCTGGCGCAGCAGTTCGGGAAAGGAATAATAGTCCGTTAACTCCACCTTCAGCCCGGCGACCGAGATGATCAGCCATGCCACGCAGAAAATCGCCAACGTCACCAAATGCAAGGGATAGAGCCGCGCCAAGCGCCTCAACAGGAATATGCCGTAAGCGCCCGGGCTCGTCAGTCTTTTGGAATAATGCACCCAGATCAGAAAGCCCGAGACGATGAAGAACAGATCGAGCAACGCTGTGAAGACCTCTGCATCCAAGGCAAACTCGCGATAGGCCTCTGGCCCGAACGCACAGAAGTGATAGAGCATCACCATAAGAGCGGCCAGGAGGCGCCACACCGCAAAGAGTGCGAAAACTGGCCTTTTTTCTCCGCTCACATTGCGCTCCTGAGGTTTGCTGCTGCTGGATGTTTCCAAAGGGGGAAAAGACTTAGGCCCTCAAGCAGGCCCCTACCACTCGATGCAAGATCCGTATTAAACCAATTCGATTGAAATCCCGTTAAGAGCAGCAGCGGTGCGACATTTATGCAATCAAAACGCGAAAGTCGAACCGAACACATTTTCATCACATGATAGTGTTTCGCCAGTTTCAGCTTCCTCGATTACCATTCGTCATACCTGAGCGACTTACTCCTTGGCTCTGTAAGAAGCATTTTGCACAATTTTACAAAACTGGTTTAGTGATCAGGGGAGAAACAACTATGACTTTTTCGATTAATCGGCGCATGGCGATGGTTGGTGCAGCGGGGGCAGCCGGTCTTATGCTTGCGCCCAGAGTTACCCTCGCGGAAGATATGATGAAGCCTGCCCTGCCCATGGCCAAAGCTCGCGGGTTCAAACTGGGCGAGATGGACGTTATCACGCTGCTGGCAGGTTCCACCCCACGCGAAAATCCACATGGGATTTTCGGCATCAATGTCTCAGATGACGTGTTTGCCGAGGTCAGCGCCAGGAATTTCATTGGCACAGACATGGCGCAATTCTATTTCACGCCAACCCTCGTGCGCTCTGGAGACAATATCATCCTGTTTGATACGGGGCTCAATGCAGACGGCATAACCGCAGCACTGGCTCAAGCTGGCCACAAGCCCGAAGACGTGACCCATGTGGTGATCACCCACATGCATGGCGACCATATTGGTGGCCTGATGAAAGACGGCGCACCGACATTTTCCAATGCTGCCTATTTGACCGGACAGGTTGAATATGATGCATGGTCGAAAACCGATAACGCCGGTTTTGCCAAAAATGTCAAACCATTGGCCGAGAAGATGACCTTTCTCAAAGATGGAGACACGGTCGCGCCGGGTATCACCGCCATGGCTGCTTTTGGCCATACACCGGGTCATATGACATTCATGCTGGACAGCATGGACAAGCAATTGCTGTTGATGGCCGATCTGGCGAACCATTATGTCTGGTCACTGGCCCACCCGGATTGGGAGGTCAAATATGACATGGACAAGGCCATGGCCGCCCAGACCCGCCGTAAGGTTCTTGGCATGCTGGCCGCGGATCGCATTCCGCTGATTGGCTATCATATGCCCTTCCCGGCGGCTGGCTTTGTCGAAACGAAAGATCAGGGCTTCCACTACGTGCCGGTCAGCTATCAGTTGATGGGCTGATGGTGCTTAGTCCCATCCTCGCCCAACTTTCAAGGATATCTCATCCGGGATGAAGCTTTTCCGCTTCAAAATGACAATGAGGCCACGCGAACGGCCTCATTGTGTTTTTAGGCAGTGGGGAGTGGATCCGGCGTTCCGAGGATCGTAAACCACATGCATCACGGCAAATCACGCGACGTGAAAGCGGTTGCCCTTGGCATGATGGACCAGGAAATTCTCACGCGTCATTGGCCGGCTGAAGGCGTATCCCTGCAACAAATCGGCTCCCATGAAGCGCATGATATCAGCATGTTCCATTGACTCGATCCCCTCCGCGACCACACCGATGCCCAATGTGCGGCCAATATGAATGATCGAATGCACAAGCTCGCGCTGATGTTCGCTTGAAGTAACAGGCAAGATCAGCTCGCGGTCGATTTTCAAGCGGTTCGGCAACAGATGCATCAGACTGACGATGGAGGCATAGGCTGTGCCGAAATCATCGATCTCGATCTCGATACCCATCTCTCTTAGCCGCCGGATGTTGGCTGCCACTTGCGGGGCACTGCGATCAAGGAAAGTCGACTCGACCAGTTCAAAGGTGAGATTTGAAGGATCAAAATCGAGCGCGCTCAAACTTGCGATAAGATCCCTGTCACCCAGGCGTTTGGCCGAGACATTAACGGACACACGGTCCAAATTGAGCCCCTTGTCCGCCCAGAATTCCTTGGTCTCCAGAGCATGCTCCATGACCATGGCATCAATTTCGCACGTCACTCCCAGACTGTCGGCAAGTTCGATGAACATATCTGGGTAGACAAGCCCCCGATTGGGATGGACCCATCGCGCCAAAGCCTCGGCGCCAACAAGGCGGTGGGTCTGGGCGCTATATTGCCCCTGATAATAGGCAATGAATTCCTTGTGCTCGATGCCACGCAGCAAATCGTCGGCCAAACGGCGCTTTTCACTGGCAGACTGGAAAAGTGGCTGGCTGAAGAATGTAAAGCACCCCTTGCCGTTTTGTTTGGATTGATAAAGGGCAAGATCGGCATTAGAGCGCAACTTGTCCGGAATTTCCTTCGCGTCCGCCCAGTTGGAAATACCGATGCTGGCCCCCAACCGACAGCTGAGACCTTTGTAACTCTGCGGTTTATGAAGCATGGCTATGAAGCGCTCGGCCAGCTCCTGAGGCCTGTTCCTGTTGAGGGCACTTGAACAAAGCATGATGAATTCATCGCCGCCAACACGAGCGACGAATTCTTCCTCTGCTTTCAGAGATCTGAGCATGTCGGCCACCTTGAGCAGCATGGCGTCGCCAGCCGCATGGCCGAAGCTATCGTTGATCTCCTTGAAGCCATCAAGGTCAATCTTGAGCAGCCAACTGTTGGCCGGTGTCTCGAATGGCCATGGCGCGCCATTTTCTCCCTTGAGAAATTCATCTACATAGCGCCGATTGGGAAGCTTGGTGAGGAAGTCGTGCAAGGCATTGAATTCTATGCGCGTCTTGGCCTTTTCAAGTTCCTGATAGCGCCTTTCGCTTTCGGCCCGCGCTTCCTTGAGGGCTTCCTCGCGGGCAACATGCTTGGAAATATCCCAGTTCACCCCGACATAGATCATCTTGCCATTCTCATCCGGCAGCCCCAAAGCTGACGTGCGAACGGTCTTGACTGTCCCGTCCGGCATGCGAAGGCGATAGTCAGTGCAGTATTGGCCCTCACTCGCAATGGCCTTGCGTGCCTCGCAGAAGACGCGTTCTTTATCTTCGGGGAACAGGCGTTCTCTCCAATCCATGCTATCGATGTCGTAATTGGGGCCGACACCATAGATTTCTCTTGTCTGCTGATCCCATTTGAACCGGCGGAGCGCCGGATCATATTCCCAGACGCCGAGCTTTAAGGTATCGACAGCCAGTGCGAAGCGCTTGGAAACGCTCGCCAGCTCTCGCTGGCTCTCAATATGCGCCTTAAGATGAGCCATGCGCTCACGGGACAATTTGGACACGATTAGCATCGGCACAACGACCAACAAAAAGGCAGCAAATGCAATCACCCGAATGAGCCAGAAGATCGATGCGGGAACAGTCCAGCCACCATGGGGAACGGCACACAAGACCCATTGGGCAACTTGGAATTCAACCGGAACCCTGATCGGATCCATCTCATTGATGCTTTCCGATCCGAAGAATTGCTCTCCAGATGCCCCCATGCCGTCTCTGCCGATGAGTGCATAATCGACGTCAGAGTCCTCATCAAGCAAACCTGCATATCGGTAGAAGAAGTCTGCATCCAGAACGGCTGAGACGACGCCCCAGAAATAGAGACCCTTGTAAGGGGAATCAATATAGACGGGATAGTGGACGATAAGGCCTTTTCCGCCCTGTATCAGATTAACAGGGCCTGCGATGGTAAGTTCGTTCTTGTCCCGCGCTTCGAGCACCAGGTCTGTTTGATCTTCCACCTTGCGGTAATCAAGGCCGATCACGCTTTCATTGCCCTCCAAAGGATAGACATTGGAAACAACCAGATCCGGCGCAATGGCGATCACCTTCATGGAAGAATATTTATGAAAGATCTGTCCTGCGAGTTGATTGAAGCGATCAGTATCCATATCCGGTTCGGTCCGGATCACATTTGCAAGGCCACGACCAGTTTCGACATTGGCAATGATTGCGCCTTGAATGGTCAAGGCAACCTGGTTGGCCTGGTTGCGCAGTTCAGCGCGTGATTTTTCCAGATAAACGTCTTTGCTGAAATCCTCAGCAATCAGGGTAATGACGACGATCACAAGGGTAGCAAACATAGCAGGTAGGTAGGCCACGTTCCACAAACGTCCCCTGGAAGAAGCCCAACTCTTCAACCACTTTTTATTCTGCTTGTCACTCAATGTATCTGATCCTGACTCTTTATTACCGAAGTAAACTACGCAGGAAAAGTTGAAAATTGGTGAGCATCGAACCTCATAAATTCCAAGTACTTAGTTTTGTTTTTGATCAGCATCCAATTTAACTTTTTGTTCAGCAAGAATTAAAGCTGCAGCCTGTTATGTAAGCGAAAACTACTCATTATTCCTACAAAATACCCTTTTTAATATTTACTGCACGCGAACAACTCTTATTGCGAGTATTTGTTATAGACGCAATTTTTCAAATTGCTCGGGCATGGCCCGCTCGATATCTGCACCGGGCATCTAGTTCTTCACACGTTTTTTTACCTGAAATCATTTTACCCCCAACACCCCGGGTTAGCCGGTATCTCCAAACCGACAAAAAAAGAGCGCCCTCCATATGGATGCGCTCTTTTATCGTTTCCTCAAATCCCAAAGGCTTTATGCCTATCCCTTTCAGAGATCCGGGCTCGGACGCAAATCGCGGTTGGCTTCGGGTTCATGGTTCCTTTTGCGGTATTCATGAGCCGGATAGATGCCGAGAATCTTGAGTTCGGCAGAGAAGAAGCGCAACTCTTCAAGAGCCAGACGCACACTGGTATCGTCAGGGTGGCCTTCGATATCGGCATAAAATTGCGTCGCGAAGAATTTGCCGCCAGTCTGATAGCTTTCCAGCTTGGTCATATTGACGCCGTTGGTGGCAAAGCCGCCGAGCGCCTTATAGAGCGCTGCAGGCACGTTTCGCACGCGGAACACGAAAGTTGTCACCACAAGATCGGTGCTATGATCGGCGCGAATGGGATATTTCGAAAGCACAATGAAGCGCGTCGTGTTGTGGTCTTCATCTTCGATATCGGCCTTCAGGATATCCAGGTCATAGATGTCAGCGGCCAGTTCAGAGGCAATCGCCGCTTTGGTCTTGTCGCTCTGATTGGATATCTGGTTTGCCGACCCTGCGGTATCAGCGCCTACAATGGCCTTGAGCTTGCGATCACGGATGATCTTGCGGCACTGCCCCAGCGCCATCACATGGCTTTGCACCGAGGTGATATCCTCAAGGCGTGCGCCGCGTAGCCCGAGCAACTGATGATGGACGGGTAGGAAATATTCGCCAATGATATGCAAATCGGACGTCGGCATCAGATGATGGATATCGGCCACGCGTCCCGCCACCGAATTTTCGATGGGGATCATGGCCAGATCGGCAACGTCATTTTGAACCGCGTTAAAGCAATCTTCAAAGGTTGCCATCGGAACCGCCTCTGCATCTGGAAATACATTGTTACAGGCGGTGTGCGAGTTGGCACCGGGTTCCCCCTGAAAAACGACTCTCTTGGCAATCATGACGACTCCTTATCAGGCACCCTCGTGCCCCTTCATTTGGTAGACTGTTTCCGTCTGCCTGCTTTACGCGCTGAAGGCGCCAATGTCACGCGCCTTTTGCGCCCAAATGCGGCCAATGCTGTCTGCCAGACAGGAGATCGGGCAGCAGGGAAACAAAAATCAAAAGGACAGGTTCAGCCCCTATCCTCTTTGCAAATATAAGGAAACTTCCTTATGTTGTTGAAAAGGGCTCGATCTATAGCGAAAGTCGAGCCCTGTTAGCCCCTATTCCTATGGACATCCATCAGGAAAAGCTAGTAGTTTCCGCAGGAAGTATTACCGAGTGAACCTTAGGACCAATCCTAGGTAATCCGTTTCGTCCTTCAAAGACCGGGAGCAAGGACCTATGAACTTTTTCGAATTCAACAAAATAGCTGGCGCTGTTTTGATGGCCCTTATTTTTATTATGGTTACAGGGATGGCAACGGGCTACATCTTTAGCGATGACGCCCCGGACCAGCCAGGCTATGCTATTGAAGTTGCAGATGGGTCCGGCGGTGGCGCTGCCAAGGAGCCCGAACCGGAAGTGCCGTTTGCCACCCTTCTTGCTTCGGCAGACGCTGGAAAAGGCGAGCGCGTAGCCAAGAAATGCGCGGCCTGCCATACCTTTGATGCTGACATGGCCAACAAGACTGGCCCGCATCTGTTTGGGGTCGTCGACCGTGCCATCGCTTCGGTGGATGATTTCAAATATTCGGACGCCATGAAAGCATTCGGCGAAGGCAAAGTTTGGGATCCGGAAACGCTTAACACCTATCTGACCAAGCCAAAGGATCTCGTTCCGGGAACCGCAATGGCCTTTGCTGGCCTGAAAAAGCCGCAAGATCGCGCCAATCTGATCAGCTATTTGCAGACTTTGAAAGAGTAGCGCTCACGCGCTGATAAACGAAGTTTGGATATATCAAAAGGCCGGAGCAATCCGGCCTTTATTCTTCTGGGCTCTTTCTTCTTCCTGGCTCCTTTTGCTGCCCCTTTGGGCTTTCAGATATATTTTCTTGCAGCCACCATCTGGCGTCAGGTGCACTTCTTTGATTTATTAGCGCTAATTTTGTACGATACTGGCCTAGAATCCTTGAAAGGGGCCTCTATGGAACGCTCACAACATCAAGCGCTCGTCATTATTGATGTTCAGAATGATTTCTGCCCCGGCGGTGCTCTGGCTGTGGCCGGTGGCGATGAGATCATCTCCAAGATCAATCAGATGCAACAAAGCTACGCGCGTATCGTTCTTACGCAGGATTGGCACCCGGCCTCACATCGCTCTTTTGCCAGCGCTCATCAAGACAAGGCCCCCTATGATATGGTGCAAATGCCCTATGGGGACCAGATTCTCTGGCCCGATCACTGTGTTCAGGGCTCTTCTGGCGCGGCTTTCCATGCTGATCTTGAGACAGACAAGGCCGACCTGATCCTGCGCAAAGGCACCAACCCGCTGATCGATAGCTATTCGGCCTTTTTCGAAAATGACCATCATACAACGACGGGGCTTGAAGGCTATTTTCGCGACAGGGGCGTGGTTTCCCTGCTTTTCGTAGGACTTGCGACCGACTTCTGCGTGCGCTATTCGGCTATAGACGCTGCCAAGCTCGGGTTTGATGTGTCGGTCGATCTTTCCGCATGCCGCGCCATTGACCTCAATGGTTCGCTCAAGGATGCTTTGGACGATATGCGAGCCCATAATATCCACATCATTGGCCAATAGGCTTTCCTATTGCCAAAGCTTACGCTTGCAACGTGGACCTTGCCGGTCCAGCCTGCCTGCGTATTTGTTCATTCAGGATAGATCATGACCATCGATCTTGCATCTCGCGTTTATAGTCACCGCTGGAAAATTGACCCCATCGTCCGCTCGCTTATCGATACGGATTTTTACAAACTTCTGATGGCTCAATCGGTTTTTCACAACAAACCCGACGTGCATGTCGAGTTCAGCCTGATCAACCGCTCCCAGGATGTCCCCCTTGCCAAGCTGATCGACGAAAGCGAATTGCGTGCCCAACTTGATTATATTCGCGGTTTGAAACTCTCTCGCGGCGAGAGCACATGGCTGCGCGGCAACATGTTTTATGGCAAACGGTCGATGTTCCATCCCGATTTCATGGAGTGGTTCGAAAATCTCACGCTGCCGCCCTATCATCTGGAGCGGGTGGGTGACCAGTATGAACTGACCTTCGAGGGCTCCTGGCCTGCGGTCATGCTCTGGGAAATTCCCGCCCTTTCAGTCATCATGGAGCTGCGGTCGCGTGCGGTGTTGCACAAGATGAAGCGGTTTGAGCTGCAAATTCTCTATGCCCGCGCCATGACACGCCTTTGGGAAAAGGTCGAGCGCCTTCGTGCAATCGGCGATGTGCGGGTTGCCGACTTCGGCACCCGACGGCGCCATTCCTTCCTCTGGCAGGATTGGTGCGTACAGGCCATGCAGGAAGGACTGGGGGATAATTTCACCGGCACCTCCAACTGTCTCATCGCCATGCGTCGCGAGATGGAAGCCATCGGCACCAATGCCCATGAGCTGCCGATGGTCTACTCGGCTCTTGCGCAAAATGATGAAGAGCTGGCCTATGCCCCCTATCGGGTTCTGGAAGACTGGCAGCGCGAGCATGATGGCAACCTGCGCGTGATCCTACCTGATACTTATGGCACCAAGGGCTTTCTCGAACGGGCGCCAGATTGGCTAACCAGTTGGACCGGCATCCGGGTGGATAGCGGCCAGCCGGAAGAAGCCGCCGAGACAGCCATCAAATGGTGGAAGGATCGCGGCGAAGATCCGCGCAAGAAGCTGATCATCTTCTCCGATGGTCTGGATGTCGATCAGATCGGCGCGCTCTATAACAAGTTCCATGGCCGCGTCCGCGTTTCCTTCGGCTGGGGCACGCTGCTGACCAACGACTTCCGAGGGTTGGTGCCCGACGACGAGCTTTCGCCTTTTTCTTTGGTTTGCAAGGCGGTTTCCGCCAATGGCAGCCCGACCGTCAAGCTTTCGGATAATCCGAACAAGGCCATGGGGCCTGTTGACGAGATCGCTCGCTATAAGCGTGTGTTCAATGTTGGTGAACAGAAGCCCATGGATGTAATAGTATAAAACCCTTTTGATTTTGGAGTGATTTTTAATGGCAGGCAAGAAGAGTTCAAAGGTGCGCGTTCAGGAAGCAATTGATGCTTTGGGTCTGGATAGCGAAGTGGTCACCATGCCGGATACAACGCGCACTGCCGAGGATGCGGCTGCTGCTTGTGGCTGTGACGTGGACCAAATCGTCAAGAGCCTTATTTTCGAACGTCATGACAACCAGCATCTGGTGCTTCTGCTGATTGCGGGGAGCAACAGGGCTGACATGGACCTTGCCGCCGAAGTGATTGGTTCCACGCTTGATCGGGCCGATCCGAAAAAAGTGCGTTCTGAAACCGGCTTTGCCATTGGAGGCGTCGCGCCAGTGGGCCATCTCTGCCCGATGGAAGTCTATATTGACCCGCATCTGCTCACGTTTGAGACAGTCTGGGCAGCGGCCGGTGCGCCCAATGCCGTGTTCAAGGTTGCATCGCAGGCTCTGATGAAGGCGACGGATGCCAAGCTGCTCAGCGCAGCCTGAAATCGGCATGATGATTGACATCATTACGAAAATTTCACGGAATTTGGCAAAAATAGCCATATTCCGGTCCAATTACTTTGAGCATTTTCATCATATGATGCGTTGATCTGATTAAGATGGCGTTTGCCTTAAATTGCGGCTACTCGACCATTGTCAGCTTTGCTAAGGTGGTCCCAATCGGATTCATATCGAATGACCGGTCAGGGCATCCCTTTCGGGCATGATTGCCCTCACTTGGGTCTGGATATGCGACGCAATCATTGAACGACACTTCTTCACGGCCTAGCGCATCAGCGCAATACCGAACGAAGAAGGTGCCACAGGAGAAACAGAGTGTCTCAATCTTTACCTAGTCGCGGCCTTTCAGCCCTTCGAGCCTGGTTCCTTTCCATTGCGCTATTGTCAACGGGCGCACTCAACCTGATCGATGGAGACGGCACAGCCAGCGCGGTAGAATTCGAGACATGGGTCAATGGTTCCTCCCTGATGGGTGAACCGAAGTATAAAGGCGACTTTGCCCATTTTGATTATGTCAACGCCGATGCCCCCAAAGGGGGCGAGGTGCGCCTGGCAACAACAGGCAGCTTTGACAGCTTTAATCCGGTCATTCCAAAGGGAGAGGCAGCCGCGGGCCTGAATTTGATCGGCACCAACATGATCTACGAGTCACTGATGGTTCCCTCCTATGATGAAATTTCCTCCGACTATGGGCTCCTGGCAGAAGCCATGTATGTCGGTCCCGACTATAAATATGTGAAATACCGCCTGCGCAAAGAAGCCCGTTGGCAAGATGGAAAGCCAGTAACGGCGGAAGACGTTGTCTGGTCTTTCCAGAAAATGACCGAACTCAATCCCCAGCAGAAATTCTATTTCGGTCACGTAGCCAAAGCCGAAGTGACAGGTGAGCGGGAAGTGACTTTCACCTTCGACAAGGGCGGCAACCGCGAGCTGCCGCATATTGTGGGTGAACTCAAGGTCATGCCGAAGCACTGGTGGACCGGCAAGGATGCGAATGGCAAGCAGCGGGATATTTCCCACGGCACACTCGAGCCGATCATGGGCTCCGCTCCTTATCGCATCAAAAGCTTTTCGCCAGGCAAATATGTGGAGTATGAAAGGGTTCCCGACTATTGGGGCAAAGATCTGAATGTCCGCATCGGAACCAACAATTTCGATATTGTCCGCTTTGAGTATTTCCGTGACACAACAGTCCTTTTTGAAGCTTTCAAGACGGGAGCTTATGACTTCCGGGTTGAAACCACGGCCAAGACATGGGCAACGGGCTATGATTTTGATGCGGTAAAAGAGGGCAAAGTCATCAAGGCTGTGATTCCAGATGAATCCTCTGGCGTCATGGTGGGCTTCATTCCGAACCTGCGGCGCGAGAAATTCCAAGACCCGAAGGTTCGTGAAGCACTCAATTACGTGTTCAATTTCGAGGAAATGAACCGCACGCTTTTCTATGATCAGTATAGCCGCATCAATAGCTATTTCTTCGGCTCCAAACTGGCTTCTTCAGGCAAGGCCAAGGGGGCGGTGCTTGATCTTCTGGAGCCCCTGCGCGACCAGATCCCGGCCTCGGCCTTTGAGCCTTACACCAACCCCAAAGTGGAAAGCCGCGAAGACCTGCGCGATAATCTCAAGAAGGCTCTGGCTCTCTTCAAGGAAGCCGGCTGGGAACCTCGCACCGAAGTAGACGAGGATAAGCGCGACGATGGTTTCCTGCACAAGATCATGGTGGCTGTGGGCCTCGCCAGTGACCCGACGAGAATCGTCATGCGCAACGCAAAGGGCAAAGCCTTCGAGATCGAATATCTACTCAATGGCGGCGCCTTCGAGCGCGTAGCCCTGCGCCTGCAGGCATCGCTGGAGCGCGTTGGCATCAAGCTGATCCCGCGTGTGGTGGACAGCGCCCAATATGTCAACCGCGTACGCAACCGCGATTATGACATGATCTATCTTGGCTGGGGGCAGAGCCTGTCTCCGGGCAATGAACAGCGCGAATTTTTTGGATCCGCTTCGGCAGACCGGGATGGCTCGGCCAACTATGCGGGCATCAAAAACCCGGCTGTGGACGCTCTGATTGACAAGATCGTCTATGCGAAGGATCGCAAAGGCCTCGTTGCTGCTGTCAAAGCAATGGACCGGGTTCTTCTATCCAACCATTATATCGTTCCCGGTTGGACCATGCCCGCAACGCGCATTGCTTATTGGAGCAAGTTCGAGCATCCCGATCCCCTGCCGATGATGACGACAGGCTTCCCCAACATCTGGTGGTCCAGCGAAGCGACACAATAGACGACCATTCTTCCATGGGCCTTTTGATGACAAAGGGCCCTTGGAACGGTGCCTTTTCCTTGCGGAAGCACCATCAAGGCCCAGGCATGGGCCAAAGACCGCTCAAACAGGATGGAATGGTGGACAGGAGGCTCTCTCTTTCGTCTTTTGAGCAATTCGGTAACCAAATTCTGATTTATGGTTACCAAAGGGTTATGGCTCAGATGGGCGCGCGACAACGCACCCGGCCCCCTCAATAAGGCAGAGCCTCAACGGGTAGAAGCCCGATAGAGACCAAACAAAACCGGCCTGCAACGAGACAGAAAGCCGGACCAGAGGATGGAGAGACTTTTTGGGCGCTTATATTCTGCGACGTCTCCTCTTGATCATTCCGACATTGGTCGGGATCATGGCAATCAATTTCGCGGTTATCCAGTTTGCCCCCGGCGGGCCGGTTGAACGCGTTATTGCTCAGATCACCGGCACCGACGTGTCCGCGACAGCCCGCATTTCGGGCAGCGGCAGCGATTTTGCCGGAACAGGAGCTGGTGGTGGCGGCGGTGAGGATATTACCTCCAAATATCGCGGCGCACAGGGGCTGGACCCGGACTTCATCAAGGATCTTGAAAAGCAATTCGGCTTTGACAAGCCCCCTCTGGAACGTTTCCTCGACATGATAGGCAGCTACGCTACCTTCGATTTCGGCACCAGCTATTTCCGCGACATCAGCGTATTGCAGCTGGTCAAGGAAAAGATGCCGGTTTCCATTTCGCTCGGCCTCTGGATGACGCTGATCTCCTACATGATCTCCATTCCGCTGGGTATTCGCAAGGCGGTTACCGATGGCTCCAAGTTCGATGTATGGACCAGCGCGGTCGTCATCGTGGGCTATGCCATTCCGGGCTTCCTGTTTGCCGTTCTGCTGATCGTGCTGTTTGCTGGCGGCTCTTTCTTCGACCTGTTCCCCCTGCGCGGACTGGTCTCCGACAATTTCGCAGATCTGAGCTGGTGGCAAAAGATCCTCGACTATTTCTGGCATCTGGCCTTGCCGCTTACGGCCATGGCCCTTTCCGCCTTTGCCACCACAACGCTTCTAACCAAGAACTCTTTTCTTGATGAAATCCGCAAGCAATATGTCGTCACCGCGCGGGCCAAGGGGCTCACCGAGCGTCAGGTGCTGTATGGCCATGTGTTCCGCAATGCCATGCTCATCATCATTGCCGGTTTCCCCGGCGCCTTCATTGGCTCCTTCTTTGGCGGCTCGTTGCTGATCGAGACGATCTTTTCTCTTGATGGACTGGGGCTTTTATCCTTTGAGAGCGTGATCAACCGCGATTATGCCGTTGTCTTTGCCACGCTTTATATTTTCTCTCTGATGGGCCTGCTCATCAGTCTTGTGTCCGATATCACCTATATGCTCATCGATCCACGGATCGATTTCGAGAGTCGGGAGGTATAGGGATGAGCAACAAAGACATGACAAAACCATCCAAGCCCAGTTTCCATGAGCGCCTTTCGCCAATCAACAAGAGGCGCCTCAAGAATTTCAAGGCCAACAGACGTGGCTATATTTCGCTATGGCTGTTTCTCATCCTGTTTTTTCTCACGCTGTTTGCCGAATTGATTGCCAACGACAAGCCGCTGCTCGTCTCCTACAAGGGCGAAATCCTCTCGCCTCTGATGACGGATTATCCGGAAACCAAATTTGGCGGTTTCTTGCCGGTAACCGACTATCGTGATCCGTTCATTCAAGACGAGATTGACGCAAACGGCTGGATATTGTGGGCTCCAATCCGCTACAGCTACAAGACCGTCAATATGGATCTGCCCGTGCCAGCCCCTGCCCCGCCAAGCTGGATGCTTGATAAAGAGGTGCGCTGCGCCCCCTTTGACAAGGGCGTCAATGATCGCAACTGCACCATTGGCAACTGGAACTGGATCGGCACCGACGATCAGGGACGTGACGTGTTGGCGCGCCTCATCTATGGCTTCCGCATATCGGTGCTGTTCGGGCTGACGCTGACTTTCTTCTCCTCGATCATCGGGGTGACGGCGGGCGCTGTGCAGGGCTATTTTGGCGGCCTCACGGACCTCATCTTCCAACGCTTCATCGAAATCTGGACCTCGGTGCCACAGCTCTATCTGCTGCTCATTATCGCGGCCATCATCACGCCAAGCTTCTGGATCCTGCTCTCCATCCTGTTGCTCTTCAGTTGGGTTGCGCTTGTCGGCGTGGTGCGGGCCGAATTCCTGCGTGCGCGCAATTTCGAATATGTTTCAGCGGCGCGGGCGTTGGGCGTGTCCAACCGAACGATCATGCTCAGGCATCTGTTGCCCAACGCCATGGTGGCGACGCTGACCTTCATGCCCTTTATTCTCAATGGGTCCATCACGACGCTGACATCGCTGGATTTCCTTGGCTTCGGCCTGCCGCCCGGCTCTCCCTCCCTTGGTGAATTGCTGGCGCAGGGCAAAAAGAATATCGAAGCCCCGTGGCTCGGGATCACCGGCTTCCTATCCATTTCCATTATGCTGAGTCTGTTGATTTTCATCGGCGAAGCGGTGCGCGATGCCTTCGATCCGCGCAAGACATTTCATTAAGGAGGGAAGCCCATGACCAAGCCCCATTCTTCTTCACCGCTTCTTTCCGTCAAGGATCTGTCTGTCGCCTTCATGCAGGATGGCGAAGAACAGTTGGCCGTGGACCGCATTTCCTTTGATCTGGAGAAAGGTGAGACCATGGCGCTGGTGGGCGAGTCCGGTTCGGGCAAGTCTGTTTCAGCGCTGTCGATCCTCAAGCTGTTGCCATACCCGTCAGCCTCTCACCCCTCTGGTGAGGTTTTGTTCGATGGCAAAGACCTGCTCCATGCGCCAGACAAGACCCTGCGCTCGGTGCGGGGCAACCGCATCTCAATGATTTTTCAGGAGCCCATGAGCTCGCTGAATCCGCTCCACACGGTAGAAAAGCAGATCGGCGAAGTGCTCTCTATCCATCATGGCATGGGCGAGAAACAGGCGCATGCGCGTGTGCTGGAACTGCTCAATGATGTGGGCATTCGCGAGCCGGAAAAGCGACTCAAGAGCTACCCCCATCAGCTTTCAGGTGGCCAGCGCCAGCGCGTGATGATCGCCATGGCGCTCGCCAATGAGCCCGAATTGCTCATCGCAGATGAGCCCACCACGGCGCTCGACGTCACGGTGCAAGCCCAGATCCTCGAGCTTTTGCGCACGCTACAGAAGACCCATGGCATGGCGCTGCTCTTCATCACCCATGATCTGGGCATCGTTGAAAAGCTGGCAGACAAGGTCTGCGTCATGACCAAGGGACGGATTGTCGAGCACGGCCCGACCGAACAGATCTTCGCCAACCCATCTCATGCCTATACCAAGCATCTGCTCAATTCCGAGCCAAGTGGTCGGGCGCTCCCGGTGGCCGATGATGCCCCTATCGTACTACAAACCGATGATCTCAAGGTATGGTTCCCGATCAAGCGTGGCTTCCTGCGCAAGACCGATGGCTATATCAAGGCGGTGGATGGCATCTCCCTTGCCATTCGATCCGGCGAGACTTTGGGCATTGTGGGCGAATCCGGCTCGGGCAAGACCACGCTGGGGCTCGCCCTGTTGCGCATGATTTCATCGGAAGGCCCGATCGTGTTCCAGGGCAACTCTCTTGATGGTCTCAACAGCAAGGCCATGCGGGACAAACGTGGCGACTTGCAAATCGTCTTTCAGGATCCGTTCGGCTCTCTTTCGCCGCGCATGTCCATCGCCCAGATTGTTGACGAGGGGCTTGCGATCCATGCGCCGCAACTCAACGAGAAAGAGCGCGACGCCAAGGTTGTCGCCGTTCTGAAGGAAGTGGGCATCGATCCGGAAACACGTCATCGCTATCCGCACGAATTTTCCGGCGGACAACGCCAGCGTATTTCCATCGCGCGCGCCATGGTGCTGGAGCCAAAATTCGTCATGCTGGACGAGCCGACCAGCGCTCTGGATATGAGCGTCCAGGCTCAGGTGGTCGATCTGTTGCGCGATCTACAGGCCAAGCATAACCTCACCTATCTGTTCATCAGCCATGACCTGAAGGTTGTGAGGGCTCTGTCCAACCGCGTGATTGTCATGCGCAACGGCAAGGTGGTCGAGGAAGGCACGGTCGAGCGGATATTCGACGCACCCGAGACCGACTATACCAAAGCCCTGATGGCTGCCGCCCTGCGCATGGAAACAGCGCCGGAAGGTGTTGTGGCAGACTAACGAGGCTAAACAGGCGGGGTCTAAAGCTCACCGAGCACAAATTCCAAAGCCTTCATCTCTCGATCGACGAGACTGGCCGGATAGCCATCGATCAGGATGTCCGGTTCAACCCGGCCATCAGGCAAATCCCTGTTCTCAAGGCATACCATCGGGATCATCAGTTTCAGTTTGCTATAGGGCATTGTAAACTTGCCCCTTGCACTGGTGCACATGCGATTGGCGCGCACGGTGGTCGGCATACCTAAAAGGGTTGCTCCGCGATAGTGCCTGAGTTGTGCAGCCAAAATGCCTGCAGCTGAGGCTGTGCGTTGCCCGATCAGCACATAAAGCTTACTTTCAAGGCCAGGCACATCAAAGGTTTCCGGATTTGGCAAAACCATGTGATTGTCGCCAACCCTTGGCTCCTTTTGCGCCGCATTCACTCTTTGGGTGAAAGTCAAATTTCCCAGCATCTCATCGGCATCATAGTTTTCAGGTAGATGAAAAGCGCCATGGCGATACATATACCGGAGATCAAATTTGGCGGTATCAACGCCAAGCAACGCCGCTAGAAGCTCTTCAGTACGAGGATTGCCACCACCACTGTCTCTTAAATCCAACACCAGTGTCTTTGGCTTGAGAGCACGGATATTGCTGAAGAGCGCTTTATAGTCGTTTTCTACAATCCTGTATCTCTTGAACTCAGAAAGGTGCAGATAGACAGAGGCTTTTTGCTTGGAAAAGAAGTAGTAGGGCTGTGCAACAGATAGTCCCCGCTCCGATTTTCTTTGCGGCCTTTCAAAACCAGATTGGCGCAACAATCGAATCTGGGACACATATTTGTTCTTTCGCGTTTGCCTTTTTCGTTTTGCCTCGAAATCCAGCTTTCCCTTGATCCTGCCTGCGTTATTGGGAATGGTGTAGCTGTAGATCATCTTGCTTTTTTTGCCCCACAAGCCCTGCAGAACAAACTCATAGAAAAGCGAAGCTTGCTCTGTATTCAACGTGTCAGGTGGTGCGCACCCATCCTTGGGCCACACGCTCAACAACATGGTACGCACTCTCTCTTCTTGTATCCCGTTAATCTTAGAAACCTGCCACATGTGATGATCAATCTCTGCTGTCAGCTTTCCATCACGAATCTCCAACGGTTTGGACTTGAACAATTTGGCGCGATAAAGCTCAAATGGCCGAGTCAGCCTGTCCTGCCCCATGAAGACCCCCGTGTGATAATCGCACACAGACGCCATCAGGCGCGTATGCAGCATGAAAGCTGCGGCCAGATCATTGTCTTTGCGAATGTCGGCCTTGATCGCTGCAAAAATCCGATCAAGCTCTTGCCGTGAGCGGTAGAGATGGGCGTAAGGATGATAACGATTGAGAAGAGCGTAGGCTTCATCCAGTTCCTCAGTCATTTGCTGCCGACTAAGATAAACGCCTTCAGCTTCTGCATCCATTTTTTTTTGCGATGCTCCGTTGATATTCGCGAGCCCAAAGGCAATAAGGCCAAAAAGGGCGAAGGGAATGAGAAGCACATTGGAGAAATGACGAAAAAACATGGCAAAAGATCATTTGAGTAAAAATCAAACTGAAGTTGCACCATCGAGCTTTAAACAACCTTAATTCTGATCGCCTGATTTAAACATGGTAAATGCGCTCTAAAGCCTTCAGCGAGCGAAATCCGCATCTGCCGTTAGGACCAACAGCAACAGTCTTCCTTTGCAAGTCAACAGAGAGTCTGCTACCTAGATTTATCCTTCCAAGTCTGCCGTTCGAGCAAAATCACAACTGGAAAAAGACCGATGAAAATTGCACTAACCGCGAAAGGCTGGGAGATTCCCACCTGGATCGAGAATCTGAATAAACTGCTGCCAGAAGCAGAAGTCTGCCTGTCTGACAATCTTGGTAATCGCGAAGAAATCGACTATGCCCTCGCCTGGAAGGGCGACACGGCCTTTCTCAATGACCTGCCGAACCTGAAAGCCGTCTTTTCTCTGGGGGCTGGCGTCGAGTTCCTGACGCAAGAACCAAACCTGCCAGACGTGCCCATCGTGCGCGTCATTGGCGATGATCTCACCGCTCGCATGTGCGAATATGTGGTTCTGAATGTGCTGATGCATCACCGCCATTGCTTGCGAAGGCTTGACCAGCAGGCCAGCAAGGATTGGGTCCAGAGACCGGATGCGGCCGCAGAAGACTTCCGGGTTGGCATGCTCGGAATCGGCGTCCTGGGGCTTGCGGCTGCGCGCAAACTGCAAAATCTGGGCTATCGCGTATCTGGCTGGAGCCGTTCCGCCAAAGAGATTGAGGGCCTTGATACCTATCATGGCGCAGACGGCCTTGAGGCCATGCTGGGCAAGACCGACATTCTGGTCTGCCTGCTGCCGCATACACCTGAAACCGAGGGCATCCTCAATCTCGATTTGTTCAAGAAGCTGGCCAAGGATGGCCCTCTTGGCGGCGGGGTGATCATCAATGCCGGTCGCGGCAAACTTCAGGTGGAAACTGACATCGCCACTGCGATCAATCAGGGCGTTTTGGCTGGTGCGTCGCTGGATGTGTTCGAGCAGGAACCCCTGCCCGCAGACAGTCCACTCTGGGAGCTCCCCAACGTCATCATCACGCCGCATATCGCCGCCGTCAGCGCACCATATGCAACGACCAAATGCATCGTCGAGCAGATCAAACGCAACGAAGCAGGTGAGCCGATGGTCGGTATCGTTGATCGGAATGCGGGCTACTAACCCGCCCAACCCTATTTTGTCAGCCGCCGGATCGTTCTGAGCTTGCCATATTCATTTTGGGCTATGCGCTCGATCGCTCCGGCGAGTGGCTCTTCCGCCACGGCCATGTGATAGCCGTTTGCATGCAGCAGAGTGTCCGGCCCCGTCATGATGCCGACATGTCCGGGCCAGAAGACAAGATCGCCGCGCACCAGCTCAGGCAGGCCTGCGGAGATATCCAACGCCTCGCCGGCTTCCTTTTCCTGCATGGAAGCATCACGGAGCATCTCGATGCCCGCCATTTCACAGGCAAGTTGAACAAGCCCCGAGCAATCGATGCCAAGGGAGCTTTTGCCCCCCCAGAGATAAGGCGTGCCAATAAGGCTTTGAGCAACAGACACGAAATCCTCAGCCTTGCTATCAACTTCGCACACATGCTGGGCGACGACCCAACCGGCTTCGCCATTGGGTGTGGGCATATTGAGCAGCTTGCGATAGCGGGTGCCACGCACCTCCTGCTCCTCGCCAAGGATCAGCCCTGCTCCCATGGAGAGAAACACTGCGGCAGGATATTTGAGATCCGGCCCCGGATAGACAAAGGTGCGCACAGCACTCACCTTGTGTGTCGGCGTTCCGGCGATGAATTCATCATTGAGCGGACCGCCAAACGGCCACAGCGCGTTGGAAGGCATGTAGCCCACATAACCGTCACCATCCAGCTGCACCCAGCTCCAGCCATTGGTGGCTTCTTCGAAGACTTTGACCACTTCACCCAGCATGGCTTGGGTATCAAGACCACTGCGTCCGTCCGAACCGGATTTGACCGGTGCGACGGGCACCTGCACCCTCTTGATGACAGGATCCACAAAGCGTTCGGCTTCCACCTGTCCTTCAAGGCGTCTGTCGGCGAGATCCGGGCGAAAGGCATTCAGAGATGAATTCAACATGGAACTTCTTTACTCATTGTGGCTCCGCAAAGGGAGCTGTCTGGTCATGCAGTGGCGTGGGTTTGGCCGCAAGTCTTGGTCGCTTCAGTCTAGTAACTGATATGCTGGGCTTTGTGAACAATCTTGTGGCTGAGTTTGTCGACATAGAGTGCGCCCTTTACAGTACGCAGAATGACTACATTGCGTTTGTCCTTGTCATCACGACGCCGCGTCAGCAGGCCATATCGCCCCATTGTATCCAGCGCGCGGGTGATGGCAGGTTTGGTGACCCCGAGCTTGGCGGCGAGGCCACGCACCGTGTGTGGTGGCGTTTCCAGATAGACTGTCAGAAGCACCATCAACTGCCGCGCAGAGAGGTCGCTTTCGTCTTCGAGCACCATATCATGGGTTACGTCATGCCATAATTTCAACGCTTGGCCAGCGCAAATATCCATAGACATCAATCCACAAAATCCCCGGGCGCCATAGCCAATCCCCATTCCGAAATCCAAGTCAATTCCGGTTTTTTAATCGTGCCCCAAAGTGATTAATGCAGATTCACGGCCTGTGAGCAAGTTTCGGGAACCGAGCCATTGGCTCAGTCCCCGAGGAAACCAATCAAAAATTGTAATAATCGATTATGACCAACTCACATCATAGCGATCACGGATGAGATTATAAAGCGTTCGGATACCCTGTGCTTCACCGCCTTTGGGGCGTGCAGCCTGAGCTGCTGGCGCCCAGCCGAAAATGTCGAAATGCACCCAGCTGGTGGATTTGGAAACAAAGCGACGCAGGAACAGAGCGGCCGTGATCGAGCCGGCAAAGCCATCCGAGGAAATGTGGTTCACATCAGCAATTTCGGATGAAAGCTTGGCATCATAGGCATTCCAGAGCGGCATGTTCCAGAGCGGATCCCACTGCCGGTGGCTTTCGCTGGAAATGGCGTGGACCAATTCGAGATCATCGCTATAGAATGGCGGCAGGTCCGGGCCCAGCGCCACACGCGCTGCGCCGGTCAAGGTGGCCATATCAATCAGCATTTCGGGCTCTTCATCATCTGCCAGCGACAGGGCATCAGCCAAAATGAGACGACCTTCTGCATCGGTGTTGCCGATCTCGACGGTCAGTCCCTTATGGCTCCGCAAAATGTCTCCAGGCCTAAAGGCATCGCCAGCAATGGAATTCTCCACGGCGGGGATCAGAACGCGCAATCGTACGGGTAGCTTTGCAGACATGATCATGGAGGCCAGCCCCAGAACATTCGCAGCGCCCCCCATATCCTTTTTCATCAGTGCCATGGAGCTCCCGGGCTTGATATTGAGACCGCCGGTATCAAAACACACTCCCTTGCCCACAAGAGTTACTTTCGGGTCGCTCTCCTTGCCCCAAATGAAATCAAGCAGACGGGGCGCACGCGTGGACGCACGTCCAACCGCATGGATCATCGGGAAGTTCTTTTCAAGCAATTCGTCGCCAGTGGTCACTTCAAGCTGGGCACCGTGGGTGTCGACCAGACCACGCGTCACAGCTTCAAGCTCATCCGGCCCCATATCGTTGGCAGGAACGTTGATCAGGTCGCGCGCCAGATTGCATCCTTTGGCCTGGCGCAGGACTTCATCGCGATCCACACCATCGGGCCAATCAAGCTGAGGCATTTCCTTGGCATTTTCCTTGTAGCGATCAAAACGGTAGCAGCCCAGATGCCAAGCCAGGGTTGCCAGAAACAGCACCTGCGGATCTTCCACAAACCGGTCATCCTCAACAAAATGGTAGCGCCCAGCAGGCAACTTTACAGGCAACAGACC
Organism: uncultured Cohaesibacter sp.; assembly: GCF_963676485.1. Lineage (NCBI taxonomy): Bacteria > Pseudomonadati > Pseudomonadota > Alphaproteobacteria > Hyphomicrobiales > Cohaesibacteraceae > Cohaesibacter > uncultured Cohaesibacter sp. The sequence continues at coordinate 980,943 of NZ_OY781114.1, forward strand.
GGGCAGCAAGGGAGACGCCGTTTTGCTTTCCTTCTTACCAAGGCCAAACAGCACCGCTTCGCAAGAGCCAGAAGGACCCGGCAACAAACAAACCTCGCCTTCCTTGGCGGCAAAGCCTGTCGCTTCGATCCATTGGGTCGCCTGAGCGGACAACGCCTTGGGCACCAGCATATCGGAATCACTATTGATAAAATAAACAGGACAGGAATCAGGTTTAATCGGCATTGTCATTCTTTCTCATTTATCGTTGCTTGCTATCAACATGGGCTTTCAAGCGTTCAGAATCAATCCGCCAATGATGATCAAACCCAATGCATCTGGCAAAATTCACAAATGCAGTGACATGGCGCGCACCTGCTCCGGCTTGCTGTCCAGATCATAGCAAAATGCCGGGAGCCCACTTGGCCAAATGCATGCAATTTGCGAGAATTAACCAAGCATTAGGGTTAATACTTTATTTCTGGAGCATATGCGATCCCGCACCCAAGTCGGTGCGCTTTCCCGGTTTTCGCCTGCAGTGCCGATTTCAGAGGTTTGCTCCATGAATGCCCAATTGAATGCCAAGCCATCTCATACCATGCGCAAGATTATGCTCGCAGGGTCCATTGCTCTGGTTCTTGCCGTTGCCGGGTGTTCTTCGAACAAGAAAAGCACTTCGTCGTCGACCCATCAGGGCACCAGCTATGCCACGGAAGAAGCTCTGAGAGCCTCTGTGACCTATTGGGAAAAGCGGTATCGCAACAACAGCCAGGACACCAAAACCGCCCTCAATTATGGCCAGTCTCTGCGCCTACTCGGTCGTCATGATCAGGCGTTGGCCGTGTTGGAAAAGCTGGCGACAGAGCACCCCAAAGACAGGGTCGTTCTGGCTGCCTATGGCAAGGCACTGGCCACCGTTGGTCGCTTCCAACAAGCTCTGCGCGTACTTGAAACAGCTCAGACACCGACCACACCTGATTGGCGGCTGGACAGCGCCATGGGCGCTATTTACGATCAGACAGGCAATTTCCAGAAAGCCCGTAGCCACTACGACAAAGCCTTGCTGCAAGCACCTGACGCTCCGAGTGTCTTGAGCAATTATGGCCTGTCCTACCTGTTGGAAGGCGATCTTGTATCAGCGGAAAGCTACCTAAGACAGGCTGCGAAAAATCCCAAGGCAGACAGCCGCGTAAGGCAAAATCTGGCGCTGGCACTGGGGCTTCAGGGCAAGTTTCGTGAGGCAGAGGCCATCGCAAGCAATGAGCTTTCCCCACAGCAAGCCGCTGAAAATATGGCTTATCTGAAAGAGATGCTCAGCCAGCGCAACAATTGGGACAAAATCAAAAAGCAAGGGTGATTAGCAGGCGTCTGTTAAAACAGCCACAAGCGTACCCACTCACACATGACAAAGGGCCACTGTGGCCCTTTTTTGATACATGGCTTTTGCCTACTCTATTTTAGCTCACCATCTCCAGCAGCTTCAGCCACGGGAAAAGAGGATCACGGTCAATGGGTCGTGAAATATTGAACGGCAACTGGTCCCAAAACCACGATGAAAATCGCTGGCAGGAAGAACAGGATCATAGGCACGGTCAGCTTTGGTGGCAGGGCTGAGGCTTTTTTCTCGGCGGCAGTCAAGCGAGCGGCACGATTTTCTTCTGCCATTACGCGAATGGCGTCCCCCAGAGGCGTACCATAGCGCTCAGCCTGAATGAGAGAAGTCATGACACCGCGCACCCCTTCGAGCCCGGTACGCTCCGATATATTCTCATAGGCTATGCGCCGATCTTGCAAATAGGACAGCTCTGCGGTCAGGATGGTCAATTCCTCGGCCAGTTCAACGCTGGCTGTGCCAATTTCGGATGCGACCTTCTGGAACCCCATTTCTGCGGTCATGCCGGATTCGACACAGATCAACAGCAGATCCAGAGCGTCCGGCCAAGCCCGCGTGATGGAGGCCTGCCGTTTGTTTCTCAGATTTTGCAAATAGAGCAACGGTGCATAATAGCAGGCGTAGGCAAACAACAAGCAGATAAGCAGATTCACCATCGGCGGATAATCTGGCTTTAGCATGATGAAGACGTAGAATAGCGAAATCAGCAAACCGGCAAAAGGCCCGATGATACGGGCGAAGGTAAAAGTCATGACGTGCTTTTCAAGACGAAAGCCAGCCTGCTTAAGCTTCGTGCGGGTTTCTTTATCGGAAAAAGCGTCGCGCATCTTGAAGCGATCCACGATATTAACGATCAACTCCTTGGGCTCCTGACGCAGAGAAATACGCCCTTCCTTGCCGCCGCCCTTCAATAGGGCCCGTTCACGCTTGCGAATCCGCTCTCTTTCGCTTGCGACTTCATGCATCCTCTCGCCAAGACGGTCCTTCTCAAGGAAAGGCATGGCCACCGCAAAAATCGAGGCTATCACGGCAATGGCCGTCACCAGTGCAAACAGATCCTGAATTTCAAAGCCCGCCATTTTTGATTTCCCTACTCTTGCATCGCGTTATTCAAAGACCGGCCAGTGACCACACAAGGTGTTAAATATCGAAATTGATCATTGTCTTCATGACCATAACCCCAATTCCCATCCAGACCAATGCGCCACCAAGAAGCATTTGTCCCAATGTTTCCTGAAACAGGAGCATTATAAGGTCTTTCTGGGAAAGGTAGGTCAAGAAACCAATGATGAAAGGCATAGCTCCGATGATTGCCGCGGATGCTTTGGCCTCAGTAGAGAGGGCTGCCACTTTTTCCTTCATCTGGGCACGGGATCGCAAAACACGCGACAGATTGCCCAAGGCCTCGGACAAGGAACCACCGGCCTGAACCTGAATGGTAATCACGATGGCAAAGAAGTTGGTTTCCGGCAGAGGAACGCGCTGATGCAGGCGTGGCACAACTTTGGTCAACGGCAAGCCCATCGCCTGTTCATCGACCAGACGCTTGAATTCACTGCGGACAGGTTCTGCGGTCTCGGTTGCTGCGATGACTAGACAATCGGTTAGAGGAAGGCCGGTCTTGATACCGCGGACAATTACGTCAACTGCATTAGGAAATTCCGCGATGAATTTCTTCATGCGATTTTTGCGCTTGCGCGCCAACCAGAAATGGGGCACGCCCAGAAATCCAATGATGCCGATGCCCGCCGAGATGATCATGGATGTATTACTCACCAAGGCAATGAGAAAGAACGCCAGTCCACTCACGGCACTATAAAGCCAGAATTGCTTGGGCGTAATGCTCAAGCCTGCTTGTCTTAGCCGTGCTTTGAGGGATTGTTTCCTTTCCTTACCTTTCTTTTGCAGGTCTTCCATCTGCTTGAGATTGGCCTCGATATCCTTACGCCGGTCTACACTGGCAGATTTCAAGCGTTTGTCGGCCATCTGTATGCGGCTCATCGATACGGCCTGTATACGCTGATCCCGACTATAATTCTTGGAAAGGCGTGGATAGAACAGGCCCCAAGCGATACCCAGGACGGCAAAGACGACCAGAAGAACCAGCGCAACGGCAAAGATCAAATCACTATTGATAAAGTCCATGACCCCTCCCGATCAGGCGTAGCCGCCAGGTTCGATGTTGGATGCATCAAGCGCTGCCGCCAAGGCGGTTTCTTCATTATAATAGCGCGCGCGATCCCAAAAGGCCGGTCGGCCAATGCCGGTAGACCGATGAACGCCAGTGATCTTGCCTGCCGCATCTTCTCCGGTCATTTCATAGACGAACAGATCCTGGGTGGTGATGACGTCACCCTCCATGCCGGTTACTTCCGTAATATGGGTGATGCGACGAGACCCGTCGCGCAGGCGCGAGGCCTGAACAATGACGTCTATGGATCCCACAATCATCTCGCGGATCGTCTTGGTGGGCAGATTGTAGCCCCCCATTGTGATCATGGCTTCGAGACGGGAAAGCGCTTCCCTTGGAGAGTTGGCGTGCAACGTCCCCATGGAACCGTCATGGCCGGTGTTCATGGCCTGCAACAAGTCAAATGCCTCAAAGCCACGCACCTCGCCCACGATGATACGCTCGGGGCGCATACGCAGACAGTTCCTGACCAGATCGGTCATGGTGATCTGCCCCTCGCCTTCAAGGTTGGGCGGTCGGGTTTCAAGGCGTACGACATGAGGCTGCTGCAACTGAAGCTCGGCAGCATCTTCGCAGGTAACGATGCGTTCGTCATTTTCAATGAAGTTGGTCAGGCAATTGAGCAGAGTGGTCTTACCCGAGCCCGTACCACCAGAAATCACCACATTGCATCGAACCCGCCCGATGATCTTGAGGATCTGGGCACCTTCTGGAGAAATGGTGCCAAAGCGCACCAATTGATCCAGCGTCAACTTGTCTTTCTTGAATTTACGAATGGTCAGCGTTGGGCCATCGATGGCAAGTGGCGGCGCGATCACGTTCACACGAGAGCCATCAGGCAGACGCGCATCACAGATCGGGCTGGATTCATCCACTCGGCGGCCAACCTGAGACACGATGCGCTGGCAAATATTCATCAACTGGCCATTATCGCGGAAGCGCACATTGGTGAGATAGACTTTGCCCTGTGTTTCGATATAGGTCTTTTCGGCTCCATTGACCATGATATCGGCGATGTCGTCGCGTGCCAGAAGCGGCTCCAGCGGGCCATAGCCCAACACATCATTGCAAATATCATCCAGCAGATCTTCCTGCTCGGCGATCGAGAGGACGATATTCTTGAGCGCAATAATCTCGGAAACGATATCCCGGATTTCCTCGCGCGCGGAATCCGCATCCAGTCGCGCCATCTGCGCCAGATCAATCGTATCAATCAGAGCGCCGAAAACCGAGGTCTTGATATCGAAATATTGTTCGGAACGGCCAGAGTCAGCGCCATCGTCAATAGGCTGATAATTCACCTCGACAGCATGCTTATAGCTTTCCTCTTCCTTCTTGGCATAAGATTTGGAAGGCACAGGCTTTGAGGCAACCGCCTTTGGCTTGCTCACTGGCGCCGTGACTTTGACGCTTTCTGTTCCACGTTTTCCGAACATCTTTTACTAACCAGACTAACTAGATACTATTTGGACTTTTTCAGTTTTTGCAAAAGTGGCGCAAAAAGGGACTTGCTTGTCTTGGGGGCTTCCGACCGCCCCGTAATATCGGAGGCCAATTTGTCGAACAATTCCACCAGTTTGCCACCAGATCCCAGTTCGCTGATCATCTGGCCATTGTTGGCTGCCAACCCGAAGACTGACGGCTCAAAGGGAATTTCGATATAGTCCTCGCGCTCAAGAGCCGCGGCGAAATCCTTGGGTTTGATCTCAGGCCTTTTCTGCATACCGGTCTGGTTGATGATCAGGTGCGGTGGCCGTTCTCCACGCCGTTCCTGACCGATCAGATCGAACAGATTCTTGACATTGCGCAAGTTGGCAAGATCGGGAACCGCCGTGATGACAATCTCGTCTGCCCCCATGAGCAAGGCCTTGCTCCAGTCAGTCCAGATATGGGGCAGATCAAGCACCGTATAGGGTGCGCTATTCTGCAATAGCTCCACCATCTGAACGAAGAGTTCTGCCTCGTAATCGCATGTATTGTCGAGCACGGCAGGGGCGGTAAGCAAATGGAGCCGATCACTGCAGCGGGTAAGAAGGCGCTCCAGATATTGATCGTCCAGACGCTCGCCGGCCTTGATCGCATCTGCGATGGATTGCGGCGGATCTTCGTTGAAATCAAGCCCGGCTGTGCCGAAAGCAACATCGAAATCGGAGATAATCACATCCTGCTGATTGCTGGTGGTGATCGACCATCCGATATTATGCGCAATGGTCGAGGAGCCAACCCCGCCCTTGGCCCCCATGAAGGCGACCGTTTTGCCCAGCGGCTCCGCATCAGGGTTCACAAACAGATCACTCAAGGCCTGAATGAGTTCAATCTGACCTACTGGCGCAACGATATATTCGGACACGCCGCGACGCACCAGATCCCTATACATTTGCACATCGTTGATATGGCCAATCAGGGCAACCTTGGTCCCAACATCACAAACCTCGGCCAAGCGGTCCAGATCCGATATGAGCGTCTCGTAGCTCTGGTTTGCCTCCAGCAAAATGAGGTTCGGGGTCGGCGTATCGGAAAAGAACTCGATCGCGGACTGAACACCCCCTGACACAGATTTCATATGAACGCGAGACAGGCGTCGGTCTGAGCTGATCGCTTCAACCGTGTCCTGAATTTGAGGCGTTTCGCAAAAGGCAGATATAGAGACGCGCGGTAAAGGGCGGATGTCTGTTGCTTCATCGGTTCCAGGACCAGACAATTCCTGCTGAAATGCCTGCAACTCCGGATCATTCTCGAAGCCCATGGCTGGAATTGTTTGCTCACTCATTTGCCAATCTCCGAACTTGAACCGCTATCCAGCTTGCTGGACCAGGTTTCCTTCCCAGTGCGATATTTCTCCGACACGGCCGAGCGCAGCGAAGAATCACGCGGTTCCCACCCGCGGGGCTGGATCAGATCTTGCGGATTGGCAACGGCGGCGGCGAAATTTTGTTGCGTGGTGCATCCGAAGTCAAAATGCTCCATATTGTTGATGCTTCGACCGAAATCTGCAGGATGCGTGCCACACGGCAGCGTCTTGGCTTCTATGCGTGGATAGGCCAAACGGATCGGCGCGTCCGTCGCATCCGTCGCGGTATAGGGCAGCATATCGATCTGTGAAGACTTCACGCCCTGCCGCATCAGATCCATTCTGATTTCCCTTGCCATGAATCCTGCGCTCATTTCGTTGACAGCTCCTGAGGGCACCATCACCTGAATGACTGACGCGCGCTCCCGCCTGAACTCTCTCGCAAAAGCGGCAACAGCAGATTGAGATGACGGGGTCAATTTTTCGCTGTGCACACCAACCGGAATATCCAGTGTGCGAGCCGATTGCTGCAGGGTGATCGGGTGGCGCAGACGATAGTCCTGAGGAACAGAACCCGTTATTTCCCGCTTGGATTCACACCCGACCAAAGCCAGAGCGCAAGCGATGATCGCTACACCGCGCAAGAGCGGCACCCGTGTAATATGCGGCCGTCTGGTCTGTTGCATTGGCGTGATCTCATCATTCTTGAACATTGCCATGCCCTCACTCATAACTGTAGCCAAAGCGGCCATTATATTTTACACCCCGACGGCCATTCCCGCCCGTCATGTCATAGCGGCGGGTCAGGGCTCCGAGGAAAATATCATTCATATCGGATGATGGCTGAACATTCTTGGTAGGCAAAGCCAGCTTCGACTTGGCCACCGGCTGTACGATGTATGGCGTAACAAAGAACACCAACTCGGTTTGATTGCGTTTATAGTCACGTGATCGGAACAAGGCGCCCAGTATCGGCAGATCCTTGAGATAGGGGAAGCCGTCGATATTCTTGCGCACTTCATCGCGTAGCAAACCGGCCATCGCCATAGTCCCGCCGGAAGGCAACTCCAGTGTTGTGGAGGAGCGGCGCGTTCTCAAACCAGGAATGGAGAGTTGTGTTTTTGCATCCCCAACGGTGACAGTCTGATCTGAAGAGATCTCCGAAACCTCGGATTTGATCTGCAGGCTGATACGATTTTCAGACAGGACAATCGGCCGGAAGGACAATGCCACACCATATTGCTTGAACTCGACCATGACCTTGCCATCGTCTAGGCCAACAGGAATGGGGAATTCACCACCGGCCAGAAAATCGGCTTTCTCGCCGGAAATGGCGGTCAGGTTTGGTTCTGCCAAGGTGCGGATCAATCCGTTGCGTTCCATGGCCTGAACGACCGTGCTCAAATAGTTTTCCGTCCCTCCAACGCTCACGCCCACAGCGCTTTTGGACAAATTCTGCAATGCAACCGAGAAGGGGTTCGAAATCTGTCCAGCACTCGTAAAGACACCACGCGAGAGGGCTCCACCCATCTGGATGCCGAGCTGCTTGATTATACTGCGCTCCACTTCCGCCACTGTGACGCGGATCTGAACCTGTTCGCGGGCTTCAACCGAAATATAATTGCTGACTTTCTTACGGTCGCCCACATAGGTGGCGGCCAGATCCATGGCTTTCTCCGCATCGGCAGGCCGTTGCACTGAACCGGAAAGCGCCACGCCCTCCCCAACACCATCCACGCGGATACTGGACGAGGGGATCATCCGACGCAGCAGGGCGGCCAGAGACGCGTTGTCGCGAGCGACATTGACATCAAAGCTGGCGATCTGATTGCCATCGCCATCAAACAGAATTACGTTGGCCTGTCCGATCGCCATGCCGAGGATATAGACCCGTCGCGGCGTTCGCACGACAGCGTCGGCGACAGAAGGACTGGAAACCAGCACATCGCGCACATCGCGCGGCGTTTCGATTACCATGGACTTGTTCAGCCCCACATCGATATTGCGGCCATTGGCACTGGCAGCCTGAAGGCGTATTTCAGATCCGGCATAAGCTCCGGAGATCGGTGCCAGAAAAAACAGGGTCATCAGGCAGATAAGCATCATGACCGTCAGGCTTCTGCCAGACAGTCCTGGGTTTCTGACCATTGTCATACCGTAAGAAGAACTGATCATTTCTTTACCGTCCTCTTGCTCATCATACCGGAGCGCACCATGATAACGGTGCCATTGTTGGCTTGGGAAACTTCGGTATCATCTTCCGCATCTTCCAGAGAGCGTAATACAAGCGAGATGGCCCCGTTAGCCTGCGCTGCCGAGAGCGTTTCGACCTGCGCGGGCAAAAGCTCCAACGTCGCCGTTTCCCCGACCACAACCTTGACCCCGTCCTTCTCTTCGGTGGTCTGGTCGATAGCCAGAACCCGAACATTGTTCAGGATGGTTTCAGAGTTGGCGCCTTTTTTGCCTTGCTCGGTAAGGATCACATCGACCCTGTCTTTGGGGAGGATGAAGCCGCCAGCACTCGTTGCCGCTGAAATAGGCGTTGCAATGGCACGGTAGCCTTTGGGTAGAACTGAAGACATCATCCCCTTGCCACCGATGGCCAGCTTGCCCTCGGTAATGGGTTCCCCCTGCAAGAAGGAGCTGCGCGCAACAGCACCAACCAGCTCGCTATCAGCTTCAGGACGCTCATTGCGCACGATATAGCCCGGCCCCAAATTCGCCCGTGGCCATTTGCTCCAGGCAAAGAGATTGGCTGTAAAATTCGTACCAAGCGAAACATTTTGCGCAGCGGTCAGCACTTCAGCCAGTTCGATTTGCTCGACTGGAGCTGCAGGCTCCACCTGGGCTTCTTGCTTCTGGGTGCCAAGAGATCTGGCTAGAAGCAAAGCAAACAGTCCGGCGACCAAAGCGACAATAATGACGGCAATGCGCGCTACTTTCATGTCCTCGTTTCCCATGCATTTAAGGCACTAAACGCGTTTTGGGCACAACGGCACCCGCGATCAGTGTCCAACACTTATGGTTAACGACAAGTAAGCGTCTTTGCTTAATATGGGCTTAATTTCGCAAAAAACCGCAATTATATACGCTTGGCAATAAAATTCGGACGAAGAAATGGAATTGAAAGACGCTCGATCGGATCAATATTTTCCTGATCCAAGAGCACAAGCAAGAAAACCGCTCTCCCAAGAAGAAGACCGGTGTTCCATACTATATCCGTAGGCAATTTTTCCTAGCAAGCTAATGCCAGGGCTCAAGAAATCGCAAGGCGAATACCAGCATCCATCCAATCAGACATAGAATAAAGCTGTAGCCCAGCAGCGCCGAGAGCAAGCCCGTAGGGAATACGCTTAACGGTATGTAGCCGCATAGCCCATTCCATCTTGACCATGAACCCCGGCAGGAAACGGGATCGCATCAGAATGAAAGCAAAGGCCATGATAGAACCATAGATGGAGGTAAGCGCGAAAAACATGATGGTTAGTTCCGGGCCCATCCAGATCGCGGCAACCGCTGCAAACTTGGCGTCACCACCACCTATGCATTTGAAAATCCATAGCAAATAGACAGCGATGAAAGTGATAACGCCGACACCCAGATGCGCGAAGGCATTTTGCCAACTCATGCCTATGCCATAGGCAAAGACAGGAAAAGCAGCAAGAAAGATGAGCGCGAGGCGATTGGATATGCGCATACTGAAAAGATCGGAACTGGCTGCATAGGCAAATACAAGAGGAACAAAGAGAAGAAGCCCCCAGCCGAAAACAAAGTCCATCATCGTATCATCCTTCCCCATTCTCTCATAAAGAGGGCTATCTTGATCTTTCCCTCTTCACTCTTTGAAGCAACGCGCGCCTCTTGAACGCAAATTATCAGAGAGTTATTACCAATCCATTGTATTTCATTGATATTTCATAAAGAAAAGGCTACCCGCAGGTAGCCTTCCCTTGTATCGTAGCTTGCAAGGTCATACTATTAAGGCAGCTTAATACCGGAAAGCTTGCCAGCAATGCTGTTCATCAGCGAGGATATACCGCCACCAAGAGTGGATGCTGCAGCCATGATGCCAACACCGATCAGGCCAGCAAGAAGGGCATATTCAATTGCGGTTGCGCCAGATTCGTCTTTCAGAAAGTGAGTAAACTTGTTCATTTTGGACTCCTAATATTCCACATTTTGACAGCTCTATGTCCGGAAAACTGCGCTTCATGCGTTCTTTCTTTTATTTCTCGGACACCAACACAAATATCGAATAAGTCTTTCTATGCGGTTAATTGACCATGTAAAAATACATTGCAATTATCCATTAGGAAGTCTTGGTTAACAAGATAACACCACATACCCTGAACTTATTTTAAAAATAACTCAATAATTATTCACATAAAATAATTAACTATTCAATATCTTCCAGAACATTATAATTAACAATACTATAATTCTGTTAAAATTCTTGTATTTACTTAATTTTCGCCACATCGTAAATCCAGTCAAAACTCACTTATAGAAAAATCAAGATCCGCATTCCTTGCAATATACGTAGCTTAAAGCTTCCTTCACCATTTTTATCCATTTTAGGCAGGATAAGAGTTGCCTTTGCAGTACATGTAGGCAGGCTTGCTCATGGAGACAGAAAATGAAACTTGCCAAAGCGTCCCTCGCTATTTTAGCAACAATTTGGATGTCAATGGGCCAAGCCGCGCAGGCAGACCAATCCTATCCCATGATTGATGTGAAAGTGGACCGGGCAAAAGTCATGCGCGTTTCCCGCGCAGCCTCTATGGTCATTATTGGAAATCCAGCCATTGCTGATGCGACGATCAAGGATAGCCAAACCCTCATCATTACTGGCAAGCAATATGGAACTACCAATCTGATTGTTCTGGATGCGGCTGGCGAACCAATTGCCGATGAAATTCTTAGCGTCACGTCGGCCATGGATAGCAATGTCGTCGTTTATAAAGGGACAGATCGCTTCACCTTGCACTGCACCCCCAACTGCGAACCAGTTTTCCGCATCGGAGACCAAAAAGAGAAATTGTCAGAACTCTCTTCTTCAATTCAATCGCACGACCAAAATTCCGCAGGGCAAGAAACCGCCCCCAATCTTGAGTAGGAAATGAAGGCCAAGCCCCCTCCTATACATTCTAGCCGGTTAACCTGTTTTACCAATCAATCGTAAAGGCTTTTCTGGCAATCTTTCTGTGCGCAATCCGAAGCATATATGGGTTCTTCTTGAAGCAAGACATACTCTTTTTGCACCGTTGCTCAATTCGTTTCAGACCTCTGCGGCTTTGCGCCATAGAATAAAGGAACCTCCGATGAGTCAGTTCTTTAAAAGAGGCCTCTTTGCCAAGCAACTGATTGGGCTCGAAGACGACCAAGAATCCAGTCAGCCATTCATCAAGGATGATGATGGCGCCACCGCAGTTGAATTCGCTCTGTTGGCAACCCCATTTCTTGGCTTTCTCTATGCGCTGCTTGCGATCGGATATATCTATCTGAATGCCACGGTATTTGAAGACGCCACACAGCAGGCCAGTCGTAAAATACGAACAGGAGAGGTGACTGAAACCAATCTCACCAAGGATGGCTTCAAGAAACTCATTTGCAGTGAAATACTCATTCCCGAAGCCACTTGCCTGAATGAAATGATCATTGACGTCACCAGCAACGAGGATCTATCCCAGCTTAATACCAAAGCCCCGGAAAGTGTTGAGCAACAGGGTAGTTCACAAGAAACCTATGACCCGGGCGCGGGCCTTGATTACGTTATTGTTAAAGCCTATCTCCCGTTCGATTCGATGAATGGACTATTTGCTCTCCTGAATAGCGGTCCTGTACCAAAACTTGTTTTGTCGTCTGTCGAAGTCTTTCGCAACGAACCTTTCTCATCCTCACCTTGAGCTTATAGCGGGCACCCATTTGTTCCTTGATATCCGGACACTCCATCATGCAGGCATTGTCAAAAAAACTTCTTCTCAAAGCTCGGAAACAGCTAAGTCGCTTTTGCAAGGATCAAAGGGGCGTGTCTGCAATCGAGTTTACGATCCTACTGCCTTTGATGATTCTGCTGGCTCTCGGCACTTGGGAACTAACCAAGGCGGTCATGGTTAATCGTAAGAATTCCAAAATTGCCACCTCGATTGCCAATCTGGCGACACAGGACAGCAGCATTACAGCCTCTGATTGGGCAACATTTGGAGATATCGCAGATAAGATCATGTTCCCCTATGACGATCTAGCGCATAGAATCGGAATGATTGCGGTCCAGGTAGACAATACCGGCAGACTGCATGTTGTCTGTCGCTATGGCTCGGCAGGTATTGACGCCTCAACCCTTCCTGAGGGCATGCGCTTGGCCAATAGCTTCTACATAATGACCGCCGCAGAGGTAGACTATATCGCCCTCTCCAAGACTTTCTCAGCCTACGGTGTCGGTACGGGTGTCGGAGACATGACCTTCAGGGACACCGCCGTATTCTCTCCCAGAAAGGCAAGCCAAATCTCCTGTCAATGAGGCCGGCTATCCGGCCTCATGAGTATCATCCATAAGGGATGCCTTAGCGTTTCGTTGCGATCTCGATCAGAGGTTCGTAATCCTTCAAACTGACACTTCTGAAGCCACCGCCATAGCGCCGCTCAATTGCGTCATAGGCTTCAGGATCGCGCTGGTTCATCTCTTTAAGCGCATTGATCAGCTCTGCCCGTGTCTGCTTGGACACCTCATTATGGATCACATGTGGGCCTGCAGGAATGGCTGGAGAATGCCAAATGGATAGGAAATCGGGCTTGTTACCGCCCTGTCTCCCACGATTTTTCTTTTGCAAATACGCTGAAATGGCACCTTCGCTGGAAAAGATATTCTGATTGTAGGGTGTCGTGGACCAGACCAGCGCGGCATCCACCGCCCCCTCGTCAAGCAGTTCCAGGGCTTCATCGGGACTGTCTTTACCCACCAGAGAATCCAGATCCCTCTCAGGGTTTAGCCCGGCTTTCTTGAGCTCGTTCATCGCCATATAGAATGGTATCGCGCCATCCTTGGACGACAAGGCCATGGAGCGCCCCGAGAGATCTGCCAAATTCTGGATCCCGCTGGCTCCACGGACGACCAGCAGCATATAAATGCCATCGGGTGCCTCGCGGGAAATCGGCGCGACCATAGGTGTCAGGCAGCCGCAAGACGCGTATGCCATGGAGAAGATGCTGGCCGGATAGATGGAATAATCCACTTTTCGCCCGATATGGGCGGCCATGAGTGAGGGCATAGACGAGTAGGCAACAATCTCGATCGGCCTTGAAAGGCTTTCCTGAAGATAGCGCCGGAATGGTTCGATGCGCGTCTGCAAATACCGCGCCCCCTGCTGGGAAATGAGGCCAACCCTCAATGGCGGCTTATCATCCAGCAGCGTAACAGTGTTTGGCTCGTCAAGTTCGGTGATTGACGGACTTGAGGCGTCGTTCCCGCCTTCGCCAGACGGAAGTGGTTGAAGCTGATCCTCCGGAGAGCGCACATCGCTTTCTGTCATAGGGAAACTGCTGTCCGGCTGCGTGGCCATGTCTCTGCCCAACGTATCAAGCATGTGGCGTTCTACAGCCTCTTGAGCCTGCAGTCCGGTTACTCCAAGTGTGGCAAGGCAAAGGGTTGCTGCAACACCTATGCCGATCAATGCACCGAACAGACGCTTACATGCGACCAAACAGCCAGAAACGGAACTTAACATCGGAATTCAATATCCCCCAGCAAGGATTTGTGTGAATCATATAATGTATATCTTGCGGTGATACATCACCGGGATCAAATACAATACCCTTCGTACACTCACGCCAGATGAATAGCGAGCCTCACATGACACAGAATCCATCCATTGTGGTTTTCGATATAGGTAATGTCCTTATCCGTTGGAACATGCATTACCTCTACGAATCTTTTTTCGCCAGCAAGGAAGAGATTGATGCCTTCGCTGCGGAAACGGGCTTGCATGAATGGAATTTGCAACAGGATCTTGGCCGAGATTGGGCAGATGGCATAGAATTACTGGTCAAGGCACATCCCAATTACGAAAAAGAAATCCGCGCTTTCCGGGAACGCTGGCATGACATGGTGCCGGGCGTTATTGCCGGAACCGTGCTCATCAAGGAACGCTTGCACGAAATGAATGTGCCGCTTTATGCGATCACCAATTTTGCGGGCGATACCTTCCGAGAATGTCAGGAGCGCTTTCCCACGCTCAAGCAATTCCGCGATATCGTGATTTCGGGCGATGAGAAAACCATCAAACCGGGTACCGACATTTTCCATATTCTGCTGGAGCGCAACAATCTTGATGCGGCCGATTGTCTCTTCATTGATGATTCAATGCCGAATATCGAAGCGGCACGCTCCATTGGCATGCATGCGCATCATTTCAAAAGCCCGTTCGAACTGGCTGAAGATTTGCGCAGCTATGGATTTGCCATCTAGACATCAATAGGCGTCGGGCAGAACCACAATATCCGAGGGTTAGCCTTCCAGAATGAGCCGACCCCGCTCAACCTTGATTGTCTTGAGTTTTCGCAGATAGCTCATGCCGATCAAGGTGATGTTGAGAGCGCCTTTCGGAGCAACCAGCACATCGAGATTGCGCACTCTAACCTGCCCGATCCGTATGCTGGAAATATGCGCACGCGCATAATATAGCGATCCATTGGCTGTCTGCACCGGCACACTATAGTCGGCAGCAACAAGACCGAGACCGAGGCGGCGCGCATCTTCATGGGTAAGCGCGACAAAGCTGGCTCCCGAATCGATGAGGGTGCGCACGGTCTTGTTGTTGAAATGGGCCTGAGCAAAATAGTGGCCGCCCGGTCCGGGCTTCAACACGACGCGATTGACGCCATTATAATTGGTTGTCTTCTTGGCGTTATCCGAAGAGGAAGCATTGAGCAGAGCCGCAGCATCGCGCCTTTCCATATAGCCATTGGAGACAAGCCAGTCGGTCGCCAAGCCCGGTAGCTGGGTCGCCAGAACAATAAAAATGATGGCCATGAAAATCAGACGCGCCATGACAGAAAATCTCCGGCTTCGAAAACCGGTGCCAGCATGGCAAGCTTCAGGATAAAAGCCGTTAAAGCGGCGCGTCTTGCGCATCTATTTCAATTGGAATGGTAAACAGGGCCTGAATCCAGACCCTGTTCCGCTCGTTATCTGATTGTGTCTGAGGCTACGGCTTACTTGGTGCCATACATGCGGTCGCCCGCATCGCCAAGACCGGGAAGAATATAGTTCTTCTCGTTGAGCTTCTTGTCTATGGCAGCGGTGATAACCGGCACATCGGGATGTGCTTCGGTAAAGGCTTCGATGCCTTCGGGAGCAGCCAAGAGCGAAACGAAGCGAATATTCTGCGCGCCGCGTTCCTTGAGCTTGTTGATAGCCAGAACCGCAGAGTTTGCCGTTGCCAGCATCGGGTCAACTGCGATGACCAGACGATCTTCCAGATCTTCTGGTGCCTTGAAATAATATTCAACCGCTTCAAAAGTTACCGGATCGCGATAGAGGCCAACATGAGCTACACGAGCCGAGGGCACCAGATCCAACATGCCTTCCAGAAGACCGTTGCCTGCACGCAGAATGGAGGCAAACACCAGCTTCTTGCCAGCAAGAGTTGGCGCCTTCATTTCCATGAGGGGTGTTTCAATCATCTTGGTGGTCATTTCCAGCTCACGCGTTGCTTCATAGCAAAGCAGGTGGGAGATTTCCCGCAGCAACTGGCGGAAGGATGCCGTGGACGTGTCCTTGTCCCGCATGATGGTGAGCTTGTGCTGAACAAGCGGATGATCGACGACTGTTACCTGCTGCATGGCCCGATTCCTTTGATCTATGATGCAATTTTGCCTCTTTTAGCCTAAGCCGCGCTTGCAGGGCAAGCAACCGGGGCAAATGGATGCCCATTGATGAACCGGATTCTTGGCTTAAGCTGAACAAAAATCCCTTATCTGGCAGGGGATGTTGATATCACTCTACAGTCTGGAGGCGCGCCAGCAATCCGGCTTTGGTGTCAGGATCCACAAAGGCAGCCTCAAGCGAGCGACGGGTGAAGCCAAGCATGGTGGCGTCATCCCATCCGGTCACGGCCTTTATGCCATCATATTCCTTGCCAATGGAGGTGGAAAAGAAAGGTGGGTCATCCGAAGACAGGGTGGTCAGAACACCGGCTTGCATGAGATCCGTGAGTGGATGGTCAGCGAGCGAGGGATAAAGGCCCAGCTCCATGTTGGAATGGGGACAGACCTCCAGCAAGATGGCGTCGTCAACCAACCGTTTGACCAGATCCGGGTCTTCAATCGACCGCACGCCATGGCCTATGCGCGTGACAGGAAGATGATCAAGCGCGTCCTTGACGCTCTCGGGTCCGCCGAATTCCCCCGCATGGGTGGTGCAGGCAAGGCCCGCCTCATGGGCTATATCAAAGGCCGGAGCGAAGGCTCTCTGGCTATATAGGCGCTCATCCCCGCCCATGCCAAAGCCCGTTACCAACGGATGGTGCTTAGCGACCACACGCTTTGCAACCTCAATGGCCGCTTCGGGGCCCATATGCCTCAGGCAGGTAACGATAAAGCGCGCATCAATGGGAAACCCCGCCTTTTCGCTTTTGGCTCTGGCGCGCTCATACCCTTCACTGATGCCTTCAAGCAGATTCTCATAGCTCATGCCGAGCAGCGCCACATGATCCGGCGAGAGAAAGAACTCGGTATAGAAACAGCCTTCTGCAGCATTGCGCAGCAGATAGTCCTCTGTCAGGTCTGCATAATCCTCAGGCGTGCAGATGACGGCAGCCACCTTGTCGTAGCACTCGAGGAAATTGGTGAAATCCGACCAGATATAGCTGCCATCATCGCGCATGAAGGCATCCAGATTCTTGCCATGACGTTCGGCCAGCCGGTGCACCAGCTCTGGGTGTGCAGCGCCTTCTATATGGACATGCAGTTCGGCCTTCAAAAGCCTCTGGCCGGAGGATTCAGAGTTTCCTTGCGACATCGTTACCTTATTCTATCTCGTTGCAAAGGTTGGCTCTATCAAGAGCCCTTGTTTTTATGATCCCATCGGCACTGCCAGCCTTTGGAAGGATAGGTTCGCTCGCAGACGAGCCACTGTCCGCATGGATGCTTGCCTTTAAGGCGGCTCATCTGACGCCCGAAGCCATCAGCCATGGGCCAGAGATCGGCAGCAGCAGCTTGGGCATCCGCCGGACAGGCGCTTGCCTCAGCCACCGTCAAGCCGCCCGCTCCGTCTCCCTTGCTCTCTGCTTTCACAGCAAATGTGCACAGCGCGCCAAACGCCAGAGAGATGCAGATTGTCAGAAGCTGCGCGGTCTTCATGCTCGGGTCCCTTGATCAGACTTTGAGAAAGGATGTGCCATGCTTACCCGGAGCAAGCCCGAGATGCGCGGCCACCGTCTCGCCGATATCGGCAAAAGTGTTACGCTGACCGGCATAGCGCCCTTCGATGCCCGGACCGAACATCAAGACAGGCACCTGCTCACGCGTGTGGTCTGTCCCCTGCCAAGTGGGATCGCAGCCATGATCGGCCGTCAACACCACCAGATCGCCGGGCTGAAGCATTGCTTCCAATTCGGGCAATCGCCCATCAAAATATTCAAGCGCTGCGGCATAGCCGGGCACATCACGGCGATGGCCATAATGCATGTCGAAATCAACAAGGTTGGAGAAGACCAGATCCCCGTCCTTGGCCTCGGCAATGGCTTTCAAGGTTTCATCAAAGATCATCGGGTTGCCTGTGGCCTTGATCTTTTTCGTCACCCCTTGGGCGGCGAAAATATCCGAGATCTTGCCGACGGCCAAAACCTGACGACCGTCCTTTTCGGCGCGATCAAGCAATGTCGGCTCTGGCGGCAAAACCGAATAGTCATGGCGATTGCCGGTGCGTTCGAAATCTGCGGGCGTCTCACCAATGAACGGACGGGCAATGACGCGTCCGATATTGTATGGGGCGACCAGATCAAAGGCGATTTCGCAGATCTCATAAAGGCGATCCAGTCCGAAATGCTCTTCATGGGCCGCAATCTGATAAACCGAGTCGGCGCTGGTGTAGCAGATCGGCATACCCGTGCGGATGCTTTCTTCGCCTAACTCATTGATGATCACGGTGCCGGACGCATGCTTGTCGCCTAAAATGCCCGGCAAACCTGTTTTCTCCAGAAAGGCCTTGGTCATTTCCGGAGGGAAGGTTGGTTGCGTTTCGGGGAAGTAGCCCCAGTCAAAGGGCACGGGAACACCCGCAATTTCCCAATGGCCTGATGGCGTGTCCTTGCCAATGGAAACCTCGGCTGCATTGGCACAGAGACCTTTTGGCTCTCCTTCATAAGAGAGATTGGCCGGACGGGAGCCCGTCGCCTTCTCTGCGACCAGCCCCAGCCCAAGGCGGTCCATGTTTGGCAAGCTCAGAGGCCCTGAACGCAAACCCTCTTTATCGCCCTCGCCACGTGCGCAGGCACTGGCTATATGACCAAGCGTGTCCGAACCTTTATCGGAGGTCGGTTTGCCGAATTTTTCTGCATCCGGTGCATTGCCGATGCCGAAGGAGTCAAGAACCAGAATGAATGCGCGTGCCATGAGACACCCCCTTTATCTGAAAATCCAAGAAAGGGAGCAGCAGGCGCCTCCCGACTGCCGCTCGACCTTTTGTTTTTGCATCATCGATCACTGATCGATGATGTCATAGACGGTTTTGCTCTCCGTCCCCTGTTCGCCAATGCGATAGGCGGAGCGAATACGAACTGTTGCCTTTTCGATCTGCTCCTGGCTGTTGGCATAGACCCGTGCAATGGGCATATTGGCGTCAACTTTTGCGCCAAGCCCTGCGAGCGCATCAAACCCGACGGAATGATCAATCGGGTCAGCCGCACGGATGCGTCCGCCTCCGAGTTCCACCACAGCGATGCCCACTTCGCGCGTGTCGATCGCTTGGACAAAGCCATCTTCCTGCGCATAGATATCGGCCACCATCGGGGCGAGCTTTAAGTGATCTTCCATATTCTCGATGAAGTCCGCAGGACCACCAAGAGCAGAAACCATCTCACCGAATTTCTCAGCGGCACGTCCAGACCGATAGGCCTCTTCGATTTTTTCGGTGCCTTCCTGGCGGCTCGCAACCACCCCGCCAATCAGTAGCATTTCGGCACAAAGCGCGACCGTGATGTCCCAATTGCGCGGATCGACAGCATCACCCGTCAGGAACTGCACCGCATTCTTCATCTCGATTGCGTTGCCCGCAGCGCTTGCCAACGGCTCATTCATGTCGGTGATAAGTGCGGATGTCTTTACCCCTGCACCATTGGCGACGGTCACAAGGCTCTTGGCCAACTCTACGCTCTCCTCGTGGGTTGGCATGAAAGCACCGGAGCCGGATTTGACATCAAGCACCAACCCTTCAAGGCCGGCAGCCAGCTTCTTTGAGAGGATGGAGGCGGTGATGAGGTGAATGCTTTCCACCGTCGCGGTCACATCGCGAATGCCATAAAAGCGCTTGTCCGCAGGGGCGAGATCTGCTGTCTGGCCAATCACGGCGCAACCGACCTCGCGGGTTACCTTGCGGAAAAGGGCATTGTCGGGCTGGGTAACATAGCCGGGAATGGAATCGAACTTGTCCAAGGTGCCACCCGTATGCCCCAGGCCTCGCCCGGAGATCATCGGCACAAAAGCGCCGCAAGCGGCAAGTGCGGGCGCAAGCATCAGCGATGTATTGTCCCCCACGCCACCGGTCGAATGCTTATCGACCACAGGCCCATCCAGTTCCGACCAATCCAGCACCGAGCCGGAATCGCGCATGGCCAGCGTCAACGCCACCCGCTCGTCCAATTCCATGCCCTGAAAGAACACAGCCATCGCCAGCGCGGAGATCTGTCCTTCGGTCACAGAACCATCAGTAATGCCCGAGACAAAGAAGCGGATTTCCTCGGCACTCAACGTGCCGCCATCGCGTTTTTTGCGTATAATTTCCTGTGGCAGCATCAATAGTCGTCTCCTGCCTTTGCGGTTTCGCCTTGCATGGTGGCAAGCAAAGCATCAAGCACGCCTGATGCACCAAAGCGGAAGCGATCCGGTGTTGCCCAGTCTGTGCCCATATATTTCTCCGCGATTGCCAGATAGGTGCCCGCCTCTTCCAGTGTTCTGACACCTCCGGCAGGCTTGAAACCAACCGGTTTGCCACTCTCGGCGATGGCTTCTATCATGATTTCAGCCGCTTCCGGCGTGGCATTTGTTGCCACCTTGCCGGTCGAGGTCTTGATGAAATCGGCTCCCGCTTCAATGGCCATATCGGCAGCGGCGCGGATTGTAGCGGCATCCTTCAATTCGCCGGTTTCCAGAATGGTTTTCAGCTTGGCTGGGGCAGGCACTGCGTCCCGCACCCTGAGCACCATCGTTTCAGCAAAGCCGCGACGGCCCGCCTTGAAGGCCTGATAGGGAATAACCAGATCGATCTCGTCGGCCCCGTCTTCCAGCGCTTTGGAGGTTTCCTCCAGCGTGGCAAACAGGTCTTCCCCGCCATGCGGAAAGTTGACCACGGTTGCGACCCTGATCGAAGTCCCGGCAAGGCATTCCTTTGCCTTTTTGACACAGCGCGGCCAGACACAAACCGCTGCCGTGTTGCCGTAAAAGGTCTTTGCGCGCTGACAAAGAGCTTCGATGGCAGCATCATCGCAGTCATCGTTGAGATTGGTCAGGTCGAGCAGAGAGATGGCCTTTTGAGCCAGTTGTTTTTGTTCCATTTTATTCTCTTTACCAGTAGAGATCTCCCCAAGCAGCTGGCACCGGAGCACCGCCAGAGGCTGCCCTAGGCGGACAATGCCTGCAAATAGGCCCGGATCACCTTGATCAGCTTTTGTGCGCCAATCGGGCCCATTTCCTTGGTCTCTTCGTGAGATAGTTCAGCGCTGGTCATTCCAGCGCCATAATTCGTGATCGTGGACACCGCGGCAACGCGCATGCCCATCCAGCGGGCAAGAATGACTTCTGGCACAGTGGACATGCCGACCGCATCTGCGCCCAAAATGCGAGCCGCCCGAATTTCCGCCGGCGTTTCGAAATTGGGGCCGGAGAACCATGCATAGACCCCAGACGCCAGCTTTATGTCTGTTGCTGCTGCTGCGCGGGTGAGGCCCGAGCGGATCTCGGCGTCATAGGCTTCCGTGAGCCCGACAAAGCGGTCATCCGCTTCCACGCCAATGAGCGGCGAGCGACCAGACCAGTTGATATGATCATCAATCAGCATCAATTCGCCCGGAGCCACCTCTTCACGCAGAGAGCCTGCGGCATTGGTCAAGAGAAGCTGCTCGCAACCCAGTGCCTTCAATGTTGCCAAAGGCTGCTTCATCACCGTGGCGTCACCATGCTCATAAAAATGTGCGCGACCAGCCAGAATGGCAACCCGGACGCCCATCAGCGTGCCAACCACCAATTCGGAGGCATGAGAGGAAACGGAGGAAACCGGAAAGCCGGGCAAATTCTGATAAGGAAAACGCTCTGCGTCTTCCACCTCATCAGCCAAGGCCCCCAACCCTGATCCCAGAACCATACCGACCTTAATGGGGCCATTGACTTTTTCCAGCACACGCTTGGCTGCATCTTGAGCGAGACCAGTAACGGTCATGTGCGCATCTCCCTATTCTATTTCGAGCATTGAGACTTAAAGCAATGCTGTGGCAATTCAATGTCACGCCGTCAGGCCATCGTCTGGTCGCTCTCTGCCGATGCCATATCAGCGGGTGTGAGACCAAGGCCGCTTTCCCTGACGTGCGGTTATCTGTTCTCTTCCAGATCGAAAGCCGCTGGCAAAAGAGCTTCCAACGTGAAGCTCTGCCGGATGCCGGTCAGATCAGCGGCGTGGATGATCGTATCCGGACGGCCAAATTCCCTGATCCTCTGGCGACATCCACCACAGGGGGTGATCGGCGGGGTGTGATCGGCAATCACCACCAGTTCCTCGATGGATCGGCTATCGGCAACCTCACTGCTCGCCATGATCATGGCCGAAATGGCAGAGGTTTCCGCGCACCAACCTTCCGGATAGGAGGCATTCTCGATGTTGCACCCGGTGTGGACCGATCCTGAACGCGTGCGCAAGGCGACGCCAACAGGAAAGCGCGAATAGGGCACATGGGCCTTCTCACGCGCACTGGTGGCCAGCGCCAGAAGCGCCAGCGTCTTTTCGGTCACAGCGATGGTTTTATCGCTCATTCCACTCATGGTTTTCTCCTAGCGTTCCTTGGTGTAAGGCACACCGCTTGCCTTGGGCGGAATGGATTTGCCGATGAAGCCTGCAAGCAGCACAACGGTCAACACATAAGGCAGAGCCTGCATGGCCTGCACAGGCACTTCGCCAATGACCGGCAATTGGGTGCCCTGCAAACGGATGCCAACCGCATCAAGGAAGCCGAACAGGAAACAGGCCCCCAGCGCGTTGAGCGGCTTCCATTTGGCAAAAACCAGAGCCGCAAGTGCGATGAAGCCCTTACCTGCGGTCATGTCTTTGGAGAAGCCTGCCGACTGGGCGATGGACAGATAAGCCCCTGCAAAGCCGCACAGAATACCAGTGATGACAACGGCCCGATAGCGCATCCATGCAACCGAAATACCCGCCGTATCAACCGCACCGGGATTTTCGCCCACGGCACGCAGGCGCAAGCCAAAGCGGGTTCGATAAAGCACCCACCATGTCAGCGGAATAGCGGCAAAGGCAGCGTAAACCAGCAGGGAATGCCCCGAAATGACTTCGGAATAGATCGAACCGATAATTGGAATATCCTTGGCGGCATCGGCAAACGGCAAGATAATTTCATTAAAGCGAGCCGTATTGGGCAATTGCGGGGTCTTGCCACCGCGACTGAACCAAGCCTGTCCGAGCAAGGCGGTCAGGCCACTGGCAACAAAGTTGATGGCAACGCCGGAGACAATCTGGTTGCCCTTCTGGGTGATGGAGGCATAGCCATGCACCAGAGCCAGACCGATGGACACCAGCACGGCGGCCAATAGCCCAAGCCATGCAGAGCCGGTGACGGCGGCGACGCAGCCAGCTGCGAAGGCACCACCAAGCATCTTGCCTTCCAGTCCGATATCAACAACGCCGGAGCGCTCGGAATAGAGCCCGGCAAGACAGGCAAAAAGAAGCGGAACAGAGAGGCGAACGGCCGAGTCTGTCGTAAGAATGAGTGTTTGCAGTAGTTCCATGGTCACGCTCCCTTACGCCTCTTGTTCAAGATCATTGTGGCTTGATGTGAAAATCCGCACCAGCGCAGGACGGAACATATGCTCCATGGCACCGGCAAAGAGGATCACCAGCCCCTGAATGGAAATGATCATATCGCGGGTGATCTTGGGCATTTCAAACGCCAGCTCGGCACCGCCCTGATAGAGCATGCCAAAAAGGATCGATGCCATGATGATGCCCACCGGATGAGACCGCCCCATCAGGGCAACCGCAATCCCCACAAAGCCGTATCCGGTGACATAATCGAGCAACAGGCGGTTTTGCGCACCCATAACCTCGTTCAGCGCCATGAGCCCAGCCAGTCCACCGGAAATCATCATGGTAATGATGATGATGCGTGAAAGATTCATGCCCGCATAAACGGCAGCGTCCTGATTGGTTCCGAACGTTCGGATGGCATAGCCAAGTCGTGTGCGCCAGATGAGCGCCCAAACGAAAACGCAGGCCAAAAGCGCAACCACGAAGGACAGATTGAGAGGCGAAGCAGCCATCTTGATGCCGAACCATCCGGCCACATCATGAATGAAGGGCAGACGTCCGCCTTCAAGGAAGGTGCGACTTTCCGGCTGCATGGAGCCGGGTTGCTTGAAGACCTGCACCAGCAGATATGCCATCAGGGAATAGGAAATGAAGTTGAACATGATCGTGGTGATCACGATGTGGCTGCCGCGCTTGGCCTGAAGATAGGCCGGAATGGCGGCCCATGCCGCCCCGAACACCGCAGCCCCAATAAGCGCGAACGGGAAGGTCACATACCATGGCACATAATGGTCCAGTGCTAGACAGGCGAGCGTCACCCCGAGGCCTCCCACATAGGCCTGCCCTTCCCCGCCGATATTGAACATGCCAGCATGGGCGGCAACAGCGACGGCGAGGCCGGTAAAGATGAAGTTTGTGGTGTAATAGAGCGTAAAACCGACGCCCTCGCTATAGCCCAACGAGCCCTGCACCAGCCAATAGACCGCTTCGAGCGGGTTTTCGCCAATCAACAGCACCACCAGACCGGATACCAGCAAGGCGGCGGCCAGATTGAGCAGCGGGATCAGGCCATAATCGACCCAACGAGGCAGTTTTTCAGATTGCGCGCTCATTTTTTACCCCCTTTGGCCATTTCAACGAGGGCCTTATCTGTGTTGTCTCGGGCCAGTTCTGCGCTGACCATAGGATCTGTTCCCATCTCGGAGGGGTCGTTGATGCCAGCCATCATCAGGCCAAGTTCCTGCTCGGTTGCACCTGCCTGGCGTTCACCCACGATCTTGCCATCAAACATCACGAGGATGCGGTCGGACAAGGAACGGATTTCATCCAGCTCCACCGACACCAGCAAAATGGCCTTGCCAGCATCGCGCATTTCAATGAGCCGTTTGTGAATGAATTCGATGGCCCCGATATCCACACCGCGCGTTGGCTGACCAACGAGCAGGATATCCGGGTCGCGTTCCATTTCGCGGGCCAACACCAGCTTCTGCTGGTTGCCGCCCGAGAAGTTGGCGGCCTTCAAATGCGGATCGGGAGGGCGGACGTCGAAATCCACCATGAAGTCCTGTGTTTCCTTCAGGATCGCCGTGAGATCGAGAAACAGGCCTTCGCCATATTTTTCACTGTCCTGATAGCCAAGGATCATATTTTCCTTGGCCGGGAATTTTGTCACCAGCCCTGTGCGGTGGCGATCTTCAGGCACATGGGCCATGCCGCGATGGCGGCGATCCAGCGCATCGGCCTTCTTGGTCACCTCACCATTGATCGCAATGGTACCCGAGCGGGCAGTGATCATGCCTGCGATGGCTTCCATAAGCTCGCTCTGGCCATTACCGGACACTCCGGCGATGCCGACAATCTCGCCCGCACAAACCTTGAAAGAGACATTCTTGACCAGATCGACGCCGCGCTTATCGGTCACCGTCAGATTTTCAACCGAGAGCACTTCTCGGGTCGGGTTGCAGGGGCCTTTCTCGACATTGAGCAGCACATGGCGGCCAACCATCATTTCGGCCAATTGCTCAACGGAGGTCTCGGAGGTGTGCACAGAGCCCACCATTTCGCCGCGGCGCATAACCGAAACCTCATCGGTGATGGCCATGATTTCTCGCAGCTTGTGGGTGATGAGCAGAATGGTTTTGCCCTGATCGCGCAACTGCCCGAGGATACGGAACAAATGGTCCGCTTCAGCCGGTGTCAGCACGCCCGTAGGCTCATCCAGAATAAGGATATCGGCACCACGATAGAGCGCCTTGAGGATCTCTACCCGCTGCTGCAAGCCAACAGGGAGATCCATGATCAGGGCGTCAGGGTCGATATTGAGCTCATATTCGTCAGCCAGACGCTTGAGCTCTGCGCGCGCCTTGTCCATGCCCTGCTGGAGCAGCAACCCGCCTTCCACACCGAGCACCACATTCTCGAGCACCGAGAAATTATCAACCAGCATGAAATGCTGGTGCACCATGCCAATGCCAACGGCGATGGCTTTCTGACTATCAGGAATGGTTTCGCGCTTGCCATTCACATAAATTTCGCCGCCATCGGCCTGATAAAAACCATAAAGGATGGACATCAGTGTCGACTTGCCGGCGCCATTCTCACCTATGATGCCGTGAATGGATCCTTTTGCGACATTCAGATCGATATTCTTGTTGGCATAAACCGGGCCGAACCGCTTTTCGATTCCGACCAGACGGATGGCGGGCACCCCCTCGGTTTGCCCATCACCAGAGCCTTGTGCACCGGCTCCTTTGTTGCCCTGCGCCTTTGTTTTCTCGTCCAGATGCAAGATCTCTTCCCCACTTATCAGCCCCTCCCGCCTATTCCATGCCCCGCAGAGAGTGTCTTCAACCAGACTGCCGGACAGATAAACCGGGACCCACTCTTCACTTATGATGCGGAGTGGTATGGGTGGGCTTTGTTGCTCAGGGGCCACTGATGCGGCCGGCTGGTAGATAATTTGCGATCCAAGCGATCACCTGACTATTGATGGTAATAAAAATGCGCCCCATCCGGGAATGAGGACGGGGCACATTTCATTTCAAAGTCAACCGCTTAGAATGGGCAACTGTTGTCAGCACGATAATCGTGGACAACGATTTTTCCATCAATGATTTCCTTGGATGCCTGATCGACAGCAGCGCGCATGTCGGTGGTGATCAGGTCCTTGTTATAGTCATCATCAGCCCATTCTACGCCATTCTCAGCCAGCCCGAGAACATAGATGCCTGAAGACCAGTTGTCAGAAGCCAGATCCTTGAAGGCATTGTAGACAGCGGTGTCAACACGCTTGACCATGGAGGTCAGCATGTTGCCCGGATGCAGGCCATTCTGGTTAGAGTCAACGCCGATACCAAGCTTGCCAGCATCAGCGGCAGCCTGAAGCACGCCAGCGCCCGAACCACCAGCTGCGTGATAAATCACGTCAGCGCCGCGATCGATCTGGGATTTGGCCAGTTCGCCGCCCTTCACAGGGTCGTTCCATGCAGCGCCGGTGGTGCCGATCATGTTCTCGAAGATTTCAACATCAGGATTGGCAGCCTTGGCACCCTGCTTGTAACCACATGCAAACGCACGGATGAGCGGGATATCCATGCCACCAACAAAGCCGACCTTGCCAGTCTTGGATGCCTTGGCGGCGAGCAGACCGACGAGGAACGAGCCTTCATGCTCTTTGAACTTGATGGAGCGAACATTTGGCAGATCAACAAATTCATCCACAATGGCGAATTTTGTGTCCGGGAATTCCGGTGCCACTTTCTTCAGGGCTTCAGCCTGAGAAAAGCCGATGGCCACAATCGGGTTATAGCCACGCTTGGCAAAGCGACGCAGAGCCTGTTCGCGCTGGGCATCATTCTGGATTTCGAAGTCGCGATAGTCAGTGCCTGTATCCTTCTTGTAGGCTTCAGCACCATTATAGGCGGACTGGTTGAAGGACTGGTCGTTTTTACCGCCCAGGTCATAGACCACAGCAGGTTTGATTTCTTCAGCAAGTGCAGGTGCTACAACCATCATGGTTGCCAGTGCAGCAGCACCGAAAAATTGACGCAACATGTCTAACCCCTTTTTATTGGTATGCTGTATCGATTGCTCAATCGATCGCTTCAACGATCTGTTGTTCTACCATGTTTTGCCGTGGCCCTGATTGCGCTTACGCGGCATGGAGGCCGATATCATCCAATAACGACCAGCTCCTGCAATAGCGACTTGGTGGCAACCTGAGGGCCTCTTGCAACACATTGCGGACAGTCTTGCACGGTCTGATGCTCTTTGCAGCCAGAATCTTCGCTTTTCACCACCGCGATGATGGCTTTTGTTGCATTTGGTGGTTGCTGCAAGCAAAAAGCGTTTGCCGACCCTCTGTCGGGAGAGGAATGGCGGCAGAAATGCAGGCTATTTTGAAAAATCCTCACACGAATCCAGATAAATCTGAGCTGATTTTTCCGCACCCGCTCTCATTTCAAGAACAGCAAGAACCGATTTGCTATCACGCACGCCATAATTGATTTGTTGATAACTAGCGCTCTGGTCCCTGTTTTGGAGCCGAACAGGCGCGGCGTGGCAACCAGACAATCTCGACTTATTTGCGCGGCTTGGCCCGACGCGTCGCTTCGGTATTGATCGGATCATCAGGCCAAACATGCTTTGGATATTGCCCGCGCATGTCCGCCTTTACGTCTTTCCAGGATCCACGCCAGAAGCCGGGCAGATCCCGCGTCACCTGAATGGGACGATGGGCAGGGGAAAGCAGATGGAGCAACAGCGGCAATTTGCCCCCCATAATCGCCGGATGCTCATCAAGCCCAAACAATTCCTGCACCCGCACAGCGAGAACAGGGCCGTTTTCTGCTGCATAATCAATCGGAATGCGAGATCCCGTTGGCACGGTGAAATGCGTTGGCAAGGCCGCTTCCAGCGCTGCAAGGCGGTCATAGGGCACCATGGCTCTTAGTGCTGCGGAAAGATCTCCGGCGGAGATATCGGAAAGCGCCATCTTGCCAGCAAGAAACGGAGCCAGCCAATCTTCCAGCCCGTCCAGCAGCCCCTGATCGGACAGATCCGGCCAGCCCTCTTCGCGTTCAGCGACAAAGCGCACGCGGCCGCGCCAGCGTTCCAGCTCTTTGGTAAAGGGCAAGAGCCGCAGCCCCCCTTTGCGAATCGCTTCTATCAGCGCGGTCTGGATCGCCTCTACGGAGGGCTCCTTCAACCGTTGTTCGGCTAGCACGATGCGCCCCAACCGCGTTTGCAATCTGGCCGATACAGCGCCCGTGTCGCGGTCAAAGCTGATGGCCTCTTCTTGATGAATAAGATCTGCGGACTCATCCTCTATGACCTTGCGCGCGATGGGCGCGGCCAATGTGATGCGGGCGTTGGCTGCAGCGCCTTGCAGGTCGGCCACAACGAGAAAGGTCTCTGCATTGAGCGGATCATCAGGCTGAAGCACGCCTCCACGCCCGGAGGCCAGCAGATAGCGCCCTTCGGCACCCCGCCGCATGGCAATCCGGTCCGGATAAGCCAGCGCCAGAATGCGGCCTACCTCCTCAACGTTGGGTCTCTTTTCGCGGCCCTTGCCTGTCCAGCGTTTGGCCAGTGCCTTGATATCCCTTGCACGAGGCAATTTTCCGGCGATGAGATCCTGCAACAAGCGGCGCATGTCATTGTGACGCAAACGCCCCCCTTCACTGAGCAAAGCGGCCATCAGGGCCGCCAATTCTTCCGCTCCCAATTTGCGCGCCATGACCAGCATATGGGCAAGCCGTGGAGGCAGAGGAAGGCCAGCCAAAGCCTTGCCATGCGGTGTAAGCGTTGCAGCCTCGTCTAGCGCGCCGAAGGATTGCAACAGCTTGACCGCTTCAGCCCAGCCTGCTGCGGGTGGTTCATCCAGCCATTTGAGATTGGTGGGATCACTCTCCCCCCAGAGTGCCAGATCAAGCACGAGACGGGACAGGTCCGTCTCAAGAATCTCCGGAGGCTCGAAGGCAGAGAGCGCGGCCGTTTGCCCCTTGTCCCAGAGACGATAGCAGACGCCCGGCTCAGTACGTCCGGCGCGTCCCTGTCGCTGGTCAGCGCTGGCGCGGGAAACGCGCACAGTCTCTAGCCGCGCAATACCAAGATTGGGTTCAAAGCGCGGGCGCCGCACCAGACCGGCATCGATGATGATGCGCACACCATCGATGGTCAGCGATGTTTCGGCAATGGATGTTGCCAATACGATCTTGCGTTTGTCTTGTGGTGGCGAGGCAATGGCTCGATCCTGATCCTTGCCTTCCATAGCCCCATAGAGCGGCGCAAGGATGATATCCTTGTTGCTCTTGAGGCGTTCAGCCAGACGCTCTTCGACCCTATGGATTTCGGCCTGCCCGGGCAAAAAGACCAGAAGCGAACCTTCATCATTTTTCAACGCCAGCAGTACGGCATCACAGACCGCATTTTCCAGTCTGTCATGCGGCTTGCGCGGTAAATAGCGGGTCTCGACCGGATAGGTGCGCCCCATGCTCTCGATAACCGGCGCCCCATTGAGGATGGACGCCACGCGCCCGCCATCCAGCGTGGCAGACATGACCACGAGGCGCAGATCTTCGCGCAGGGCCCCTTGAGCTTCCAACGCAAAGGCCAACGCCTTATCCGCATCAAGGCTGCGCTCGTGGAATTCGTCAAACAGCACTGCCGCAACGCCCTCAAGGCTCGGGTCATCCACGATCATGCGGGCGAACACGCCCTCGGTCACCACTTCGATGATGGTTTCCTTCGAGATACGGCTTTCCATGCGCACACGATAGCCCACGCGCTTGCCCACCGGCTCGCCAAGCAGCTGTGCCATACGACGGGCTGCTGCCCTTGCAGCAAGGCGCCGCGGCTCGAGCATGATGATCTTGCCATTGCCCTCAGATGCCATGGCACCCAGCCACGGCTGATCAAGCAAGGCGAGCGGCACGCATGTGGTTTTACCGGCTCCGGGTGGAGCGATCAAGACCGCTCGCGTTCCCTCATCAAGTGCAGCCAAAAGAGCGGGCAACGCTTCACGAATGGGCAGATCAGGCAAGAAATCGAGCAATGGAATGGCAGTCTTATCGGTCATATGTTGGCCCTACCCGCTCCGTAGCGAGAAGGCAAGCATTTTCACCCAGCCCCGCCCTGCGGTGCAAGGCGAATGATACGCCCCTGTGCGGCTCTTGCATCTTCCTCGTCGTGAGTGACCAGCAAAGTCGGCAAACCTTCCGCCCTAGCCTGCTCGAATACATGATGACGCATGCGAATGCGCAAATCCGCATCCAGCTTGGAAAAGGGCTCATCCAGCAACAGGGCCCGTGGTCTGGAAAGCAGCGTGCGCGCCAAGGCCACACGCGCCTTTTGGCCGCCGGAAAGGGTTTCAGGGTCGCGGCTTTCAAAGCCGGCCATATTGATGGCTTCCAGCGCTTCGCCAATGCGCGCCTTTCTCGCAGTCCGCCCCTTGACCTCGCGATTGAGCCCGAAGGCCAGATTGCCTCCGACCGACAGATGGGGGAACAGCAGAGGATCTTGAAACAGAATACCGATGTGACGGCGTTCCGCTGGCAGGGCCGAAACATCCTTACCGGCAAGCCACACCCGCCCCGAGCCGTCAAAGGCTGGAGGTAGAAAACCACCGATATAGGCCAGCAACGTGGATTTTCCCGACCCGGATGGCCCCATGATGGTGACCACCTCCCCTGCGGCTATGCTCAGAGACAGGTGGATCAGGCAATCCCCCGCAAGGTGAATTTTCACCTCTTCGAGCATCAACGGCTCTTGCTGCCTTTTGTTAGTCTGTGTGTTGGTCATACAGGGTCTCATTGCCATTCTCTCTTGCGCCGCGCTGCCTTTAAAAAAAATGCCAGATCAGCGATCCGTGGGGGTCATGCCGCGCCGGTTTTTATAGAACAGGGTCGGGATCAGTGTGGCAATGAGAAATCCCGTGAAAGGGAGCAGCATTTGCATAAGGGCATAGACACCGATGAGGCGCCGGTTGCCCCCGGCACTCAAGGCCACCGCTTCGGTGGTGATGGTTTCCCAGCGCCCGCCACCGATCAGCAGGGTTGGCAAATATTGTCCGATGGAAACAGCAAAGCCCACGGCTGCAGCCGTCAGAATTGGCCTAAGCAGCATCGGCAGGCGCACACACCAGAAGATGCCCCACGCGCTGCGACCAAGGGCCGTTGCCATCTGCATATAGCGCGGATCCAATGCATGCCACTGGTCGCTCAGCGACAGGAAAATATAGGGCAAGGTGAATATCAGATGGCCGAACACCAGCGCCCAGAGCGCATAGGCCGCATCAACGGTCAGCAGGATCAATTGCAAACCGAACAAAAAGGCCACTTGCGGTACGATCAGCGGGAGATAGAGGATCAGCATTGTGCTGCGCCCGGCCTGCCTACCCATGCGGCTCTGGGCTTCCAGCACGGCAAGGGTCATGACAATGCCGACTGCGGTTGCCAGCCCGCCGATCAGTACCGCATTGTAAAGCGGCTCCAACACCATCGGCCCCTGACGCATCCATGTTTTAAGGGAAAGACCAACAGGAACCGCATCTGGAAACCGCCAGAAGCCTGCAAATGACCACAGCACAAGGCCTCCAAGGCTCAGCAGCATAACAAGAATGGCAGCAACGTTGAGCGAGGCGGCAAGGCGTCGGACCCACTCGTCTCGCTGAAAGCGCAAACCGGACGCAACAAGACAGCCAAGCAGCCAACCGGCCACTCGCTCGCAGCCCCACCAGAAGCCAAGGGCAGTCAGCGTGACGAGCAGTTGCAGGATGGCACCAGCAGAAGCAAGAAAGCGCATGGAAAGGTCCGGATCGCTCATCCAGCGCACCAACTGCACCGCCAGCGGAGGCGGATTGGTCGGCCCCAGAATGAGCGCAACATCAACCACGGACGAGGCATAGGCGATGACAGCAAAGATCGGTAAGCGGATCTGTCGATAGAGACGCGGCCAGACAGCATGCAGCCAGCCAATCACCGGTCCATAGCCCAGACTGCGCACAAGATCCTGTGTCCGGCGGGGCTCGATCTGCGGCAGTGCGGCAAGACTGACAAGCAACAGAAAGGGCACTTCCTTAACCGTCAGCCCGGCAATCATCGCAAGGCCGTAAGGATCATGCGGGAAGAACCAGTCTGGAGGGCGGTTCCAGCCAGTTAGCTCTGGCGAAATCATCCGTACGATCCAGCCAGAAGGCGCCAGCAGAAAGGCAAAACCGAGCGCGGTTGCTGCATGGGGGATGGAGAGCAGCGGCGAGATCAGCCGCACCACCCAGCGGAACAACCGCGTGCCCGACCAAGCACTAAGCAGGCCGATCACCATCAGCATCGCCAACAGGGTCGTTAGCAGTCCGCTCGCCAGACTGAGCGCGATGGAACGGGCAAGGCCCGGTGTCGCAAAAAGCGCCCTTAAAGGTTCCAGTGTAACGCTCTCGCCACCCAACACCGGCAACCAGCCGAAAGCAGGCAACAGCGCCCCCAGCAATCCCGCCAGAACCGGCCCGAGCATCAGCAAGCTGGTCAGCAACGGGGCACTATGAAGGGGCTGAAAGCGCATGGAGAGGTCTCATCTTGGGAAAGGACCAGCCAATGGCCGATCCTTCTTGTTCATTGCTCTTTGGTTGCCCTTACTGGACGCCGTAATGACTGGTCCAGTCTTTTTCCAGCCGCTCCATCCACGAGGCATGAGGCTCTGGCAGCGCGGGACCGAACTCTTCGGGCTTCAGAGTTGCCACGCCAAGGTCCAACGCTTCAAAGCGGGCCTTGTCTTCCTTAGACAGGCTGGCGATATCCAGAACCGTCGGATCGCCCCAGACGACCGGATCCTGCTTGCGCGCCTGTGCTTCAGGGGAGAGCAGGAAGTTCGCAAGAACCATAGCCCCTTCCTTTGCATTGGCATTGAAGGGAATGGCCACAAAATGGCTGTTGCCGATGGTCCCGCCATCAAAAGTGAAGGAGCGCACCGTATCGGGCAATTCATCATTGGCGATGGCTGCCGAAGCGTCGCCGGGGTTAAAGGTGAAGGCGATGTCGATCTCACCATCGGCCAGCAGATTCTTCAGGCTTGAGACATTATCCGGAAAGGCCTTTGCTTCACGCCAGAGATGAGGATGCAGGGCATCAAGGTAGGTAAAGAGCTTGTCGGACACGGCCTTGTAGCTTGCCTCTGTCACAGGGCGAGAAAGCACGGACGGGTCATCGGCCAGTTCAAGCGCCAATTGTTTAAGGAAGGTCGAGCCAAGGAAGTCCGGCGGCTTGGGGTAGGCAAATCGGCCCGGATGGGCCTTGGCCCAATCCAGCAGCGCTGGCGTAGATTTCGGCACTTCTTTGGTGATGGCGCTATCATAATAGAAAGACAGCTGCGCCATGCCCCATGGGCTTTCCAGACCATCCGTTGGCACGGTAAAATCGGTGGTGAGGGTCGGTTTACCCTTGATATCTGCAAATTGATAATTGGGCAGATCCGGAGCCCAACTCATTGGCAGCAGCAGGCCTTTTTCCTTCAGGGAGGCAAAATTCTCGCCATTAATCCAGACCAGATCCACCGAGCCGCCGTCTTCCTTGCCAGCGGCTTTTTCCGCAATGATCTGGGAAACCACATTGGCCGTATCGCCCACCTTCACATGCTTGACGGTGACGCCGTAGCGCTCTTTCACCCTCTCTGCTGCCCAATCGATATAGGCATTGATCCGATCCGCCCCGCCCCATGCGTTGAAATAGACCGTCTGCCCCTTGGCTTTTTGCAAAAGAGCTGGCCAATCGTTGGCATTGACCGTTTCCGCTTGTGCCATGGACGGCACAGCCAGCAGGGACGCGGCGAAGAAAATCTTGCGCAAGCCCGCCAAGCGCACATGACGGGCAAAAGGAAGGGCTGCTGCCGGATGGGATGGGGCATGCCATTTCGCCAAATATAGTGCAGTCAAGTACCGTTCAGTCATGGCGATTTCTCCTATTTTTGCCCCGCATCCTGCTTGCGGTACAGCTGATATACTGCGGTGTTTGTTTCAGCTTCCACACTACACGGTCAATTCACAAGTGGTTGAAACACAGTTGATCTCGCTCTTTGGTGTCAATGCCAAAAGAAAGGCCCCGCAACCGGTTCGGCAACGGAGCTTCATAGCATTTATCAAATATCGCCTTGCGCGAAAGCGATCACCCTTCTTCGGCGCCAGCGCTATCGGCCTGCAATTGAGCGTATTTTTCCTTGCCGAGCGTTTCGAGCAAATTGAGCTGGGTTTCGAGGAAATCGATATGGCCCTCTTCGTCGGCCATCAGCTCTTCAAACAGCTTCATGCTGATATAGTCGCCAGCGTCATTGCAGGCATCGCGCCCTTCCTTGTAGAGGGTTCGCGCCGAAATCTCGCCCTTCAGGTCACTCTCAAGGATCTCCTTGATGGATTGGCCGATCATCAGCGGGTCGAGCATCTGCAAATTCGGATGCCCTTCCAGAAACAGGATGCGCTCGATGAATTTATCTGCGTGGTGCATTTCCTCGATGGATTCCTCGCGCCATTTGGCCGCCATCTTCGAAAAGCCCCAGTCTTCCAGCAAACGGTAATGCAGCCAATATTGGTTGACAGCTGTCAACTCGCTGCGCAATCCCTTGTTAAGATATTCAATTACTGTTTCGTTGCCCTTCATGATGGTCCCTCTGAATGTAATTGCCAGGTTTCAAGGTCAAAATATACGAAAATGGCCAGCCATTTATCTGGTTGGTGTCTCTGCTTGCTTTGCATCTATGTGATCTATGCTGTGCTTGGCGCACATCCACCCGATCAATAGCCCCCAAGAAGCTTGACCCGAGTCACCAAGGAGAAAGTAAAACACGCCATGGCGATCTGGTCAAAACCTCTCCGCAGAGTTTTGGA
Organism: uncultured Cohaesibacter sp.; assembly: GCF_963676485.1. Taxonomy (NCBI): domain Bacteria; kingdom Pseudomonadati; phylum Pseudomonadota; class Alphaproteobacteria; order Hyphomicrobiales; family Cohaesibacteraceae; genus Cohaesibacter; species uncultured Cohaesibacter sp. The sequence continues at coordinate 1,016,408 of NZ_OY781114.1, forward strand.
AAGGATTTAGGAGAAGCCGGGGCAATCATTCGGAGCACCATGAAAACTGGGCTGCCTGGCGCGAGCAATCTCATCTGTGCGGGCAATGGCGACGTCATGCCCATTTTGCAGCAGGATTGCTTCGATCATCGGACGGCAGCAGCCGCATTTGGCCTTGCATCCACGCCCCTGATAGATCTGGTTGGAATGGATCGGAACATCGGGATTCTCCTCTGCAAGCCTGTCCGCTATTTCGAGGATCTCATGATCGGTAATTTTGTTACAGTGGCAAATGAACATCAAAGGCCCGTTTATTGCTTACGGATTGCATATGCGTGACGCGTACAGTCTCATATAGGGGCGATGGCAGCCATTGGCAAATAGGCTTCGAGACCATATCTAAGATGAAGGCACTTTCATCAAAAAGGAAAAAACATGAAGCCTTCCGAAAATAGAACCCTGTTGCTGACCGGCGCCAGTCGCGGCATCGGGCACGCAACGGTCAGGCGCTTTTCAGATGCAGGGTGGCGCGTTTTCAGTTGCTCCCGTCACCCCTTTTCAGACAAGTGCCCCTGGCCGATGGGCGAAGAGAACCATATTCAGGTGGATCTGGCCAACCCGGCGACCATAGATACGTCTGTTGCTTTGATCAAGGAGCGGCTGAAAGCCCATGACTGCAAACTGCATGCGCTGGTCAATAACGCCGCCATCAGTCCCAAGGATGAAGATGGCCAGCGTCTGGATACGCTGGAGACATCACTTGACCTCTGGCACAAGGTGTTTGCCGTCAACTTTTTCGCCCCCATCATGTTGGCGCGCGGCCTTATTGACGAGTTGAAGGCTGCTGAAGGGTCGATTGTCAATGTAACAAGCATCGCTGGGATGCGCGTTCATCCCTATGCTGGAGCGGCCTATGCCACATCAAAAGCGGCGCTCGCCTCCTTGACGCGGGAAATGGCTGCGGACTTCGGCCCCCACGGTATTCGCGTCAACGCTATTGCGCCGGGAGAAATCGATACCTCCATTCTCTCTCCAGGAACGGAAAAGATCGTCGAGACGATCCCCTTGCGGCGGCTTGGGCAGCCTTCGGAAGTTGCCGATACAATCTATTATCTCTGCACAGAAGCCAGCTCTTATGTTTCCGGCGCAGAAATCCACATCAATGGCGGCCAGCATGTCTGAAATCAACTGAGCTGTTTCGGGCTCTTGAGACTGCGTCGCACAGTCCAAGGCCCGCCCAAAGCGATAAAATTTTTGTGAGCCACCAGCGCCGGTTGCAAGCTGCAGGTGGTAAAAAATCCCTTTTTCCTCATTCTCCCCAATGGCTTAAGGCACTTTTCCAGAAGCTACGACACTTTGTGTGTTTGCTTCTTGTTCAGATTAGGACCAATTGCGACTTTCTGTCGCACCCAATTCACGTTAGCCTACTCTTTCAAGCATGAAAGAAAGGCGGACGAGACACGCGGGAAGCCAAGCATGTCGCCACCGCCAGCATTTTGCGGGAGGATGAACGTGACCGACGTTGCTCAGGATTTTTCAGCTTTATCGTCCGCGCCGGACAAACCGACAGAAAGCCGTGCGGAAAAGCCGGTATTGCAGCCACTCAGCATGGATGACCTATCCGAAGCGCTCAGTGCGGGCCTGCGGGATTTTCGCGGCAGCGCCTTATATGGGCTGTTCTTTGGCGGGTTTTATGCTCTGGGTGGCTGGTTCCTCTTCTGGATGCTCTCCGCCTATAATATGCCCTTTCTGGTCTATCCGCTCGCGTCCGGCTTCGCCCTCATTGCGCCTTTTGTGGCTGCGGGGCTCTATGAGGTCAGTCGCCGCCGCGAAGAAGGACTGGACATCGCTCCGGCCCAGATTTTCGGTGCCATTTTCGGCGAACGCTCCAAAGAACTGCGCTGGATGGCTCTGATTACCGGCTTTGCCTTCATCATCTGGATCGACATCGCGATCTTCCTATATGTGATTTTCTTCGGGCTGCATCCGGTCAATCCGGCCGCTTTGCTGAATACGATCCTGCTGACGCCCCAGGGGGCCATGTTCCTTCTGGCGGGCAATCTGATCGGCGCCATGCTGAGCCTTGCTGTCTTTTCAATTACGGCAATCTCCTTCCCAATGCTGATGCATAAGGATGTGGATTTCATCACCGCCATGATCACTTCGATCAAATGCGTCTTGTCCAACAAGAAAGTGATGATCAGCTGGGCCATCTTCATCGGCTTCTTGATGATGATCTGTCTGGCTTCGTTCCTGCTCGGTCTGGTAGTTATCCTGCCATTGCTCGGTCATGCCACCTGGCATCTTTATCGGCGTGCCGTCCGTTTTGATGGCGCTACTGATGGCGTGGAGGAGAAACAAGCATAAGAAACGAATGATGGCGTTCGGCAACTATGCTGACTTGTCTTGACTTTCACGCTGCTCTCCGAGTCCCCAAACAGCAGCGGAAGGAGCCGAAGCCCAACCGGCGCAAGACAAGACCTCAGCTGCGCGGCGGTCAGCTTGCACTGACCTCGCGCCCTTTTCTTGTGTGTTCTCTCCTCACCAACAGCCTAGCCGGACTTTGCCTATTCCGCCGGACTATGTTCGGTCGGTTTGCGACTGCCATGGAGCAGGAAGGTCAAGCCGCGCTTGATGTCGCCCCCGACGCCAAACAGACAGGGCACCAGAAACAGCACAAACAAGGTAGCCACAGCCAGACCAAAGACAATGGTGATCGCCATTGGCTTAAGGAACTGGGCTTGCGGAGAGGTTTCAAACAGCATCGGAGCCAAGCCGCCAACCGTGGTCAACGAGGTCAGCACAACAGCCCGCAAGCGGTCGCAGCTCGCCCCGATCGCTGCGTGACGCAGGGTCTGTCCGTGGGCGATACGCTCATCCAGACGGCTGACCAGAATGATCGAGTCATTGACAAGAATACCCGCAAGGCCCAACAGCCCGATCAGTGACAGGATGGTCAATTGGAAGCCGAGCAAATAGTGCCCGAGGATCGCTCCGACCAACCCGAAGGGAATGATCATCATGATCGCGAATGGGCGCGTGTAGGAGGCAAAGATCCAGGCCAGAATGATATAGATCGCCGCCAGCGCAATCATCAGGCCAATGCGCAGATCGTCAAAGGCATCCATGCGCTCTTCGTTGCGGCCGGAGAAATGATAGTCAATGCCATATTGGCTGGCGACCTGAGGCATCAGGGTGCGATCCAGTTCAGCAACCAGCTCGGTTGCCGTCACGACATTGGCATCCACATCTGCCGTCACGGCAATGGTGGTCTTGCCATCAAAACGCTGGATCGAGGAGAAGCCCTGCCGGTCGGAGATATCAACCACTTCGGTGAGTGGCACGAAACTGCCTTGCGGGCTCTTTAGCCAAAGACTGCGCAGGCTATCCACATTGGCATGGGAAAGCCGCTTCAGGCGCACTTCCACCTCCTCGTCCAGAATGGCCAACTTGCGGGCCGTGCGGCCTTCAATCAGATCACGCACCTGCTCGCCAACGGTCTGGGAAGTGAAGCCCAGACTACGTCCGCGGGGCGTGAGCGCCAGCGTCAGTTCCGGTTTGCCATAGGGCATATTATCGTCCAGTTCGCTGACACCCGGATAGGCCGACAGGCGCTCTTGCAGATCAAGGGAGGCGCGCTTGAGTACATCCGGACTGCCGCCCGTCAGGCGGATATCAAGATCGGCCCCCGGAGGTCCACCGCGCTGGCCGCGAATGGAGGCACGTTTCAACCCGGCTATTTCCGGCATGTTGCGATTGAGCGCGCGGATGAATGCAGGCGTGCGGATGCTGCGCTGCTCGGATGGCGTCAACCGCAGGCGCAGGGAGGCCACATTGTCTGCTGTGGTACGGCCAGACTGGCCCAGCGTGACGAAGGATGCGATTACCAGCTTTTCACCCTTACCGATTTCCTGCTCGGTCTTGTAGATGACATCATCCACGCGCTTGGCAATCCTCACTGCGTCTTCTTCCAGAATGCCCACATTGAAGGTCATGGCAACGGTGACGGTTTCCGCTTCGGCTGAAGGGAAGAAAACAAAGCCCACCCGTCCGCCTGCCACAAGACCGCCCATGATTGTCATTGCGGCAATACAGATTGCCAGCGTCGTATAACGCCAATCATAAGACAAGGTCACAATCTTGCGGAACGGACCGTCCCTTAACGCATTGAAACCCTTGTCAAACCGCCTGCGGAAAGCACTCTCGCTCATGCGGCCATGATTGGCGCGAAAATCGGTACGGCGCAGCTTGCGCACGTGCAACGCTTCGATAAGGATGGAAATTGCCGCAGAGAGAGCAATGAAGACCAACAATGCAACCATGCTGCCCTCAGCGAACAGGCCATGCAGCCACTGCCAGAGCGATTGGGTAGCGCCGCCGAATTTGGCCACCATTTCAGGCGAAAGGCCGTAAAAGAGAACCATGGGCATCAACAGAATGAGGCCAATGGTTATCACCCGCCGCACGCTCCAGCTCCGGTTGTGGGTGGGTGTCATGGAATGGGCCAGATGGCCAGGCAAAATGAAGAAGCACTCCACAAAGCTCGCCGTCAGAACGGCAATGACAACCAGAGGCAAAACGCCCATCATCTGGCCGATCACCCCACCGATCAGAAGGATCGGACCAAAGGCGGCAATGGTCGTCAGCGACGCTGCAGTAACGGGCAGTAACATGCGGCTACCGCCCCCTTGCGCGGCTACCGGCCCCGGATCGCCTGCTTGATAACGGGTGGTCGTCTCCTCCCCCACGACAATGGCGTCATCCACAATGACCCCCAACATCATGATGAAGGAGAAGAGCGACATCATGTTGATGCTTTGGCCCAATGCCAGCAGCACAACGCAGGACGCCAGCATCGAGATGGGAATACCGGCCGTGACCCAAAGCGCGGTGCGCAGATTGAGAAACAGCGCCAGAATGACCATCACCAGAATGATGCCGGAGGCGGCATTCTTGACCAGCAACAGGATGCGATCCACCAAAGCTTCGGCCAAGGCGTCATATTGGGTAATCTTCAGCGTTGGCGGGAAAACGCCATCAATGGATTTGAGATAGCCGTTGACGATGGCCGATGCTTCAAGAGAGTCTGCTGTGGGAGCCCGCCGGACGATCAGCTGGATCGCGGATTCGCCGCGCATGATGCCCCGCACCTGATCGGGGTCCAGCCGACGCTCGACACGCGCAATATCGCCCAGCGCCACGCTGGAGCCATCGATGCCGGACATGATCTTGATGTCCGAGAGGCTTTCCGGCGTTTCTTCATTTGCCAGCGTACGGACCTGTTTCTCGAACCCGTCCTTGACATTGCCAGAAGGCAGATCACGGCTGTTGGAGGCGATCTGACTGCCGATATCCTGCACGGTAAGTCCAAGGCGTCGCATATCATAATCGGATAGCCCGACAAAAAATTCTTCATCGCGCAGGCCGGTAAAATCCACCGTATCAATGCCGCGGTCGATCAGATCATCGCGGATTTCCTTGGCAAATCCTCGCAGAGATGCCTCATCAAAAGGTCCGGACAGGATCAATCGTGCCACATCATCGCGGAACTGGCGATAGGAGACGGTTGGATCATCGGCGAGATCGGGCAGCGTGTTGATCAAATCAACAGCGGATTCCACATCCCGCAAGGCCTGGGACATGTCCACGCCCTGCTTGAATTCGAGGATAATATAGGCGCTGCCTTCTCGTGCATAAGAGGTTACTTTATCCATGCCATCGATAAAGCGCACCTTCGGCTCGATGATTTCGAGAATATTGGCTTCGACATCTTCAGCGCTGGCACCAGACCAACTGACGGAAATCTCGATTGTGTCTGAATCAATCGTCGGGAAAAACTGGCTATTCATGCGCGACAGGGAAAACAGGCCTGCCACGAGCAGAATGATCATCAACAGATTGGCGGCGTTGGGGTGATGCACGAAAAAGCCGACCAGCCCCCGCTTGCCATCCTTGTCAAACCGGCTCATTGGGATGCCCTCCTCTTGGAGCCTGTTTCAGGCGCACCACTCCCCGTTCCACTTTCTGGGCCACCTTCAGGGCTGCTTGCAGGGCTTTTTTCCAAGGCGGGCACAACGAGCTTCAATCCCGGGCCAGCTTCGGCAACACGGGTGGTAACAATCTGGGCCCCCGGCTTGAAGGCCGTGCCATCGATCAAAGCATTGTCACCAAGATAGGCCAGCACCTTGACCTCTCTTGGAGCCATACGACCGTCTTCGTTGACATAAACGAGATCGCCGCCATAAATCGCGGCCTGCGGAATGGAGATGGCATTTTCATAGACCTGATCAGGCACCAGTAACTCAACGAAAGTGCCAGCTCTCAGCCCGGCATCCGGCTCAAGCCGGGCATAGACCTCGATCCCCCCGTTGGCCGCATTCACCTCTGGGGTGATCCGCGTGATGGCCGCCTCATGGGTTCGAACCTCCTCACCAAGCTGCCAGTTGACCTTTATGCTTCGGCCTATCAGTTCGGCCCCTTCAGAGGTGAGGCGCCCATATTGTGCGTCAGAAAGGGTGAAACGCACATCCATTTCGTTGGGGTCGTAAAGGGACACAAGGGTGTCATTGCCCGAAACCGAGCGGCCCAACTCGACAGATTTGCTCTGTACCAAACCCCTGTAGGGTGCATTCAGAGTGGTGTTGGCAAGGTTGCGGCGCGCTTGCTCCAGCCGCCAGTCGAGCCGCTCCAGATTGGCTTTTTGCTGTTCAATCTTGGAGGCAAGCACTTCGAGATTGAACTGACGGCTTTCCACGCTCTGCTGCCTCTGGGAGACTGTCAGCCTGCGGGTTTCAAGCGCCTGTTGCGTCAGGCTGCCGCTTGCCGCCAGCGTTTCGGCCCTATCCAGATCTTTCTGTGCCAGTGTCAGTTGCTCCTTGAGCCGCTCCAAATCCACCTTGTCACTTTCAAGGGAGACTTCACTGGAGCGCAGCTGCGCTTCTGCTTCCCGAAGATTGGCTTCGGCCTCACGCACGGCACCCTCATAATCAAAGGGATCGATGCGCACCAGCGCTTCCCCTTCCTTGACGATCTGACCTGTCTGCAATTGTGGATTGACCCAGACCACTTCCCCGCTCACCAGCGCGCGCAGCTCCACCGGGCGAGCAGCGGACACCGTGCCATAAAGAATGATATCTGGCTGAAGGGCAGAGGGCGTTGCGGGTTTGATTTCAACCGCATAGCTCTTCTCGCTCGCGGGACGCCGATTGACATCAGGCTTTGACGCCACCATTTGCCAGGCAACAAAGCCACCAGCTGCAATCACCAGAACAGGCAGGATGAGTTTGAACGCACCGCGAAGCCAGCGTGCAAGAGAGGATGGCCGTGCCTTCTTTTCCGCAGAGGTCCGAGGATATGCAGGCTCATGGGCCAGCGGGGTTTCAGCTTGCTCTGTCGTCTGGCTTGGCTTGAGGTCTTTGCTATGATCGTTCATCATCTCTGGTCAATGGTTCTAACCGGATCTGCTGAGAATGCCTCAATATTTCCGGTTTTTAAAATTCAGGCTCGGGCTCGAAGCAATAATTTTCAGGGAGTTTGGCATAGAATGGCAAATCTTCCGACCCACTTTATACGGCCCGGTATCGCCGGTGGTTTAGCCCATAAAGTCTGTCATATTTCAGAAAGCTGGCCCCGATTTTCCGCAAGCTGATGCTCTCTCCCTTAAGGCAGCTGGTTCCCAGACCTGCCATTCCCCCAATGGTCGGGCTCACTGTCTCCTAGTAAGAAGTGGCCCTTCTCCTTATGGGTTATTCCAGCCTTGCAGACTTGGTGCAATCAAATCTTTGCACTTTTTTGTATCAAATAGAAATAAGCGGAAACAAAAAAGCCACCCGCAATCGAGTGGCTTTTCCGTTCATTGATGATAGAGGCTCTCACACAACCTGACCGGCCTGCTGCCCTTACCCCTTGGCGGTTTTGGCAACGTCCTCGGGATCAAACTCATAGTGAGCGCTGCAGAATTCGCATGTCACCTCGATCTTGCCATCGACGACCATGTCCTTCATTTCTTCGGGATCGAAATTCTTGAACATCTCGCTGATCCGCTCACGGCTGCATGTGCAGCGATCAAAGATCGGCATGGCTTCAAAAACCCGCGGCCCATTTTCATGAAACAGCCTGTAGAGCAGGGTTTCTGCGGAAACATCAGGGTCGGTCAGTTCGTGATCATCCACGGTATTGACCAACGCCTCGCATTCGCGCCATGCATCAACCTCGGTGACGTGGTGGGTCTTTTGCATGTCCGGATCAGGATGGTCGCCCGGGTGCAGGTCCCGATGGGGGATGTCTTCTGAGGAATGCGGCAGATATTGCACCAGCAACCCTCCGGCGATCCATTCGCTTTTGGCCGGACCGTCTTCCTGCTTGGATACCATCTCGGTAACAGCAAGGCGCACCCGCGTGGGCAACTGCTCTGACTGCATGAAATAGGCATGGGCGGCATCTTCAAGGCTTTTGCCATCAAGAACGACAACACCTTGATAGCGGTTCATATATTGCCCCTGATCGATGGTCATGACCAGATGCCCCTCGCCCAGCAGCTGCTCGGGGCGCGTTTCCCCCTTCTCAATCAACTGCTTGAGGGCCTCTTCGTCAAAGCGGACATAGGCCCGCACCGCGTCCGGCGCATTATAGTCCACCACAAGCATATTGACCGCGCCCTTGGTCTGGACCTGCAGAATGAACTTGCCCTCGAATTTCAGGGATGAGCCCAGAAGGGAGGTCAGCGCAATGGCCTCCGCCAGAAGCCGGTTGACAGCATCTGGATAATCGTGGCGTTGAATGATCCCCGTTACGGTCTCATTGAGATGGACCATCCGTCCGCGCACGTCCAATCCATCGACCTGAAAAGGCAAGACGCGGTCCAGCGGAGAGACGATATTGGTTTGTTCGGTCATCTGGCTTACTTTCCTATGGCACCCAAAGGGACAAATCGCATCATGCTCATTGCTTTTGCGTCATCCGGGGCGGGCCCTGTTCATCCCGGCTCTGTCAGCATCGTGGGGATCGGGCGCACAGTCTGTTCATTAGCTTTCGTTCATTCAAAGGCAAAGGGCGGATACGCTTGTATCCACCCTTGTCTCTATTTCAGTTGCGCTCGTCAAGTCCGGCAGGATGCCTGGCAGCAGTCCGGTTTCTCACCATCTTGCCCCGCACCTAAAGCCTTGGTGCATAGTCTTGGACTTATTCGTCGCCGATGGCCTTGCGGAAACACCAAGCCATCACGCCCTTTTGCGCATGCAAACGGTTTTCTGCTTCGTCGAACACCACAGATTGCGGTCCGTCGATCACTTCGTCCGTCACTTCCTCGCCCCGATGGGCAGGCAGGCAATGCATGAACAGAGCATCATCCTTGGCAAGCTCCATCAATTTGGTGTTGACCTGATAAGGTTTCAAGAGATTATGGCGATGCTCTGCATCTTCATCGCCCATCGAGACCCATGTATCGGTGATAATGAGGTCGGATTGGCTGGCGGCATCTTCTGCGCTATTGCACAATTCGATGCGCACTCCGCGTTCGCGCAGGCGATCAATGACCGAGAAGTCGGTCATCAGCTCTTCCGGGATAGCAATCCGCATGGTGAAATCAAAATGCTCGGCAGCGTGAAGCCAGGATGCCAGCACATTGTTATAGTCGCCCACCCAAGTGACGGTCTTGCCTTCAAGCGAGCCGCGATGCTCCTCATATGTCATGATGTCCGCCATGATCTGGCAGGGATGCGAATAATAGGTCAGACCATTGATGACCGGAACAGTCGCATAGTCAGCCAACTCGGCCACGGCTTCGTGATCAAGCATACGGATCATGATGCCATCGACAAAGCGGGACAGTACGCGGGCCGTATCGGGGATGCTTTCGCCACGCCCCAGCTGCATTTCTGCGCCGGTCAGCATCAACGGCGTTCCGCCCAGCTCTCGCACACCAACATCAAAAGAGACGCGCGTGCGCGTAGACGGCTTATCGAAGACAAGGGCGATCACCTTGTCTTCGAGCATGTCAGTCCGGCGCTTGGTTTTGCGCGCATCCTTGATCTTGTGCGCGGTGGCCAGAATAGTCTTCAGATCTTCGGTCTTCTGCGTCTCCAAATCGACGAAATGGCGCGTGGCATTATTCGACATGGTTTGCAATCCCCCTCATTATTGACTGTCTGCCTTTGCAGCACGCATGTTATTGAACGCCCGCTCCAAGGCCTGGAGTGCAAAATCTATTTCTTCCTGACCAATGGTCAGAGGCGGAGCCAACCGCAAGACATTGTCACCAGCCCCCACGGTCAAAAGACCTTCCTTGCGGAGTTCGGCAACCAGATCGGCTGGCGGTATTTTCAGTTTGAGGCCAAGAAGCAATCCCCGCCCCCTTATCTCTTCAACGAAATCCGGATAGGCATCCACCAATCCCGCAAGGCTTTGCTTCAAAACTAAGCCTGTTTTTGCAACATTGTCCAGAAACCCCTCTTCCAGAACCACATCAAGCACGGCATTGCCCACGGCCATGGCAAGCGGATTGCCACCGTAAGTTGAACCATGTGTCCCGGGGACCATTACCGCTGCAACCTCTTCTGTTGCCAGACAGGCTCCCATGGGGAAACCGCCGCCAATGCCCTTGGCAATAGCCATGATGTCCGGCTCGATGCCAGCCTCCTGATAAGCGAACAGATGACCGGTACGGCCTACACCCGTCTGCACTTCGTCAAGAATTAACAGGATGTCGGTTTCATCGCACAAATTCCTCAGAGCTTTCAGGAAGGATGGCTCGAATTCCCGAATGCCGCCCTCGCCCTGAATTGGCTCAAGCAGAATGCCGGCGGTGGCCTCATTGATCGATTGTTTCACCAATTCGATATCCAGAGCTGGCAAACTCTCAAAGCCCGGCGCTTTGGGTCCGAACCCTTCGAGATATTTGGCCTGACCGCCCGCAGCGATCGTGGCCAGCGTCCGTCCGTGAAACGCCCCTTCAAATGTGAGGATCGTAAACCGCTCCGGAGCGCCCTTATCATACTGATAGCGCCTTGCGGTTTTTACCGCACATTCGACGGCTTCTGCACCGGAATTTGTGAAAAAGACCTTGTCGGCAAAGGTTGCAGCACAAAGACGCTCAGCCAGTTTGGCCTGCCCTGGAATGTCATACAAGTTTGAAACATGCCAAAGCTTATCGGCCTGATCTTTCAGGGCTTGCACGAGATGCGGATGGGCATGCCCGAGGCTATTCACCGCAATTCCTGCAGCAAAATCAAGAAAGCGTCGCTCATCTCGCGTCGTAAGCCAGGCGCCTTCTCCCTTTTCGAATTCGAGGTTGGCTCTTGCATATGAGGCATACAGCGAAGATTGCGTCATTTTACTTATCCTCGTCCCAAGACAAAGGTCTCCTGATATAAACTCTGCCTCTTTGTGGCAGAAAGTCGAGCAGCCAGCCCGCAACAAGACAGAGCATGGTCACTCCCATGAAAGCCATTCCCGAATGCCTTCCTGTTCTGGATCTGCCCGAATATCGGGGAGCATGAGAGCCAGGAACACAGCAGACAGAATGGCAGGAATACAACAAAAAAAGCCGCTCCAACGGCGGCTGTTGAAGGTCCTTCTATTGCAAGAATGTGCCCTAGTTGTCAATCAAAGACTGCACCTCAACCGTGAAATTTTATGCTGCAAAAGGATAAATCCACAGAATATTATACAGAAGCATGGATGGCGATGGTCGTTTGCTTTTGTGAAACCATTTTCATAGCCTTCTCTGGACAGGGCTCCCAAGGCGGTTGACTCTCCAGCTCCGGCCACCCTATTTGGTCACCACCATCCAATCTGAGACCATCGTATGAGAATAAAGTGTTTCACATTACAACCAGCTCGATTTTGCACAACCCTTAGGATGCATATGGTGATAAAAGCGCCATAGGCAACCCAATCGCCGCAGATTTAAGCACCTGCTGCGCAAAAGAAAACCAACAGGGATATTCAACAGTTAATCACACCTTATCCACAAGCAATCAACAAATGGATGAGGATAAATTCAAAAAACCGTTGTCAAGCGATTTTTGGACAATTGTTGATTCGATTAGTTGGGGAAAAGGGGTAAATTGGCCCCGCATCCAGTTGCGGCAGACTCCAACCGTATAGTAGTTTACGATTTATTAACGAATAGCTATCGTGCGGCAAAAATCAAATCCACTTATGAAGGACAAACCATTGGTTGTGCTCGCATAACCAGATGCGGTTTTCGGTTTGCCTTCTTTAACAGTCTAGACGGAGGCTTTTTATATGTCTTGGACTGACGAACGTGTTGAACTACTAAAAAAACTTTGGGCCGAAGGCCTGAGTGCCAGCCAGGTGGCGTCTGAGCTTGGCGGCGTGACGCGTAACGCGGTTATTGGCAAGGTGCACAGACTGGGACTTTCCGGTCGCGCCAAAACAACGACAACAGCACCGCGCCCTCGGCGTCCTCGCAACCAGACCAGTCGTCCCGCTCGGACAAGCAGCACCTCAACCGCTGCGCCAAGCGTAGGAGCAACGGCTCTCAAGGTCGAAACCCAGCCACAATCGGCTCCCCAGCCGAAAGCGGTCAAAAATCCCGAGGCGGACCCCGTCGTCGTTCCTATTTCCAAGCGCGCGTCGATCCTTACCTTGACGGAAAATACCTGCAAATGGCCAATCGGCGATCCGGGTGATACAGATTTCCATTTCTGTGGCCATAAATCCGAGTCCGGTTCCCCCTATTGCAAGTATCATTCCGAAATCGCCTACAATACCGGCGCAGATCGTCGGCGCTCGAAGAAAGCAAGCTAAAGGCTGACTTCCTGTTTGAAATAGACAAACCGTTCGGATCCCTCCGGACGGTTTTCTATTTTCTGCCATTGGTCCTCCCATAAGGCTCAGAGTGCCCTGCGCGCACTCGTCAATCCCGCAATTGCCTCAAAGAACCAGAGACTTGCGCGTCCATTGCGCCAAGCAAGGCAAAGACACGCCGCAGCGAGCCAAAAAGCAGATCCTCTCACCCGCATGTTTAAACTTGAAGCGGGCTGCAAATAACCCCATATTGAACCTATGCCAGATGCTTGATGACAAGGTCTGGCGCAAGGGGTGTGGCCGAGGCTGACCCTTTATGTAGTCTGTCCGACTTGTCTTTTGGGTAGATGGTCGGCAGCGCATTGTTCACTTGGAATTTTCACCCAGCAGTGATCGGGTGCGAAATTCTGTCATGCAGCTCCGATTTTTTCCGATTGGAAAGGGAGTTTCCAGCGCGTCGCTTAAAGAGAAGGACCGCCTAATGTCTCGAATGTCTGCTTTTTCAAGCCCTTTTCTCCTTGGCTTTGACGAAGTCGAGCGTGTGCTTGACCGTGTCGCCAAAGGTGCCAATGAGGGCTACCCTCCTTACAATATTGAAAGACTGGACCCCACTGAGAGCAAATTGCTCGAAGGAAATGGCGGAAGCGGAGATGTCTTGCGCATCACCCTTGCCGTGGCCGGCTTCACTCGCGATCAGCTCGATGTGACACTGGAAGAAAGCCAGCTTGTCATTCGCGGTCGCCAGGTGGATGACCAGAGCCGCCAGTATCTTCACCGTGGTATCGCAGCCCGACAGTTCCAGCGCTCCTTTGTGCTGGCTGAAGGCATAGAAATTCTTGGTGCCGAACTGAAAGATGGTCTGTTATCCATCGATCTGGCTCGGCCGGAACCTGAGAAAGTCGTCCGCAAGATTGCTATCGACGTAAAAGAGTAAGCATGTGTTCCACCCCGGCCTTAACATGTGCCGTCCGATCCTCCCGTTTCAGGACAGTACGCAAGGCCCAACATGAAGGCAGATGCCATGAATGAGGAAGAAATGTTCGAAGACGAACTGGAAGATGGTCTGGAATCCATCATGCTAGAACGTCGCATGGCCTATGTACGCCAGGTGAGCATGGAAGAAGTCATGGACATGTTTCCCGAAGCACCCGAGATTCCGCAGCATCAGCAACTCTGGGCCCTGCTAGACGTTCAGGGGCAGCCCATTGCGCTGGCAGGATCTGAATCCGCGGTCAAGCTGAGCGCCATGCGCCATGATATTGAAACGGTGAGCCTGCACTAAGCAAAGGTCTCCACCGACTGACACAATCAACAGCGGTCTGGATTGCTTTCAGACCGCCCGCTCTTCCGGCCCCTTTTCGGGGCCTTTTTCATATCGATCACACAAGCCCCCACAGACACCCAAACCCGCCAGTGACAGCAAGGCAGGGCATGATCGACCATTTGCGAAAATGCAGAAGATAGCCGGCGAGCAGTGCCAGAGCGAACAGCACCGGATTGAAGCTCGTCCATTCGGGCTTGAAGATCACCAACCAGTCAAGCTTCGCCTTGTCTACATTTTCAAAAAGCACATGCAGCCCGAACCACACCGACAGATTGAGAATGACGCCCACAACCGCCGCCGTAATGGCACGCAGGGCTTCTCTCAAGCGCGGGCGCTCGCTGATCCATTCGATATAGGGGGCACCTGCAAACACCCACAGAAAGCAAGGTGCGAATGTCGCCCATAAGGTGACAGCCGCTCCTGCGAGCCCAAGCCACAAGCTAAGCTCACCTCCGGCCCGAGCGGCAGCAAGAAATCCGACAAATTCGGTTACCAGAATAAGCGGCCCCGGCGTGGTTTCAGCCAACCCCAAGCCATCGAGCATCTCCGCAGCGCTCAGCCAACCATAGTGACTGACAGCATCCTGCGCCATATAGGCGAGCACGGCATAGGCACCGCCAAATGTGACGGTCGCCAGTTTGGAAAAGAACAGCCCGATTGTGCCAAAAATTTCCATGGGAGCGAGCCAGACGAGCAGCATCAGGGGCAATACCCAGATGCAAAGCCAGATGGCAATGGTCCGCAGGGTGGTTAAATGGGAGGGCGTTTGGCCAATACCGCCATGAGCTGCGTTCTCGCGCCCAGATGAGTCAACGCTCTCATCTGCCTTCTCTTCTCCCCCAAGCTGCGCCCCATGCCAGACACCATAAAGGCCAGCAGCCAGAATAATCAGCGGGAAAGGCGTTTCGAAAAAGAAGATGCCGATAAAGGCCAAAGCAGCAATCCACCAATGGGCCACCCCATCCAGCGCTTTGTTGCTCACCCGCAGCAAGGCTTCCAGCACGATGATCAGCACGGCAGCCTTGATGCCCATAAACAGGGAAGCCGCCAATGGTGCCTGGCCAAACAGCGCATAGGCAGCGGCAAGG
The DNA here is from genome assembly GCF_963676485.1 of uncultured Cohaesibacter sp. Lineage (NCBI taxonomy): Bacteria > Pseudomonadati > Pseudomonadota > Alphaproteobacteria > Hyphomicrobiales > Cohaesibacteraceae > Cohaesibacter > uncultured Cohaesibacter sp. Next base: position 1,031,570 of record NZ_OY781114.1, read on the forward strand.
GTCAGCACAACCAGCGCACCGGGCAACACAAAGGCAAGGCCAGCAATGAGGCCGCCCAAAATGCCATGAAGTCGCCAGCCTGCATAGGTTGCCAACTGCATGGCCTCGGGGCCGGGCAGCATCATGCAAAAAGACAGGGCATTGAGGAATTGCCGCTCTGTGAGCCAGCCCTTTTCATCGACGATCATGCGATGCATGAGGGCGATCTGGGCTGCAGGCCCGCCAAAGGAGAGGATACCAATGCACCACCAAACCGCCGACGCCTCTCTCAACGAGGGCATTTCCGAGCTTTTTACGCTCTCCATCCCTTCGGCATCCTCAGCCCGCATCGCCACTTGCTCTGTCTTTTCCATACCCTGCCTTTCAAGCTCTTTCTCCTTTTGCCAATCATTTGACAAGAGGCGGATCGAGCCAGAATCCAGCTTTATTTGCTTGCCTATTTTGACAAGCAAATAACAGGGTGACAGAAATTTCAAAAGATGGACAGATTTGTCGCGTTTAGCGCAGTGCGTCAGACAGGATCAAGCCGCATCCGATTCCGGCAGATGGCACAGAACAGCCCTGATGGCGTCTCCATCCGTCGCTGCGCGCAATTTGTTGAGCGTGTCTTCATTGCGCAACACGCGTGCGATACGCGCCAATGCCCTGAGATGATCAGCTCCGGCCCCTTCAGGCGCCAGAAGCAGGAAGACGATATCAACGGGTTGATCATCCATGGCGTCAAAATTCACCGGCTTGTCCAGCAAGGCGAAGATGCCATAAATCTTTTCCAGCTCAGGCAGTTTACCATGCGGAATGGCGACGCCCTGTCCGACTCCGGTGGATCCGAGCCTCTCGCGCTGGAGAAGTTTTTCAAAAATCTGACGTTGCGGCAACTCAGTCAGCTTAGCCGCGCGCTCCGACAACTCCTGAATCACCTGCTTTTTGCTACTTGCCTTGAGCAGAGGTACGATCGCTTCAGGAGCGAGTAGATCGTTCAGTTCCATGAAACTCTCATGTGTCAGGTATCGTGCATCCAGGTCCGATGAAAACAGGATACCCCGGTTTCTTGAAATGATCAAAGCCTTCAGGTGGTCGAACCTGAAGGCCATTTGATCTTGAGCGAACACCAACGGCCTAGAGCCAGGTTGGCTAAAGCGCACCCCAATCGGCGGGGCGCGCCTCTCTATTTTCTTGATGGCGCAAAGACCATCATCCGTTACGACGTTCCTATGCGCTTACTTCTCAGCAAGGGTTGGGCTCACCCACCCAATGTGGCCATCGGTGCGTTTATACACCACGTTGACGGCATCATCTCCGGCATTACGAAATACCACAACAGGATCCTCAGTCAAATCGAGAGCCACAACAGCGTCACCAACCGTCATTGTACGAATGGGTTTGCTGGTGCTTTCAGCGATAACAACCGGCGTGAAATCTTCGGGCACTTCATCCTGTGTGGCAGGATTCTGCAACACACCGTAAGCGATCTCGATTCCCTCAGGGCTTTCGTGATGATCATTGCGATGGCTTTTCAGGCGTCTTTTATAACGGCGCAGTCGCTTGTCGATATGCTCGACAGCATTGTCGAAGCTCTTCTGAGCGTCAACGTCCGAGCCGCTTGCCTGCATTACCATCCCGGTATCGAGATGAATCACAAGATCGCTCTTGAAGCCGATGCCTTCCTTTTCCAAAGTCATCTGGCCGCCAAAACCACCATCGAAATATTTTTCGACGGCTTCAGCAACCCGATCCTCTGCATAGGCGCGAAGTGAATCGCCAACATCAACTTGTTTGCCTGATACTCGAAGCGTCATGGAACCCCCTATCAATTATGGGCCTATAGAATGACCGACTATTCGTCTTTCTTTCTCAACGACGTTTGCAAATGGGGCCTGAAGGTTTGGCCGGAATTTGCGGGCGTCATCAACATATTGAAAGCCCGGTCGGCCATACGCATGGAAACACACCACGGACCGCATTGACATTTTTACGGGCCGCGCACAAATAGGCGGTCCTTTTGCAAATGTCAATGTTATGGGAAAGTCTCTCATGCATGCTTTCAGTCTGCCAAAATTAAAGAGGTTTGACCAGCAGACTTGACAAACTTGGGGCTTAAACACGCATCTTTACGTATTTATCCACCGACCTTGCGAAAGTGAAATTAACAAACATCTACCAGCTCTTGCGTTTTGCGAAATTTCATAAATCAGTCATAAATTGGTAGATTATTACAATCCCATCAATCAGCAGCCGCTTGGCATAACCCATTTTCGCCACCCTGCCCGAGAAATACTCAATTGCTATTGTCGGTGATGATCTGACAGGCTTGGTTGGCCGATCAACTATTCAGCAAGAAGGTTATACCCGCTATTTTATAGGCAGAATCCCAATAAATATGCGGAAGACCCCACAAGTCATGAGTTTAGGCAATCACAGCGGACGATGTCGCCTCTGCTCCTTGCCACAGTCTAGCCTCGAGTCGACTTTTTCTCGCGACGCCGCTGCACGGACGACGGGATATGCATGGCTTCACGATATTTTGCCACTGTCCGGCGGGCAATATCGATGCCGGATTCGCGCAGTAACTTCACCAACGCATCATCGGAAAGGATGCTATCGACGGCCTCGCCATCAATGGCCTGCCTGATGCGATGCTTGACCGCTTCGGCGGAGTGACTGTCGCCACCCGACGTTGCCGAAATCGCCGAAGTGAAGAAATATTTCATCTCGAACGTGCCGCGGTTGGTGGCAATATATTTATTCGAGGTCACGCGGCTGACTGTGCTCTCGTGCATCTGAATGGCATCGGCGATGGTGCGCAGATTGAGCGGCTTCAGATGGGTTACCCCGTAGGCAAAGAAAGCATCCTGTTGCTTTACGATCTCGGTTGCCACCTTGAGAATGGTTTGTGCTCTCTGGTCGAGGCTCTTGACCAGCCAGTTGGCACTTTGCAGGCAATCAATGAGGAATTCCTTCTCCTTCTTGCCTGCGGTTGTCTTGTTGATTTGCGCATAGTAGCTGCGGTTTACCAGAACCCGCGGCAGCGTCTCGCTATTCAGTTCAAGCCGCCAGCCGCCATCGGATGCTTGTCGCACAAAGACGTCAGGCACGACGGGCTGCACCGTCAAATGGCCAAAGGCGCTTCCCGGCCGTGGATTGAGCGCTCTAATCTCCGAAATCATGTCGGAGAGATCTTCCTCATCAACGGCGCATAATTTGCGCAGAGCAACAAAATCCCGTTTGGCAAGCAGTTCCAGATTGTCCAAAAGCACCGCGATTGCCGGATCATAGCGATTGAGATCCTTGAGCTGGATCGCCAGACACTCCGAAAGGGAACGGGCGAAAACACCGGATGGCTCGAAGGTCTGTAAGATATCCAATATCCCGGCAACTTCGGCTTCATCCACGCCAAGACGATTGGCAACCATGGCAAGATCAGTTTGCAGATAGCCGAATTCGTCCAGTTCATTGATGAGGAACTGACCGATGATCCGCTTCCGTTCATCGGCAATCGCAGTCGTCAGCTGTTGTTCAAGATGATCGGCGAGCGATATTTCTCCAGCCAGAACGGATTCCAGATCATAGTCCGGGTTTGCACCCCCATCGCGCATGGGCGTGGACATCCATGGGTCATTCAAGCTCGGCCCAGCCTGTTCCTGCGGGCCACTATCATCGGGGAAAACATTATCAAGTCGAGCATCAAGATCATTGGAGATGGCATCCATCTGCTCAGGGCTCTCCCCGGAAAGCTGGTCGGACAGGTCCGGAGCGGAAACCGCTTCGCCAGCGCCTTCGCCATTGGCTCCATCAGCCCTTTCAGCGTTGGACTCTGCGCCCTGATCGCCCCCTTGCGCTTCGTTGGCGCCTTCCCCATTGCTGTCAGAAGAACCTGCATCACCAGAATAGTCATCCGAGACGGATTCGAGCAAAGGATTGCTCTCAAGTTCCTGCTGTACATAGGCAACGAGATCAAGATTGGACATTTGCAACAGTTGGATCGCCTGCATCAACTGCGGCGTCATCACCAGCGATTGGCTCTGGCGCATGTCCAGTCTGGGTGTCAAAGCCATGTACTCGTCTGTCCTTACCTGTGCCCCGCCGGTCCGTATTGGCCACGGCTGGTTTCATCCCTGTTGCTTCAAGTTGATCAGGATGCGGGCAGCCTTGACCGGCGCGCGCTTTCCATCCTGAAACACTCTGCCACGCCGCGCCAGCTCGGGTCAGGAGCCATCAAACGCCTAGCGTATAGTACCGGTTCACAACACATATATTGTGAGTTGGTACAAATCTTGCTTGTAAAATATAGCAGGATTACACCCTTTTGCACAATTCAAATCTGCGTTTTGATAGAATATATAATTTTATCAAAAGCTTATCCTCTGAGAATTGTGCCAGAGACAATAAAAGCCAAGGTCCAGATCGCCTTACTTGTGATCACAGACCAAGTATTTGGCAGCTTTTCAAGCCTTCAAGCCTCGCATCACGGTCCTTGTATTTCCAGACCGTTTTCTCAGCTTCACCCTAGAGGATGAGGCTTACATGGAGAAGCTTTCTCCCAGATACAGGCGCCGCACATCAGGATCGGCGATGATTTCATTTGGCGTGCCGTTGGTCAGCACATTGCCCGAATGAATGATATAGGCGCGATCAATCAAGCTCAGCGTTTCGCGCACGTTATGGTCGGTGATGAGAACACCAATTCCACGCGCTGTCAAATGGCGCACCAATTGCTGAATATCCCCAACCGCGATTGGGTCGACGCCAGCGAAGGGTTCGTCGAGCAGCATGAAGGAGGGCCGCGACGCAAGGGCGCGGGCGATTTCAAGGCGGCGCCGTTCCCCACCGGAAAGCGCGATGGCCATTGATTTGCGCAGATGCGTGATAGAGAATTCTTCCAGCAGTTGATCCAGTTGCTCCTTGCGCTTCTTGCGCTTTGGCTCAACCAGCTCCAGCACGGCCATGATATTCTCTTCCACATTCAACCCGCGAAAAATCGAAGCTTCCTGCGGCAAATAGCCAATGCCCAGACGGGCGCGGCGATACATGGGCAATTTTGTTATGTCGAAGCCGTCAAGGGAAATATACCCCTTATCTGGCCGCACAAGACCGGTGATCATGTAGAAGATCGTCGTTTTGCCCGCACCGTTCGGCCCCAGAAGGCCAACCGCCTCACCGCGCTTTACCGCAAGGGAAGCCGAGGAGACAACCGTGCGCCGCTTGTAGCTCTTGCCAATATCATGCACAACCATCCATCCCAAACCGTCCTGTTCGAGCGGATCGAACGAGGTTTGCTGATTTTCCGTCTCATCATGAGATGAAAGATGATCACTTTCCTGCATTGGCAGATGCGTACCTGACTCTGGATTGCCGCTTCAAGGCAATGCTCTTGTTTGTTCGTCTCATCCCGGCCAGCACATAGTGGCAGTGATGTTTTTTCTACGATTTTTCCCCGAACAGCAAGGAAATGCCGTTGGATTGCTCATAAATGCTATTGCCCTGCTTGTCGAGGGCCTTTGCCATGGTCAGCTAGTTTTTAGGGTTGCGGTTTGGGATAAACAGACCCTGTACGCGACCAGACTTGCCATTCTTTCCACCGGATGATTTTGCCGCTGCTAAACGCGCCGCTCCAGAGCGCATGTTGATTGTCAATTTTGAGCCGCGCAAAACATTCTTGCCTTGCGTCAAAACAACATTGCCGCTGAGAATAATCACCTCTTTTGCCATATCGACGGAGGCAATCGAGCCGGTTGCCTTTTGGTCTTTCTGGCTCACGGTGACGCCACCATGGGCCTCGAGCCGCGTGATGGATTGGGCAGTTCCGGCTCCGCCGCCCGAATAATGGATCGTCAAGGTGGAGGTAAGCAGGGTTGTTTCACCCTGACGAGCCCGCACACTGCCCTTGAAAATGGCAACTTTCTTCTTGTCGAAGATGTCTAGCTGATCCGCCTCGATCTCAATCGGAGCATCAGGGTCCGTTCGCAACCCGGAGGCGACATCGGCCATACTCTGGGCCATGACGGAGGAAGAGGTCACAAGCCCACCCGCAGCCAATAGGGCACCTGCCATCAGCAACAGAACCATAGTGCGGCCTGAAAGCCCAGCCCGGCGCGGGCATCCGGATAGCAATCGCGCTGGCTTGAGGATTGCCATATAGGTCAAACGACTGAGAGAAACAATCAGGGTCATTGGGGGTCACCCTCTTCCGGCGCGGCCCCTTGCTGGAGGGGCTCTGTTTGATCTGGTGCTTGGGTCTTCTGCGACTTGTTGAGGAGTGCAGCATCGATATAGAGGCGCACACTGCCGGTGAAACGAAACTGCTCGCCATTGTCAATGGCCTCAAGCCGGTTCGCCGACAGGCGGATATCGCGGGAAGCAATATTCACCGGACTGAGGGTCTGCATATATCCCTTGGGCATATCGACTGCCACTTTTTCGGTATGCAGCTTATAGCCCAGAGAGGAATCGACCTGTACATCGCCATCCAGCCCCAGCGTTTCATTATTCTGGTCAAAGACACCGCTTTTGGAATCGATGGTCACCCATTCCTGCTTTTCATCGGTTATGCGCGCCTTGACAGCCTCAAGGTTGATAACGTTGGGCGTTTCCACTTTCTGGGTGGCCCGGTCGGCAACAACCTCATAGGCGCGCCCGTCGGTATAGCCATTCAGGTTCGGATTTTGCATGACCAACTCATCCTGCTTCAGGCTCTCATCATCCTCCAATTGAACCACTTCTGTCGGTTCCTTGGGGTTATGCTTGCTCACCCAGCCGACAAAACCGGTGATGATGCCCAAGGCAATCACAGGAAGGCTCCATTTGAGAATGAACACAAGCCTTGAATGACGCTTCGCCCGACGGAAGGCCCTCATCTGCTCTTCCGAAGAAATGATATGCCCGCTATCTAGGTGACGGCCACCAAGGTCCGGTCCGGGCAAGCGCTCCTGTGGCGCTGCGCGAGTGCCAGATTGATTTCGTTCTGTCCTGTCTTGCATTGCTTCCATCCAATAAAGGCAGGCTTGATGCGTCTGCTTCGCCGCTCGGTTCCGGATATGCCTGTTTCTTGCAGGCTTTTCGTCGCCCCGGCAAGACATTTCTACAAAGGAAAGAGGCGAAATTAGGCGTCCGGTTTCCTCATATTGGTTCAATCGCTTTGAGGCCCGTGCAGCCAGGATCCTGTAGCGAGGATAGCAGAGCTTATGGGCCGCTTGATATGACGAAGGGAGCCAGTCCGGCATCATGCCGTTGCTCCCTTGGTCTATCGATCAGCTTTTCCCTCAGCCGATATCTTCCCCTCAGCTATGGGCGAAGATATCGGTTTCTTCCCAACCAGCCAGATCCAGCTTGGCGCGGGTTGGCAAAAAATCGAAGCAGGATTGTGCCATTTCCTTGCGCCCCTCACGCGACAGACGGGCACGGAAAATGCCCATCAGGCCATGCAAATGCAAAACATCTGTTGCTGCATATTTTTTCTGGGCTTCGCTCAAAGTGTCGGCGCCCCAGTCAGAGCTTTGCTGCTGCTTGGAGATATCGACATCAAGGAATTCACGGCAGACATCTTTCAGTCCGTGACGGTCTGTGTAGGTGCGGGTGAGTTTCGAAGCAATCTTGGTGCAGAAGACCGGTTCCGGCATCACACCGAATGTGTGATAGAGCACGGCCACGTCAAAGCGGGCATAATGGAAAATCTTGGTAATATTGTCGTTTCCAAGCAGGGTGCACAGATTGGGTGCTTCTTTCTGGCCCTTGGCAATCTGCACCAGATCAGCGCTGCCATCGCCGGGAGACAGCTGCACCAGACACAATCTGTCCCTATGGGGGTGAAGCCCCATCGTCTCGGTATCGATCGCGACTGCAGAAATGTTGTCATAGTGGTTTAGATTGGGAAGATCTCCCTGATGCAGTCTGATTACCATCGATCAAAAATCCTGGATAAGTGCGAGGGTCAATGATGTTTGCCCTGCTAAACTTGAAAAGAAAAGCGCCTTCTTGCGAAGATCTGCCAATGTTTGGCGCAGCATAGAAGGTTCGCCCCAGCGACTCAAGGCTTGCTGTTCATTAAGTCTATGCAGCGGGGTTTGCAAACGCCTTTCTCACAAGGAAGCGCCAAATAGCGCCCCGTTTTGGCGCAATATAGTATCGCACGAAGAGCCGCATATACCTAATAGCGCACAGGACAAATATAGCGTTCATAGACCCACCCTGACGGATAGCGCCCATCGTTTGGCGCATCGACATAGGGCAAGACATCAACCTGACGCCACCCGTGATCACCATAGGGCTCCCATGTTCGAAGCGGTGTGTCTGGCCCCAGACGCATGATTTCAGCGCACCGCGAGGAGCCGCATGTGCGCAGGGACAGGAAATTATCGCCGTAGGGGTTTAGCCCGCAGACGACGAAAAGTTCTCCGTCATAGCTCCATGCAGGCGCACCAAAAAGACTGCCCGCAGCCAAAAACCCGGAAAAGAGAGCCAATGCCAATTTGTGCTTCTGTTTTGCAAACATGGATACCATCTCCGCTTGTAGGAATGCTCATGAAGCGTCTTGATCCATGCCCAGCCTAGCATTCGCGAAAATAATCCGGCAGCCCTTCCATCGTACTGCTACATCAAAAGGGATGCACAGCAGGGCCTTAAAGATTAGGCAAGAGTGCATCAAGCACCAGAGGGTCCGGCAAGGTGGTCTCCGGATTGACCATCTGGAAGCCATCGGAAAAATCCCAATGTGTCCAGCCAAGACAGCTTTCCTCGGCGCCCGCCCGCACAGCGCGCAGCCAGTTCACCCGATCATGAGGGTCCACATCAAAAGTCAGAGTGCCGAACTCATTGACGATGACCGGCTTTTGATGGCGGCGGGACCAATCCCCCACCATTGCAAGCGCGGTGGCAATCCGCTCGGCATTCCAACCATCCTTATAGCTGGCAATTATTCTTTCGGCGGCATCATCCATGCCTGCTGCCTTGAGTTTCTCTGCCTGTTTGAGCACGGCCGGAGAAGAGGCGTCGCCCGGAAAGGGCATCTGACTGATAATTGCAAGCGAGCTCCCCGGCATCCATGTCATGGCCTGATGGGTGAAAGCCATGGGATCATAATAATGCACAGCATAGACAAGCCCCTCCCCCTTGAGCGGCTCGGACCCTGCGAGCACTTCAACGCGCTGAAAAATAGCTGGCCCGACAATCAACCGGCGTCCGGGGGCTATATCATTGAGATGGGTTACCAATGTCTGGGCCTGCTGCCACCAGATAGAAGCATCGGCTGCCGGCTCATTGAGAAGTTCGAAATAGACTTCGGATTTTGGCCATTTTTCTCCCGCTTCAGCAATAAGATCCCATGCCTCCATGAGCAGGGAGAGAGCCTCTTTGGGCGCCGCCGCATGAATATGCTGAAAACGCCCCGAGGGATGCATATCGACACTGACGGCATAACCCATGTTGCTCAGTCGCGAAACTTCAGCGTCCAGCGCATTCATGTAGGTTGCCGTTTGGTCCCGGGAAGCAAATCGAGCCATGAACCGCTCGCCATTCACGGGCAGGCGAATATGCGTGAAGCCCAGCCTGTTGAGCTGTTTGAGAAGGCTGTCATCGGGCTTGTAGCCAGAATAGTCCGGATCCCAGTTGGGTAAATTGAAACCACGCGCCAGCTTGGCATCCACACCACCAACGGCGAGCGAAGAGACGCCATCGCAGGTAGCAAGCCCCGTGGGCTGCTCCGCAAAAACCACCGCGCCTCCTGATGAGCCTGATGCATCTGCCGCCGACGGCCCCGTGAGCGCCACACAGGCCCCCAACATCAGCAATAAACGGCGCGACATGGCCGCAAGAGAAGCAATAGAGCGGAAGGCAAACCGGAAAGCAGAGATGAACATGGGCATGGCATGGGTCCCCCTTGATGATCAAAAGCGTTAGCGCGTTCGAGTGAGCAAAAGCCAGAGCGCATGCGGGTTGGTGGTAAAATAGCGCCAGAACAGGCGCCCCGGCTCCTGATAGATACGATAGGCCCATTCCAGGCCAACATCCTGCATCCATTGTGGCGCACGCGCATTCTTGCCAGATAGAAAATCGAACAGACCGCCGGAGGTTTTGATCGTACCCACGCCAGTCAGCTTTTCCAGATTGCGGGCAACAAAGCGCTGCTCAAGGGGAACTCCCATGCCGATCCAGAGAATGTCGGGTTTGGCGGCATTGATGCGGGCGATGACCTTGGCCTCATCCTCCGGCTTCACATAGCCGTTGTGATAGCCAGCAAAATGCAAATCGGGATAAAGCCGTTGCATATTTTCAACAGCAAGCTTGATGCCTTCTTCTGTGGCTCCCAGAAAATAGAAGCTTGCCTTTTCCTTTTCCGCCAGACGCGCCGTATTATGCACCAGATCGGTGGTCGCGACCCGCTCGGGCAAAGGAACCCCGGATAGAAGGCGTGATGCCTTGACCAACGGCGTGCCATCGGCATGAATGAGATCGGCTTTGAGGAACAGATCCTCGATCTCCTTGTCCCGGGCGCAGATCGAAAGGACCTGCCCGTTGGCAGAGGTGACATAGAGCGGCCTTTGCGCCTTGCCACGGTTGGCATAGGCAAAATCAAGCATGGTGCGGGCTGCACCATCGCAATCCTCCACTGCGATGGGCAAACCGCCAACCGTGATTTGCTGAATATCTTTCATAGAACTCCCCCAAAAAGACCACATTCGTCTCTCTCAAGGGCGTTTTGTATCAGAAAATACTTAACTTTGGGTTTGATCCACAATGAGGGCAACGCCGGTTCCAGCGGACCATCCGCACCAGTCGTCCATTTCAGCCTGACTGAGCTCACCACTTTCAAGTACCAGCAGGCAGCAATCGACAAGATCAAGCAGATCTTCCAGCCCATTGGGCGTCAGAATCTGCTGAGCTTCTAGGATAACGAAGCCATAGGTTTCCCTGCATAGATCAATGAGGCTGGAGAGCTCTTGCGCCAGTTCCAGATTAATTCCCTCCACATCACAGAAACCAGCCGTTCCAATGAAGGGTATGAGATCAAACGCTTCGAAATGCTCCACTTTGGCATTTTGCTGTGCGGAAGCAACCGGTCCGCCAACCTGTTGGCGCATTTTTGGTTGTTCCTGAAGAGAAATAATGACCGGACGGTAGCCAGCCTCCACGGCAAAATCCGTCACCATATCAGTGGTGAAATTAAGACCGTCCCCTGGTTGGGTGGAGGTTACCAACATGCTTGGCTTGTCCCCGCCGCCCCTCTCATTCACGAACTCATTGAGCGCTTCAAAGAAGTCATTGAGCTCCGGGCCAGACGGAAGATCTTCACTGCCAGAGGAAACCCCGTGCGGCAATTGAATGACAACCGGTTCGCTTTCGCTGCCAGCTTCATCCCTTACGGGCTCCTGCCCTTCTTCGCCCTTTGCGCTGTCAGCGCTTTCGGCTTTATCCTCGAAAGTCTTTGCCTCAGCGTCCACTGACTGCGGCTCTAAAGCGGAAATTTCCGGCTTTTCAGACGCCTCATCTGGCTCGGGCACAGGCTGTTCTTCATCGGCAGCATCGGTTCTCTGTCCGTCTTCCAAGGAGGGGGACACTTCCTCTTCCTGCCTGGATTGCTCAGAGGAATCGGAGGATGTAGGGGCTGGTTGAGACTTGGTCGCAGCCCCCGCAGCGAAAGCGGCAGCTGCCGTTTGCATATAGCCACCCGGATAGCCTGATTGGCCATATCCGAACTTGCCAGATGTGCCCGTCGAAGCCTGCAAGGGCGACATGCCGGGCATCGGGCCCTGCGTGGCCATGGCCAGTCCGCCAGCATCCCACCGATTGACGTCGCGCTGACTATCGCGCGCACCTCTATATTCAGGGGCAGCAAAGGCAACCCGGATCAAGGCGACGATGAATCCGCAGAGGAAGCCGAGAATGACAAGCGCCACGCCCACCAGCTTTGTGGAAGGCTTGGTGGATTTGAGGGGCACCGGAGCCCGCGAGACAATGCGAGCCTCGTTGAAATTATACTGAGCCTGCTCATCGGTCACCTTGTAGCGGGCCAGAAACTGCTCATAAAGATTGCGGTTTGCTGATGCCTCACGCTCCAGATTATCCAGTTCGACCTTGGCCTTGTTGAGCATGATCGAACGCTGGCGCAAATCGGCGAGTTGGCCTTCCAGCGCCTGCTTCTTGGCCAATGTCGTTTCATAATCCTGCTTGGCGCGCTCAACCAGACGGCGGCGCTCTGTTTTGATTTGGCCTGCAATGATATTTTGCTGTTCGCGATTGGCCATCATGCGTGGATGCCGATTCCCCAAGGATTGGCTCAGCTCTGCGGCCTCGCGACGCAGCCGGTTCTGCTCCTGCATCAACTGGTCAAGATTGGAGAATTCCCCTGCCTGAGACCCTCTGACGCTGCCCGGAACACCATCTTTGCGGGCCTGATCATAGCGCGCCTTGACGTCGGCCAGTTCGGTTTTGACGGTTCCCAATTGAGAGACCAGCGACGTCAATTGCTGATTATCAAGCGTGCCCTGTGCACCGGCATCAACGATCCCGTTCTTGGCACGATAGGCCACCACCGCCTCTTCGGATTTCTTGAGATTGCTATGCAACAGGGTCAAGCGCCCGGACAACCATTGCGCTGCTTCTTCGTTGGCATTGCTGCGATAGTCTTTCTGATCCCGCACGAAAGCCTGCGCAACGCCATTGGCATATTTGGCAGCGAGCGTCTTGTTGCGGGATCTGGCCGTAACTTCAACAATGTAGGTCGCGCCCTGACGATTGGCGGATATGTTGCTGCTGAACATGCCGATCAGATCGGTTTCATTCTGGGCTTTGGCATATTCAGGGTCATCCTTGACCCCGAGCTCATCGACCACTTTGCCCAGAAAGCCGTCGCTTTTCATAATTTGGACATAACTGGTCAAAGCGGCAGCATCGCCACCGATGCCGGAAATTCCCGTGTCGGAATCTGTCACTCTTGGTTGTCGCGGATCGACCAGAATAAGCGCGGTAGAAGAATATTTTTCAGGCAGCAGCATGAAGATAGCCATTCCGCCCAAAACGACGAGCAGAGCTACGGAACTGATAAGAAAAAACTGCTGACGGACGAAACGCAATATGGCGCGCGGATGCACCAACCCGCTCCAGACATCCGAAGACTGCTGATCGGTATGATACCTGGAGGCATTCGGCCTATCTTGCATTGCTCGCGCCTTTTTGCTGGCTTTTTGTTCGACAGAAGAAGACGCAACATCTGCATCAGGAATCTCAGGGTCTACACCCGGCTGCCAATCCAGATCAGATTTCTTTTTCTTGCGTCCAAACATACGCCAATCCTTGCAACTGAAATCATTTGCAAAACAAACCAAAAAGAAGCGCAAAGATGCTCCTGCCCAAACATCAGTATGCAGCGATCATATTGAGTTTTGGTTAACCATACTCTATGCCGTGGGTAATTCCACGGAACGCAAGCCCGTAATATGCCTAGACAAGACGGGCAAGAGACTGCATCTCTGCCTTATTGCTTCCTATCCACCTAACGGGAGGCAGGGCTATAGATCCGGTCTGCCAGCTTTTTAAGCCACGCCATGCGCGGACGCAAAATGGCTCCGTCGATCACCTCAAGATGGCCAGCCCGATTGAGGGTATGCAGCTTGCGCCCCGGCCAGCGCTCGTTTGGTTGCAGAATTTTGAGGGTCTTCTGCTCATAATGATCTGCTGAGAGATGGGTGACTTCCACCAGTTGCATGCGTGCACCATAGGATGTGCTGCAATCCTGAACCGGACGGCAGAGCTTGCCGTCGATATGAACGAAATTGCCCGCAGGCCGCGCCGTTGCCTTGTCAATCAGCACCGGGTTTTGCGCATGGGGTTGCCATGGACCGAACAGCGCGTCCGCATGAAAAATCGACAGGCAATCGGAATAGCCTCCGCCCCCATCGCGCGTAACACAAAAGAGCCACCAGCGCCCCTCATGATGGGTGATGGTCACGTCTGCGGCATCAATATCCGTCAGAATGGTCTTGAATGGCTTCCAGCCGAGGGGAAAGCTATCGGTCCGGTAAAGCGTCACTTTCCCGTCCGCTGAGGTTTCCGGGATCATGTATAGCTCCCCCTCATCCTCGATCAAGAATGGGTAGGAGAGATGGAACGGCTCTTCAAGACATGGCTGCGCGGGGCCTTTTGGCCCGTTTTCGTCTATTTCGACAACCGATAGAATGCCCTTCTGGGTGCGGTGATCGAGATCTTCAAAGAAGAGATAATGCGCTCCATCCTTTTCCCAAGGAACCGGATCGGCGTAGAAATGATTGTTCACGTCATCAAGAACACGCCATGGTTCGCCATCAAGCGAGAGGCGGCTCCAGACATCGGCGTCCGATACCCATCGCCAGCCAATGCGCCAATGGCTAGGCAAAAACAGGCGATAATAGACCTGCTTGAGGCGCGCCTTGATGCTGTTTTTCACCCTCTGCCTGGCAAGCTGGCCCACGGAAGGCCAGCCTGCCTTTTGCACGCGAAGCGGCTGGACCCAGCGCACGGGCTTTTGCACCCATGCCAGCAAAAGCGTCATGACTCTGGCATAGGTTTGCTCCATCGAGCCGGATACGCCTTTTGCCAATTCACCTGAAGGCTCTGCAGTGGCAACGATGGCGCCGGCCTCATCCCTGAAGGCAATCTGCGGCATGCCGGAAGCCAATATCGAAGTCATCAGCGCTTCTTCTGAGGGAAACCCGTTGAACAACAATGTCACCTGCTGTTTGCCTTTTGGGGCGGAGCCATCTCCCACCAGATCGATGACCAGATCACTCTTCTCGGAGTGAGAAAGGGCGGGCGCTTTCTGCTCAAAGGCCTCGACCGGCATGGGGGAAGCCAAATGCGCTTCTCCCTTAAACAGCGAACCAGCCTCGGAAGAGAGCAGCTTCTCTACGTGGGATGGATGCGGCATGGGCGCAGAGCGCGAGGAGAAGACCTGCGCCTGCGGATTTGTGGTCAAGCGCTCGGCAAGCAGGCCATGCCAGATACGGCAATGGGACGGGTCGAAATGGAGGCAATATCTCATAGACCCCTGGCTCCCTTCAAAAAGAGGTTTAAAACAGATTTCAAGATCCAGCGCGGCCGGTGATGCTGCGAACCAGTTGTTCATAGCGGCCAACCATTGCGGATACCGAATAAAGTGATTTCAAGGCACGACCGGACTCGGTCAATTGCTCCGACAGGGTCTTGTCGCGCAGCAGCTTGCGGATGGGTTCGGCATAGCTTTCGGGATGATCGCTATCGGCAAACAGGGCACAAGGACCCAGCTCGGTTTTCATGACTTCCCGCAAGACAGGCAGATCATTGCAGACAACGGGCAGGCCGGTCTGGGCTGCTTCCACGGCAGCAAGGCCAAAGGTTTCCGCCTCTGTCGGGAACAGAAAGATGTCCATTGCCGCCAGCAGATCCCCAACTGCGGTGGAATCCATCTCGCCGGTAAAGTGCGTGCGCTCTTCCACGCCCAACGCCTTGGCCACCGAACGCAGGCGCATTTCGTCAGGCCCTTGCCCGCCCAGCACCAGATGCCAGCATTCATTGAAGGTGAGCGCCTTGATGGCTACATCCAGCCTCTTGAGCTTGTTGAGCCGCGCCACCGACCCCAAAAGAATGACATCATCAGGCAGACCGAACCGAGCGCGGGCCTCCAACTTGCCAAGCTTTGAGCTTTTGTCCTTGAAGCCATGGGGCACATGGGTGATACGGCGACTATAGGCTGGAGGAAAATCAGCATATTCGCCCGCCGTATCCACCGAGTTTACCGTGATCACATCATAAAGCCCGATCTTGCCCCAAATCTTGTCGATGCGCCGGATCGTTTCGTTCATTGTCGCCTGTGCGGATACCTGATTGGCAATCACATGCCGCACCCCGGCCAGGCGCGCAGCAGGAGCGCCAAACAGATTGCCATAATGCTGGAAGGTTAGCACCACATCGGGCTTGAGCGACCTGATCTGGAAGATCAGCTTGATGAAGAAGAGCAGGATTGCGAAGGGACCTCTGGGCCGTTTTTCTACGGTGAAGGACGTATCGGGCGCATCGTCGAAAGCATCGGTCTTGCGATAGAAAAACAGGTGGTGAATGTCATAGCCCTTGGGAGCCAAGCCTTCGCCAAGCAGGCGTGAAATTTCCTGCGCGCCAGCATTTTCAGCTTGTGTCTGAATGAAAAGCAGCCGCAAGGGGCGTTCTGTTTGCGCAGCATCTGCAATTGATGCTTTAGAACTATCAGGCGCAGCGTGGTCCAGATTGCTCAAGAGATCACCTCAATGACGTTCAATCAGTTAAGTCTCATTTTGCCGTTCTCGATGGTGCTTCATCGGGGCTTTCAGCCACGAACCGCAGGATCGAGGGATCCATACCGGTCAGGCTGCGGCAGAAATAATTTGTCAGCAGTGCCATGCCGATCATAACAGCGCAGGACACGGCAGCGGCACCAAGGATGCCAAAATGCGGAATAATGATAAAGAACCCGATCACGCGCAGGGCAAGAGATGACGTAACGATGGTCACATAGCGTCCTTCATGGCCGGTCAACATCAGAAATGCAGGCGCTGCTCCATTGGCAGCCGTCAGTCCTGTGCCTATGGCAAGCAAAAGGAACACCCAGTAATAATCGGCATATGTGTGGCCAAAGATCATCAGCATATAATCGCCACCGATAACCACAGCCGTAAGCCCGACCACCACGACAAGCAAACTCATACCCGCCATCATGTTGAGGGCATGTTTCAGCTCGGCTGTTTCGCGCGCAAAATAGAGACCGGGCACACGGCGGGTGCCAAAGGTATTGAGGCCACTTGTCGCCAATCCAAACGCATTGGCAAGTCGGGTGGCAACGAAATAGGCACCAGCAGAAACCGGATCGAGCAACAGGCCGATCAGAAATACGTCCAGATGCTGGTTCGAGGCTTCCATGATGGAGGCAAGCCACAGACGCACCGACCGCGGCGTCCATTGGCGTACATCATAGCCGGGCGTGACTGCACCGATCTGCTGCTTCATGCGCACGGCCACGACATAAGCCTGTGTTACAACGACGAATGCCAGCCCGAAGGCAAAAAAGGCAAGAATTTCCGCGCTGGTCACCGGATGGCCGACAAACAGGCTTACGCTCAGGAAAACGACAGCGAAAGCGCGCCATGTGAATTCATAATGCCCGTCAGCCAGTTTGATGCTGACGACAGCCCGCGTCACATGCGAGCTATAAAGCGCAAGACAGTTGCCCGCCAGAAAAGCCATGGAGATGATGGCAGTCCAATTATCGCCCTGGATCGAGTCTTTGAAGAATGGCAGATCCATGGAATAGACGATCCAGAAGCCAAGACAGACGATCAGAACACCCGCCGTGCTGACCATCCAGCCATAGCGCACCGCACCGAGCGCCAGACCGGGGCGCCCCGATGCCAGATACTCGTTCCAGGAACGCACAACCTGCATTTCCTGACCGGATGCCGCCACGATGGACAAAATGGACAGGACTGAAAAGAGGATGGAAAAGCGCCCGAATTCTGCAGCTCCTGCGGCGTGAGCGGCCAGCGAGAAGAGCGCAAAGGAAATAACAGCGCTACCGGCCTTGAGCATCATTGTGCCAAACAGGCCTCGCGCATCCCTGCTGCCGATCAATTGTTGTATCTTGCCCATGGTCCCTATCGGGGCCACTTGTGTCGTTTCTGTCATTAACTGCTTACCTGCATGCTTCCGAGATTACGGAAAATGATAAACGTACCGGCAGACCTTCTTTTGAGAATAACGCAGACCCCACCCGTCCTAGACAACCAGAATTAGAGGATCTTCAAAAATATTCGGTTACGACACATGATTAATGAAAGATAAATTCGACAAATCTCGCTTTTCGCTTAAGCCCCTGCTTACTGTGAAGCCAAAGCGCTAGCGCCCTGCCCAACCATAAACCACCAGTCCGACCAATTCCTTGATCAACAAATCCGCGCGCTCGATCTTGCCGCCGGGATGCCAACTGAAGGGCCTGTTGGCGAGGTTGGTGCGGTGGTCCACGGGATAGGGCTGCAGGGGGGGCGTCGCAAAGTTTTAAATAGACCCGCAATGGGGTTTTCGAAACCGACGCAACCGTTTCTCGATGAGCAGAGCCTAGGGCCAATACCCTGCGCTTGATGCTACTGTAGTCGATTGCGAAGCCGCGCTCAAGGAACATTTCTTCCAGATCACGATAGCTCAACGGGTAACGCAGATACCAGGACACTGCCTGAATGATCAGCCATGCCTCAAATTGCCGACCTTTGAAGTCATCTTTCGATTTTCGCTTCGGTTTTTCGGCAATGGCATTGAGAATCATCTGAGGTCCTACACCAAGTCGGAGATCTTCTCGCCGCGCAAATCTCAAGGCTGGGTCAAGATTGAAGCTTTGCGACGCCCCCAAATTACAGACCGAAAAGCCACTTATATCACTTGTTCAGATTTCCCGAGCTACCTCTATTCAACATCTTGCAACATGAAGGCAAAGTGTCCTACACCAACATGGAGAACGACCAAAGCTCTCTATATATAAATCTCTTGGCCAATAAAAACAGGCACTTCTTGCGCGATTTGGGAAGACCAAAAGACTCTTTCCGAAATTTGCGGAGCTTTCAATTGCTCACCGATATCGAGTGTCTTGGGAAATAGAAGGGCAAAAGGGGAGGAAACACATCATGGAAATCAGGCTCTTTCGAGAGTATTTGGTGCTATCTAGACTGCTAAATTTCAGCAGAGCTGCCGAGCAGTTGGGTATGACCCAACCCGTACTTAGCCGCCACCTAAAGTATCTGGAGGAACAATTTGATGCCAAATTGCTAGAACGCAACACCCATCAAGTTGAACTCACTCCCGTCGGTAAGATGCTTGCAGAAGAAGCTGAAAAAATTGTTGCCCAATATGAGGCCACTTTTCACGTCATTCGGGAAGCAATCGGCAAGAACAAACACTCCCTTTCAATCATGTTTCTCGGTGCTGCAACGCGCGAGTTCTTTTCCGATTTCCTGATACAGTTTCGCAAGCACCATGAAGCCGTGGAAATAAACTGCTGCGATTCCGAGCTTGATCATGTCCCGGAAGCATTGGAAAGACACGACTGTGATCTTGCCTTCATCATTCGCCCGGACCGGCAAATAACCGATACACGCTTCAAATACCTCAAGTTGTTTAGCGATCCACTTTGCATTGCGGTACACAAAAACCACCCACTTGCTGGTCGCCGAGATGTTTCAATCGTAGAAGTAGGAAATTATCCGATCATTGGAGTAGACAAAAAGCAGTCACCTCTAGCAGGTGAGTGCAATAGTTATTTTCTCGAGAAAAGCGGCATAGCCTACGGACCAGACATCGTCAGCCCCAATCTGGCGACTTGCTGCTTCAACTTGGAACTTAACGAGGACGCAATAGTGATACTTCCGAAGCATCAGAAAGTTCATTTGGGAAAGAATGCAAGCTTGATAGAAATAGAGGAAAAAGGCTGCCAATTTAATCTTGAACTGATTTGGGATCCCAAAAACCGCAATCCTAGCCTTTCTAAATTCACAGACGAACTGACTAGCTTTCTAAACGAGCATCCTAACTTTACCAACATTTGAGTGACAGTAGCATCTGGACTGCTGTTCCCTTTGCTCTGCATCCAAAAAACAGGCTTCAGACAAATCGAGTTTGAAGCCTGTTTAAAATTGGGGCCTTTTCGGATTTTGGGGGCTAGGAAGGCATTTTTCTTTCTTGGTAACGCCTCACTGGGATGGGGATCGTTCCACACAAAGAGCGATTCCCATGCCTCCCCCAATGCAAAGCGTTGCAATACCTTTTCCAACTTCACGTCTTTTCATTTCGTGCAGCAAGGTGACCAATATACGGGCCCCAGACGCTCCAATTGGATGACCGATTGCGATTGCACCACCATTAACGTTGACCTTATCCAGATCCCAGCCCATTTCCCTGTTGACGGCAACCGCTTGAGCCGCGAAGGCTTCATTGGCCTCGATTAGATCTAGCTCATCAACGCTCCACCCAGCCTTGGAAAGAGCCTTGCGTGAGGACGGTATCGGGCCAGTTCCCATCAAACTCGGATCGACTCCAGCAGTGCCCCAAGACACAATACGAGCGAGAGGCTTGATACCGCGCCTATTGGCTTGTTCAGCAGTCATCAAAACAACGGCTGCGGCACCATCATTGATACCGGACGCATTGCCAGCCGTTACTGTGCCATCTTTGGCGAAAGCAGGCCGCAGTTTCGCCAACCCTTCGATCGTAGTGCCAGGACGAATAAACTCATCCTGATCGACAATAAGATCCCCCTTGCGCGTCTTGACGCAAATCGGAACAATCTCGTCAGAAAACCGACCTTCATTTTGCGCTTTTGCCGCTTTCATCTGCGAACCAACAGCCAATTCGTCCTGCATGCTACGCGAAATACCGAATTTCGCAGCAACATTTTCGGCAGTTTGTCCCATGTGATAATTGTTGAAAGCATCCCATAATCCATCCTTGATCATGGTGTCGTGCAAAGTCGCAGCCCCCATCTTGGTCGGTATCCGCATATTGGCAGCATGCGGAGCAAGGCTCATGTTTTCCTGCCCCCCCGCAATCACGACAGAAGCATCTCCCGCCATCAGAGCCTGATATCCCATTGCAACAGCACGCAAACCGGACCCGCAGACCTGATTGATGGTAAGGGCTGTCGTTTCAATCGGCAGTCCGGCAGCGATTGAGGCCTGGCGGGCTGGATTCTGTCCCTGCGCGCCAGTAAGCACCTGCCCCAGAATGACGTCGTCGATTTCTTCCGGATTGAGGTGCGCACGCTCCAAAAGCGACTTGATGACGCTCGCGCCCAACTCGTGGGCAGGAACACTCGCAAGGTTCCCGTTAAAATTCCCGACAGCAGTTCGAGCTGCAGCTGCGATGACGATTTCGGTCATTCTTTTTCCTTTTCGGATAACTGGACAAATAGGAGTTTCAAAGTGTCAATCATCGGGCGGGTGGGCCAAGTAAACCAAGGCCCTCTGACGTTACCAAAAATCAAAGCACAGCAACAAAACAGGCAAACATCGAGGACAGAACCTGCATTTGTTCAGCTTCTGACGCGAACCGTCCCATGCCTAATCGCCCACATAATCGGAAGCGTATAGGCATATGTGAAATTCTTTTTTCGAATAATGTTATGTGTGACAAGAGACGGGGCCCTGCCAATCCAATAACCAAAAAGAAAGGCTCCCGAAGGAGCCTTCACAAAGGAAACTCTATTGCGAAAGTTGGAGATCAAAGACCCAAAGCCTTGTCCATCAGGAATATCATATTCACGCCGACAGCCAATCCATCATCCGAGGATTCGGTAGACGTAGGATTCATGGCCTTGTTGGTATTCCAGCTATACATGGCCCAAGGCTGTAGAATGGTGTTTCCAGCCAGAACCAGGTTTGCATCCACCCCAGCAGAAAACTCGTCCTGGGCTCCAACGTTGGCGTAGGAGGCATAGTCATCAGACAAATGGTTCCAGATGAATTTGGCAGAATAGCTGTCAAACGGACGGCTCTTGAATGGCCCCTGCAGAATGACACCGGCATCCAGCTCACTATTGACATCATCCCCTTCCCCAAAGTCTGCAAACAGGCTGCCATACAGGGCAACAGAGGTTGATGTCGGATCGTTATTCTCGCGCCAGACAGTTTGCTTGGCTCCCAGATAAAGTCCGGTCATGCTGTCATAGACTTCCGGTGTCTTCGGGCTCGCGAAATCGGTGTCATTATAATAGATCATCGCTTCCAGGTGAGTTGGGTAGAGATCCGTCTGAGGTGACGTGTCATAGCTCAGATTAGCCAAAAACAGATTGTAGTTGGATTCAACCTCGGCGCCATTGGGTAGCTTGACCTTGCCTTTCCAGCCTTCCCAGCCGTGAGAGAAGGGGAAGTTCAGGTTGGTGCGGTAATACCCGGCTTGCGCGGTAATTTGCGGGGTTATCTTGTAGGCTGCTCGTGCGCTGTAGTTTCCGAACGGTGGCGGGTTCAGGCCATTGTAGAATTGGGTCACACTGCCTTGACACAGGAAAGGGGTGTTGCAGACGGGGGTACCAAAATGGCTGGCAGCATTATCGATGCCGACTTCAAAAGTGAACCTGTCATCAAACAGTTTCTGCTCAAAGGTCAGCTTTGTCAGACGTTCATCAGTCGGGGCAAACGGTGCAGCATGGCCGATGATACTGTCACCGGTGGCATTGGCAAAATCTTCGCTGCCGTGGGTCCACATGTTGTATTGCCCGAGCACATGGAATGCAGAGCCCTGAAGACCGAGAATACGCTCCAGATCAAGGTCCACACCGTATGAGATTGTCGTGACACGCTCAGTCTTGCCTTTTACCAGTCCCAGAGACGGATTGGTCATGTAGTTATTGCTCAGCACCAGAACTGGCTTGATGCCATGCTCATGTAGCGCGTTGCCGACCGGGGCAAGCGGCCCAGCAACTCCGGGGCCGTTCAAATAGTCAACGAGGCTGGACATGAAGCCGGTAGCCTCGGTTGCCTCATTGCTGGCATTTGCAGATTGCGCGCAGGCTGTACCACACAACAAAATGGAACCTATCGCAGCAATTATAGTGCCTTTTACTGTAGTCATGATGCGAATTGACTCCTGAGCATCGAAGACGCCGACGCAATCTGCGTGCGAGGCTTTCTCTATGGTTATTGTCACCCGAACTCCTCCTGTCGAGTTATTCTTGATATCCCAACAGCCAAAACCGACAGGCTGTTCAGTAAAGAGCTAGCATCGCATTTTGAAGGGGTCCAATTCTAACTAGGCAAGTGCTTATGCGGTAACGACATAACAAAATATTTTCATAGAAATCATGTATTCGCTTAAAACAGAATTGTTTATAAATTTTAAATATGAAATCTGAACTATAATTATGTATATTTTTATTATTCAACAATAAGACCTAAAAACAAAATTACCTGACAGAAAATATTCTGTCAGGTAATCGCGCTTTTACAAATATATATATTATTTATTTATAAAATCTATTCTATAGCGTCCATCCATGATCGATAATCATGCATTGTCCCGTAACGGCTCGAGCCTCGTCAGAAGCATAGAATAGAATACCATTGGCCTGGTCAATAACTTCAGATTCTGGCAGGGTCACATCCATATGGCGTCCCGTAATCTCGCGCATTTCCTGATCGAATGTTGCCAGTTTATCAGGTGTGTTCAGCTCGGTTGGAGTCGGACCGGGAGCTGTCGCATTGCACCGGATACCGCGACCGGCATACTGGATGGCAATATTTTTGGTCATGCCAAGAACAGCAGATTTGGTTGCGGAGTAGGCAATGCCTGCGCTACCGAACACGCCGCCGATGGAGGAAACATTGACGATGGAGCCATCTCCTGCCTTTTCCATGTGGGGCAGGACTTCGCGGCACATCCAGAATAAGCTGGTCTGGTTCATCAGTACAACTTGATCCCAGAACGTGTCGCTGGTCGCAACGGCAGACTTGTGCATGTCTGCAATACCGGCATTGTTGACCAGAATGTCGATGCGCCCAAAGGCTTCAACCACCTTGGCAACGAGATTTTTGCAGTCTTCAAGCTTGGTTACGTCGGTTTTAACAACGAGAGCCTTGCCACCTTTTGCTTCAATGGTGGTTTTGATTTCATTCAGTTTCTTTTCACGACGGGCAGCGAGGACGACGGTTGCGCCTTCTTTTGCGAAAAGACAGGCCGTAGCCTCTCCGATACCGGCACTTGCGCCCGTGATAATGGCAATTTTTCCCTCAAGACGGGACATGATATTTCCTCATTTCAAAGGGCTGCGCTTCTTACGCGCCCGATTCTTCAAAAAAACAGGCGGTGTCAACTGCTCGCCAATACCGCCTATCAGGAAATTTGGATGGCAAAAGTGCCTACATTACTTGATCGGGGTTTCGAATTCGCCGCCACCAAGTCGTGGGCGTACCACCTTGCCTTCTGCTTCTGCCTTGCGAACCAGAGCAGCTTCCTCCTTGGCATCGTCCCAATATTTCGCTTCATGCGGAGAGTGGTCGGTTGCGGTCACGAACATCTCGGTGGAGAATGCGTTGCGCAATTCGTTGGAGATATCCTCTTTCCAAGGTTTGCGCAGTTGCTGCACGGTCATGCGACGGGTAACGCGCGTACCGGTGCACATGATCAGTTCAGCAATTTCCCAAGCGCGCTTGTAGGCTGCATCCACATCGTCACAGATTTCGTTGACCATGCCCAGTTCCAGAGCCTTACGAGCGGTGATGATTTCACCGGTAAGCTCGGCATAGGCAAAGCGCTTGCGGCCCATCAATTCACGCCATGCGATCTGGACGCCATCGCCAGGCACCATATTGGTACGGAAGTGCATTTCCGTGGTCCATGCATCTTCTGTACACAGGGTGATGTCGCTGAACAAAACAAGGTCAGAATGGAAGGTCGCACCGGCCCATACACCAATGGTTGGGACCTGCACATCGAAGACCTGGCCCTCAATGTCTTTGGTGCCATCATAATACTGGTAGTTATACATCTTCCAGGATTCTTCAGGCTCGGAACCAAACTCGGTTGCCGGCACCCAGTTGCCGTCTTCGTCAACCCGGCCGATACCCTTGAAGGTGTCAGGGCCAATGCCGCCAAGAATAATGACCTCGTTGTCCGGATCACGACCTGCCCAGTCGAAGAAATAATGCAGGCCCTGATGCAGAGGGGCACCCCACTGGATAGGCCCGTTGTTGGTATGCATCTTGGCTTCGAGAATACCGTTCTTCCGGGTCAGCTTCATGCAATGTTTCAGCTTCTCAGCATATTCCTCAAAAGGCATGTGCGGGATCGTGCCGAGTTCTTTATGAGAATATTCTTTACGCTTGTCATGATCAGAATCGTAGTTTTTCTTGATGACCATTCAGGTTTCTCCTTTAGCCAATTTTATCTATTCACGCCTTCTACTTCCGACCATTGGAAAGAATCTTTATAATTCTTCAAAATCGAAATTTTAAAAGACTACTACGCAATAAAACCCTTGCGTGTTCTTGAATTAGGCTATCATCGAAAATCAAGCGGCTGAAATTCTTTTTAAGTTATCGGCTATGTCGGCATGTAATAACCAAATCCGGAAAACAGTTGAGAGCGGCGGGAACCTCGAAAGAGAAAAAGTGAATGCAACGCGATAGAGAAACCCTAAGAAGAATGCGATGTGTGAATAGGGTGCCTGAAGCTAGCTAGACATGTCAGAAACAAAAAAAGCCCCTAAATTTTCAACCATTGTGGTCAAAGCTAGGGGCGTTTATTTGAAGTAGACTGAAAGACTTTCACTCTATCCTATTTTTCTTTCATCAAGGGACCAGATCATGACGACGGCAATCAGGTTGACGACAATGAAAATGCTGTAGGCTCCGGCATAGCCTCCCATGTAGGTGAGGCCAAAGGCTAGAAGTGCGAAGGCGCAGGACCGCACGACTGATTGGATCGGGTTGATGATACCCCAAGCCTTGATAAAGGCCCCGCGGGTGAATTTTGTTGCCACGATCGATGTTGCCAGATTGCCGCAGCCGCCGATTCCAAAACCAATCATGAACACTGAAATCCAGAGCGAGATTTCATTCAGTTCAAATATGTTAAGGGCCAGGGCGATAATATACCAAAACGAATAGATAAGCGAAGCCTTGCGTGTCCCTACCTTCTGGTCCAACCATCCCCAAGCGTAGGACCCGATGACCCCGACCAAAGCGACAATTGTCAGATAAGAAATGGCCGTTTGCAGATCATAGCCAATCGACATGAGGCGGGGTACCAACTGACTGACCAGGCCGACCGTGACCATGTACAATGCCCCATAAGCCAGGCCGATATACCAAACGGCTTTCAAACCTAGCATTTCTTTTGTGCTCAAAGGACAGACATACTCGCGGTGCAAACAGGCGCTCTGAGCAATTTCCTCGGCTGACATAACGTCATTGTCCGGAGCGACACCTGCTTCTTCTGGGGTGTTTTTTGCGAACAGGCTAAACAGGATCATCAAGATGACGATGAGGGCAGTAATCCCCCAGAAAGCATATCTGGTGCCGAAAGTAGCCAGAAGCCAGGCCATAGCCGGGACGAAAAGCGCAGTGGAGAAATTCTGTCCCATCGTCGACCAGCCAAGAGCCAACCCTTTCTTGCGGGGGAACCATGTGGCAATCATGGCATTCCCACCAATATGGGCATAGCCGGTGGCACAAAAGCAGACTCCGGAAAAGAGAACCAGAAAGCCGAACATCGTGCCCCAGACACCCAGAAGACCGAAACAAGTTCCTCCTAGGCCAAGGCCGATCAATATTGCGGTTTTCGGACCGTAGCGCTGGCTGATCCAGGCAAAAACAGGTGCCGCCGGAATGGAAAACAATGTGGCAGGCGTTGCCCATGCCAGCATGGTGTTATAGTCGAGCGCGAAAGTAGAAGAGAGAGCGCCTAAAATCACGTTGAGACCATCCACGGTCGAGCCCGTGTTTATCCAGAACAAAAGTCCTGAAAATACGATCATGGTCCAGCCGTGCGGTCCAAAGTTACTGCGCAAATCGTTGACTGCTGCTGTGTTTGTCAGATTGCCGCCAATCCCCCCTGCGGCTTGGGTTCTTTCCTCGAGCATAACGTTTCCTCTGCGTGCACCTACGAGTCCTCGAGCCCTGTGCACGATAATCTGTTTATTGAGAAAAACAGATGTTGTTGGACCCCATAATAGGCCAGAACCGCGAGACAACGCCTCGCGGTTGATTTGGTCGTTTTACTCTACTGGTGTCGGATCAACCAGCAGATAGCAGACGACCGTGAGGACGCCAATACCACCAAGCAGAGCCCAAGCGCCAGCGAGCCCTCCCAGATAGTTGAGGCCAAGCGCCAGAATTGAGAAGGCAAAGCAGCGAACGATTGACTGGATCGGCGACACGACACCAAAGGCCGGAGCAAAGGCCTTGCGACGGAATTTGCCGGCGACCACAGAGGTCGTCAAATTTGTTGCGCCTCCAAGGCTGAGACCGATCATCAACAGCGATACCCAGAGGATCACGACGCTGGAACCCGCCAGCAGATTTATGACAATCGCCACAACCCACCAGGCTTCATAGAATGCAAGCGCCCATTTCGTTCCGATCTTCTGACCAAGCCAGCCCCAGAATGGCGCGCCAACGGTACCGATCAGAGCAGAAAGGCTCATGTACCAGATTGCAGTCTGCAGATCGAGCCCCATGTCCATCATACGAGGGACCAACTGACTGAGCACACCAACGAGCACGATATAGACACCTCCGGCGCCAAGACCGAGCAACCAGACATCTTTGTTTCTAAGCAGAGCACCGGTGGTCAGGGCCGGATTGACAGCCCCCGCATTGCCTTCGTCAACAGCCGCATGCTGTTTCCAGTTCGGATCATTGTCCGGAAAGCAACCCGCTTCTTCAGGCGTATTCTTGGAAAACACCGCAAACAGCAAAAACAGGATGACAAGCAGCACCGACATGCCCGAGAAGCCCCACTGGGGGCCAAATGTTGCGAGGAACCAGGCAAGCAGCATCACAAAGAAGGCCGAAGACAGGTTCTGGCCAATGGTGGTCCAACCAAAGGCAAGATCTTTCTTGTTGGGAAACCAGTTGGCAATGATCGACGGACCGGCAATATAAGCGCCACCCGAAGCAAAGAATGCGACACCGGAGAAAAAGAAGACGAACAGCATCATCGAGCTTGCATACCCCAATGCGGCATAGAAGACTGCAGTGAAAAGCAGGCAAACGAGGAGGGTGAGTTTTGCACCCCACTTCTCTGACGCCTTGGCAGCGAGATAACTTGAAACAATCCCTGCCCAAGAGGCAGGCGTTGCGAGCGCAAGCAGTTGCGCATAGTCTAGATTATATGTCTTAGACAATGTTGGAATAACAACATTAAGACCATGCGTCGTTACGCCTGCACCAAGGAAGAACAGCAATCCTTGAAAGATGATTACCTGCCAGTGTTTGCCAGTAAAGTTCGCCTTTGTGTCGGGAGCTCTGCCAAGCTCACTTGCGGCAATCGCCTCAGAATTATCGGTCATTTCCCAGATCTCCCATTTTGCGCCTTCCAGTGCTGGCGGCTCATCGTGTTTCGTGTTTTTGATACTGTAGCCAGATCGCCTGGCTTTCTCGCTCTGGTGTCTTCAGTCATGGCTAGTCCTCCCTGCCATACGTCCACATACATTTCCTATGGGCGCTAAAGAGGCCCGAGGGTGGCATTGCCGCCCTCAGGCACAGTTCGTGTCGTTGCGCCAAGGTGGCTCAGGCCTCCATGACCTTGAGGTCATCAGCGATGAGAAGATCTGGCTCGATCTTGCTTCTGATCGCGTCAGGGGTAACCCCTTCAAGAAGATCAGTCAGGACAAGACCTTTCGGAGTCACATCAATCACGCAGAACTCGGTAACGATGTGACTGACCACCTTCTTGCCGGTCAGCGGGAAAGAGCACTCCTTGAGAATCTTCGGCTCGCCCTTC
Organism: uncultured Cohaesibacter sp.; assembly: GCF_963676485.1. Taxonomy (NCBI): domain Bacteria; kingdom Pseudomonadati; phylum Pseudomonadota; class Alphaproteobacteria; order Hyphomicrobiales; family Cohaesibacteraceae; genus Cohaesibacter; species uncultured Cohaesibacter sp. The sequence goes on from NZ_OY781114.1 coordinate 1,060,019, forward strand.
TTGGTGCAAAGCTCCATGGCGATGATGACGTTGGGAACCCCGGTTACCAGATCCATGGCACCACCCATACCAACCATGAAGCCGGGGCGGGCCCAGTTTGCCAGATCGCCATTCTCGGCCACTTGGAGCGCCCCCAGAACGGTAGCAGCCAGCCGGCCCGAGCGAACGATGGCAAAGGAGGTTGCGCTGTCAAAGGAGACGGCTCCGGCCAACGGGACGAAGGGTTGCCCAGATGCATTGGTGAAATTGTCACGAGAATGCAGCCCTGTTGCCGTCGCCCCGGTGCCGATCAGGCCGTTTTCCGTGTGGAACATGACGGACGGATCGGAATAGTTCGGACAAAGGCTCGGCATGCCGATGCCGAGATTCACAACATCGCCAGGCTTGAAGAAGGCGGCAACGCGTTTTGCAATTCTGTTGCGGATATCCATCTCGCACTCCTCTTACTTGGCCAGAACCATGTCGATGAACACACCCGGTGTGTGGATGTGGTCGATACCGATTTCGTCCAGTTCCACGATCAGATCAGCATCCACAATCGTCAGATCCCCAGCCATGGCGACAAGGGCATTGGTGTTGCGGGAAGTGCCTCGGTAGGCAAGGTTGCCAAGCGGATCAGCCATGCGGCAGCGCACCATGGAGATATCTGCACGCAGGGCGGTCTCCAGAATGTAAGGCTGCCCATCCACTTCGATGATCTGCTTGCCTTCTTCCATCAGAGTGCCAAGGCCCGTCTTGGTCAGCACACCACCAAGCCCCGAGCCGCCGGCCCGGATGCGTTCCATCAGCGAACCTTGCGGACAGAACTCGATTGCGATCTTGCCCTCACGATAAAGGCCAACGGTTTCGCTGTTCATACCGATATGGGAACAGATGGCCTTGTCGATGCGGCCTTCATGCACGAGGCGGCCGACGGTTTCGTTGGGATCGCCGGTGTCGTTTGAGATCAGGGTAAGGTGGCGGGCGCCGCTTTCCAGAACGCAGTCGATGATTGCCTCCGGCATGCCCTTGTTTGCGAAGCCGCCATTCATGATGGTCATGCCATCCTTGAATTTGGCAATGATGGCGTCACGATTGGCCAATTTTCCTGTTGTCATGTTCAGTCCCTCGTCAAAAGCACCGAAACGCCCTGACCACCGCCAACACAGAAGGAAATGACCGCCTTGTTGATGTTGGAGTTGCGCTTCATCTCGTGTACAGTTTTGGCAGTAAGGATCGCGCCGGTGCCAGCCAATGGATGGCCCAGAGCCAGTGCGCCGCCATTCGGATTGACACGGTCAAGCGGCATGCCTATTTCCTTGATGCATGCCAGAGACTGGGCCGAGAAGGCCTCGTTCAGTTCCCAAAGGTCGATATCGTCAACCTTGAGGCCAGTCTGCCTCATCAGCTTTTCCGTTGCAGCAATCGGACCAAGCCCCATGTAATGTGGATCAACGCCGGTTGCCGCATAGCCACGAAAGACACCGAGACAGTCAAGGCCTTCCGCTTCGGCCAGCGACCGCTCCATGATCACCATGGCGCCGGCGCCATCACTCATCGGTGAGGAGTTGCCCGCAGTGACAAGGCCATCCTTGATGAAGGCCGGACGCAGACCCGCCAGAGTTTCGACAGAACTCTCTGCACGGACACATTCGTCGCGGTCAACGAGGATCGGGGCCATTTTGCGTTGCGGCACCGAGATCGGAACAATCTGTTCAACAAACCGGCCAGCTTCAACTGCGGCAGCGGCCAGCTGGTGGCTGCGTACCGCAAACTCGTCAAGCTGGGTGCGGCTGAAGCCATAGCGTTTGGCAATATTCTCGGCGGTAATCCCCATCGGCACGTTGCCCTTGCGGTCCGGAGCGGTCCAGCGGGCATCAATCACCGGAGGAGCAACAGAATAGGGCTGTTCCAGCTTCTGCATGGTGTAGGTGCGGCGACTGTCGCTTTCCACACCGCCAGCAACAATCACATCAGAAAAACCGCACATGATCTGCATCGCACCATAAGCGAGCGCGTTGAGCGAGGCGGCACACTGGCGATCGAGAGTGATCCCCGGAACAGAGATCGGCAGATCGGCTTCCAGCGCCACCATACGCCCCATATTCAGGATTTCATTGTTCATCAGGTTGCCGAAAATGCAATCCTCGATGCGATTGGGATCAATCCCGGAGCGACTTACAGCTTCCTTGACAGCCGCAGCGCCGAGAATATGCGCCGGGACAGAGGCCAGCTTGCCGCGGCATCGGCCAACAGGCGTGCGCACAGCAGATACAATAACTGCTTCTTTCATTGATATTACTCCAACTTGCTTATTATTAAGTCTCGCAGGCAGTCATGCCGCTCCAAGAGGAGGAAGGGCAGAGCGGCATGACTCAACTCTCAGCGCTTTAGGGCAGGAAGACCGAGAATTTCGCGAGCTTCAGCAGGAGTGGCAGTCTGCTTTCCGAACACCTTGATGGCATCGGCGGCACGATTGACCAACTGGACGTTGGTGGCCTTCACTCCCTTGGAGAAATAGATATTGTCTTCAAGGCCGACACGCAGATGTCCGCCGAGAGCCAGTGTGGCATACATGATTGGCAAATGACCGCGACCGATGCCGAAAGCGGACCAGGTTGATCCCTTCGGCAATTTGGATGACAGATACAGCAGGTTTTCGACGGTTGCTGGCATCGCACCGACAACACCGAGGCAGAGCTGGTAATGTGCGGGGGTCTTGATCTTTCCATCATTGATGAAATAGTTAGCAACCCCGAGCATGCCGGCGTCGAAGATCTCTATTTCCGGCTTGATATTCCTGTCGATCATCGCCTGGCCAAGCTTGGCAAGAAACTGCGGCGAGTTCGCAAAGATCCCCCCCGGCATCCAATTAAAGGAACCTGCGTCATAGGATGCGATTTCGATGCCGTCGAGCGTGCGTACATGCGCCATACGCAGATCGTCATCAGCGCGATGATCGCCAGAGGTGGTGCAGTTGATCACGAGATCGCAATCTTCATGAGCCCGGATCAGCTTGATGGTTTCCTCGAATCTGGCCGGGTCCATGACACCCATGCCTTCATCATCCCGCATATGCAGGTGAACCACAGCAGCACCGGCTTTCCAGCACTTGTAGGCATCTTCAGCGATTTCTTCTGGGGTAAGGGGAATTGCCTCGTTCGCACTTTTGGGCGTCATGGCACCAGTCAGCGCCGCAGAAATAATGACTTTGTTTTCTAGACTCATCTGGATGACTCTTTGTTGTTCCTGAAAATGAAAGCGAAGCCGCGCCATCGAACGGATAGCGGGCCAATCGGGAACACTGCGGTCAATCGAAAACTGGTGGTAAAGCGAATGTGAAAAGTCGCTCAAAAAGACAGTATACGAAAACAACTTCGCACTGATCAGTAATTTTATCGCAACTTTACATCTTGCATTCAGTCAATATCGAAATTGGATCTCGATATTACTTTATACAACACCATCGAAAATCAACTAACGTCCAGAAAGACTGCAGAATCCGTTTTGTAAATATAAAAAAGAGATCGTTTCAATGGTAATTCTTTTTATGTATTTGAATTATATGTTGCCGACATAACTGCATTTTATAAGGAGGGCTAAGAAGATCCTGTCGCAAAGCTTTATTGTCGACCGAGATTTGAGAGGGGCCCGTTGCAAAGTTTTAGGCATGTCCTGTTTGTCTCGTAAACAGCGTCATTTTCATGCTTCGTTAACTTTTTGAAGTCCGAAGAGGAGAGCGATGAGATCATTCTGTTCGCGAACGGTTCTCTGGCCTGCGAAGTCAAAACCTTTCTTCAACCACCCGGATGGAACCGCAATGGAGTTTGAAAAACCGACGCAACCGTTTCTCGATGTGGGGTGCGTAGGCCAAGACCCAGCGATTGATTGCGCGATGGTCAACTTCAAAGCTGTGCTCAAACTCGAACTTTTCGGGCGGAACCGCCCTATGCCGTCAATCTCGCTTGACGCCGCCGGTGGGACGTACGCTCCTCATTGGCTATAGCATTGGCAATGTATCAGTCGAAAAGGTGATCAAGCCGCTTCTGCGCTTCTTTGAAATGCCGGTCTTGACGGTTCTGTTGATTGCCTATGTGCAAAAAATCACTCTGTTCGTTCCAAGCCTGTTGCGGTGAACCGAACAACACTTTCAGCGCCGCAACACTGGTCAATCCGGGCATTCAGCCATGATGAAGCGCTTGAAGAGATCCGTTGCATTCTGCGCCTCGTAGCCAGCGACCTGCTCGACGAGTGCACGTAGATTGTCGCCCGCCACAGTCGGATTGGCGGAAAAGTCACCAGCGTGCCGCCGGATGGTCCGCCAATGGCTAACGGAGAAGGCGTTCGAAATGATCGGGTCCGGCATCAGGCCGGACATGATGAAATGCAGCCGATTTCTGATGTCGTACAGTGTGTTCAGATCGTCATCCTTGAAAAGATCGGCCATTGCGGCGGCGGCAACAATCTCTGAATGCTGGCCAATGGTCAGGTCTGGCAAGTCGAACAACAGCGCCGCCTGCAAAATTCCTTTATGAGTCAGAAAGTCCCGCGCGCGATGCTCGGGCAGCAGCGGAACGACCACATTGCCCACGCCGCTGCGCGTTTCTACCAGACCTTCATAGGCAAGACGCTGCAAGATCTGGCGGATGGGCGTTCGCGACATGCCGAAGTCTTCGGCCAGAGAGGTTTCTCTGAGGATCATTTCCTCGTCGCTGTTCGCAAGGCAAATGGAACGGCGAATTGTATCAAGGGCTTGGCTGTATTTGGTTTCCTGCTTGCTCACTTGTGACCGCCCTTCCCCTAGACTTTTTGCAGGCTCTTGGTTTACAAAAGCAATGTGTACTTGTATACATCTATAGAGTTGATTTCTCGTATACATGTATATTGTTATGATTCCTCCTCGTATGCCACCGCCCCGGAAAAGTCAATTCAAGCGCGCCGATATTGTCGCGGCGGGTTTGCTTTTGGCCTTCATTTTCTTCGCCGTTTCCAACATCCTGACGAACCTTGAGGCAGCAGGGGCCAAGCCCGGGTTTGGCTTTCTGAGCAAGGAAGCCGGGTTTGATGTCAGCGAGGCTCTGATCCCCTATTCCCCGAGTGAGCCCTATTTCCGCGTCATCATCGCCGGGGTGCTCAACACGCTCTGGCTTTCGGTGGTCTGCATCCTCTGCTCTACCGTCATCGGCGTTCTTTTCGGACTGCTTAGCGTTGGTCCGAGCCCGGTAGGTCGCTGGCTGGCGCGGTCCTATGTTGACCTTTTCCGGAACTTGCCGAAGATTCTCATTCTTCTGGTTCTCTATGTCACTGCGGTCAATGGACTGCCCCATGTACGGCAGGCATTGTCATTGGGGCCATTCCACCTGTCCAATCGTTCGATCAACTTCCCGGTGCCGATCTGGCAGATCAGTCATATCGCCGTCATCCTCTCTTGCCTCATCGGGGGCGTGATGTGGACCTGTCGGTCGAAATTTTCCAATCTTGTGAGGCCAAGTCGTCAGCCCTCAACGCGCGTCCTGTTCAAGCTGGTTGCCATCGCCACGCCGGTGCTGGTCGTCTGGGCAACCGGGGCAACGCTCAGCTTTGATGTTCCCGTGATGAAAGGATTCGACTTCAGTGGCGGAGGTCGTGTCTCGCTGCAGTTTGCCGTGGTAGCGACAACATTGAGCATTTATCACGGGGCGCAGATCGCGGAAGTGGTCAGAGGGGGGCTTCTCGCGGTGCCTTCGGGGCAATTTGAAGCCTCACAAGCGCTGGGCCTGAAGAGTTGGCAAACCATCCGTCTGGTTATCCTGCCGCAGGTGATGCGCATCGTCATCCCTCCGATGAACAACCAGTATGTCAACCTGATCAAGAACACGTCCATAGCCATCGCCGTGGGTTATTCCGACCTTATGTCAGTGTCGGGCACAATCATCAACCAGAGCTTCAAACCGCTTGAGATGATGCTCATCACCATGGCGATCTATCTAAGCCTGTGCCTTTCGCTCACCGCGTCGGTCAACCGTTGGCATCAGCATATCACGAAGCGAGAGAGCCGATGACCATGAGCACCACCGCGCGTTACTCGGCCCTCCGCCGCGTCGTCGTCTCCGCCTTTTCCTCACCGATCGCTGCTGTGTTGTCTCTCCTGTCCGGAGCTGTGATGATAGTGGTGGCGTGGAACGCTTTTCGATGGATGGTGCTTGAGGCCATCTGGCCCTGGCAGGGCGCCGCACTTTGCGCTGAGGCGAGCGGCATGTGCTGGCCTTTCATCGTCGAGAAAATCCGTTTCATCCTGTTCGGCACCTTCCCCTATGAGGCCCAATTCCGTCCTGCGCTGGTCTCGATCCTTTTGTGTGCATTGACCCTTTTGACCTGCAGGCAAATGCTTGGCAAAAGTCCACGCCTTCGTGTCAACCAGATGGTCGGCCTTTGGGCGCTCGGAATTTGCCTGAGCTTTAGCCTGATGGCAGGCGGCTTCTTGGGACTTGCTCCAGTCGACCCAGTGCGCTGGAACGGCCTTCCCGTGCTCCTGATGCTGTCGATTATCGCGATTGCCCTCGCTTTTCCGCTTGGCGTGCTTCTAGCGCTCGCTCGGGTGCAGAAGAGCCACTGGTTCCTTTCGCGGTTTGCCTCGACCTATATCGAGATCACGCGCGGTATTCCCATGCTGACGATCCTGTTTGTCGGAATATTCGTGCTGCCACTTCTGCTGCCTGCCAACACCAGTATTTCGCCCATCACGGCCACCCTGACAGTGTTGGTGCTGTTTCATGCCTCCTATTTTGCCGAGGACGTGCGCAGCGGGTTGCTGTCCCTCCCCACCGGGCAAAGTGAAGCGGCCCAATCGCTCGGATTGCCCTATTGGAAAATGACGAGATTGATCGTGTTGCCGCAAGCGATCCAGCGCTGTCTCCCGTCATTGGTGAACAGCATCATTGGTGCCTACAAAGATACTTCGCTGGTGGTCGTCGTCGGCATTCTCGACCTGACTGCCACGGCCCGCATGTCGTTCGGCGATCCGGGTTGGCGCGCCTACGGGGTGGAAGCCTATCTCGTTGTCGGCATCTGGTTCTTCCTGTCCAGCGCCTATCTTTCTTCGGTGGGCAAGAGGCTGCAGAAGAACGCGCCTCGCTGAGCCGGGTTCGTTATTACGACCGGGAAAGGTTCCATTCTTTTCAAAAAAATACTCGACAAAAACGTCATAGAACTGCAACATTAAACATGTACACCTGTATACATGTTCGCATTATAATTTGATCCCCATTGGCTAAAACGGAAAGACCCACAATGAAACATATTTTGACTTCGGCTCTTCTGCTCTCCATGACGGCCTTCATCGCACCGGCTCATGCTGGCCCGATTCTTGACGACATCAAGGCCAACGACAAACTGATCTGCCTTGTAAACCCCAACTCTCCGGGCTTCTCGGTGCCTGACAGTCAGGGTATCTATCAGGGTTTCAATACAGACTTCTGCCGCATGGCCGCAGCTGCCATACTGGGCGATGCCAACAAGGCTGACATTCGCGGCATTGGCTTCTCAGACTCGATGAAAACCATCGTTGCTGGCGGTGCACATATGGCATCCCGCTCCATCACGGAAACCGGCACGCGCGATGCGGACGCTGGTATGGCATTTGTCGTCACCACCTTCTTTGACGGTCAGGGCTTCATGGTACCGAATGCGCTCAATGTTTCGAGCGCAAAAGACCTCAACGGCGCGACCGTATGCGCAGAGGATGGCTCCACCACCCTGTTGAATATCGCAGACTGGTTCGGGGATCGCGGTATTGAATACCGGATTGAAAACATCGCCGACAAGACCGCCCGTCTCGAGGCCTTCTTCTCTGGCAAATGCGATGTCTATGCCTCGGATGTCACGGCTCTCTTGAGCGACCGTCTGCTCTCCAAGGATCCATCCGCCTACAGCATCCTGCCTGAAGTGATTTCCGCCGAGCCTCTGACGCTCGTCACGCAACCGGATCAGGCTCTTGAATCTGCCGTCTTCTGGGCCTTTCAGGTGATGCTGAACGCGGACAAGTTCGGCATCACCTCCAAAACCGTCGACAAGATCGTGGCCGATCTAGAAAATCAGCCCAAAGGCGTCAAACGCCTGTTTGCCGAAGACAGTGCCACCGCTGAAATGGCCGACAAGCTCGGCATGCCCAAAGACTGGGCCTACAAGGTCATCAGCCAGGTCGGCGCCTACTCCGAAGTATTCGAGCGCCATCTTGGCAAAGGCACCCCCTTCGCTCTCGATCTGAAGAACTCAAGCAATGCGCTCGTTGCTGACGGTGGCGTGATGTACGCCTATCCCATTCGCTGACTGCGGCCGAAAAGACAGATGTGGAACGCGCGGCGGGTGTCATTTCGGCACTCGCCGTGCCGGTCTTTTGACCGTTGGAAAACAATAACAAATTTGGTAGAGACTTGATGGCTAAATATTCCCCTGAGACGCGCGAGCGGCTTATGAAAAACGAGACGAGCATACGGGCCGTCGTTCCCTTTTCCAACGGTCATATCGTGACTTTGGGCTTCCCTGGGCTCGCCTTCGATATTCAGGGAGAGGCCTTCATCGACCCGGAACGGTTCCACGCAACGATGGACGCGCCGGAGTTCGAACCTTGCCAGATCCTCATCGTCCTTGTCGAAACGGATGAGGTCCCGGAGGAAGGGTGGGCGCTGCTGAAAAACAAGGCGGCGGATAAGTCTTTCCGGTTAGAGCTTATGCCGATCGAAGATTATCAGGTGCCGGATCAGTCCTTCATGGCACGATGGGCAGCGATCAGCGCCAATATCGACGACTGCCTTGCCGAAGGCGGCACGGTGGCCCTCAGCTGCCACTACGGGGCTGGACGATCCGGCACGATGGCAGCGAGATTGCTCATGGATCGCGGCTACAGTATGCAACAGGCGGTAGACGCTCTGCGCTCGCGCTTCCCGGAATCCATCGAGAGCGAGAAGCAGATCGAGTGGCTCGAGCAAGACACAGACGGATCTGACAACGCGTGAAGGCGGCTGCGTAGAGTGTTGCCCTGACATCTCTATCTCCAGCTTTAGAGATATGGCCCGGGTTATCCTTTTCACCGGATTGGAACCTTCGTGGCGTCAGACCAAAGTGTGCCGCAACGGTGCGAGATTTCTTGAAGCGTGTAGGATCATCGACAGCGGCCTTAAAAGTCAACGCAGCAATCGGTCCGACGCCAGGAACCGTCATCATCCGCAAGCAAACTTCATCCCGGGCAGCGGCTCGTTTGACCCGACGATCCAGCTCCAGAAAGTGCTGATACAGAACAAGGCGCGCATCCAGCAGCGGGATTAACGCATGCGCCAAGACCTCATCTATTTCAATCATGGGGCGGACCAGTTTGTCGAAGCTGCCGTTCTGCACTGACTTGGGCAGACGAAGGCCGAAGATCTTCAACAGCCCGCGCACCTCGTTGGCAAGATCGATTGTTTTGCTGAGCAGCGCTTTGCGGGTGCTAAGTAAGGCTCTTACACCATGCACTTCCCGGCTCTTTCATGTAGACCGGGCTAAACCAGCCGGTGCGCAGAACATGGGCAATCCCACGTGCATCGTTTTTATCGGTCTTGTTGCGCATCGCTGAAAAGAGCAGCATTCACTTGGCGAGCTTCCATGCAAACGACATCAAAATCTTCGTTGGTCAGACCATAAAAAAAGATGCTGGATCGGTGAGCCTGCCTCAAAACCAATGCGCTCGACTGGATAGCCGGAAGTGTTCAGCCAGTCGGCAATATCGACAACTTCACAAGGCAATTCCTTCTCAAGCATCACTTTACCTTTAGGTCAACGACACAGATAGTGCATGAGCGCAGTGAAACATCCAGACCGGCGAAATATTCCATTGTTCATCTCCCTTGTTCACAAACTAAATGTAATGCTAACGGGAGCTTGACCTCTGAACAGGCGCATCCCAATTACGCATGCTTGGGGCCGCGGTTTCCAGGCACTCCATACCGGACACTCGGTAGAGGCTACATACCAAATGCATGCTTCCCCATTCCTGCCATTCGATTGAAGCATCGCAAAACTGTATGATGATGCGCCAGTTTTTACACTTCACTTACCAAAACAAAAACTACCGTCGACATTTATTTGAATTTATTCTTCACTCAACCTTTTGAATGTATAAAAATATCATTCAACTTGGAGAACGTATTGTGAAAAATAAATTGCTATCACTTGTTGCTTGCCTCGTATTGTTCGATGCGCCCTATGCGCATGCCTCTGAAACGCCATCCATTTTTAGCGCGACGGAACTGAAGCAGATAGCCAAGGACCGAGAAAGATTTCTCGTCGGTCTTTCCCATACGTTCAAGAGACGTGCTGCTGATGGCGTATTTACGCAAAGCATGCTGGATAGGGAAAATCAGTGGAGCGTTGCAAAAGCGCGCACAATGCTAGCCGCAGGCATTCTTTTATATGACTTCAATGCGGATGGTTTCATTGATAATACGGATTATAACAGTCTTTCGGCTCTTATACCCGAGCAACGCCTAAAGAAAGCAAAAGTCCTACTTAGCAAAATTGACGCGGCTGGAAATGGAGACGGAAAAGTTTCTTTTGGAGAACTATATCAGTATTCTTCCGAGACCGCTCAACACCAAGAAGACCAGAAAAAGAGGCCTGACAGCCTCATGCGCTTTGACACCAACCATGATGGGAAGGTGGTATTTGAAGAAATTTTGAAAGCGGTTCATTCCGTTCAAGGAACACAATCCCTATCCACCAAGGAAACTTCAGTTAAAGACACAGTACCTCAAAAACCCAAGACAAAAGCAGCAGCTGTTGCATCCAAAGAACAGGCCTGCATTTTACCGCAACCGTCAGAAAAAGCGGAAATCATCTACCTGAACGGATCTGCCTCCAAAGCTCTCTCATCGGTTGCCGTGAATGGCTTTGAAGATGAAACATCCGCCGCAAGGATCAACATTGAATCAGGCAACAGGCCCCTTTTCATCGTCAGTGCTTTTGACGGATCTGTTGTTTTGAAATTTACCGGCGATACGAGCCGGATTGAAAAACTTGTTGTTTCTGAAGTTGAGGGTAAGCGGCAGGGGATCGTAGGCCTAAAGAGCGATCAGGTAGAATTCACGGCACAAGAAAACTGCGCTCCTCCCTATATAGGCAGCCCTAAATCTGGAAAAGCGCAACTGGCAAAAAGCCGTTTGGCGCTGGCTCTAGGCCACGCAGTTGACAAGGTAATAGTTGCTCGGGCTCTTCATACTATCGGACTTCCATCTGGTACAATCGGTGAAAATAAGCGCTGGAAGCTCGACTATAGAACGAGAGATCCGCGCAGAATAATTGAGAATAAATTTCGGGACTTCTACCCATATGGGGTGGAACAGTTCGCGGTGAATGATGTGATCGCATCAGGGAAAGCCGCAACTTACGACATTCTTCCCCACATTGCAGGGCTTATACAACTGCTTGATGCAGGCTCGTTGAGCCTTACGAAAGACTCATATTTCATCATTAAAAAAACTATAGCGCATTTTCCTGCAGGTATGCACGGAACCTTTGGCGCTATGTTTCTCTTGGAAGAAGGGATTCCTCTTCCTGCGGGCGACCCGGGACATGCGCAAGTCTATGACCTTGCTACAGGCAAGTGCCACGAAGGTTTCTTTTGTTCGCAATAAGCGCGGCCACTTCTTGAAAGGTAAACAAAGCAAACTTCTTCGAAAAATCATTAGAACAAGTCTTTGCAAACATTTTAAAAGGGGCTCCTAATGTCTATTTTCTCCCGAACGCTGCGAATCGCCTTGATCGCCTCGCTGTGCATGTTCGGAATATATATTCTTTTGAATATACCGATCATTCCTGTCAAAGTAGAGAGACCTCTGAGCAAGACCTATAACGGTCCAGGCTTCTCGGAACTGTCCAAACAGATAGCGTCACCCTCCGATATAGCTGCGCCCTCTGGTAAACAGGCTATTCAAATGTGTGACCCGGAGAATCCTGTCACGACCGATGAACCGAATGTTTTAAAAATCTTACAAAAGGGCGGGCACGATGCATCTGTTGTCCGCGAAATGCTGAGAGACGGCAGAGGCACATGCGATATTCTGAGGAAGTTGGCCCGCCTTCATGGTCGCTGAACTGCCAAAGCATGGGTATTTTGCTTAATTCCCTAAATGTCTGCTTCCTCTTGAAGCATCAAAAATCTCGCATCCGCAGCAGATGGCAGCCTCCCTCTCGCTTTGCCATAAGCGCACACCGACGCCATGAAATTTCGGCGCAGCAGCGGATGTCCGTTTCTCCGCATAGTTTGAATTCGTTGATCGTGCAGCGAATTTACCAAAAGAGCCCGATCGAGCCGTTCAAAATTAGATCGCATTCGCATACGCAATAAGGTGCGACAGGAATTGCCGGCCCGTTCCAACCATTCGCCTATGGGCATGCGCGACAAAGAAGCTTCCTCATTCCTGCCATTGGCAGTGAAGCGCTGCATTTTCAGTAGTCAAGTGACGGCTGGCGGGCTTTGCTGACTTTGCTGTGATCTAGCTAATGACGGTTATCTTTATAAGTTTGATCGGTTGGTGTTTTAGATCTCACGACCAATAAAGAGGTGCCATCATTTTTGTGAAATCAAAGGGCATAGGAGCTGTGCTGATACAAGCACAATTCGATATAATCGAAACATTGGCCCCTAAGGGTCTGCGGTAGCCCATGTTGCTAGAGACCTAAGAAAAGCCGGTATTCTGTGAAGGCCTCCACTGAAGATCTCTAGAGTATATCCCTGAAAAGTGTGTGTGGTTTGCTCTCAAAAATCCTGCGAGTTTCATGCTCGCAGGATCGGTTTCGGGGCCTTTTGGTTTTTGGCTGTGTTTTCTGTAAACTGGCAGACTATTTCTTGATTGGAGAAAAACGCAGGGAGAGGCATGACATGCCGCCATCAAGCTTGGCCGCTTCGGTGTTGCCGACCGTCACAACGTCATAGCCAGCCTCGCGTACGGCTTGTTCTGTCTTGGGAAATCCTGCAGGCATTATAACTTTTTCGTTGAAGCGAATTGTGTTTGCACAAGCTTCTTCACCATCGGCTACCAGAATAACGTTATACCCTTCAAAACAGCCGGCATTTGCCAGCCGTCTTGTCGATAGAATCGTATTCTCGTCCAGTAGCGAACAATCAGTTTTGAAATGCAGCACACCCTCTGGCGTGTTGAGTTTACGCACCTTGTAGCCCCATTGTGCAACCCGATCAGCAAGCTCCTTGATACCGGCATCATCCGTTCTTGCGGATGTGCCCACGATAACTTCCGTCTCTGTTGTCAGAATGTCTCCGCCTTCGATATGGCCGGGCCCTTCAATGGTCAGAACTTCATCGTAAAGCTCGTGCAGGGTAGGCGCCATCGCTTCGGCTTCTTTGAGACGTGTCGGCGCACCAGGACGCAACACCACGGCACCTTCCTGCAAGCAGAGCGCGGTATCTTCGACGAAAACAGAATCAGGAAAGTCTTCCAACGCTTCCAGCTCTGTCACCACGGCTCCGGTCGCTTTGAGCGCAGCGATATAATCAGCATGGTGCGACAGGAAGGTATCAAGGTCAGGGGTGCCTGTGTCCACGGCACGCAAGCCATCAACGGCGGATTTTCCTGGCTTTCGGGTAATCGCATGCGTGAAGCTGTAAGAACGATTTGACACTGTTTTCTCCGTTTTCATGAAATAACCTGCTGCCTACTAGCACTGTACAGGATATTGTTGTTGACTCTTACTTTATACAATTGCATAAAATTATACAACTGTATCATTTAGAGGTGGAAAACTGGTGTCTGGTCATCCCGTCGTCCCTGTCATGGAAGTGCGGGACCTTCATAAATCATTTGCTGGCAACGAAGTTCTTAAGGGCGTCGACGTAATCGCACATCCAGGCGAGGTCATCTCGATTATCGGAGGGTCCGGGTCTGGCAAGTCAACCACCTTGCGCTGCCTCAATTTGCTTGAGGTGCCCAATGGTGCGGGCGTATTCAAGCTGCTCGGCGAAAAAGTCCATTTCAAGTCAGATCGACGCGGGAATAGCTTGGTTACGGACAAGCGACAACTACGCCGGTTGCGCAGCCGCATCGGCATGGTGTTTCAGAATTTCAATCTATGGCCGCATATGACGTTGGAACAAAATGTCATGGAAGCGCAGGTTCAGGTTCTGGGGCGTTCCAAAGCCGATGCGCGAGAACAGGCCAGACAACTGCTTGACCGGGTTGGGCTGTCTGACAGGCTTGAAATGTATCCTTCCTATCTATCTGGCGGACAACAGCAGCGCGGTGCAATTGCGCGTGTATTGGCGGTTGATCCGGAAGTCATGCTGTTTGACGAGCCAACATCAGCCCTTGATCCGGAGCTGGTCGGTGAGGTGCTGTCGGTGATGAAAGATCTCGCCGAAGAAGGCCGAACGATGGTGATCGTAACTCACGAGATGCAGTTTGCTGCCAATGTGTCGGACAAAGTCATGTTTCTCAATGATGGACGCGTTGAAGAAGCGGGAACCGCAAACGAGATCTTTCAAGCTCCGAAATCTGAACGCCTCAAGCAGTTCATTCAATCAACAACTCAAAACCAATAAAACACCCCAGAAAACACATCCAAGAGGACACCATGAATATCAAGTCCATTCTCGCAGCAACCTTTATCGCAGTCGGCCTCAGTTCCGTTGCATCTGCTGAAACTGTTCGTATTGGTATCGCAACCGAGCCCTATCCGCCGTTTGCCACACCTGATGCTGAAGGCAATTATGTCGGTTGGGAAATCGACATGACAAAAGCGATCTGTGAGGAAGCCAAACTCGATTGCAAGTTTGTGGCAACAGCGTGGGACAGCATTATCCCGACTTTGCAAAAAGAAGAAATTGATGTGATTGCCGCTTCTCTGAGCATCACCGAAGATCGTCTCAAGGTGATTGATTTCTCCAACAAATACTACCAGACCGGCGTTTCAATTGCTGCTGCCAAGGGCAGTGGGCTTGAACCAAACCCCAAAGGCGTTGCTGGCAAAATCATCGGGGTTCAATCCGCGTCTATTCATCAGGCTTATGCCCTTAAATATTTCAAGGATGCAAAAATCCGTGAATATCAGACACAGGATGAAGCCAATCAGGATCTGTTCGCAGGCCGCATTGATGGAACGTTGGCGGATGTATTGGTTCTTGATGAATTCCTGAAAAGTGATGAGGGGCAACTGTGCTGTGAAAGCGCAGGTCTCGTTGCCAAGGACGAAGCCATCCATGGACCGGGTGTCGGTTTTGGTCTGCGCAAGGGAAGCGATGCGTTGAAAACAAAGCTGAATGCTGCGATAGACGCTGTACGGGCTAGTGGTAAGTATAACGAAATATCCAAAAAATATTTTGATTTCAATATCTTCGGTGAATAGATGACTTAATATCAGAGGTCTTCGGGCCTCTGATCGCCTGTTTTGAGACTATACGTTCGGATCCAATATGACCATCAACTACAAAAATATGAGCGCAATGGAATTGCTGTCTTTGGTGCCCCCCGGGTGGGGTGGAACCTTGCTCAAGGGCTTGATGGTTTCTCTGGAGGTGGCGCTGATCGGGTATGTCCTAGGGTTAGTTATTGGTCTTGGTGGTGCAACCCTGAAACGCCACGGCGGACCTGTTTCTCGGGATTTGATGACAGTATACACAACACTTGCACGCGCAATTCCTGAACTGGTTCTTATTATGCTGGCATATTTCGCATTGCCGGATCTGATCAATCAGCTATTCGCAAAGCTCGGGCTGGATCAAATCCAGATCAACGGTTTTCTGGCAGGTGTTATTGTTATTGCCTTCGTACAAGGTGCCTATGCGACAGAGGTTTTTCGTGGTGCAATGGCAACCGTACCCAGAGGACATGTTGAAGCAGCCCAGAGTTTCGGAATGCATCCGTTTCGTGTGTTCTACAGAATAATTCTTCCTGAGATGCTTCCCTCGGCGTTGCCCGGACTTTCCAATCTCTGGCTTATCGCAACCAAAGACACAGCACTCCTTGCGGTCGTTGGTTTTGTCGAGCTTACGCTTGCTGCACGACAGGCAGCAGGTGCCACCAAGCATTATTTTCTCTTCCTTATCGCGGCTGGCGCCCTCTACCTGCTTGTGACGTTGCTTTCGCAATATGTGTTCTCACTGGTTGAAAACCGCTTCAACAAAGGAGCGCGTCATGGATAGGAACTCCTTTATTCAGCCCCATCGGGTTGTGATGGTAATCAGCGCGCTGGCTCTTGTTATCGCCGCAAGTTTCAACATGGACTGGTCCTGGATACCGCGCTATGCGCCCGATATCCTCGATGCCATCGGTGTCACAGCAACGCTCCTCGTCAGCTCAATTGTTGCCGGTTTCCTGCTCGCCGTTCCGGTCGGCTTGGTGCAGGTTACAGGACCGTGGCCTCTCGCGTGGGCCGCCAAAATCTTCTGCACGGTGATCCGAGGCACGCCGATCCTGTTGCAAATGTGGGTTTTGTATTACGGTCTGGGGGCGATGTTCCCCTATATGCCAGGGCTTCGGCAAAGCTGGATTTGGCCCTACCTGATCGAAGCATGGCCCTATGCCCTTGTGGCACTCACGCTTTCCTTCGTTGGCTATGAGGGTGAGGTTATGCGTGGTGCCTTCAAGGGCGTCCCATTCGGAGAGCTGGAAGCTGCTCAGGCAATGGGCATGCATCCTTTCACCATCCTTCGTCGTATATGGTTGCCACGGGCGTTACAGCGGGTTCTGCCGACACTTGGTGGCGAACTGATTTTGCAACTGAAAGCAACGCCGTTGGTTGCGACCATTGCTGTTGTCGACACATTCGCAATCTTTTCCCGGATCAGGCAGGAAACGTTCATAACTTATGAGCCGCTTTTGCTTTTGGCGCTGATCTATCTTGTTTTTGCCGGTGCAATTGCGGGCATTTTTCGTTTGTTGGAAACGCGAAATCCTGTGCGCGATTAATGGCGCTGACCTCAGCTGACATTCGTTTGCCCATTATACTCTTTCCTGTGCTATCCCAATACTTAACCAACACCAGGACGATAAAACCGGTTTGATGCAAGACACGAGCGGCAAAATCAGAAAAGAGAATACGGATCAGCAGCGGTCTCGACTGATCGACGCGACTTTGCGTGTGATCGCAAAGGAAGGTGTCAAGGCAGCGACGGTGCGCAAGATCTCAGAAGAGGCCGATGTCACGCAGGGCCTGATCAGATACTATTTCCATTCGAAATACGAGCTCTTAGCCGCAGCATATGAAACCTACATGGGCGGTTTGGTTCAAATCGCCGATGATGCGTCAAAGGGTACAGGCGTCGCCAGTGTCAGACTGGCAAACTTCATCAAGGCATCATTGCAAGCCCCAGTCACCAGTCATGATACAGTCGCGATCTGGGCTGCCTTTTTTGAGCTGTTGTTGCACGACAAAGATCTGACCGCCAGTCATGAACGTGGCTACGACCTGCTTCGATTACACCTGCGCGTTCTGATCGCTGATGTCCTGACGGAGCAGGGCGTAGAGGCCAGTGAAGACAGGCTTCGCCGCTTGAGTATAGCTGGCAATGCTATTCTGGATGGGCTTTGGATGGAAGGAGGAGCCCTGCCTGACGCGTTTAAAAAGGGAGAACTCGTTCGTGTAGGACTGGAAAGCTTTGGAGCCTTGCTTGATATCGAGCTTCTCAGTTTGATTGAAGATTAAAACTCAAGAACGCGTGGTTTGGTTCCAGTCTTTGCCTGCCATATAAGGCTGGCTATGGTGGATAAGAACGAACAAGCGTAGCTGGTTTTCAACTCTCGATACGCCAGCAAGTGCCTCTCAAAGCTCTGCCGTGTGGCGGTAAGCACACCCGAGCCTTTATCTGCAGGTTACCTCCAGATACTTTGAATAGCTGCTTTTGACGACGACGTCCGATATTTCGCATCCGCAAGGAACGACGGCTCCTCCGCTCGACTTGCCAGTGACACCTTCGTTTTCGTTGAAATTTAGGAACTGCGGCGAATGTCACAAAAGTCTGCGCTCCTGTCGGGGGTATCGCAAAGTTTGAGTATTAACCCAGCTTTGAGATTCTTACAGCGAGAAGGCGCGCCGAGAATATGGCATTTTCAGCAGTGTTGCGTGATTTGCTCTCTATCTGGATACGGCTAGCATCCACGCCCATCCCGACCAGCAAATCTCGGGTCATCTCCGCTTCGCTCGCTCCCTTGTTGCCAAGCACGAGATCAAGAGGGGATGCATTTCCCCCCGATATTAAAATCGGAATGTCAGGCAACTTGCGCGCAAGACGGACCGCTTCCGTGATCCGCTCTCCGGCATGGTTGAGTTCGGGCTGCTTCCAAGTTTGGGAATGGCCGGTTACGATGCTGCCGCCCAAAACGAGAATGCCTTCAATCGGCTCACCCTTAGAAAGGTCGGGATTGGTCGGATAGGCGGTTTCCAGTTTGGCCAACACGATGTCTGTCACCGGGGAAAGCACAAGCACGAGAATAAGGAGGGTTATAGTCACCCCCCATCTTGCTGGCACCAGTGCGCCTGTGAACAGCATCACCAGACTGAATATCAGCCCCAGAACAAGCCAGCTCTCCACCAGGAGCAGCAATCCGACAATCTTGGAGAGAACAAAAAAGACCGTGCCCATCAGCTATTACCATCCATGGGGTTCGCCATTCCATTTGAAGAAGCTGCCATTGTCTTTGCACGTTGCCTTGTCGATGGTTGCGGCAATGCCTCTGGCGCTTTCCTTTGGCGTGATGTCGGCTTGCGCGCCCCCCATGTCGGTCTGCACCCAACCCGGATGCAACAGGATGCACGTGAGCCCGTCGGCTGCGACTTCCTGCGCCAGAATGGACATGACCTTGTTCACCGCTGCCTTGGATGAGCGATAGGCATATTGGCCAGTGCCCTTATGGCAAATGGCGCCCATCTGGCTGGAAATGGTCGCGATCTTGGCCCCTTCAGCGGCTTTTAGCCGGGGCAGCAATGCCTCGGTGACGCGCAGAGGCGCCATGGCATTGACAGCAAAGGTTTCGGCCCATGCGTCATAATCCATATCGCTGCGCGATTGGTGCTCGGAGCCCATGATGCCCGCATTGTTGATCAACAGGTCGATGGGCTGATTTTTAAGGGCGTTAGCCAGCTTGTCGACTTCAGCCTGATCAAGCACGTCAAGCCTATGAAGCGTAATGCGCCCCAAGTGGCTTGTTACCAGTTCGCGCAGGGCATCTGCCTTTTCTGGCTGGCGACAGCAGGCATGCACATGCCAATCGCCCTTTTCCAGATAGTCAGCCACAAGGGCAAGACCTACACCGCGGTTGGCTCCGGTTACAATGCAATGCTTCATTTGTTCCTCTCCTGCGGCTTGATGAACTGCCTTGCTGGCCAGTTTGGCTTTGCAAAAAGGCGGGGTTGTTCCTGATCGTCCTTTGTCAATGGTTACACAAAACGGAGGTAATATGACAGAGAGCGCATTTGTTCCATCTCAAGCCAAATGGGGATGCAAGGGCCGGATTGTTCAACAGATTTTGTACCATTTACACATTATATATCATATAAAGATTTCTTTATATCATTATTGCTTTGATAAGCCATGCAGGGTATAGCTGGGGCAACATCGGGCGGATCATGAAACCATTTCTGATTTTCCGCCGTAAGACCTGACATGTTTGAATAAGGAGCGGGCGATGAAACCGGCTCCGGAATTTGAGGAACCACTATGGCTGATTATGTCGTCAAAGATCTGTCCCTGGCTGATTGGGGACGCAAGGAAATAACCATTGCCGAAACCGAAATGCCCGGCCTGATGCAGACCCGCGCCGAATATGGCCCCACCCAACCGCTCAAGGGCGCACGGATCACCGGTTCCCTGCATATGACCATTCAGACAGCCGTTCTGATTGAAACACTGACAGCCCTTGGCGCTGAAGTGCGCTGGGCAACCTGCAATATCTTTTCTACGCAGGACCATGCCGCAGCAGCCATTGCTGCCACCGGGGTTCCTGTTTACGCGATCAAGGGCGAGAGCCTTGAAGACTATTGGGCCTATGTCGACCGCATTTTCGATTGGCCAGATGGAGAAGGTCCGAACCTCATTCTGGACGATGGCGGCGATGCCACCATGTATGTGCTGCTAGGCGCTAAGGTGGATGCTGGCGAAGAGATCATTCCAAATCCTGAAAATGAGGAAGAGGAAGTGGTCAAGGCACAGATCCTGAAGCGCGCCAAGGAAACGCCGGGCTGGTTCACCAAGATCCGCGATGGCATCCTTGGGGTTTCCGAGGAAACCACCACGGGCGTGCATCGCCTGTATCATCTGGCAAAAGCAGGTGATCTGCCCTTCCCGGCCATCAACGTCAATGACTCGGTCACCAAATCCAAATTCGACAACCTTTATGGCTGCCGCGAATCCCTGGTGGATGGCATCAAGCGTGCCACTGACGTGATGATCTCTGGTAAGGTGGCTGTGGTTGCCGGCTTCGGCGATGTTGGCAAGGGCTCGGCTGAATCCCTGCGCTCGCAGGGTGCACGCGTTCTGGTTACAGAAATTGATCCGATCTGCGCCCTTCAAGCCTCCATGCAGGGCTATGAAGTGGTCACCATGGACGAAGCCGCCCCCAAAGGTGACATCTTCGTGACCACCACCGGCAACAAGGATGTCATCACCCACGACCATATGCGCGCCATGAAAGATCGTGCGATCGTTTCCAACATTGGCCATTTCGACAGTGAAATCCAGATCGGAGCCCTGCGGAACTATAAATGGCACAATGTGAAACCGCAGGTGGATGAAGTGGAATTTCCAGATGGCAAGCGCATCATCGTGTTGGCTGAAGGCCGCCTCGTGAATTTGGGTTGCGCCACCGGCCACCCATCTTTCGTCATGAGCGCCAGCTTCACCAACCAGACCCTTGCACAGATCGAACTTTTCACCAACCACGACAGCTACGGCAAGGATGTATATGTGCTTCCGAAGTCCCTCGACGAGAAGGTTGCCATGCTGCATTTGGAAAAACTCGGCGTCAAATTGACCAAGCTCAATAAGGAACAGGCCGACTATATTGGCGTACCTGTGGAAGGACCGTTCAAACCGGACCATTACCGCTATTAGGAGTTTCCTTAATCTTTTGTTAAGGAATGGCGGAAAACCAACATCTTAACCCATGTGGTTGGTTAACCAGACATCAGGCACCCTTTTCCCAATGTGAAAAGGGTGCTTTTTTTTGGCCATTTTTACACACGGACTCTTCTGCCCGAGTCGCGGAAAGGTTAATGTAAAGTGATTCGATTTGGCGCGGTGGAGGCCCCGACCCAAATCTCATAGTGGCGTGTATTCAAGCAGTATCAAATGCGTTGGGCCTAAGGCTTCTCCCCTGTTTGCACCATTCAGGGAGCGATGGAGGAGTCTGAGTCTTTTACGGATTCTGTCCGTAGCCGACGAGAATAAGACAGCCGAACAGGTTAGGCTGAGAATGAAGAACCGGTCATGGTGTGTTGGGCATCTTTCATGACCAATTGGGCAGATTGACTGGCCATAGGCCAGTCCCGGGCATGGACTCTCGTAAAGAAGGGCCAGTTCGGAGATTTTAAAATTGAACGACCGTTGAGCGGTCTTTCGAAGCGGCGGAAAGGACGAGCAAGATGCCGAAAAACGGCCTGTTCGGAGATATAACAACACCCCATCGTCTCGGTAGATCCAAGGCCAGTCCCTTTTCATTCAAGGGCCTTTCATCGCGTGACGCCTCCTCTTGTCCTTCGTTTCGTTTTTTTCTGACCATCATGGCGATCTCCAGCCTTTTCCCTGCCGCAGCTTTTGCGCAGACCGAGGAGGCAACGGCCCCTTTAACTGATGCCGCACAGCAAAAGCTGGTTGCCGGAGAGCTTCTGCCATCCATCCCTGCCCTTATCGAACGCCCCACCTCTTCGCTTATGGAAACCTTCGGCGGCAATCCTTTGCAATGGGAAATGCTCGGGCTCGCCCTTATCTGCGCCCTCACGATTTTTGTGTTGATTGCCGGCTGGGCCGTCATGCGCGAACGGAGACGCAGCCACGACCGTCTGATTTCAGCCACGGAGACAATCCAGACCCTGCAGACAAAACTGGATCGCTCGGAAAGCCTTCTGGATGCGACAGATCAGCTTATGATCATCTGGAACGGCAATCAGGAACAGCCCGTGGTGATTGGCAATCTGGTCTCCAATGATCATCTGCTGCCCGTGGGCAACGCCATTCTTGCCTTTGGCAACTGGTTACAGATCGACAGTGTGCAGGATATCGAGGCGGCCATCGCCAAGCTTCGTGCAACGGGCCAGCGCTTTGTCCAGTCTGCCCAGACGCTGAATGGCAACCTTGTCGAGTTCCGAGGCAGGACATCAGGCGGTCGGGCGCTTGTGCAGTTGCGCGTTCTGGAAGGCGACGAGCATGATCGCGTTCGGCTTGAGCATGAAGCGGCTCGCCAGCGCAAGGAACTTGCCCGGATGAGCACCCTGCTCAACTCCATGCCCATGCCGGTCTGGTCTCGCGATGAAGACGGCCAGCTGACCTGGGCCAATGATGCCTATGTGAAGGCCGTGGATGGCAACGATCTGGAAGCGGTTCTGGAAGACCAATCCGAGCTACTCGACCAGCGCGGCCGGGAAGCCGTTTTCCAGATCCACGAACGCCGCAGTCAGACCGGTGGTGACAAGGATCTGGCCATCAAGCGTCTGCCGATCATCGCTGAAGGCAAGCGCAAGATCTTTGATGTCACGGATATTTATCTGCATCCGGGCTCTGTTGGCATCGCAACAGATGTATCCGATCTGGAATCGGCCGAGAAGGCGCTCGATCGCATGCATCTGTTCTACGCCAATACGTTGGATCAACTGACCACTCCGGTGGCCATTTTTGATTCGTCCCAGCAGTTGCAGTTCTACAATGCCGCTTACAGCAGCCAGTTCAATCTGGATCCGGCATTCCTTGATAGCAATCCCGACGAGAATGCCATTCTGGAAAAACTGCGTATCAATCGCAGCCTGCCGGAACAGGCCAATTTCCACGAATGGAAAAAGAAATTCCTGTCATCCTATCGCGATGTGGAAGCCCATGAGCATTGGTGGCATCTGCCCGATGGGCAATCCCTGCGCGTCATTGCTGCGCCCAATCCGGATGCTGGCGTTATCTATATCTTTGAGAATGTCACAGAACGACTGGATCTGGAAAAGCGCTACAACGCCCTTATCCGCATGCAGAGTGAAACGCTCGATCACCTCAATGACGGGGTTGTCGTGTTCGGCTCGGATGGCCGCCTGCGTATGTCCAACCCGGCCTTCAGCCGCCTGTGGGATTTCCAGGAAGACCAGTTGGAAGGCGAGCCGCATGTCGCCGCCGTTCTGGAGCTATGCCGCCGCAAATATGATTCCACCAAGGTGTGGGCCACATTGATCGGCAGCGTCGTCGGGCTGGAAGACAAGCGCGAAGGCGTGATGGGCCGCATGGACTGTATCGACGGGCGCTTCCTTGATTATGCCTCCATTCCGCTGCCTGATGGTGCAACCATGATAACCTTTGTCGATGTGACGGGGAATGTCACCGTCGAGAGAAGCCTGCAAGAGCGCAACGAGGCGCTGCTGGCCGCAGATCAGCTCAAGAACACCTTCATTCAGCATGTTTCCTACGAACTGCGCTCGCCTCTGACCAATATCATCGGCTTTACCGAGCTGCTTACCAGCGAGTCCTTCGGCTCTCTTAATGAGCGTCAGCGCGAATATACTGACCATATCATGACGTCCAGTTCGTCGCTGCTGGCTATCGTCAACGACATCCTCGATCTGGCGACCATCGATGCGGGAATCGTTGTGCTGGAGCTGACAGAGGTGGATCCGGTGGATGCCATTCGCGCCGCCGCAGAAGGCCTTCAGGACAGGTTGGCTGAAAAGACGATCCATCTCGATATCTCGGTTGCCGAAAGCATGGGGCAATTCAGGGGCGACTCCAAACGGGTGCGGCAGGTTCTCTTCAACCTCATCTCCAACGCCATCTCCTTCTCCGATCCGGAATCGACGATTTCCATCGTGGCCGAGCGCACCCCGAACGACATCATTTTCACCGTGTCGGATCGCGGCTGCGGTATGCCTGAGGAATATCTCGATTCGGCCTTTGATCGTTTCGAGAGCCGCACAACGGAGACGAATCGAGGCGGAGCGGGCCTTGGACTGTCAATCGTGAAGAGTTTTGTGGAGCTGCATGGGGGTAAAGTGACCATCTCCAGCAATAAGGGAAAGGGTACGAGCGTAATCTGTAGCTTTCCCATTAATCCCCAAATAGACGCCCAATCCACCACAGCCGCCGCGGAATGATAGGCCCCGAAGGCCCATTCCCGAAGGCGGCAGACCAACGCGCTTAATCTACAACAAGATGATGAGCGTCTTGCTCATGGCTCACATGCCGCAAGCAGCTTGCAGTTTTTCACCATAAGAGTCGACAAGCTCCCCATTCCTGCTATATCCAGTGCCCAGAACATGGCTTTGCATTTTCATCGCGCTGATAGCAGGGTGCCTGATGGCTGACCAAACATTCTCTTCTTCCCATAACGACTCTGATTGGTCCTTCACATTTGACCAGTTATCTGAAGCAGCAAGCGCGGCTCTGGCTGCGGACATTGCTCCGCTGCTCGCAGCCGGTGATGTGCTTGCGCTGGAAGGGGATCTGGGCATGGGCAAGAGCTTTTTTGCCCGCGCTCTGCTGCGTGCGCGCGCAGATGATCCCTTGATGGAAGTGCCCAGTCCGACCTTCACACTGGTGCAGGGATATGACATTGCTTCGGGCGATGAAACGCTGGAGCTCTTCCATTTCGATCTTTACCGAATCAGCGACAGCGAAGAGCTTTATGAGATCGGCTTCGAGGAAGCATGGGAAACGGGAGCGGCCCTTGTGGAATGGCCCGACCGCGCCGATTATCTGATGCCCGCCTCGACACTCTGGCTGTCCTTTGTTCCCTCTCAAAGCGATGAAGCACGCAGGCTCACCCTTTCAGGCAATGCCAGCTGGGGCGAGCGCCTTGAGCGTCTTTGTGCCAAACGGCAATTGCTGATCGAGGCTGGTTGGGGCGATGCCCAGCGCAAGCCTATGGCCTCAGATCTGTCCCCACGTAGCTATGACCGCGTCCGGCATGCAGCCGACATGACGGTAGAGAGCAACGAGACCGCGCCCGCAAACAGCGACGCTCAAGAAGATCTCAATGGCCCGCATACTGCCATTTTAATGGATATGCCTGAGCGTGAGCCCGGCCCGCAACTTGCCGACGGACGTCTTTATGATCAGGCAGCCCATCGCGTGACAAAGCTTGCCCCGATGCTCTCCATTAGCGAAGGGCTAGAATCCTTGGGACTGAGAATTCCCGAACGCTATGGTGTGGCGGTTGATAAGGGCTTGATGTTGTGGGAAGACTTTGGCGCCATGACCCTTGCTGAAGGGCCGGAGACCCCTGTTGAGGCGCGTTATATGGCAACGGTCACAGCGCTGGCCGCTTTGCATCAACAGCCACTTCCTGATGCATTTGATGGCTCCGGTGGGCACCATGTCCTCTCCCGTTATGACAAAGCGGCATTCGAGGTCGAGCTGGATGTTTTCCTCGATCATTACTGGCCTCATATACACGGCCAGCCCTGCCCTCAAGACAAGCGGGCAGACTTCAAGGCCCTCTGGTCGCCGCTGCTTGATCGATTGGTGGAGGCGGAACTGGCTCTTGTTCTGCGCGATGTGCAAAACCCGAATTGCTTCTGGCTGGAAGCAGAAAAGGATGGGGGACGCATCGGCTTCATTGACTTTCAGGATTGTCTCATCGGACCGAGCGCCTACGATCTTGCGGCCCTCTGCATGGATGCCCGCGTAACCATTCCCGGCTCGCTCGCTCACGCGATGCTTGAGCATTACAAGGCCATCCGTGCGCTTGACAAAGCCCAGCGCACGGCCTTTGACGCAGCCTATCATCTTGCAGCCGCCCAGCGCATTTCGAAGAATCTAGGAGCCTTTGCCCGAGCAGCCAATCAAGCGGGGCGGACCTCCTATTTATCGCACATTCCACGCAGCCTTGCCTATCTGGCACGTAGCATGGACCACCCTCTTTTGAAGACCCTGCATGACTGGTATCAAGCTGAACAGCTGATACCGCTTTCTTCTGTCTGACAATGCTTCGCAAGCATTTACCCTTGTCTGCGGATTTTGCAGACAGAGACCGCATAGAATGATAACCACAGCCAAGCCCCGGTGCTTCCTGTTGCACCACCGGGGGAAAATAACGACTAAAGCACGGACAAAACCATGACCACGCTCAAACGCCCCAAAACCGGAATGATCCTCGCTGCCGGAATGGGCAAACGCATGCGACCTCTTTCTGCGATTACGCCCAAGCCCCTGATTCCGGTAGACGGAAAGGCGATCATCGACCGGCCTCTCACCGCGCTGGAACGGGCTGGAGTGGACCGCACTGTTATCAACGTGCATTATCTGGCCGACCTCATCGAGGTGCATGTCAGACAGTATGATCAATTCGAGATCGTCATTTCAGACGAGCGGGATGCCCTTCTGGAAACGGGCGGCGGCGTCAACAAGGCCCTGCCTCATCTGGGCAATGAGCCTTTCTATCTGCTCAATTCCGATAGCTTCTGGATGGAAGGATCGGTTCCCAACCTTGATCTTCTCGCGCATTACTGGGTCGAGGAAACAATGGACGCCCTGTTGCTTCTGGCTCCGACGGTAACTGCCGTTGGCTATAAAGGCCGGGGTGATTTTCTGCTTGACCCACATGGACGCCTACGGCGCCGCAAGGCGCACGAAGTCTCCCCATATGTCTATTGCGGTGCTGCCATCATGCATCCGCGCCTGTTCAAAGATGCTCCTGCAGGAGCCCACTCCCTGAATGTCGAATTCGACAAAGCCATTGAGAATGGTCGCCTCTATGGCCTCATCATGGATGGCACATGGATGCATGTGGGCACACCGCGTGATATCTGTAGCGCCGAGCGGGCGCTCGCCGAAAGCGCAACCGGTGGACGCCTACCCTGATTTCGGTATCTGTCGCCTTGCGTCTTGGGGCGAACTGGCTTCAAATACGCTCACAGATGAATCAGTTGGCCGATATCCGTCGGCCAACTGATTTTTTGGGCTTGCTTTAACGCGAGCTTGCCGGGTTTGATCCGGATAATGGGCGAAGAAACCGCAAGGAGAGTGTCTGATGCGCGACGCACCGAATGTTTTTACCATCTCTCCTTCCTGCTCCTTCCTGACCACACTGATCGACGCTCTGATCGATGGCCGCTTGATCGAAGGCTTCAGCGCCCGAAATCCTTCTGATCTGGGACGCGCCATCATCTATGTACCGACGCGGCGTACAGCAGAAGCGCTCAAGGAAGCCTTTCTGCCACATTTGCGCAAGCGCGGATGGCAAAGCGCCATCCTCCCCAAAATCCACGTGATCGGGGATGCACAAGAGGATCTGCTACCTTTCAAGGTTGCGGCCAGCAGCGGCAAGGATTTCGACCAATTGCCAACTGCGATGGACAGCGTCGAACGACGCCTCACCATGACGCGGCTTGTGCATCACTGGGCCGAGACGGTGGCCCGTCAGGTGCTGGCGCTGGGGCCGGACCAGCCGCTTCATGTTTCCGGCCGACCAACCGATGCCGCCTATTTGGCCATTGACCTTCTGGCACTCATCGATGCTGTACATCGTGAACGCTCCGACTGGGCCTATCTGGACAGTCTGGTGCCTGAGGAATATGGCGCTTTCTGGCAGATGAGCCTTGATTTTCTCAAGATCGCCACCGCCACATGGCCCGAACATCTCAAAGGCTTGGGTCTGGTTGATCCGGTTGAGCGACGCAACGCCGTTCTCTCCGCCGAGATCAAGGCCATTGACCACTATGACGGACCGATCATTGCGGCAGGATCAACCGGCTCCATTCCCGCAACAGCAGATCTGCTTGAAGCGGTGGCTCGGCACCCCAAAGGCGCGCTCATCTTGCCCGGTCTTGACGAAAAGCTTGACGAGGAAAGCTGGCAGGCCATCGGCCATCTGCACCCGGAATTGGGACAAGCGGACCCGGCCGCCGGGCATCCCCAGTTCAACCTCAAGCAACTGCTTGACCGCATGGCTCTCAAGCGAACGGATGTAACCAATCTTGGTGACGTATCCGTGCCGCAGGCCTTGCGTGAAAAACTGGTCAGCGAAGCGCTGCGCCCTGCGGAAACCACAGAGCATTGGCGCACCAGCCTTGAAACGATGCCTCTCGCAGAGCGCGCCAGCGCCCTTGCAGGCGTGACGCTGGCAGAGGCCAACAACGAGCAGGAAGAGGCCCGCATCGCGGCGCTAGCCTTGCGCGAAATGTTGGAACAGCCGGGCGCCCGCACAGCGCTTGTCACGCCCGATCGTGCCCTTGCCCGCCGCGTCCTTCTCGAGCTCAAGCGCTGGGGCATCAATGTGGAAGATACCGCTGGCATGCCGCTCGCCGAAACACCTCCGGCGCTGCTCATGCGCCTGATGATCGACTGTGTGGTCAGTGGCTTTGATCCGGTCAAGCTGCTTTCTCTGCTCAAGCATCCACTGGCCTCTTTCGGTATGCCTCGGGCGGACGTGCGCCGTGCGGCCCGTTTTCTCGAGTTGCGCATTTTGCGTGGTCCGCGCCTTGGTGATGGCCTCAAACCATTGCTGGATGAATTTGATCGCAAGCGCGATAAGGAGCAGGAAAAGCTCGGCGCTGAAATCGCCCTACCTGAAGTCTGGCAGATTGCCGCGCATCTGCTTGATCGCTTTTCAGCAGCCATCGCTCCTCTGCTCTCTCTCATGGATGCTGAGGATGATCCCTCCTTTGCAGATTGGCTCAGAGGGGTCATCACCGCCCTTGAGGCTGTCGCAAAGGACAAGGACGGCTTGCCCGACCGGCTTTATGACGAGGCCGCCGGCCGCTCCATT
Organism: uncultured Cohaesibacter sp.; assembly: GCF_963676485.1. NCBI lineage: Bacteria > Pseudomonadati > Pseudomonadota > Alphaproteobacteria > Hyphomicrobiales > Cohaesibacteraceae > Cohaesibacter > uncultured Cohaesibacter sp. The sequence continues at coordinate 1,088,908 of NZ_OY781114.1, forward strand.
CAGGATTTCTTTGATCGCGCCTCGCTGGCAGCGCGTATTTCTTCGGATTTGTCCGCGCAGGATCTCGAACCTTTTCTGGTGGCCATGATGTCGGGTGAAACGGTCCTCTCCCATGGCGAGGGAGATCCGCGCATTCAGTTGCTCGGTACACTGGAAGCCCGGCTTCTGGATGTAGATCGGGTGGTGATTGGCGGCCTCAATGAAGGCTCATGGCCAGCGGAGACCAAGACCGACGCATGGCTGTCGCGCCCAATGCGGGCGCAGATGAAGCTTGAGCCCCCCGAGCGCAGGATCGGGCTGGCCGCCCATGACTTTGCGCAGGCCATGGGCCGAAGCGAGGTCGTGTTGATCCGTGCGCTCAAAACCGGTGGCGAACCCACCGTGCCCAGCCGTTGGCTGCAGCGACTGGAAGCCGTTGCCGGCGCCGATGCTCGTCAGGCCATGCATGAGAAGGGCGCGCAGCTGAAACGGTGGGCCGAAAAGCTGGACGCCGCACGCACCCAGATCACGATCAAGCGCCCAGCCCCCTGCCCGCCGCTTGAGGCAAGGCCGCGGTCGCTTTCGGTCACGGAAATAGAGACATGGGTGCGCGATCCCTATGCCCTTTATGCCAAGCATGTTCTGGGCCTCAGAGATCTCGACCCTATCGGTTCGGCTCCGGGCGGCGCAGAAAAAGGCTCGATCATTCACGATATCCTTGGACGCTTCACTCAGGATTGGACTGGCCCCTTTGATGAAAGCGCCGTTGAGCAGCTTCTCGAGATGGGGCGGGAAGCCTTTGCCCAATGGGAGAATTTTCCCGATTTGCTCGCTTTCTGGTGGCCTCGCTTCGAACGCATAGCCCGATGGTTCATTCTCGAATGGGAAGCCGAACGGGAAAGCCATGTTGCAGGCCGTCATGCCGAAATATCAGGCCGCATCACCCTGCCTGTGCGCGGGGGTGATTTCGTGCTGAGAGGTCGCGCCGACCGGCTCGACATCACAAAGGATGACCGGCTCGAAGTGATCGACTTCAAGACCGGCCAGCCCCCTTCCGCCAAGCAGGTATTGCCCGGCTTTGCGCCCCAATTGGCGCTGGAAGGCTATATGGCCAAGCTTGGCGGCTTTGAGGCCATCCCGCGAGGCATAGAAGTGGGCGATATGGTCTGGATACGTCTTTCCGGAGGCCGAAAGGCAGGCGAACGCAAGCCGGGGGTGGAAAAGGACTACGCCGCCGAGGATATTGTTGAGTTGATCGGCAAGCGTCTGCTTGCACTGATCACCGCCTATGACGATCCAGCCAAGAGCTACCCATCGCGGGCGCGCCCCATGTTCGAGCGGTTTGAAAGCCCCTATGATCATCTGGCGCGGGTCAAGGAATGGTCGCAGCAAGGCGGGGAGGAATAGAGATGGCGATGCAAATCCCGCAGGAAACCAAAGACGCTCAGGCGCGTGCCTCCGATCCAGAAAACTCCGCATGGGTGAGCGCCAATGCGGGCTCGGGCAAGACCTTTGTGCTGGCGCGGCGCGTCATCCGGCTGTTGTTGGCAGGCACAGAGCCGTCCAAGATCCTGTGCCTGACATTCACCAAAGCGGCTGCGGCGGAAATGTCAAACCGCGTGTTCAAATTGCTGGCAGGCTGGACCGAGCTGAGTGATGACGAACTGCGCAAGGAGCTTTTCGAGCTGGATGGCAAGCCCCCCAGTGACGCCCAGTTGCAGCGAGCACGGCGCTTGTTTGCCCGTGCGCTGGAAACGCCGGGCGGGTTGAAAATCCAGACAATCCATGCCTTTGCCGAACGGCTGTTGCATCAGTTCCCGCTGGAAGCCAACGTGCCTGCGCATTTCGAGATTCTCGATGACCAGCTGGCAGCGGATCTTCAGGCGGCGGCTCTGGCCCATGTCATGCGCGCCGCACGGCTGCAAACGCGCCCGCAATGGAGCGCGGCGCTGACGCTTCTGGTGGACCATATGGGCGATATGGATATCCAGAATGCGCTCATTTCTCTGGTCTATGACCGGGAAGGCTTTGGCCGCTTCATGGAAGGGGGCGAAAGCTCCAAGGCGGGAGCTGGATCAACAGGGCTCGACGCCGCGGTTGCCAATCTCGCCCAGAGATTGGGGCTGTCCGGCGCAGACACCATCGAAGCGCTGGAAGCGGATATCCCGTTTGGTCCGTTTTTCCCTGCCACCTATCTTGGCGCGCTGGCTCCCCTGTTTGAGACCGGCGGCAAACGGGACAAGGCACAGGCCGTTCTGATGCGTGGCCTGCTCGCCCACCCGCCGCTTGAAGAACAGACACGGTTGTGGCTTGAGCTGTTTCGCAAGAAGGATGGGGCGGCCAAGTCCCTCTCCTATACTGCATCAAAAAAGATGCTGGAAGGCGATCTCGGTCTGGCCGACGCAATCGAGCGGGAACAGAGGCGGCTTGATGCCCTGTTTGACAAGCGCAATGCTCTCGTCACGCTAGAAGTCAGTCGAGCTCTCTTTACTCTTGCCGAAGGGGTAATCGGTTATTACCAGCGGGCAAAAGCTGCGCGCGGGCTGATGGATTTTGAAGACCTGATCATGAAAGCGGCGCAGATGTTGCGCCCCGTTCAGGCGGCGGCCTGGGTGCATTACAAACTCGATCAGGGTATCGACCACATTCTTGTCGATGAGGCACAGGACACCAACCCCTATCAGTGGGAAATCATTCAGCGCCTGGGTGAAGAGTTTTTTTCCGGAGACAGTGCGCGCGAGGTCAATCGAACCGTCTTTGCGGTGGGCGATGAAAAGCAGTCCATCTATTCCTTCCAGGGAGCAGAGCCGAAATGGTTTGCCTATATGCGTGATTTTTTCCGCAGCAGAGCCAATGCGGCGGAAAAACCCTTCCATGACATCAAGCTCAGGCTTTCTTTCCGCTCGACGCCCCATGTGCTCAAATCAGTCGATCAGGTCTTTTCCAGCGCAGCAACTTACGAAGCGCTCTCATCGGACAAGGAGCGCACCGACCATGAGCCGATCCGCGGGCGCGATCCCGGTCTTGTGGAGATCTGGCCGCTCCATGAGCCAATCGAACAGGAAATGGACGAGGACTGGGCCAAGCCACTGGATGCACAGGGCGAAGCAGATCCTCAGGTGAGGCTGGCGCAGGACATTGCCAAGACCATTCGCCATTGGCTGGAGAGCGGGCAGCATCTTGAAGGTAGCGGGCGCAAGATTTCGGCCGGTGACGTGCTCATTCTGGTGCGCAAGCGCGGGGCCTTTGTGACGGCGGTCAACAGGGCGCTCAAGGAGGCCGGTTTGCCGGTGGCCGGGGCTGACAGGCTGGCCCTGCTCGATCATATCGCGGTGCAGGATCTGTTGGCACTGGGCGATGTGATGCTGTTGCCAGAAGATGATCTTTCGCTTGCAGCCGTGTTGCGCAGCCCTCTTTTCGGCCTCTCGGATGAACGCCTTTTCGACCTTGCCTACGACCCCAATGGACGCCACACAAGCCTTTGGGATTGCTTGCGAAAAAGGGCCGATAGTGCGGCTCCTGCCGATGCGGATTTTGTCGAGATTTTCGCCCATCTCAGCCGTTGGCAAGGGCAGGTGGATTTCCAACCGCCGTTTGACTTCTTCGCCCAGATTCTGGGGCCGGAAGGCAAGCGTCGCGCCTTCATTGAGCGCCTCGGGCCGGAAGCGGATGAGGTCATTGACGAGCTCTTGTCTCGCGCTCTGGATTTCGAGAAAAAGCAGACACCGAACCTTCAGGCTTTCCTTGCCTCCATGCGACAGGGCGGAGCGGAAATCAAGCGCGACATGGGCGCAGCAGAAGGCCAGATCCGCGTGATGACTGTGCATGGGTCCAAAGGACTTGAAGCACCGATCGTGTTTCTGGTGGATGGCACCGGCAAGCCTGCCAGCGCCAGCCATCATCCTCATCTGGTGGAGTTGGAAGCGGCTGAGGGCGGCCCGGCCATGATGGCCTGGAAGGCCCCAGCGGCCAACCAGCCCTCCCCTGTTTCTGCAAGCCTTAATAAACTCGACGCGGAAGCCGAAGAAGAATATTTGCGCCTGCTTTATGTGGGCATGACCCGTGCCGAAGATCGGCTTTATCTTTGTGGCTTTGCCGGCGTGCGCGGGCCTGCGGAGAATTGCTGGTATGAGGTCGGGCGGCGTGCGCTCTCTGACCATCTGGAAGAAGTGCCCCACCCGGTGACCGGCGAGCCCATCCATCGATGGCATCTGGAAGGGCGCTTTCAAGAGCGCCCCGCGCAGGATCCGCAACTTCTCTCCCCCACAGAAGAAGCCACCAAACTGCCAGCATGGGTCTTGCAACCGGCAAGCACGCCGCCCAATCCGATGACGTTCCTTCAGCCCTCCAAAGCGGCGGAGAAAATCGAAGGGGATCTTGGCGCCATGCAACTTGTTGCCAGCGGTCCCAGCCGCAGCCTGGTGCATGACTGGGAGCCGCGCAGACGGGGAACCGTCATTCATGCCCTGATTGAACATCTTCCTCAACTCTCTGAAACAGAAAGACAAAAGGCAGGATTGGCTTATCTGGCACATGTTGCCAAGGATATGTCTTTGCAAAGCCGTGAGGCCATTCTGGAAGAGGTTTTGCAGCTGCTTTCGCGCCCTGAACTGACAGCTCTGTTCAGCCCTCAAGGGCTTGCCGAGGTGTCCATCGCGGGAATGGTCAACATCAATGGCGAGGAGCATGCCGTGTCCGGCCAGATTGACCGGCTGCTCGTTGGCGAGCAGTCTGTCACCATTGTGGACTACAAGACGAATCGCCTGGTGCCACACTCTGCGGCAGAAGCGCCCCTTGCCTACCGCACGCAGATGGCGCTCTATGCCCGCCTGCTGGCACCGCTTTATCCGGGCAAGACTGTTGAAACTCTATTGCTGTGGACTGCCGAGCCAAGCATAATGGCGATTCCAGAGGCTCTGCGGCAATCCGCGCTCGACGAGATTGGCGTCAATCGACCTATTGCTCCTTGACGAGGGAATGGTGAATACCTACCTTCAGGACAACAAAGCAATATTCACATATCAATGAATATTGATAGAAACCAGCCCAGATCCGTTCGCTTGTGGAACTCGGAAAGGGGCGCATTGAAAAGAGGCAAGCTATGGCTATCGTAAATGCAACCGACGCAACCTTCGCTCAGGATGTCCAGGGTGATGTTCCTGTAGTTGTCGATTTCTGGGCAGAATGGTGCGGTCCATGCAAGATGATTGCGCCTATTCTGGACGAAATCTCCAAAGAAAAAGCCGATGGTGTGAAAATCGTCAAGGTCAATGTTGACGAAAACCCGAACACAGCCGCTCAGTATGGCGTTCGCTCCATTCCAACGCTCCTGCTCTTCAAGGGCGGTGAAGCGGTTGCCATGAAAGTTGGCGCTGCACCGAAAACCGATCTGGTCAAATGGATCGAAACCGGCGCCTGATCGCTTCGGCACATACAAGATATTGCAAACCCGGTCAGCAGCTCTGGCCGGGTTTTCTTTTGCCTATAGAGCAAGAATGGGAAAGACGCGCAAAAGCGACGCTTTGACGCAAAAAAGAAGAGGAAATCGGGAGGCCAGACAAACGAAAGCCCACCGGGGGAGGAGGTCCGGTGGGCTTCGTTGGAGGATCCAAAACCGGGAGGAGGAAGTTTTGGATCGGATCAGGCTTTGGGAGGAGGTAAAGCCTGAATTCTTAAGAAACTCGTGGCTTTCGCTTGGACTTTTGATCGTCAGCGAAAGACTTTTTTATTTTGCAGTAGCAGCTTCACGTGCAATGTCGCTGATGTCTGAACGGGAGATGCCCAGATCGTTAAGATCGCGGGTGCTCAAACGGTTCAGTTCTTCAACAGTGTCACGGTAGTTGCGCCACTGACGGTAGTTCTTCACAACAGTATTCATCATTGTCGTCATCCTTTGTTGCTATGTGGCATTTGAGGTTCAACTGCTTTTTCGAAAGCGTCTGATCTGTAACTCGTTTTAAAGTTCCTCATCACTTTCTTGATTATGTATATAGAACATGGCTCGGATTTTTTCATCCCACAAGATTGCATAGCTGTCTTGACGATCATGCAATTCAATCCCATCTAAAAATCAAGCTATGCATTTTTGTAATGTCTAAATTTTTCGAAATAAATTATCATTATTTTTCAATCACTTAAAAATGACCTTCTATACAACTATGGTACTAGGTAGATCCCACCGGCGGTTTTCATTGCATGGAACGCAAGGCTTGTTGGGCGGAAAAACGTCGTCTCCGGTGCAAAATCCTCTTTGAAACCACTTGAGAGAGACCATTTTTGACCCTCTCCAGCCCGCAAATCTGGATTTATATCGATATAATTATTAGGCCAACACCAAAAAATGCATGGTATCTGCATGAAACTCTACAGACCGGACAGCACTCTTGGAACCAATGCGTGCCTCGACACCAAGGGGTAGGCGTCAAGATGCCAGAGGCATCTGCACGATACCCGCCGAAACAATGAAGGATGGAGAAATGAGAGCGATTACTGCGGCAGCGTGCCGTTGTCCTTGAGGATATTGCCCGCCAGATAGAGCGAGCCAGCCACCAGAATGCGAGGCGCCGGTTTCATATTCATCAGGGTAAGGCGCTTGAATGCCTCTTCAATAGATCCTGCGGCTGAGGCAGGAATACCTGCCTGTTGCGCGATCTGGGCCAGATCAACCGGATCGAGCGCAGCGTCATTGCCCTCGATAGGCACAGTGATGATATCTTTGGCCAACCCTTTGAAAGGCGCAAAATAGCCAGCAGGATCTTTGGTGTTGAGCATCCCCACGATCATATGCAGCGTGCGAGGGGCCTTTTCTTCCAAATCGGCAAAAGCAGATGCCACCGCCAGACCCGCATGCGGATTATGGCCACCGTCGAGCCAAAATTCCGAGCCTTTGGGCAATTGATCGAACAGATGCCCCGACGTCAGTCTTTGCAAGCGCGCAGGCCAATCAACAGATATTAGCCCCTTGGCGATCTGCTCATCGGATATTTCCGGCAGAACCTGACGGACGGTAGCAATCGCGGTTCCAGCATTGGAAAGCTGGTGGCGTCCGCCAAGGCGGGGCATTGGCAGGTCCAACAAGCCACTCTCACCCTGAAAAATCAGGCTGCCATGCTCTTCATAGCTCATCCAGTCCTGCCCACCAATGGAGAGAGGCTGTGCGCCAACCTTGGCTGCCTCGCTTTCCAGAACCGCACGGACTTCGTCTTCCTGTTGCGCCCAGATAGATGGGACATCCTTTTTCATGATGCCCGCCTTTTCCCAAGCGATGCGGGAAATCTTGCTGCCGAAGAAGCCTTCATGGTCATGGGCGATTGGTGTGATCACGGTCGCCAGCACGTCCTTGATGACGTTGGTCGCGTCAAATCGGCCCCCTAGCCCCACCTCCAAGATCAGAAGATCGGCGGGCTGTTCGGAGAAGAGCAGAAAGGCTGCTGTGGTGGTGATTTCGAAAAAGGTGATAGGCTCGCCAGCGTTGGCCTGTTCGCAGCGGTGCAAAGCGTCGATCAGGGTTCCATCGGAAACCAGCTCGCCTGCCAGCCGGATGCGCTCGCGAAAATGCACCAGATGGGGTGAAGTATAGACATGCACTTTCTTGCCAGCGGCTTCTGCCATGGCGCGCAGGAAAGCGGAGGTCGACCCCTTGCCGTTGGTGCCTGCAATATGGATGGTTGGCGGCAAGGAAAGATGCGGATTGCCCAATTTGGCCAGCAGCCGCTCGATGCGCCCTACCTCAAGATCAATGCTTTTGGGATGGAGGCCAACGAGGCGTTCCAGAATGGCTTCTGTCTGTTCGGTCATTATCTTATGTCGCTATCCAGATCGGGGAAACCGCAAGAGAGCCAAGCTTTGGCAGCCATAGCCCATCCATGCCGTCATTCCTCAAAAGCAGCAGGCCACATGGCAAGGTGGCCCAGAATCAAGAACATCCCGTGTTTTCCAACAACAGGATGCTCGGGTATGATATGTCGACAGGCCGTCTGCGCAGGCCTTCGGCTGGCGCTCATCCCGCCATGGCAGTCAGGGATCAGAAGGATCAATCAGCCTTCTTGACGGTGTCTTTTTCCGTGTCTTTCTTTTCCCCTTCAGCAGCGCCATCTTCGGGCATCTTTGCAGACGCGACGTCAGAGGATGCTTCGGCAGCGCCGTCCGGGCTGTTGTCAGGAATGTCGGCCATGGCCTTTTCGATGGCAACCTGCTCAGAGGTCAGCTCTTCGCAAATATCTTCAGGAACATCAGTGTTGGTGAAGAAGCGGCAAAGGCGCGCAATGACCTTCTTGAGGTCATGACGATGGACGACCATGTCCACCATGCCATGATCCTTGAGATATTCAGCGCGCTGGAAGCCTTCAGGCAATTTCTCGCGGATGGTCTGCTCAATCACCCGCTGACCGGCGAAACCGATAAGGGCACCCGGCTCGGCGATATGGATATCCCCCAGCATGGCATAAGATGCCGTCACACCGCCCGTGGTTGGATCGGTCAACACAACGATATAGGGAAGGTCCGCTTCACGCAGCGCCTGAACGGCAATGGTTACGCGCGGCATCTGCATCAGAGACAGAATACTCTCCTGCATGCGCGCGCCACCGGACGCGGAAAAGAGAACAAATGGCGTTTTGTCTTCCACCGCTTTCATCATGCCCTTGATCAGCGCTTCGCCTGCGGCCATGCCCAGCGTCCCAATCATGAAATTGGGGTCCTGCACGGCGGCGGTCAGCAACAGACCTTCCACATCGCCCTGCGCCACTTGCACAGCGTCTTTGTAGCCGGTTTTGGACCGGGCTTCTTTCAGGCGATCCGAATAGCGTTTGATGTCGCGGAATTTCAGCGGATCATCAACCACCTCAGGTGCTTCCAGAAGAGTATAGTCCGCATTGTCGAACAAATACTGGAAGCGCTGGGACGCGTTGATCCGCATATGGAAGTTGGAATTGGGAACAACATACTGATTGTTTTCGAGATCCCGATGGAACACCATTTCACCGGTGACCGGATCTTTGATCCAAAGATTTTCCGGGACGTCCCGGCGATTCAAAAACGAACGAATTTTCGGTCGAACGACAGTGTTAATCCAGTTCACGAACCAATTCCTGACTTGAGCCTTAAAACAGTCTTGACGGGGCAAACCCCATATTTGCTTCCCTGTCTTACCGTATTGCAGCTGGGGATGCAATCTGATGGTTTCAAGGCCAGATATTAGTATAGGCCTTGCCACACGAGCCGCGGTCCCCTTGCGCCCGGAATAGCAAATCTCTGCTTTTTCGTGATCTTGTCCGGGCCGGAGACGTCGGAACTTCAGGAGTAACACTCAATTGTGGTCAGGGCACGCCCTATTTTCCCACGCACAGCTTTTTTTTGCCCCACCCTTAACAAGCATGCGGCAGAAATAAGAGCGCATAACGCTATTGTTCAAAGATAAACCCCGGACAAAGACCGGGGCTCTATTCTGGATCTTGAGATGCGTCAGGCCTCTTATGCCTTTGTGCGCTTGCAGCCTTCAGCCAATCCCTTGACGATATCGGTCACTGCAGACACGGTTTTGTCTGTTGCCTTGCCATCGGCATCAAGGCTGTCCTTGATGGCATTGACGAGCACTGAGCCGACGACCACACCATCGGCGTTGCGTCCTATATCTTCTGCCTGCTGAGGCGTTTTCACGCCAAAGCCAACAGCAACCGGCAGATCCGTGTGGTCCTTTATGCTGTTGACGGCGATGGCCACCTTGTCAGCATCCAGAGCACCCGAGCCGGTGATACCGGTCACAGAGACATAGTAAACAAAGCCTGAGGTATTGGCCAAAACCTTGGGAAGGCGTTTTTCGTCGGTTGTCGGTGTTGCCAGACGGATGAAATTGATACCCGCCTCTCTTGCCGGAATGCATAATTCATCATCATGCTCGGGCGGCACATCAACCACGATCATGCCATCAACGCCCGCTTCCTTGGCATCTTTCACAAAGGCTTTCGGATCGCGCACATAGATGGGATTGTAATAGCCCATCAAAATGATCGGTGTTTCATTATCCTCCTTGCGGAAGGCGCGGACCATATCGAAGGTCTTGGCCATGGTGTGGCCACCGGCAAGCGCCCGCTGAGTGGCAAGCTGGATAGGAACCCCTTCGGCCATCGGATCGGAGAAGGGCATACCCAGCTCGATCACGTCAACGCCAGCCTTGGGCAGAGCCTTGAAGATTTCCAGCGAGGTGTCCAGATCAGGGTCGCCGGCCGTGATGAAACCAACCAGTGCGGCGCGATTTTCTGCTTTGCAGGCAGCAAAGCGGGTATCAATGCGTGTTTTTTCCATTGCTTTTACTCCTGCCCTTATTCCGCAAGGGGACCCTTGCCGAGAAACTTGCTCACGGTGTTCACATCCTTGTCACCACGACCGGACAGATTGACGACGATAATCTGGTCCTTGTCCATGGTCGGAGCCCGCTTGATGACTTCGGCGATGGCGTGAGAGCTTTCAAGAGCAGGAATGATCCCCTCGGTCTGACAGAGCAACTGGAAAGCTTCGAGCGCTTCGGTGTCGGTTGCCGAAACATACTCGACCCGCCCACTATCCCTGAGGAAGGAATGCTCCGGTCCGATACCCGGATAGTCCAGACCGGCGGAAATGGAATGGCCTTCAAGGATCTGGCCATCATCATCCTGTAGCAGATAGGTGCGGTTGCCATGTAGAACGCCCGGCTTGCCCGCATTGAGAGACGCGCAATGCTCTTCGGTATCAAGGCCATAGCCAGCCGCTTCGACACCGACAATCTGCACATCCGTATCATCAAGGAACGGATGGAACAGGCCGATGGCATTGGACCCACCGCCAAGACAGGCACAAAGCATATCTGGCAGACGCCCTTCGGCAGCCAACATCTGCTCTTTTGTCTCCTGCCCGATGATCGACTGGAAGTCACGCACCATTGCGGGATATGGATGAGGACCTGCGGCCGTACCGATGATGTAATAGGTGTCGGCCACGTTGGTCACCCAATCGCGCAGGGCTTCATTCATGGCGTCCTTGAGGGTGCCTGCCCCCGCAGTAACGGGATGCACCACACCACCAAGCAGGTTCATGCGAAAGACATTTGGGGCCTGACGCTCTACGTCTGTTGCGCCCATATAGACCTCGCAAGGGAAGCCGAAGCGAGCACAGACAGTGGCCGTTGCGACTCCATGCTGGCCAGCGCCGGTTTCGGCGATGATACGGGTCTTGCCCATGCGTTTGGCCAAAAGGATCTGGCCGAGGCAATTGTTAATCTTGTGGCTACCGGTGTGGTTCAGTTCTTCGCGCTTGAGATAGATCTTCGCGCCGCCCAGATGCTCGGTCAACCGTTCGGCAAAATAGAGCGGGCTCTGTCGGCCGACATAATCCTTATGCAGCTTGGCAAGTTCCTTGTGGAACTCGGGATCTTCCTTGGCCTCGCGATAAGCAGTATCCAGCTCGAGGATAAGCGGCATCAGGGTTTCGGAGACGAAGCGTCCCCCGTAAATGCCGAAAAAGCCACGATCATCGGGGCCCTGGCTGACGCTGTTGGGCAGAGTGGTCGGGTCAGTCATTAGTGCTTCCTTGTTCAAAAGCTGTCCACACCTGACCGCATTCCCTAAAGCTCTTGAGCGGCGGCCTTGGCGGCATGGACGAAATCCATGATTTTCTGCCGGTCTTTGATGCCCGGCGCGCTTTCAATACCCGAGGAGACATCGACTCCTTGCGGGCGGGTCAGACGGATGGCCTCGGCGACATTGTCCGGATTAAGGCCCCCTGACAGGACGAATGGTTTCTTGAGCTTGAGATTTTGTATCAGGCGCCAGTCGAAGGTGATGCCGTTGCCACCGGGAAGATCTGTCTTCATGTCTTTTGGTGGCTTGGCGTCGAACAGCAGGATATCGCACACATCCTCATAGGCGGGAATGGGGGCGAGGTCTGCTTCATCCCGAATGGACAAGGCTTTCATGACAGGGCGTTTGAACCGCGCCTTGATTTCAGAAACGCGCTCGGGCGTTTCCTTGCCATGCAATTGCCAGATATCGGGATCGATCGACCGGTCGATGGCCTCAAGCTCATCGTCACTCGCGTTGACAGTGAGGGCTACTATGGACGCTTTGCCGCGTACCGGACCCACCAGTTCCTGCGCTTTCCCATACTCCACATGCCTCGGGCTTTTCGGAAAGAAAACAAATCCAATCCAGTTGGCACCACATTGCAGGCCCGTTGCGATCGCCTCTGGCGTCGATAGCCCACAGATCTTTACATACATTGGGAACCCTCTTGTTGCAATGGCTTTGTCATCACGTGTTCTCGAGCGCCTGGCAATTCGCCGCAGGTTTCAGCTCGGCCCTACAGGCTTACAATAGGTCGTCGCAATCTGGCTACGCCCTCCTCTCGCAGAAAAAATTGAGAGAAGAAAGCGCCTACAGCCGAGGCCAAACAGAAATGCCAGCCCTTGAGGCTGGCATCAATTCTAGTCAGATCGCATTGCAATTCCAGGTCTTTCAGACCAATCCCGAAAAGGCTCCGGCTTTTCAAACCAGCCCGGACTACATCGCGACCTTGGTAACGGCGGTCGACCCTGCAGCAGGCAAGGCCGGAACGTCGCGCTTTGGATCAGCGGCAACCTTTTCGAGGCGCTTTTGCTGGCGATCTGCTTCGTTGCGCCACTTTTGCGCCTCGTAGCGTTTTTCGCGCGCAGCCTTACGATGGCGCCCCTGCTTGAGCCAAGCCATGAAACCGCCAATGAAAATACCGATCAGCAATGCACCAAAGATCACCACATAGAGCGGCACCGTGAAATCCAAAACAGGTTGTTCAGGAGAGAACGGGTCCAGAGCAAGTTTGACACTGTGGCGGTTCGCCACCGCCAGAGAAATGGCAATAATGGCAAATGGCACCAGAATGATGAGCTGCAAAAAGCGTTTGATTATTTTCATAATCGAAAGATATCCAGTCTTGATCGGCAGGCTTATTCGCTTGCGTCCCCGTCATTGAGACGCTCGCGCATTTCCTTACCGGTTTTGAAGAAAGGAACATATTTTTCAGCCACCGGAACCTTCTCACCGGTCCTCGGATTGCGGCCAATGCGCGCTGGGCGGTTCTTGACCGAAAAGGCGCCGAAGCCACGCAACTCAACGCGATCACCGCGCGCCAGAGCGTCGGAAATCTCATCGAGAATGGCATTCACAATATGTTCTACATCTCTCTGATAGAGATGCGGGTTTTGTTCTGCGATATGTTGTACCAATTCGGACTTGATCATCGTCCGCTCCCCTTCATTGCTACGCTTACAGATTTGAATTTGTTATCGAGCAGATCCCAACGTAATAAAATGCGTAAAATGCTCTTATTGTTCGTTTTTTTGAGCCTGCCAAACTGAAACCAGTCCGTCAAGTTGCACTGCGGCATTTCGTTGGTCAAATAGGTCAATAATTGGTTGAGGAAGCAAGCTGGCAGCGATCCTGCTTGCAAATCCAAATGGAAAACTTTCCGATATCGGTTCCGGCTTCCACTCGATCAATTGCAAATTTTCATCCAGATTATGCTTTTGAATCAACCAGTTCTTGGCTTCTTCAGGACCACCCAGCTCGTCCACCAACTGCAGATCAACGGCCTGTCCGCCTGTGACAATTCGGCCATCGGCCAATTCCAATGCCCTTTCCCTGTCAAAGGGACGATTTTCCGCAACAAGGTCAACAAACCACTGGAAAGAATCATCAATCATTTTGGCGATCATCGCCTCAGCTTCGGGATTCTGACCGGAAAACGGGTTGGGCTCGGCTTTCAGCGGGGCGCTTTTGATGCTGCGCATCTTCACGCCCACTGTATCCATCAAGCCTGTGAGATCGGTATATTGAAACAACACGCCAATGGAGCCAGTAATCGATGTGCGCCTTGCAAAAATGCGCTCGGATGGCAATGCGATGATGTAACCGGCCGACGCTGCCAAAGCATCCATGCTGGCAACAACAGGCTTTTTCTCGCCCAACTGTTTGAGGGCATCATAGATTGCCTCGCCACCGGAGGTTGCTCCGCCGGGGCTATTGATCGAAACGACGACGCCCTTGACGCTGTCATTTTTCTCCAGCTGCCGGATCAGCTTGAGTTTGCGCTCCTGACCAATGATAGTGCCGGAAAAGACGATCTTGGCTATATGGTCTCTTTTGTGGGACAGGCTGTCCTCGTCCACGACAAAACTCAGCGATGCGGCGCCAACCAGAACAATCATTGCCAGTACGGCCACTATACGCCAGACCGACAATTTGCGCCGTAGCTTGCGTCGCTCGATCAAATGATCCATATCGAAAGCCATGGTTGTATTTCCCTCAAGCTGTTCCTGTTTGGTTTATCGCCCGCGCAAACTTTTTTTGCAACGCCAATATAGCCTGCCTATCGAAAAAGAGTTTGAAAAGAAATAACAAATAAAAAAATGCCGCAGGTGATCTCACCCGCGGCATCCGATTTATTGACAAGGCCTATAAGGCAGAGCGACTTATTCGTCGTCGCCGCGTGCTTTAAGGGCTGCACCCAGAATATCACCGAGGGAAGCGCCAGCGTCGGAAGAACCGAACTGTGCAATGGCTTCTTTCTCTTCAGCAACTTCAAGCGCCTTGATGGAAACACCAAGTTTACGGTTTTTCTTGTCGAACTGGGTAATCCGAGCGTCAACCGTTTCACCAACCTGGAAGCGGTCGGTGCGCTGGTCAGCGCGGTCACGGGCCAGATCGGCACGACGGATGAAGGCAGTCATGTCGGAACCGACAACCTTGACTTCCAGACCGTTTTCTTTCACTTCGGTGATTTCGCAGGAGACAATTGCACCGCGTTTCATTTCGCCGGAAGCGTCTTCGAACGGATCGGATTCAAGCTGCTTGATACCCAGGGAGATACGTTCCTTGTCGACATCCACATCGAGGATGACGGCTTTGACAACGTCGCCCTTGTTGAATTCTTCCAGAACCTGCTCGCCAGGACGGTTCCAGTCCAGATCGGACAGGTGAACCATGCCGTCGACTTCGCCTTCCAGACCGATGAAGAGACCGAATTCGGTCTTGTTCTTCACTTCGCCTTCGACGACAGTGCCTGCTGGATGATTTTCTGCAAAAACAGCCCATGGGTTGTCGAGGGTCTGTTTCAGGCCCAGAGACACGCGGCGTTTTACAGGATCGACTTCCAGGATCATCACTTCTACTTCCTGAGAGGTAGAAACGATTTTGCCCGGATGAACGTTTTTCTTGGTCCAGGACATTTCGGAAACGTGGATCAGGCCTTCGATGCCTGGTTCCAGTTCGAGGAATGCACCATAGTCGGTGATGTTGGTCACGCGGCCGGTGAATTTCTCGCCCACTGGGTAACGCTGCTCGATTTCAGACCATGGGTCTACTTCAAGCTGCTTCATGCCCAGAGAAATACGATGTGTTTCCTGGTTGACGCGAACGATCTGAACCTTGACCGTCTGGCCGATGGACAGAACTTCGCTCGGATGGTTGATACGACGCCATGCAATGTCGGTGACATGCAACAGGCCATCGATGCCGCCCAGATCCACGAAAGCACCATAATCGGTGATGTTTTTGACAACACCCTCGACGGTCTGACCTTCTTTGAGGTTCTGAACCAGTTCGGTGCGCAGTTCGGCGCGGGTTTCTTCCAGAATAACACGACGGGAAACAACGATGTTGCCGCGACGTTTGTCCATTTTCAGGATCTGGAAAGGCTGTGGCGTATGCATCAGAGGGGTCACGTCGCGAACCGGACGGATATCCACCTGAGAGCGAGGCAGGAAGGCAACGGCGCCATCCAGATCGACGGTGAAACCACCCTTGACCTGGTTGAAGATGGTACCAGTAACTTTTTCTTCTGCTTCGAACGCTTTTTCGAGCTTGCCCCAGCTTTCTTCGCGGCGGGCTTTGTCGCGTGACAGAACAGCTTCGCCCATCGCATTTTCGATACGCTCGAGGTAGACTTCAACCTCGGAGCCAATCTCAAGACCACCGTCTTTTGCCTGAGCACCAAACTCCTTCAGTGCTACGCGGCCTTCAACTTTCAAGCCAACATCGATGATAGCCATGTCTTTTTCGATGCCGACGACGGTCCCTTTGATAACCGCACCTTCATGAGGTGAGGTTTCGCTAAAGGACTCGTCGAGAAGGGCGGCAAAATCTTCCATGGACGGATTAAGATCGCTCATAAAAACTCCTAAATAACCCCATTTTTCGGGGCTCTTCGCGCCAATTGGTTCGTGTTTCACCATGCTCTCTTCCCGACCATGTCCAACTTAAGGACAAGTCCACCCTTTGTGGTAAAGGAGTGGTCCGGCGCGTATGCGGTCGGTAGGGAGCGCAAATTTAAAGGCATTCCGCAAGGATGCCCGTCGAGATCAGAAAACAGGAAAAATACCGGAAAGCAAAATCCGCCTGAAACATCCCCCAACGTAACAGACTGAAAGACATAAGAAATAACCGGAATTATGCAAGTGAGCGCATAGCAAAAAGGGTAACAATCAGAGATTGATTGCCACTCTTTTATTTATTCTGGCTTTCCTCAACAATCCTAACAGCTTGCTGGAATGCGCCTTCTATATCCAATTTTGTTGTATCAAGCAAGTGGGCATCTGCCGCAGGCACAAGGGGAGCCACATCTCTGTTCTGGTCGCGCTCGTCCCGTTTCTTCACATCGGCAAGGATTTGCGCATAGTCCGCTTGCTCGCCCTTGGCAAGGATCTCGTCGGTGCGGCGCTGGGCGCGTTCCTCTGCGCTGGCTGTCACAAACAGCTTCACGTCCGCATCAGGGCAGACAACAGTGCCAATGTCGCGCCCATCCAGTATCGCCCCACCCGGGCGACCAGCAAATCCGCGCTGGGCTTCCAGAAGAGCCTGACGCACACGTGGCATCACGGCCACCGTGGAGGCAGCCTCACCGATGGCATGTGCCGAGAGCACCGAACGATCCAGTGCGCCCAGATCCAGCCCGCGCGCGGCCTCCTCTGCAATATCCTCATCGTCTAGCGGGTTACCAGCTGTAACAAGCGCATGAGCCACTGCCCGGAATGTCAACCCAGTATCCAGATGCGGTAAATTGAAACGCTCCGCCAGCCGACGCGCCATGGTGCCTTTGCCAGAGGCCGCCGGGCCATCAATTGCGATGATCATTGGACATTCCACTCCTTGAAAGTCTTTTCTAAAGCCTTTTTCTCTTTGAACCGGTAGGTCCGGACCTACCCGCCTCATTTCAGCTCAGTGCCCAGCTCCCGCTCCAGAAACTCAAGGCTCCGGATGCCATACCAGCTGAGCCATTCGCCATTAACGAAGGCGAGGGCAAAGGGCAACTCGGACAGAAGATGTTTCCTGGCATGAAATGGATAGGGCTCAGAGGAGCACAATAGGAGAGTCGTTTCCGGATCGAAAGCATCGAGATCGATTGCCGGATATTTTTCGTCAAATTGCACAATATCCACCCCAAGTCGGGCGAGGCTATCGCCGATGAAGCTATCCCGGCTCACGGCCATCCAGGGTTTGCGCCAGATGAGATAGAGGATACGCTCCGGTCGCAGCTCTGGTCTGCGGCCCCACTCTATCAAGGCAGGCAAAGGAGCCTCTGGTTGCCAACAGGTCCTCTGGCGATCCAACAGCGCCCTGCTCCGTTCAGCCATTAGCTGCAACTTGTCATTTTCCAGCACGCGCGCCAGATCAGCAAAGGTCAAAGCCATATCTTCCAGAGAGGTGACATGCGTGGCATGACAGGGAATATCCATCTGCTCGGCCATGAAGCGGGCATTCTCTTCCCTGTCCAGCAGGATGAGATCCGGCTTTGTAGCCAGAACTTTGTCCCAGTCCCAATCCTTGGTGCCGCCAACCACGGGTATGTCAGCAACCGCCTTGTCGGGATGGATGCAAAAGCGCGTGCGGCCCACCGGCACGATATCGGCGGCCAGCAGGGTTTCGGTCCAGCTAGGGACAAGAGAGATCACGCGCTTGGGTGTCGGCATCGGGTTTATTCAAATTCTGCGCCAAGCGCTTCCATCAGATCGGCAAAGCCGGGGAAGGACGTATTGATGATGGCTGCATCATCGACGGTCACCGGCTTTTCAGCGCCGAATCCGAGCACAAGGAAGCTCATGGCGATCCGGTGATCAAGATGGGTAATCACGCGGCCTCCGCCAGCGATTGCCCCTCCCCCCCTGACAACCAGATAGTCCTTGCCTTCTTCGAAGGATACGCCATTGGCTTCCAGCCCTGCGGCGACAGCTGCCAGCCGGTCGCTTTCCTTGACGCGCAATTCTTCAAGGCCTTCCATGCGGGTTTCCCCATCAGCAAAGACGGCTGCCACGCTCAAGACAGGATATTCATCAATCATCGAAGGGGCTCGCGCGGCAGGCACCGTTACGCCCCTAAGCTCAGAGCTCCGCACACGAATGTCGCCGATGCGTTCACCGCCGCTGTTGCGCTCATTCTCAATGGTGATATCCGCGCCCATTTCCAGCAATGTGGTGATGAGGCCGGTGCGGGTCTCATTGAGCAGGATATCTTCAATAACCAGCTCTGAGCCCGGCGTTATGAGGGCTGCAACAATCGGGAAGGCTGCCGATGACGGATCGCCCGGCACAGTGACATCCTGTGCGGTCAGCTCTTGCAAGCCTTCGATCGTCAGAACCGTCTCGCCTGCTTCATTGATCTCTTCACCGAGCGTTGCGCCAAAGCCGCGCAGCATCTTCTCGGTATGGTCTCGGGTCTTGACCGGTTCGATTACCGTCGTGGTGCCAGCCATATTGAGGCCAGCCAGCAATACACAGCTTTTTACCTGCGCCGAAGCCATGGGCACGCGATAGGTTATGGGCTGGGCTGGGTCTGCCCCTTTGAGCGTGAGCGGCAGACGATCTCCGGATCTGCTGAGAACCTCTACCCCCATCTCACGCAAGGGATTGAGCACACGACCCATGGGGCGACTGGAAAGGGAAGCATCCCCCATGAAAGTTGTTGCAAAGGCATGGGCGCCAGCAATTCCCATGACAAGGCGTGCGCCCGTACCGGAATTACCAAAGTCGAGCACGCCCGTCGGCTCTACCAGAGCGCCTGTGCCAAGCCCCTCTACATACCAGACATCCTCATCATCCTTGCGCACCATTGCACCAAAGGCCGCCATGGCCTTGGCCGTGTTGAGCACATCCTCGGATTCAAGCAGGCCGTGAATCTGTGTCTCTCCGCGGGCCAAGGCCCCGAAGATCAGAGCCCTATGCGATATGGATTTGTCACCCGGCACACGCAAGTGACCGCGAAGGCCGGAACACTTGTGCGCGGCAAGTGGAGACAAGTTGGTGCTGTCGTGAGCCATTCCCACCCCTTGCTTGATTTCTCTGCTGGGCCGCATCGCAGAATTGCGCACTATAAAAGCAATCCTGCAGGGCCATTTCTTCGTTGAAACGGAACCCGACTTACACCATATTGCCCACTACGTCACGCCAACTTCGAAAGAAAAGAGTAAATTGACTCTGTTTTCGACTTTTAGCTTTTGACAGGCCGCATAAGGTTAGCTAATGGAGTTGGTCAAATCTTAGAATCGAAAACCTTGCTAGGTGAAGAGGCAAAGCTGTGGCACGACCAGAACTTGGAACCAAACGCGTCTGTGCAGATTGCGGCGCTAAATATTACGATCTGAACCGCGATCCGATTGTTTGTCCCAAATGCGGGACAATTTTCGAATTGGCCAAACCATTGGCTGCTGAAGTGGCTGAGGTCGAAGAAAAAGAAGAAGAAGTTGTTGCGACCACTGTGGCTGCGGACGACGACGCTGATGCGGAAGTCATCTCTCTTGAAGATGCCGACGCTGAGCAGGCTTCTGACATTGATGTGCCGGATCTCGATGACGACGACAATAGTGATGACGCTGATGTCTTCCTTGACGATGAAGAAGACGAAGAAGCCCTTGACGCTATCGGCCTTGATGTGGCTGTAACAAGCGAAGACGAAGAATAATCGATACGCGCTGTTCTCAGATGGCTTGTCGCCTTCTGTGAAGAGCATGGCGCATTGACCGATCCTTCCTCTCGACATGCTTCTTATGTCAATTGTAAAGCGCAGCCGGAAACCGCTGCGCTTTTTCTTTATGCTCTTTTGAGTGCATTCACCTCCTCCTCCCTATCTTTTCTGCCAAGCCTTTCTGTCCCTTGGTAAGCCTGCTATCGGGAGGTCAAAGGCACAGTCACTTGGCCTTTGGGACCAGCCATTGAGAATGACATCATCTATCTGGGGAAAGAATCCACATTTTCATGACAATGGGGATTGATTTCACATAAGCGCTTCAATATGTTCCGCTCACCACGAAGCGAATATGACGCTTTGATGTGGGGCTATAGCTCAGTTGGGAGAGCGCGTGAATGGCATTCACGAGGTCAGCGGTTCGATCCCGCTTAGCTCCACCATTTTTCTTTCCATGAAGATTTTTTCAATAAATTCAATATCTTATGAGATGTGAGATTTTTGGTGCGTACCCACGTTCGTACCCAGATTGCGTACCCATGTGGATAAACGCAAGCCCCTCCTAGCGCTGTAAGCCCGAAGCATCCCTTTTCCTGCACTGCCTCGCTCGAATGGTTGTGTTGCTCCCGCATCTTCGCCTTGATAGTGTAGAGCCGTTCGCTTCCACTCTCAGGCATTCCCATGATCCCCGACTATCAAACACTCATGCTCCCAGTCCTGCAAACGGCCGCCAACTCAGAAATCAGCACCAAGCAGGTGGTCGAATTACTAGCCGAGGAGTTTTCGCTATCCGAAGATGAACGAGAAGAGCTCCTTCCGAGCGGACGGCAAAGGCGTTTCGACAATAGGGTGGCTTGGGCGAAGGGCTATTTGAAGCAGGCAGGTTTGGTGACCTACACCAAGCGTGGCTTTTTCATTGCAACTGACAAAGGAAGACAAGTCCTCTCAACCGGGCCACAACGCATCGACAACGAATTTCTCTCGCAGTTCTCTGCGTTCCAAGATTTTCGAAGCAGAACCGGCACAATGACCGAAAAACGCTTGGCAGAAGCGCCTTTACCAGCTGAACAAGAGCACCATTCAACACCTGATGAAGTTCTCAGAGAGGCGTACACCAAGATCAATGGATCCTTAGCTGACGATCTTCTCGAACGTGTCAGAAGCGCAAGTCCAACATTCTTCGAAGAGCTCATTATCGAGCTTCTACTCGGCATGGGCTACGGGGGTACATCCAAGGAGGCTGGGCATGCTCTCGGGCGCTCCGGTGACAATGGGGTGGATGGAGTGATCGATCAAGATCCTCTCGGTGTTGATCAAATCTATGTTCAAGCCAAACGTTATGCCGAAGGCAACAATGTCGGAGCCGGTGAACTTCGAGATTTCTTTGGCGCTCTACACCTCAAGAAAGCGACCAAAGGCATCTTTTTCACGACATCGAGTTTCAGTCCTGCAGCAACGCAAACTGCCAAGGACCTCGGCTTGCGCATCGTGCTGATTGATGGCCAGAAACTAGCTGCTCTCATGATCCGCTACAATATTGGTTGCAGAACAGAGGAAGTCCTGCACCTGAAGAAAGTCGATGAAGATTTCTTTGGCTAGCCCCTACTCGTTCAGCAATACCTCGGCCCAATCATCAAGCTTGGCCTTGATGGGCTGCCAGCCGGGTTGGTAACGGTCTAGCAGATCATAAAAAGCCTTGCTGTGATTGTGCTCCTTGAGATGGCAAAGCTCGTGCAGGAGAACATGATCGATGCAATCACGAGGAGCTCGAACCAAAAAGGGATGCAGCCGAACTATGCCGTCGGTTGCGCAACTTCCCCATCGTTTCTGCATCTCGAGAAGTTCAAACCTGGGTGGTGTCTCGATCCAGGGCAATTTGGCAGAAATCTCCTTGATCCCTTTGGAGAAAACCTGCTGGGCACGAAACTTGTGCCAGGCCCGTATCCTTACCCGGATGGCATCGGGATCGCGGGTCTCTGTAAAAATCTCCAGACTGCCACGATAGAGGCGCGTTCTTCGCTCCGCCTTAGGGACATCGATCAGCTTGAGCTGATAGCGTCGACCAAGATAGAAGATCTCCTCACCACTCACATATTCACGCTCGAGAACATTACTGAGTCGTTCCTGCGCTTGAACCACATTATCGAAGATCCACCGGGCTTTAGAGTGAACCGCTTTCTGGATCGCCGCAAGGGATGCCCCAGCACTGGCCAGCACCTGAACGGTTCCATCAGGCTCCACGTTGATGGCGATCTTGCCTGAAGGGCGGTCCTCGCGAAGAACAACGTAAGGCAGCCTTGTGTTACCGTACAAAAGCAGATAGCGCTCTGGTTCGGTTTCTTCAGAAGCTGCCATTGGTTGCCCCTGCTCTCACCTTGTCCTGGATCGCAGCGATCAGCTTTTGCGCTATCGTTATGTCGCCATAGGTTTTGAAGAAAGGAGGCAGCAGGCTCCTGCTGATGTCATTCATGATGTCTTCCTGGCTGAGTGAATTGGCGGCAATGGCATTCATCACTACGCCGTCCACCAGTTGGGCCTCGGCAATGAAATGGCCTTCTCCCAGTTCCTCGAAGCGAACCGGATCAACCTGCTGTTTGAAAATGCCGAAGTAGGCTCGAACGTGACGGTTTTCCTTGATTGCTTCGGGGATGTCCGCCGGAGCACCACCTTTCACCTGCTCTTCAAGATCCTTGAACAGATCGTATTGCTTTCCAGGGAAGTCGAACATGGCCTCGGCTTCGGCGATGGCCTCTCGCAATAGCTCCGAAAAGACTGCCTGGGCGTAGGGATCATCAGCAAGATCCACCTCGATGGTTTGGGTGACTCGGGTACGGATGAGATCGGCCTCGTTCTTCTTCTTCTCATCGCTCCAGTCTTCAGGAGCCTCGGAGTTATCGCCTGTGTTTCCGCCAACTTGAATCAAGCCATCAGGGTCTTTGATGGCAACTCCGGTGACCTGATCGTCGAGCAGGTTACGGATCTGCTTCTCATATTGAGAGAAGTCCACTGTCTCCATTGCGTCAGCTCTTGCCTGTTGTCGGATTGCCATGAAAAACTTGAGATCAGCCTTGTAGCGGTTCAACTTCACCTCATCAAAACCGGGATCTTCGAAGAAGGCACGGGTCGAGGTCGCCAGTTTGAGGCACATGCCGAAATTGGTCAGAGCGACGTAGAAATCCTCGCGGAACTTAAGGTTGGCGTCAAAGCTCATCTCCTCTTCGGTCACCATCTTCGGCACAAGAAGGCGGCGGAACTGCTCCTTGTCGGCCTTGTTCTGGACGCCAGCAAACAGTGCCCAAAGCTCACGATGCAGTTTCGGAAGCTGGAGATACTCGGTGCTGACATTGGCGTAAATGCCCTCGAGATCCTCGGGGTCGTAACCATCACGGGTCTCTTCAGCCAGCTTCTGATAGTCATGCAGTGAGGTATCGAGCTCCTTGAGGATGCCGCGATAGTCAACCAGATAGCCGAACTTCTTATCCTCATGCAGCCGATTCACACGGGCGATGGCCTGGAGCAGGTTATGCTGCTTGAGGTCCTTGTCGATATAGAGCACGGCATTGCGCGGCTCATCAAAGCCGGTGAGCAGTTTGTCGACCACAATCAGGATATCCGGAGGTCCAACCAGGGAGAAGCCTGAGACGACGCCTTCTTCATAGGCGTCTGCATCATTGCCGACATTATCCGCCCACCAGGTCTGCACCTCAGGCGCATTGGCGGCGTTGGTGTCTTCGTGGCCTTCGCGGGTGTCGGGTGGCGAGATAATCACGGCAGACGTGACCATGCCCGTTTCATCCAACACCTTCTTGTAGCGGATGGCCGAGAGCTTGCTATCCGTCGCCAATTGGCCCTTGAGGCCGATATCCTTGAAACTGTCGCAGAAGTGTGTGGCGATGTCGTAGGCAATCAAGCGGATGCGCTGCTCTGCGCCATAAACCTGTCCCTTGCTGGAGAACTTGCGCTTGAGGTCGGCTTTCTGTTCATCGGTGAGGTCATTGGTGATTTTCTCGAACCAGTTATCGATGGCCTTGTCATTGATATCGAGCTGTGGCTGGCGCTCTTCATAGAGGAGAGGTGTCACGGTGCCATCATCCACGGCCTCACGCATGGTGTAGGCGTGAAGGATCTTGCCGAATTTGTTCTCGGTCTTGCGCTCTTTGAGCAGCGGCGTCCCAGTGAAGGCGATGAAGGCGGCATTGGGCAGAGCAAGCTGCATCCGCTCGTGGTTCTCGCCGCCCTGGCTGCGGTGGCCTTCATCCACCAGCACGATCATGTCCTCGCTGTCATTCTTGCACTCGGGGTATTTGGTGGCCGAGTTGAACTTCTGCAGCAGAGTGAAGATGATCCGGTCGGTTCCTGCCCCGATCCGCTTTGCAAGATCCTGTCCGCTCTCTGCCCTGGCCTTCTCGCCTTCCTTCTTGGTCGCAATAGCCGAACCGAAGGCACCACCGGTGCGGAAGGTGGCCGCCAGCTGCTTCTCAAGGTCTGTGCGGTCGAGCACGATGAGCAATCGGCATTTGGCAAGGTCTGGGTTGTGCAACAGGGCGCGGCAGAGGAACACCATGGTGTAGCTTTTGCCCGAGCCGGTGGTGTGCCAAATGATGCCGCCCTTGCGTTTCCTGCCTGAGGCGCTTGTCTCGTCACGCTGCTGCACCTGGGCCAGCATGGCGCGAACGCCGAAGAACTGCTGATACCGAGCCGCGATCTTGCCCACCTTGCTGTCAAACAGCAGGAAGTAGCGAACGAACTCGAGCAGCCGGTCCGGCCTGGCGATGCCGATCAACAGCCGATCCTGTTCGGTGATTGCCATATCGGCAGACCATAGCGCTGTAAGGTGGGCCTTCACCTTCGCCGGGAGCCCTGCCAACAATGCCGACTTCTGCGCTGCATCAAGTGGCCTGTTCTTGATCGCCAGCATATCGGCCTCAGAGATTTCTTCCTCATGCCATGCGGCCCAAAATTTCTTCGGCGTCTCGGTAGTGCCATATCGGGCCTGGCTTTCGGCCAACGCCATCAACACCTGACCGTATGCGTATAGGCTCTGGATGCCGTTGGGCATCTGGTTGCGGATATGCTGGGAGATGGCCTCTTCCACCATCTTGTCCTTGTTGGCCGTCACCGCCTTCTTGGCCTCGATGATCAGCAGCGGCAGCCCATTGACGAAGCCAACGATGTCCGGGCGGAAAGTTGCCGTTTGCCCCTGCCGTTCGACACTCATCTCTTCGGTCACCTCGAACCGATTGGCGCTGATGTTCTGCCAATCCACCAATGACACGGTAACAGACTGCTTGTAGCCGTCGGGCATGAATTCGGAAACGGTGATGCCGAGGGTGAGGATGGTGTGCAGCGTCTCATTGGCCTTGGCGAGCCCTTGCGCAAGCCCAAGATTGGTGACGCCCTTCATCACCTGCGCCTTGCCATCATCGGACAGCGGATAGAGCCTGCCGCGATAATCAAAGCGATAGGCATCGAGCCACACCCGAAGGCTATCCTCCAGCAGCACCGAGCGATTGGACCCGCGCCGGGCGAAGCAGTCTTCGGCGGAGACATAGGCCCAGCCCATATTGATCAACAGCGCCAACGCCGGAATTTTGGAGGCGGCATCTTCGGTGGTGATGGGCGTGGGTTGATTAATCATGGTGGCCTCGGGCAAGAAACTGGGCTTTGCGAAAGCAGGACGGCGGAGCGACCGCAAGTTGTTGTCATGTCAGCACAACAGCGCGGCAAGGAGCAAGGTGTGGTTGAAGAAAAAGACCTTTTGCCACCGAAAAGGTCAGTCGCTCACCATCTCATGGGGCCAATTGAAATGGGAATAGAGGAAGGGTTTGCTGCCTTCTCGGCTGGTCTCCTTGGCATAGATGCGGAAGCGGGTGCCGACCGGATAGTGCTTGCGCATGGAGCGCGAACACTCCACGTCCATAGTCGTTGGATAGGCCTCGCCTTCGACCGGGCGCACATGGATTGCCCTGCCCCTGCCGTGCCGACTGGCCTCATAGGTTTCGACGATAACCTGCTGATAATCGCTCCATAGGGCTTTCACGGTAGACATCAGACCTTGACCCGCTTCTTGCCCGTCAGCAGCTGTTGCATGAGGGCGCGTTTCTCGGTGCGGAGGTGGAAGAGTTTACGGCTGCAGTTATTTTCATTTTGAAGAAAAAGCGCCATTGTACTAGCGATTTTCTTCTGTTCATCCAACCGAGGGATTGCAAGAAATCGCTTTTCCATCTCCCTCTTCTGAGTATGCACCAAAGCGGCTGCTCCATGTGCCGAGTCTTCGATTAATGCTGTGATTTGCTGCAATAGCCAGTAGAAGAATATCTTGTCGAGGTCCTCTCGCGGCTTCACATTCCATGTGTGATAATTCAACACAGCCTCTGGGCCATTCCATATATGCGGGCCAAATGAAGTACCGCGACTGCCAGACCATGCAAACAACAAGTCTCCAGGAAGCACCAAAAGCTTGGGATTGAATGATCCGTTGAAGTAATTAAACTCATCGCTTCCGTTTAGGTTTTGAATGCGGATGATTGGGTAGCCTTCATCGCTCCACTCATGTGGCTTAAAGCCCCGCCCGTTAACAAGCTCGCATATATCCCCCAGCTTCACAGTCTTCCACTCGCCATCAAATCCGGGGAGGCGGCGGGTGCCGGTTAGGAGCTGTTGCATCAGGGCCTTCTTCTGAAGCCGCGCAGTCTCCAACTGCCGCTCCGCCACCTCAATCGCCCGGTCCCACGTTGACAGGATCTCGGCGATCTTCTTCTGTTCGGGGAGTGGGGGGAGAAGGATATGGAAAGCCGAACAATCAGGCACCTTGATATGACCAACTGTTCCGCCGATAGTATGCTCAAGAAATTGGGATTGTAGGTAGCGCCCCATCATTGATTGGTACAGAAACAGCTGGTCCAGTTTATCGGGAGCCGCTCGGTAAAGCATAGTCCGTTGCCCCAGAAACAGACCGTCAGAATTTTTCACAATTCCTATCTCACCAACTGGGGCCTCTCGCGTTAGGATCACATCATTGTCTTGCAAACGCCCACGTCTTGTCCAAGTCTCAAAGGTGTCGGCTTCAACATAACGAAGCCCTTCCATGGAAAGCTTTCCATCGCGAACATTTGACGTCCTAATCATCCGGTATGGGGTCTCATAAGGGACGACCGGGGCTGTCTTGTTTACGCAGTCCACCACGGAGGCACACACCTCACCTAGAGGCCTCTTCTCCCATCCCTCAGGCACCATAACCGAGCTCCTTGAGATAGGCATCCATCTTGGCTTCCAGCTTTGCCATTTCCTTGTTCAGCGCCTTGCGCCCCCTATGGACGGCTTCAAGGTCGATCTCCTCTTCTTCCTCAAAGGTGTCGACATAGCGCGGGATGTTGAGGTTGAAGTCGTTTTCGGCGATCTCCTCAAGGCTGGCGCGATAGGCGTATTTGTCGGCACTCTCTCGGGCGCGATA
This sequence comes from uncultured Cohaesibacter sp., assembly GCF_963676485.1. Classification (NCBI taxonomy): domain Bacteria; kingdom Pseudomonadati; phylum Pseudomonadota; class Alphaproteobacteria; order Hyphomicrobiales; family Cohaesibacteraceae; genus Cohaesibacter; species uncultured Cohaesibacter sp. The sequence goes on from NZ_OY781114.1 coordinate 1,116,298, forward strand.
GGTGGCGAGGATCTTGGAGATCTGTTCCTGCCCCAGCTTGTTCTGGTTCTTGCCGTCTTCGTATTCGCGGCTGGCATCGATGAACAGCACCGAGCTGTCTGGCTTATTGTGTTTGAAAATGAGGATCGCCGCCGGGATGCCCGTGCCGAAGAACAGCTTTTCGGGCAGACCGATGACGGCGTCCAGCAGGTTCGCCTCGATCAGCGCCTTGCGGATCTTGCCTTCCGATGAGGCACGGAACAGCACACCATGAGGCACCACCACCGCCATACGACCCGTGTCAGGCTTCAGGGTCTCCACCATGTGGGAGATGAAGGCATAGTCGCCCTTGGTCTTTGGTGGCAGACCGCGCCAGAAGCGTTTGTGAGGGTCCTTCTCGGCGCTGCCGATGCCCCATTTGTCGAGACTGAAAGGCGGATTGGCCACCACCACGTCGAAATGCAGCAGTCTGGCTTTGTCATCCTGGAGCTTGGGGTTGCGGATGGTGTCGCCCCATTCAATGCGATGGTTGGTCTCGCCATGCAGGAACATGTTCATCTTGGCCAATGCCCAAGTCGACCCGATGGCCTCCTGACCATAGAGCTCGTAGGTCCGTTTGCCGGTTTCTTCCAGAATGCGCCGACCGCATTTCATCAAAAGGGAGCCGGAGCCGCATGTCGGATCGCAGATCTGATCGCCCTCCTTCGGATCGACCAGATGGGACATGAGCGTGGACACCTCCGCTGGGGTGTAGAATTCCCCTGCCGATTTGCCAGCCTCTGAGGCAAAGCGCGAGATGAGATATTCATATGCCCCACCGATGACATCGAGCGCCCCTACCCGGCTTGGGCGCAGATCGAGTTCATCCCTAGCGAAGTCCTCAAGCAGGAAGCGCAGGGTGTCGTTCTTCTGATCCTCATCGCCGAGCTTGTTCGAGTTGAAGCTGATGTCCTGGAACACGTCACGCAGCTTGGTGCCGTTGGCGTCTTCGATGGCGTGAAGCGCCTTGTCGATGCGCTCGCCATTCTTGGGCTCATGCCGGTGTTCATAGAGGAAGCTGAAGCTCGACTGAGGCGGCAGGACGAAGTTCTCCTTGGCCATCATTGCCTCGATCAGCTCGGGGGCGTCGCCATGTTCCGCCTTGTAGCCCTCGTAATGGTCGCGCCAAACGTCGGAGATATATTTGAGGAACAGCATGGTGAGGACGTAGTTCTTGTAGTCCGCTGCATCCACGACACCCCGGAAGGTGTCACACACCGCCCAGGCGGCCTTGTTGATCTGATCCTGGGTGACGAGACGATCCGCCATGCTTCTTCCTTGCCTTGTTCCTCGTGTGCTCCGCGAAGCACTTCATGCGGGACAGACTAGGCGTTTGCTCGGCTGGTGGGAAGAGGCCGAAGGGCGAACTTTCACAGACTGGTAGGCTCACAAAGCACAATCAATGGCTCCTTTCTCAAGCACACTATTATCGAGCAGCGGCCCATCATTTTCCACCACAGATTTTAGTTGCGTTTAGTGACATACCAAACGCGGTTTCGACCGCTCATTCAACGCAAGGAGCATCATGTCAAACACCCCAAACATCCCCACAGAACCGCCCTCTGCTGACGACGAACTCTCGGAAGCCATCGCCAAGCTAACTGAGGAAGCAGCCAAAGGCACCCGAGAGGATCGCCCTGATCGATTGCCCATAGCTGACATCATCGAATGCCCGGAAGCCTTCAACGTCCGAGGTGAAGACCCTGCCGAGCATCACCTGACCGAACTGAAGCGAGCGCTTGAGCGCATGACCGATCTCGATCCGGTGTTGATCCTGCCGTGCGGAGACAGCTTCGTGCTCATCGATGGGCATCATCGCCTGCAAGCCTACCGCCGCGATGAAGAACGAACGGACATCCCCGTCCGGTATTTCGAAGGCAGCATCGAGGACGCTGTTCTTGAAGCCGCCAGGATCAACGCCAAGGCAGTCCTGCCTCTCAACAACCAGCAGCGGCAGAACCTCGCCTGGCGTTTGGTGCTCACCAAACGATACTCGAAGGCCCAGCTTGTCGAAGCCGCTGCCGTCTCCTACGGCCAAATCAGCAACATGAGGAAAGTAATGAAAGCATTGAACGACGACGCAAATACCTTTGACAGCTGGTGGAAAGCCCAGCAGGCAGCAGCGGGAAAGCTGCGGGAACAAGATGAAGACTTCGACCAGGATGCTTGGCTTCGCGAACAAGTTGCCATTTATGTTGATCGCATGTCGAAAGCACATGGTACCAAGCTTTCTAGCAACCCATCTCTCCTCGCTCTTGTCTTGGTCGATTACTGCGGACGCAACGCTAAAAGCCTTTACGATGAGCTAGGAATGATCCTCGACCTCGATCCTGCAGATGAGGTGGACGACGAGGATACTGACTTCTGATCCGCGCCCACTGACCTCCTGAATTTCACCAAGGCTCCGCTCATGCATGCGGGGCCTTTTTCATATCCGGTGGGGTGCAATCCCTTCGCCACTATCAAACAATCAAAGGAAACACCATGAGATTTATCACCGACATCTACACCGCTTACCTCGACACCATGCCACTCAACTTCTTCATCAGGTTTGAAGAAAACGGCAAAATGCAGCTGTTCTATGCCACCCACGAACTTCGGCGCATCGCCTCTTGCTTTGTTCGAGCCGAGAATGCCTGGGACTTCGTTGAACAGTGCGAACGAGAAGTAGGCGTCCATGAGTTCATTATGTCGAACCGGAAGGATACCTATCGCGTCGCTGAAGTCAGGTACCTCTCGGCGCTTCTTGAGGACGGCAGGATTCAGTTTCACCTCCCTGAGGAAATTACCGAATGGATCATTCACCAGAGCATGGTTGCCTCGGACAAGGCGCTTGAGTACGGCAGAGACATGCTCGAGCAAGAAGAAGAACTGCTCCCATTCTGAGGGCATCAAGAGCAGACCTCGGTGATACAGCCGGGGGTCCCCATTGCGAACCAGAGCGACCCTCCTGTTCATTCCTTAGGCTGTACATTTTGTACAGGCTGGCGCTCGTTCGGGATGTTGGGCGCAAAAATCCGAGCGACCAATCAGATTAACGGCTCACGCCTATCCCCCCCTGTGGGGGCCTCGACCCTACCCAAACCACTTCACCATTTCTCAAACATGGAAGGCCGGTCCAACCATGACCTACCCCGACTACATCATCACGATCCATACCGATGGCTCATGCTCCGGCAACCCTGGTCCTGGGGGCTATGCCGCTATCATCCGCAACCCAAGGCGGCAGCTTGAGATCTCAGGTGGCGAACCTGAAACCACCAACAACCGCATGGAGCTCAGAGCTGTGATCGAGGCCCTTACAGCACTGAAGCGCCCCCTTCGCCTGCAGATCTTCTCAGACAGCCAGTATGTCATCAAGGGTGCCTCCGAATGGCTCAAGGGCTGGAAGGCCCGACATTGGAAGAATGTCAAGAATGTCGACCTGTGGCAGGCACTCGATGCTGCCGCTAGTCGTCATGACATCGAATGGCAATGGGTGAGAGGCCACGCAGGTGACAAGATGAATGAGAAAGCCGATCTCCTCGCCAACCAAGGTAGAGAACGGCAAAAGCAGACCAAGCGAAGAACCAGGCTCTGATCCTGAGCAACAATGGTGAGGGCGTCACAAGATGCCCTGCCCACCCCAAGCCTCAACGGTCACAATTGTATACTCTCGTGACCGTCCACAGAGCAGCTTGACAATGCGGTCATTTTCCGTTCATAAACTATTGGTCATTTAAGTCTAAGAGGTAGCGAACAATGTCATTGGTCGGTTATGCAAGAGTGTCATCTGTCGGTCAGTCCCTGGATGTCCAGGAGGCGAAGCTACAGGCGGCAGGGTGTGAAGAGATCTTCCGTGAAAAGCGGAGCGGGGTCGACACCGAGCGCCCCCAGCTCAAGGAGTGCATGCGCTATATCCGCAAGGGTGACACTCTTGTGATCTCCCGGATTGACCGCCTCGCCCGATCTGCTGAGCACCTGCTGCAATTGTCCAGAGAGTTGGAAGAGAAGGGCGTCACTCTGAAGGTTCTGGATCAGAGCATCGACACGGGTGATGCTGCGGGGAAAGCCTTCCTCGGCATGTTAGCCGTCTTCGCCCAATTCGAGAATGACATCCGCAAGGAACGGCAGATGGACGGCATTGCCAAGGCCAGAGAGAAGGGCGTCAAGTTTGGGCGCAAGCCGGTGATGACTGAGGAACAGGAGGACGAGGCAAGGCAACTTCGCAAAGATGGTTGGGCCCTCCAACGCATCGCTGACCATATGGGCGTCTCCAAGGGCCTCATTCACAAGGTCACCAGCCGCCCAGGATCTTCAGGTGTCTGAGCGTCTATCAGTGTTTTTTCTTATCAAAAGTAGAGGATCGCTAAACTGCCACCAAAGAATCCCCCCGCAGAAAAGTATCGACACAACATGACAAAAAAAGTTAAACGACTGGAAAACAACAATATTTCAGAAAGGCAACATGATGCCACTCCCCAGTCATGGAAAAATTGATTGTAACGCTTGCTTCCATTCGTCGCCTGTCACCTTTGATAAAACAAAGCGAGAAGAAGAAATATGGCGCATTACCAACAACCCCATAGCTTGGGGCAATAATCAGCCAGAAGTCTTAGTACTTGGCTTCTCAAAAGGTCAGACGCAGACTGGAGCATTGTCATCGGGCAATCTAAATAGCGTTCCATTCAAAGGCCATAGAAAGAAAATGGCCAAGGTTCTAGCTAAAATTGGCATAATGAAAGAACCTTCATCAGAGGAGCTCTCCAAGGAGATATCGAGCAAAACGGGAAGGTTCCATTTTGGGTCCTTAATACGATGTGCAGTCGAACGACATGATTTAAAGAAGAACATTTGGAAGGGATCTGGCTGTGGCATGTTGAACAGGTTTATTGCAACCCCGTTTGGCCGAGAGATCTCCCAGAATTGTGCTCAAAAGTTTTTGTCAGAACTACCGCCATCAGTGAAACTTATAGTCATGTTTGGCCTCGGCTCTAAGCTCAATTATGTTGAAGCCTGCTTCAAGATTATATCGGAAGCACGTGGAGGTAATTGGCGTCTCATCAACAAAGTGGCTTATACAAATGGAAATATCGTCGTTGTCCATGTGGAGCATTTTGCCTCACAGGGAGCTCTTTTGCCAAATTGGCTTGGAGAAAACGATCATCCTCGCCAAGAATTTTCAAAGCAGGCAATCGAAGCTGTACAAGTTTCCGGCGTTCAAGCTGTATAAGGTTAGTCACACTCAGAAGCAGGAAGCTTTACAGCCTCAACACATCGCCTGGCCTGCTCCAACTTTGGCCCTGCCGAGTATCGGCCCAACGTCATACCAGGTCTCTTGTGGCCCACAACTGCCGCAATGATATGTTCAGGTTGATCGGCTCTCTCAGCTTGCGTGATGAACCACCGACGAAATGAATGGAAATTGACAAGTGACCGCCGCTTGCCGGGGATCACTTCGTCGACCCCGAGTTTTCTGCGATAGTCAGTGAACTGTTGCGATGCCTTGAATGAACGTTCCCGCTGAGAGTTCTTTTTGGGCAACGGCCATTCTGGAAACACATCATCTTCCAATTCCTTCCCCTCGCAACGTCGCTGAATGATCTGTTCTAGGTCAGAATGGATCGGACAGGAGCGTTCTCGTTTCTCTTTCTTCTGCGGCTTGAAGATGAACACGCCGTCTTGGCAATCCTTCACCTTCAGACAAACAATGGGATCGATACGGCAACCAGTCAGCGCCCCAATCCGCATGAGATCGTGCATTGCCTGACTTGTGTCTCCATTGAGAAGAGTGATAACCTCTTCATCCGTGAAAGCTCGTTCCACCTCATCATACGGGGTAACAGGCACCGATAGAGAAAGCCCCTTCCAGATGTCCTGGTCGACTTCACTTCTCTTCTGAAGCCACTGCCAATACCTAGAGAGGCGTCGAATGTACTTGTTAAGCGTGACTGGCGATAGGCCGTTTGTCAGCTCAGGAAGTGCATCCATGAAGCGAACAGCCGTTTTGCTGTCAATGGTTTCCAGAAATGGCCCCACGCTGTTGTCCAGCATCCAACCTTTCAAGAGTTTCATCGAGCGAATATCATCGGCTTTGGTTCTGGGCTTGACCGTCAATTGATCGAGATATTTGTTGTGACTGAGATCGATAGGCGTAGCCAATCCCTTCGCAATGCGTATGAACTCACCAGCCCTGCGCTCACTTTCAGGATTATAACGAGGCAGTGGCTCACCAGTTTCTGGGTCTGGCTCTTCCCCGACTTCGCCACCTCGGAGCATATCTCCCGTTATGTCGATCCCTTCTTCGATTTCATGTTGACGCTCCGGAGTACTAGCGTCTTTGAGCAGCTTGGCCATCTCAAGAGCAATCTCGATGTGCGGTGCGGAGGTTGTCTTATCTTGGGCTTCTGCGATCTTCTGCTTGAGCTCAGCAACCGCTCCCCATTTCATCCGATTGGCAACAGAGAGAGAGTCTGTGCCGAGGGACTTCTTCAGCTTTGTGCCAAGAATGTCTTGGAGTTCGCGAGGGACTGAGACGACGACACGCCACTTATTTCCGTGCTGCTCAAGATAGCGTTTATCATTTCCTGCTGAGCGGCCCAAAATAACCTCCTGCGTACCCAACTTAGTACCCAGAGCGCTACCCCCAACAGATTGAAATTTCAATACATTGTTGTTTTCATTTAACAAAAAACTGCCATAAGGACTCCCCGCTTAGCTCCACCATTTCTTCCCATCCATTTGATATCTATAAATGACGTTTGATTTCAGATGGTTGGTTTGCTGTATAGGCATATAAATTCAAACACTCCCACAGACCCCACCCTATCTGCCATTTCAGCTTTTTGTCCGCTTGGTTTCATAGCTATATTATGGGCAGAAGGGAGACAGCCAGGCTTGGAACTGGCGTTCCAATAGCATTCGGCACTCGGCGTCAGAGTCAATTTTTCCGCAGGAGCGGTAAATAGCAGCCGTCGTGACAAAGGCAGAAATCCCCGCGGCCAGATCTGCAGGGGTGAGATCGGTCCTGATCACCTCAGAAGAGGTCTTGTTCCAGTCTTCCAGAAAAGAAAGCAATTTTGTTTCCAGCGCGTCGAGTGCTGCCAGAAACTGCTCAGATGTTTTGTGTGACGTCGCTCCGGAAAAATCCAGATAGATTTGAAGAATGGTTCTGTCCGTGCTGAGAAGGTTGATCAACTTCATGCTTTGCAGAACAAGATGGTCCTGATGGTTTTCAGGGTCAGCAGGCACCTCATTCCAGTCGTCAACAATCGCCTGGATGCGTTCGGCCACAAGAAATGAGAGCAACCCGTTCTTGTCGCCAAAATGCGCGAATATCGTTCCTTTGGCGACGCCGGACTCCTTTGCAATGGACTCCGTGGACACATCGTCAAATGATCTACCCGTTGTCAGCTTTCGAGCCGCTTCCAGTATGCTTGCTCGCGTCTCATAACTTCTCTTTTGAATTGGCCTTCTCCTTAAAATATGACCACGGTCAATTTTTGATATTGCATATGCCCGTAACCATTCTATATAGAAATTGACCTCGGTCAATTTTATGGAGTTTCAAATGGCAAACGGCGAAAAAAATTACACTGGCAAACATATCTTGATTCTGAATGGACATCCTGCTGGCAGCAGTCTGTCCAAGGGCATCGCAGACCGATATGCACAAAAAGCTCAGATTGCTGGCTATCAAGTGGCAAGATTCGACCTGGCAGACATGCAGTTTAACAGCGATTTTGGTCAGGCGACCTACAAGAATGCCCCAAAGCTGGAACCTGATCTACAAGAGTTCTGGGATGCACTGGAGAAATGCGACCACTTCGTCCTGGCGCATCCTCTGTGGTGGGGCGGAATGCCTGCAAAGCTAAAGGGGCTGTTTGACCGGATTTTGCTCCCCGGAAAAGCCTTTGCACAACAAAAGGGGGCAGCACTTCCCAAAAAACTGCTCACCAACAAAACCGCGCATGTGTTCATCACATCCGATACGCCCAACTGGTATTTCAAGCTGTTTTTGGGGGCGGCTATCACCAAACAAATAAAGAAACAAATCCTTGGCTATGTCGGTTTTTCACCGGTGCGCGTCACCAACTTCGCCACCACAAAGCAATCAACTGAGCAAGTCCGCGAGAAGTGGCTAACCAAGGTCGAAAATTTAGCTCAAAACGCTCAGTGAGTTGGAAAGCGCTGGAGCGCAAGAAGCAATAGCCGCTTTCACGAGAGCGAAAGCGTGGTCGATGTTGATCTTGCCCATGCCGTACATGTCTGAGGCTGAAAGAGGCTTCGACAACACCGCCATAGACGAGCAAACACAAAAGAAAAGGCACAAAGAAGAATTGTTCGTTCCTGCTCCTATTTGTCCCATAGGGACCTGGCCAGAATGAAGCAGAATTCTGATAATGCGGAGCGTCGGATCGCCCGACGCTCCGTTGATGGGCATATGACACACGCGGCATGAGGGCTAACTGGCACTTTTCTGAGCAAGGCCAACCAATCTCACGAGAAAAGCCACGGAGTGTCGCAAGGCAAACCGATCAGGACGCCACGCGTTCGAGGAATGTTTCAATGCGAGAACGCAGATCCTGAGTGCTGCTTTGCAGCTCGTCCGCTGCGCCTTTTACGACGGCAGCCGATCGGGTGGTGATTTGTGACTTATCTCTGACATCCCCCATATTGCCTGAGGCCAACGCTGTGCTTTGCGCTGCCTGTTGCACATTGCTTGCGATCTCGCCGGTTGCCGTGCCTTGCTGGTCAACGGCTGCTGCGATTGCCGATGTATATCCATCGACCTCCTCCATAACGCTAGAGATATTCGCAATAGCCTCAACCGTTTCGCGGCTGGAAGATTGAATTGCATTGATCAGAGATGAAATTTCCTCGGTTGCCTTGGACGTCTGGTTCGCCAGTTCTTTCACTTCGGCGGCAACAACGGCAAAGCCTTTGCCTGCATCCCCGGCTCTGGCCGCTTCGATTGTGGCGTTGAGGGCCAACAGATTGGTTTGTTCGGCAATTGCCTGAATCAGGCTGACAACTTCCCCGATCTTGCGGGACGCTTTGTCAAGTTCGGCCACTTTCTCGTTGGACATCCGCGCTTCAGAGGAGGCGGTGGCGACAACCTCACGACTGCGCAGGGCCTGCTGCATGATTTCATTGATGGAAGCGCTCAGTTCCTCGGCCGCAGACGCAACGGTCTGAACATTCCTGGATGCATCTTCCGAAGCGGCGGAAGCCTGTGTTGAGCCTTCTTCGGCCTGAGCGGCTACACTGCGCATCTGATCGGCAGCTTCGTCCATTTCGCCGGCCTGAACAGACACAGTACCCAGGCTTTCTGCGATTGTTTCCCTGAACTCGGCGATCAAATCACTAACCCGCTCTGCATTTTTCATGCGCGCGGCATCGTTGGCCTTTTCCTGTTCTTCAAGCTTGAGGCGTTCAATTGCATTATGACGGAAGGTTTCGACCGCAGCACTCATTGCACCCAGTTCGTCCTTGCGTTCTTGCCCCGCAACTTCGACGGAAAGATTGCCATCAGCAATCTGCAACATGTCGCTGGTCAGTGTTTTGAGAGGACGGGTGATCGACCTGACCAGAAGCCCGCCAAGAACTGTGGTGACCAGAATGAGCAGGCCAGTAATCGCAGCGGCATTGAGTGTTGCACGCCAGAGAACCGCATTGATGCTGTCCACCAGCATGCCGGAACCGATCATCCAGCCCCATGGCTGAAAACCCTTAACGAAGCTCTGTTTCTCGCGGAATGTCCCTTTGGTATCTTTCCACCAATACTGAACGAATCCCTCGCCTTTTGTTTTGGCGACATCAACGAATTCCTTGACATACAGCTTGCCTTTTCCGTCCTTGGTCTGGGAGAGATCCTTGCCCTCTTTCTCCGGCTGTACCGGATGCGCTACGTTGTAGTAGTTATAGTCATAGACAAAGACATATTTCTTGCCTTGATAGCGAATGCCCCTGACTGCATCTTTGGCGAATTCTTGCGCTTCTGCGTCAGAGATCTCACCTTTCAACGCTTTCTTGTGGTAGAAGTCGGCGATGTTGTAGGCAGCTTCGACAGCGCCTTTTGTTTCCGCGCGCTTCCCCTCAGCGAGGTGGCTGCTCAAGACCTGAATCTGATAGCCAAGCAAGATCAGAAACGCGATCGTGAAGAAACCGACCAAAGCGTATAATTTTGCCGATAGGGAATGGAATAGTTTAGCCATGATAAAGCCTCGTGTTGCATATCGTTCCATGCAAGGGATCAAATGAGGAGATGCGCAAAGTACGTTATAGGACAATAGCCAAATATTAGTTGCCAAGATGTTATGGTCCCAACCGGAAGACGTTAATTTCTTCAATCATACCTTGCGCGCTTTGATTTGTTGCTGCGCCCCCAACTGAAAGACGGCGCAAAGCCCCTCTGCGGGCGCCCTTTCCCGGAAACCGCCAGACGGTCTCGAGATCGCACTCTAATTTCCACCGGTTTATTAAATATTACAATTAATCTCGTTGAATCAATAAATGCACCCAATATATAGTTTCCATATGGAAACTAATATCGATCAAAAATTTGAGGAGGCACTGTCCTCCTTGCAGTGTGAGCTCGTTGCTCGGCGCAATCGCTTCACGCCCGAGGCAGTCACTTGGGCTCAATATGATGTTCTGGAGACTTTGCGGGTTGGCGGGCCGTTGCGCCCATCTTCCATAAGCGAACGCCTCGGTGTTGCCCGACCACAACTTTCAAAAGCCCTGCGCGTACTCAAGGATCTGGGACTGGTTGAGCAGTCGCCCGACGATACCGACCGCCGTGCGCAAGCGACCAGGCTGAGCGAACGTGGCAAGGCCTTCATGGAACAAGCCGCTCTACAACGACAAGAGGCCGCCCAATTGGTGGCGCGCGCCATGACGCCGGGTGAACAGGCAATATTCGCGGAGCTTTGCCGCAAGGCGGTCGATGGCTTGCAGGTAAAAACAAGAAACGATGACTGACAAACCCATGCGGATCGTCCGCGCCCGAACGAACAATCTTAAAAACATATCTCTGGATGTACCCAAGGGAAAGCTTGTCGTTTTCACAGGCCTCTCCGGCTCTGGCAAATCGTCGCTCTTGTTCGATACCATTGCTGCAGAATCGCAGCGCCAGTTGGCAGAAACCTATCCAACCTTTGTGCGCAATCGGCTGCCGCATATAGGGCAGCCGGACGTGGATCGGCTGGAGAATCTGCCCGCCTCTATTGTGGTCGATCAGCGTCGACTGGGCGGGAATAAACGATCAACAGTCGGAACCGCCACCGAAATCTATGCTCTTTTGCGTTTGCTCTTTTCCCGCATCGGCCAGCCTCATGTGGGAGAAAGCAGCCTTTTCTCCTTCAATAATCCAGAGGGGATGTGTCCGGAGTGCCAGGGGCTCGGAACAGTTCAGATCATTGATGAGCAGGCCTTGTTCGACCTCAACCGCTCGCTTGACGAGGGTGCTATCCTGTTTCCAGGCTTTGAACCGGGCGCTTGGCGTTGGAAACGCTACGCATTGTCCGGATTTTTCGACATGGACAAACCCCTTGGCAGCTATAGCGATGCGGAGTGGAAACGCCTGACCATCGAAGAAGGAACCGAGGTCACCAATCCCAAACCGGGATGGCCGAAAACCACGGTTTATGAAGGCGTTCTGCCGCGCTTGCGACGCTCTTTTCTCGAACGCGACCCGACAGATCTTTCAGAACAGGAACGCGACGCGCTTGAAAGGATTACCAAGACGGGCCAATGCCCTGCCTGCGGCGGAGGGCGTCTTAATCCAACTGTGCTTTCCTGCCGGATCGCAGGGCGCAACATCGCCGACTGTGTCGCAATGGAAGTGGGTGAGTTGACTGACTTCATCCTCTCCATTCATGAGCCGGAGATGCAATCCGTTCTCGCGCTCTTGCGTGAAAAGCTCGATTTCATGATCGACATCGGCCTTGACTATCTTAACCTTGATCGAGGGACTGTCGGCTTGTCTGGCGGGGAATCCCAGCGGATCAAGATGATCCGTCATCTCGGCAGTAGCCTTGCTGACATTGCCTATATCTTTGATGAACCAAGTGCCGGTCTGCATGCTCGCGATGTATATCAGCTTGGCCAACTTCTTGTTCGCTTGCGCAACAAGGGGAACAGTGTTTTGCTGGTCGAGCACGATCCCGATCTGATCACCCTTGCCGACCACGTGATTGACATCGGCCCCTATTCCGGAGCCGCTGGCGGACATGTCGTTTATCAAGGCGCGGTTGCCGGACTGGAAAAAGCCGATACGGAGACCGGATTGCGCCTGCGCACGCCTTTAGAGCTCAATATGGCGCCTCGAACTGCTTCTGGATGGATGCAGGTGAACAACCAATCGATGTTCAATGTTCGAAATCTGTCTGTGGCCATTCCTCTTGGCGTTATGACTGTCATCGCCGGGGTCGCCGGTTCCGGGAAGTCGACACTTGCCAATCGCATTTTATCCGACCTTCGCTCCGACATCGTTGTCATAGACCAGTCTGAGCTTCGCGGGTCTTCTCGTTCCACCTCAGCAAGTTATCTGGGAATCATGGATGATGTGCGACGGGAATATGCGCGCAGAAGCGGCAAACCCGTCGGGCTTTTCAGTATGAATGCCAAGGGGGCCTGCCCTGTATGCAAGGGGCGTGGAATGGTCAAAACAGACCTTGCCTTTCTTGATGCTGTTGAAACCCCTTGCGAAGCATGTGGGGAAACGGGCTACTCCACCGAGGCCAGATCCATTCGGGTCGCGGGCTACTCGATCGACCAGATCATGGAGATGCGCGCTTCAGAGCTTCGAAAGCTGTTTAATGGTCATCGGATGATTTCTGACGCACTCACCCGACTGGAGCAAGTCGGGCTGGGCTATCTCAAGATTGGGCAACGCCTATCAACCTTGTCCGGAGGTGAGCGACAAAGACTGAAACTGGCCGCCGAGCTTGGCCATAAAGGCCATATATATGTGTTCGACGAGCCCACTTCGGGCCTACATATGGCCGATGTCGAACGGCTGATCGCCACCTTCAGATCTCTCCTGGACCGGGGCATTACCCTTGTCATCGTAGAGCATAATCTATCCATGATCGCCGCGGCGGATCACGTGATCGAAATGGGACCGGGAGCTGGGAAACACGGGGGCAAGGTCATCTATCAGGGTGCCCCAGCTCAAATGATGGAGGATCATAACTCTGTCACAGGCCCGTATCTGGCCAAAGCTCTAGAAGCCGGCTCGATGATTTCAGCGGCAGGCAAATTGAAGAGCGGCTAGGTTTTGGGGCGATCTCACGGCCCCTATGCCATCCATATGCGCAGGGAGCCCAAGATGGCTTTGGACCTTCCGACTTTTGCACGCCGAGCAAGCTTCATAAGGAAAAGAGCGGTTTTGAAAGGCATCGGAGCTTTTTCACACCGATGCCTTCATACCTTCGCTTACTCAGGAAGCTCGGACCTTTTCCAGAAACTCATTGAGCTTCATGGATAGAATATCGCCATTGGTAGCAAGCTCCGCAGAGGCTGCTTGCACTTGGGCTGCTGCCGTTCCGGTCTCGGTGGCCGCATGAGTGACGCTTGTTATATTCTCTGATACTTCGCCAGTGCCCGAGGCTGCTTCCTGAACATTGAGGGCAATTTCATTGGTCGCAGCGAGCTGTTGCTCGATAGCGGAAGCAATTGCCACCGAGATGTCACTCATCTTGGTGATGGTGTGGCTGACCCCATCAATACGAGAGACGGATTCCTGTGTCGCAGCCTGCATGGAGGTGATTTGTGTTGAAATTTCATCGGTTGCTTTCGCCGTTTGACTGGCGAGCGCCTTTACCTCGGCGGCGACAACAGCAAATCCTTTCCCGGCTTCCCCGGCTCTTGCCGATTCGATGGTTGCATTGAGAGCAAGCAGGTTGGTCTGGTTCGCGATGTCCTGAATCATCACAACGACGCTTCCGATTTTCTTGGCCCCTTCCATCAACTCGTTGATGGTTTCGTTTGCAGATGAAGCCTCTGACACGGCCTGTCCAGCGATGCTTCTGGACTCTGTCATTTGACGTCCAATTTCATGCACAGATGCCGACAATTCTTCTGTCGCTGCGGCAACTGTCTGGACATTGGCGCTTGCTTCTTCTGACGCTGCTGCGACGGTTGTTGCTTGGGAAGATGTTTCTTCTGCAGTGGCCGCCATCGCAGATGCCGTTGCATTGAGTTCAGTCGCAGAGGACGTCACCGTCTCGACAACGGCACCAACCGCGCTTTCAAACTCATCAGCAAGCTGGTGCATCATAGCCGTCTTCTGGCGCTCGGCTCGTTTCTCTGCTTCGAGCTGCTCTGCCTTGAGCTGTTCTGCCTCAATCATCTTTTCTTTGAAAACCTGAACGGACTTTGCCATACGCCCGACCTCATCCTTCCGATTCTGGTCGGGGATGGTGACCGTATAGTCCTGCTCAGACAGGCGCGCCATTATGCCGGCAATGGAAATAAGAGGATTGGCGATGCCCCTCGCCACCAGCCAGCCCATAATGCCGACGATCACGAGAATAATGACAGAAAAGGTCAGGATCGTGAGCACCAACTGGTGAATGGGAGCGTTGATTTCGGCGAGATCCCGATCTCCGACAATGGCCCATTTTACACCTTCAAACTCGAAGGGTTTAAAGGCCGATAGAACCGGAATATTCCGATAGTCCACCGCTTCCATGCTACCGGATTGATTGTTCAATGCGGCAACAACTGCCTTCGTATCGATCTTGCGTGAGAGGATGGTTGATTCCTTGGAAAAGCGGGAGTCACTGCGCATAAGGCGGTCTTCCCCAACCAGATAGGTTTCACCGGTCTGGCCCATCCCTTCGTTTGATTGCATGACTTCATTGATCCGACCGATAGGCATCTGAAAAGCGAGAACGCCCAGATGCTTTCCGTCACGCATGATCGGCGTGGCGATAAAACTTGCAGGCGCATCATCGCTGGGGCTGTAGGGCTGGAAATCCGAGAAGGCCACCGTCGAGATCCCTCGCCCCTTATTGGCAATTTGGAAGACATTGCCCAGTTCCGTATTCTTCCACAGGCCAGAGACAAAATTGGTGGCATAATCAGGCTCTTTGAAAACGGTGTAGATCAATTCACCCTTGGTGTCGAAAAGGAAGATATCATAGTAGCCACGGGCTTGGAGGAACTGGCGGAACCAAGGATGAAAGCGACCATGCGCTTCATTGTACCGATTGTCTGTTTGAGCCCGATCCAGTTTGAATTTCTCGCCAACAGGATGGGGGTTGCGGTTGATATAGTCCTTACGCAACGTCTCTTCGGCAGATGGTCCCATCTCGGCAAATGCTTCTGAAAAGGCTGCCGTCGCCAGCTTTGCCTGTTCTGACGTTGCAAGGGTGGTCAAGTCTTCCTTGATCCCGCGCATATAGGTTTTTAGCTCGTGGGCCCTCGCTGCTGTGAGAGCCTTCAACTGACTGGCATTTTGCGCTTTCAATTCATCACTTGCCTTGATGACGCTTAACACGCTCACCAACACCACGGCGACGAGAACAGCGGTTCCCACCAACAGTGGGATTTTCTTTGAAAGAGAAATATTGGAAAAAATTGCCACGCTACGCTCCGTGATTCCAAAAGGATGAAGTCTTCAGAAAACGAAAAATGTGTTCAAGGCATTAAACTTTGGTAAAAGAGCGAGACTATCCTCACATATAACCTAATATATTTTCAAAATATCCATAATATACAACAGCTTATTATTGTTCATATCTATCCTCATCGAGCAGTCGAGTGGATTTATGCTCCGATTTCACCTTGATTTTAAGTGGCATTTAATTTGTTACTTAATAAGCCAAACCAATATTCAGCACGCATTCAAACACTATCTTGGTGCGATAAGAAAATCGCTTGCACCCTGGCGGCAATATCTCTGCTACAGCATCTCTGCTAAAGCGCATTCTGGGAGGCCTCCGAAGGATTGGCAAGAATTGGCCCATTATGATAAATTCATCAAATCATGCCAAACCATAGTGATGAGTTCCCATGCACCACTTTCTGATCATCGTCCCGGACATGAGCATCCTGTTTGAGGCTACCGGAATTGCCGACATCCTGTCTCAGGCCAACAGGGTACTTGAGTCTGCGGGTGACGAGCCTGCCTATTCCTATGAGCTTGTATCTTGCGACGACAATCATATCGTGCGGGGCCGATCTGGCCTGACCGTTCTTGCCGAGAACACCCTTGAGGAGCTTGAGACTGACAATCAATATGACACCCTGCTTGTCACCAGTCGTGGGTCGGGTAGCGCGCAACAGGACAGGGTTGCCGATTGGCTTCGACAAGCCGCTCCGAATGCCAAGCGTATCGTTTCCATTTGCGGTGGGGCATTCTTGTTGGCCAAGGCTGGGCTTCTTGATGGTCGAAAGGCCACAACGCATTGGCAGAGGCTGGACAAGTTGCAGCAGGCCTACCCAAGAGTGGACGTTCAGCGGGGGCCGATTTATGTGCAAGATGGCCATATATGGTCATCCGCAGGGATTTCTGCAGGCTTTGATCTCATACTCGCGATTATCGAGCAGGATTGCGGGACCGCCATAGCACGTCAGGTCGCGCAGAATTTCGTCATGTATCTGCGGAGGCCTGGAGGGCAAATGCAATTCAGCGAAGCTATCCTCCCATCAGACGAAGATGGTGGGCTCATTGCAGATCTTGAACGCTGGATTCGGGAGGACTTGTCCCGTGACCTGTCCGTCGAGGCCCTTGCGAACAAGGCGGCGATGAGTCCGCGCAATTTCTCCCGTGTCTTTACACGTGAGGCAGGCATGCCTCCTGCCCGATTTGTGGAAGAGCAACGTCTGGCAGCCGCCCGCGTCATGCTGGAGCAGAGCGCGCTCAACATTGATGTCATCGCGCAGAAGACCGGATTTGGCAATGCGCTCAACCTTCGGCGTGTGTTTGAGCGCCGCTTGCAGCTTGCTCCAACCGACTATCGGGCCCGGTTTGGATCGCTTCATTTGGCATAAATTGATCTATATTTGTCATTTATGCCTAAGCCAAAAGATCCTACTTCTAAGGCAATCCAAACAAGACTCTTGCCAATCCGGGTAGATGGGTCGAAGCCTAAGGAGTGC
Organism: uncultured Cohaesibacter sp.; assembly: GCF_963676485.1. Classification (NCBI taxonomy): domain Bacteria; kingdom Pseudomonadati; phylum Pseudomonadota; class Alphaproteobacteria; order Hyphomicrobiales; family Cohaesibacteraceae; genus Cohaesibacter; species uncultured Cohaesibacter sp. The sequence continues at coordinate 1,133,407 of NZ_OY781114.1, forward strand.
TCTTCATGACAATCAAAATAGGTATCAATGGATTTGGTCGCATTGGGAGGCTGGTGTTCCGCATCGCGCAGCAACGCTCTGATATCGAAGTGGTCGCTATCAACGATCTGATCGATGTGGACTATATGGCCTATATGCTCAAATATGACTCGACCCATGGACGCTTCTCCGGGTCTGTATCTGTTGAGGATGGTCATCTGATCGTCAATGGCAAGACCATCCATACCTCCAGCGAGCGTGACCCTGCCAATATCAATTGGGGTAATCTTGGCGTTGAAGTTGTTGCAGAGGCGACAGGTCTGTTCCTTACCGAAGAGATGGCCAGCAAGCATCTTGAGGCGGGGGCAAAGAAGGTCGTGATGACTGGCCCGTCCAAGGACGATACGCCAATGTTTGTATTGGGCGTCAATCATACCACCTATGCTGGCCAGCGCATCATCTCCAACGCCTCCTGCACCACCAATTGCATTGCGCCGATTGCAAAGGTTCTGCATGAGAACTTCGGTATCGAGGCGGGATTGATGAGCGCAGTGCATGCAACCACCGCCACGCAAAAGACGGTTGACGGCCCCTCCATGAAGGACTGGCGCGGCGGCAGAGGCGCCTCCCAGAATATCATCCCCTCCTCCACCGGCGCGGCTCGTGCCGTTGGCAAGGTTCTCCCCGATCTTGATGGGAAACTGACAGGCATGTCCTTCCGCGTGCCGGTGCCCGATGTCTCGGTGGTCGATCTTACGGTCAATCTGACCCGGCCGGCCTCTTATGAAGAGATCTGTCAGGCAATGAAAGACGCATCCGAGGGACCACTGGCCGGCATTCTTGGCTACACCGAGGATGATGTCGTCTCGCAGGATTTCATCGGCGACAGTAGAACGTCCATTTTTGACGCCAAGGCCGGAATTGCGTTGACGGACCGGTTCGTCAAGGTGGTTTCCTGGTACGACAACGAATATGGCTTCTCCAGCAAGGTTCTGGATATGATCGCTCATATTTCACACTAGGCGATCCATCAATTGGGCCGTCTAGAAATCTGGTTCGGTTCTATTCGGCCTTTAGAGCGGCTCTGGACAGGAGCACCCGAGCCGCTCGCCCCGCCTCTTCGATATAGGCCGGATCACGGTGGATCAGCATGATGGCAAATGCGCCGTCAAGGAGCAGGATAATCTGACGAGCCGTTGCTTCAGGGTGCGGGATATGCGCAAGGGAAAGCCTTTCCGCAAGCCAGGCTTCGAATTTCTTCTTGTGCGCAGCGCCCACCTTCATGGCCGGGTGACCGGGCATATTGGCAAGCTCCGCCGCCGTGCGTAAAAAGCCGCAGCCTTTCCATTTGGGATGACGAGATGACTGTGCCAGCGCGATGAAAATAGCCTCCACCTTATCCTCAACGCTGCCATCTGTTGCCTCGAACCATGCCTCATAAAGCGCAAGATTGGGCTGATCACGCGAGGCGAGATAAGCCGTGATGAGATCATCCTTGCTTTTGAAATGGTAATAGAGCGTCTTCTTGGTGACGCCAGCTTCTTCTGCCACCGCGTCAACGCTCACCGCGCGGATTCCCTCCCGATAAAAGAGGCGATTGGCCGCATCGATCATTCGTTCCCTTGCAGGCTTTGCAGGTGACGGCATGCTCCCATCCTCGCTTCAGCTAGGTATGTATACTGACTAGTGAGTTTGCTTATAAACTCTCCTTCGCTAACCTGCCTGTCAACCACGAAAGGAGTGACAGCATGGAAAGCAACGACATTGTCAGATTTGAACAGCGGGAGCGCATTGCCGTTCTGACGCTCAATCGCCCTGAAAAACTGAACGCCATCAATTACGCGATGAATGATCGCCTGCTGGCTCTTTTTGACAAGATCGAGGCCGACGATACTATCGGAGCGGTTATCCTGACCGGAGCCGGTGAGCGGGCCTTCTCGGCCGGGGGCGACATTCATGAATTTACCCAGAGCATTCGGAGCGGTGCGGATGAAGCCACAAGAGTTTTCTGTCGCCGCGGTCAGACGATGACGGCCCGTATCGAGGCTTTCTCCAAGCCGGTTATCGCCGCCGTCAACGGCATCGCCTATGGTGGAGGCTGCGAGATCACGGAAGCGGCCCATTTGGCGGTCGCATCGGAACAGGCGGTGTTTGCCAAACCGGAGATCAATATCGGCATTCCGCCGACTTTTGGCGGAACACAGCGTTTGCCCCGTCTTGCCGGGCGCAAGCGAGCCCTCGCGCTGTTGTTGACCGGAGATAGTTTCAGCCCTCAACATGCGCTTGAACTGGGGGTGGTGAATAGCGTTGTGCCACATACGGATCTTTTGCCTTCAGCGATGGATCTGGCCAATCGCATTCTGCGCCATTCTCCGCTCGCCGCCTCGCGCATCCTTGCTGCGGTTACCCGAGGCATCAACATGCCAATTGATGAAGGCCTGCTGATCGAGAGGGAGCAATTCGCTCGCATGTGCGCTTCGCAGGATGTGCTTGAGGGGCTTGATGCTTGGATCGAGCGGCGCACACCTCTCTATAGCGGACGATGAGAGGCGAGATGGGAGAAATTCCGGGCCAAGCAAAGTGATCATGGGGCGATAACCTCGCCCTGCCCGACAAAGGCAACCTCTCCGGCAACGGTGATCCGTTCCACATTCTCCGATGTACCATAGGGGGTTACGATGATCTCGCTTGGCCGTCCCATAAAATGGCCTTGTTTGAGGGAAAAGCACTCGCTTGCTTGTGCAAGCCCATGTTTCAACGCATAGGCACCAACGACGCCCGCCGCACTGCCGGTGGCAACATCTTCAAGCACACCGTCATTGTCCCAGTGTCTCCCCTCAAAAGTGCCTATGTCGAAAAGATAAGCGAAGTCGGCCCCAAGCCGCTTCAATTTTTCCTCAAGATCCGGCACTGTGATGTGCGCATCGGCCAAGCCACCATTCACCGGTATGATAAGGTATTTAAGACCTGTGGAAATGACCTCTAAAGGCAGGTCTGATATAGTATTCAGGTTGAAAGCATGGGCGAATTCCTGCTTCCCATCGACAATGCCCAGCATTTCGGGTCGCCCTTGGTCCAGCGTGCCGAAATAGCGGCCATCACGATAGTCCGTCGTGATTGGCACCCCTCGCCCGCCTTTAAGTTCAATGGTCCAGTTCCGTTTTGCGTCCGAGCCCGATTGTTTGTGCAAGGCGCAAGCTGCGCCGATGATGGGATGACCGGCGAATGGAAGCTCCTGCTGCAAATCAAAAACCCGAGCAGATATCCGGCAATCCGTTTCTTGCAGGAAAATTGATTCAAAGTGCCGAAGCTCTTGTGTGATGGTAAGCATCTGCTCGCCGCTCAGCCCCTCGCTTTGGGTGAACACCGCAAGACTATTGCCCGCATAGGGAGCACTCGCAAAAACATCACAATGGATAAAGTTGAAGGTTTGATTGTTTAATGGCATAAGGAACCTGCATAGACGAGAGTAAATATAGATGGATAGCTATATAGATAGAAGCCACGAGTCAATAGCGCGCGGTCTCAGTGCCATTGCGAATGAAAATCGCCTGCGCATTCTCCATTGGTTGGCAGATCCCGAACGCCATTTTCCGCCGCAGATGGATGGTGATTTGATCGATGATGGCGTCTGCGTTGGCTTCATCACTGAGAAAATTGGCCTCAAACAGCCAACCGTGACCAATCATATGAAAGTGCTGCAAGAGGCGGGGATCGTAGAGAGCAGGAAAATTAAAAACTGGGTGTTCTACAAATTGAAGAAAGAGCGGATTGGCCAAATTCTTGGGGACGTAGCCTTATTGATGCAAAGCGAAGCTCCGAACCAATAGGCTATATGCTCGCTGCGCTCACGATTCCCCCTTGGTGAATTCAACGAAGCTTTGCGCGCCAGTCTTCAAGCAATGGGGGTGCCATCGGCCGATGTCGATCGATGGCTTGGCCTTCTGGTCGACTATACGCATGGCTTTGCCGTTTCGGAGGCAGCCGCGCAAGGAAAGCCCCATGCCGACGCCCTTCAGCACGCTTACCAGCAAAATATCCGCCTTCTCACGGATTTAGCAAAGCAAGCATCACAAGGGCAGGCATGATCGCTCGCCCGGAAAGCTGGATGCTCCCTTCGCTTGCGCTTCTCTGCTTCTGTGCGTGCGTCGTCACGCTGGTTGTGCTTGCGCAGAATAGTTTTACGATCCCTCAGAAAGGACAGTATATTGCACGATAAATTCATATTGCTGACAGGTTGTTCAGGTGGTGGAAAATCAACCCTTTTAAGCGTCTTGGCCGAACGTGGATTTGCAACCGTGTCAGAGCCGGGTCGGCGTATCGTCGCTGATGAATTGGCAGGTGATGGGAAAGCACTACCATGGGTTGATATGAAAGCTTTCGCCCTCCGAGCCATTGAAGTTGCGAAGTCCGACCTGGAAGCCGCGCAGCATCTTGATGGCCCTGTTTTCTTTGATCGGGGGCTGATTGATGCGGCGGTTGCTCTAGAGCAGTCCGGCGGACAAACGACAAGAGAAACACTTGGCAAAAATCTGCCCTATGCGAAGCGTGTCTTCATGGTCCCGCCATGGCAAGAGCTTTTCGTCGGAGATGCAGATCGTAGACATGACTTTGATGCGGCGGTCCAGGAGCATCACAATATTGTCCGTACATTGGATAACCTGGGCTATATCAGGAATATGCTACCCAAGATATCGGTGAACGAGCGCGCTGATATCGTCTTGCGGGACTGTGGAGCGCTATAGGTCTGTGCTCGCTCTGACCGGGAGCGCAGGGAAAGGGCAGCGGCAGCTTAGCCCGATCCTCGAACACTTTGGCCCATTGATGGGGTGAGATACGCCACCTCCAGCCTATTTCATTGATTTTCTGAGATGGATGGATCCCGCTCACCGTCCCACGCCAATGTCCATTTGGATCCCTGACGAATATTCTGGATGATGTTGGGGCGGAAAGCTGCAAGGCAGCTGCCATCTGCGCGAACCGAAGGGTAGAGAATGCCATTGGAGTGGGCATCAAGCAGGTTGGCTGCAAGCAACTGTGCCTTTGGATAGGCGATCCCGGGATCTCTGTCGAAGATAACATGATCTACAAAACCGCGTAGATCATGCATTCGGGTGACAAAGGAGGCGAGAAGTTCACGGTAGGCAGTGACATTCTCATAGACACCGACCGCATCAAGCTCTTGTGTCAAATGCCAAGAGACCTCGGCCAACGCAGTGTGCTGGGCACCCGCGCCCCAAGTGGCATACCAGGCACCGCGATTGACATCGTTGAAACGATTTCCGGTCGGGCGGGTATAGCAAAAAGCGGCGTTGACGTAAGACCAGCCATAGCCGTGCCGTTCGGTAAGAAGCTCCATTGGATCAACACCCGGAGGGACTTGCACTGGCAACCCGCACCGCGCCGAGGTCAATCCTTCGAGGTTGGCAAGGAGATCCAACTCGCTCTCATCATCAACCAATGGGGCCATAGCAGGCTCGTCTATATAGGCCGTTGCAATCAGCCGGATACTGTCTGCCTCATTGAAGGTAACAAGGGGTATATCATCAATTGCAATCACAGCCCACCTCTCAGGGCGTCAATATGCTGGCGAACCCGCATCATGGCCGGAATTCCACCTGCCATCATGTAGACGACGGGACTCTGATTGGCGAAGTGCGGACCGCTATTTTCCATTTTCGGCCAACCATAAGTCAGTGGGCCATTGAATAGCAGGCGCAGTCCTTTGAAAATTCCAACGAGCAGACTGGCGCGCGTTACCTTGTCCTGATCAAGTTTGCCGCGGTATGTGCCTGCTTTCATCCTGCTCCAGGTGGCTGGCGGCACATCAAATAAAGTGGCAGCTTCCGCATTGGACAGGTTCCACGCATCTGCGACACGGGTGATGGCTTTGACAATGACCGCGATTTGTTTCCGCTCATTGATCGGAACAATGCGGTCAATTTCATTTGTTTGTCTTGTTGCAAGAGCCATAATCTTCCTCATATGATATTATCCATCTTATCATATGATACACCCATAACAAGAAATTTCTCGCCTCTCTTTCAGACTGGGTGCTTTCAGAAGGCACAAAAGCCCCCTTGCGGATTTTTTAAATATCCCGCTCATCCTTCCAGTACCAAATGCACCGTCAAATCTTGTTGGTGCTGGAGCTGCGCTCTCTGGGAGAATGGTTTGCTGCTTGGTGGCATGCACACTGACGGATTGGCTTTTGAGCCTTGTCGATCCTTCCTCTGCAACGAGGCGAAAGTAAGGGACGGCCTTGTCTTCCGGCCCCCCTTCCATCGTGTCGTCAGAAACGGGTGATCACGGTGGCTCCGATCGACAGGAAACTGTCCATGGTCGTCAGCGCCTCGGGTGCCTCCGCAAGGCTGATTTCCTTTCCAACCAGACGAGCGGGATCAAGCTTGCCGGATTGGACCATAGCCAGCATCGCATCATAACGATGGGCCTGCATGCCGTGAGAACCCAATATTTCCAGCTCCTGACCGATAATCTTGGCCATGGGGACTTGCGGGGTCGCGTGGTCTGCCAACATCAGCCCGACCTGCACATGCTTACCACGTCGGCGCAAATTCTTGATTGAATTGAAGCATGTTATCGGATTGCCCAGCGCATCAAGAGATACATGCACGCCACCTTTTGAGATCTCCATGACCGCTTCAGAAACATCGGCCACCGCAGTGCTGTTAATAGCTGCAACAGCCCCCATCTCTTTTGCCAAAGCGAGCTTCTTGTCATCGATATCGACTGCAATGACATTGGCGCCCACAGCATTGGCAATCATCACGGCAGACAAACCTACGCCGCCACAGCCATGCACGGCGAGCCACTGACCGGCAGACGTCTTGCCCTGATCAACAACTGCGCGAAAGGATGTGGCAAAGCGGCAGCCAAGGCTGGCTGCGGTGGCAAAGCTCATATCTTCGGGCAGAGCAATGACATTGAGGTCAGCCTGATGAATGGCAACATATTCGGCAAAAGATCCCCAATGGGTGAAGCCGGGTTGTTCCTGATGGCTGCAAACCTGCTGGTTACCCGAATGGCATTCCGGACAAGCGCCGCAGCCACAAATGAAGGGCACGGTTACCCGGTCTCCAACCTTCCAGTTGCGCACATCCTTGCCAATAGCAGCAACGACACCAGCCAATTCATGCCCGGGCACATGGGGCAGTTCGATATCCGGATCATGCCCCATCCAGCCATGCCAATCGCTACGGCAGACACCGGTCGCCTCCACCTTGATCACGATCCCATGCGTCTCAGGGACCGGGTCTTTCAGGGTAACAATTTTCGGGGTTTCACAAAATTGCTCATACAGGACAGCTTTCATCGCCGAACTTCCTCAACTGTAATATGTCTTCCTGTCACCTTACCCATTTTATCCGCAAGAATCTTGCCATTCTTGTTTTCTTCTTAGAAGATAGAGGCATAATCTCCTCATAATTGACAGAATAGAGAAAGGGTCTGCCCATGATCGAAATGGACAAAGTGAATATGGAAATTCTCGACCAGTTGCAGCGCGACGGGCGGATGTCCAACGCCAAACTCGCCGATCATCTGCGCATGAGCGAGACCCCTTGCTGGCGGCGCCTTAAAAAACTGGAAGAAAGTGGCGTGATCGAGAGTTATCAGGCCAATCTCAACCGCCGCAAAATCGGGCTTGGCGTCATGGCCTTTGTCCAGCTGCGCTGCTCTGACCATAGTCAGGATGCAACATGCGCGTTTCAACGCATCATTGATGATAGCCCGAATATTCTCTCCTGCCACAACACAACGGGCGATGATGACTTTCTGCTCGTGATCGTCGCCAAGGATCTGGATGATTATAGCGCCTTTGTCGACCACGTGCTGCGCAAGCTTCCCGGGGTAGCGAGCATACGCTCAAACCTTTCCCTAAAGGAGATGAAAGCCTCCAGCCGCCTCCCTATTCTACTCTGACCGTATCTTGCATAAGCCTGGCTGGCATCAAATCGCGACTCGCCTGCCTCTTTCCTCCCCCGCCCCCAAGAAAATGGCGCAAAAGAGGGGTCAATTGAGCGCTTGATAAGTTAATCATAAAATTCAATTCAGTTTGTAGAAGTCCCTCAAAAGAAGTAACTTTACTTATACCCAAAATCCACCAATCCCTTTTCTGCATGCATTTTCCAAAGGCTGCCTCATGAGCAAGATGCAATATCGACCAGAGATTGACGGCTTCCGGGCCATCGCCGTCTTGTCAGTTGTCATCTTTCATTCAGGATTGGGGATCTTGAAGGGAGGATTTCTGGGGGTTGATCTCTTTTTTGTCATCAGTGGCTATCTCATCACCCGGATCCTGATCAGCGATCTGGAAAGCGGCACTTTCAGCATTATCACTTTCTATGAAAGGCGCATTCGGCGCATTATGCCCGCCCTGTTTGTGATGCTTGCGCTCAGCTTCATAGCCGCATGGTATCTGATGAGCCCGATCCATATGGAAGGCCTTTCGCGCAGCATGGTGGCCGTCGCGACCTTCACCTCCAACATCCTGTTCTGGCAAGAATCCGGTTATTTTGACACTGCATCGGAACTTCGGCCCCTGTTACACACGTGGAGCCTAGCGGTTGAAGAGCAATTTTACATTTTCTTCCCGCTCTTTCTGATGATCGCATGGCGCTTTGGCAGAAAAGTCACTTTGTCCCTGTTGGTGCTTGCCTTCGTGATTAGCCTGGCGCTTGCCCAATGGGGCATAGAGAACAAGCCCGTTGCGGCCTTTTACCTGATGCCGACGCGCGCTTGGGAGCTTCTGGTTGGTGCCTTCGCGGCCTTTGCTGCGCTGCATATGGAGAAAAGGCAGATCGTGCCTGCTCTTCTCGTCCGTAATCTGCTCAGTGGCATCGGGCTAGCCGCTGTTGGTGCTTCTATCCTGCTTTTTGATTCAAAGACGGCCATTCCGAGCTTTCCGGCTTTGCTGCCGACGATTGGCACAGCGCTTCTTATTCTCTTTGCGACGCAAGGCACTATGGTCAATCGCCTTTTGCGCATCAAAATACTCGTCGGCATCGGGCTTATCAGCTACAGCGCCTATCTGTTTCACCAGCCTCTTCTGGCATTTGCCCGCTATCGAAGCCTGCATGAATTGAGCAGCACAGTCTCCATCTTTCTTTGCGTCTCGACATTCCTCTGGGCCTATCTCAGCTGGCGCTATATCGAGCAGCCTTTCCGAAATCGCAAGCTCATCGTCCGCAAGGTTGTTTTCCCTCTGGGTGCAGCCGCGACCGCGATGCTCATTGTCTCGGGCGTCTGGAACATCCGCAATGACGGGGCCAATGCCAACAATGATACAAAAATTGCGTCGGCAAGCACCTATGATGCCTGCCACTTTCATCATCAGGCCATCGAGCTGAGCATGGACTACTGCAAGGCGTCTCTGGACTATGACAAATATTATGTCCTGATTGGCGACAGCCACGCGATGGTCTATTTTGTGGAACTCAAGAAAACCCTTGCGGATGAGGGCTATGGCCTGATTGCCTTCACAAAGGATACCCTCTACCCGATTGCAGGAACCTATCGGGAAGGCATGCCAGACAATGAAAGCCGGATGGCCTTTCTGGATAGCGCCTATGATTTTGTCACGCATGATGCACATGTCGAAGGTGTATTTGTAGCTGCACGATGGGCGGCGCATATTGAAGGCGGCGCCTTCCAGCGGCCCGATGGTCTGATGGATGACCACCCCTTTTCCCACACCCGCATCGCCCAGAGAGCCGATGCAGATACCACGCAGCAATCCGATCTGCTTACCTATTCAGCAAACTTCCTTGCCAAGGTTGCGCAGAAGCGGCCCGTAACACTCTTCGGCCCTGTACCAGAAGTCGGGGTGGATGTGCCCAGAGCGTTGTTGCTGGATCAATCCCTGTTGAATTATCCGGTTGCCTGGTATGATGACAGGGAGAAAAATGTGCTTGAGCTGTTTCGCATGGCACGCGATGAAAGCCCCAATATCTCGGTTGTTAATGTCCGGGACGTCTTTTGCAAAAATGCCGCGGGGGTTTGCATTCAGGAACAGAATGGTCAGTCGCTCTATCTCGATGATGACCATCTCAGCCTGACCGGTGCCAAGCTCGTCATGTCCCGCATAACCAAGCAGCTCGAAGAGAAACACAAACTCTCACAAGCAGAGCCTGGTCGCACCATGACCAAGGTATCAAAATCTCAGGGTAGCTAAATCTTCAAGGGGCGTCTTCTGCGCTTAGTCTGTGTCAATGCACCTTTGTAATTATTTTACAAAGGTGGCGCTTTTGCTTTTCATATATTTTCCGAAATTTTCATCATATTGAGAATAATCCACAAACCCTATCAAACTATCCAAATAAAATATTCTTAAAAACCCCCAAAATGAGATTTTCCATCCATACAGAGAAAAATTCGAACCCTTGGTGCATCATTTTTTCTTTCCTGCGTCCCTGAAGAGAGCGTGGCTCTGGAATCTCTTCATGGGCAGGAATATATATGCTAAAATAAACCTCAATACCGGAATGTATCTTTCTCAACTCCTGCCAAGATAGGAACGGAAAATGAGATATTTGAGCCACAACGAAATCAACCACGCTCTTGTACGCGGCCATTTTGAGCGCTCAAAACAATTCCACTCGCTGCTGTCCCGTTTGTTCAGAAGTAACGAGACATCTGCAGCGCGGCGCTCTTCCAAACATCGCACACCGGTCAAATCGCGCACCGTTTCGGCCTGATTGGAATAGAGCGCTTCTCTGATCTGAGACGACCGACAACACAGAAATAGATGGGGTGACCGTTTACCGCTCGGTTATCCCTTTTCTTTTGCGGTTTCAGATGGTCCCCCCTAACCATACCCCTTGCTAAGACAGCCTTTTATGGGCGCAAGAGGGGAGAGATCTCTCCCCTATCCTTACTCCTCTATATGCTCTGGATTGACGGCGTGTTTGAGACATAGCCCAAATATTCAACTCACCTGTCGTGCCCTCGACAAAGGAGATCAAACCGTCTCGGCCCATTCCACGCCGTCAGGGAAGGCAAACTGCTCTTGCGAGTCTGCCTTAAGGGTTGCGCCATAGCCGGGCATGCTGCCCGGGAAATAGCGACCGTTTTTGATGGTCAACGGCTCTTCGAAATTCTCGTGTAGATGATCGACATATTCGAGCACGCGATTTTCAAGGCTTCCGCTCACTGCGATATAGTCGAACAGCACGATATTGAGCGAATATTGGCACAGGCCCACGCCGCCGCCATGCGGACAAACAGGCACGTCATATTTCGCAGCCATCAACAACACCGCCAGCACTTCGTTCACACCGCCAAGGCGGGCCGGATCGAGCTGGCAGAAGTCGAAGGCTTCCGCCTGGAAGAATTGCTTGAACATGACGCGGTTATGAGCATGCTCACCGGTTGCCACACCAATATTGCCGATATGGTCCCTGATCGCCTTGTGCCCAAGGATATCATCCGGGTTCGTCGGCTCCTCAATCCAGAGCGGACCAAACTCGGCAAGACGGCGGATGTTGGAAATCGCTTCTTCAACACCCCAGATCTGGTTGGCATCCATCATCAGATGACGATTCCAGCCCAGTTCTTCGCGCAAGATGCGTGCCCGCTCGACATCCTGTTCGATATCGGCACCAACCTTCTGTTTGAGGTGGGTCCAGCCCCCTTCGACAGCTTCCCGAGCCAACCGGCGCATTTTCTCTTCAGAATAGCCAAGCCAGCCTGCCGCGGTTGAATAGGCCGGAAAGCCCTTTTCCTGCATCTCGGCTTCGCGAGCAGCTTTGCCCGCCTCCTTGCGTTTGAGCATGGCAAGGGCTTCATGCGGGGTGATGGCATCTTCGATATAGGTAAAGTCCACGCAGCGAACCAGCTCTTCAGGCGTCATGTCGGCCAGAAGCTTCCAGACCGGCTTGCCTTCTGCTTTGGCCCACATGTCCCAAAGGGCATTGACCACAGCAGCGGTTGCCAGATGGACAAGCCCTTTCTCAGGGCCAAGCCAACGCAGCTGGGAATCCCCGGCAACCAGCTCATGCCAGAAGGAGCCGAAGTCCTTCGTGATATCGCCAAGGTCCTTGCCGATCACGAAGGATTTGGCGAGGGTGTCAGCAGCTGCAACAACAAGATTGTTGCCCCGCCCGTTGGTAAAGGTCAGGCCATGACCGGATAGGGCTTCGCCGCGATCGGTCTTGAGAATCACATAGGTTGCCGAATAGTCCGGCGCTTCATTCATTGCATCAGAGCCGTCCAGATTTCTGGACGTGGGAAAGCGGATGTCTTTCACAACGACATCTGTAATTGTCACCATGATTTATTCTCCTGTAGGGGATTGGGAGGAACAGGAAACGGACAGGCACTCAGCCCTGTTTCAAAGCCTCGATCGCCTCAATGAAGGCGGCGGCATTGAGGCCGACCTGTTCGATGGACATGCCCGGCTTGTAAAGTGCACTGCCCAATCCGAAGCCAGTGGCTCCCGCGCCCCAATAGCCAGCCATGGTATCAGGAGCGATACCGCCCACTGGCAGGATTGAAGTGGATTTGGGCAGAACTGCCAGCATGGCCTTGACCAGAGCAGGCGTCGCGCTTTCTGCGGGGAAGAGCTTGAGTGCGTCCGCGCCAGCATCAAGCGCGGCAAAGGCTTCGGTTGGCGTTGCGATGCCGGGGACACAATAAAGGCCCAGAGACTTGGCATAGGAAATCACTTCGGTGTTGCAATGAGGCATGACAATCAGTTTGCCCCCCGCAGCGGCCACACTGTCGACCGCTGCGGTGCTCAGAACCGTACCGGCGCCAATCAGCGCGCGGCGGCCAAGGCTTTCCTGCAAAATCGAGATGCTCTCAAAGGGGCGCGGTGAATTGAGTGGAACCTCAATGATGCAAAAGCCTGCATCGACCAGCGCCTGGCCCGTACCGAGCGCGTCTTCAGGCGTCAGACCTCGCAAAATGGCAACAAGGGGGCATTGCCCGACAAACTGTTCAAAGGTCATGGTCACACTTTCGGAGAAAATTGGAAGAAAGAGGACCTCGCTTCAGGAGAAAGCGAGGTCTGGATGGTTATCGACCCAACAGGCTGAAGATGCCGATCGAGACAGGTGGTACGTAGGATATGATCGCCAGGAGAATGATCATGATCATAATGAAAGGTATGATGCCTCGCACCACGGTGCCGAGTTGAGCGTTGCCAACCCTTGCCGCCACGAACAGGTTGATACCCAATGGTGGAGTGATGAACCCAATTGCCAGGTTGACCACCATGATGATGCCGAAGTGGATCGGATCCACGCCCATGGAGGTTGCCACAGGGAACAGGATCGGAGACAGCACCAGAATGGCTGGCGTGGTATCCATGACGCAGCCAACGAACAGCAGGAGCACGTTGATGATCATGAGAATGATGATCGGATTATCCGAGATCGTTGTCATCAGATCAGCGACCTGAATAGGGATCTGCTCAATGGTCAGGATCTTGGCAAAGGCCGTGGCACAGCCCAGAATGACCATGGTGGTACCCGTTGTGGAGCAGGAGCGCGCGACGGTCTTGAGCAGCTGTGAAAAGCTGATCTCACGATAGAAGACCATACCGCAGAGCAGAGCATAAACCGCTGCAACTGCCGCCGCTTCCGTCGGGGTGAAGATACCCGCATAGATGCCGCCAAGAATGATGACCGGGTTCAACAGCGCCCATTTGGCTTCCCACATCAGTTTCGCAGCAACACGACAATCAAATTTGCCTTCAATTCCGGAAATGCCAGCTTTCTTGGCATAGAAATAGCTCCAGCCCATGAGCGCAAAGCCGATCAGGAAGCCGGGAATGATGCCAGCCATAAACATGCTTGAGATTGATGTGCCCGTCGCAACGCCGAAGATAACCATCGGGATTGAGGGGGGGATGATAACCCCGATCGAACCGGCAGTCGCGACGAGAGCCAGGGTAAAGGATTTGGAGTAGCCTTTTGCCAGCATGGTCGGAATGACCATGGAGCCTACAGCGGCCACAGTGGCCGGGCCGGAGCCGGAAACGGCAGCAAAGAACATGCAGACCGCGACTGTGACGATGGCAAGACCACCGGTCACGCGACCGAAAAACACATTGGCAACGTCGAGAATGCGGCGGGAGACACCACCCGCGCCCATCAGGTCACCGGCGAGAATAAACAGCGGGATCGCCATGATCGGAAAACTATCCGTACCGGCAATCAACTGCTGGGAAATATAGTTGGGCGAAAGCGCTTCTGCGGCGAGCGCTGCTGCTGCCGAGGCCATACCAATGGCAATGCCGACAGGGACATTGAGGATGAGGAACAGAACAAGGCTTGTAAAGAGAACTGTAGCGACCATGCCTTAGAACTCCTCAATGTTGGTTTTGTCAGGATTGCGAAGACGCCAGACAATGGTCTGGACCTGTCTGATGGAGGCCAGAAAAAAGCCGACACCGGGCGCGGCATAGATCATCCACAAAGGGATCGCCAGCGCAGTCGAGCGCTGATCGAGCATCATCTGCTTGAGCACCAGCTCATAGGTTGTCTTGACGATGAACAGGGCAAAAACCAGAAACAGAACATCGCCCAGAATGACAACCCACCGCTGCCAGGATGGGGGAAAGAGCCCCAGCGCTGCGTCGATCTTGATATGCTTCATTTCACGCGCGCTGTAGCTGATCATCAAATAGATCAACCAGATAAAGACATAACGCGCCAGTTCTTCGGACCAGGACAGAGACTCCCCCATCACATACCGCATGAAAACCTGCACCGCGATAAGGGCGGTCATGAAGAGCAGGAGAAAGACGCTGATTGAAATTTCGAAATACTTGTCCAAAAAGCGTAGAATGGTCATCTACTTGGTCCCTTTCGAATACCGAATTCAGGTGCCGCAACACATATATTGCACGGAAGGTCTTTGCCCCTTTTGGGCTTCATAGACCGCAACATATAGACGAGGACTGGCTCTGCCAGTCCTCGCTTTTGGCGGCTGACGAGGCTTACTTTTTCAGCAAGGCATCCATATATTCAGGATGATCCATTTTGGATTTGACGAGATCGTAGATTTTGGCATCTACAATGACCTTCTGCCACATTGCCTTTTGGGCTGGCGTCAGTTCGGTAACAGTCACACCATCTTTCTTGATTCTGACGAGGATTTCTTTTTCCAGTTCCTGAGAGCGTTTGCGCTGGAACGTGGTGGTCTCTTTGGCAGCAGCAGTGATAATGTCCTGCTGTTCTTTGCTCAGAGAGTTGAATTTATCCAAGTTCATGAACACCAGATACGGGGTGTAGACATGCTGGGTCAGAGACACGTTGCTCTGAACTTCCTGAAAGCGGTTGCCGTCGATGATGCCCAGCGGATTTTCCTGACCATCCACAGTGCCCTGCTGTAGAGCGGTAAACAGTTCGGAGAATGCCATCGGGGTCGGGTTCGCACCAAGTGCGCGCCATGCAGCCAGATGCACGTCGTTTTCCATGGTGCGGATTTTCATGCCGTCCAGATCGGAAGGCTCCGCAACAGCTTTTTTGCTGTTGGTGAAGTTCCGGAAGCCGTTTTCCCAGAAAGCCAGACCTTTAAGGCCTTTTTTCTCGAGGGTCTTCAGAATGGCCTGACCGGTTTCACCGTCCAGTTTTGCATATGCATCTTCAGGGCTCAGAAATAGGAAAGGAGCGTCGAATGCATACAGATCCGGGAATAGAGTAGCCAGCGGAGACGTGGAGCTCACACCGATATCAATATCACCAAAGATGGTGCTTTCGGTGATCACGCGGTCATTGCCCAGCTGGTTGTCCGGGAAATGTTTTACTTCCAGAGCGCCGTTGGTTTTTTCTTCCACGATGCGTTTGAACTCAACGCCAGCTTCTTTACCCGATACGGATGTGACGTTGGAGAAACGCAGGGTTTCAGCAACAGCTGGTGTAGCGATTGTGCCGACAGCCAATAGCGCTGCAAGCGTAAGTGTTTTAATAGACATTTCTTCCTCCTGTGATAAATATCTCAAAGTTTAGTGCGGCGTTATATAATTTGACGTCCGTCTCAAAGTTGAACCAAACCCCAATTAATACTTTCCCCTTTGGCAAAACGAACGGCCTCTTCTGCAACTTTACGTTTCAGCTCAAGGGCAGCATCTTCCGAATACCAAGCCATGTGCGGGGTCAACTGGCAGTTCTCCAATGCGCGCAGAGGGCTGCTTTCCGGCAACGGTTCGATTTCTGTGGTATCGAGGGCAGCTCCGGCGACCTTGCCGGATTTGAGCGCAACAGCCAGAGCGTCTTCATCGATCAGACCGCCGCGTGCGGTATTGACGATATAGATGCCATCTTTCATGCGGCTGATGGCTGCTTCATCGACCATGTGGTAATTTTCATCGGTGACCGGGCAGAAGAGAGCAAAGATGTTTGCCTGAGTGATCACATCCTCAAGGGTTCCTGCCTTGATGAAGTCGGAGCCATCGGCTTTGTTTGGCGTGTAGAATTTGTCATAGCCAACAATGTTGAAGCCCAGATCATGCATCTTCTTGGCATAAAGGCGACCAATGCGGCCAAGGCCAACAACACCAACGGTGGTTTCAGAGAAGCGACGGATTGGAGAAGCAACCGTGAAGTCCCAGACGCCTGCATGCACAGCCTTGTCCATCTTGGGAACCTTGCGAATGACCGAAAGGCTCAAAGCGATTGCATGGTCGGAAACCTCATGCATGCCGTAATCAGGCACGTTGCAAACCTGCACACCAGCTTCCTTTGCAGCAGCCAGATCAACATTGTTCACGCCAACACCATAACGGATGATCTGCTTGAGATCCGGCAACGCATCAAAAACGCGCTTGGTGAATGGAGCATACTGGTTCAGAGCGATGTTATAATCCTTGATCTGGTTGATCAGATCATCTTCGGTTTTGCATTCCAGCAGGTCGAATTCCATACCGGCCTTGGCAAAAACATCCCGCTCCATATTCTGATCAGCATGATCAAGATCGGTAATGACGATTTTCATTTGAGAACTCCTTCGGTTAGCGGCCCAGATAGCCGCCATCTACCGGTAATGTGACACCGTGCACGTAGTCGGAAGCCGGAGAAGCGAGGAACACCAGGGGACCTTTCATGTCCTCGCCATTGCCCCAGCGTTTGGCCGGAATACGTGCGGTGATTTCAGCGTTTCGGCCTTCATCGGCCAAAAGAGCGGTATTCATGTCCGTGGCCATATAGCCCGGAGCCAATGCGTTGACGTTGATGCCCTTGCTCGCCCATTCGTTGGAAAGCGCCTTGGTTAGCTGCATCACACCACCTTTGGATGCGGCATAGGCAGGAACCGTAAAACCGCCAAAGAATGAGAGCAGCGAGGCAATATTGATAATCTTGCCCTTGCCTTTTGGCAGCATGACTTTGGCTGCGCGCTGGCAGAAATCGAAGACGGCGTTGAGATTGACCTCAAGCACCCACTGCCAGTCTTCCAGAGGGAATTCCTCGGACGCATGGCGGCTCTGAACACCGGCGCAGTTGACCAGAATGTCCAGATCACCGCCTAGCATGGTCAGAGCCTTTTCGAAGCCTTCAGCGCGGGCGGCCGCATCGGCAAGGTCAATGGCGAGCCCATGGCATTTGGCTTCACCCTTATTCAGGGTGGCTGCCACCTCGGCCGCCTTGTTGCTTGACCCGATGATCAGGACTTCAGCGCCCGCTTCCAGCAGGCCTTCGGCCATACCGAGCCCGAGGCCGCGCGTGCCACCAGTGACGATGGCTTTTTTCCCGGATAGATCCAGTTTGTACATCATGCTCTCCTCAGGCTCAGGCTTGACAATCGACAAGGACCTTGACGGTGCGCAGAGAAGGATCTGCGACCATGTCGAAAATCTTGTCGCTTTCGCTCAGGGGAATGACCTGCGAGATGACTTTCTCCAGATCCTCGGCCATATTTGCGAGCAGCGGCACGGAATCGGCGAATTCGCGCATGGTGTATACACGGCTGCCAACCATGGTCTGTTCCTTGAAGTTGAGATCCATGAGATCAACCGCATGGGGCGCCTTATGAACGCCGGTCATGCAGATGGTGCCGCCAACGCGTGTCAGCTTGGTCACGTCAAGGGCTGCACTTTCAACGCCGGAACATTCAAAGACGATGTCAACGCCCACATTGTCCGTTGCCTTGTTGGCATGGTCGATCAGGTTGGTGTCGCGGACATTGACCGCATCGAATCCGAATTCCTTACACAGTGCCAGACGGCCTTCATCGATATCGGAGATGATGATCTGGGCTGCGCCGGAATGCTTCAGCAGGATGGCTGTCAGGATGCCGATCGGGCCAGCCCCCATGACAACGCAACGATCAAGGGTCTTGAATTTGGCCTGATGCAGAGCGCGCACCACAACAGCCAGAGGCTCAGCAAGAGCTGCCAGCTTGTCGGAAATCCCATCTGGCACCTTGACCAGAACCTCTTCATCAACCCAGCAATAGTCAGCCATGGCGCCATCGCAGTCGATGCCTAGCAGATGCAGGGTCTGGCAGACATGAGGGGTGCCGTTCTTGCAAGGATAGCATTCGCCACAAGAAATCAGCGGATAGGCAGTTACATGATCGCCAACAGCAAGTTTGCTGTCTTTCGGCGCTGTCTCGACGATGCCGACAAACTCGTGACCGAGAATAAGCGGCGCTTTCGCTCTTGGATGCTTGCCGGAATAAATGCCGATGTCACTGCCGCACAGACCGCAATAGAGCATCTTCACTTTTACAGCGCCGTCACGCGCCTGTGGTTCAGGAACGTCCCTGACCTCAACTTTATTGGGGCCGGCATATACAAGTGCTTTCATCTTCTTGCCCTTCAATATTTACATGTCAGATCTGCTATAGCAGATCAGCCTGTTAAAACGCTGATACCAGTCGTCCGCTTTAAATCAGGCCACTTGTTTCTGCGAAATCCCAAAGCCCGATATGCGCGGTGTTGTCGAACTGCGCAACGCATTCAAGGCCGAAGCTGGCCAGAGCCCGCTTGTAGAGATCACACAATGCGCCCTCACCGATCATGATCAGTGGCAAAGAGGCATCATCTTGCAATTCACGGGTGGCCGAGGTCAGTTCATTGCCGATCAAAAGACCGGAAAGATAAGAGCGGAGCGCTGCCTTGGGCAGGCGTTCGGTCAGGCCCATGGTGCGCGTTGCAAATAACTGGTGGGTCAGATCCCCTGCCCCGCCATCTCTGGCAATGGAAAGGCCAAGGTCAAAAGCCTTGTCAGCCTCTTCCTTTGATGCCTTCTCTTCCGGCATCAGGCGACCCAAAATGGAGTGATCACACAAAACGGCAAAAATCTCGCCCGTCATATAGGTCGAAAAGCTTTCCAGCTTGCCGCCCTTCATCGTCACCCATTTGGAGTGCGTCCCCGGCAGCAGAATACGGGAGGCCTGCCACCAGTCAGCATGGTCGATCAACGCACCGGCAATCTGGATTTCCTCGCCGCGGATCACGTCAGGCGCAAGATCCGGGTCATCGAGCAGAACGCCCGGAACGATATGAAGTATGCCGCCATCGGGCAAGGTCGCTTCACCGGCTTGGCTGGCCAGATCGCCCAGATCGGCAGGGCAGCGCACATAAGGCGCCTCAGCCCACCCTTGAGCAGATCCAACCATGCCACCGGTCACCACCGATATATCGGGATATTGCTTGCGCCAATCGCCACAAATACTCGCAAACGCGGCTTCATATCCCTTCACGCCTCCTGGCTCAGGAAGATGCTGGATGCCATACGGGCTTTGTCGCTGGTCCAGAACCTTGCCGTCTTCCATCAAATAGGCACGTAGGCTTGACGTGCCCCAATCAAGTGCGATCAAGAGGCTCATTTTTCATTACTCCAACCGAGTTCACGAGAAATCTTTTGCGCACATCTCACAATCACCGGTCCGAGCAGATTGATCCGCTGCCGGGGCATGAAATTGAGTGTGCTGGAAATGGAAATGGAAGCAACGGCGTTGTTTTCATCGGCAAAGACGGGCGCCGCTACGCAGCGAATACCGATTTCATTTTCTGCATCATCGAAGCTATAGCCCCGCTCTTTGGAGAGGGATAGATCGGAAAAGAACTCAGGATAGCTTTTCAGCTCGGGCCAACCGTCCTTCAAATGTCTCTGGCTTGACGTGAAATCGTAGAAGTCTTTCCACTCAGATTCGTCCATAGTCATCAGAATGGCCTTGCCAAGCCCGGTAAAAGCCATGGGCATGGTCAGCCCGACGCGTGAGCGCATCTGAAAACCGCGACTGCCGTTGATCTTGTCCAGATAGATGATCGCGCCATCATTGGTGGGAACAGCAAGATGGATCGTATCGAGCACCTGCTCGGACAGAGCTTCAAGAAATGGGCGCGCAATGCCAGCCAACGGGCGCTGCTCCCGCGCACGATTGCCAAGTTCGACAAGGCGAGCACCCAGAAAATAGCCTCTTTCGGGAACGTGATAGAGATAGCCCTCCGTGACCAGATTGTGGATCATCCGCGTAATCGTGCTGCGCGGCACCTGCAATCTGTCGGTCAGACCTTTGACGCTCGACACCCCGTTGCCAACAAGCTCCAGGATGGATAGTCCTCTCAACAATGTCTGTGTCCCAGCCATAAGAGTCCGTCTTCCGAACTCGCCATAGTCGGCTGGTCCTCCCAAATGAGCCATATTTTCCTCCTGGCCCGATCCTATGAAGAGATTTTTGTTTCGTCAAATATTAAATCTAACATTCAGTATCTGGTACACCAGTTTCTAAAATAGCTAGATATTTCCCCGTATGTTTCGGCCAAAACCTAGTCAAAAGAGGCATGTTTTCGGTGGAAAGTGCCTTCGATACTGGTCTCTATCGAGCGGTCTTGGCTCGCTCACAAGTCTGGACGGGACAAAAATTCACCTCCTTTTTAGCCAACTCCGAGCGCTAGAAAGGCTAAAAGCAAAGGCGGGAGGGAGGTGGGATTTGTCATCCGGGCCTTGCACGGAGAATTGGGATCAGATACGCATCAAACCGCACGACCAAATGTCGCAGCCGCAACATTATTGTGCTTTTGTGCGTCTCAATCTAATCATAACGATGCATCAAGGGAGGCTCTCAGAGCCATGTCAGCCAGCTTTTTGATTTCGACCGGCAGGTCGTTTCAACTGCAAGCTGCTTGCCATCAGCTCGCACTGTCAATCCCTTGGTGAGTGACACAGGATAAGCGCAATCAGGCCCAACCAAGCCATTATAATAAAAGCAGAAAATACTGAGGCGAAAGAATGTTTACGCGGCCAATCCCACTCCCGATCACGTGCGGTTTACGCATCGTGATTGGTGAAAAGAGCGACAAATTGGCGCAGCCTTCCCATTATTCTCTCCCCTCAGTTTCGTCTCATTTTATCCGTTTGTTTTCCCTCTGCGCGGCGAGCGACAACAGCGCCAAGACCTTAAACAGAGGCATTGCCTTTCCGCAGCAGGCCATTGGCTTACGCCATTTCGGCAACAAGTTATCACTAAATAACTTACCGATCTCTTCACCCAAGAAGAATCACCACACCGGAATGGACCACACGACATCCTCACACAAGAGCCCGCAAGCCATTCGCAAGAGACAAGCGGCTATCTCTTGCAAGCAACAGAATTCGCCCCTGGGGCACATACCACAAGAAGCAAACAGGCACCCATCTAAAACACTTTCTGGCTTCCTTAATGCCAGAGGAGCAGAGCAAGGAGTAAACGCATGACCGAGCAGCTTAAGATTGCCTCCATTGGCGAGTGCATGATCGAACTGTCGCCAGCCAAAGGCGTCAAGGGATTTGCAGAAGGCACAAAGGTCTTTCGTCAGGCTTTCGCCGGTGACACCTTCAACACCGCAACCTATCTGGTGCGGCAGTTTTCTCCCAAGGCTGAAGTCTCCTATATCACCGGCCTTGGCTCGGATATGCAGAGCCAGAGCATGCGTGAGACATTTGCCAGCGAAGGCATCAAGGTGGACCATATCACTCTGGTGGAAGGCAAAAATCCCGGTCTTTACATGATCGAGAATGACGACACCGGAGAGCGCTTCTTCCACTACTGGCGCAATGATGCAGCTGCCAAACTGATGTTCGGCGGCTGGTCAGTTGAAAAGATTGCCGCGCTGCTTGGGGAATTCAATCTGGTCTATTTCTCCGGTATCACCCTTGCGATTCTGGACGACGCCCAACGCGACAATCTGCTTGCAGCGCTAGCTTCTCTCAAGGGTAAGGTGAAGGTGGCCTTCGATCCCAACTTCCGCCCTGCTCTTTGGCCGGACAGAGATAAATGTCGTGCTGTCTTCAGCAAAGCCGCTGGTGTTACCGATTATGCCCTCGTGGGCTGCGAAGACCATGCCGCACTCTGGGAAGAAAGTGATGCCGACAAGATTGCTGATGCTTGGCGGGGTTGGGGGGCTGGTGAAGCCATCATCAAGGGCGGCGACAACAGCTGCATCATCGTCAATGATGAAGGTCGCATGGAAGTTACCCCTCCGGCCAAACTGAAGCCGGTTGATACCACGGGCGCGGGCGATTCTTTTGCTGCTGGCTATATCGGCATGCGCATTCAGGACAAAAGCGTTGATGAAGCAGCGCGCATGGCCCATGCCATCGCAGCCAAGGTCATCATGCATCCGGGTGGCGCCATCGACAAGGCTGTCTGGAGCCCGGTTCAAGACGGCGAATACTGACAAAATTCCTCTGGTCCAGCTCAAGGCCGGACCAGACCATACGCCGAACACCGCAGAGTCCATGGCTGGAAATGCGGCTTATAGTCTATCTCACAACAGGATAAAACCATGTCCGCTTATGTTCGTACTGTAATCACTCCGCTTGAAACCGTCACCCTGACCGCTGATACCATGCCAGCTTCCCTGCCAGAAGCTTACGCACGCGTTAAGGCCGTCGTCGAGAAAGACGCAGGCTACGGCGCTGCCTGGAAGGTTGGTGGTTCCACTCCCCCGGCCCAGAAAGCCCTTGGTATCGACGAGATCTTCTTTGCCCCCATGCATGAAAAGGAAATCGTATCCGCCGACAAACTGGTACCGGGCTTCAAAACCCTGACCATTACATCCGAAGGCGAAATCGCCCTGCGCGTTTCTGCAAAAGCAGAAAGCTATCTGGAAAAAGGCATGGACGCAGTTGCAGCTGCTCCGCTTGCCGATCTCTTTGATGTCTGGTGCGTCAGCTCCGAAATGCCTTCCGGCGCGCTCAGCAATGGGGGCGATTTTGGCGTTCCGGCCATCGTATCGGACCGCTGCGGCTCCGGCTGTCTGGTGCTTGGCCCGGAACATGCCTACACGGCCGAAACCAAATGGAATGGCGAAGTCATGAAGACCGAACAGAATGGCTCGATCATCGCAGAGGGCACCACATCTGATCTGGTTGGCGCTGCCGATGAAGTCGCCCGTGATTTCCTCGTTGTTGCCATGAAATACGGCTTCCGTCCAAAGGCTGGCCAGTGGATCTCGACCGGCGGCATCATTCCTTGCAAACCGCTGGAAGAAAATGCCGACATCAAGATCTATTATGATGGCAAGGTCGAGCTGGCCTTCAAAACCGGTTATGACGCTGCATAAGAGCATCCTTTGAAAAATTGAGATCTGGTTGATACGTCGCACCGATCTGCCAGATCTCCATGAAGGGATCAAAAAGAAAGGCCGTTCTCACTTGATGGGAACGGCCTTTTCGTTTGACTGTGCTTCGCGTTTCGGTGAGACCCGCTCAAACAGCTTTTGTCTGGGAAATATCGGGCACCTCCCGGCTGAAGGTGCGGTGGTAGCGCCCGATATGGAAGTCGAGAATAGTGATGGCCGCTTCGATCTTGCCCTCACGCAGGACTTCGATCATTTCGCCGTGCTCTTCAAAGCTCTTGGTGGTCTGGATGCGATCACGCCCCAGATAGGTCCGGATCGCAGAAACCTTGGCTTCTATCAGACGGTAGCTTTCTGCGAGATACTGATTGTCACAAAGCGCGAACATGGCTCTATGAAACTGCAAATCGAGATCAAGATAGTGGGAGCGTTTGTCCACTCTCTTGGCTTCTTCCATCTTCTCCCAGATTCTGGCCAGCTCAGCAACAAGACCATCGCGATTGCGCTCGAAAGCCAAGCGCAGAGCGGCCGTTTCCAGAATGTAGCGATATTCGGAGAAGCGCTCCAGATCCGTTCCGCTCAAGGTGAAAACGAAGGTCCCCTTCTGGGGGATCACATCAACCAGACCTTCCACTTTCATTTGAGCCAAGGCATGGCGAATAGGCGTTTTGCTGATATTCAAACGATCGGCAAGTTTTTGTTCCGACAAGGCTTCACCAAGAGCGAATTCGCCCTCACTGATAGCGGCTCTCAGTTTTTCCGTCGCAATATCGGATAAGGACGGCGGCCTTTCGATTTCTTCCAATTGTGTTCCACTCAGTTTCAAGAGTTTTTCTAAATTGAGAATTCCGATTCCATCGGTGGTATCAAGTATACCACACACCAGGTAGATGCAAACTATGGCTTTCTCAAGAATGGTGCAAATAGTTTGGACAAATTTTGTCCCATCACTTTTGCGCCCGGTCTTCTGGGCAGCCCGGAGCACGCACTCACGCCCCTACCCTTACTCTATATGATGCAACGGATCGCAAGGATTACTCATATATGGCTTGTTTCTGCCAGATTCAAATAGAAGAAACTGCTAACTTGCTCATATCCTGCTTTTCCAAATGCCATGAGATGCTGTCCCCTCCTTGCCATGAGTGATGCACAGCAAGCTCCCATCCATGCGCAAATTGATACCCAAAAAACTGTACCACAATCTCTGATGGGCATCCAATTCAGAAGCTTACCACCAACAGCAAAAGACTAGACCTGTCCATCCTCGCAAGACAATGGAGCAAAGCGACCTATGAAGGGGATTGGAGTCGCTCTTGTCTGGCAACGGCATGAGAAAATTCCGAAGCCTTTTCAACCAAAGCGCGGTCCGGACGAACACCCGTATAAAGCGCGAATTGCTCGACCGCCTGCAGCACGATGACCTCGGCGCCGGATATGCAGTTTTTGCCGTGCTTTTGCGCGGCCAGCATCAAGGGTGTTTCGGCAGGCATGGCCACCACATCGAACACATAGTCAGAAGCGTTGATGATCTCTTCGCCAAAAGCCAGCATGTCGGCTTCCGGCCCTTGCATGCCCATGGGCGTTGCATTGATGATGAGAGGCGCGGTCAAGCCTTGCGTCGTCGGAGCCCAATCAAAACCATAAAGATCGGCAAGTATGCGGCCCGTCTCCTCATTGCGGGCAACGATGGTGCCCTTCTCATGCCCACTATTCTTGAGCGCGGCAGCCACGGCCTTTGCCATGCCGCCAGAGCCGTGCAGCAGGAATGGCATCGCCGGGTCGATCCTTGCCTTGGCCAGAAGATCATAAATAGCGATATAATCGGTGTTGTAGCCAGTCAGATATCCATCATCATTGACGATGGTATTGACGCTATCAATGGCGCTGGCGGATGGTTCCAAAGCATCGAGCAATGGGATCACCGCTTCCTTGAAGGGCATGGAGATGGCGCAGCCCCGAATGCCAAGCGCACGCACGCCACCAATGGCGGCAGGCAGATCAGTTGTCGAGAAAGCCTTGTAAACGAAATCAAGCCCGAGTTCTTCATACATCTTGTTGTGAAAACGCGTGCCGAATGGGCTGGGTCGGGCGGACAGCGACATGCACAGACGGGTTTTGGGACCGATCAGGGGTTTTTGCGTCGACATCATGGAAAAGCCTTTCTCGATATCCGGGGTGAGAGATCCATAGCCCGCGCAGACTGACTATAAAGCCCTCAACGCAGTAGAGACAAGCGCGCCGCATGCCAGCAGCAGCCCTTGGACAAATAAAAAAGGCACGCCCGAAATGCGGGCGTGCCAGTCAGATGGGAATGATGCCAGATCAATAGAAGGGACTTTTTGAAGACTTGGCATCAGTCCTTTTTATTCCGCAGCCACTGCAGCAGGCACTTCATTCACTGGACGCTTGAGGATAACCAGAAGCGCTGTCGTGACAGCCGTACCTATGAGAATGGACAGGATATACATGGACAGGTTGCTAACTGCATGCGGGATGGCCAGCACGAAGGCACCGCCATGTGGCGCACGCAGACCGCAGCCGAAATACATGGAAAGCGCACCTGTGAGAGCCGAACCAACCATGATGGACGGGATCACACGCAGTGGATCTCTGGCAGCATAAGGGATTGCCCCTTCGGTAATGAACGACAGCCCCAGTACGAAGGCCGCCTTACCAGCTTCGCGCTCTTCTTCGGTGAAGCGGTTCTTGGCGATGAAGGTTGCAACGGCCAGCCCGAGCGGAGGCGTCATGCCAGCAGCCATGGTGGCCGCCATCGGGCCGAAGGTATCGCTGGTCAAAAGGCCAACGGAGAAGGCATAAGCCGCTTTGTTCACCGGACCGCCCATGTCAAAGGCCATCATGGCACCCAGAACAAGACCAAGGATAACGGCGTTGGTCTGGCCCATCCCTTGCAGCATGGCTGTCAGGCTTTCGTTGATGTAGCGAACCGGTTCGCCAATCACATAGACCATCAAGAGGCCGACAATAGCGGTCGAAAGCAATGGCAGAACCAGCACCGGCATCAGCCCCTCAAGGGATCTGGGCAACTTGATATTGTCACGCAACCACAAGGCCACATAACCCGCAAGGAAACCGGCCAGAATACCGCCAAGGAAACCGGCGCCAAGATTGACAGCCAAGAGGCCACCAATGAGGCCGGGCGTCAGGCCCGGTCGGTCGGCGATGGAATAGGCCATGAAACCGGCCAGAACCGGAACCATCAGCTTGAAGGCCGCGCCGCCACCAATGGTCATCAAGGCAGCTGCCAGCGTGCCTTCTTGCTTGAAGGCTTCAATGCCGAAGACAAAGGACAGGGCGATCAACAGACCGCCGGCCACAACAACCGGCAGCATGTAGGACACACCGGTGAGCAAATGCTTGTATGGGCCGGAGCGGCTGGCCTTGAGAGCTGCCTTGGCTTCTTCGAGCGACTGCATCTTCTCGCCACTCTGACCGCCAGCGGCAGGGGCTGCCGTTTCGGCTTCATTGAAAGCAGAGGCAATCACACCTGCGGCGTCTTTTACAGCCGCGCCAACGGAAGAGCGGTAGATCGGCTTGCCAGCAAAACGGCTTTCGTCCACATGGGTGTCGGCGGAGATGATCACCACATCAGCGGCGGCGATATCTTCCGGGGTGAGTTGATCCTTGGCCCCGACGGAGCCCTGGGTTTCAACCTTGATTTCGTGACCTGCAGCGGTCGCCTTTTTCTTCAGGGCATCGGCTGCCATGAATGTGTGAGCGATGCCCGTTGGGCAGGACGTAACAGCGACAATGCGCTTTTTGGTATCATCAGATGTGGACACGGCTTCCTCCTTATGCTGGTCACAACTTGCTTGTTCCGGTATCCCGGCAGCTTTGAAAGCCTTGGCCAATACTCCAGCTGTATCCCGAATGGCCAGACTTGTGGTTGTCTTGTAAATGGTCAGACCCTTGAAAGGGGCCTGATCGATCTCTTCATCGATCGCCAGGATCACCAGATCCGCCTTGGCGATATCCTCTTCTTTCAAGGGAGAGGTAATCTCGTCAGGGGCGCGACATTCCATTACAACGTCGTGGCCTTGATCGCTGGCAACCTTGCGCAAGGCTTCGGCCGCCATCAGGGTATGTGCCCGGCTTTCCGCACTGGCGGATACGCCTACAATTGTTGCCATTGCTCTTCCTTTCTCCTCTCGAACCTCACAATTTCTCTATGACCACATTGGCAGCGAAAGCCTTGATGACTTCCTGCGCGGGCAAATGAGGCCCGATCTCTCCCAGAGCCCCCAGAGAAAAGCCGGTTGCCAGACGGGCTAGGTCCGCAAGCGGAAGTCCTTCTGACCGGCCATGCAATATGCCGGCGACCATTGCGTCGCCTGCGCCAACCGTGCTTTTGACCACAGCGCCTTTCGGCATGGCGTGCAGCACGTCTTCTTCAGTGATAAACAGGGCCCCGTCGGCCCCCATGGAAACGACAATGAGACCAACCCGACCACTGGTCAGCGTGCGCGCAGCGGTGATGATCTCCTGGTGGGTCGTCAATTTGCGGCCTGCCAGTTCGGATAGTTCGTCCACATTGGGCTTGATGATGTCCGGCCCGGCATCCAGAGCGGCAGCAAAGGAGAGCCCGCTTGCATCAAGGATCACCTCTTTGCCCAGCCCCTTGAGATGGCTGATCAGATCGCGATAGATGCTGTGGGGCAAACCGGTAGGCAGGCTGCCTGCGAGCACAAATTGCTCTGCGCCATTGGCCGCCAACTGATCAATCGCCGCTTCAAGAGCCTCTAGACCCTCGGCGCAATTCTGCAACCCGGGGGCGTTGATGTCGGTGATTTCCTGCTTGGCCGAATCAACGATCTTGATGTTGACGCGGGTCGCCCCTGCCAGCCGAACAAATTGGTCCTCGATATCCAGATGCGCGAACAGCTGCTCGAAAGGATGGGCGTTGTCCTTGCCCAGAAATCCGGTGACCGCAATCTTATGCCCGAACTGGGCGAGAAAGCTGGCCACATTGACCCCCTTGCCGCCAGCATCAGACTGTTCGCTGGCAACCCGATTGACTTCGCCTATGGCAAAGTTCGGGATCTGGATGGTTTGGTCAATTGCCGGATTGAGGGTAACCGTAGCGATTTTTGCCCCAGCACTCATGACATCTTTCCCCTGACGGATGACAGCCGATCATCGGCTGTCGATGCTTGTCTCTTAGGTTCGGGAGATCGCCCCACCGGTAACAAGCACTGGTGGGCGATCTTCTTTTCAACGGATCGAGCTATTTCAGCGCGCGGACCTCTTTCGCCTCAGTGCAAGCCAAAGCCTTCTTGGCAAAAGCCTTGGCCTCTGCCATGGAAAGGCTGCGCACCTTGGCTTTGACCGACGCGATAGCCGGAATACTGACGCTCAACTCATGCACACCGAGGCCGGAGAGGATCTTCGCTCCGAGCGGATCGCCGGCAATGCCGCCACACGCGCCAACCCAGATGCCAGCAGCGTCAGCTGCTTCCACTGTCATGCTGATGAGGCGCAGAACTGCCGGGTTCAGGCCATCAGCCATCTTGGCCAGTTGCGGGTGCATCCGGTCCATGGCAAGGGCATATTGCGTAAGATCGTTGGTGCCGATGGAGAAGAAGTCCACCTCGCGGGCAAAGTCTTCGGCCATCATCACCGCAGACGGGATCTCGATCATCATGCCAATCTCGACCGGATCAGCGCCCACTTCCTGACGCACTTCTTCGGTGATAGTCTTGGCAACCCGCAATTCATCCATGGATGAAATCATCGGATACATAATGCGGATCGGTCCATGCGCAGAAGCTCGGAAGATGGCCCGCAGCTGCGTGCGGAAAATGTCGTCGCGCAGCAGGCAAAGGCGGATGCCACGAACACCGAGGAAGGGGTTCATCTCTTCAGGCGTGGAGAGATAAGGCACATCCTTGTCGCCCCCGATATCCAGCGTGCGGATGATCATCGGCAAGCCGTTCATGGCCTTGATCATGGCGGTGATGGCTTCATATTGCTCATCTTCGCTGGGCTCGGTGTCGCGCTGCAGGAACTGGAATTCCGTTCTGAGCAACCCGACACCTTCCCCACCAGCCACCACAGCGGCGTTCGCTTCCTCTACATTGCCAATATTGGCAACAACTTCAATTCTGTGACCATCGCGCATGATGGCCGGCTGATAGCAAGCATTCTGTTCGGCTTCAGCTTGACGTGCATAGGCGTCTTGCGCCGCTTTGGCTTGTTCGGTGTCTTTGTCCGTGGGGTCTGCAACCAGCAGGCCAGAGGAGCCGTCCAGAATGACAGCAGCGCCATCATGGAGTGCCAGACAGCTTTCCCCGGCGCCGACCACGGCAGGAATATCGAGACTGCGGGCGATGATGGCCGTGTGCGAGGTCGGGCCGCCAGAAGCCGTGCAAAGACCCAGCACTTGCTCGGGATTGAGCCCGGCAGTATCCGAAGGCGTCAGATCATCGGCAACGAGAATGACGGGGCTGTCGGGCAGATCGGGATCATCTTCCACTTTGTCGGCCAGCAATTTGAGCAACCGCCGCCCGACGTCGCGCAAGTCCAGAGCACGGGCTGCTAGAATTTCGTCTTTCATGGCGGCAAGAGCGTCGGCCTGTTCTTGAAAGCTCTGCTTCCATGCCCATCCGGCGCTTGCGCCTGCGGCGATCCCGTCGCGGGCCTTGCCAAGCAATTCCGGGTCTTCGAGAAACTCGCCTTGTGCTTTGAAGATGTCAGCCTTTGCAGCGCCCTGCTTTGCCAGCATGTCGTCATGCAATGCGTTTAATTCAGCCTTGGCAGCAGCAAGCGCCTCATCCAGACGTGCGCCTTCCTGCTCTTGAGATCCTTCAGCCTTTTCAGACACCACGATGCGGCCACGCTTCAACTGGCAAACTGGTCCGAAAGCGATGCCCGGAGAAGCAGAAATCCCGGCAATGGCCGTGCCCTCGTAAGAGGCGACCTCAGAGACGACAGAGCGATCCGCTGCAGCTTCAGCGGCGGCTTCATCCTCATCTTCCAGCCCTTCGGCGAAGGCATTGAAGAGGGCCTCGAGCGCCTGTTCGGCATCCGGTCCGTCTGCACTGATGCGGATGGTCGCCCCATTTTCGATACCCAATTTGAGCAAACCGATCAGGCTTTTTGCATCCCCAACCTTGTTGCCGTTGCGGACCAGAATACTGGACTGGAAGGTTTTGGAGAGATCAACAAGGGCAGTCGCCGGGCGAGCATGCAGCCCATGGGGACTTGTGACTACATGCTCAAAGCCCAGCTCGTGTTCTTCAGGGGCGTCCTCTGCTTGTGCATCGACCGCAGCGTCCTGTCCACCAGACAGGCGGCGCGCGATATCGCCCGCATCTTTTGTGACAGCCAGACGCTTGGCTTCTTCCGCATCGTCCAGCACATCGGTGAGATTGGAAAGAATAGTCAGATGTTCGTCGGATTTGGCGGCAATACCGACCACCAGATGCACCCGTTCATCATTGTTCCAGATTACCCCTTCAGGCAGCTGCAGCACGGCAACGCCTGTTTCCTTGATCAATTCGCGATCCTTGGGGATGCCATGAGGGATTGCAATGCCATTGCCCAGATAGGTATTGGCGACCTCTTCCCGGGCAAGCATGCTCTTGATGTAACCCGGTTCGATGTTGCCGGATTTGACCAACAGTTCGCCTACTTTTGCGATAGCATCACTCTTGTCGTGCGCCTGTGCACCGACACGGATTGCCGATTCCTTGAACTGCATCATTTCCTCCGAATACTCCAACCTGAACGCCATCAGACCGCAATTGCTTTTGCCTATTGTCAGGGCCCTGGCCACGCATGGCCAACGTTCTGCGAGATAATAAATCCATTTAAGTGAATTATTAAAGGAAAATATTTGATTCACATCAAGAGAATGTTCGAATTTTGGTAGATATGCGGATGAGAAACGGCCAAAACCGTGCATCTCACGCCATTATTGGGTGATATTTGAATTATTACTTCTATTTGATGTATTAATTAAATAACCGAAATCGCAGCATATTTTCACAAAACCGTTATCTTCAGGGCATTCTGAGCGCGCGTGACCACTGGAGGGCGTCATAAATCTGTTGATTTTTGTCTCTTCAGGCTGATTAATTCAATCAAAGTTATTTTTTGATCTGGTTCATGGCTATCAAGAGCCCTCGCGCTTTAGGTTTGGTCTTGATCAACCGGCTTGATCCATATGCGTGCGCAGGGCGCACCGATCTTCTTTTGTCAGCCAGAAGGGATCATAATCACGGGAAGGATGCG
The DNA here is from genome assembly GCF_963676485.1 of uncultured Cohaesibacter sp. NCBI lineage: Bacteria > Pseudomonadati > Pseudomonadota > Alphaproteobacteria > Hyphomicrobiales > Cohaesibacteraceae > Cohaesibacter > uncultured Cohaesibacter sp. The sequence continues at coordinate 1,165,169 of NZ_OY781114.1, forward strand.
AAGGAATGGCCAAAAAGGGGAGACGCTCAGGATCAGGTGGCGACGGCTCTTTCGGATTCAACCAGAAGAAAGTCCGTGCCTATAACGAGCGGCTCGTCCTGTCTCTGATCCAACGCCATGGCGCATTGGCCAAGTCGGAAATCACGCGTCGTTCGGGCCTGTCCGCGCAAGCCGTGTCCGTGATTATCGGCGAGTTGGAGAAAGACGGCCTGCTCTTGCGTGGGGATCCCATTCGTGGGCGCGTCGGCCAACCCTCCATTCCCATGCGCCTCAACCCCGACGGGGTTTTTTCTTTCGGCCTGAAGGTAGGGCGCCGCAGCGCCGATCTCATCCTGATCGATTTTGCCGGGCAAACACGGGCCTCGAACCGCATCACCTACTCCTACCCGATGCCCGATCTGGTGATGGCCTTTGCCACACAGGGCATTCGCGAAATGAGCCAGAAGCTCGATACCAACCAGCAGGACAAGATCGCCGGTATCGGCATTGCGCTGCCCTCCCATCTATGGGATTGGGAAGACAAGGTTGGTGTTTCTCCCGGCACCATGGAAGTCTGGAAGCAATTCGATGTAGCCGATGAGCTGGAGGCCGCAACCGGACTCACCGCCTTTACGCAAAATGATTGCACAGCGGCCTGTTGCGCCGAAGTCGCTTTCGGACGCGGCATGGCCTTTAGCGATTCTCTCTATATCTTCGTGGGCACCTTTGTGGGAGGCGGGGTTGCTCTTAACAATTCCATCTATGCCGGCAGAACCCAGAATGCCGGAGCGCTGGCCTCCATGCCCATGCCGGGCCCCAATGGAGAAAAAAAGCAGCTGATTGACTTTGCTTCGCTCTTTTTTCTCGAAGAGATGCTCAAGGAAAAGGGTATAGACCCCTCCCTGCTGCAGCACAGCTCTTATGACTGGTCGGATCTAGATGATGTGCTTGAGGAATGGCTGGACAAGGCAGCTCACTACATTGCCCTTGCCATCGTCTCAGCAACAGCCATCATGGATTTTGAAGTGGCGATTCTGGACGGCACCATGCCAGCTGCCGTGCGGGAGAGTCTGGTTGAAAAGATACGCGATGCCATAACCGAACAGGATTGGAAAGGCATCGCGCTGCCGGTGGTGCTGGAGGGCACTCTGGGCAGTCCGGCACGAGCTTTGGGCGGCGCGAGCCTTCCGCTCTTCATCCGTTATCTGCTGGACCAGAATATGCTCTTCAACCAGTCCTAGGGTGCACAGTGGGGCGCAGTGAGGCTCAAGAGCCGGACGGGTCGTCGACCTTCGTGACATATTCTACAATCTGGTTCAGATCGCCCTTTTCGTCATACACAGCCTGACTGACAAGAGAAGCATTAATCTCCCGGCCGTCCGCATGTCTGATCTGGCATTTCACATCCTGTGTGTGGCCCATATTGATCATCGCCGCACGCACTGGCTCTGAGGCCAAATGCTTGAACTGTATCGTCAAATAATCTCCCAGATAGGATCCTTGCACCTGCTTGCGATCATAGCCGAAGGCTTCCAGCCAGAGGTCATTGGCCTCCAGGATCATGCCATTCTTGTCGGTGATATGCAGCGGCATAGGCACGCTATCGAGCATTTTCTCATAGCGCTTGCGGATTTGATGGATCTGTTTTTCCAACTGCTTTTGCTCGGTCACATCGCGAAGGGCAATCACGGCACCGATCTTCAGACCCGATTTGTCATGCACGGCACTGCCCGTCGCATTGACCAAACGCGGGTTCGCTCCGTAACGCTCCAAAATGATATCTGCGTCCTCAAGCGTTTCCTTTTCGAAGGCCTCCCGCAACGGGTTTGACTCCGGCCCCAGAGGGGTTGAGCCATCAGACTGAAACATTTCATTGGTCGTCAGATAAGGCATCAGCATGCTGAGAGAATTCTCGATGCCGAGCATCTCGCTGGCCTTCCTGTTGAAAATGGCCGGAAGACCGTTTTCATCACAGCCGATGATCCCGTCTTTGGCGTTATCCAGAACAGCGGTCAGATATTCGTTCTTCACTTCCAGCTGCCGTGTACGCGTGGCAACAATGGCCTCCAGCCGCGCATTGGCCTCCACCAACTTGTTCTGAATGCGGCTCTCCATCAAGGCTGCCCGAATGCGGGCGCTCAATACGGCAAAATCGACCGGTTTCTGGATATAGTCAACGACGCCGCTCTGCAAAGCCTGCACATGCAACGCACGCTCTTCCCGAGCCGTGACCATGATGACAGGCAGATATAAATCAGGGGCAAGCGTCCGGAGCCTTTCAATCACTTCAAAGCCCCCCAAACCCGGCATGATAAGGTCGAGGACCATCAAATCAGGCGGGTCATTCTTGATCGCTTCCAGAGCAGCTTCCCCATCGGCAACCAGCTCTGTTTCGTAACCTTCGATTTCAACAAACAGGCCGATCATGTCCAGCAGATCGCGGTCATCATCGACAATCAAGACCTTGGACCGCTCCCGCGGTGACATTGCATTCATGTGATCATTAGGAGATTGAGTCGTCAGGCTTTGCATTATGACACGCTCCTTATCTGGTCAGAACTATGGGGGACTGGCGCCTGTTGCGCGTTTTCATGCGCGCTGGAAGGCAATTGAATATTAAAAAGATCGGACTGTTCCGGCTGCACGGTCTGAATGAGATCAGCGAGCCTTGCAAACAGCTTTGCAACCTCTTCCTTTACCTCCACCGGCAAAGGGCCGCGCAACTCCGCAACCATTTTCAACGCCCGCTCAAGTCCGGCTGCGGTCTCACTGATTTCCTGAAACCCGATCGTGCCGGAACCTCCTTTGAGTTTATGGGCCTTTGCAATGGCCAGCTGCACATGCTCGGCTGAAGGGTCTGTCTCGGAGAGAATTACGGTGACACTCTGCTCGATTTCCATCACTTCGCGCTGCAGTGTTTCGCAATGTCTTGCGATGAGCTTTCTGAGTTGATCAATCATGATGTTCCCTCGCTTGCCTGCTCATTCTGGTGCATTTGTCGGTTCCAGATTTTCTGGACATGGGCGGGGAGTTCCATCGGATCAAAGGGTTTCGTGATGACGTCTATGGCACCTTTGTCCTTGTAGGCCTGCACTTCATGGCGCTGGGCTTTGGCGGTCATGAAGATGACCGGAATGTCGGCCAATTCAGGCGTGCTCTTGAGCCTTTTGAGCGTTTCCATGCCGTCCATCACAGGCATCATGACATCAAGCAGGACAAGATCGGGCTGGAAAGCGGGGATCGTCTCGACCGCTTCTTTGCCATTTTCGCATAGATCGAGCGTGTAGCCAGCCAGCGTGCCAAGAGCCAATTCGGCAATGGCGCGAATGTCCTGATCATCTTCAACATAGGTGATCCGTTGCAGAGGCTTTGTCATGATCGTCTCCTAACCACTCATTGTTCAGTCTGATGGCATGGCTCCATCGGTTTATGCTGCTTCAGGCTCGGCGCGGACCTTTTCATCGGGCGGAATATCGAGAATTATGTAGAAGGTCGTTCCCACTCCGGCTTCCGTTTCAAAATCCAACGTCCCGCTATGGGCCTTGATGATTTCTTGTGAAATGGCCAGCCCAAGACCGGTCCCACCTTTGGCTCGGGTATCGGATGAGTCCGCTTGAGCAAATTTATCGAAGACCTTGCCTTGGAACTCTTCGGGAATGCCGCTGCCGAAATCCGTGACGGATATGCGCAGACGCCCTGTCTCCCGATCAGCCTTTGCGGACAAGATCACCTCCTCGCCATCGGAGGCATATTTGGCCGCATTGGAAAGCAAGTTGGTCACAACCTGCTCAAGGCGACACCGATCGGCAAAAATCCTGATCGGCTCGTCTGGGCACTCCAGTTTGAAGAGCACCCCATGCTGTTTGCCATAGGCACGGTTGGTTTCCACCACATCTTCAAGAAACGGAATAACATCAAAGGATTGAAATTCGTACGAGAGTTTTCCGGCCTCGATCTTCTCCATGTCGAGAATATCATTGATGAGCAGGGACAGACGGTCGCAATTGCTGTAGGCGATGTCGAGCATCTTGCTGGCATGTTCGGGCAGACCATCCAGAGACGCGCTGCGCAACAGTCCCAGAGCCCCCTTGATGGAGGTGAGCGGGGTGCGCAATTCATGGCTCACAGTGGAAACAAATTCGCTCTTGAGTTTGTCGACCTTCTTGAGCTCGGTGAGATCGGTCATGATGCCGGTGAAAAAGATCTCCCCCTTTATCTGCAAGCGGCTAACAGCCAGATGCACCTGCACCGGGCTTCCATCCTTGCGCACAGCGATCACTTCGCGGCCGCCATCAAAGATCCTGGAAGGGGGAGCCTTGCCGTGATGGCTCAAATAGGAATCGTGATGCATCTTGTCATGCTCATTCATGAGCATGGATACATTCTTGCCGATCAGTTCCTGCCGGGAAAAGCCGAACAGATCGATAGTCGCCTCATTGGCTTCACGAATGATGCCACGCCGGTTGATCATCAAAATGGGATTCTGGGCGGTCGCCAATATGGCAATTATGCGTTTCTGCTTTTCTTCAAGATTGGAGGCCATCTCATAGACGGAGCGCAACAGCACACCGATTTCATCATTGCGATGCTCGCCATCCAGCTTGAGACTATCCACCGACGCACCAAGAGACAGGCGTCGGGCCGCATCGGACAACTGTCGGATGGGCTTGACAAATTGATGGGTCAAGACAAACGCAACCAACGCACCGACCAGAGCCATAAGCGCAGTAACCAGAATGATCTGCTGCTTCATCTCCCGATTTTGGGCCAGCAACTGCGCCATAGGCGTCATGACCCCTGCGAGGAGGTAATGATCGGAGGTCGACCCGTCAAAGCGGATTCGACTGACCCGGGCGATATAATCCTGCGTTTTCAGCCCCAATGTGTCCGTTGGGCCACCAGCCCAGTCTGTCACCATATTGCTTGCCAGATGCGGGAAATCCGTATCAACATTGCGCTTTCCACTGCGCTGAGCACTCCTGGTCATCCATTGTGCCACAATCTCAGCCGGCTCGCTCAGGTAGGAGCCATCCTCATTGAATAGGACAAATTGTTGCGGCTCTCTTATCGAATGAGCGAGTTTGGCGATCACCTTGCTCATATCGATATTGACGATAATCATGCCAAGGGACTCATCGTCCTTACCCCAAACTCTCGTTGCCACGCGCATGACAAGGATGCGCGGCTCCTGAATCACACCAAATTCCCGATTATAGTCGATGCCGAAATAATTGATCTTGCCCTTGCCGGAACCGAGCGTTTCACGCACATAGGCCCGCTTGCTCTTGTTTTGCAGATCCTTTTGCTTGACGCGCACCGCATTGCCAGCAGAGCTATCGACGCGGATCATTTCCTTGCCGTCATTGCCCATTAGGCGCACTTGAATAAGATTGTGATCGCTTTCAGCAAGAGAAAGAAAGATCCGGGCGAGGCGATCCTTCCAGATTGTCTCCTCTACCTCGGCAATTTCCGGAATCGAACCGTTTTTGCGTGCACTGAGAATGCCTTGAATGGGCGGTGTTCCGCCCAGCATGACCACGTTACGCGCAGCATCCTCGACCACAGCCCTAAGATCTTTGGTCACACGTTGCACGGCAAAGGTCAGGCGTTCGTCTTCATACTTGATGCTGGACTTTTCATTCTGCCAGATTTGCCAAAATCCAACAAAAACTGAGGTAGAAAGAACAAGACCGACAGCAATGACCAAAAAAGACGCAGATATACTGCGCGTCCTTTTCAAGTTTTTCGAAAAAAATAATTTCATAAGCCATCTCGTAAATTCTATCAAATAGTATCTATACTTATAGTTTTGTGTACATAACAGACAATTAATGCAAGACTAATAAATTAGTATAGACAAAACAAACACATCAAAACTTGATAATTTAAATATTAATGACTAGATATCGATTTATAATTAAGTAATGAATTTTTAAAACTATTTTATTTAACCTAATTTAAGCATGAATACAAAATCAAACCCGTCTTTTCCGGTAGTCTCATGACCTTTACCCATGTTGATGCTGCTTCAGATCAAACCAGAGCTTCAGAGGCTGCGACAGCTCTGAAAATTCTTGTCGCTGAAGATAGCTCTATCACCCAGGATCTGCTGAAACTTGTCTTGCAGCAACGCGGCCACACCATAAAAATCGTAGACAATGGGGAAGAGGCTCTTTCTTCCCTTTTGACCGGGGCATTTGATCTGGTTTTGCTGGATTTCCATATGCCCAAAATGACCGGAATTGAGGTTCTCTCACGTTATGAAGAAGCAGAGCCGCACCAGCCACGGCCGCACTTTGTCGCAATAACGGCGGACGTAGACGGCTTGATGGCACATAAGGAAGATAGCGAGCAGTTTGATGCCATCTTGCCCAAGCCTCTCAATATTCAGGAAATCCTGTCGATCATTGATGAGGTGCTTGCCGGGGGGACAAGCCAGAGCCAAGCGCCCCAGCCCCCGGACGGTGAACAATCCAACGCCCCCTCCCCGCCCAAGGCGCCAGCTTCCGGCTCGCCCCGGCCCGGGCCAGTTTTTGCGGAAGGATTTCGCTGCCTGCGATGGCCAGATGATTTCGCCCAAAGTGAACCCAGACAGCGGACGCTCAAGCTTCTGGCCGACAACACCGCGTTTGACGCGATCATCATAAGCCAACCCATCGAAATCCATGCTCTGCGATTCCTATGGCAGATGCGCGGGCTGCATCTGCTTCCCCTTATCGACACGGCGGGGTCTCTTGGAGCGGTAGCGGATATCAATGCCACCTCCCTTGCGACACAGGCCGACGGCGCTCTAGCACGCATCATCGACGGCTTCCACACGCGTCGTGCATTGGTCCATCGAGGAATAGTGAACAGCGACACCCTGTCTGACAAGCTATTGGCACGGCTCTTCGTTGCGGATCGGTCTCTCGAACCGCACTATTCAAGCCAGTCGCGAAGCGGCGTGACTTTCAATATCCCACTAGACAGCGACACCGTTTTGCATGAAGCCCGCAAGCTGCAACAGAGTGGCTTTCTGCATGCCCGCTTCTTTGATCGCTTCCATATCTGCAACAATTGCAGCAGCGCCCATTTCAATATCCGGGAAGAATGCCCCTCCTGCCATGCATCAAACCTGAATGAGAGCGCTTATATCCATCACTTCAAATGCGCACATCAGGCGCCCGAGGCCGACTTTGTGCAGGGAGACGAACTGATCTGCCCCAAATGCCGACAAAGCCTGCTGCATTTTGGCAGCGACTATGACAAGCCCGGCCTTGTGGTGACCTGCAAAAGTTGCGGTCATACGACATCTGAGCCAGATGTGGGCTTTGTCTGCCTGGACTGCCAGAGCCGCTTCAGTGGTGATGCGGTGGAGACCCGGGACGTCTATCATTATCACCTGCAGGAAAGGGCGCGCGACTATTTGCGCATCGGGCCGAGCTATCTGGGCGTAACGGAGAGCATTCTGAGCTTTTCAGATCTGCCACTCGACATCATCGTATCGCTGAATGAACAGGCCAAGCGCTTTAATGAACAGGGCGAGTCCTTTGCCCTTCTTGAAATCCGCTATCAGAATGCACTTGAGCTGGAGCGGCATTCCGGGCCGCGCCAGTTCATGCAAATCCGCGAGCTGTTTATCGAAACATTGCGCGGTATCTTCTCGTCTGTTCTTGGCCCCGAAGGCCACAGGATCGTCAAGGGACACAGCTCAGATTTCGCCATTCTCAAGAAAACGGAGCCCGATGACATTCGCTCGGCTCTGGCTGGTATCATAGAGCAGGCAAGCCAGCCCTTGAGGCTTGATCCCGGCATCCAGATCACGGTTTTCGGGCCGGGAGACCTGTTCACATGATAGGGTATCTGGTTGAAGGGTTCGACTTTCTCACAGCGCAAACACCGGCGGGCCTGATGACGCTCTACTGGTTTGTTCTGCTGTTTGAACTACCCCGCTATGGGGTTGCCTTTCTGGTTGCCGCACTCTTCATTCGCAGCCGTCCCTGTTCCAGCGAACCACTTGAGTGGACTGGAAGCGTCTCGGTCATCATCGCCGGGCACAATGAGGAAAATGCCATTGAGCGCTGTGTGCGCAGTCTTTGGGAGCAGAGCAGGAAACCCGACGAAATCATTGTCGTCAGCGATGGATCGACCGATGGCATGGTGCGCACTGTTCGTTCTCTGCAGCGGGAGGGGTTGGTTCAGAAAGTGCATGGCACCGATCTGCGTGCAGGCAAAGCTGCAGCCGTCAATCTGGCAGCGCAACTCTGCGCTGGCGACGTGGTGGTCAATGTGGATTGTGATTGCTCCTTTGATCGCCACGCACTCAAGGAAATTGTGTCTCCTTTCGCTTCCCCCAATGTTGGTGCGGTGGCGGGGAATATCCTCATCCGCCATCAGGAACGCAGCTTATGGACGGGCTTTCAGGCCATTGAATATCTGGTCAGCATCTCACTGGGCAAGCGCGCTCAGGATATGGTCGGCTTGGTTTCCTGCGCATCCGGGGCCTTTAGCGCTTTCCGCAAAAGCGCGATTGAGGCCGTTGGCGGGTTGGATGCCGGTGGCGGGGAGGATCTGGATGTCACCTTGCGCCTGCGCAAAGCCAACTGGGCCATCGGATTTGCTCATGAAGCCATTTGCTACACAGATCCGCCGGATTCCGCTCGGGCTCTCGTCAAACAGCGCTTTCGCTGGGAACGCGACGCCATCCGACTGCGCTATCGCAAGCATGGAGCATTGATGAATCCCTTCTCCCGCAGCTTCAAACCATTGGAACTGTTTCACGAGATGGAATTCCTGCTGCTCAACGTGATCGCCGCCCTCTCCCTGCCTTTCTATTTTCTCTGGATGTTTGCCACCTATGGGGATTTGGCCATTCCCATTCTGCTGGGTGCGCAGTGCGGCTTGATGCTGTTTGACTTTGTTCTTTTCCTGTTGGCCGCCTGGGCAACACCCAAGGCCCATGCCTTGCAGCTGGTGCCGTATCTTTTGGGATACAGCGTGTTGTTTAACAATTTTCTGCGCTTTGTTCGGCTTCTGGCCTATGGGCAAGAGTGGATCTTCCGCAGCTCCTACCAAGACAATTATGTCCCCGACAAGGTTCATAAGGTGAGGGAATGATGAGCCCGCATTTTCTCATGGCAAACAGAAACAAGGATCTGACTTTTAAAAAGGGAGGCTTCCCCCATGCGCAGCCTTAAAAAGCGCCCTCGCTCTGACAATCTGGCCAATCAGAAAAGAAGCCATTCCACATCTTATGGACGCTACATCTATCTATCCATTCTGATAGCGATCGCGGTCAGTTTGACCAATTATATGTGGGGAGACCTGATCATGCTGCGAGGGGATGGCCTGGTGTTGCGGGACAAGGCCATGCTGGCGGCAAGCTATACCTCGCGAGTGGAGAAAGTATTCGTTGAGGAAGGCCAGACGGTCAACAAAGGCCAAGTGCTCATGCATATCGAATCCTCCGAGCAACTGGAGCGCCTTGCTGATCTCTCCACGCGGCAGGCCGATCTGACGCAGCGGGCGGCAGAGTTCAAGCTGCGGATGCAGATTGCCAATCGCCTATTGCCGCTGGCCCGGCAAAGGGAAGCGCAGACCACAAAGCTGCTGAATCTGGTCGGAGACCTGCAGCGCAAGGGAAACTTGACGACGTCCCGTTACGAGGAAATTCTCAAATCCAGTTTTGATGCAAGCTCGCATCTGGTCAGGCTCACGGTGGATCTGGACATGCTATCCGAGCAGATCGGGACTTTGGAAGCAGCGCAAAAGGATGCGGCTGCTGCGTTGGCCAAGCTCAAGGCGCATTATTCCGACGGCATGATCACGGCGTCCGTCTCGGGCACGATTGGCACCGAGGTCCCCTCCCCCGGTGCTGTGTATCGAACGGGAGACCCGATCCTGTCAATTTATTCAGGAGAGGCCTATATTCTGATGTATCTGCCGCGCCGCTATCTTTTCAGTATTGAACCGGGCATGGAGGTGGAGGTTTCAAACGAGCGCACGAATGTGCGCGGTGTGATTGATTCCATCTTGCCCTTATCGGATGCGTTACCAAAGGAATTCCAGAATAGTTTCAAGCCGATGCAGCGTAATCAATTGGCAAGGATCAAGCTCGATGATAGCGCGCCTTTCCCCGTTTATGAGAAGGTGCGTATCTCGCGCCTCAATTGGTAGGACAAGGCTCACACCAAGCCTTGCCCGTGCGTTTGCCAAAGGCTCACAGACCTGCACAGCCTTAGGACTGAGGTTTTTTCTTTGGTTTTCGGAGCAATAGCAGAAGCGGAATAGAGACAAGGCTCAAGGCTGCCATCAGCCAGAAGTCGTCAATATAGCTCAGCATCGCCGATTGCTGGGTTACCAGCGCATTGACCCGGTAGATGGATGTCAGAGCACCGGTGAGAAGGCCCGGGGCATGCTGATGCACAGCGTCAGACGTCATCGTAATACGGCTGGCCAATTCTGCATGATTTATCTGCATCATATGGGTGAGCACCGCCGAGACCACTGACACCCCGATCCCCTGCCCCATATTCCTTACAAGCGCATACATGGCCGTTCCATCACCACGCAGCTTTGGCGAAAGCGTAATGAAGGCCATGGTGGAAAGCGGCACGAAGATGAAGCCCATACCAAAGCCCTGCAATGCCCCCGTCAGGATGATTGGCCAGGAATTCATTTGCAGGTTGAAGCCCGTCATCATCCAGAGCGAGACTGTCATCACCAATGCGCCGAAGACCATCATCAGGCGCAAATCGACCCGGTGGCTCAGCCGTCCGACAAGCATCATGGCAACCATCGAGGCCAGCCCCCTTGGCGCCATAAGCTCACCTGACGAGAGCACGGAATAGCCAAGGAAATTCTGCAACAATGGCGGCAGAAGCGCCAGACCCGAGAACAGGGACAGGCCGATAAGGAACATGACGACCGATGCCAACGCAAAGTTTGGGTCCTTGAAGATGCGCAGATCAACAAAGGGGTTCTTTGCCGTGATCGAATGGACCAGATAGACCCAGAGACCGGAGATGACCAACCCAAGCTCGATCCATGTTTCGATGCTTTCAAACCAGTTGTTGTCCGAGCCCCGGTCCAGCATCAACTGCAGTGAGCCAACACCGAGCGCCAACATGGCAAAGCCGAAAAAGTCAAAACTCCGCTTCCGAACGTCAGTGTTTGGCATATAGACGAGCAGCATGACGAGGCAGAGGATACCAACGGGCACGTTCACCAGAAACACCCAACGCCAGTTGACACTTTCGGTCAACCAACCGCCAAGCGTTGGCCCGATGATCGGCGCAACCATGATACCCATGCCATAGATCGCCATGGCTTGTGCAAGACGTTCCTTGGGATTGATATTCATGATCACTGTCTGAGCCAGCGGCGCAATCATGGCGCCGCACAGCCCTTGCAGAATGCGAAAGGCCACCATCTCGCCAAGGCTGGTGGCGATACCACACAGGGCCGAGGCCACCGTAAAGCCCATAACAGCAAAGAGAAACAACGGCTTCTGACCGATCCTGTCGCTGAGCCAGCCCGTGATGGGTGTGGCGATGGCCGAGGCCACGATATAAGAGGTCAGCACCCAGTTGATCTCATGCTGCGCAGCGCCCAGCGATGCGGACATATGCGGCAGGGCAACGTTGGCGATGGTCGTATCGAGCACCTGCATGATCGTAGCCAGCATCAGCCCGATAGTCAGCAGCGCCCTATTGGCGACAACCACAGCAGGTTGTGAATCCGAAACGGTGTGAGACATGCCTGTTCCCCTTGCAAACCGGACGCCCGAATGGCGCCCGTTGCCTATTCCCTTAAATGCCTGAAAGTTTATCCAGCGTAGACTTGCCTGTGTCGACGCTGACCACGGCGCTCATACCAGAGCGCAAGTTCGCGGTTTGCGGCGCTTTCTCCAGCTCTATCCGAACCGGCACGCGCTGCACGACCTTCACCCAGTTGCCCGTTGCGTTCTGCGCGGGGATCAGAGCGAATTCGGCACCCGTGCCTGCACTGATGCTGCTCACCTTGCCATCGAAATGGGTATCCGGATAAGCGTCGAAAGTCACATCCACCGGCATGCCGACCTTGATCCCTTCAAGCTGTGTTTCCTTGAAGTTGGCTTCCACCCAGGTATCATCAGTTTCAAACAGGCTGGCCATGGCGCTCCCCGTGGTCACGAACTGGCCCACATTCATGTCATCAACCTGCGCAATGACACCGGCGCTGGGAGCCTTGACCGTGGTCTTGGAAAGATTGCGTTCAGCCAGTTCCAGCTTGGCAAGCTCTGTCCGGACCATCGGATGCTCATCCGTTGGAATGGACGGATCACCACCAAGAGCTGCCCTTGCGCTCTCCACCTGCTGTTGCGCTTTGGTCACCGCATTCTTGGCCGACAAAAGGGAAAGCTTGAGTTCATCCAGCTTGGAACTGGAAGCGATGCCCTTTTCTGCCAGAATGGCGCTGCGATCATAGAGCTCCTGCTGAACAGCAAGGGTATCCCTGGCTGAATCCAGCGCAGCCTTAGCGGTGTGGAAGCTCACCTTGAGCTGTTCAACATCCAGACGTGCTTTGCCAAGAGCGGCTTTGGCTTCGTCCACGGCGATCTGAAACGGCTCAGGATCCAGAGTGAACAAGACTTCGCCAGCCGAAACATGCTGATTATCCTTGACGCCCACAGAGGCGATCCGGCCCGAAATATCCGCCGAGATGGCAACCTTTGTCTGATGCGCATAGGCATTGTCGGTTTCTTCAAACCGTCCCCCGGTCAGCCAGACCCAAAGCCCGCCAAGCACAATGAGCAATGGCACGGATACCATGAGCATAAGACGGCCTGGCCTTTTCTTGCCAGTGGCTTCAGCCGGATTTTCTTCGGATTGCGACATCGGCGCGGAAGCAGGAATGCGGTCCTCACTCTCAGGAGTGGACGCATCACCTTCAATCTTCAATTCGGTCACATTGTCTGCAACCTTTGAGGTGCGAGCACTCATTTATGTGGTTCCTTGTTTTCGTGAGACATCTCTATCAACTGATCACGTATACTTCTCAGGCTGCCCATCAGGATTTCCTCATGGCCTTCTTCCAGATTGCCTAGCACCTGATCAAACAGGGCGCGGCTGACGGAGCGCGCATGCGTAAACAGCTCGTTCCCTTCCGGTGTACTGGTCACGAGTTTGGCACGACTGTCGGAAGGATCCTGAACGCGTTTCACCAAACTGCGTTTCTCCAACCGGTCCAATATGCCGCTGATGGTCATTGGATCACTGTCGATGGCGTGCGCCAATGTGGCCTGAGACAAACCATCAGGGTGATGGGAAAGATATCCGATCACGCGCGTTTGCTGCAAAGTCAGGCCGAATGATTTCGACTGCTCTTCATACCTTCTGCGAAAAAGCCGGGATACTTCGAAAAGGAGGTAGCCCACATGCTGTTCGGCTTCCTTAATATTCATTCAGCCCTCAAGATATCAGATCATATGTGTACTTACAATAAGTGCATATATGATCTGGTTTTCCCGCAAGTCAATGCAGAAGAGCTTGCATTTTCTGCATAGCACCTGTGACGTCGGGTTTAAGGCACACCGTAGGCCAAACGAGATTCTTAAAATCATTCAAAGAAAGCCAGGGGCCCTTTCCCAAACCTTTTACACTGGTTTTCCTTGCAGGAAGGCAAAATCCTGAAACGTTTCGAGCTGACTGTTTCTGCAAAGTAACGTATACATTTATAAATTAAAATTATATTTGGTATTCATTTTTCTTGATATATCCAATTTATGAAGTCAATATTATCTAATTAAACCAGTTTGGTATACTTTTTAGAATCCAAATTGCGGCCAGATCTGTTGGAGGACAATGCTGGCCACCCAGCAACATTGCTTCAGTCAGACGCCTCGTCAGGATGTGCACAGCGCATCCGCAAGTCGGGCCTCTCTGAGCAATTCATGAATTAAGGAGGAGAAAGAATGATCAACAGACGTCAATTTGCCATCGGAGCGGCATCTCTTGGACTCGGCACAGCTCTTGCGTCCAGATTTGCGCTCGCCAAGCCATCACAACCTTCAACCGGGGTCGCCTTCGACATGCCTAAAGGGGCTTGCGACTGCCATGTGCATATTCATGGCCCACGCGCGGCCTACCCTATGTATGAGAAACGTTCCTATACGCCCGAGGAAGCCACTCCCTCCGAGCTGGAAGCCATGATGAAAGCCCTTGGCCTTGGCCGTGTGGTCATTGTCACGCCAAGCGTCTATGGTGCCAACAATGCTTCAACCATGTTTGGCATGATGCATTTCGGTCCAGCGGCTCGCGGCGTTGCCGTCATCGACGCAGAGACAACGCAGCGCGAACTCAAAGAAATGGCTGCAATGGGCATTCGGGGTGTACGGCTCAATCTTTCCGTTGGAGGGGTCAATGATCCGGATCGCGCAAAACGCATGATCGATACGGCGCTCGAGCAGATCAATAATCTGGACTGGCACCTGCAGCTCAACACAAAACCGGAGATGATTGAGGCCTTGCACGACTTCTTGGGTTCCCTGCCAAAAATGATCGTGTTCGACCATTATGGCGGCGCTCAGCCGGATGGCAAGAGCGAACCTGCGGGCTTTGCCTCCATGGTTGACCTTGTTGCCAGCGGCAACGCTTATGCAAAGATCTCCATCAAGGGCGGACACAGAGATGATCTCTCCGTTTTTGACCCATTGGCAGACAAACTCATCGCAGCCAATTCAGATCGCATCCTTTGGGGGTCGAACTGGCCACATCCAAATGCCAAACCGCCCGCAGGGGGCACCGCCATGGACCTGACCCCATTGTTCGCAGTGGATGATGGCCGGGTGATCAATCAGCTGGGCGTTTGGGCTGAAAACCCGGCCATGCGCCAGAAGATTCTGGTCGACAATCCGGCAAGACTTTACGGCTTTGCCTGATCCATCGGCACCTCCAGACTGACAAATAATGAAAAAAGGCCCTCTGATCCAAAATGGACCAGAGGGCACAGTCGACTATCGGGGCGTGACAAGGGAATATCCGACAGCTTCAAGCGCCTGCACTAAGACGCCATATCTGGCAAAGCACCCCTTTATGCCAGCAAGTCAGACCCATGCCCCACTTTTGGCAAAACACCTCACCAGCCTTGCGATTAACAGGCCTTCAAGGCGCTCAGGTCTATTCTCGGATGTTGAAAGAATTCCGACAAAATTGACCAATATTTTCTTGCGCATATCCTCTCACATTTTCGTCCCAAAACTTGCATTTTTCTATATTCAAACCGCAAGCAAGAGTATATAGGAGCCTCGCTCTCTATCTGGAAATCTCGCGGAAATGGGAGCCTGTCTCAACCGTGACCGTGAGTGCATTCCATGCCATCTCATTCTCTTTCGCAAATTCTCATTCGCCCGGCCAATATGGACGATCTCTCCGCTCTTGTCGCGTTGGAAGAGCGCTGTTTTGCAACCGACCAAATCAGTCGCCGCTCCTTTTCTTCCTTCATGAAGACAGATACGGCCCGCCTTCTTGTGGCTATTGGTGAGCAGGACAACCTGTTTGGCTATGCCTTGATCCTCACCCGACAGGGCACATCTGTTGCGCGGCTCTATTCAATTGCCGTGGAGCCTGATGCGCGCGGGCTTGGCATCGGCTCGCAGCTTCTGGGAGGCGCTGAGGCAATCGCCAAAGAGTTGGAATGCGATCGGCTGTCGCTGGAAGTCCGCGCCGACAACAGCAAGGCCATCAGCCTTTATCAGCGCTATGGCTTCGTGCCGGAAGAAGCATTACCGGGTTATTATGAAGATGGTGCAGATGGCCTGCGCCTCCTGCGCGTGCTCGAGCATCTGCCACATGGCTCCAAGCCAGCCAACCGGACACGTCTGCCCATCATTCTCGTGGATCAGCTCAAGGATCTGGACACACCACCAAGCGGCGCTCTGGTCATGACAGTGCGCCAGTATCTGGGACTGGAGCATGGTGTACCGGGGCGCCGTATCATCAACCTGTCGCGTTCTTACGAGCCTTTGTCGCTTGGCTATTATTGCAGCCTTCTGGCCGAAGCGCGCAAGGAACGCAGCCTGCCTGAAGCCGATGCCCTGCTTGACATAAACTGGAAGCGCATCCATCGGCAGGCCCTTCTGCGCCTTGATCAAATGCTTGGCAGCATGCAGGACCAAAGCCTCCCCACTTCCATTGATATCTATTTCGGCCGCACCTCCGAGCGTCACTTCCGGGACATTGGCAAAACAGCCTTTGACCTGTTCCGGTGCCCTGCACTTCGCATAACTCTACAGAGAGAGGCGAAATGCAGGATCAAGGAAATTGAGGCCGTCGCCATTCACAAATTGGGTGCAGATGCAAAGCCGCGCTTCCTGTCGGCCCTCAGTGCTTTCCTCAAAGGCAGCCTGCCCAAACCATCGATCCGCAAGCAACCCTCCGCCGTTGTCGCCATTCTTGCCAATCCGGAAGAGGAGAGCCCACCGAGCGATGCCAAGGCGCTGGAAGCTTTTGCTGCCGCAGCTGAAACCGTGGATGCTCGGGCTGACTTTATCACTGCGAAGGATTTCGGACGTCTGCTCGAGTTTGATGCCCTGTTCATTCGCGAGACAACAGCACTCAACCATCATACCTATCGCTTTGCCAAGCGGGCACAGCGCGAGGGAATGCCGGTGATTGATGATCCGCACTCAATCCTTTGCTGCACCAACAAGATCTATCTGGCTGAACTGCTCAAATCCAACCGGATTCTGACACCCCAAACAACGATCTTTGACCGGCCGCGCCTGAAGCTGCTCGCCGACCAGTTCGAATTCCCCGGCATCCTGAAGATACCCGATGGCTGCTTTTCGAAGGGCGTACACAAGGTGTCGAGCCGCGATGAGCTGACCGAGCTCAGCAAATCGCTTTTCCGCAAGACCGATCTGCTGATGATTCAAGAATTCATGCCGACCGATTTCGACTGGCGGATCGGCGTGCTCGACGGAGAAGCCCTTTATGCCTGCAAATATTACATGGTGAGCGGCAACTGGAAAATCTACGAATATGAAAGCGATGGCTCGATCCAGTCTGGCGACTCCGAAACCATGCCCATCTCTGCCGTGCCGCGCGATGTGATTGAAACCGCTATTCGCGGCACACGCCTGATTGGCAACGGCTTTTACGGTGTAGACATCAAGGAGACTCCGAAGGGGCCGTGCATTATCGAAATCAATGACAATCCATCCGTTGATTACGGCATTGAGGATGATGTGCTTGGGGCCGATCTCTATCAGCGCCTCATGGCGGTTCTGGTCAGTCGCATCGGACGGACGCGCGCTTAAAAAGGCTATATATCACGCAGGAGAAGTGAGGCTGTGCTGTGATGCCAGATCTCCTATCGGGCTTTGCGCTCGTCCCTTAAACAATCTGGTATTTCTCGATAATGGCGCGCAGGGCCTCTTCCTGTGCGCTGCTTGTCCGCGGAAAGGGCTGGCGCCCGAGGCCGACGCTGTTGTCCAGCAAGTGCAGCAGCTGTTTGACACAAAGGGTCATCGGCCCCAGCGCCAGCAGATCGGATCGCAGCTCTGAAAGAAGGGATTGCCATTTGAGCGCCTCCTTATTGCTGCCATTGGCAAAGGTGAGGCGCAGATTATTGAGCGTGCGAGGCATAATATTGCCCAAATCAGACATGCATCCCGCAGCCCCGCGGGAAAATGCCTCAAAGATAAGGGCCTCCGTGCCCGCATAATGCGCGAAATCCTCATTTTCTGCCGCGATATCCAGATAAGCATGCATCCGGGCCACATCAGCACCATTGTCCTTGATACCCTTGATATTCTCATGGGACGCCAGTTGCTCGACAACCTGAGGCGAGAGCGGACGCATGGTAATGGCTGGTGCATTGTATAGATAGACCGGCATCTGCAGGCTGTCGGCAACCTTGCTATAGTGAAGAAGGACATCTTCATCCGGGCAATCAACGAAATATGGGGCAAGCACTGTCGCACCATCTACCCCTAGGCCAGAAATATCCTTGCCCACCAGAATGGACTGATAGGTGGAGGGCATGCCGATATTGGCCAGCACCTTGACACGTCCATCCGCTTCTTCAATGATTTCGGCACATAGACGTACTTTTTCGGCGTGGGTGAGGCAGGTGAAATCCCCCTGCGTGTCACACACCAGAATGTTGTTGCCGAAGCCGATCTGTCGCCGGACCTGATTTCTCACCGCAGCATAATTGATCGTGTCATCGGCGTTAAAACAGGTGACAATGGCGACATAAGCCTCGACGTTGGCGGCCTCTCGGGGTGTCTCCGGCACCATATCCGGCGATTCCTGCTTTGCTATGGGGAGATCTTCCATCTCATTGCGCTTTTCTGATGGGGATGCATGTTTGGGCCTGAATATCCAGCAGCACGGCGTCATCGCCAAAACCGCCAGCCTTGGAGATGAACCATTGCACATCGACCTTGTCGGACTGACAGGCACCGAGCACCACGCCGGGCAGAAGCTCGTCGACAAGATCAATGGCGGTAATGCCCAGTGCTGAGGCAACGGAAATGGCTGTTTCACCGCCCGTACAGAACACGGTTTTGCAATGATGGGTCTGGCAGAGCTCAAGCGCGACCTGCCCGACCAGAGCTGCGATACGCGCGCCCTCCTCTTTGCTGATCCGCTCAGCGACGCAACTGTTATCCATGCGCAATAGCATGTCACCAAATCCGCCACAAACTGCCTCACTTTGCGCGCGGCATAGCCCGGCGACATCCTCCGGTTCGACATCTGGCTGCAGCATGATGGATTGATAATCTCCCAACTTTTCCGCTGCGTCTGCCTGCCGCAAAGAGGGTTTGGCAAGGCTCCCGACGATCGCAAGCAGCGGGCCTTCAAGAGCAACTCTCCGCGGCTCGGTGGATCTGCTTTCCGTTGCTGCAAGCGAAGCCGCAAGCGCTCTGGCAAATCCCCCCGCGCCCACTGGCAGGCAGTCTGTCAACAATCCTGCTTTTGCCAGCGCAGCCAGATGACACTCCGTCATCGCATCGGCAATGATCAGGCGGCTTCCCGCATGAATATGTGCCTTGATGGTCGACACAAGCGCCTCCTCTCCGGCGTCGATATCAGCAATACGCAGCCCTGCAGTGGCAAAGTGCGACTGTTGACCGAGCATGTTGGCGATGTTCGATGTTGCTAGCGGATGGAAAGGATCTTTTCCAATATCTGTCTCATGCAGAGGCACGCCGAACAGATAGATCATTCCGTTGCGGCATGTGCGTCCGGTTTCGGGCATGGCGGTACAAATAAGAGCAGCGGCTTTGCCGGTTGCCTTGAGGGCTGCCTCTATTTCGGCGCCGGGATTGCCCCGCATGGTGGAATCGATCTTCTTGTAAAAGCGGTCATATCCCTGTCTGCGGCAAATGCCGATCAAATTGGCCACTGTGGCGGCGGCCTCATCAGGAGCCAGAAAACGGGTTTCGGAATTGATGGAAATGTTGCCTTCCAGCAATCTTGCGTCCCGCGGAGACGGAAACTGCAGGAGCAGTTTGACCTTCTTGCCAACCCGCGAGAAATGAACACCGGAATCTCCTGCGCCGGTGAAGTCATCTGCGATGATCGCCAGTTTCTGATCCTGTCTCACATGGTCCCCCTACAAAGTTCCAAGCCCGTTTCTTGTCTCTTCAAGCCTTCTTCAGGAATGCGCCTATTCCCATGGCATCTGTCAAACTCACATGCTCAGCGTGACATGCTTGATATAGTCGCGCAGGTAGGAGTAGCTGATCTGCAAACGCCCATCCGATGTCTCAATGATCGAGGGATAGGAATAGTCCCCACGGAATGCCCCCTCTTTGTCATGGTCTGACAAGAGATGAGCATCTTCCTCCACGACCAGTTCCTCTTTCCAACTTTTTCCCAGATCGGTTGAGCTGGCGATGATGAGCGGATTGCGCGGCACGCCCCAGATGGCGCTGTTTTCGGAGATATCGCAGGCGGCAAGAAAGGCTTCCCTATCCTGTATCCAGGGCGGCACAGGGCTTTCGCAGGCGCGACCGGCGGCTCTGATGTGATTATAAATGATGAGCAACCGACCATCGGCAAGCTCTGTAGCCTGAATGGAGGAATTGTTGTTGGGTAGCGGCGTCGGCTCCGGCGCAGACCATGACAGGCCACCATCATCGGACACAGACCGGAAGATCGTGTCCGCCCTGCGACTGCGATAGAAGGCCACTTTGCAGCTGGGCTGGATATTCATATGGACGCAGCCTTCGCTATGGGGCACGCCTTCAAGACGCCAACTGGCTCCGCCGTCATCGGAAATCTGAACCAGCGAGCGATCATCACCAAAGGCATTCTTCATGCTGGAAAACCAGATCGGCAGCAACAGCTTGCCATCCGGGTTGACCACTGGCGGTTGCCGGATGAAGGTGCCTTCTCGCTCAAACAGGGTTTCCGTCGGGGCCCAGCTCATGCCCAGATCATCAGACCGGCGCAACCGCACGTTGGCGGTTCCCTGATCGGTTTTCAATTGTGCGGTATAGAGCAGCCAGATTTGTCCTGAAGGGTGGCGAAAAAGCGCAGGATTCTGTTCGGATCGATTAGCATCGTCGCTCATTTTGACCGCATCACTCCACGCTCTTGCGGCAGAATCGAAGCGGGAGAGATAAATACTGATGTCAGATGAGCCCTCCATGCTGCCACCGAACCAGGTGCATAGAAGGTCGCCATTTTCCAGCTCAAGAAGATTGGAAGCATGGTTGCTTGGGCATGGGGTTGGAATGGCTCTGCTCTCAACGATTTTCATGGACGTACCCGGCTTTGCTAAGTGAACGGCGCCCTATAAGACGCGCGGCTAAAAGGCATAAACAGATCATGTGCACGGACGAAAGTGATTGGGCTACCCGCCCGTGCCTTTGTTCTTCAATTGGACCATTGAGCCCCCTCAAGGGACGAGGTCAGGCGTCTTCAGTTTCCTGTTTCTCTTCCCTGGCAATCTCGTCCAGACGCAGGCAGGCGACCTGATGTCCATTCCCATGATCTTCCAGTTCGGGTACGGCTTGAGAACAGGCTTCCGTTGCATAGGCACAGCGCGGATGGAACCGGCAGCCGCTTGGCGGATCAATGGCGTTGGAGACATCCCCCTTGAGGATGACCCGCTGGCGCTGGCGTTCAATGTCCGGATCGGCCTCCGGCACGGCCGAGAGCAACGCCTTGGTGTAGGGGTGCAGCGGCCGCTTGAACAGATCCTTCTTCTCGGCGATCTCCATGATCTTGCCCAGATACATCACCGCAATCCGGTCGCTGATATGGCGCACAACCGCCAGATCATGCGCGATGAAGAGATAGGTGAGATTGTATTTTTCCTGAATATCCATCAGAAGATTGATGATCTGAGCCTGAATGGACACATCAAGCGCTGAAATCGGCTCATCACAGACGATGAATTCAGGATCGCACGCAAGAGCCCGGGCAATGCAGATCCTCTGACGCTGCCCACCGGAGAATTCATGCGGATATCGATTGGCCACATTGGGGTTGAGCCCGACATCGCGAATGAGTTGGGCAATCCGCCCCTGGATCTCACTATCAGGGCAGATCTTATGAACCTTCATCGGTTCTGCCAGCGCTTCGCCAATGGTCATGCGCGGGTTGAGCGTTGAGTAGGGATCCTGAAAGACGATCTGAGCCCGCTTGCGCATGGCGCGCAATTCCTGCTTGGATAGGGAAGCCAGATCGACCCCTTCAAATTCGACACTTCCGGACGTGGAGCGATAGATTTGCAGGATCGTGAAGCCAGTTGTCGATTTGCCGCATCCGGACTCGCCCACGAGCCCCAGGGTCTCGCCCTTGAATATATCGAAACTGACATCATCGATGGCATGCACCACCGCTTTCTCACTTCCGAAAGCGCCGATCTTGATGGGGAAATATTTGACGAGATTCTTCACCTTAACCAGTGGCTGCTTGGCTGCGATTGTCATTGCGTCCCCCCCTCTTTGGGCTCAACACTCTCTTTGGTTACATCCACCCAGCAGGCGATGCGGTGTTGCGGATTGGCGCCAACTCCGGAAACAGGCTCCAGAGGCGGGATCTCCTTTGTGCAACGCTCAGTGCGATAGGTGCAGCGGGCAGCGAAAGGACAGCTTTGTGGCTCCACAAACAGGTTTGGTGGTGCTCCGGCGATGGAAGGAAGGCGGCTTCCGGCCTCTGTCTTGGTGCTCGGGATCGATTTGAGCAAGCCGATGGTGTAGGGATGGCGCGGGTTTTTATAGATCTCATCCAGTGGTGCCTCTTCCACCACGCTGCCGCCATACATGACCATGATACGGTCCACCATGCCAGCCAGCAGGCTGAGGTCATGGGTGATCCAGATGATCGACATATTGAGCTTTTCGCGCAGTTCCTTGACCAGTTCCACGATCTGGGCCTGAATGGTCACATCAAGAGCCGTGGTCGGCTCGTCGGCAATCACCAGATCCGGCTCCCCCAGCAACGCCATGGCGATCATCACGCGCTGACGCATGCCGCCTGAAAGCTGATGCGGATATTCATGCAAGCGATGCTCGCTGTTGGAAATCCCCACCAGATCGAGATATTTGGCCGCCTGCTTCATGGCATCGGCCCGGCTTATCTTCTTGTGATAGACGATCCCTTCGCAAAGCTGGGCTCCGATCTTCATGAACGGATTGAGCGAGGTCATGGGGTCCTGAAAGATCATGCCAACCTTGGAGCCGCGCACCATATTGATCTCGCTGGCGCTGGCCTTGGCCAGATCCTTTCCTTCCAGCAGGACCTCTCCATCTGTAATCTGGGCGGCTGGCGGCAGCAGCTTGATAAGGCTCATCATGGATACGCTCTTGCCGCATCCGGATTCACCAACCACGCCGAGCATTTCCCCCTTGTCGAGGGTGAAAGAAACACCATTTACCGCGTAAAGATAGCCATTGCGCACCTTGAAGCGCGTATGCAGATTGTTCACTTCCAAAAGTTTGGTCAAAGCGCCCTCCCTTTAGCTGTTCGTTGTGTCTCTATTTCCATTGCCGCGGATTGAGCGCATCGTTGAGGCCGTCGCCCAGGAAACTGAAAGCGATGGTGACCAACGCAAGCACTGCGGCAGGCGCTGCGAGAATGTGCGGATAGAGCTGCCAGACGCGCAATCCATCCGAGATCATGTTGCCCCAACTGGGGATTGGAGGACGCACGCCAACACCGAGGAAGGAGAAGGACGATTCAAAGACCATGGCTTCCCCAAGGGCGGCACTGATATAGACAATGATCGGCCCGAGAGAGTTGGGAATGACATATTTCCAGACGATCTTGGTGGTTGGAACACCTATGGCTTCAGCGGCCAGCACATAGTTCTTGTTGCGTACCGACATGATCTGGCCACGAATGATGCGGGCAGCCTTTGGCCACTTGATCAGGGCAAGAGAGCCGAACACCAGAACGAAGTCCACCAGAATGGTATTCCGATAAAAGGCGTTCCCCGTAAGCAGGAATTGCTCATCCATCCAGTTGACCAGCCTCGGCTTCATCGAGACGTTGATGACGATCACCAGCAGCAGGGATGGCACCGACATGGTGATGTCGATGAGCCAGACGATGAAGGCATCGATCTTGCCACCGAAATAGCCACCCAGAGAGCCCATAAAAATGCCGATGACCAGGCTGAGCAAGGTGGTTGAAAAGGCGACGATTACGGCGGTTCTTGCGCCATAGATCACACGGCTCATGATATCGCGCCCCAGATCATCGGTGCCGAACCAATGGACCAGACTTGGCGCCTGATTGCGGGCATGCAAATCCTGCGACAAGAAGTCATAAGGAGTGATATAGGGGCCGAAAATGGCGATGAAGAACAGGAACAGCACCAGCAGCATGCCGATCACGGCCAACTTGTTGGCGATCAGTCGGTCAAAGGCATCCTTGGCCAGACTGAACTGCTTCTCTTCCTGTTGCAGCTCAAGAATATTGTCCGTCATTATTCGTCTCCTGTCTTTTTGGCTGCCGCGCGGGGATCCAGCAGCGGATAGGAAATATCAACCAGCAGGTTGGAAGCCATGACCACCGTCGAGAAGATCAACACGATCGCCAGAATGACCGGATAGTCCGAGGTCTTGATTGCGGTTTCGGTGAGGCGGCCAAGGCCGGGAAGCCCGAAGACCTTTTCAATGAGAATGGAATTGTTGAGCGTGGCAATCACCAGAAGGCCGATCTGGCTGACAACAGGCGTCAGCACAGGGCGCATGATATGCTTGACCACGACCTGATAATTCGGAATGCCTTTGGCGCGCGCGGTGCGCACATAATCTTCACTGAGCACCTCAAGCACACCGGCACGGGCCTGACGGATGATCAGGGCCATGGGGTTCAACCCCAGAACCAGCAGGGGGACAATCACCTTGAAACTGAGCAGGCCGCTCCAGCCGTAAGGCACGTCCATATCCATGACCAGCACGAGAAACACGATGATCAGCGGACCGGCAACGAAAACCGGAATGCCCCAGACGATGAGGGCAAAGCCTACAATCAGGTTATCCAGAATCTTGTTCTGGTTGAGGGCGGCAATCACCCCCAGAATGATGCCAATGATGGAGAGCAGGAAAATCGCGGTAAGCCCGATCTTTAGGGTCACCGGCAGCGCTGCGCTGATCATCGAATTGACCGAACGCCCGGAAACCAGCGAGTTGCCGAAATTCCCGTGGGCGATATTGCCAAGATAATCCATGAACTGGACCAGAAACGGTCGGTTCAGGCCTGCCGCATCCCTGATGGCTTCCACCCTGTCCGGATCATAAGCCACATCGCCCGGAGCCTGCAGGAAGATAAGCTTGATCGGATCGCCAGCTCCAAAAAACACGAGAGCGTAAATTAACAAAAGAAGAATAAAAACCGAAGGAACCCACTTCAGAAGTCGGAATAAGATGTAGCGCCCCATATCAAGTCATCCTTGCGTATTCGGGAAAAATGGACGGGAAGTGAGACCACCACGACCCGTCCAGGTTCGCCGTCCTTACGGACGTTTTTCTTCGTCGATGGTGACATTCCAAGGTTCGATGACCTGCCAGTCATCATTCTTGTCGAAATTCATGACCCATGGCATGGCCCATTTCGACATCACGTCGTAGTAATAAGGAATGTAGGTCCAGTCTTCGCGGAAGAGACGCTGTGCTTCCTGCGCAAGTTTGATGCGATCGGGATCTTTCACACCCTTGACGGATGCTTCTTCGAGCAAGGCATCAATCTTGTCATTTTTGTAGCCACCCAACTTGTTGCGGGCGTTGCCGGACTTCGAATAGATCGAGCCCATCAGGTAGGAAACCGCATCGGGGACGCGCGTGCCAACATCATCGCGGAAGATCTGAACGCTCTTCTGGTCAGGCCCGGAATAGGTTTCGATGGCCGGTTTCATTTCAATGCCCTGAATGCCAAGAATCTTGCGCCATTGTTCAGCGATATATTGGGCAGCGGCTTCATGGGTCGGCGTGGAAATACCAACAAACATGATTTTTGGCAGGCGGCTGGCATCTTTATATTTGGATGCAGCAAGGGCCGCTTTGGCAGCTTCAGGATCAAATGGGTACTTCTTGAAGTCCGGATCCACACCAGGCACCTTGTTGAGGATCTGGGATGCAACGGTGAACGGACCATCAGGGAAAGCTGCAAGAGCGAGTTCTTCAGGATTGATGGACATGATCAGTGCCTTGCGCACATTGATGTCGTCCATTGGAGGCTTCTTGGCGTTGATCCAGAAATGCTGGCCTTTGGCGAGCGCCGGGCCACCAAGGAAGTCTGGCCCCAGATCCTGAATGATCGTTGGCGTAATCAGCTCGGTATGGGCATCCATCGTGCCGCGCTTGAGCATCAGGGTTGCTGTGCTGGCGTCAGCCACGGTGGTCAAGATGATTTTTTTGAGTTTGGGTTTCGGGCCGAAGAAATTCGGGTTCGGTACGAGTGTTAGAACACCCTGATCAAGGTCGATGGATTCAGGCATGAAGGGACCGGAAACAACGACGCCATTCTGCGGCATCCACCAATCGGATTTTTCATTGCCGTTTTCATCTTGCGCCTGCGAAATTTTTACCGGCGCGATCAGTGCTGTTGCGATTTTCTGGTCAAAGATCGGATCGGCGCTTGCGAGTTTGACGCTGATTGTTGCGTCGTCCTTGATGGCCAGACCGGTCATGTCCTGCGCTTTGCCGACGACCACGTCGTTAAAGCCTTCAACGCCCCCCAGAAACAGATTGATGCGAGCGTGCTTGGTTGCCGGACGAGCGGACAGGTTCCATGTCCCCACGACATCTTCGGCGGTGATCTTGGAGCCATCAGACCAGACGGCATCCGGATTGACGTGCAGGGTCCAGTTGACATAGCTGTCATCGGACTCAACGCTTGAAAGAACGTAAGGGGTCAGCTTACCGTCCTTATCGAAATACATTGGGGCAGCCCAGCTGAGAGATTGCCAGCGCGCCGCGTGTCCTCCTCCCTGAAGGGGCGACCAGTTCTGCTGCAAAACGGGGTGGGCAATATTGAGCACCTGGCCATCTTCGGCCGATGCCTGGCCACTTTGCAGCGGCGTCAGCCCGAGCACTGAAAGCCCGAGCAAAAGGACTTTGAAAAGATCCTTTTTCATGTAGTTGTCTCCTCTCATTTCAACTTCGTATATGCAATGACGTTCTTGGTGCGCCTTAACGAAATTTTTGCAATTCGCGTGCCATCCGACTAACAAATTGAAAATCAAAGCCTTTTTAAATGAGCGGAAAAATAATCTGATAAGCTGCTGTGTTGTTTTGCACTAATTGTTGATGCGTATCGCATCAGCAGTTCGTTGCAATTTCGCCCCTCCCACCGCATACTCCCCTGCGACCAGAGGGGGAGATCAGGTCATGGTTATTGCGTTTATCGCGCCTTTTGAGCAGATCCGCATCAAGGCGCAGAGCATCATCGATACATCCAATTATCCGGCCAAGGCCTATCTGGGCGATTTGCATCAGGGCGTGAAAGCAGCCAAGCGCGCACTCGACGATGGCGCCAAAATCATCATCAGCCGAGGCGGCACAGCGCGGCTGATCCGCCGTTCGCTCAAGGTGGAGGTGATCGAGGTGGAGGCCTCCATGCAACGCACCCTCGCCTTCGTCTACAAGCAGACGACAGAGACAACGCGGATCGGCATTGTCGGTTTTTCACCTCTGATCAATCTTGTTTCCCCAGTCTGCACCATTTTGTCGCGGAACTATCGCTCTTTCGAACTGCGCGAGAAGGAGAGCTTTCAGGAGCGGATGGATATGCTGGTGCAATGGAAGCCGGATGTTGTGATCGGAGACGCCGTGGCCTTCGAATGGGCCAAATCCAAGGGCCTTAACGCCTATCTGATCGAATCCAGCATGGAAACCATCGTTGATGCCTTCGAACGGGCCATGCTGGTCTACAAGAATCTGAACCGCTATTTTCTGGCCGAAAAGAAGCTCGAAGCCGTTCTCGACTGCACGCGGGATGGGGCCGTCCTTGTCAATAATGAGGGGCAGATCGAGGAAATCAACAAGCAAGGCTGCACGATATTGGGGCAGGATAGGGATAATCTGCTTGGAGCCAAGATTTCGGGCTTCTTCAATACTCCCGAGCTCAGCAAGGCCTTGCGCAAGAAAACCCATACCCGCAACATGATCGTCAATTGCCATGACGACAAGCTGGCATTGGACCATATTCCCGTTTCATCTACGAAGCTATCCGACAATGCCTCGGTCATTCTCTTCCAGCCGGTGCAGAAAATTCAGGATGCGGGCAATCAGATCCGCAAGAAACTGAGCGAAAGCGGCTTTTACGCCAAATATACCTTCGAACATATCATCTATCATTGTCAGGAGATGAAGCGTTTGGTGGAGATGGCCCAGCTCTATAGCCGCACGGCCAGCAATATCATGATTGTGGGTGAGACGGGGACCGGCAAGGAGTTGTTCGCCCAATCAATCCACAATGCTGGGACACTTTCAAATGGCCCTTTTGTGGCCGTGAACTGCGCCGCATTGCCCGGGAACCTTCTGGAAAGCGAGCTCTTCGGCTATGCGCCGGGGGCCTTTACCGGCGCCTCCCGTGGAGGCAAGATCGGTCTTTTCGAGCTGGCTCATGAAGGCACGCTGTTCCTTGATGAATTGACGGAGATGGATGTCTTCCTTCAGGCCAAGATGCTGCGCGCCCTGCAAACGGGCGAAATCATGCGGATTGGCGATAACAAGGTCATCCCGATCAATGTGCGCATCATTGCCGCGACCAACAAGAACCCGCTCGAAGCCATCAAGGCAGGCCGCTTGCGGGCCGATTTGTTCTACCGCCTCAATGTGCTGGACCTGAAAATCCCTCCCTTGCGAGACCGGAAAGGCGACCCTGAATTGCTGTTTAGCCGTTTTCTGGAAAAGGCCTGCCATTTGCAGACTATTCCGGTGCCGCCCCTGTCTGGCAAATTGCTCAGGGAATTGCACCACCATAGCTGGCCGGGCAATGTGCGCGAACTGGAAAATTGTGCCGAAAAATTCGCGACGCTACAAAGCTTGCATGAATTCGACATGCCGCTTCTCTCATCAGAGACCCATCATATGGGACGGATATCAAATGAGAATGCCGCATCCGAAAGCCTCCTGGAGGGAGCCACCCTTGACGACATGATCGCCGCCAAAGTGAACCAGATCTTCAAGCAGGAAAATTGCAATATCAGCAAAACGGCCCAGCGCCTTTCGATAGACCGCAACACGGTCAAACGCTGGCTCGGCAAGGACACCAAGCCACAAGGCATTGGGCCCCACTAGATCTGGGGCTCCCTTGCTTCATAACTTGCTGCACGCTCCGCCTTTGCACCTAATAGGCTTTGCCACGGGCGGATACCGGCCAGAGACATTCGACCACCCCCTTGCGCACACCCACATAATAGTCATGGATATTGCAGGTCGGATCGCAATGGCCCGGCACGAGACGCAGCTTTTCGTTGATCTTCAGAACCCCGTCCGGATCGGCAATCGTGCCGTGCTCATCGGAACATTCCAGATAGGTTACATCATCACGGCCATAGACCTCCGGCAGGCCGCTATCAACGGACTGTACTTTGAGGCCCGCATCCACGATGGCGCGATCTGCCTTGACATGACTCATCACTGAGGTCAGCAGGAACAGGGCATTTTCCCATTCGCCCTCATCAAGGCGTTTGCCATCTTCCGTCAGAACACGGCCATAGTCCGCATCCATGAACGCGTAAGAGCCGCATTGCAGTTCGTTGTAAACGCCCGATGTGGCTTCAAAATAATAGGACCCGGTGCCGCCGCCACCGACTATGGCGCAAGCAAGTCCTTCCTCTTCGAGCTGGGCCAAGCAGGCCTTGACCAACTGAACGGCGCTATCGATCTTGGCTTTGCGATCTGCGTAAGCGGGCGAATGCTGCATGGAGCCCTGATAGGCTTGCAGGCCGGAGAATTTGAGGCCGTAGGCCTTGTTGATGGCCTTGGCCAGCGCCAAGACCTCTTCAGGGGTTGAGACACCACAGCGCCCTGCCCCGCAATCCACTTCGACCAGACATTCGATTTGCGTTTCATGAGTACGGGCCGCTTCCGAAAGCTCGTCCACATTGTCCAGCGCATCGACACAAACGATGGTGCGTGCACCCAGCTTGGGCAAACTGGCAAGCCTGTCGATTTTGTGCGGGTCGCGCACCTGATTGGAGACAAGCACGTCGGAAATACCGCCGCGGGCGAAGACTTCCGCTTCTGAGACCTTCTGGCAACAAACGCCGCAGGCCCCTCCCATTTCGATCTGTAGCAGCGCTATATCGACCGATTTATGCATCTTCCCATGCAAGCGATGGCGTATGCCATGGGCCTTGATATAGGCCCCCATCTTGGCAATGTTCCTTTCCAATGCATCAAGATCCAGAACAAGACAAGGGGTCTGAATATCGGCTTCCTTCATCCCCGGGCGGGCGGGGATATCAAATCCGACATCAAGATGCTCGATCTCGAGATGCTCAATATTTTCGACGGGGGTCACCACTCTATTCCTTCTGACTGACTTGCTGAGGGATTGATTGCCTTACTTATTGTTTTTAAGGGACAACAGACCTCAGGTCGCAAGCCGGTGTCAACAGGGCTAGTACGGATATCGAGC
Source organism: uncultured Cohaesibacter sp. (assembly GCF_963676485.1). Lineage (NCBI taxonomy): Bacteria > Pseudomonadati > Pseudomonadota > Alphaproteobacteria > Hyphomicrobiales > Cohaesibacteraceae > Cohaesibacter > uncultured Cohaesibacter sp. Next base: position 1,195,225 of record NZ_OY781114.1, read on the forward strand.
TGCCGTTTAACGGCTCCACAGCACAAGTGCACAAAAAGAAGGGCCGGCAGTGAGCCGACCCAGTTTGCTTTCCAATTATATATTGTTGATAGGCTTTACTCTTCTGCCATCAGCGAGATGAAAGAGCCGCCAGGATACCGCGCAATTCAGCCAACCCCTTGAGGCGGCCAATGGCAGGATAGCCCGGTTGCGCCTTGCGCTTCTGATCATCGAGAATATCAAGACCATGATCAGGCCGCATGGGGATAGACCAATCCTCACGACCTTCTTTCTTTCGCCTTGCCTCTTCATCCAGAGCCGCTTGCATGAGGGCAACCATGTCCACATTGCCACCTAGATGTTCGGCTTCATAGAATGAGCCCTTGATCGCGTCGCTTTCCAGCGCCACGTTGCGCAAATGCAGAAAATGCACCCGATCGCCAAGGCGTTTCATCATGCCGGGCAGATCGTTGTCCGGGCGCGCACCAAGTGAGCCGGAGCAGAGCGTGATGCCATTGGCCGGAATGTCGACCGCATCCATCATATATTTGTAGTCTGCCTCGGTGGACATGATCCGCGGTAGGCCCAGAAGTCCGAACGGGGGGTCATCTGGGTGGCAGCACAGGCGCAACCCAAGGGTCTGGGCGACAGGTGCCACTTCTTCCAGAAAAGCGACAAAATGGTTGCGCAATTGCTCTTCAGAAATATTGTCATATTCGGCGAGGTTGGCCCGCACATTTGCCATGGAGGGCGCTTCGGCATCTCCGGGCAGACCATAGATGATTGATCCGGCCAACAGCTCGCGACCAGCTTCATCAAGGCGTTCGAAACGGACCTTGGCTTCTTCAATCACATCGGCGGGGAAATCCTCCTTTGCGCCTGCCCTTTCCAGAATGAAAAGATCAAAGGCCGCAAAGTCGATCAGATCGAATCGCATGCAGGTGGCCCCGGTCTGCAGCCGATAGGTCAGATCGGTCCGCGTCCAGTCCAGCACCGGCATGAAGTTATAGCAGATGACCTTGATCCCTGCGTCTGCCAGATGGCGCATGCTCTGTTTGTAATTTTCGATATGGGTGTGCCAATTGCCTTTCTGCTGCTTGATGTCTTCAGAAACGGGCAGGCTTTCCACGACTTCCCAGGCGAGGCCAGAAGGGGATCCGTCCTTTTTGCACGCGATGAGCTGCTGGCGCGCCGCAATTTCATCCGGGCTCCAGATGTCTCCGGTTGGAATGTGATGCAGGGCGCTGACCACTCCTTCCACTCCGGCCTGAAGCATGTCCTCAATCCCAACTCGATCCTGAGGACCGAACCACCGCCACGTCTGACGCATTTGCCGTCTCCCGTATGTTGTTCTTGGCGCCCAACAGTCCAAGCTCGGGCGGACAAGGGCGCATGACCGGTTATCCCGGTGTATTTTGAAACGGCTGCAATAGACATATGGTCCAATGCCTTTGCGCTTGGTTGCCGCGTTATACCATTCTTATCACAGCCATAGCCGGTTGACAAGTATGGTAGTATGCCGGTATGGTGGTTTGCAATTGGAGGATAGCTTATGTCGCTGCTTGATGGGTTGGAGCAAAAAGAAATTGATCTGCGTTTGCCCGTGGCACCGCAGATCCACGGGGTTTTGCGCCAACAGATCATCCGTAACCAACTGACACCGGGATGCCGCATGTCGGAGGCCGAATGGGCCTCTGCCTTTGCTGTTTCGCGTCAACCGGTACGGGAGGCGTTCATCAAGCTGGCCAATGACGGTCTGCTCGATATCCTGCCCAACCGGGGTAGCTTTGTGAAAAAGATCTCCCCTGACGCCGTAATGGATGCGCGCTTTGTGCGTGAGGCAATCGAAGCGGACATTGTGCGCCTTGTCGCCGAAACCCATGACGAGGCAGTGGATCGCGAACTGGCCAGTCAGATCGAGCATCAGAAACGAGCCGTCGAGACGGACGATCCGGATGCCTTCATCGCGCTGGATGAATTGTTCCATCAGACATTGGCCGAGGTGGCCCATAAAATGGGTGCCTGGTCCGTTGTGCAAAGCCAGAAGGCTCAGATGGACCGTGTGCGCTATCTCTCCCTTGTTGAACACAACACCGCGACATTGCTCGAGCAGCATAATGCCATCGTTGCTGCGATTGCTGTCCATGATGCCGCAGCGGCTGAGGCTGCCATGCGGTCCCACTTGCGACGCATCCTGAAGGATCTGCCGCAAATAGCTCAAGAAAAACCTGAACTGTTTGAACCTGGGGACGGTTGATCCCCATCGACAATGACTGGGAGGAATACATGTCATTCTCTGCTATCAGCAAAACTATTCTGGCTGGCGCGGTTGCCAGCCTTCTCGGCTCCGCTGCCATGGCTGCCGACTATACCCTGAGCATCAACACCGCTCTGGCCACATCCGATCCGCTTTACAAGGGGCTTGAAGCCTTCCAGGCCAATGTACTGGACGCATCCGATGGCCGCATCGAAGTCAAACTGTTTCCAAACTCCCAACTTGGCCCGGATGAAGACGTTCTGGAACAGGCCCGTGCTGGTGCTCCTGTGGCCGTGATTGTCGACGGTGGTCGTCTTGCCGTGTTCCAGAAAGAACTGGGCGTGCTTGGCGCTCCTTTCCTGGCTTCCGGCTATGAAGGCATCCGCAAGGTTGTAACCTCCGATCTGTTTGAGGAATGGGTCAAGAAGCTGCATGACTCATCCGGTCACCAGATCCTTTCCTTCAACTGGTGGCAGGGCGAACGCCATCTGCTCACCAACAAGGAAATCAACGTTCCCGCCGACCTCAATGGCATCCGCATGCGCACACCGGGTGCTCCTGTATGGACCGGAACCATTGCTGCCATGGGCGCAACGCCAACCCCGATGCCTTGGGGTGAAGTCTACTCGGCCCTCTCGGCCAACGTGATCGATGCTGCTGAAGCCCAGCTGCCAGCCATTGTTGGCGCCAAGCTCGATGAGGTCATCAAATATGTCACCAAGACCGGCCATATCAATCTGATCACCGGTATGGTCACCTCGGCCATGTGGTTTGATAGCCTGCCAGCCGATCTGCAGACCGTTCTGCGTGAAGAAGCCCTCAAGGCTGGTGACATCGCCTCCTATGGCACGCTCAAATCCTTCGAAGGCATCGAAAAACAATTGAAGGATGAGGGTGTTGAGGTTCGCGAAGTCGATGTCACACCTTTCAAGGAAGCAACCGCCAAGGTGTATGACGATCTGGGCTATGGCGATCTGCGCGACACGCTGCGCGCCATGGCTGCCGAATAATCAATAGCATGGATCTGGACTGTCGCAGGGGGCCCTTGCGACAGTCCGCCAGACGCGGCCCAATCTCAAGCGCACTCTTTCACCAACACGGTGGTCACCAAGACTTGCGCAACTCAACGATAAACCGCATCATTCTTTCGTCCCCGTCTTGAAAGAATGAACAAAAAGCGAGGCTGTCATGCCGGGGTTTCTTGGAAAAATAGAATTTTTTGTTGGCGCGGTGCTGCTGGCCGTGATCACGTTTTTGGTCTTTATCGCAGCGGTGATGCGCTTCTTCGGATACCCGCTGATCTGGTCGGTCGATCTGGCACAATTGCTGTTCATCTGGCTATGCTTTGTGGGGGCAACCCGTGCCATGCGCGAGCGCGTGCATCTGGGCGTCGACTTTCTGGTCCGCCTGTTTCCCTTTGCGGCGCGCCGTCTGATCGAAACGGCACTGGCTTTCCTTTTCATCGCCTTTCTTCTGGTGCTGGCCTATGAGGGCTACAAGTTGACAATCCTCAACTGGCAGCGCGTGTTTGGCGATTCGGGATTGTCCTATGCATGGGTCACGATTTCGGTGCCGGCAGGTTCGATCCTGCTCTCCATTTCCATTCTTTCAAACACGGTTCTTTCGTGGCGTTCGGGCGAAAAAACAGAACGGCTTGTCTTCACCCGCACCAAGAGTGTCGATGAAATGGCCAACCAACAAGACGCTGTGGAGGGCTGACTCATGGGACTGATCGCACTTATCTTCGCCGCTCTCATGATCCTGGGGGCTCCGGTGGCCTTTGCTATCGGCATTTCGGGCTTCGTTTTCTTTCTCACCTCGGACATCATGCCGATCTCTATCGGCGTGCAAAAGATTGCCACCGTATCGCAGAGCTTTCCACTTCTGGCGGTGCCTTTCTTCGTGCTGGCCGGACACCTGATGAATGAAAGCGACATCACAGACCGCCTGTTCCGCTTTTCCAAGGCCACGCTGGGCTGGATGTCCGGTGGTTTGGCGCTGGTGTCTATTTTCCTCTCGACCCTGATGGGCGGGGTTTCCGGTTCGGCTGTGGCGGACGCTGCCATGGAGGCACGCGTGCTTGGGCCACAGATGCTGGCCAACCGCTATTCGAAGGGCTACACGGCATCAGTCATTGCCCTTTCCTCTCTTATCACCGCAACCATTCCTCCCTCCATCGGCCTTATTCTCTACGGCTATGTGGGACAGGTTTCCATCGGCAGGTTGTTCCTGGCTGGTGTAGTACCGGGCCTATTGATGATGCTGTTCCTGATGGTGGCAGCCTTCGTGATCGCCAAGAGACGCAATTATGTGATCGAAGCGGCCCAGAAGCCAACCCTTGGCGAAGTGGGCCGGGCGGCATGGGATGCCAAATGGGCGCTGCTTTTCCCGGTATTGCTGATCGTCTCCATCCGCGGCGGTATTTTCACGCCGTCTGAAGTGGGTGCCTTTGCGGTGGTCTATGCCATCCTGATCGGTAGCCTCGCCCATCGGGTGATGACATTTGACTCGATCAAACGCGCCTTCGGCTATGCGCTTTC